>NZ_JASJUV010000006.1:0-320335 GCF_030125445.1 Pseudoalteromonas ardens
CCGTCCGCCGCTCGTCATCTTCTAGCAAGCTAGAAATGTTACCGCTCGACTTGCATGTGTTAGGCCTGCCGCCAGCGTTCAATCTGAGCCATGATCAAACTCTTCAATTAAAAGTTTTTTGTTTGAAGTAAACTTCAAACCATGCTCAATGAATTCTGATTTTGTCTGTTTCTACTTTTAAAAAAGTAAAATCAAAACGAATTGACTATGTTAGTCACTCAGTTCAGTTGAGACTCTAAATTTTTGTGCGTCATTCAGTAAACTGAATTTCGCTGTTAGAACTCAATCTGTACGAGTGCCCACACAGATGATTGCTTCATATTTTTAAAGAACAGTGCGACTTAATGTCGCTGCGCTGTTAGCGCTGAGGGTTGTGCATTCTAATCACTTCCCACTTTATGTCAACACTTGGTTGCGTTCGATTTGCTTTTCAAAACAACCTAGTTTTATTTGACTCCCAACTCGTTTGCTCGTTGCTTTTCAGCGTTGTGCCCCGTGTCGGTGGATGCGCATTATAGGGAAATCGAAACCCAGCACAACCCCTTTTTTGAGGAAAAGTGAAAAAAACCACTCAACCGAACAAAATAAAACCAACTCGGTTAAAATTAATACAGAACAGAATCAAAATAAGCACACTCCTGTATTAATAATCCCCTTTATTAACCCGGTTGAATCAGTAAAGCGATTAGTCCCCAGAGAAATGCCGACGGAGTTACACTAAAAAGTGATCCATAACGACAAAACATACTCTCTGTTTAAAGTTATACGCAAACCGCATCATAGAAGTAGCGCTTGTGCTTTTTTACTGAAACACCCGATTGCTCAATTTCCATCATATTATTGTCATCGAGACAAACCTGAAATTCACTGCACCCGGTAACAGCGGTCAATGGCATGACCAGTTTAGGGTTAGACCAAGAGTCACCGAAGCCAACTTCCAGATCATTTAGATCCTCAAATTCGACAGACAACTTGTAGGTAGAGCCAGGAAAGATCTGCGTTAAAGTGAGCGCTTTGATCTCTCCTTTTTGACATAAAAAGGCAAAAATTGGCTTTGATGTTTTGTTTTCGTATGTAACTGCAACATTGGTAATCACGGCGGCGTTCCCTGACTGAATAATCTATGTGCAAACTATAGATTTCTGTCAGATAAAAGCAATTACGGGCCATTACAGTTTGACTTCTTGCACGTTACCCACCACTACGGTGCCTTGCAACTTGATGGAACTGCCACAATACATTCAGGATCTGCCATTCCCCCGATGCATTTTTATATAAATGCATATAATCCACCCATTCATCTGTGGTCAGCTTTACTGAGGCTATTCGTTCATCAAGATCCAGCACATTTACCTCCATCTTTGGCTGCTTTGCGAAACGGTCACCTGACACATTATATTCAGCTGCAAGCTTAACTAACCCAGCTTTATCCATGGACATGACAAATTCCCCATCCGTTTTGCCCTGCCAGTAGGTTCTTTTTACCAACTCATCATCGGCTATTTTTGCCATCAATTTTGGCCTCACTTCGATTTGCGCAATCAAATAACTTTTAGCTACTTGCTCTATTGCATGCCGATCCAAAGTCAAGTTTGCATAGCTATGCGCTGGCAATAAAACACACCAGATTAAAATCAACCGGATAAATGTCACCATAGTTGGCTCCTTTCAATGATAATAATGCTGCCGTTCGATATAACGGCCGTATCGCATACCCTATCTTTTGGGGTTAAATGTTCAACTAAAGGTTTTCTGAATCCACAAAGTGTTATAAATAAAACCTTGTAGTTCAGAAATATAGAGGAATGTTCGCAATACATATACTGACCATTAGTGAAATTTGATACGCTATCGCCTCCTGCCGTATGACTTTAAACAAAAGGAAGACCATGTCGACGACCACTTGCAACGATCAGCCCAATGATGCACCAATCGTCCTGGCGCTCGTGTCAGCCATGCTTTTTTGGGGAATGAGTTGGATCTCAGGAAAAATCATCGCTGATATCGCCCCAGCTCAGGTTACCGTGTTCTATCGACTGTTCCTTGCCGCCATCAGCATGCTGCCAATCATGTGGATATTGTACAAATTTAAGCTACTCAATCTGAATTACAACGTACGTGCCCTGCTCTGGTCATTGCCCGCTGGTATTTTACTCGCAGCTTATAACCAGCTGTTTTTTATGGGCCTGGCGGATGGCTTGCCCGGTAAAGGCGGTATGCTAGTCACCACATCTAATCCCGTATTTACCTTTATTCTGAGTGCCGTTTTATTGGGTCAGGCGATCAACAAACGTCAGGGGATTGGACTCGCACTCGGTTTAGGTGGCGGGCTGTTAATGATAGAAGTATGGCATTTTAACCTGGAACAGATACTGGCTTCAGGCAACGCCTACTTTATACTCGCTTCACTTACCTGGGCGTTTCTTACTTTAATCAGTCAACGCGGAACACGTTACGCTGATTTCATTACTTTCAGTACACTGATGTATGTCTGGGCCTCTTTACTAAGCTATTTATTTGCCTACCAGCATGATCCATTTAGCAGTGCATCACAATACCCTGCATATTACTGGCACCATTTACTCTTTTTATCGATTGTCGTTGTCAGTATTGCTACCAGCGTGTTCTTCCTGGCAACCCAAAAACTGGGGCCTAATCGTTCCAGCTCTTTTGTCTTTGTGGTCCCCGTGACGGCAATGGGGCTTTCAGCCTGGTACTTCGCAGAGCGACTAAGTCTGGGCGTGGCTGTAGGTGGTGCCTGTGCACTGTGCGCGGTTTATCTGCTCAATAAAAAAGCCGAAAAATCTGAATAATGCATAAGAAAGCCGGGTTAATCCCCGGCTTTGTTGATATTTTCGTTGCTAAGCTTGGCGCCTTGCAAGGCGTTGTGCACAAAATCGCTCAAATAAAATGGGCAACACAAACAAAGTCAACAAGGTTGAGGTAAACAGCCCGCCTATCACCACGCTGGCCAGCGGCTTTTGGATCTCAGACCCCACACCAGTCGACAGCAGGATCGGGATCAGACCCAATGCGGAGGTAAGTGCAGTCATTAATACAGGGCGCAATCGCGAAGTCGCTCCCTCTTTAATTGCCTTGGTTATCTCCACTCCCGCAGCAATCCGCTGATTAATGCTCTCTACCAACACCACAGCGTTCAGTACAGCAACACCAAACAGGGTGATAAAGCCGACCGACGCAGGCACAGACAGATACTGCCCGGACAGATAGAGCGAAAAGACGCCACCAATAACCCCCAAAGGAATACAGCTCAGGACAAGCGCCGCCTGCGAAACCGATCTAAAGGTCAGCACTAACAATACCGCCATCAGCATCAGTGCGCCTGGGATCACAATGGCCAATCGCTGTTGTGCACGTTGCTGACTTTCAAACTGTCCCCCAAATTCAATGCTATATCCTGGTGGTAGCGACAGTGTGCTGTCAATTTTGGCCTTTATATCGGCGACTACGCTGCCCATGTCTTTGCCAGTTACATTAGCTTGTACAACGATCCGGCGCTGTACATCATCACGACGGATCTGTACCGGACCAGAAGCAAACTCTACCTTTGCCACCTCATTTAAGCTAACCCAGGCGCCACTTGGAGACATGAGCATTAACGCCTCAATTGCCGCCGGATCGCGTCTGAACGATTCCGCCAGCCTGACGTAGATATCATACCTTTCGTTACCCCTGACTATTTGCCCGGCTACATCGCCTCCTAAACCACCACTGACAAGGTCCATAATATCGTTTACAGAAAGCCCGACGCGTGACAAAGCGTCCCGATTAGGCGTTATCACCAGCTGAGCCTCACCACTTTGCTGCTCTAAAGCGACATCCGTGGTACCGGGTAAGGCTTTTACCAGACGTTCAAGCTCTTCCCCCTTTTGCATCAGTACCGGCAACTCAGGTCCAAGTAATTTAATTGCCAGCTGGGCTTTAACGCCTGACAACAATTCGTCCACCCGAGTTGCTATCGGCTGAGAGAAATTCAGTAATAAGCCGGGATGGACAGATAAAGCCGACGCAATCTTAGCTTGTAATTCGACCCGAGTGCGGGCATTTTTCCACTGTTCAACCGGCCGAAGCCCGATATAGATCTCAATGTTATTCACCGGTTCAGGATCACCGCCAACCTCCGGGCGACCTATGCGGCTTAGTGCATAAGTCACCTCCTCAAACCCTAGTATTATTTCTTCCAGCTTAGGTGCAATGGATAAGCTGGTTTCAAGACTGGCAGATGGTGCCAGTGTTACGCGCAAGTTGAGCGTCCCTTCTTCAAGTTCAGGGACAAATTCACTACCAATTTGTGTCAATGTATACACAGCTATGGCAAACAGAGCCGAAACTCCCACTAGTAGCGCTTTGCTGTTTCGCTGCGCAAGTTCTAAAGATTGCCGGTAAACCCCTTCTGCTCTTTCTAACACAGCGTGACGCGGTATCGGCTTATAGCTATTCAACAGATAACAAGCCAAAGCAGGTATTACCAACAACGCAATCACAACGGCACAAACCACAGCCAGCATAATACTGCTGGCCATAGGTGTGAACAGTTTGGCCTCAACCCCTTCAAAAGAAAACAGCGGCAAAAAAACCAATAAGATAATGGCAGATGCAAAAAAGATAGGTCGTGCGACATCTTTCGCAGCCAGACGAACCAGTTCAGAAAATGATTCATTGCGGGTGTTCGAAGCCCCCCGAGCTGCCTGTTGTTGTAAAATCCGCTCAACCATCACCACTGAGCCATCGACCAACATACCAATGGCCACGGCCAGCCCGCCCAGAGACATTAGATTTGCAGGCATCCCCATCAAAGACATCAGACCCAAAGCCAGAATAATGGCAACGGGCACAGAGAGTATCACCAGTACAGCGGCCCTCAGGTTGAGCAGGAACAGTAAGAGCACCACAGCGATAAATACAAACGCTAGCAGCAAGGCTTCTGCCACCGTGGTGATGGCCTTATCAATCAGCATACTCTGATCATAAATAGGCACAAATTCGACCCCCGGTGGCAACGCCCGATTGATCTGCGCCACTTTGCTTTTTATCCCGTCGATCGTCGCTTTCGTGTTTGCACCCATCCGTTTCAGTACAATACCACTGACAACCTCCCCCCGAGAGGTTGCCTGCCCAGAAGCATCTCGCAAGGTCAGAGTGACCGCCCCCTGACGTATCTCGCCGCCAAGTTTGACCTGAGCGACGTCAGCCACTCTCACTACGGTGCCATCAATTGTTTTAATGGGTACCTGACGAATTTGCTCCAAGCCCGGTGCCCCACTGCTAAACCAGCCCACACCTCGGATCACGAGCTGCTCCTGAGCACGGTCAAGATACCAGCCGCCTGCATTACGGTTATTGTCCGATAAGGCACGCTGTACCTGCGACTGGGTTAATTTGTATGCCAGCAAACGCGTGGGGTCCAAGTCCACCTGATATTGTTTAACCTGGCCGCCAAATGACAGTACTTCAGTCACCCCCTCTATCGGCATCAACAGGAGTTTGACCAGCCAGTCGTTGATACTGCGCAGCGTCATTTCATCCACTCCTGAATCGGGATCAGCCACCAGCAAATATTGGTAGACTTGTCCCAGCCCAGAGGTATTCGGACCCATATCCGGCATCCCAACTGAATCCGGGATCAGTGAACGGGCTGTTTGCAGACGTTCAAACACCAATTGTCTTGCAAAATAGATATCAGTCCCTTCTTTAAAGACAACCGTCACCCCGGACAACCCGGTTTTGGAGATAGAACGCACTTGCTCAACATCCGGCAGCGCGTACATAAGTGCTTCAATGGGATACGTGATGAGCTGCTCGACTTCTTGTGCCGCGAGTCCGGGGGCTTCAGTATTCACTGTCACCTGGATATTGGTCACGTCCGGAAAAGCGTCAAGATTCAAACGCGGTACTTGCCAAATTGCCGCGACCAAGACTAGCAGTGTTGCAAACAGCACCACAACACGGTGTGCGATTGCACCATTTATGATTTTCTCTAACATCCTGTTCGCCCTCAGTGGTTATGTGGATCAAAGCCACTTTTTGCCATTTCAGACGCAATAAAGAATGCCCCCTGAGCCACCACCCTGGTGCCAGAACGAATCGCCTTTGCCCCCTCCAGTAGCGGCATGGGCTCAATAATCACTCCGTCTTTTGTCGGTGCAGCCCGTTTTACGGGCGTGGCAACGTACTCACCCTGATCATGTTCCACAAACACTTGCCACCCGCCATCCACATCGCGCACTAGCGCAGATTCAGGTACGGTAATAACGGGCTGAGCCGTCGAAAACAAAAAGTACGCACTGACAAACATACCGGCATGTAATGTATCGTCCCGATTATCAACCTCAAGCCGAACCACCCGCGTGCGCGTTAATGGGTCCAATGTATGCCCCTGCTGGATCACCTTTGCCGGGTATCTGCGCTGATTGTGCTCAATCTCAACGGGTGTATCGGTATTAATCAAACGCTGCTGCGTTGCGGCTAATCTGACTTCAACCCACAATGTCGATTCGTCACCGAGTTTCATAATGGCTTCACCTGAACCGAAGCGCTGCCCCTGTACAAAGCCGTCCTCCAGTACAATCCCTTCACGTTGAGCTGAAAGAGTATAAGTACCCAAAGACTGAGTTTGTCCCGTCTCTAAACGGTTAACGGCAGAGTGGCTCATGCCCATCGCCAATAACGTACCCAGGGCCGCTTTATACTCAGCTCTGGCGACCAGTTGCTGATTTTCGCTCATGCTCGCATCGGTCAATCGTGCTACCCGCTTCCACTCGCTGGCTGCAATCATATAGTCCGCCTGCGCCTGAGCCATATCCTGACTAAATAACGTGACCAATTTATCCCCGGGCCTGACAATCTGGCCTAAGCTCGCATGACGGCGCTCTACCACGGAATCAACCCGCGGCGTCACCATATAACTGGTGTAACGGTTTGCTTTAAGCTCGCCCGGTGCATAGACCGGTGTTTGCTCATATTGAGCCTGTAGTGTCACCAGCTGGAGATTGACTAGTGACTGCTGGGCTTGGCTGAGCAACACGCTTTGCTGATGAGATGATTCAGCCTGGAAAGAAGCATCAGGATCGTGACTATGACCTGGTTCTGTGCTCGAGATGGCACTGGCTTTCAGTGAGATCAGTAAAAGCCCTGCTGCGTAACTCAAAATACGCTTGTTCATGATGGTGTAAACCTCTTCATTTGTAGTGTGTGACGTACCACACTCCACTGCCTGTCTGTTTCAGGCAAAAATCGACATGACCAATCGCACTGTCCTGAATTGCATTAAAACAGGCATGCAGAAACGATCCGTCAAACGGAAAAATAACAAGAACTAAAAAAGTTTGGAGGAAACAGAGTTAAGCGATGGGAGGTTTAAACTGAGATTCAATACGCCGGCGAACCTGAGTATCAGCAGGTGAAAACGGGATATCGGGTTTTATCAATCCAGAAATCGGAGACAAGCGAACTGACATCCAGATTGTATGGCTACCACTGCAATGGCCACAATGATGACAGTCAGAAATCACGTGACCCTGCTCGTCAAAGATCGCACTTTGTGAGGCCGGATATCGTTCTTCATGGACATGATTGGTTTGCAAATGTGCCTTGGTGGGCTGATGAAAGTTGCCGGGATCGATCACAGCAGTCACCGATTGTATACCAATCAGTAATACCATTATTAATGTGAGCAGACCCTGTATTAAGCGCAACTTACCCTCTGACTGTCGATTAAGTTGCCAGCAATATATGCTGGCAAGACGTAGATGTCAATGCCTCTCCTCATCCTATCATATTGATATGAAATAACATTATTAATGTTACTGGAGCCATTTATACATGATATGACTGTCAACAAATCCTAACCTGGGATGACGGTAAGCCTTTGGAATCGTGCCAATAATCTGATAACCCAACCTTTGCCACAACTGTACCGCCACCTGATTACTGGCAACCACAGAGTTAAACTGCATCGCACGATAGCCCAGCTTGATTGCTTCACTTTGAGAGTGTTCACACAATGTACGAGCAACGCCTTTGCCTCTTGCCTGGGGGGCAACCATATAGCCACAATTGCAAATATGGTTGCTGGGGCCCATGGCATTGGCCTTAAGGTAGTAACTCCCAAGGATCTCATCCCCTTCTGCCATGACATACGCATTATCTACTTTTTGACACCACAGCGCATAAGCTTGCTGTTGTGACATATCCGGGTCAAATGCATAAGTCTCTTGTTGCTCAATGATCTCTTTAAACGTTGGCCAGAAATGTTGAAAGTCGTTTTGTGTCATTATTCTTATCATGTTTTCTCCAATTCAGCATTACAGGCAAAACCCTGTCGTTAAGCAGCGTTACTGTCATCTGCGTAATCCCACTGGCTTTTGCAATACGATATCAAACGCCGGTTACTTAGCGGCTTTTAACCGATGATATTTTCAACGCACAATCAAGGCTGCCGAATATCAGCTTGTTTATAATCCAGAGGGATGTCATTTTTAAACAAAAGAGAGGCACCATAGCGCGGTGCCTGAGATTAGCCTTTATTTTGCTGTAGCCAGCGGTCTAAGCTGTTGGCGAACTGTTGTTTTTCAGCCTGTCCTAATGGCGGTGGACCCCCACTGACCATGCCGCTGCTGCGCATGGTATCCATAAAATCGCGAATATTAAGCCGCGATCGAATGTTTTCTCTTGTGAACTCTTCTCCACGCGTGCTCAGTGCTAACCCGCCTTTTTCAATGGCTTCGGCTGCCAATGGTATGTCACTGGTGATCACCAGATCGCCGGCACACATGCGGCGCACAATTTCATTGTCAGCCACATCAAAGCCACTACTCACCTGCAGCTTGTGGATATGAGGTGAAGGCGGCGTTTTAATATATTGATTGGCGACGAATGTCACTGGGATCTGGGTTCTGACTGCGGCACGAAACAAGATTTCACGGATCGCCACAGGGCACGCATCTGCGTCCACCCATATATTTTTCTTATTGTCCAAAACTGGCTCATTAATTCGGTTTGCTATGCGGCAAGTGTACAACTTGCCGCAGCGTAGCTAAAGCGTGAATTTCGATAATAGCCCTTCTTGCTCATGGGCATGTTGTGTCAGCACTTTACTTGACTCGAACTGGCGAACGGCAAAGCTCCCCACTTCGACGCTAATATCATTGATATTAGAGGTATTTTTATTGATTTCCTCAATTACCACGCTTTGCTCTTCAATCGCGGTTGCTATCTGGATATTGCGGTCCATGATGTCTTTCACCGCTTCTGAAATCTCATTCAACATCCCTGTAGCCTGCTCAGTCTGCTCTACACACAGTAACGTTTTATCACGACTGCTGCCCATCGCACTTTGGACCTGAATAGACGATGCCTGGATCTGTTCAATCATTGATTTGATTTCAGTGGTCGATTCTTGCGTTTTGGTTGCCAAAGATCGTACTTCGTCGGCAACCACCGCAAAGCCCCGGCCCTGCTCGCCGGCCCGGGCAGCTTCAATGGCGGCATTCAGCGCCAAGAGATTGGTTTGCTCGGCAATGCCATTAATAACAGACAAAATATTCTCAATACTCTGACTATATTCCGCTAGTTGTGTACTCATCTCGTGCGAGATATTTATCTCATCGGCCAGTGCGCTGATCTCACCACGGGTTTTCTGAAATACCTGTTGCCCTTCTGCCGCCCTTTCATTGACGGAGGTGATCGATGTCGCGGCATTTTGGGCACTACCGGCAATCTCACTGGAAGTCGTGCTCATCTCATGCATCGCCGTTGCCAGCCCTTCAATCAGTTGTACCTGTTCATTGAGCTGACTGCTGGACTGATTCGCCAGCGTACTCGCTTCGTCACAGCTGGCCACCACCAGATCAGCGCGTTGCTTCACATCTGTCACCAGGCTATGTAGTGACCCCAAAAATTGATTGAATTCCTGCGCGACCTTACCGCATTCATCTTCGTGTTTTATACGCACTCGCTGAGTAAGATCACCACTCCCCGACGCAATATTGGTGATTGCATCATTGAGATCTTTCAGCGGTCTCAATAACTGAATGGCCAAAGCCCGACTCAAAAAGGCTCCGAGCAATATGGCAACCACTGCCAACATCAATGTGCTCATTGAAAGCTCTCTTAAATCACTGAAAACCAGCGCTTCATCCAGCAACACGGCCAAATACCAATCGGTCCCATACTGCTGCGATAACGGATAAAAATAGAGCAGCTTGGCTTCCCCTTTAACCGTCACTTCTAATAGTGTCTTTTCAGCTGATTTATTCAGTTGTGGCGACAAACTACTGAGCGGTTTGCCATTCAGTTTGGCGTTTTGGTGAGAGACAATAATCCCTTTACTGTCGACTAAAAAGGCATAGCCTGTGCCATCAAAGTTCACCGCATTCACACTTTTGGCTATGGTATCTAAGCTAAGATCGCCCCCAATCGCGCCGCGAAATTGCCCGCCTGAATTAATAGGCGCAACCACTGAGAGCAACAATTCACCGGTTGCTGCATCGGTATAAGGGCTGGTAAACACCGTTTTACCTTTGTCTCTGGCCAGGCGGTACCAGCCTCGTTCCCTAAAATCCACATCTGGTGGGTTTTGCCTGTTGGGATTGTTCGAACGCAATATTCTCTCTGTGCTTAAGGTACCAAATGACAATAAAAAGGCGTCTTTAAAATAAGGGGATTCGAGCCCCTTTTGAAACTGCTCGGGGCTAAAGTCAGCTTCAATCTGACTGCGCAGTAATCGAATTAAAGCGGCTTTTTCTGCCAACCAGTTATCAATACCCAGTGCCAGCAATTGTGCGGAATCACTGACATATGCAGTGGTTTTCTTTTTCATAGAGGCATTGACCAGCCAATAGGTTGTCGTACTGATCACCAGAATGATCATAAAGATGAGTAACGCCGATGCCAAAGAGAACTTGCTGCGAATCTTCATATTATTTAGGCCAAATAAAATCACCCTTTGCCAAAGTGTTGTCTATAATTCCAGTTATCGCAACTAACGCAACAAATTTGGTAATTTGCTATGAATAACGCGATCTCTTCTGTGGCTAAAGCCATCCTGGTTGCACTTTGTGTGCCGCTCACCTGTGCTCAAGCTAACACCGAACGCGCTGTCACTATGGCTGACATCGAAGCGCTCGAAGCTCAGCTCAAAGCACTCAAGGCCCGTTTTGAAAGGCAAAACCCATCTGCCGCTCAAACAACACAAAACGCTAAACCCACACCCAATAAAGCAGCTGCTGCAGATGCAAAAGCCGCTTCCTCTGCCAGTTCAGCTAAATCAGCGCCTACGGAAGAAAAGCGCAAGCTGGACGTATACGCGACCATGCGCCCGACATACGGTCGCCTGGAGACCAATGGTGAGGATAATTGGGACGTGCGTGACGCCCTGTCCCATGCCGGACTCAAGGTTACCCACGAATTTGACAAAGATTGGAGCGCAGAGCTGCATGGAGAGTGGAGTATTGACGTTGCTAACGAAGGCAACTTTGGTCGCTCCCGGCGGGCCTACACCGCGCTCAACACACCTGTTGGCCGCTTTGGCATAGGTAAGCAACGGCCGGCACAATATCTTTTTATTGCCGAGTATGTTGATATCTTCAATCATGCCAATAGTCCGTTTGCGTATGACCCTGAGAGCCTCTTCTTCGTCGACAATCTGATCAGTTACCGGCTTACACCCGGGCCTTTTACTTTTGTTGCAGTTGCACAGTTTAATGGCGAGTCGGGTAGTAATTCAGATGATTTGGTCAATGTTGGTCTGAGTTATGATGCTAACGATTTGCATGCTGCTGTCACCTACCAGCAAAACGACGTTTATGCCGATGATGTCCAGCTCGGGGATAACAGTCTCTGGGCAACCTCGCTGGCCTATCAATTTACACCTCGCTTCTATGCCGCCGTCGCTTATCAGGATAAGGATTACAACAGAGATGCCGCAGGTGCAGACCGCAGTGGGCACACCTTCGATTTATCCTTTGCTTACCAACTGGCCAAAGCCTACAAACTGAAAGCAGGCTACTTTGATTTTGATGACGGATACCAGGATTCAGATCCATCCGCAGGCGGCTTTGATGGCTATAACCTGACACTGGAGTGGAGCCCCATTAAGGTACTCAGAATTCACCTTGAGTACCTTAACAAGTCGTTCGTCAATGGCGATGACTTCGACTCCATTTCTATCGGCTTCAGGTATGACTACAAAACCACGGTTGAGTATTAGCCCTGATCCTGATTATACAGTACAGGAGAGCAGCCCTGCCATTGCTGCCACAGTGCCGGGTCAAGCGCTAGCTGACACATAAAGTGTGCGACATTGATCCGGCTTGTTTTTCCCGCATCAAAAATGGCGTCACGTATTGGAGATGGATGAACGTCATAAGCTGTGACCTGAGCATCATTTGTCAACGAATCAGGCCTAACCACGACCCACTCAATCCCCTCCTTTGCGGGGGAGCGGGCACGTAAGAGCTTCGCAGCAGCCTCATTATCAGGATGAGGTGGCAGACATAAACGTAATAATGCCACCACGGCACGATGTGCCAGAGGTGGCCGCTCATGTAAAGACTCGCAGGTGCACCCTGTACTGTTCATTAAGATAAATTTAACAGGACTCCCGCTATCTTTGTTTGCAATTGCCTGACACACACTTTGCACTGCATCACGCACCAGGCGGCGGGGATGGCCATAAATACCCTGAAACGTTGCCCGATGTCCCAGACAACAAATAACCGTTTTCACGTCCGCCACTAACGCTTCGAGTTCCCGGGTGTTCAACTCGGCAATATTACCCACCCTGACATCCAGTTGCGGGTTAGCTTTGAGCGTTTCCAGTTGTGCACTGCTTTGCCGGACAAGGACTCTGACTTGCACCTGTGCCAACATCAACTGCTCAACAACCAGCCTGCCCGTCGCCCCGCTTGCTCCAATCACTAAAATCATAACGCATCCTTTGGCTGTCATTTGTTGGGAGTGTAACGTGAAGGGAGTGGATTAAAACAGGCACAAAAATGTGACAAATGGTAAGTAGATTTTTCAGCCGGCCCAACAGGCCGGCTAGGTGTCGTTGCCAGGGGCAAGTGGAATTAGTTTAATTCCTTGTCTTGCCAGAATTTCGTTCCTTTGACTGTCGCCTGCAATGCCAGGCCACTTTCGGTAAATGTATACACTGTTACATCCCCATAGTAGACTTCGCCTTCAATAGAGGCTCCTTTATCAGCTGCCCTTGCAGCAGCATCGGCATTTCCGCCAAATGTCCAGCCGGACTCCACAAATTGTTTCATCGCTGCCTGGGTATGAAACACCATCACGATACGATAATCCTTTGCACCCAGACCCAGTCCGACACCGCCTTCGGCCATATTCATGTAAGTTGACTGACCTGTGGTGTTATTTTCTACGACACCATAGCCGGTGCCTGCGGCAACAAAAATAATATTCAGATTCGCATTGGAAAACACCGCATATCCAGGCGCATTGCTCAGCTGGGCGCGAACATCCGGCTTTTTACTATAGAGCTTGGTTAAAGTATCTCGTTTCATCTTTTGAATTTCGGAACGCTTTTGGACAGCATCACCCGGCCCCATAGACGCACAAGCGCTC
Organism: Pseudoalteromonas ardens; assembly: GCF_030125445.1. Lineage (NCBI taxonomy): Bacteria > Pseudomonadati > Pseudomonadota > Gammaproteobacteria > Alteromonadales > Pseudoalteromonadaceae > Pseudoalteromonas > Pseudoalteromonas ardens. Next base: position 13,609 of record NZ_JASJUV010000006.1, read on the forward strand.
AGTAACACAGACAAAACAACCGACATCAGCAATGGAATTGTACGCATACCTTTTTCCTTTTACAGTTAGAAGCAGGCAGTTGATTCGCTGCCCACAGAAAAACGTCATCTTAAGGGTAGGCAGGTTAGGCGCAGCTGAACAGAAAACGCAGACAAAAAAAAGGCCGCATTAAAGCGGCCTTAACACACATCATGGGTAATCATGAAGGGATAAATGTGAAAACAAGATCATTGTAACTCGGCCGTTATAAATTAAAATCATATTAAAACGTTTCTTTAGCTCGGTATTTTCGATGAGTTACTTTCCTCATTTCTATTTGCTTACTCCTCAATATGATGGCCTTACTGGCAATACCTTTGTCATCGATGCCCTTGTTGTTTTTATGGAGTTATATTGTCCTGCTGAAAAAGGCAGTGAAAGGAAGAGACGACCCACAACAAAACCTCATGTTTTGGGCGCAACACAGCAGAAAACTCAGGCAAAAAAAAGGCCGCATAAAGCGGCCTTAACACACATCATGGGTAATCATGAAGGGATAAATGTGAAAACAAAATCATTGTAACTCGGTCGCTATAAAATAAAATCATATTATAACGCGCCTTATGCTCGGTATTTTCGATGTATAGTTTTTCCTCGTTTATGTTTGCTCATTCGCTTAGCAAAGCTCGGAAAATGGCAACGCCTGAGTCTTCAACACAGCTGATATTTTGTTAGTTAAATCAAACCACTCTGAGGTATCATCGCCACTATCCTTGCACACCATTTTGACTGACCTGATATGCATCATCTGATTTTTGTCACCCTGCTGTGGGCGTTTTCATTCAGCCTGATAGGCGTTTATCTCGCCGGTTCGGTTGACCTTTGGTTCGCCGCCCTGAGTCGTATTGCGCTGGCAACCCTGGTTTTCTTGCCATTTATTCGCTGGCAGCAAACAGCCCGCCCTGTGATGTTCAGATTAATGACAATAGGTGCAATACAGATTGGAGCTATGTATGGTTTCTATTACCATGCCTTTGTGTTTTTAACTGTACCGGAAGTCCTGTTGTTTACTGTTATGACACCGGTATACATCACTTTACTTAATGACCTGTTCGCAAAGCGCTTTAATGCACGCTATTTGCTGGTCGCATTAATCGCAACACTGGGCGCTTTCGTCATTCGTCTGACAACGCCTAACCCGGACTTCTGGCTTGGCTTTATGGTAGTTCAGGGTGCCAATCTGTGTTTTGCACTGGGGCAGGTTTTATATAAACGACTGGCTGAGCAACATGCCTTAGTCCACCATCAGTGCTTTGGCTTTTTCTTTATCGGCGCGCTGGCCATGTCCTCGTTAAGTTTTGCTCTTTTTGGTGATTTGAACCGGCTCCCTTCGACGCAGCTACAATGGGGGATCTTAATTTATTTAGGTCTCATTGCCTCTGCCCTTGGTTATTTTATCTGGAATAAAGGCGTCACCTTAGTTTCAGTAGGAGCACTGGCAGTCATGAACAATGTGCTGATCCCTGCCGGGATCCTGGTGAATATCCTGATCTGGAATCGCACCGCCGATTTAGTCAGTCTGGGGCTTGGCAGCGCGATTATCTTTTTAGCCCTGGGCGTCAATCAGTACTTTGACGCACGTTTACGTTAACACGTTTACGTTAAAGCGCCTTGCGAAACCGGATCTGCATATCCAGTAAAGTCTGCGACGACGCTGCTGGCTGTGTCAGTTCCGCGATATGGTAGTCGTGGCTGACCAGCATCTGCAACATGGTTTTAAAGCGGTTCATCGTTTTTACTTCAATATGCCTGAATCCCTGCTCACGGCACCAACGCTCCTGCTCCAGCAATAACGCTCGCGCCAACCCTCTGCCCCGGTAGGCCGGCATGACGGCCCCAATCCAGCTATAAAACAGCTGTGGGGCCTGCTCATAACCTAGCTTATATGCAACCGGCTGACCTTCACAGCTGGCTATCAGCGCCAGGTAAGTGCGACCTGATAATCTCTGAAGGATATCTGCTTGCGTCTTGGGCTGAGAAAACTCCGGGATCTGCTGCTCTACAGAGAGTACCTGTTCAATACTCCCCTGATGAATCTGCCATTGTACTTGCGTCATCGCCTCACCTATCAATTGGTTGTTAGAAGCCACTAAGTGCATTAACGTCTGCGCTTACCACGCTGACCCAGCACGCGCTTTTTATCGCGCTGACGACGAGATTTGGCCGAGTTTTGACGATCATTTTTAGGCTCGCGGGTGAGATCTGGCTCATAGCCGCTCAACCATTGCGGCGTAAGCCGTTCATCCAACAAAACTTCAATCTCTTCGAGTAACCACTGCTCATCAATACTCACTAACGAAATAGCAGTTCCGGCTTCACCAGCCCGGCCGGTTCGGCCAATACGGTGTACATAATCTTCCGCGACATAAGGCAACTCAGCATTAATCACATAATTTAATTGTTGGATATCAATGCCGCGTGCTGCAACATCAGTAGCAACTAAGACACGAATTTCACCATCCTTAAATTGTGCCAGCGCCTTGTTCCGCGCCCCCTGAGATTTGTCACCATGGATAGCCTGAGTTTTAAGGCCGTCTTTATTGAGTTCCTTGGCATAGTCATCAGCTTGCTTCTTTGTGCGGGTGAAAATCAACACCTGATGCCAGTTTTGTTTGCCGATAAGATGAGCGATCAGTTCCCGTTTGCGCTCTTCATCGACGGCATAAAAGATCTGTTCAACCTTTGCAGCAGCCTGATTCTGAGCCTCAATGCCAATCCGTTTTGGCTCTTTCAGCCAGTCTTTTACCTGATTAAAAACGGCTTCATCAACGGTAGCAGAAAACAACAAGGTTTGCCGATCAGGTGGCATTTTGCGCATTATACGACGTATCTCACCCATAAAGCCCATATCCAGCATACGATCGGCCTCATCGAACACCAAATACTCAACCGCTGACAAATTCAATGTGCCTTTGATTAAATGATCGAGCAAACGGCCTGGCGTAGCGACCACTATGTCTGCCCCTTCACGTAGCGCTTTTTCCTGGGGCCCAATATTTGCTCCACCATGCAAACACACCGTTTTCAGTTCACAGTGAGCAGCATAGGTATTGGCGTGCTGCGTCACTTGCTGAGCCAACTCTCGGGTCGGCGCGAGGATCAAAGCGCGAACACCTGAGCCCGGCTGACTGAGTAATTGGGTCATAATAGGAAGCATAAATGCGGCTGTTTTACCTGTGCCGGTCTGCGCGCACGCCAGCAAGTCGTGCCCCGCCAGGATCACGGGAATGCTTTGCGCCTGAATGGCTGTTGGCTCAGTAAAGTCAAGCGCCTGTAACCCTTGTAACAAGGCAGGTGCTAAGGCAAGAGATTCAAAGGACATGTTTTTTGTACAACTCAAAAAATAGATGGCGGGATTATAGCAAAAATGCCAAGCGTCGCCCGCAAAGATATGACCTCTTTATGACAGCGCTAATTCCATATAGACACTCAAAGGGTCGGGCTCGTAGCTGCCAAATGCTTCACGCTGTACAAACCCCAACGACGTATATAGCCCAATTGCTTCAGTTTGCCGTATCCCGGTTTCAAGCCGCAATACGCTGAAGCCAACCTGGCGTGCATGGTCAATCAAAGTTTGCATAATGTGCCGCGACACGCCCAGGCCCCGATACGGTGGTTGCACATAAACCCGCTTTAGCTCAGCATAAGGTGTCAGGCTGTCGGTCTCATCCGTTTTTGGCACCAGGGCACCACACCCCATCAATGCAGATTCCGTGCGGGCACCGACAAAATAGACGTCCGACGCAGCCAGCTCATCCGCCGGGATCAGCTGATTACTGCTCGGTGGGTAGAGTGTATTCATCAGCTCGTCAATGTCTCTCAGTAACTGCGACACTTCCGGGTGATGCGGGTCAAGATTAATTATTTCCATAACGTGATATTACCTTGCTTACCCTGTCAGCTTCACGACACGACGCATGTCGGTATAGTAAGACCGGGCATGATATAGAGACTAAAATACTATGTTCTTTGATATGATACTAGCTTATTTTCTGAGCTCAATCGTACCTTTTAAAGTCACAAAGTCAAATATCACAATGAGATTTCTGCAATTCGCTTGGCTAAATGATTAAATTACACCCAAACCTGTCGAATATTCATTCACTTTTACATTGATTACCGACGAAAGCATGCATATGTGCCGCATTTTTTATATTATCCGCGCGCATATAATTCTAATCATAGGACAACAAGTATGAGTAATACCCCTGAAGGGCTCTCTACGGAGGCATTCGCCACAGAGAGTACCCAAAGCAGTCGGGGACGCTGGACACAACACGATACCAATTGGGTACTTAGCCTGTTTGGTACCGCTGTAGGCGCCGGTATTTTGTTTCTGCCTATCAATATCGGTATCGGCGGGTTCTGGCCCCTGGTGATCATGGCTGTACTGGCCTTTCCAATGACCTACCTGGCTCACCGAGGACTGGCACGTTTTGTTTTGTCTTCTAAACACAGTGACAGTGACTTTACCGATGTCGTTGAAGAGCATTTTGGCGCCACCGCTGGCCGCTTGATTTCCTTACTGTATTTCTTTTCTATCTTCCCTATTCTGTTAATTTATGGTGTGGGCCTAACCAATACCGTGGACAGCTTCATGGTTAACCAGTTGGACATGGCATCCCCACCTCGGATACTCCTTTCCGGACTCCTGGTTGCAGGCATGATTGCGATTATGATGGGCGGAGAAAAATTACTGCTGCGAGCCTTTGCACTGCTGGTCTATCCGTTAGTTGGGATCTTGCTGATGCTGTCACTCTATCTGATCCCACACTGGCAAGCACCAGTTGTGGCAACACCGGATATGGCAGGCCTGAGTGAGACACTGTGGCTATCCGTACCAATTATTGTTTTTTCATTTAGCCATGCAGCCGCTATCTCCAGTTTTGCCAATGCGCAACGCCGCCATTATGCAAACCGTGCGACACACAAAGCAGAAGCAATCTTGCGCAATACCTCCTTGATGCTGATCGTTTTTGTGCTGTTATTTGTCTTCTCGTGTGTGCTGTCCCTGAGCCCGGAGCAAATGCTCGAAGCCAAAGAGGCCAACGTTTCTGTGCTGTCTTACCTGGCTAATGTATATGACAACCCATTTATTGCCATGCTGGGTCCGCTGGTCGCCTTCATTGCCATTACGTCTTCATTCCTTGGACACTTTCTGGGCGCACGCGAGAGCTTCAATGGTCTGCTTAGTAAGCAGTCGTCTCTATCCGCAAACTTGATTGATAAACTGGGTGTGGGCCTGATGTTTATCGCCATCTGGGTGTGCGCTGTGATGAACCCGAGTATTCTGGATATGATGGGTGCCATTTCCGGACCGATCATTGCCATGATCCTGTTTATCATGCCAACCATCGCCATTTTCAAAGTACCGGCACTACAGAAGTACCGCCATCATGTTGGCACCTATTTTATTCTGCTGGTCGGCATTTTAGCCGTCTCGGCACTGCTGTTTAACATGGCAGGTTAAACAAGCTCTGGGTGGATTGATTAAAAAAGGGCCTAAGCGCCCTTTTTTTCTGCCACACACGCCTGATTGCGACCCTGATGCTTTGCGTTGTATAGGGCTTGGTCTGCCGCCGCAATCAACTGAGCCAAATCCTGGTAATGCTCGCCACCATCATTACTTGCAACACCTGCACTGATGGTAACGACACCAAACTCCGAGTCTTCATGCACAATGGCCAATGCTTTTACAGCATCAACAAACTGGTTAGCCAGCTGCTTCGCCCCGTCAGGCTCTGTGTCTGGCAATAAAATCGCAAATTCTTCGCCGCCATAGCGATATACTCCATCCATTGGCCTACGTATCTGGCCGTCTATGGCACTGGCAACGGCTTTGAGGGCGTCGTCCCCATTAAGATGGCCATAGCGGTCATTAAACTTCTTGAAGTGGTCGATATCCAGCATCACCACAGAGCAGGTATGCTGTTGGCGAATGCTCTGCTTAAACTGACGTGCTCCTTCCATATCAAAAAAGCGCCGGTTGAACACTTTTGTTAGCCCGTCATAGTATGAGTAGCGCTTGAGTGTATCCGCTTGCTGTTTGTATTTAAGGTGGGTTTTAACCCTGTTCATCAGGGTCTTTGCCACGATAGGCTTAGGAATAAAATCAACCGCGCCCGCATCCCAGCACAAGTCTTGCTGTTGCTCGCTGATGTTGGAGGTCACAAAAATGATAGGAATATCAGACAGACCTTCCATTTCCTGCAACTGTTTACAAGCCTCTACCCCAGACATCCCCTCAAGCACCCAATCCATCAGGATCAGATCCGGCGGTGTAGCACGGCAAAACTCGATGGCTTTTTCTCCGGATGTCACCATATGGACCGAACAAATCCCCTCTAAAAAGCAAGAGATGACTTTTTGTGTCAGCATTGAGTCTTCAACAATCAGCACCAGACTCTCGCTCAGGTCTTCAATTTCCTTAAACAAAGTATATTACCTATTACAGTGATTCTTCGGCTCGACATAGACCGGATTTTTTCGGTCTTGATTGCAATTATAGCAGGCACGCAAATAAATACCCGTTAACATTGTACGACTAACTTATCATGTCCCCTTGATCAGAGAAAGGGATTAGAGACTTCAGATCAACGATTTAACGCGCCAAACATCCCTGAATTTAGCAACTCCGGTAGTACAGATTATTAACGACTTTTTGCCGCCTGGCTGTGCTGCCTGCGCCACAGCGCAGGCGTGACGCCATAAGCCGCCTTAAACTGACGGATAAAGTGCGTTGTATCTGACCAACCCAGCTCTTCAACTAACGCAGCAATTGGTGTATGTGTGTGCAGCAAACGATTACAGGCCTCACCCAGGCGTTTTTTGATGAGCCACTGCCCTACGGAGTAGCCTGTTTCGCGTTTGAACAAGGTCGCCAGATAAGGGGCACTGACAAATACCGCACTCGCCACATCCTGCAAAGAAACCGGTTTTAAGCCCTGACTCTCAATATAGGAAAGGGCTGCGACGACTTTAGGGTGCATACCTGCGCGCCAGCTCACCGGCTGTTGTGCCAGTGACACCTCATGCAGCAGCAAAAAAACAAAACTCTTCATCACGTCAAGCGGTAAAGCATGCTGCAATGCGGCTTCAAACTCCTGATACAAAGTCTGCACAAACTCGACGCGCTCGCCAGATAGCGCCAATGCGGGTAAAGCACCTAAACGCACCTGCTGAAAGGGCTGCAACAAGCTGGATTCGGGCGTAAGCCCAAGACAGTCCGGGCAAAAGCTCATCCAGTGCACATGCAAATCAGACCCGGACAACAAAGTATGAGGCATGCCGCCGGGTACCAGTACAAACATGCCCTGTGTGGCTGTAAACGTTTCGCCATGTAACATATCCAGCGAGCCTGAGCGAATATAGCTCAACACACTTTCGCTGTGCGTGCCGTGGGGCTCCTGCTCCAGTGTCGCTACTTTCATCTGGCCACAGGCGGCAACATGGTTGGTCATTTTATTTCACTCACAATATTAAAATAAGCCGATTAATTCAAAAAGCAGACAATAACGTGCTACGGCTTTATTGAGAATAATAGACATCGACAAAACAATACACCGATTTACAGGAGAGACCTATGACTTTTTCACTCGTTTTAATAGGGTTGTCAGTCCACGTGCTTTTATGGGAAAAATTACCCGACTGGGGCACCTGGTTTAAGACTTTAGTGGCACGTTTACCAGCCCCCCTGGCCTATCTATACACGGCATGGCACTGCCCATATTGTTTTGGATTCTGGATAGCCCTGCTCCTGCAGCAGCTTACGGGTATCTATACTTTACCTGAACTGTCGTCTCTGACAGCCACATTCGGCGCAACTGGCACGGTACTCAGTATGAGTCTCGATGCTCTGGCCACTGCCCTGTTGATCATGGTTGGCAGTCTGGCACTAAAGGCGCTTGCATTACCGGCCATCAAGGGTCACGAGTTAACCATGGCATTTAAAGCTGGCTTGTCTGAAACACAGGCAAAATCATCACAGGAACACACCCATGACAATGCATAAGTTCAGTACAGCAAGATTAGAAATAATGCCTGCAACACCGGCTCTCAACACAGCACACGTACAACAGCTACTCGATTTGCTGACACCAGGCACACTACATTTTTTGCCCGATGACTGGCAACAGTGTCCGCACACTGCTGACCAACTAACCGACTGGATATCGGACAAACTAACACGCTGTGAGCTGCTACTGGTGCAGGACAAACAGACACACATTCTGGGCCTGGTTATGCTGTATGCAGCCGAAAACACGGTTCAGCTTGGCTACCTGATAGGCGAAGCGCACTGGGGACAAGGTTATGCCAGTGAATTGCTACAGGGTTTAGTAGCGCATCTGCGCACAGTTCAGCCCAGTGTTACACTCAATGCAGGTGTTGCAGCAGACAACCCGGCTTCTATCAAAGTACTGCAAAAAGCCGGCTTTGTGTGCTGCTCGTCTGAGCCGGGCAATACCAGCTCACAACTGTATTACACCCTTGCCAACAGAATAGTATGACTTGAGCACACACCGCGCTTCTGCTACTTTGCTCCGCAATGAATAATAACTCGCGGAGCAAGACCCGAAACGGTCTATCAGCATGCACTTTACTCCTTTCAGCCAGACACACATCACCGAACTCCTGACACGCTACGCGCAGCTACCCATTGAACAACAGATCATGCTGGAAGTACTGGCGCTGATCGGCAAGCCGGTTGCGATAAGTAGATTAAAACGCTTGCTGAACTTGCTGGTTGAAACCCAGGTGCACGACATCCCCGCGCTCAGTCAGGGTATGCTGCCCGAGCAGAGAACCGCACTGATCGAAGCCGGGCTGTTAATCAGTAACCAAAAAGGCCTCCGGGCTCAGCCGCTGATCGAGATTTCACTGTGCCACAATGCGCTTCGTCAGGATCGTTTTATCAGCACACTAAATTGTGCCGAACAAGTCGTGCCTGTGGTCAATTTATATGAGTGGGAACGCGATTTCTCTGATGAGCAACGCTTTATCCGCGATTTGCTTACCCTGGGCCAATACGATAAAGCCACTGCTTTGCTGTCATTTCACAAAAATCCGCAACACCTTGACCACCACACCAATCAGGTGCTGGTCAACACCCTGTTCTTTCCGGCAGATATTGAGCATCTGGCTGAACTGCCTCCGCAATTGCTGTATCAAGCATGCTCGACATTAATCCACAGCTTAAAAAGTGACTGTCAGAACAATTTTGCCGCATTTCAGCTTATTAAACAGCTCTGCGAACGTCAGCCGAATAATCAAACGCTGCATTGTTTACTGGCCGAGCAATATATTTATCGGGCGCAACTGGATCAAAGTGTCGCCGTACTGGGCAATGATAGCAGCTGCTATGCGCTTCAGTTACGTGCCATGGTCGCAATGTGCTCCGGCGAACACCAGAGCGCTTACGCATTATTTGAACAGGCAATGGTCGCTAAAAACAAACTTGCCCGGCGTAAGCAGCAATATCTGGGTGGCCTGCCCGGTTTGTTTCATAAATTGGCGACGCTGGTACAGGCCAGTCAGGGACAGCCTCAGCTGTTTAAATCGGTGCGTCAGCTGGTGCAGGCAGAGTCCGCTGACAAAAAAGCGCCAGGGTTAAATTATGTCCTTTTGAGCCTGGTCGAATATCTTGCAGAATGCCTCAGTGGTGGCCAGACATTCGTTAACCAATATCAGGAATATGAGGCATTTAGTAAAGCGAAGCCCTATGACTATGCACTGCTACAAATACTAACTGCTCTGGCGACGCACTGGACCGGGGGCCAGTTACAGGCCCAACAACTGACTCGTCTCAGTGAAGCCTGCAATACCTTCAGTGCAATACAGCAACCTTTGTTTGCCTGTATGGGTGCCGATCTGCTGGTGCTCCATCAGGCGCCTGTGCCACCACTGCCGCAGCGCCTTGTGGTTAACTTTGCCAAACTGGTAGAACAAAAAAGTGACTGGGAGCTGGCACTGGAAAAACTGCAAAGCCTGGCATCCACGCCACCATCCAGCGCAGATAAATCGTCGCAAACCCACCGGCTTGTCTGGCAACTTGAGCAATCTCGGTTTGAACTCACACTCAAGCCCAGAGAGCAAAAATTGGGTAAGCAAGGTTGGAGTAAAGGCCGCAATGTGGCCCTGAAGCGCCTGGTCGATGAGCGTGAGCGCTTTGATTACCTAAGCGATAAAGATAAAGAAATTATCGCTGCTATTCGGGTGTATGAAAACCACGGCTATTATGGTGGACGCACCTTTGAACTGGAAGGAGCAAACGCCCTGAGTGCCGCATCTGGTGCACATAATCTCTATCTGGGCGAAGATTTCAGTCGCGAAATAGAACTGACAGAATATCCGGCCGAGCTTCAGATCCGCGACAACGGCAATGAACTGATGATGTCGATACCCAACCTGCCGCAAGGCATAGACTATCGTTTACAACTCGAAGAGCGCGCAAGGCAGAGTGAGTACGCCTTTTTCCCGCTTCAGGGCCATCGCTATGGATTTACCCTGTTCACTCGTCAGCATCTGCAGGTCGCAGAGATCATCGGGGAAAGTGGTCTGGTCGTACCCAAAGCAGCCAAGCCCAAACTGCTTGAGAGTATCACAGCCATCGCGCCATTACTGAATATACAGTCCGACCTGGACGGCGTCGACACCGGGTTGACCACAGTTACACCTGCCAACGAACTGGTGATCAACATCACGCCTTATCAGGGTGGCCTGGAGTTTCACTGTGTGAGTATGCCCTTTGGCGATAAGGGCCCCATGTTGCACCCGGGCATTGGCAGCCCCAATCTGACCACAGAAATTGAGCATAAGCGGGTGGCCACCCAACGTGATTTAGCACAAGAACAACGCTGGATGGAGTCACTGGATGAACACTGTCCGGCATTTCTGGCGATGTCTGATAATCGTTTGCAACTGGACGACCTGGAAATGGCGCTCGAGGCACTTGAGCAGATTGAGCGGTGTGTTGCATCCGATATACCGGGCTTCACCTTAAGGCTGCGCTGGCCACGCGGGAAGAAGTTCCGCCTCAGCAACCCCCTTGAATCCCAACATCTGGCCCTGGCGATGAGCAAGCAAAATCAGTGGTTTGACGTCACGGGTGAACTTCAGGTCGATGATACACAAGTCGTAGAGTTGAAAAAGTTGCTGAGTCTGATGGCCACCAGCCATGGCCGCTTTGTCAGCCTCGACGGTGAACAAATCCTGGCACTGTCCCAAGACTTACGTAATCAGCTCGCTCAGCTTGATACCGTAACTGATCAGGGCCAGTTTCATCCGCTTGCCAGTGGTCAGGTCGCAGAAGCGACAACCGGTATGCGTATGAAAACCCTTCCCGCCTGGGAAGAGCAAAGCAAAAAAATGTACCAGGCCAATACGCTGACACTCACTGTGCCAGCGACCTTACAGGCGCAATTGCGCGATTATCAACTGGCGGGGTTTGACTGGGCAATGCGCCTAGCCCACTGGGGCGGCGGCGCTTGCCTGGCTGATGACATGGGACTGGGCAAAACCCTACAGGCACTGGCTGTGATCTTAGCACGTGCCAGTGAAGGACCTGCGCTTATCATCGCACCGACCTCTGTATGCTTTAACTGGCAACAGGAAGCGAGCAAATTTGCACCGGCATTAAACATGACCTTATTCAGCGATCACAGTAGTTCGCACGAGCGTGAGCAGCTATTAACTCAGGCTGGCCCGTTTGATTGTGTGGTGATCAGTTATGGTCTGCTGCAACGTCAGGCTGAGCTGCTAAAAGCAAAACACTGGCACACCATTATCGCCGATGAAGCCCAGGCGCTTAAAAACCCGCTGGCTAAACGCACCGTGGCCGCTTGTGCACTGAAAGGCGAGTTTAAAATGATCACCACAGGCACGCCAATAGAAAACAATCTGACCGAACTGTGGTCGCTGTTCCGTTTCGTCAATCCGGGTTTACTGGGCAACCTGAAGCGCTTTAATGCCCGCTTTGCTCAGCCAATGGAAAATGCCGAGCAAGACAAGCTGGCGGCACATAAAGCACGTCAAAGCCTTAAACAACTGGTCAAACCCTTTATTCTGCGTCGCCTTAAAAGCCAGGTCCTCACCGAACTGCCAGAGAAAACGGAAATTAACCTCACCGTTTCGCTTAGTGAGGACGAAATGACTTTTTATGAAGCACTGCGACAGCATGCCATTGACCAGATCATGGAATCTTCCAGCACCAGTTCGGCGGCAGAGCAACGCATCAAAATGCTGGCGGAACTCACCAAATTACGTCAAGCCTGCTGCCACCCGCAGTTGGTCATGGCTGAAAGCACTTTGCCAAGCAGCAAGCTGGAAGCGCTCAGTGAGCTGCTTAGTGAATTACGGCAAAACAATCATAAAGCACTGATTTTTAGCCAGTTTGTGGGTCACCTACAGATTATTAAAAATCTCCTTGAGCAAAGTAACGTGCCATATCAGTACCTAGATGGCAGTACCCCGGCTGCACAACGTCAGGAACGCGTCAACGCCTTCCAGCACGGCAATGGCGAAGTGTTTTTGATCAGCCTCAAAGCCGGTGGTTCAGGTTTGAATCTCACCGCAGCAGACTATGTGATCCATATGGATCCCTGGTGGAATCCGGCGGTTGAAGCACAGGCATCAGATCGGGCCCATCGAATGGGCCAGCAGCGTCCGGTGACCATTTATCGCCTTATTGCCAAGAACACCATAGAAGAAAAAATCGTCGCACTGCACCAACATAAGCGAGATCTGGCTGACCAATTGCTGGCTGGCAACGAACAGGCCAGCAAGCTGTCGGTTGAGGACATGCTTAACTTACTCAAAGAAACCTTTTAAACGCTGACCACAGTAATGTGACCAGCGCCCGGTATCAATGGTGATGATGGCTGAGCAACGGCTGTGAAGAAAACTGATGCAATATCAACTGGGGCTCAGCCAGGTCGACAAACACCGACCCCATCACGGTATTGCCTTGCCAGGTCCAGTTCTCATGTTGATGGCTGTTTAACGATACCGCAATCTGGTTGACACCAGCCTTAAACCAGCTGGCAGGCAAGTGGACGTATTGACCATATACACGCATTTTTTTCTCACCATTGATGAACAAATGGGCATGACCTGTCAGCCGCTGTTGCGCGTTTTCCACCACAGCGGGCGAATTCAGCACATAGTTGGCGATGTCAATTGTCAGGTTGAGGCCGTCGGTTTCATCCCGTACCAGGGTCAGCGCAACCCGGGGTAACAGGCTTTGTTGCTTGATTTCCAGGCTTTTGTGCTGATGAATGGCTTTATCAGCCTGGGCCGTCATGGTGATGAAAAACATGTTCGCAGCAATTAATATCGCTATTATTTTCATTATGTTACTCCTATTCACGACCCGGACCACCAGGCCTTATGCCACCACAACTGGTCAGTGCGTTACTTTGTAATTCACCGGCAAACCTGTCACCTATGGTATACGGAAATGTAGGAATGAGCTTGCCGTTATCATCCCGGGCAGTCACATGATAGTGATAACCCCGCTGCTCATCATAATGACCATTGTACTGATCAAGATAATTGCCGCCCTGTGCACTCAGTGCGCTGTTCCAGTAAAAGTCTTCTTTGAAGTAGCCATTTTCAGCAACCAGCTCATTACGTGATAACGTGCGTACTACAGTGTCGAAGCCTGGCCCACTGGAAACATTACGTGTTCCCTGACTGACATCATATTGGTCATTCAGTACACAGCTTCGTGCACCATCGCTACACCCGGTTGGCGCACTAGCGCGATAATCGCGGACTTCCCAACTACTGATAGCCAACTCCCCTTGCGACTCCCAGGGACCATATATGGCGTAACCATCTGCAGCATATCCATAAACAGGAGAGTGCCCGGTTCCTGTGTCACCAACCACCTTAGCCAGACAAGATGAATAATAGTGGTGGTGATAGTCTCCTTGTGCGGCATGACCGCCACACACATCCACGTCGTATTGTTCAGCAACCGGTGCCAGCGTTTGCCATATCCTTTCGTTGTTGTAACTCTGACCATCACCCCAGTTATATACAGAGGTCCCATTGACCCAAAAGCCGACTGTCCCTAACCCCGTTTCACAGGTGTCTGTATTCTGTGTGGGCTGATTGGGAAACGTGCCGGTTCTATCCATCACTTCTGGACAGACCGGTCCGGGCGGCCAGTAACCCTGCCCGGCATCCAGTGCACAGCTGCTATTGCTGTTGTAGCCAATATCCTGACCGAACTCGACCACATCCCCAAGCGCGACTTGCGGCGAACCTGTGGCAAAATCTGATGCAGCTCTGGGCCGGGAGGATAAGCTTGACAGCATTTCCTCATCGACCACTACTTGATAATCAGGCATGCCCGATGCCGTCACCACCGTATACTGTTGCCCGGATTGCTCCAGCGCACTCACCGCCTGCACATTGACCTGAGCAAGCTGACCTGCTTCATCCAGCATAATGGCGGCAGTGGCCCCATTTGAGTTAAGGATCCAGCCCGTCAGCGTATCGTTTTGGTCCGGATTATCCGGTGCTTCCTCACCGTTACCCTCTTCAGGCTCTGTATCAGAATCGCCCTCATCCTCATCTTCATCCCCAGGGTCAGGCGCTGCATCACCCTCACCTGCCGTCGAGTTCGTGTCACCGTCGGCGTTGTCTGTATCTGAGTCTGAATTATCCGAAGCCGTATCAGCATGTGCATTTGACTGGCTGGTGTTTGTCTCATCAACCGCGCTTGATTGAGTACTCTGACTGGTGCCCGTGGTCGTCTCTGAACCTCCAGAGCCGCATGCACCAAGCAGTGTGGCAGTGATAATCGCGGTCAGTATATTCAGTGTGCCGGGTTGTTTTATTGTGTTCTTTGATCCCATTGCCTGTCTCCGTTGCTGTTAGGCCTGTGAGCATCAGCCTAACGAGACAATGTGCAAACAGATGGCAAACAATGTGCAAAGAGTATGAAGTGCCCTTCAACACTCTGGTGACATTAACTTAATACACGTAACCATATAAAATATATAGATTTATCAACCCAAGAAATAACGCATATCTTTTGCCGCACTCGCTTGTTTATGACATTTAAGTTGCGGTACCATGCCACCCTAATAATAAATAATTCCTATCTAGGTTTGTATTACGCCCTATGACACTTGCAGATTTACAACCAAACGATTCAGCGATTATCGCAGGCATTGCTCACCCTGATGCAGCCCTGATCAGCCGCGTAATGGCACTGGGCCTGATCCCCGGAGAGGTGATCACCGTCTTAAATGTCGCGCCGCTGGGCTGTCCCATTCAGACTCAGGTTGGCAATACCTATATCAGTATCCGTAAAACTGATGCGCGTTTTATCCAGCTAAGCCGCTAACTTCAAGGAGTAAGATAACGTGAGAATCGCCCTCGTTGGCAACCCCAACTGTGGTAAAACCACCCTGTTTAACCGCCTTACGGGTGCCAGACAAAAAGTCGGCAACTGGCCCGGCGTCACTGTAGAGCGCAAAAGTGGCGAGCTAAGTCTACCAGGTCAGCAAGTTGAGTTAATTGATTTACCAGGCCTGTACAGCATGGCCCAAATTGACCCGGGTCAGGATGAACAAATTGCCATTGACTATATTTGCGCTCAGGATGCCGACCTGATCATCAACGTGATCGACTGCGCTAACCTCGAACGCAACCTGGTTCTGACGACACAAATGCAGGAAACGGGTACTCCCCTTATCGTGGTTGCCAACATGACCGATGTGGCACACCAGCAAGGCAAGGAGTTAGATCTGGACCTGTTAGCACAGCGTCTAGGTGTACCTGTCATCGCCATGGTCGGCTCGACCGGTCAGGGGCTCACTCAACTAACGGATGCACTGAGTGAGCACTGCACAGGCAAGCCCCCACAAAGGCGCACTCAACAAGCGCCTAATCCTGACCCCAGCATTGAAGACACCGTTAAGCGCTTCCAAAACGTCAAAACGCTCAGCAATGGCGTCAGTATCATGTCGAAAATGCGCTCTGACTTCACCACATCACTTGATAAACTGGTGCTGAACCGCTGGCTCGGGGTGCCGATTTTTCTGTTTATGATGTACCTGACGTTCACGATAGCGGTTAACTTCGGGGCCGTCTTTATTGATTTCTTCGACATTCTGATCGGCGCTATTTTTATTGACGGGACTAAGCTGCTGCTGGCCAACCTCGGTGCTCCCCAATGGCTCGGCGTCCTGTTAGGGGACGGCTTTGGGGCAGGCTTACAGCTGGTTGCGACCTTTATTCCAGTTATCGCCGTCTTGTATTTTTGTTTGTCGATTCTTGAAGACAGTGGTTATCTGTCACGTGCCGCCTTTGTGATCGACCGTCTGATGTCCGCCATCGGATTGCCCGGCAACGCATTCGTCCCTTTGATCGTAGGCTTCGGCTGTAACGTCCCTGCGGTCATGAGTGCCCGTACCATGAGCCGCGAGTCGGATCGCCTGCTCACAGTGATCATGGCACCCTTTATGTCCTGTGGCGCACGATTAACCGTGTACGCCTTATTTGCTGCGGCATTTTTCCCGATGAACGGTGCCAACATCGTATTTGCCTTGTATGTGTTTGGTATTTTGGTGGCTGTAGGTACCGGTTACCTGTTCAGAAAACGCGTGTTTAAACAAGAAAAAGTCCCCTCTTTTGTCGAAATGCCAGCCTATCATCTGCCCGTCTGGCGTAACCTGGTTATGACCACCTGGCAGCGTTTACGTAGCTTTATCACCCGTGCCGGGAAAACCATCGTATTTGTAGTTACTCTGCTGAGCATGATCAATTCCATCGGCACGGATGGCAGCTTTGGTCATGAAAACAGCGAGGCGTCTTTACTGTCTAAAACCGCGCAGGTTGTGACACCGGTGTTCGCACCACTGGGTATCGCAGAAGGTAATTGGCCAGCAACGGTTGGGATAGTCACAGGCCTGTTCGCCAAAGAGGCCATTGTGGGCACCATGGATGCCTTGTATGTGGGCGCACAGGAACAAACCGGTGAGTGGTCTCTCAAAGATGCTACAAATGAAGCGGTCATGACCTTATGGGACAATTCTGTTGATTTACTCAACAACTTGGGCGATCCACTGGGTCTGAGTGCCGTTGAAGAAGGCGGCGACGCAGGGAACGAGTTACTCAGTGCCATGGCTGCTCAATTCCATGGTCAGCTCGGGGCATTTGCCTATCTGGTACTGATCTTACTCTATACCCCGTGCGTGGCGGTATTGGGGGCCATTAAGCGTGAATCGGGCAGTGTGTGGATGTGGGTCGTCATCGGCTGGACAACCTCAATTGCCTACATACTGGCGACCCTGGTTTATCAAATCGGACAACTTGGTACGGCCGGGGCGTCGGCAATGATGTGGATAGTCCTGATGTTAGCAGCCTTGTTTGCCTGGTGGCTGATACTCGGACGCCTGAGCAAACATCTTCATGCTGTTCCGACTTATAAGATTGAATTAAGCTAAGGTTGAAATGACACGGGAGCCACTGGCTCCCATTATTTACTCTGCTTGTTCTGGTTTGACTTTCACCAACCCTAAACGTATGGCCGCAAAGTATAGGCCTTCTGCAGCCAGGACAGTCGGTAAAACCACCTTGATCCAGTAACCTTCTGACCCGTAAAAGTACCACAAAATGGCACTGATCACTGCCAGCAGAATACCCGCCACAGGCCCCGCACTCACCAGACTCAGTGCAATCGGTGCTTTGCAGCTACCGCATTTTAACTTGAATGGATTGGGGGTATTCAATACCGACATAAAAGAAATATCGCTGTCACATTTACCACATTTACTCATACTATTACTCTGTATATTAGGTTTTACTGTTCAAAATACTGTTTTGCGTCACTGGCGTACAGCACCCACATCGCTAACGCAGGATAGATAAACACATCCGCCAGCGCCCACAGAGGCATCTCGCCCTCAGCAGCAAGCAGCAAGTCGGCGCCCTGCACAAAGACACAAATCCACACGGTATAAAAAAAGAACTTACGTCCGCTGGGCTTTTTCTTTGCTATGTGCCACATCGCCACAAACTGGATAAACACCATAGTTAACCAGAACAGCATCAGGATCATGGCTTCCGGCGCCTGCTCAGATATCAGGTACCCCAATACAGAAGTGGCTAGCGGCCAAAGGCCATAGCCGACAAAACACACCAACACGGTGATTAACACCACAAAAGGGATCATAACTACCTTCTTTATATTGACTCAGGAGCGAGCCTGATTACGCAACTAGCTACACAACAGATCGTTATGCTCGGCCAGTCCATTTAAATGGTCGCGCAGTGTACAATATTGCGAAAAAAGAAAGAATAGTTGATTTACACTCTTATACATTTTGCACAGTGCCACCCTCTGGTTTCCCTATTCCATTTACTTTTCACCAAAGCGTGTTAGCCTAGTCCCGCTTTTGCGCCCTAACAATTAAACTAATCCGCATTGGCTATTTCCATGCAAGGAAAACCCTAACTAAACAAGGATCATTAATGAACATGAAACCACTTCTGCTCAGTGCCATGCTGGCAATGAGCAACACCAGCTATGCTGCTGATCTCAGTGAAACCTACCCGGTGACCAGTACCACTTATCTGTCTGATGGCACCCCCGTTAGCATGCCTTTTCACGTTAAAGGCGAAGCCACCAGTGCCGTCGTCGGCTTAATTGATGCCAATGTTGCACAGTTCTTTTTATGGAACTGGCAATGGGAGCCTGTCAGGCTGCATTGTGAAGGAACCCCCTCAAAAGGTATAGGTGCACTGTATACACAAAAAATCACCACCAGCCCTGCGGGTGCGTACAACGAGACGATATCAAGCTTTTATGTTAAACGCCGCGGCAGCACTGACCCGGATTTACCCTGCCCGGGAGATATGACCCTTGCCAGTGCACAGCTGGATTTTACTGGTAAAGTGCTCGCTGCGTTGGCAACAGCAAACGCAGAGCAACAAGCGGCTGGAAAACCACATAACTATGCGCTGTACAATCAACACCTGATGCTCGACAATCCCATTGCCATCAAAGCGGGTCGCGAGATCTGGGGTTACCCTAAGCAAGCTGCGGATGTGTCGATTAATATTACGCCAGACCAGCATGAGCTAACTCTGGCCAACCGACACACTGGACAGGCGATGCTGGATGTCTCCTACACGCGCCAGATTGGGGTCAACCTGCCACTCCATTCTGTGGGCGACAATGTACTTCCTGACTATCTGCTACCCGATTTCAGCAAAGTGCCTCAATTAAGCGGCGTATTATCGAGCGACAGTGGCTGGATGATGCCATTTGTGGGTGAGTTCACAGTTCACTCTCGTGCCAGCCTGACGACTTTTTTCCTCGCTGAAAGTGACTTTACCCCTATTGCAGTCCTGGAGTTTCCTGACGTCACTGGCGTTGCCATGCCCTTGTACGACCGGGAATAACCTCTGACCCCCGCCAGACCACATAATCAATTACCGATTATATACACTGGCGTTGCAGGGCTGTGTGAATGAAATGCTGAACATGTATGTCTTTATCATCACAGCCCTTAGTACAAGATTGCCCACCTACTCAACTTGTATGCGCCCAGGCCACGGTGAGGACGTATCGTTCAATAGCCAAACAATTCACCATAACCCGTTGCGACAAACCCACCCCGACTGCGTATTCTGCCCTCCCAGTAAGGGACGCTTAAAGTGTTGAAAGAATCTGCCTGCAGGACATCAATGATCACAGCCTCTTTCCCAGGTACCTGTAATTGCCAGCTTGTCGGGTGCGTTACATTGCGGGTTTGTGTCCTGCTAAGCACCTTTAAAGTGACCTCTTCATGCGGGTAGGCCGTAACCTTGCCAGATGGCGCTACCTCTGAGGCACTGCAATAGGCATAGGCTTGCGTTTCATCTCGGGTACAAAATGCCATCAGTGCACCTTGCCCGGGGTCCTCGCCTTGTAAACTAAACCAGTCCCATCCACCGTGCTGACTATCAATCAGACCTGATGACCATTCCCTGTCTAACCAGGCCTGACCTGAGACAGCATGTGATCTGCCAGCATAGGTCAGCGTGCCTGTCACTTGTAAAAAGGGGTAACTATAGTAGAAGGAGGCATGACCTTGCTGGGTTTTCTGACTGTACCCCTGCTTGCCATGCAATACCAGAGGGCTGTTTGCCAGCGTAATATCCAGGCCAAAATCGGCCTCCTTACTTTGCAATCGTAAAGGTAGAAACGACGCCTCTTGACTGGCCAGCTGCCAATCATCCAACCGGGCGATAAAAGGACTGGCCTGTACGTCAACCTGCCCGGCTCTGCCATAGCGCTCAAACGCATGATGTGTCTGACCGTTTTGTAAAGCAAAATGGGCAAAATAAAGCTGTCCATCCCACCAGGGAGAAGACTGAACGGCCGAAAACCCCGGATCGCGGATCCGAAACAGCGTCCATTGCATCCCAAACTGAGCGCCGTCTTGTGCCGTCAGGTTACCCGTCACATACCACCACTCCACTCCTTGTTCTGAATGGGCACCGTGGTCGCGTGGAAATACCAATGTCTGATTGGCATCCACTGGGGTGCCCAGCGTCTGACCGAGCACCGCCATCGCCGCATTGTTATTGTCGGTTTCTGGCGCAGCAGGCTGACACCCTGTTACCATGAGCAGAATTAAAAGACAATGCAATCTGATGCTGTACATAATGAGCTCCTTATAACTGTGCGACATTATCAGCCACATTGCGCCGGATCAGTTTTAATAAAGGAATAGCACTGACCACCAAAGCCAACAACAGCACCACAGCGCAGAACCCCCAGATATCGCGCCAGCTAAGTACCATTGCCATGCTCCAGCCAAAAGCGATGGGCATCACATAGGTTAGCAATACCCAGCCCAACAGGATCCCCAGCGGCACTGCCAGGAACAAGGTCAGACCGAGAATAAGCCCGGCCTGAGATAGTTTCAGCACCAATAATTGGCCCTGAGTCACCCCTAACGTTTGTAATACGGCCATTGGCTGCAACTGCTGTCGCCCGAGCGTTAAAAAGCTCACCCAAACGCCAAATAGCGCAATCAACATAATGCAGATATTCAATGCATGGGTTACCAGAAAAGTTTGACTAAATAGTTGCTTTGCAAAGCGCTTAAATACCTGATTGTGGATCAACTGATGTCCGGCCAGTGACCAGTGCTGGCTAATGACATCTGCCAGTTGTTCTGAGTCAACCCCTTCATGAAGTGTCAACATAAAGCCGACCGCTTCGTACAAAAATGCCTGCTGTGTGATGACTGAGTTACTGACTACCAGGCTCATGCCAGGCTCGCCGTAATCATAAAATACGCCGGTGATCTGACAGTGAAAAGCGTGTTGTCCCTGCAGCACTTCAAGCTGACTGCCAACGACCAGGCCATAGCGGCGCATACCCGGCTCGTTGACAAGACAAGGGATGCTATCATTGCTCAGGTTAAGGTGAACAGCCTCCAGAGGCTGTTTGTTCAGCAAGGTCAGATGCTGATGATAACGATGGTCTTCGCCGAAGCTCATCAATGTCACAGGCACTGTCTCATTGGCCATGTGCACTTCACTTTGTGCCGACCAGTAAATCCCCACCTGTTTAACTGCTTGCATATCTGCCAAAGCCTGACGCATCTGTGCAGTCGGATTATCCGGCCTGACATACAGATCGGCATTCAGGCGGGTTTGTAAGTGGGTATCCAGTGCACTGCTGAAACTGCCCACCATCACCTGCATGCCAATCGCTGCGCCCATTGCCATCAAAATGGCTAACACCGAACTCAGCAGCGCTGGTAATTGGGTCAAACTATCGGCCCTGAGCCAGCCGAGTAACGGCGCCCGGGTTGGCCAGCGCACCTGAAACACCAAGCGCACCAGTGGCGGTGTCAACGCGAAAAACACCAGCAACACACAAACACACAATAGCAAGGCTTGCCATTTGGTCTGTGCCAGATGCAATAATAACAACCCTCCGACACAAGCCAGAGATAGTAGCGCCAGCGTCAGCCATTTAGCCAATTGCTGCGCGAGACGCGTTTGCAACACCACAAAGCCAGCCAGTATCACCAAGTTCAGCACACTGCCGATAAGCACGAGTACGGCATCAAAGCGCACTGTCAAAGCCCGGTCCAGCTGATAAAAACTGCTCAATACCGTGCTGATGTCACCCATCATGGCATTGGCCATCAGCACTCCAAGCAGATTACCCAATGTTGCTGCCAGCACACTCAATATCGCAACTTCCAGACACAGCGCCTTAAGTAACTGGCTCTGCCGGCAACCAAGCGTGGCCATTTGCTGTTGCAAAGACAAGCGGCTTTGATAAGCAAGCTTGATGGCATTGAGGCTTAAAAATGCGCCCACCACATAGCCCAGTAAGGCCAGTGCCTGTAGGTTAAAGAAAAAGGCCCCCGACAGAGCGTCGAAGGTTTGTGCCTCAGCAGACTCCAGTCGTGCGGCACTGCCAAGCATATCCACCAGCTGCTGCCGCTGAAGCGCATTCAGACCCGTCACTTCAAAATAGCTGATCTGCCCCTGCGCATTCAATAATCGGTCTGCCAGACTGATATCCATCAGTGCATAGTGACCAGCCCCCTCCAGTTGACTAACTGGATAACTGCCTCCTTTAATGCGCAATGCAGACGCATTAAGCTGTAATTTGGCCGTCAGTTCAGGTGACATAAACAGTGTGTCGAACAAGGGAGAATCGCTGTGGGGTTGGCCAGCGTCGCCTGATACCGGCTTTGCAGCACCAGCCGTTTGCCATTGCAGTAAATTGATACCCCGGATGGCGACCAGCTTGTCGTCCTCACTTCTGAGGCGCCCCTCCAGTACAGGGTGAGCCTGCTCAAACCCAGCCGCAGAAAGCCGTTGCCAAAGTGAAAAAGGTAAGCCTGTTTTTCCCAACGGCGGACGAATAAAGTCACTTACTGGCTGCGCTAACAACGCTGTACTGGTTTGATAGCGCTTTGAGGCTTCCTGGTTTAAACCCAGTGTGGCACTGAGCAAGGCGCTGCCGAGGCTCAGACCGATCAAAAACAACACCAGCAGGCCTCTATGGCGCCGATAATACTGAGCATAGGTCAGCAGGATGAGTCTCAGTTCACTCATGTAAACGCCCGTCGCGTAGCGCCACCTGACGGGGTAACTGCGCAGCCAAGGCCCGGCTGTGGGTAACCATGATCAAATTTACCCTTTGCTCCTGACATAAGGTCATCAACAGTTCCAGTACTTCCTGACTGCGCATGCTGTCCAGATTCCCTGTGGGCTCATCTGCAAGCAGTACACTGGGCCGATTAAGCAAGGCCCGGGCGATCCCGACACGCTGTTGCTCGCCTCCGCTTAACTGTGCTGGATAGACATCGAGCTTGTCACCCAGTCCCAGACGCTCTGCCATTATGGTAATTTCTTTGTGACTTACGGTGCGGCCGTTGAGACGGGCCTGAAAGGCCATATTATCCGCCACATTAAGCGGACTAAGTAACTGATAATGCTGAAAGATCATGCCAATCGTACGACGATACAAGGCCAGCTGTTTGGCATTATAGGTATGTATTGCCTGCTCGTTGATACGAACGGTGCCAGAGTCTGGACTAAGCAACCCCGCCAGTATGTTGAGTAAGGTCGTTTTGCCAGAGCCACTGTCGCCAGTGAGCGCAACCTGCTCAGCCCCCGATACCGACCAGCTCAGGCCGTCCAGCACATTCCGATATCCAGCGCCATCGCGACGTCTGAATGTTATCTCATCTAACTGGATCATCGCACCTCCATTACCACTTACTTAACAGCAACTTAGTATAGTCATCATGGTACAGGATCGAATCGGCAAAGCCAGTGTATTCTGACAGACCAATTTCCCCATCAGTGACATACTGTCCGGACACTCGCCCACTGTCCGCGTACTGTCCGCTGTCCGTCCGTTGTTGTTACAACGCGCAACATAAACAACAAATAACCCTATAATTTCAATAACTTAAAAACTGGCATCGATTTTGTAATAAGTACTTGTAATCGAGCAAACAAGGAGCCGTACCTGGCATGATCCGAGATACCAAACAACAAGATAAAGCAATCCCACAGACGCGCAGATTACCGCGCTGGTGGATAGGTGCAGCCGCCGCCGTCGGACTGATCGGTGCCGCCACTGCTTCATACAGCAGTTTTGACCAACTACTCAGTGCTGATCAGGTGGTGTCCTTACAAACACTGCGTACCGCCACCGTTGTACGAGGCGACATGGTCCAGGACCTGCGCGTTGAAGGCCGCACTATGGCCGCAGACAGTCCTTCCCTGTATGCCATTGCAGCCGGAACGGTCACTTTGTTTGTCAAAGCAGGCGACGAAATTGAAGCAGGTCAGGCCCTGCTGACCATTGACAGCCCGGAGCTTCGCAACCAACTCCTTCAGGAGGAGGCGACGCTGGCACGTCTGGAGATAGAAGTAAGCCGTCAGAAAATAGCAATAAAACAACAGCAACTGGACAATACACAGCAAATGGAACTGGCCAAAGTCGAGCTGGAAGCCGCGCAAAGTGAAATGGCCCGTGCCCACACCAGTATTGAAAAACAGATCATTTCAAAAGAAGAGCTGGAACAGACCCAGGTGGCCCTGAAGCGTGCTGAACTTAACGAGCGCCACGCCATCGCGAGTCTGCAACTGGCGCAGGAGCGCCTGAGTTTTGAACTAAAAAGTAGCGAGCTGAACCTGACCCGTCAGCGTCACCTTACCGAAGAACTGCGTCGTCAGGTTGAGGCGCTGACACTGCACTCGCCTTTATCCGGTATTGTCGGCACCCTGAATGTACAGCAAAAGCAACATGTGCAACGAGATACGCCGTTAATGTCGCTGGTTAACCTCAATGAGCTGGAAGTAGAGGCCTACATTCCGGAAAACCTGGCGGATGAGCTGGGAATAGGCCTGCACGCCAACGTGCAAATCAACAACGAACAATACAGCGCAACCTTAGTCGCCATTTCTCCTGAAGTTGAGCAAGGCCAGGTGCGCGGCCGTATCCGCTTTAGCGAGCAGCCAGGCAATTTACGTCAGAACCAAAGAGTGAATGCACAAATCATCATTGCCCAAAAACAAAACGTATTAAAAGTTGAACGCGGTGCCTTTGTGGAAACCGGTGCATCCCGCACGGCCTACAAAATTGAACAAAACTCCGCGCTCAGAACCCCCATTTCACTGGGTGTCAAAAGTGTCAGAGAAGTGGAAATTACCCAGGGGCTGCAACCTGGTGATACAATCATCATCTCAAGTCTGGCTGCTTTCGGGCAATCACAGCACGTGATCCTCAGCGAATAATAATAAAAGGAACATCCCATGTTACGTATGAAAAACATCAGTAAAATCTACCGTACCGAGCTGGTCGAAACACACGCCCTGTCAGACGTTAACTTCACCGTTGAAGAAGGTGAGTTTATTGCCGTTACGGGCCCTTCTGGCTCAGGTAAAACCACCTTTCTGAATATCACCGGATTACTCGAAAGCTTCGAGCAAGGAACATATGAACTGGACGGCGAAGATGTCAGCACCCTAGGTGACAAGCAACTTTCTCAGCTTCGTAATGAAAAAATTGGCTTTATTTTCCAGGGGTTTAACCTGATTGGCGACCTCAACCTCTATGACAACATCGAGGTCCCCCTGATTTTCCGGGGTCTGTCAGCCAAAGCCCGCAAACAACGCATCGAGGAAAGTCTGGAGTTGGTGGGTCTGGGTGGCCGTGCCAGCCATTTTCCTGCCCAGCTCAGTGGTGGTCAGCAGCAGCGAGTCGCAATTGCCCGGGCGCTTGCCGGTAAACCGCGATTTTTACTCGCCGACGAGCCAACCGGTAACCTGGACACTATGATGGCCAGACAAGTCATGGATCTGCTGGAAGAGATAAACCGCCAGGGCACTACTTTGCTGATGGTTACCCATGATCATGAACTGGCACAGCGGGCACATCGCAATATACAAATTCTCGACGGTCAATTGCGCGATATTAACAAGAATGAACTGGTCGAACTGATCTCTTAGGTGACTGCGATGAAGGATTTGATACAACTGGCCTGGCGCGGCCTGAAACAAAAACGCAAACTGACCTTGCTGATGGTACTCAATCTGGCTATCGGGATCACCCTGCTGTTAACTATGGGTACCATAGTGACACGCAGCGGACACTCTCCTATCGACCAAAGAGCCGATCAGGTATATCACGTCAGCCTTAACTTTATGGACCCGGAGTTTGACCGGCGCACGGCGTTTCGCTCGCCGCCGCTGACCTACCGGGATGCAGAAGCCGTTTCTGAGGCCTTTAAAGCAAACCCAAGGATCCGATTATCACTTAATTACACCACGTCGTTTGTGCTTGATCTGCCTGATAAAAGTGTCAGACCGGTTACCGCGGAGGCCTCTGCTGCTGATGCGAATTATTTTGAATTGCTCCAGGTACCATTTATTTATGGCGCCCCATGGCGCGAGGAGATGCAAGATGACGCTGTGATAGTATTGGATAAAAAAGCCAATGACTTACTGTTCGGCGGAGAAAACTCGGTCGGCAAACAGGTGGTGATCAACAACCGTCAGCTGGAAGTGGTTGGCGTCATGGACATTTCAGCCTACCTGCGTCGCTTTCAGAACATGCGTTTTCAGGGCCGGGTCAATGATATGGCGGTTGTTCCTTTAGGGTATGCGCATGCCAACAACCTGCCTCGCATTGGCTATATGCCCTGCCGGACTCAAGAAGAAACCGCGCGGACACGGTATCGTCGCGAAGATGTGCAGGGGCTTAAAAACGCCGAATGTGGATATCTACATGGCTGGGCAATGCTGGACCCCATGCAACTCAATAATAGTCATGCAGAGCTGACCTTGTGGGCACGTAATTACGCACAGCAACAGACCTCACAGGGGCGGTTCAGTCACGCCGAGCCCTACTACCTGACACAGCTGACCAGCCTCAATGACAGAATGAGTGACAACCTGTACTGGGAGCAAATTTATCTCAAGTTCGCCTACTTACTATTTGCTATCTGTTTGATCAACACCATTGGTATTCTACTGGCAAAAAACCAGAGCCGGGCAAAACTGGTGTCTTTGTACCGGGCGCTGGGCGCAAACAAACTTTATATCCTTAAAATCCAACTGTTGGAGCTCAGTATGCTCAGCAGTGCTGCCATTGTACTGGGCTTATTACTGGCACAGTTTGGCTTGATTGCGATGTTCCATTTGGCCTTGTATCAGGCCGATTACCTGGCTGACGCCGAGCAGGTACGTCGTATGTACAGCATGGACATCCCCTTTGCGCTGCAAGCAGCCGTGGGTATTTTTGTGGCGATATTTACCGCCGGACTTTACCCCATAATGAAAGCCAGTCGCACCGCGCCCGCAGCACAGTTAAGAGGATAAAATTATGTCTTTGAAACATATAATCAAAATCATCTTTAAGCACCGCAATATCTCCTTGATGATCCTGATCCAAATTGCCATTGCGGTGACTATAGTCGGCAACGCCAGTTTTATCAGCTACGGTACGCTCAAAAACTGGTTGATCCCCTCCCACCTGGACGAAGTGGAGATACTCAACGTTTACACCAAAGTATTCGACAACCAGGTGGATAAATCGGCGATGATCCAACGGGATTTAACTAACCTCAGCGCGTTGTCTGATGTGACTCAGGTGACCTACGCCAGCAATGAGCTGGTACTGGCCACCGTCGCAGGCAGCAACCTGGTATATAAAACCATCCAGGAAGATGAAGCAGGCTTTGAAAACGCGCAATTTGACGTAACCTCACAGGGGGTAGCTACGCTGGGATTAAACATCACACAAGGGCGCGACTTCTACCCCAATGAGTTTGTTTATGCCGCTGCCTCGCAAAATCGCTACGCCAGTGTCGTGTTGATCAGCGAAGCCCTTGCCAAAACGCTGTTTGGCGAGCAAAGCGCGCTGGGTCAAACCATCTATTTACAACGCGCCCGTCGCCCCTACCAGGTGGTCGGTGTGTATGCCGATAAGATGCTGGGGGAAGGTGCTGTTTATGAACAACACTGGTACCACTCTACCATAGTGCCTCAGGCGCACTTTGGCAGCACAGACATAAACTACTTACTCAGAGTCAAAAAAGGCACCAGCGAAGCCATTCTTCAGGAAGTTGAAGATCAATTGTATCTACAACATGGACGGATCGTAGAGCGGGTTGAGTTTGCCGCCAGAGCGAAAAAACGCCTGTGGGATGGCCGCAGTACCTTTGCATTCATCATGATAGGGATCAGCGTTATCGCCATTATTGTGACCGGATTTGGTATTATTGGATTGGTTTCCTTTTCGGTCTCTATCCGTAAAAAAGACATTGGGATCCTGCGTGCACTGGGTGCCAGCCAGCATACTGTGCTCAAGGCGCTGCTGATGGAAAACGCCCTGCTGGCACTGGCTGGCATTCTGTTGGGTAGTTTCGCGGCCCTGTGGTTAAACAATTATTTTGTCACCCATTTGCGCGCACAAGGCCTGGTTGAACCCTGGCTCGCCGTGCTGGTTGCACTCTCAGTCTGGCTACTCAGCGCCGCTGCGGTCTATATTCCTGTCCGTAAAGCAGCTAATATAGCCCCAGCCAGGGTTACCAAGACCAATTAAAATAAGGGCTGAAAAGCCCTTTCATGTTTACAACAATAACGATAAAAACACGATGCAACATAAAATTCTCGTCATTGATGACAATACAGATGTCATAAAAGCGCTCAAGATTCTTTTTTTAATAAATGACATCGACTGCGAAGGTGCCAGCTCGCCTGAACAAGGGCTGGCAATGCTAAAGTCCCAGGACTACGACTTAGTGATCCAGGATATGAACTTTACCAGTGACACCACCTCCGGCGAAGAGGGTAAGGCCCTGTACCACCAGATCCGAACACTCAACCCGGATCTGCCCATTATCCTGCTGACCGCCTGGGCCCAGCTGGAAATGGCCGTAGAGTTAATTAAGCACGGGGCCGCAGATTATATCGCCAAGCCCTGGCAGGATGATAAATTGCTCAGTTCGGTCAATAACCTGCTAGAGATGTATCAGCTGCAACAGTCCCAGACACGCAGCAACAAGCAGTTCAAGCTCAAACGAGATAAGCTGAGCGCGCACTATGATCTCAGCGGTTTGATCTTTGCCGATCAGGCTATGCTGTCACTGCTTGAAACGGCAACACAGGTGGCCTACTCCGACGCGCAAGTGTTAATCACTGGTCCCAACGGTGCGGGTAAAGAGAAAATTGCAGAACTCCTGGTTGCCAACAGTGCCTACCGGGATAAGCCCTTTATTCGCGTCAATGCCGGTGCACTGCCTGCTGAGCTGATTGAAGCTGAGCTATTTGGAGTCGTCAGTGGCGCGTATACCGGGGCCACGAAAAGTCGTGAAGGCCGGTTTGCTGCCGCTGATGGGGGCACCCTGTTCCTCGATGAAATTGGTAATTTGCCACTGACAGGCCAGCAAAAACTATTGAGAGTGCTGCAAACCGGCGAGTTCGAAGCCGTCGGCAGCAGTAAAACCCAGCGGGTTAAAGTCAGAGTGATCAGCGCAACCAATGCCAACCTCAATGAAGCCATAGCGCGAGGCACATTCAGGCAAGATTTATACTATCGACTCAATATGATTGAACTGCGCTTGCCACCGCTGGCAGAGCGCCCTGACGACATCATTCCACTTGCCCAATACTTTTTAGCCACAGATAAAGTACTCAGTGAAGGTGCCCAGCGTTTGCTCAAGCGCTACAGCTGGCCGGGCAACGTTCGCGAGCTGCAAAATGTCATAGGTCGGGCAGAACTGCTTGCCAGTGGACAACGGATTGAGGCCGCAGATCTGGGACTGAGCACTTCGGCCTCAACTATGGTCAATCATGAATTTAGCATCGAAGATATAACCCAGGCGCTGGACAAACACCAGGGTAACGTCACCCATGCAGCAAAAAGCCTGGGATTGAGTCGTCAGGCAATGTACCGCCGTATGGACAAGTTTGGGATCAAGCGATGAGCACGTCCTCACATTGGTCTTTTTCAGGCAGAATATTGCTCAGCAGTGGTTTTGTGCTTACGTGTGCACTGCTTGCACTGGCCATTGCGCTGCACCATCAGGTACCAGTGCTCTTTGCCTGCTCAGTGATCCTGTTGGTGTCATTGATGATGTTGTTTTTGCTGCTGGGCCATTATACCAGACGTCGTCAGCGCATACTGGCCACGCTGGAAGATGGGATCAAAAGTATCAAGGATGGCGATCTGTCACTGCGCATTTCACCAACTCCGGATCCTGATTTGGCCAGGCTGATTGACTTATATAACCAGCTCACCACAAACCTCAAGCAACAAAAACAAAAGCTGAATCAAAAAGAACTGGTACTGGACAGCATAGTTCAGGCCTCCCCTATGGCAACCTTGTTACTTGATAAACAGCGTCACATTGTTTACCACAATGCCGCTGCTCGCCAGCTATTGAAAAAACAACCAGGCGCACTCACAGGCAGCTCACTAGAAGTCGCGTGCGATGACTTGCCGACAGCACTGGCTCAGGCACTCAATAGCGGATATACCGGCATGCTGAGTTTCGAGCAACAAGAACAAAAACATACCTATTATCTTGGTGTTGAACCTGTCACGCTGAATTACCAGCCACATAGTCTGGTCATTTGCAAAAACGTCTCTGCAGAACAAAACCGCGAAGAGATCATGCTATGGAAAAATGCCATACGTCTGATCAGCCATGAATTGAATAACTCGCTGGCACCGATCCAGTCACTGACTGGCTCGGCACAAACCATGTTAAGCCAACAAAAGCACCTAGAGCTGCTGCCAGACATGCTGGATACCGTGTCACAACGCGCTCATAACCTCAGCGATTTTATCCAGCGTTATGCTGAATATGCGCGCTTGCCAGCCCCCAGCTGCGCAGCCCATGCGATTGCACCGCTACTCGAACGTTTGCAGGCTCTGTATCCTTTTACTTTGCTGGGGACAGTTCCTGCGGACACCGGCTACTTCGACGTTGCGCAAGTTGAACAGGTTTTACTGAATTTGCTCAAAAATGCGCATGAGTCAGGGAGTGACAAGGGCGAGATCTCTGTAAGAGTAGTTCAATCCCAAACACGCCTGAGGTTTGCCGTTGTCGATCGAGGCTCTGGGATCCTGCCAGGTAATTTACATCAGGCACTGCAACCTTTTTATTCAACCAAAGCACAAGGAACCGGGCTGGGTTTAAGCCTGTGTCATGACATTATCACGGCTCATCAGGGTCAGTTGAGGCTGCGCAACCGAGAAAAGGGTGGCCTGATGGTAGAATTCGATTTACCTTTAGGGGAAAACCCCCACTAACCTAAATAGGACAAGGAATGACTGTTCACTCACCTCTGCTTTGTAGCCTGCTGCTTGGAACCCTAATACTTAGTGGCTGTAAAATGCGCTCTCAGATCCCCCAAGCCCCGAAAGAAAGCACATTGCCTTGCTGGGTTCAGTCCCCAAAACAAGCCAATCAACTTGGCTTTGTCGGCACCGCAGCCCCATTCAGTGCGATCCCCAATGGGTCTGAGCTGGCCAGTCGCACCCGGGCACTGAAGAAACTGGCGGCCTACCACAATATTCAATTGCAACGCCGTGATATGCAAAACGTCACACATGATCAACCCACTCAAGTTTTATCCTCAGGCCACACTGTTTATTACTCCACGCCCTTTAACACCGAAGATACACAATACAGTTACGTTAGCTTCGAGCCGCTGAAAACCAGTGCCACCTGTGTTGTTCGCCAGTGTGATTTTGTGCAGTGTCAGCCTGCCTGGCTATGCGACAATGATACGCACAGGCAGGTCCTGGGTGTCAGTTACTATACCGCGTCGCCGCATGAGCAGCTCCAGATTAGCGAGCGCAACGCAATGACCGTCGCGAGCTTTCTGATGCAGGCCCAGGTCAATGCCACAGAATACCTAAAACAGCGGGCTGTCAGCCGTGAAGGCAACGTACATCATGAAGTGAACTACAATCGCAACGCTGAAGTCGATGCTCGGGGCACGCCCACACGCCTGGCTTTACA
Organism: Pseudoalteromonas ardens; assembly: GCF_030125445.1. Classification (NCBI taxonomy): domain Bacteria; kingdom Pseudomonadati; phylum Pseudomonadota; class Gammaproteobacteria; order Alteromonadales; family Pseudoalteromonadaceae; genus Pseudoalteromonas; species Pseudoalteromonas ardens. The sequence goes on from NZ_JASJUV010000006.1 coordinate 45,675, forward strand.
TCAAAGCTGTCAGTATGGCTCAACGCTGATAGGCCAGTATAAGCCCGCAGACCAGGCTGTACTCAATGCGCCAGTGCTGCCAGATATTAACGACATGACGCAACAGGGCAAGCTTGTATTGGGGGCCTTTGGTGAAGATGGTACGATGACTTCAGATAACCTGCTCAGCACAGCCATCAGACTCGCCATCCAGGACGCACTGATCGAGCTTGCAAAGAACAAAGGGATCACGATAGAGACGCAGGTTGAAGTAACACAACACAAAGGGCACTACCTGCTCGAAAGCAGCGAGTTTACCATTAACGAACATGTCAGCGGTGAGTTGATTGACCTGAAAATTCAGTACAAAAATGATGTGCCGGTGATTTATGTCTGGTTATTGGAAATAATGAATTAAGAAGATTTGATAAGGAAATGGAGGCGGAACCCGGAGTCGAACCGAGGTAGACGGATTTGCAATCCGCTGCATGGCCACTCTGCCATTCCGCCGTATTGTATTGATACTTAGTGTATCAGAAAGATTGGAGCGAGTAACGAGGTTCGAACTCGTGACCTCAACCTTGGCAAGGTTGCGCTCTACCAGCTGAGCTATACTCGCGTTCCATATTGTGTTTTATAGAAAATAAAAACACATTTTATTTTCGCTACTTTAACTTAATCTTACTGTCATATCAAGCGATTAAGCTGTGAGTAACAATGGTGCCCGGGGCCGGACTTGAACCGGCACGCTGTTACCAGCGAGGGATTTTAAATCCCTTGTGTCTACCAATTCCACCACCCGGGCATCGGGCTTGCTAGAGCATTCATTGTTTAAATTGGAGCGAGTAACGAGGTTCGAACTCGTGACCTCAACCTTGGCAAGGTTGCGCTCTACCAGCTGAGCTATACTCGCGTTCCAGTAGCTTTTTAACAATTAAGTTAACTTGCTCTAAACAATGGTGCCCGGGGCCGGACTTGAACCGGCACGCTGTTACCAGCGAGGGATTTTAAATCCCTTGTGTCTACCAATTCCACCACCCGGGCATCGGGCTGCTTTCGCATGTGGAGTTTGTTGAGAAAATGGAGGCGGAACCCGGAGTCGAACCGAGGTAGACGGATTTGCAATCCGCTGCATGGCCACTCTGCCATTCCGCCACACTAACCTGACCAAGTCAGAAAAGAGAATTTGGAGCGAGTAACGAGGTTCGAACTCGTGACCTCAACCTTGGCAAGGTTGCGCTCTACCAGCTGAGCTATACTCGCACTCCAGAAGCTTTTTTAACTTAGTGAATGGGTAAGATGCAAGGTTGCGTCTTTCCTTTAATCCAGCTGAGTTATACTCATCTTCCGTACAAGTTCAATACTTTCAGTAAATTGAAGCGTTTTGAACTTCTCTTTTTGTTAGGCTGTTGCCTCTCAACACGGACGCATTCTACAGAAGTTCCGGGAGGCGTCAACATAAAAAATGAAGCTTTTTAATCGTTTGCTTATTTTTTATCTAAAACGCTTTGTATTCAGCCAACCTAAACTAAGATTTAATCAATTCTGTACGGGCAGCATAGAAATATTGCACCATAGACACCACAGTTAGCAAAGTTGCAATGGCTAACAATGCATAACTCAATGTCACCATCCAGGGTGCAAACTGCCAGATAAGACCAATAATGGCCAACATTTGTGCTGCCGTTTTAAACTTACCTAAAGAAGATACAGCCACATGACCGCGCTTGCCCTGCTCTGCCATCCATTCTCTCAATGCAGAGATAACAATTTCACGACTAATAATGACAATGGTGGCTACCGTCATAAACATGTTCTGATAATGCGTTGCTAATACGACCAGTGCCACACTGACCATCACTTTGTCAGCCACAGGATCCAGAAAAGCGCCAAATGGCGTTGATTGCTCCAGCTTGCGTGCCAGATAGCCATCGAGAATGTCAGTCACTGATGCCAGCCAGAAGATAAAAGCGGCAGCAAAAAACGCCCATGAATAAGGCAAGTAAAAGACCACTGCGAAAACAGGAATAAGTAACAACCTAAATGTTGTGAGCGTGTTTGGAATGTTCCACATAACTACTAAGAGAGACTCTTTTTTACTATGTTCGCATGAACGCTTAAGCTTTGTCATGCAAATGGTTAAATATCTTTTCAGCCAGCTGAGGGCTGATCCCGGGCACTTGTTTTAGTTGTTGTATATTGGCGGCTTTTACGCCTTGCATTCCTCCAAGGTATTTGAGTAGTGCCTGGCGTCGCTTCAGGCCAACGCCTTCTATTTCTTCCAGAACCGATTGAGTACGTTGTTTCTGACGCTTGCTTCTGTGCCCCGCAATGGCAAAACGATGAGATTCGTCACGGATATGCTGGATCAGATGCAATGCTGGTGAGTCACTTTCCAGATTAATGGTTTTACGCCCACCATCAATGAGCAAAGTTTCCAAACCAGGCTTACGACTGGTGCCCTTCGCCACACCAATCAGCATAGGTAACTTATCCAGCGTCCAGGATTCAAAGAAAGATTCTGCTCTGGATAGCTGACCTTTACCACCATCAATAAAAATGATATCAGGCACTTTATCGGGATCGGTGACTTTGCCGTAGCGCTTATTCAGTGCAAACGCCATGGCCGCATAGTCATCTCCCGGTGTAATACCGGTCACATTATAGCGACGATATTCACGATTATTAGGTCCCTGACCGTCAAATACCACACAGGATGCCACGGTGTTTTCACCCATGGTATGACTGATATCAAAACATTCCATACGATTGATATCGGACAGGCCAAGCGCCACTTTTAATCTGGCATACCGTTTGTCGATAGAATCCTGTGCATTTTGCTTGACCATAATGCTATTGAGCGCATTCTTATTGGCCAGCTCCAGATATTGTGCCCGCTCTGCTCGCACGTTTACCCGTAATTGTACTTTACGTTCGGCAACCTGGGTGAGCGCTGCGGCCAAATCGTCTAACTCAGCAATCTCAAAGGGCAGCACTATATCTTTGGCAATCCGACCATGACTACCCGTAGACACGTAATACTGGCCGACAAAACTGGTCAGAATTTCCTCACTGCCTGAGTCTTTTGGTATTTTAGGGAAAAACGTTTTGGACCCCAACACTTTGTGCTCCCGGATCATTAGCATATGAACCGCACACAAGCCATTTAGCTGGGCAAAACCTATCACATCCATTTCGGCAAAATTACCGGCCACGGATTGCTGCTCCTGCATTTGCCGTAGCAATGCAATTTGATCCCGATACTTAGCCGCCGCTTCAAAGTTGAGTGTCATGCTCGCCTGTTCCATTTTACCGACCAAAGTGGCAATCACCTGGTGTGACTTACCGCTAAGAAACTGGCGCACCATATCAACCTGCTCAGCGTAGTCATCATCGCTGACTTTTGCTACGCAAGGCGCGGAACATCGCTTTAATTGATGTTGCAAACAAGGACGACTGCGCGCCCGGTAGTAAGCATCTTCACATTGTCTGACAGGAAAAATCTTCTGCATCAGACGCAAGCTTTCGGATACAGCAGCACTGCTGGGAAAAGGGCCAAAGTACTCGCCTTTTTTCTTTCTGGAACCGCGATGAAAGGCAAGCCTGGGGTGACGATGATCGGTCAGTAAAATATAAGGATAGGATTTATCATCACGCAGGAGAATATTGTACCTGGGCTGATATTTTTTGATCAGGTTATTTTCCAGCAATAACGCTTCGGTCTCGGTATTCGTCAAGGTCACTTCGATATGACGAATATTACTCACAAGGACCCGGGTCTTGGCATCTGGAATATTGCTGCGAAAGTAGCTGCTGACGCGCTTTTTGAGGTTTTTAGCTTTACCGACATAAATAACCTGGTGGTCTTCGTCATACATACGATACACACCAGGTTCCGTGGTCAGCGTTCTGAGAAACGCCTGACTATCAAACACTGCCATGGTTGAGACTTGTCTCTTACTTAGAACAACTGACTCACTTAGTGAGAGCTGTCTATATCAATCATTTTATGGCGAATGGCCAGGTGTGTTAGCTCAACATCGCCACTGACATTCAGCTTCTCGAACATACGATAGCGATAGCTATTCACTGTTTTAGAGCTTAGGTTAAGCCTGTCCGCAATGTCCTGCGCTTTTTCACCTTTGGTGATCATCAGCATGATTTGAAGTTCGCGATCAGACAGAGACTGGAACGGATTTTCATCTACCTTGCCACTGAATTGCGCCAACGCGATTTGCTGAGCAATTTCAGGCGCGATATAACGCTGGCCTGCATTTACAGCTCGGATCGCGTTGATCATCTCATCCGGGCCTGCACTTTTGGTTAAATAACCGTGTGCACCAATCTGCATGACCTTGCTGGGAAACGGATCTTCACAATGCACGGTCAGTACAATCACTTTCACGTCCGGGCAGTAGCGACAAATTTTCTTTGTTGCTTCCAGACCGCCAATACCTGGCATATTCATATCCATTAACACGATATCAGGTTCACTTTGGCGGCAGTAACTGACCGCCTCTTCACCCGTTTTAGCCTCTCCGACCACTTTAAACCCGCGCACGTCATCCAGAATGCGCTTTATACCGGTTCTGACAAGTTCATGATCATCAACTAAAAGTACGTTAATCAACGGGTCACCCTCACACTAGCCTTGGTAATGGCAATAACTGCCAAATGTCATTTATATAATCGTCTGATAATGAATGCATTATACATCCATTATTGCACACAGATGGTGTGCGATTATGCTCTGCAAGAGTAACACAGAAAATTGCAAAGCATAATCAATTCCAGTTTCCAATTAAGGTAAAAACAGTCTTTAGTATGACAGTAAGACTAAGAATTACCGTGTAATTTTAGATCCCGCTCCGAAAAACGGTCTACCCACAATGCAATTACACCATCACCCGTTACGTTACACGCGGTACCAAAACTATCCTGTGCCAGATACAAAGCGATCATCAGCGCAACCGCACTTTCATCGAAGCCCAGCATGGTACTAAGTAATCCCAGAGCAGACATAACCGCCCCGCCCGGCGCACCTGGTGCGGCAATCATAACGATACCCAGCATAAAGATGAAAGGCAGCATCTCAGCCAGCGAGGGTAAAGCCATCGTTGGTGACAGCAACATCACAGCCATAGTACAGGTAACAATGGTAATCGTAGAACCAGACAAGTGGATAGTTGCACATAAAGGTACAGTGAAGTTAGCGACTTCCTCTTTCACCTTATTGGATTTACTGGCTCGCAGGGAAACCGGGATCGTCGCGGCGCTGGACATAGTACCGATTGCGGTAAAGTAAGCCGGCAGCATATTTCTAATCAACTCCACCGGGTTGCGTTTTAACAACACGCCTGAGGTGATATATAAAAATGCCAACCACAACCAGTGCATGGCAACTGCAGCCAGCAATACCACGCCAAACGTACTCAGGGTATCCGCTACCGTGCCCGCAACCGCCATCTCAGCGAACACGCCGGCGATATAAAATGGCAAAGCCGGGATAATCACTTTAGCAAGTAAAGCATCAATGACATCGCGCCCCTGATCCACAACCTGCTTCAGCTGTGTCAGGTGAAGCTGGCTGATCCCAATACCAAACACAAAAGCAGTCGCCAGTGCGGTCATCACGCCCATCAGAGGGGGAACTTCAAGCTTGATAAGGCTCTCTACTTCCGTCGCTTCTGCGGCCTGATAGGCCACACTGCCGTCAAACATAGGCACAACCATACCGACCAGCACCACCGCCAAAGTACCAGCAATCACGGTAGAGCCATAAGCAAAACCAACCGTTTTACCCAGTAAATGCCCTGATGCCTTAGGCAAGCCGGCAATGCCTGACGCGATATAGAACAAAATAATAAGCGGAATAGTAAAGGAAATAAGCTGACCAATAATCACTTTTACAGTGTACAGCAGCTCGACCATCAGTATAGGCAGATAAAAGCCCGCCAGGACACCGGCGAAAATACCAGCGACAAGTTTTAAAATAAGAGACATACAACACGCCCGAGTAAAAAACAGATGCGCCTTTTTACCACGGAATGACAATGCAGGTACATAGTTGTGCGATACGAGTTGACCAACTGTTCACAAAATAGAAATAAAACACCACTTAACCCCGCTAGTTCGCTATTAAACGATAAACAATTGTTCACACTGTATCTCTGTTATTTAATGCACCATCAAAGTTGTGCTATCGAACTCTCTAATAATGTTAAATAAAATTTTTAGTTCACTGTGCTTCACTGTTCCCTCTTTGTGGTTCAGTGCCAGCGCCTTTGCAGCGGAGCCTGCTATTCCTTATCTCAATGCCAGCATATCCATCGACGGAAAACTAGACGAGACTATATGGCAACAGGCCAAAGTGGTTGCCATCGATAATGTCACCTGGCCTTACGAAAATGCGCCAAGCCCGGTAAAAACCAGTGTACGGGTATTCGAAAATGGTCAGTCGCTATTTCTGGCGTTTGATGCCAAAGATCCAGACCCCAGTCAGATCAGGGCGTTTTTCCGTGACCGGGACCGCAACTGGAACGATGACCTGGTCGGCATAAAAATAGACTCCTTCAACACAGGTCGCAGTGCTTATCAATTTTTCATCAACCCACTGGGTGTTCAACAAGATTCGATAGAAAATGTACTCAGTGGCAGCGAGGACGATTCCTGGAATGGCATCTGGGACTCTGCCGGACAAATCAATGAATCTGGGTATGTGGTTGAAGTAGAGATCCCCTTACGTGTACTCAATTTTGATAACAGCCAGGACACCAAAACTATGGCCATGGAGTTTCTGCGCTTTTACCCACGTAGCGAAAGGCTGCGCATTTCCAGCATGCAAATCGCCCACGAAAATCAATGCTGGGTTTGCCAGATGCCAGCATACACCGGATTTTCTGGCGCACAGCAAAGCAGCAACCTTGCCGTGATACCTTCTATGGTTGTCAGTCGCCAGCAAACCAGAGACATTGACGGCAGCACGATCCCGGATTGGGAAAACGACACCGACTATGAACCCGGGCTGGATGTCAAATGGGCAATCACCCCAGACACAACAATGAATGCAACGCTCAACCCGGACTTTTCTCAGGTAGAAGCCGACAATGGTCAACTCAGTGTAAATAACAGCTTTAGCTTGTTCTTCCCGGAAAAACGGGCCTTCTTCCTCGACAATGCAGACTACTTTTCCTCACACATCAATTTATTGCACACCCGTAACATTGCTGCGCCGGATTACGGTGCCAAACTGACCGGTAGCAAGCAAGGCCACACCTATGCCGCTTTTGTCACTAACGATGAGTTTACCAATGTGATGGTGCCGGGAAACCTGGGCTCCAATGTCGTTTCATTAGAACAAAAAAGTGAAAATGCCGCACTGCGCTACCGCTATGATGCCGACGAGACACTCTCTGTGGGCGCATTAACCACAACCCGGCAAAGTAATGATTACAAGAATCAGCTGTTCAGCCTGGACGGTAAATACGAGCCCACTGCTAACGATACCTTCAAAGCACAGATCTTAACGTCAAAAACAGACTATGATCCGGCTATGGTCAAAGAGCTTTGTGATGACGAAATCCTGGAAGAGTGTGAAATAGACGAAAGCGTACTGCGCACTCAGCTTGAAGATGATAATCAAGGCCTGGGTTATATGCTGGACTATCGTCATAACCGCAAGCATTGGAAAGCCTTTGCCAGCTATCGCAACTATGATGCCGCGCTGCGTGCCGACATGGGGTTCTTGTCGCAAGTAGACTTCAATAAGTTTATTACCGGGTTTGAATACCGTTGGTATGGTGACGAAAACACCTGGTGGAACCGCACACGCTGGTATACTGACTGGGATATCAGCCACAATGAAAACGGTGAATTATTGGAAAAAGAAGTCCAGAGTAATATTGCTATCAGCGGACCATTGCAAAGTATCATTGATTTTGGTTTCGACCATCGTAAGCGTACCGGATTACGCCATGACGAAACCAGCCTGGCCATTGATGGCAACACGGATTTATTTACCGAAAACACGCAATGGATTTACCTGGAGAGTAAACCCGCACCAGGCGTATTCAGTGGGCTCACCTTACGTAGAGGTAACCGCGTTGATTTAGCCAATAATCGCATGGCGGACGAGCGTTACATACGCCCACTGCTGGACTTCTACCTTGGCCAGCACTTTGAGATCCGACTTCGTCATACGTATCAAAAGCTCACCGCTGAAGGTATGGAAGTGTTTACAGCGAACCTGAGCGACGTGCGCTTCACCTATCAGTTTAACATTAACAGTTATCTGAGGCTGGCCTTCATTAAAACGGATATTCGCCGTAATCAGGCCAACTACATTGATGATGTAGACAGTCACTATAAACGACTGAGCACCCAATTACTTTACGCTTATAAGCTGAATCCGCAGACCGTGTTTTTTGCCGGCTATTCAGACAATGGGTATCAGGATGACGATTTGAGTAAAATCAGCAAAGACAACAAGACGTTTTTTGCCAAGTTTAGTTACGCCTGGTTGCTGTAAACCTGACACGGTAAGGCCTGATCAGACACATTTACTCTGCCCGGGCCTTTACTGCTCTTTTATTATACATATTTATTTTTTTATTCCATCAGGGCATAAGCCTTTTTAATATATCTTATAGCCATTCTTTCCTTTTGTTTTGCTCCAGCCCCAGTAAAGTGTGACTAGTATTAAATATCCTTAGCTCATTGAAGGGAAAATTATGTCGAACGTTTTTGCAGATAACAGCCTGGCAATTGGCAACACCCCGATTGTTAAACTTAACCGCGTAACTGGTGGCAATGTCTTTGCCAAAATTGAATCTCGCAACCCGAGCTTCAGCGTAAAGTGCCGCATCGGTGCCTCTATGATTTGGGAAGCCGAGAAAGCCGGTTTGCTAAGCGAAGGCAAAGAGCTGATCGAGCCAACTTCTGGTAACACAGGTATTGCACTGGCTTTCGTTGCAGCATCCCGTGGTTACAAGCTAACCCTGACCATGCCAAATACCATGAGTCTTGAGCGCCGTAAGCTACTAAAAGCACTAGGTGCAAACCTGGTACTAACTGAAGGTGCTAAAGGTATGAAAGGCGCCATCGAGAAAGCCAATGAAATCCTGGCTGGCGACCCTGAAAAATACGTACTGCTGCAACAGTTCGAGAACCCGGCTAACCCGAAAATCCATGAAGAGACCACAGGTCCTGAAATTTTCGAAGCGATGGACGGTGCAATCGACTACTTCGTAGCCGGTGTTGGTACAGGTGGCACAATTTCTGGTGTAACTCGCTTCCTGAAGAAAGAAAAAGGCCTGGACGTTAAATCAATTGCGGTAGAGCCGGTTGATTCAGCCGTTATTTCTCAAGCTCTGGCTGGTGAAGAGTTGAAGCCTGGCCCGCACAAAATTCAGGGCATCGGCGCAGGTTTCATTCCTGGCAACCTGGATCTTGAGCTGCTTGATGGCACAGAACAAGTGTCAAACGAAGATGCGATTGCAATGGCGCATCAGCTAATGAAAGACGAAGGTATCTTAGTCGGTATTTCTTCTGGTGCTGCTGTGGTTGCCGCAAAGCGCCTGGCAGAGAAGCCTGAAAATGCAGACAAGAACATCGTCGTTATTCTGCCAAGTGCAACAGAGCGTTACTTATCGAGCCCAATGTTTGCTGATGAGTTCACCGATCAGGAGTTGGTTCAGTAATCTGAATCCCTCACGCTCGTTAGACTAATTGTCTATAATAAGGCCAGCTAAATGCTGGCCTTATTGTCTTCTTCCCTTCCTTTTAGCGTGATAATGTCTAGACTTAATGAATAATCGATGTAGCCTAAAAGCAAACTCATCGTTTTATTTTTAAACGCTTTTATCTCAATTGTGCGCACCAGGAAACAGGTTATGAAAATACTCACCCGGCTATTGTTGCTGTTATTGTGCAGCGTCTCTGTGACTGCCTTTGCGAGCTTGAATGTCGGCTACTTTAAACAAGGCAAGTACCTGATGGTTCAGGGTGAGCAATATAAAAATGGGTACCTGTACAATAAAAGCGGAGATAAGCCGTTATTGCATCTGGTAACACTGGACTGGCCTCCCTATATTGGCGACCAGTTGTGCAACAAAGGTTGGGTGTTTCAATTTACAATCTCCTTACTGGCGGATCAGGACTACCCTGTTTATGTCGAATTCCTGCCCTGGGCCCGCGCTGTCAAAGCCGTTGAGTCCGGCCGGGCTGACATTCTCTTTCCTGAGTACTTTATCGAAGATGCCTCCCCCTCTGATAACTACCCCGGCAAAACACGCCGTGAATTACTGGCACTGTCTAATGCATACCCGGGTGGTGAAATTACCCTGCTAAAACGTCGCGGTGAGTCAGACAGCTTTGAGGGCAACCTCAATGCACTCAAAGGCGCTACCATAGGTGTGGTGCGGGGCTATCAGAACACCCCTGAGTTTGACGCCATGATGGACAACAATGAATTCATCATTGTCGAAGCCGTCGATGATTTACAACTGGTTAAGCTGCTGATAGGTAAACGTGTTGACCTGATTATTGGCGATCCCAAAGTGCTGCGCTTTACCGTAAGTTATTCAGATTTGGCTAAATCTGAAAAGGTCACCTTATTAAGGGGGCTGGAAAATGTGGAGCCAGCTTTGAGGTACAACAATCTTTATTTTGCACTCAGTAAAGCCAAGCCCAACTGGCGTGGCGTCCTGAATGACCTCAATAAAGGCCTTTATCTGTTTAAAAACAGTGGTGAGACCGATCGCATCATCGAAATGGGCAGTTCAGAGTGTTATTAACTGATACTTACTTTGCTCAAGTGCGCAAGATTTGAATATTTTTCATAGAATGAGCGCAATAGACTAGCCAGACATTAATTCAATATCAGGTAATGATGGATGTCTGTTGATCCAAATCGCTCGTCTAGTAGTTCAGAGCACCTCGCGACCGAGCCGGTCGCCATCTTGTTTTTGAAACATTTTTTTCCAATATGTATCGGTATGCTGGTCATCGGCCTGTACAACCTGATTGATGGCCTGTTTATCAGCCATTTTGTTGGCGAACAGGCACTGGGCGCGGTTGCCATGGTGTTCCCTGTACAAATGGGGATCGCCGCGCTAGCCGCGATGCTCTCTGCCGGCATGGCAACCATGGTTACCAGGCTGCTGGGCGCCAAACAAAGAGCCAAAGCCGGGATCATAATTGGCCACACCTTACAAATGGCCATGCTATTAAGCGTAATTCTCCTGATACTAGGCTGGCTCTACCCTCTTGAGATACTAAATTGGCTCAGCGTCGACCCGGTATTCAAAGCCGACGCTTACGCCTACCTTCACCCCATTATGCTATGCAGTTTTGTTGCGATAATTTTGCCTGTATTGGGAGATATTTTTCGTGCAGAAGGCCAACCGCATAAGCTCATGCTGATAATGTTAACGGCCTCCGGGCTCAATATTGTGCTGGATTACGTGTTTATTGCCGTATTTGAGTGGGGTGTTACCGGCGCAGCTTTCGCCACGGTGGTATCGCAGGCTATCGCCTTGATACTGGCTTTATACCTGCTACTCAGACCAGACAGATTTACCCCCATTGATTTTGCGGTTGATTATAAAGCCTGGTTACCTATTGTGTTGACAGGGACACCTGTACTGATCACGCATCTCTGCCTGGGCTGGCAAACGGCCATCATGAATTTTCAGCTCATGCAAACCGCCGGAGAAACCTGGGTGATCACTTACGGTATGCTAAGTCGGGTGCTAACCTTCGCAACTCTGCCCATAGTTGCCATGCTAGTTACCTTTCAAACCTTATGTGCCTACAACCTTGCAGCACAAAACACCGAACGAGTGCGTAAATCAATTGAAATCGCGCTCATATCAATGATGCTGTATGCCACACTCGTGACAATCCAACTTGTTTTGTTTGCCCCAAATATCATGGCCTGGTTTACCAGCCAGTCATTACTGATATATCAGGGTCAGGAAATGATACACTCCGCACTGTGGGGACTGCCACTCGTCGCCTTAATGCTGGTTGCCAGCGGCTTCTATCAGTCAATTGGCGACCCTCGCCGGGCTAGTTTTTATAGTGCATTCAGGATCATATTTGTGTTTACGCCGTTGCTTTTTGTACTGCCATTGTGGTTTGACCTGAACGGGATCTTTATTGCGATAGTCAGCGCCGACGTCATCACGGCGCTGGCGACCTGTAGCCTGTGTTGGTTTCACTACCAAAAAACAACCTCAAACAAATTGGAGATTATCAGTGCAAAAAACTGATCGGCAGGAGAAACATCGGGACTTATATTATCAGCGTCTGAAACCTGTGGTTGCTTATATTCACAGCCACCCGGACCAGCCTGTTAGTCTTGAAAAAGCCTCGTTGCTCAGCCACTTTTCTAAGTGCCACTTACAGCGCATTTTTTCTGCCCTGATGGGGGAATCCCTGACCCAATACAGTAATCGGGTCAGGCTGGAACGCGCCGCTTCTTTACTATTCTTTCACCCCGAAAAAAGCGTAACTGACATTGCGCTGGACTGCGGCTATTCAAGTAGCGCTAACTTCACACGCTCTTTTAAAGAACACTATGGCATTACACCAATCAGCGTCAGAAAAACAGAGCGGCTGAAAAAGCAATTGGCAGAGCACCTTGAAGTGCAGAAGATGAATATTGAATTACTGATGCGACTGCAAGCTGAAAAGGTGTCTGCCAAGCAACCTGACATAACACCCAAGGCCAGCCGGATTATGAAGATTGATGAGATGGACTTGTGCACACTCAGAGCGCCGCAAGGCTATCACCTTGATGGGATCTGGCAATGCTGGGAGCAACTAAATCAGTGGGCCCAGGTGCATGGTCTGCGCTCACGCAGCATCACTAAGCTCGGATTTGGTCATGACAACCCCCTCTTTACCCCGCTGGATAAAGCCAGATATGACGGTGCGCTGGTGATCCCCGCGGGATTAAAAGACAAAGTTAAAAACCCTTTCAGACTAAGTACGTTAGCTGCGGGCCAGTATGCGGTTTTTCGCTACCATGACTTAGTGAGCAACCTGCTGCCTTTTCAGCTGGCCCTCTACGCAGCCTGGTTACCGAACAGCGGGTTTGAGCCGGACGACGCCCCGCTCATTGAGCATTACGACCGGCCGGTTGACAACAACCATAACAAAGACCCTTCAAAACGCATGATTGCGTTGGAGATCTGGTTAAAAGTAAAACCGCTGGCTAAGACTACGCCCGATTAACTGATGCCAATGTATTTATGGACCTGCACGGACAAGCGCCAGTTTTTCTGCTTGCAGGTATCAATGGCCAGCTTGGTCGCTTTCGCTTTTTGACTGATAGGTTGCAGATATACCAGCTTTGGCTGAACCCCGGTCTCTTCGAACAAGGCTTCCAGCTCTTCTACGTGCTTCTCCATTGCGACCGGGTGTTTAATCTCATCCGCTCTTTGCATCGCACTTGCCAGGACTTTGTAACCGCCGCGCATATTGATTTTAGGAGATACCGTGACCCAGGTTTGCGCAGGCACCAGAATTTCAAAAGTACCGCTGGTTTCTACCTGAGTTTGATACCCCTCAGCATGAAGCTTGTCGCACAACGGATTGAGATCATACATGCAAGGTTCGCCCCCGGTGATCACCACATGCTTTGCGGTGTAGCCACGCGCTTCAAACAAGGCCAGTAGTTGCTCAGGTGTGGCATTGGCCCAAAAATCTGAATCCGCTTTTTTCTCTACCGTTTGATCCAAGCTAACAAGATAAACGGGGTCGACCTCCCAGGTCTGTTTGGTATCACACCAGGCGCAACCCACAGGGCATCCCTGTAAGCGCACAAAAATGGAAGGCACACCAGTGTGGCTGGCTTCACCCTGGATGGTTTCAAACACTTCATTTATCTTGTACAAAACAGCTCCGAACTCACTTTACATCCCGGATTCAAACCGGACACATGACGACTTAATAACGTTTACATTTTACCCTGGCAAAAGCCATAACGCTGAAAAACAGGCATTATCTGACCCGTCGGATTGTCATTTTTTCAGCGGCCGTGTAGTATATCGCGCCCTGACATAAACCTCTATTAAAATCGCGAGCAATGTCAGTGAGTATTCGAGCACACAAACGAGGCAAACCTATGAGCGAAAAAGTCGTTGTTATTTATTCCGGTGGAATGGATTCATATACAGTCCTGAACAAGGCACTTAAATCAGGCTATGAGGTCTATGCGCTGTCTTTTAATTATGGCCAGCGCCATGTAAAAGAACTCGAAGTTGCCCGTCAAGCCTGCGACGAACTCGGTGTGGCTCATAAAATCGTGGACATTTCCGCAATTAACCAGCTGATCGGTGGTTCATCACTGACTGATGACATTGAAGTACCAGAAGGCCATTACGAAGAAGAAAGCATGAAAAGCACTGTGGTACCAAACCGCAACATGATCTTGCTGTCTCTGGCGGTTGGCTATGCGGTTTCGCTCAAAGCAAGTAAAGTCTTTTACGGTGCCCATTCAGGCGATCATGCAATATATCCGGACTGTCGCCCTGAGTTTGTAAAGAAAATGGACGACGTCTGCCGCATCGCAAACTATGAAGAAATTGAAATTGTTTGCCCATACCTGAACAACAGCAAGATTGAGATCCTCACAGACGGTCTGAAAATGGGGCTCGACTACAGTAAAACCTGGACCTGCTACAATGGCCGTGAGAAGGCCTGCGGTAAGTGTGGTGCCTGCCAGGAGCGCCTGGAAGCTTTTACATTAAATCAAGCCAGTGATCCCCTACCTTACGAATAACGCTCCTCACTTGCTCAGTGGGCACACGCTACGCCCACTGACGAAATCATATCTTGAAACAGATCCGCTCAAGACCTCTGTTCGATAATTTGCTACGCTAGGACTATCAAAGTGAAAAAAGGAATCACAGGTATGTCCGGTACAACCATGGTTTTTCTAATTGTCTTAGTGGCTGTCGGTTTCGGTGTTATCCGAGATATCTTTACTAAACGTCTGGAAATGAAAAAGCTTGACGGAATGAGCCAGGCCGAAAAACAGGCCATGCAAGATGAAATTCGGCAACTCAAAGCACGTGTAGCAACACTTGAGCAGATCATCACCGATGATGGCTACCAGGTTGCTAAAGAAATCAATAAACTATGATACCAGCCAGCAATGGCAGCTGGTATCACTTGGGCTCTCAATCGTTCTGAAAGTTAAGCGCTGGTTGGCGTAGACTGTGGCTTAGTAACCAGCTTTTTGGCTTCAGAGGACTTTGGCTTTTTCTTGTCAAAAATCCCCAAACGAATCCGGATAAAGTGCAGGATCTCCCGGGCCACATCCACATCAACCGCAGCTTCTAAGCCTTCAAAACCCGGACTGGAATTGGCTTCACAGATCTTAAAATGCTCTTCATCAAATAACAGGTCAATCCCTGCCATATCCAGATTAAGAATATTCGCCGTTTGCGTTGCCAGCCATTCAATTTCGGGGGTGATCGGATGTGACAGGCCCTTTGCGCCCGCACTCACATTGGCTTTAAAGTTCGCACCGCCCGAGTTTCGTTCCATACAGGCAACCACACGTCCACCAATCGTCAATACGCGTAAATCTCTGCCATGACTCGACTTAATGAATTTTTGCAGAATAATGTTTGCTTTCGGACTGGTCGCTTCAATCAATTGCATTAAGTCGTCAAACTCACTGCGTGTTTTTGACAAAAACACCCCACTGCCCTGAGAGCCGGACAGCGTTTTTACCACCACCGGGAATCCAATCTGCTTTTCAACCAGATCAATATTCACCGGAAACTTCACCAGCATAGTTTTTGGCGTCGGCAAATTTTGCTGTGCCAGGATCTGCTGTGCGAACAGCTTATCCTTCACCGTTTCAGTCGCTTCTGAGCTGTTAAAACAGTGAACGCCAAGCCGCTCAAGGTGGCGAATAATCGCCAGCGCAAAATAGGTTGTACCGGCGCCCATACGTGGTAACACAAAATCGGGCAGCGATACCGGCTCGCCATCGATCAAAACACTCTGATCGTCTTCACGGGATACCAGCAGGTCAAACTGGTCTGGAGAAAACACCTGCAGATCTATGTTCTCCTCCTGGGCAACTTCCAGTAGGCGTTTAATTTCGTAAGTTTCTGGCTTTAAAAGGTTTGCCGAGTCTTTGTATATAATCCATCCACGCATTGGGGTGCTCTTTGCTCGCTTGAAATTCAAAGCGCGGATTATGAAAATCAATTGCCCCAAAGTACAACAAAATTTATTTGTCGTCAGGATAAGAGAATTACCAGTTAAGGGGTCAGTTTACGAATGCCAGTGTCTCGTCAATAAACGGGCTGGGATCATCAGGCACCAGCAAACAGACTTGTCGTCGGGCACGGGTCAGTGCAACATAGAACAAACGGCGTTCCTCCGCATCTGGATACGACTCTCGCGCTGGTAACAACGCCTCTATGATGGCTGCACTTTGCTGCCTGGCGGGCACGCTGTTGTTATGTAAACCCAATAAGATGCTGAAATCGGCTTCTTTTCCTTTAGCGCCGTGAAAAGTCAGCGCCGTTATACGCGCACGAGGAAATCGCTGAGAAAGTTTGGTCATTACTTCTGCGGATGGTAAAAATTTGTGATTGCGTGCCAGTAACAAGACTGAACAAGGCTCTGCCGTCAGGCTCATAAATCCATCGATTGCCATACTTAGCGCATCTTCCTCCTCAGGGCGCGCAATCAACACGGGGCAACTGGCCACTTGGCTCGAGTTAACCCGCTTAATCAACTGAGCTGGATTCTGACACACAAATTCGCTGGCAATATCCAGTAGCTGCTGCGGATATCGAAATGTCATATCAAGCTGTTGGATCGTGGCCTCACCAAAGTGCTCTGAAAAATGAGTCGTCATGGAAATATCTCCGCCACTAAAACGGTATATCGCCTGCCAGTCGTCTCCGACGGCAAACAAATCGCTCTTACTGTTGCGTGCCAACAGCGCCTTGAGCAACTCAGCCCGAAGCGGAGAAATATCCTGAAACTCATCAACCAGAATGTAATGCCAGGGACTGTTAAACTTGCCACTGCGCACATACTCGATGGCACGCGTGATCATGTCATCAAAGTCGATACATTGCTCTTTTTGCAAATAAAGCTGATAGTCGGTAAGCACAGCCCTGAAACAGCTCGTCCAGAGCGCAAATTCATGACTCAGTGACTGTGTTTTACCCAAAAATAAGGCCTGTTTGTAGAAGCTCAGCGCCTCTGAAAATTGACGGATCAGTTTGGTCGCCGCACGGGAAGTAAAATCGAGCTTTTGGCTGTTGTCAGTTTCACAGAATTGGCTTTTCAGCAACGCCATTAAGTCACGCTGATACTGAGCCTCCTGACATAAAGACGCCAGGGTCTCAGCAATAAACTGCTCCCTGGCAGCATCACTCTGACACAGGGCAGACAAGGTCGGTTTATTACCTTCGACCTGAGCAATGATTTCCAGCCCAAGACTATGAAATGTAGCGCACTCCACCGCGACTTTACTGTGAGCCAGCCGTTGCTGCATCTCAACAGCCGCTTCCTTTCCGTATGCAAGCATCAGTATTTGCTCAGCCTGAGCTTGCTGTGAATGAAGCAGATAAGCTGCTTTGGCCACCATCACACTGGTTTTTCCGGTTCCCGCCCCAGCAAGCAACAGCTGGCGCTCATCCTGTACCACACACGCTCGACGTTGTGAGTGAGTCAAAGGATGCTCACACACCGTATCAAAAAAGCCCTCATAACGACGCAACTGGGCCTGGATAAAAGCTTCTCTGAATTGAGCCAGGTCTTCGTCATGCCAGCAATGCATCTCAGTCACCGTATATTGAGCCTGGACAAGGTCCTCATCCATGTCTGGCTCACTTTGCCAGCCACTCCAGTACTTTGCCAGCTCGGTTATGACTGATCGAGTTGTAGCCCAATAACGCACAGACAGATACCTGTGTTGCAGCAGTTGCTCCAAAGCCGTTACTGAGGAGATCAGGCGTGCTTTATGCGTGTTTAACCAGAAAGTTTCAAGCTGAGCTTGCATTTGAGGAGCGGGGTGATATTTGATCCGGATAGTCAGCACTCTGTCCTGCTCGTGACACACAAGGCGTGCCCCCAACCAATCCAGCGAAATGACGGGAGGCTGATGTTGCTGTTCCCAGGCAATCAGCTTTTCGCCGCCGGCCTTGAGTATTCTTATCCCTTGCGGGCATACGTCGATTGCTCTAACGCCATGGAATACTTTGGAAATAAAATGAGCAGGAAAATGCATAAAAAGAAACACAAACTAATTTCTTTTATTGTAACCCATGTGAGCGGAATATCGCATCTAAGTAGCTTAAATTTGGGCATTTTTAGGAGTAGGAAAGGATTTTAGATAACCGATTGGTGCGAATGGGGGGACTTGAACCCCCACGAGCTATGCTCACCACCCCCTCAAGATGGCGTGTCTACCAATTCCACCACATTCGCAATTCGGTGTAATGCATTGTCGTTTAAAATACGACTTAACTCATATTTTATGAGAGAGCCAGTGCATCGCTGGCTCTAAGATTGGTGCGAACGGGGGGACTTGAACCCCCACGAGCTATGCTCACCACCCCCTCAAGATGGCGTGTCTACCAATTCCACCACGTTCGCTAAGAAGTTTTTAGTTTGGGACGTCTGAGTTGTTTTGAGACTCTTCTGACGCTGGTACATCTTGATTAGCAGGTACTACCGTAGAAGCAGGCGCCTCCAGGTTTTCCCACTCGTCAGCCTGCTTAATTTGGCTGGCTGTCAAGCTACCCAACACAATGCTCAGGACGAAAAATACCGTCGCAAGAATTGTCGTCGTTTTGGTCATAAAGTTACCTGCACCTGATGAACCAAACACGGTTGCAGAAGCACCTGCACCGAAGGATGAACCCATGTCGGCGCCTTTGCCTTGCTGAATTAAGATCATGCCGATCAAAGCCAGCGAGACGACCAAATATATAACCAAAAGAATCTCGTACATTTACTTATCCCTTTGCACTTTCACAGATAGCGCTAAAGCTTTCAGGTTTGAGACTCGCTCCGCCTATCAGGCCACCGTCAATATCTGCTTGTGCGAACAATAATTCACTATTACTTTCATTAACACTGCCGCCATATAGTATGCGTAGTGCGTCTGCAACCTGTTCATCATAACTACGTAACAAGTCACGAATATACTTATGCGTTGCCTGAGCTTGTTCTGGTGTGGCTGTTAAACCGGTACCTATGGCCCAAACAGGCTCGTATGCTATCACAGAATTTACCAGTGATGCTATGCCTAATTTTTCAATAACAGATTCAAGCTGTTGTTTAACAACTTCTTCTGTCTTGCCATCTGTTCTTTGTTCTTGGGTTTCACCAATACACAGAATAGGTGTCAATCCACTTTGCTGCGCTTGAGCAAATTTGTTTGCGACATCCTCGTTGGACTCACCGTAAATACTACGTCTTTCAGAGTGTCCTACTAAGGTGTAATTTGCACCAAGGGATTTCACTAAAGAGGCTTGTATTTCACCTGTGTAGGCACCAGCATCAAATTCTGACACAGTCTGTGTGCCACATTTTAAACCAGCTGATATTGCCTCAGACAGTAACACCGCAGGAGGAAAAACTAATACCTCACACTGCTGCTCTTCGATTTGAGCACTCACCGCTGCAATTTCTTTTATCAGCTCTAAAGAGCCGTTCATTTTCCAGTTGCCTGCGACGATTGGCTTTCTCTGTCCCATGTATTACTCCGCATCAGAAAGCGGGTGAGATACTAACGTCACTCACCCTAAGTTACAAGAAAAAATTGTGGATTTTGGTTTAGTTGCTCACAGATTCAACGACTTGAGCAATTTTGGTGGCAAAGTCAATAACTTGCTTTTCCTGTTCGGCTTCAACCATAACGCGAACAACGGGCTCGGTACCTGACTTTCTTAACAGGACCCGGCCTTTTTCGCCCAGTTCTGACTCAACGTCCCTCACCGCTTGTTGAACCTCATCCGCTGATACGGGATCTGTGCCTTTGGCATAACGCACATTAATCATTTTCATCGGATATTTGACAAATCCAGCGCCTAAATCTTTGAGCGTCTGGTTTTGAGCAACCATAGCAGCAAGTACCTGCAAGCTTGACACAATACCATCGCCAGTCGGGATAAGTTCAAGATTCAGGACGTGGCCCGAACTTTCACCGCCAATTGTCCAGCCATGCTCCTGAAGTTTACTCAACACATAACGGTCGCCCACTTTACTGCGTTCAAACGGAATGTCTTTCTCTTTGAGCGCATTTTCCAGACCCATATTGGACATCACAGTGCCAACGACACCACCTTTTAGCTGTCCACTGCGCTGCGCTTGGGCCGCGATGATATATACAATGTCATCCCCATCAAACACACGACCGTTATGGTCCACCATCATGACGCGATCGCCATCACCATCATAGGCGATCCCCACATCGGCCTGGTGTTCAAGTACATGGCGTTTTAAAGCATCAACGTGCGTTGCACCGCACTTTTCATTGATATTAACCCCATTTGGCTCACATGCCGTGCAGATCACTTCTGCACCTAACTCACGCATGACTGCCGGCGCAATGTGGTAAGTTGCACCATTAGCGCAATCCAAAACGATTTTAAGGCCCTCGAGTGAGAGCTCATTGGGGAATTGTCCTTTACAGAACTCAATATAACGACCGTCTGCGTTTTCCAGACGTCGTGCCTTACCCAGCTTATCTGACGCCACACAGGTCATAGGTTCGTCAAGCATAGCTTCGATTTCTAGCTCAACTTGATCTGGCAGCTTTTTACCATCACCACCGAAAAATTTAATTCCATTATCATGATAGGGGTTATGCGAGGCACTGATCACAATGCCCGCTTCAGCGCGGAATGTTTGCGTCAAGTAGGCAACGGCAGGTGTTGGCATTGGCCCAAGCAATACCACATTAATGCCAGCGGCAATAAGCCCCGCCTCTAGAGACGTTTCCAGTAGATAGCCTGAAATACGCGTATCTTTACCTATGATTACTTTCTTGGTGCCAGATTTAGACAGCACTTTACCTGCTGCCCAGCCCAGTTTAAGTGCAAACTCAGGTGTGATTGGAAACTCCCCAACCATTCCGCGTACACCGTCGGTACCAAAATATTTTCTTGTTGTCATTTATTTACTCCATGGGTTGCTGCGTGCCAAACCCGCAGCACATCATTGGTTTCTTTAACATCATGAACACGTATAATCTGCGCCCCCTGTTGGGCACATAATAATGCCCCACTCAGGCTTGCAGCCAAGCGCTCATCTGTATCCCGATTAAGTAATTTGCCAAACATAGATTTGCGGGATAACCCGGCAAGAATAGGACGTTGCAGTTCGGCAAAGTAAGATAAGTGTCCTAACAATGAAAAGTTATGTTCCAGTGTTTTGCCAAAACCAAAACCTGGATCAAGAATGAGGCGATCAGGCGTTATGCCTGCCTCAACACAGCAAGTCATACGTGACTGAAAAAACGCGCTAATATCCTTAAAAAGATCCTCATAGCAGGGGTTGAGCTGCATGGTTCTCGGCTGCCCCTGCATGTGCATTAGACACACCGCAACATCGTCGTAACGTGCAGCCACGTCTAGAGCGCCAGGTTCTTGCAACGCACGCACATCGTTGATCATATCCGCACCAGCTTCAATCGCAGCGGACATCACCTCAGCTTTACTGGTGTCGACTGAAATAATGCAGTCTGACTGAGCTCGAATGCCTTCGATTACAGGGATAACACGTTCAAGTTCTTGTTCTAATCCGACGTCAGGCGCACCAGGGCGTGTCGACTCACCGCCAATATCGAGCACACTCGCCCCTTGTTCAAGCAGTATCAAACCGTGTTTGACAGCGCTGTCAGCCTGACAATACTTGCCGCCGTCTGAGAATGAATCAGGAGTTACATTAACAATTCCCATTATCTGGGGTGTAGAAAGGTCAAGTGTACGACCACGAGGAAGTTTAAGCTTAAGCATAATACGCCTGTTGAATTGCTTTTATATAAGCATATTTTATAAAAAACTGCCACATTAAGATAGTAAGTGCTCGCTGGGAAGAGCTTAGCTGACATCTTATGAATGGCTGCTTACTTAATCCAATTCGTCGAGTTTCGGCTCGATTAGAAGCCTGGGAGACACCAATTTTCAGTATCACCTGTATACATAAACACTTTGCTCTAGCCACAGTAATTGTTTAGACGGACTGTCATTTCCCTATGCTTCATGGATTCGTCAGCTGAACGTAAGATAAGCAGAATATCAGCCAGTACAAGCCGCTCGTTAGACGAACTGGTAAAAAGGTCATCCTTAAAATATAAAAAACCCCGGCTAATGCCGGGGTTTTTCAATTGTTGAATTCTAACTTAGATTATAACTTGTCATCAAGCTCAGAACCCGATACTGGGGCACTTTCGCTCTTTTCAACGTCATTACTAGTACCAGCAGAGGCACCAGAATTGCCACTATCAGTTGGCTTACGGTCATGGGCATCTCTGGGTGGACGCACCTCTTTTCTTTCCATTAAGTCGTCAATCTGACCAGCATCAATTGTTTCGTACTTCATCAATGCATCCTTCATCGCGTGAAGGATATCCATATTATCTTTCAGAATTTGCTCCGCTCTGCCATAGTTACGGGTAACAAAATCCTTAATTTCAGCATCAATAAGCTTAGCAGTTTCGTCAGACACACCAGCCATGCGTGACGACCCGCCACCCATAAACATTTCGCCTTGCTCTTCCATGTACATCTGAGGACCCAACTTTGGACTCAAACCCCATTGCGTTACCATCTTACGGGCAATATCGGTAGCTCGCTCGATGTCATTGCTGGCACCCGTCGTTACTTTGTCATCTCCATATATAATGGCTTCTGCAATTCGGCCACCATACAGACTCGATAGCATAGACTCTAAATGCTCTTTTGAGTGACTTACTCTGTCTTGCTCCGGCAAATACATAGTAACACCCAATGCACGACCTCGCGGAATGATAGACACTTTGTAGACAGGATCATGCTCTGGAACCAATCGACCTACAATCGCGTGACCAGCCTCATGGTATGCTGTCATTTCTTTTTCTTTCTCAGACATCACCATAGATTTACGCTCAGCGCCCATCATGATCTTGTCTTTGGCTGCGTCAAACTCAGCCATGCTCACTTTACGTTTGTTGCCACGCGCAGCAAACAGTGCCGCTTCATTAACCAGGTTAGCCAAGTCTGCACCTGAGAAACCTGGCGTACCACGGGCAATTAAAGACGCTTCAACGTTTTCATCAAGCGGTACTTTGCGCATGTGTACATTCAGAATTTGCTCACGACCACGTACGTCTGGCAAGCCTACTACTACCTGACGGTCAAAACGGCCTGGACGAAGCAATGCCGGGTCAAGTACATCTGGGCGGTTCGTCGCAGCAATAACAATAATACCTTCATTGCCTTCAAAGCCGTCCATTTCAACCAACATTTGGTTAAGAGTTTGCTCACGCTCATCGTGACCGCCACCCATACCCGCACCACGTTTACGACCTACAGCATCGATCTCATCGATAAAGATGATACACGGTGCCGCTTTCTTTGCCTGGTCGAACATGTCACGTACACGTGACGCACCAACACCAACAAACATTTCTACGAAATCAGAACCTGAAATAGTAAAAAATGGCACTTTGGCTTCACCTGCTACCGCTTTAGCAAGCAAAGTTTTACCAGTACCAGGAGGACCTACCATCAACACTCCCTTAGGAATGTTACCGCCAAGCTTCTGGAACTTAGATGGATCACGTAGGAAGTCTACCAATTCGGTAACGTCTTCTTTTGCTTCATCGCACCCTGCAACGTCGGCAAATGTGGTTTTAACCTGATCTTCACCCATCAGACGCGCTTTGCTCTTACCAAATGACATGGCGCCTTTACCGCCGCCACCTTGCATCTGACGCATGAAGAAAATCCACACACCAATTAACAACAGCATAGGGAACCAGGAAATAAAGATGTTAGCCAGGAAAGACTGCTCTTCCGGCGCAACCCCTTTGACGTTTACATCATTTTTAAGTAAATCATTGATCAAGTCGTCATCATACAACGGCATAATGGTTTGAAAACGTTCACCATTATTTTTGATCCCTGTGATCGTGCCAGCTGTGCGGTCGATGTTGACATCGCGGACTACACCGCTACGCACTTCGTTCACAAACTGAGTATAACTAGTCTGGCGATCTGCTTGTTCGCCACCATTGAAGCTCTGAAATACGGTCATAAGCACGACTGCTATCACCAACCAGAGTATTAAGTTCTTCGCCATATCGCTCAAGGGGTTAACCTCTTGTATCTAAAATAATTCAAATTCGTCTTAAAAGCGTTTCAACTGTACTACAGTTTGTAGCCCGTCGCCACTATATATACTTCACGAGATCGCGGCCGAGACGCTTTTGGTTTGCGGATCTTAACCACTTTAAAGGCATTACGCACGTCCTGCACAAACTGATCAAAGCCTTCACCCTGAAACACCTTCACAGCAAAAGCCCCGTTCGGTTTGAGTACCTGATGACACATATCAAATGCCAATTCGACCAAATACATACTACCAGCCTGATCTATCACGTTGTTGCCACTCATATTGGGTGCCATGTCTGAACATACCACATCAATATTTTTGCCACCAATTCGCTCCATTAAGGCATTGAGCACAGCCTCCTCGCGAAAGTCACCTTGCAAAAAGGCGACGCCTGGCAGAGAGTCCATTGGTAATATGTCACACGCGATTACTTCGCCCTTCTCACCGACCTGTTCCGCCAAATATTGAGACCAGCTTCCTGGCGCTGCGCCCAGGTCGACAACATGCATGCCTGGTCTAAACAATTTGTCTTTCTGTTGGATTTCTTCCAACTTAAACACAGCACGTGAGCGATAGCCTCGCTTTTGTGCCTCATGAACATAAGGATCTTCAACATGTTCTTTTAACCAGCGTTTGGAGCTCGCTGAGTGCTTTTTATTTGCCATATTAACTGCAACTCATTAGTAATATTCTTTAGATGGCGTTAGAATAGCGGTAATTCAAGCCTTAATTAGTAAATTGTATCAATATGACATTATCAAATAAACAGAAGCAGTACCTAAAAGGGTTAGCACATGACCTTAAACCCGTTGTTTTGCTCGGTGGTAACGGGCTGACAGAGGGAGTTCTGTTAGAGATTGAGCAATGTTTAGACATCCACGAGCTCATCAAGGTCAAAGTACCGACCAATGATCGTGAGACCAAACAGCTTATCTTTGAAGCCATTATCCGTGAAACCGGTGCCCATAAGGTTCAAACTATCGGACATATCGTCGTTTTGTATCGCCAAAGCGAAGATAAAAAAATCCAGCTACCTCGCCAGTAGCATCTAGCTGGCTGCCTGAGCATCAGCTTGCTCCCTGGCAGTTCTGCTAAATTCAATGGCCTGACGAATGAACTCTGTACTCAGGCCGTTGATGACCCCACTTTCAGCGTTCAACAGCAAGCTAAAGCCAATCCCCAATTCTGGTAACACGGCCACATCCGTTCTATATCCTTGTACCCAGCCACTGTGGTAATACATTAACTCACCTGAAAAACTGTAGATACGCCAGCCCAGCCCATAATGTGCTTGCTCAACATAATTACGCCACACTCGCCTGCGTAGCTCACGCTTTGTGTGCGTATAAGGTCGTGACTGAATGGTAAGCGCATCCAGCGACAAAACCGAAGGGTATATACCCAGTTGTGCCTTTAACCATTGTCCCATATCTGCGGCACTGGCATTCACACCGGCCGCTGGCGCCACTTTATAGTAGTGAGGCTTCAGCCTGGCGGTGTGCCAACGTTTAGTCCCCCGCACATGAGGCGCCGCAAAATTATCATCTCTGGTCATGTGCGCATGACCTAAGCCCGCATCTTTCATACCCAAAGGAGCAAAGAAAAAGTGCTCGAGCCAGGATTCGTAACTAAGCTGCGTTGTTTGTGCAATCACATTGCCGATCAGGCTAAACATGACATTCTGATAGCCATAGCAAATGCCCGGCCGACAAATATGTTTAACATCAACCAGGCGTGGATAAATTTTGTCATACGCCATACGTGACTCTATCAGGTTATCATAGGCGTTGGGTACCAGACCGCTGGAGTGGCTTAGCAAGTGATATAACTTAGCCTTTCCGTAGGCACTCTCACTAAAAATAGGAAGATGCTCCGCAACGGTATCTTCGAGATTGAGTACCCCTTGAGCTGCCAACTTAGCGGTCAGGGAACCGGCAAAAGTCTTGGACACCGACGCTAGCCGAAAACGCGTGTTAGCCGTGACGTTACGCCCTTTTTTAACTTTGGTTTTCCCTATGCCTACAATATGATCACCATGCTGCTGATGAACAATGCTCAAAGCAGCACCCGGTATCGATTTTTCTTTTAGTTTTTGTTTGAGTTGCTTAGAATATGCGTTCACAAATTGCTCCCAGCGCAGCTGTTCGGTGTCTGGGTTAGCCTGAACGACCCAAGTCGTCAGTGCGAATGCAATAATAATAAGGTGATGCAGTGACTTCATAATGATCCGATTCATTAACACGCTGCACATAATATCATGAAGTTTGGCACTGCTCACGCGGACAATCCTTGTTGGTCATAGAAATTCTTCAATGTGGCCCGGGGGATAGTGCCAAATAGTTTGTCGTGTTTTAATGCAGCTAAGTGCTGATCTATAAAACTAAGTTTAGAGGTATAAGTCATGCGCTGTTTGCTTTCAATTATTGCCTTGGCCGGACTCACAGGGTGTATTGCAACACCGCCAATGGCCCCCAAACTGGACGTGCCAAAAAAGCCGCTATTAACTAAATCCGTTTACCAGCTGTCATATAGCACCGAACTCGAATCTGCCCGGATCAAATCTGTGCAGCTGCCTGCTCACCCAGTTAAGAGTGGGAATACAGTTTACATAGATACCAGCAAAGTGAGCGTCACAGATACATTACGTAAGCAGATTATCCAACTACTAAAAGACAAAGGCTTGACAGTCGTTGCACAAAAAAGCAGTGACTACCATCTGGTGGTGCAGCAAATGGATCTCTCGTTTGGTAAGGATAAGGTTTATGTACTCAATAAGCCTGAAGATCCTCACCCTTACATTGCGCAACTCGCCCAAACGATCCCAAGTAAACAGTGTAGTAATATCATCGCGTCTTTAAGCATGCGGCTTACTCACAAGTCATCTTCTGATGTCATTTGGTTTGCTAAATCATCGATTAACAGTGCGGGGTATCAGGGTATTCCGCTGCAATATACCTTCACAGAAACCGAGAAGGTCGCAAACGAACACGCAGTGATTTCCTTCATTGTCGAACAAAATCAAGAAGAAGCCCGGCGCGCGAGATACAATCAGGAAGTCAACATCCCACCCTATCAGGTGGAATCACAGATTTCGCCTTTGGTAAAAACGGCTGGCGCATGTAATAAAACAGAAGTAAGTGCACTAACCAGTGACATGATGCATCATTTGAGTCGCGGCCTGATAGAAAAGCTTAATGTATTGCTTTAACTGAGGTTCTTACACAAGAACACACACTTAATTACACTTTTTACGTGATTCATACTTATAATTGCAGGCAAGAACATAATTCAAACAAAATAGAGAACGCCTTGTCCAGCTGCATTCAAGGCAAGCGCAATAAAGGAGAAGTCAAATGGAGCAATACGGCACAATTTTGTTGGTTGAAGATGACGAATCACTCGCACAGTGGGTTGCTGACTACCTGAATAATCAAGGCTATACCACTGAGTGTTGTTATCGCGGCGACCAGGTTGTCGGTATGGTCAAACAACACGAACCGGATTTGGTTTTACTGGACATCATGTTACCGGGTCAGGATGGTATCAGCGTGTGTCGCGAGTTGCGCCAGTTTTACAACAAGCCCATCATCATGCTGACAGCCAAAGATGAAGAGATGGACGAAGTGATTGGACTGGAGGTTGGTGCCAGTGACTATGTGATCAAGCCAGTGCGCCCTCGTGCTTTGTTGGCGCGGATCAAAGCCAATATGCGTGTTGCCCAGGAAAATGACACCAGCACAGATACCAATGCAGTGATGCTCAATGTGGGCAATCTCCGTATAGATACTCAGGCGCGTAAGGTAATCGTCGCGGATCAGGAAGTGAACGTCTCCAGCGCTGAATATCTGTTACTCCATTTTCTGGCCAGTAACGCCGGAGAAGTGGTTTCCCGGGATGCCGTGTTTAAAGCCACCAAAGGACGTGAATATGATGGTCTGGACCGCAGTGTTGATGTGCTTATTTCCGCACTGCGAAAAAAGTTTGGCGATGACCCTCAAAACCCTGAAAAAATTAAAACAATCTGGGGGAAAGGCTATCTGCTGGTGCCTTCAGCCTGGTAAGCCAACTCTAAACTATTTATAGGTCCGCCTTTTCCAGTGCGGACCCCAGTCCTGTCCCTTGCCTACCTTATGTAGTGGGATTTATCTTTGGAGTAAAGGATGAGAAAGCTCTACCTGTATTTGTTAGCGAGCGCTCTGATCTCAATTGTGGTACTGGGCTGGCTGCTTGATACCCTGAGCCAACAAGCTGAACCCGCAGAAGATGCCTTCGCCTGGCAGGCCAAACTGCTGTATGGTGTGACCAATCAAAGTGCCTCCATCCCAGAGACACTGCGAGCCGCCTATATGGAGCAAGTGAGTAAAGACTTTGACCTCCCCATCACCTATAGCTCCGGAGACTCCCTAGCGTTACCAGTCGAACTAAAAAACCAGATGATGCAGCCCGAAGGGCTGCTGTTAGAAGATGACATCGGCTACTACTTGCTTAAGTCTGCGCCCTCACTGGCTCCCGACTACCTGGAACTGAGGCTCGAAAAGCCACCAGAACAATATGACTCAGATGTCTTTTTAACCCTGGCTTTTTATGCCGGAATTTGCACTTTTATGTGGGTCATCCTCGCGCCTTTAGCCAGACGACTTGCAGTGCTGGTCAGTGCAGCAAAACAGTTTGCAAGCGGTGACTTAAGCGCCCGCATTGAGGTGAATCACTTCACCTATATCAAAGATCTTGAGCTGACCTTTAACCGCATGGCTAATCAGATAGAAAAGCTGCTTGCCGAAAACAAGCTGATGGCGTCCAGTTTATCTCACGACATTCGTACCCCGGTTGCCTGTTTGCGATTCGGTTTTGATGCTGCCTTTGAAGAAGACGATATTGAGCAGGTGCACGCCCTGATGCACCGGATGGAAAAAGATCTTGATCAGATGGAAGATATGCTGGCCAGCTATTTGTCTTTTGCCACCCTAGAACAAAAGTCGCACCTACTCAAATTTACCCCCACTCAACTGGACACCTATATTGGTAATGTGGTTGAGCAAATGGCCCCCAAACTCGCTAAAAAGCAAATCAATGCCAGCGTTTCAGTCCCGGCAAGCTTACAATTGGCTGCCGATCCCCACTGGTTGGCCAGAGCCATCTCCAACTTATTGAGCAATGCCTGTGATTTCGCCAACAAGCAAATCATTGTCAGTGCTCAGCAGCTGGATCATCAAATTGAAATCCGGGTCGAAGATGATGGCCCGGGCATCGAAGAAGAAAACTGGGCCAAGGTATTTAACCCCTTTTTCCAGGAACAAGGACATCGTAACCGGGCGGGAAAAAGCTACGGCTTAGGACTGGCTATTGTTGCAAAAGTAGTCGACTGGCATCATGGACAGGCCAGTGTTAGCAGATCTGAGCTGCTCGGTGGCGCAAAGTTCACATTGACATTTTCCTGTAAAGCCCCGAGAAATAGTGTCAAGACTGACTGACAAGCGTTAGATTTGTGCTATAAATCAGCTAGATACTAACTACGGATAGATACACTACTGGATTTTTCGGATTACGCTCAGGATTTAAGCAAAAACTTGTGTTAGATCAATGCAATTTAGGCCTTTTTATTTCCTTTTAATTACAGTAGATTGTTGCCGCCGTCTTTAAAAAAGAGAAGTAT
This sequence comes from Pseudoalteromonas ardens, assembly GCF_030125445.1. Classification (NCBI taxonomy): domain Bacteria; kingdom Pseudomonadati; phylum Pseudomonadota; class Gammaproteobacteria; order Alteromonadales; family Pseudoalteromonadaceae; genus Pseudoalteromonas; species Pseudoalteromonas ardens. Next base: position 75,676 of record NZ_JASJUV010000006.1, read on the forward strand.
AAGAATATGAGCAGTGTGCGCGGAGAGTTCAGCTCTCGCTTCGGATTCATTATGGCTGCAGCGGGATCTGCTGTAGGCCTGGGGAACATTTGGGGTTTCCCCACTCAAACCGCCAGTAATGGTGGTGCCGCTTTTGTATTAATGTATTTGATCCTGGCGTTTTGTCTGGCTTATCCCGCACTGATGGCTGAGCTGGTTATCGGTCGCCACGGTCAGGCTAATGCTGTGTCTTCACTGCAAAAGCTGGGTAATAACCCGGTGCAAAAGAAGTTTGCGTTTTTCGTTGGTTTTGGCGGCATTATTTGTGCCGGACTGATTTTGAGTTTCTACGCCATTGTGGCAGGTTGGATGTTAAGTGCCACCTTTGAGCCCGTAGCTAACACAGTCGGGGCAACAGGCGCGGCACACTGGCTTTCAGAGCAATCTCTGCTGAGGGACCTCAGTTTCACGCTTGCCTTTGTCGCCCTGACTATCTCCATTATCAGTAAAGGCGTCGAAAATGGCATTGAAAAGTGGTCCAAGCGGCTGATGCCTGCGTTGCTGCTCATTCTGTTCTCATTAATTGCCTATGTACTGACTCAGGATGGTGCTACGACTGGCTTGAAAGCCTATCTGGTTCCTGATTTCTCCTCTTTGCTGGATCCAGCTCTACTGGTAAGCGCACTCGGTCAGGCTTTCTTCTCTTTGTCACTGGGTACCAGTGTGATGATCATTTATGGCTCTTACATCAGCAAGCAAGAAAACCTCGTGTCACTGGGTGCATATGTCACTTTAATCGATGTGTTCATTGCCTTTGTTGCCGGTCTACTGATCATTCCAGCGATGTACGTAGCACAAGCTCAGGGCGTCGAGATCTTCTCACCAACCGGGCAGTTGTTATCAGAAGACACTTTGGTTTTCCAGGTTTTGCCGGCCTTATTTGAAGGCATGGGTAGCGTGGGCGTGTTCGTCGGTTTTGCCTTCTTTGCACTGATGAGCATCGCTGCACTAACCAGCTCCATTTCCATGCTCGAAGCACCGGTATCCTACGCGGTTGAAAAATTCGCTCTGGCCAGAACTCAGGCGACCTGGATCATTGGAGGGATCATCGCGACAGTGAGCGTGACGATTATTCTCAACTTCTCGACCCTGTTTGGCCTGGTTGTGAAACTCACCACGCAGTTTGGTCAGCCCTTACTTGGCATGCTGTGCTGCATCTTTGTAGGCTGGATCTGGCACCGTCAGAAGCTACTCAAGGAAATCCAGACTGGCCACCCAGAAGTTGCTTCATCACTGTTTTGGCGCATTTGGCCCTGGTACATCAAGTTTGTGTGCCCGCTGGCTATCGCTCTGGTGTTTATCAATTCCCTGTAACAAAAGACAAACCCAAATTGATCTTCAGAGAGGCAACACCGCCTCTCTTTTCATTCCATAATCCCCCTTCTGAGCAACCGCTTTCAGGTAATTTAGTCTTTATGGATATCCAGACATTAAAAAAGCACGCTCCAGAGCGTGCTTTTTATACGTGTATTACTGAGTGCTTTTTAAGGACACCAGAACACGCTGAGCTTCAGCTCTGGGTGATTTAACACCGCACGCAGCGGAATATCGAGTTCAGAGCCAGGCTGCTTGGCTTCTTCGTAAACAGCGCGCTTTGCATCTCCACTGATCAGCAAGACAGCATGCTTAGTATTGGCAATGCCAGACAAGGTCAGGCTCATACGCTCTGTAATGCTGCCCGTCACTTCACTTTGCTTAGCATTGATGGCACACACCAGCTCAGAGGTTTGCAATGCCTGCTCCAGTCCCTCTGCATGCGGGAACAAAGATGCAGTGTGCCCGTCTGGACCCATGCCCAGAATGGTGATGTCAAATGGTGCTTTTAGTTCAGCATAGGCGCGCTCACACTGTGCCTGGCCTGCAATAGCTGTTGCCTCAGCATTTTTCATCGTCACAAATGCAGCTTGACTTGCTTCGTTTTGCAATAAGGTCGAATTAATGAACGCTTCATTAGACTTTTCATGGTCTGCGTCAACCCAACGCTCATCAACCATTGCCACAGTCACTTTATCCCAGGACAGAGATAAATTAGACAGGTGCTTATAGGCAGGTGCGGGTGAGGAGCCACCAGATACCAACATAGAGGCACGACCATCCACTTCAATCGCCTGGCTTACTGTGCTGCTCAACAACTCAGCCAGCTTTGCAGTCATCGCTTCTTTGCTATCAAAAAACGCTTCGGTCAGTTGTGCCATTATGCTTTTTCTCCTACGTTAAACCAGGCGTGATTATTTTCTTCCAGCAGCTCATCAGCAGCTTCCGGGCCCCATGACCCCGCGCGGTAAAGTGAAGGTGTGCCTTTTTCCTGCCAGCGTGCAACAATCGGGTCAATCCACTTCCAGGCTTGTCTTACTTCATCACGATGGATGAACAATGCCGGGTTATTCGCCGCTGCATCCAGCATCAGGCGCTTGTACGCATCTGAGTGGAAACCTTTGCTGTACTGTTGACTCAGCTCAATGTTCAGCGTCACTGGTTGCAACTGCATTTCCAGGTTATCAAGGCGTTTAGACATCAGCGTCAGCTGAATGCTTTCTTCTGGCTGTAATCGGATTTCAAGGCGGTTTGGCTGGATTGGACCAACGCTCGGGTCGTATACGTTATGAGAAACAGGCTTATATTCAACCACGATTTCTGCACAGCGCTTTTTCATTCGTTTACCCGTTCTCAGGTAAAATGGTACACCAGCCCAACGCCAGTTATCAATGTGCGCTTTGATGGCTACAAACGTTTCTGTCTTACTTGACCCTTCACCGAGCTCTTCCAGGTAACCGGGTACCAGTTTACCGTTCAGATCGCCCGGCACGTATTGGCCACGAACAACATTGTCATCCACGTCCTCACCAACCAAGGGGCGCAACGCTTCAAGCACTTTCAGCTTTTCAGCACGAATACTATTGGCATTGAGTTTTGACGGAGATTCCATCGCCACCAAACATAGTAACTGCAACAAGTGATTCTGAACCATATCGCGTAGTGCACCGGCCTTATCGTAAAAGCCAGCACGACTCTCAAGGCCCACCGTCTCAGAAATACTAATTTGGATGTTGTCGATTGATTTAGCATCCCACAGATTTTCAAACAAAGCGTTCGCAAAACGCAGTGCCATCAGGTTCTGTACAGTTTCTTTGCCTAAGTAGTGGTCAATGCGGAAAATTTGATTTTCTTCGAAGAATTGTGCAATTTTCCCGTTAATTTCCTCAGCTGACTTACCACAATAGCCGATCGGTTTTTCAACTACCACACGGGAATTTTCCGTGATCAGGTTCTTTTGCGATAGTAACTCACAACAAGTACCGTACACAGCAGGCGGTAAAGATAAGTAAAAGACGCGTGATTTTTCTTCGCCATCAGCATCCAGAATGTCTTTCAGTACGTCCCAGTTATCATCAGCCTCAGTCACATTCACCACGACAGGTACCAAAAACTGGGCAAAAGCCTGCCAGTCTTTTGCGTTAAACTCACCTTCGCTAAGGTGCGACTTAAGTGCCTGCTCTGCCGTGGCGATGTATTGTTCTTTTTGTTCTTGTGCCCGGACGGTAGGGAGTACGCGTGAGCCTTCAGGTAAATTACCTTCTTGATACGCACGATACATTGCAGGTAACAACTTTCGTAACGCTAAGTCGCCGCCCCCACCAAAAATTACGATATCAAAAGGATTAAGCATAATTATGTCTCACAAGGTTAGGCGCGTCGCACCTGAGTGCATCACACGCTCGTTAGTTAAAACCGTTTTCCAATCTGCATTCAGACTAGCAAACTCTACTTTCTTGCTGGAATTGAATTCGTTTGCACCACACAATGATACCATGGTGCCGTGCCGCAGTGCGGTAAGGGATGGTGATGGCTAGCCCGTCTGTTCTGTGTATGTACTTAGTCGTGACGACTACACCATACATCCCCGGTAAGAGTCTGTTCCGCCACTGCTTGTTGGCTCTGTTATAGCCAGTTTACTCACCTGTCACTTACAGGTTATGACAAGGCAAATAAATTTGAAAAAATGAGCCTTAGGGGCACTGTAATTCCTCTCACAAAAATACAGGCCCTAAGCACTCCAGCGCTACCCGTTCAAAGGTATTCTTTTCATCGGTGCCAAATTGCAATCTGGCACCCGACAAGCACTTTGCTTATCGGCAATTATCTGTTTTGTTTGTAATACGCGATTAACCCGGCTGTAGAGCTATCGTGTGCATGTTCAACGTTATCCTGCGTAAGTTCTGATTCAATGGCGCTTGCCAGCCCTTTGCCCAGCTCAACACCCCACTGATCAAATGAACAAACCTCAAGGATAATACCCTGACAAAAGATTTTATGCTCATACAAGGCGATAAGACGGCCAACCGCTTTGGCATCAACTTCGTCCAAAATCATTGACGTAGTTGGTCTGTTCCCTTCATGAATTTTATGTGGCAGCAAACGCTCAATTTCTGCTTCTGACTTGCCTTTCGCAGCTAAATCACTGCGCACCTGTTGCTCATTTACCCCGGCCATCAGGGCTTCTGTTTGGGCGAAAAAGTTAGACAACAAAATGTCGTGATGTTTGGCCACATCGCGCTGCGGTTTAACAGACGCAATAAAATCGGCAGGAACAATGACATTCCCCTGGTGCAAACACTGATAAAATGCGTGCTGGCCGTTAATGCCCGTCATGCCCCAGATAAGCGGTACAGTGGTATACGGAACCGTTTGACCCGCAAAAGTAACATGCTTACCGTTACTTTCCATTTCACCTTGTTGCAGGTAAGCCGGAAGCATATGCAGTGCCTGATCGTAAGGCAAAATGGCTTGCGACTGATAACCCAGGAAACTGGTGTTCCAAACGCTCAGCAGCGCCATAATTAATGGAATATTCTGCTCAAATGAAGCATGTTTAAAGTGCTCATCAATCTCGTAAGCACCTTCTAAAATGGCTTCGAACTTGTCATAACCCAAATACAGGGCAATAGGTAAGCCAATTGCGCTCCACAAAGAGAAGCGTCCGCCGACCCAGTCCCACATGGTAAATACATTTTCGTCTGCGATACCAAAGGCACGCGTTTTCTCTAGATTAGTACTTACAGCGACAAAGTGTTTAGCGATTTCGGCTTCGTTTTGAGCAGACTCCAGGAACCAGGCAACAGACGAGCGGGCGTTTGTCATGGTTTCTGAGGTAGTAAACGTTTTTGACGAAATCACAAACAAGGTAGTTTCTGGAGATACCTTGTCTAATACATGCGCTAATTGAACACCATCAACATTAGAAACATAATGTACATTGAGGGTGTCATCTGCATAGGAGCTCAGTGCCTCAGTCACCATCTGTGGACCCAGGTTAGACCCCCCTACACCAATGGCGACAACATCTTTAACTGCTTTGCCCGTATAGCCCAGCCAGTCGCCACTGCGCACTTTATGACTGAATACTTTAAGCTTTTCAAGCTCTGCATTGACCTGGTCCATGACGTTTTCGCCATCAACATAAATCGGCGTATTACCACGGTTGCGCAAAGCAACATGCAACACCGCTCGGTCTTCGGTGATATTTATCTTTTCACCAGCAAACAACTTGTCGCGCCACTGAGCCAAATCACATTGTTCAGCCAGATTAATCAACTGTCCGAATGTATCTTTGTCGATGAGTTGCTTAGAAAAATCAAACAACAAGCCCGGGATCTGACGAGAAAACAGGTCAAATCTCGTTGCATCTTGCTCAAACAAAGATTTTAAATGTTGTGTCTTCAGTTGTTCTGATGCTGTTGTTAAAGCCTGCCAACTCGATAGTTGTGTACGGCAACTCATATTAATTCCCCTAGTGACGATGCGTTTTCAAAACAATAAAAATTGTATTTATCACAAGTGTTAAACGGTGTATTGCGTTAAACATAAGTTAAAATGACAACGCTGTCAAATAGCTAATTCTCAATTTTACATTGCGCATAATACCCCAATTTTGACTTTTTGACACCGGTATCATTAATTTATTTGGTAGAATTTTTGCTGCTAATTTAAGAGCAAATTGGATAGACTAGAAACAACAAATGATCATTTTATGAAATCAAGGCACGGACTATACCGAGTGAAAACCTGAGTGCTAGTCATCAGGAATGCGCAATGATCGCGCTATAAAGTGCATGGTTAAGCACTTGTACACAATATAGTACCACCTTCTCTCACAGAAGAAAAACAAGATGAAAGTAACCATCAACGATGTAGCAAAACATGCAGGCGTGTCGATGAAAACCGTATCGCGCGTGATTAACAAGGAACCATCGGTACGCAAAAAAACCTATGATCAGGTAATGCTAGCCGTAAAAGAGCTCAATTATCAACCCAATACTGCCGCACGTAACCTGGCAGGCACGTCATCGTTTGCTATAGGATTGGTTTATGACAACCCAAATGCCTACTACATCATAGATATGCAAAACGGGGTACTTTCGCGCTGTAAAGAAGAAGGCTATGAGTTGGTGATCCACCCATGCAATGCACAGCAAAAAGATATGCAAGCTGAAATCGCAACTATGATTAAGCGCTCTCGACTTGCCGGCCTCGTTCTGACTCCCCCGCTATCTGAGCAACAGCCCATCATTGATATGCTGGATGAGCTCGGCGTCAGCTATGTACGACTCTTATCGGGTCACAATGAAGACGAAGAAGAAAAATCGAAAAACTGTATCTATGTAGACGATTTTGCGGCCGCTTACGAAATTACAGAGCACCTGCTTTCGCTGGGACATAAACACATTGCGTTTGTCTGCGGTGATGAAGAACACAAATCGACCACAGAACGCCTGGCAGGCTATAAACAAGCGCTGTCAGATCATCAGATTGCCTTTAATGAAGACTTCATACACAAGGGCACTTATTCGTTCGAATCTGGTGTTAAGGGTGCTAAAGCACTACTTGAAGATGGTAACCCGAAAAAGATCACCGCGATCTTAGGCGGTAACGATGAAGTAGCAGCTGGTGCGTTATTTGCGGCTCGTCTTATGAACATTGAGATCCCGGCGCAGCTTTCTATTTCCGGGTTCGAGGACTCCCCGTTCTCGCGTCAGACCTGGCCAAAACTTACCACGGCACATCAGGCCAATGATGTGATTTCCGAGCATGCTGCAAGGCTGCTTTTCTCTAAAACCCGTGGCAGTCGAAATCAGGACAAAGACATCACCACCACTTTTACGCCTAATATGGTAGTACGAGAAAGTACAGGCCCGGCGCCACAATAAAGACTTAGCCCCGGCATGACCGGGGCTTCAGCGTGTTAATTTAACGCCAGTCCACCTGCCAGGTTCGCGACCCGATCAAACCCAAGCATAGCCAGCGTGTTACCAGCCTGCATCGAACGATTACCGGTACGACACACCAACAGGTAATGCTGCGATGAATCAAGCGCTCCATTTCGCAATACGTCCGTCATTCTGCTTAGTGGAATATTCAGCACCCGGCCAACCGCCAGGTTACCGAACAACTCAGTGATCCCTCGGCGTGAGACATCGGACTCATACGGTTCCCGGCAATCAATGATCATGCCCTCATGACATTGCAACCACTCTTCTGCGGCAGATCTGTTCAGTGCTTTCACCGCAGGCACAGCCGAGTCCATCAGCGCCCCCAGGAAACGCTCTCTGAATGTGCTGGAGTCACTGTCTATGCTGACTTTTTGCTCAACAAACTCATCGGTTGAACAGGCACCATTAAGCAGGCGGCCCAGTAACGGGCTAACCTGTACTTGTGCATGCCAGTTAATCGCAAAGCATTGTTGATAGTCCAGCGCACTACAGATCAAACTATTGTCATCCAGTATTTCATTGAGCCGTAACAGCGTTTCAGCCATCGAAGCGGCACATGCGGTCTCCCCCTGGCTATCACCAAGCCCCTGAGGCAGTATCAGCTTTCCGGCAAAACAGACAGATACATCGTCGCCCTGCATCAATAAATAGCAACGATTTTCCGATTCTCTTTCAGCACCCGGCAGTTGTATCAGGGAGTCTTGCAATAAACCGAGCGTGCCTTCCACTGGCCAGCCAAAGTCATCCAAAACCTTGTCTTCAATCAGGTTATGAGACAACAAATTCACAGCATCGCTTGCTTGCTCACTCAGATGCGTTTTCAACAATGCCCTGCAAGCCAGGCCCTGCTTATCCAGCAAACGTTGTAAACGAGGAACTAACTCAGGTACGGGGTCCACAATAACAGCCTGTTTATCAGGTGTGACATATAGCCAGCAACAGGCGCCCTGATGGCGTAACTGAGTTAAACCCACTGCGCAGGCTTCCTGCTCAGGTGCGGTGCTATCTGAGACCACCAGGCAGTTGTTCTCCAGTATCGGCTGAAGACTTTTTAATGCCTCACAGGCCTGGCGGATCTGGGCTTCACTATCGGCCGGGCCAAACGACAGCCGAATGGCATTTTCACTTTGCCAGTCCGGGACATTCATTGCATCCAATACAAAGCTGCGACTTGAGCCTGAACTACAGGCAGATCCACCGCTAACACGGATCCCCGCAGCATCCAGCAGATCAATAACCTCTTTATTAGTCAGGTGATCCACCGAGAAGTTAAGCGTTGTTGGTACAGACAGCGCAAAGTCATGATGAAAAGTGACCTGCTTAAAAGTCGTTTCAATAGCTTCAGCTAACATACTACGGTGTTTTTCAAGCTGCTCTACGGGATTAAAAGGCGAGTTTTCTTTATCCAGTAGCATGTCAAAGAGCGTGCTGAGCGCCGCAATACCTGGAATATTTTCCGTACCTGAACGCATCCCCGATTCCTGACCACCGCCCGCAATAAAGGGCGTGTATGGGCTGCCACTGCGAATATACAAAAAGCCAATGCCTTTTGGTGCATAGAGCTTGTGGCCAGAAAACGGCGCATAATCTATCGTGGTCTGTGACAATTGCAACGGCAACTTGCCCAAAGCCTGAACACAGTCGACCATCCAGGCTGTTTTTGCGTTGCCTTCACGGATCACTTGCTCAAGCCTGAATAAATCTTGCTTAATACCCGTTTCATTGTTTGCCGCCATAGTGCAGACCATCACTGCCTGTTCGACATGCTCTGCAATAAAGTCCAGATCCAGTATCCCTTTCGAGTCTACGGGTATTTCCAGGATCTGTGCATCCAGTCCCAATAACCGATTCCAGTGCTTTAAGGTATTCGGCACTGCCTTATGTTCCGTTGCGCCATACATCAGAACTGGCTTTTCGTAAGCCTTATCGGCGCGTTGTACATAATCACTCAGGGCTGAGACGATGGCCGTTTGGATCCCTTCTGTTGCACCAGAGGTAAAAAGCAGCTCTCCGCTAGTCGCGCCAATCACCTCTCGACCTTTATTTCGGGCCTCTTCCATCAAGTGCTTGGCCTGCACGCCCATTATATGGGCACTCGAAGGGTTACCAAAACACACTTGCATGGTATGCACCACGACTTTGGCAATCTCGGGTAATACCGGCGTAGTTGCATTGGCATCGAGATAGATTAATTGGTCTTGTTCAGACTGGATCACACGGCGCTCCTTTATAACAATATAGAATATCTTATTCCATTCTACACAAAAGGCCGAGCAAGCATAATAATCATTTGCTGTATAAATGAAGATCGTTATTCCAAAATGGTACAAGATAACATTTGGGGAGACATTAAAGGACGAGGTGACGCAGGCGCGCCACCTGTTATAGGTTATTTAGCCTCAGATGCGAGGTATTCTTGTTGCTGTGTTGACCAGGCATTGAGCAGGGCTTTAACTAAAGAGGCCAGCGGAATAGCAAAAAAGACCCCCCAGAATCCCCATAAACCACCGAAAAAGAGAACTGCGACGATAATGTACACCGGGTTCAGGTCTACCGCTTCAGAAAACAGCAACGGCACCAACACGTTGCCATCCAAAGCCTGGATCACGCCATAGACCACCAACACAGTCCAGAACTCTGGCGCAACGCCAAACTGAAATAGCGCCACGGCCGCCACAGGCAAAGTCACCACTGCGGCACCAATGAAGGGGATCAACACCGAGAACCCCACCAAGGTGCCAAGCAAGGCGGCATAACGCAGATCTAACACAGTGAAGGCAACAAAGCTGGATAACCCGACAATCACGATTTCAATGACTTTACCGCGGATGTAGTTCATGATCTGGTGATCCATTTCTTCCCACACCTGATTGATCAGTCGTCTTTCTTTTGGCACCAACTGCAACAACCCCGCGGTGAGCTGGGTTTTATCTTTCAACATGAAAAACACCAACAAAGGCACCAGGACTAAATAGATAAGCCAGGCCACCACATCTTTTATAGATGTCAGAGAGGCAGAGACCACTTGTTGGCCAAAATCAAACAACTTGGTTTCCACTGCTCCCACCAGGTTTTGAACCTGCTCTGTCGATATCAGATTCGGGTAATTGTCAGGCAAATGAAGTAGATAATATTTGCCTTCTTCAATCATAGTCGGGGCTTCTTGCACCAGGTTACTGGTTTGCGCCCACAGCACCGGCAAAATGCCAAACATCAGTGCCAGCATGATGCTCACAAAGACCAGCATCACAATATTAGTCGCCATCTGCCGGCTGGGCACCACCCGTTGCAGGTGCGTTACCGGCCAGTCCAGTAAATAGGCAATAACTATGGCCACTAACACGGGAATGATGAAGGTCCCAAAAAAGTATAACAGTGCAGCCATCGCCAACAGCATCAGCAGTAAGGTCACAGAATTGGGATCTGAGAACTTGGCCCGATACCAAGATTTAATGAGTTCAATCATCTATACACTCCACTTGTATAAAAAATGGTTCTGACTGCTGATTATGTTGAAATACCATATCTTGATTGTCTAAATAGCGCATTACATCTCGCAAGTCTTGTTCTTTTGTGTAAAAAAAGCGCACGGCTTTTGCCTTGATTTTCGCCTGTTTAAGCTGCCACTTAAACTGGACAAAAAGCTGCGGACACTGAAACGGTCGTAAATCACATTCAATCACTCTGTTTTGAGCCTTATTTAATTCTACTTTCAACCTGTTACAACTCTTCGCCTGTGCCGGAACACAGTTCTGGTTTGCTCTGTGTGTAAACCGTATAGCCTGAACCCGGCCAATGCGTTATCCTTATAAAAGAGATAGTGATTTTTCGGATTTTCACATGCCTGGTGTAAACAACAAGGCGCGTTTGCCTGACAACCCAACCTTAAAAGAAATAAACTGGTTTAAAAAACAAATTAACTGGGGTGAGTTGCCACCATTTTATCATCTTGTCGCCTCTTCAGTTAGTGAAGGCGAAGGAATTTTTCAGCATGGATTTGATCATGCCGTTAAGCGCCTGCTAGACAAGCGCAACTGGAATTTATCTCTGCTTGGCGGGTATGAAGACAGCAACGGTATCATCCACTGCGAGAAAGCACCGGCCTTGGCGCTTCATCAAGTGTTTACTGACCGTGGCTTTGAGTTATGGGCTTACCCTATCGCCAAGGGCGTTAAAGTAGACCGTTATCTGAAAGACAATAAATATCTTGAGTTTAACGTCTGGGACCCACATACCATGAAAGTGCTGCTGCGGTTTAACCAGCTCCACAAGTTTATCGCATTTTATTTCGACAGAGGTGACACCGCAGACAAAGCCTTGATTTTGCATGCACACAAAGTGGTCTATAAAACATTAAACATGCTGCAAAGAGAATTGAACGTTATCAAGGTTGATGGGGTCTCAATTAAAGATTTTTATATGTTATGCGAAAAAGACGCCCGAGCATGCAGCGATGAAATAGACATCGCCAAGATCATGCTGGGTGACGAAATGAATAAGGATTAGAATGCAGTTAAAAAAGCTGTTTCAGGCATCTCTATGTGCCCTGGCTTTGAGTATGTCAATCCCGGGCCAGGCTCAGTCAACACTTAAACTGCCCGACTTGGGCACATCCGCAGTCCAAGTGTTGCCCATAGACAAAGAACAAGCCATCGGCGAAATAATGATGATGCAGATCCGCTCAGGCTCCAAGCTGGTGCAGGATCCGGTGCTCGATGAATATTTATCAACCCTTGGCAATAAGCTAGTTGCCAATGCTAACGATGTACGCTTTCCTTTTTCCTTCTTTTGGATTGATAACAAAGGCATTAACGCATTTGCCTTTTATGGCGGTCACGTTGGCGTACACACAGGCCTGATGGCCCAGGCCGATAACGAAAGTCAATTCGCTTCAGTACTGGGCCACGAAATAGCCCACGTAACCCAGCGCCACCTGGCACGCAGGATCCAACAAGCTAAAGACAATAGTGCCCTGACCATCGCAGGTATGATCACGGGTATTCTGGCAACTGTGATAGCCCCGGATGCGGGTATGGCCATCCTGTCGGCCAGCTCAACACAATCAGCACTGAGTCAGCTTACTCACAGCCGTAAAGCAGAGCAAGAAGCCGACCGTTTCGGTATGCAGACCTTATACAATGCAGGGTTCGACCCTCATGCTTCCAGCGAGTTTCTGAGTAAACTGGCAGCCCAGGTACGCTTTAAAAACAAAGCACCGGTGTTTCTAATGTCTCACCCACTGCCCGATTCACGGGTCTCGGACGTCCGTTTACGCGCTCAACAATACGAGCAACGCTATGTACCCAGAAGCCCTCAATTTCAGTTGGCCAGGAGCCGGGTGATTGCCAGATATCAGCTCGATAGTGAATCAGCCCAGGCGTACTTTGAGCAGGCATTAAAGCGTTCATCGGAACTGGACAAAAGCGCCCTGGAATACGGTCTGGCCATTACTTTCCTGGATCAGGAAAAACTGGATAAAGCCCAAACGGTGATGGATAAATTACTGAGTGCAGAGCCCAATAACTTGTTTTATCTGGACGTATACACCGATCTGTTGCTGGCGAAGAAAGATTACGCAGCGATCACCAAGTTACTGGGCGAAAAACATCAACTCAGACCGAATAACCAGGTGATCACCCTAAACTACGCCAATGTTGCAATCAAAAGTGAGCAATATGATCTGGCTGAACAACTACTGAAAGTCTTTTTGCTCGAAAAACCAGGTCATGTTTTGGCAAGACAGCTGCTCACTGATACCTACAAAAAGATGGATGCCAAAGCCGATTACCATGAAAGTCAGGCCAGTTTGCTCAGCCATTACGGCGCCTTTATGCGTGCTGCGGATGAAATTCAAAAAGCGCTTAACCACGTAGAAAAGGAAGAAACCATTCGTCGCCTGCGCTTAAAAGCACTACTGACGCAATACCGTGATATGCAAAAAGAACTCGCCAAACTTTAATTTACCTGCTGCACCATGAACACGGTCGTATTGCTCGGGCGTTCATGGTGCGGCTTTCTGTCTACCCTCCTCAACCTCTTACCGCGCGCCCGGATATACGCCGCTACTTAGCCGGAAAAACATAGGCAGGGCTTACAGGATACGATACAATTTGCGCCAAATTAGATAAGTACTATTACCGTAAAGGATCTTGTATGTCTGTTACGATTTATCACAACCCTCGTTGTTCAAAATCTCGTGAAACGCTGGCTCTGCTGGAATCTCGTGATATTCAACCTGACGTCGTCGAATATCTAAAAACCCCCATCGACGCAGACACGCTAAGTGGCCTGCTGCAAAAATTGGGTTTTACCTCTGCACATCAGCTGGTACGCAGCAAAGAAACACTCTACAAAGAGCTAAGCCTGAGCAAAGACAGCGACGAAGCCGATCTGCGTCAGGCAATGCTGGAAAACCCAAAACTCATTGAAAGACCTATCGTGGTTAAAGGTGATAAAGCCGCCATTGGCCGTCCACCTGAATCAGTGCTGGATATCCTGTGATCCTATGCCTGAGATCTTAGTTTTATATCATTCAAGCCATGGCTCAGTTGCAGCAATGGCACATGAAATTGCAGACACACTGGAGTTTCACGGCGCACAAGTCAGACTTCGTACCTTCGTTGCGAAAGAAGCCCATGACATTGTGGTATCAAAGCAAGATCTCATTGACTGCGATGCGCTGGCATTTGGTACGCCCACACGCTTTGGCATGATGGCGTCACAAGCTAAAACATTCTGGGAAACGACCAGTGATATTTGGCTCAAAGGCCAGCTGATCGACAAACCGGCATGTGTCTTCTCTTCGTCCAGTAGTATGCATGGTGGCAACGAAGCGACCCTGCTTAACCTGTCTTTGCCGCTGTTACACCACGGTATGCTGCTGATGGGTGTACCTTATGATGTACCTGAGTTACTCTCTACCACCAGTGGTGGTACACCTTATGGCGCAACCCATGTGGCAGGCATGGACAACAGCTGTGAGTTAAGCGATACAGAGATAAAAATCTGTCGCGCACTTGCAAAACGTCTGTTTACCATTAGCAATAAATTATCATGAGTCAGATCCCTAAAAAAACCGTCACAAAACGCTTCCAGGCCTCAGCCCTTATTGGGTACGTGGGCTTGTTAATTCTTATGCCTTTATGGTTATTTGTGTTGGCACCCCGCGGGGGCTACAGCACAGGTTTCGTGTTTGCGGTGTATATTTTACCCCTGTTGTTGCCACTTAAAGGCATTATTCAGGACAAGCCTTATACCTATGCCTGGGCCAACTTCATTGTGTTAATCTACTTCACACATGGACTGACGCTGCTTTGGGTGTCTCCGCAAGAAATGCTGCTGATATTACTTGAGCTCTTTTTTGCCACCTGTATGTTTATTGGCTGTACCTATTACGCCAGACACCGAGGTCAGGAGCTGGGGTTAAAAATCCGCAAGCTAAAGCAGGATTTAGCAGATGAGAAAGCAGCTTACGAGCAGGACAGCCCCAGGGACGAAGAAAAGTAACGCAATCAGGCCATGCACACCAACGCAGTGGCCTGAACTGCAAATTCTAATTGGATAGTGGGCGTCCACCGGTGATTTTATTGGCACGCCCTTCTTCTTTGGCTTTTTCAGCCCGGCGGCGACGCGCTTCTTTAGGGTCGGCGATAAGTGGGCGATATACCTCAATCCGGTCTCCGGCACGTACTACGTGATTCAGCTTAACAGTTCTGTTCCACACACCCAGGCTCAGGTTCGTCGGATCAATTTCAGGACACCGTTCCAAAATACCACTTTGTAAAACCACTTGCTCCACCGAGGTTCCCTCTGCAACGTCGACACTGAGCGTGGTGGCCTTATCAGGCAGCGCAAATACCACTTCAACCTGGATCATGAACGTACTCCGTATACAATTTTAGCTCGCTGTGTAAAGGCAGAGACCATGTTCTTCGCCACTTCGTTAAAGATACGGCCAAATGCCAGCTCAACCAGCTTATTGGCAAATTCGAACTCCAGCTTTAAACAGACTTTACACGCTTGCTCATCCAATTCGATAAACTCCCAATATCCGTGTAATGATTTAAACGGACCATCAACAAGCTGCATTCTGACCCGGTTTCCTTCGTACTGATTCTTAGTCGTAAACCATTTTGTCAAACCAGCCTTAGAGATTTCAAGGCTTGCAGTCATACCCTGATCCGAAGTATCTATCACCCGCGCCCCGGAACAATGCGGCAAAAAAGCGGGATAAGCGTCAACATCATTGACCAAGTTAAACATCTCTTGTGTGCTATACATCACTAACGCACTTTTTTCTACTTGTGGCATACGCTCTCCAAACTCTAACAAGGCGATTTTACCAAGGTTTTCAAGATTTATCTTGTTTGTGACAAGCGACTGCGCGAAAATAGCCACAATTTTTGATCCGCGCCGATATACAAGGTAGACTAAGCCATTATGGCAAAGAAAAAACCAAACAAATCAAATAGCAATACCATAGCGCTAAATAAAAAGGCGCGTCATGAGTATTTTTTACACGACAAGTTCGAAGCGGGTATTGAGCTTCAAGGGTGGGAAGTGAAAAGCATTCGCTCTGGTAAGGTCAATATCACAGATACTTATATTCACCTGAAAGACGGCGAAGCCTACCTGCTTGCCAGTCAGATCCAGCCGCTCAATAGCGCATCCACACATGTTATATGCGATCCAATGCGTTACCGTAAATTGCTGCTTAAAAAACGCGAAATAGACCGCTTGATTGGTGCAACTGAGCGTGATGGCTTCTCACTGGTTGCCACAGCCATGTACTGGAAGAAGTGTTGGGTAAAACTTGAATTCCACCTTGCCAAAGGTAAGAAAATGCATGACAAGCGGGCCGACATCAAAGACAGAGACTGGTCTCGTGATAAAGAGCGCCTGATGAAACATAAAGCTTAATACTAAAACACATAAAAAAACCGCCTTTCGGCGGTTTTTTTAGCGCTTAATGGCAAAGGCCATTAAGCTTTATACTTTTGCATAACCAAAGTCGCGTTAGTACCGCCAAAACCAAAACTGTTCGACATCACAGTATTCAGTTCCTGCTCACGCATTTCAGTAACAATATCCAGGCCTTTTGCCTGCTCATCCAGCTCGTCAATGTTGATAGACGGTGCGATGAAATTGTTTTCCAGCATCAGTAATGAGTAGATAGCTTCGTGAACGCCTGCAGCACCCAAAGCATGACCTGTCATTGCTTTAGTTGCACTAATCGCAGGAGAGTTATCACCGAATAACTCCTGAATAGCGCCCAGTTCTTTCACGTCACCAACCGGTGTAGACGTACCATGCGTGTTCAGGTAATCGATTGGGCCGTCGAGATCTTGCATTGCCTGCTTCATACATCTCACAGCACCTTCACCAGACGGCGCAACCATGTCATAACCATCAGATGTTGCACCGTATCCAACGATCTCTGCATAGATATGTGCACCACGAGCCAGCGCGTGCTCAAGCTCTTCAACAACGACGATACCGCCACCACCAGAGATAACAAAACCATCTCGGTTTGCATCGTAAGTACGCGAAGCGGTTTCTGCCGCGTCATTGTACTTGGTTGACAAGGCACCCATAGCATCGAATTCCATTGCCAGAGTCCAGTGTAGCTCTTCACCGCCACCGGCAAAGATCACGTCCTGCTTGCCCAGCTGGATTTGCTCAACCGCGTTACCAATACAATGTGCAGACGTCGCACAGGCAGAACTGATTGAATAGTTCACACCTTTAATTTTGAACGGTGTTGCCAGACAGGCTGAAGCTGTACTCGCCATCGTGCGCGGTACCATGTATGGACCAACACGCTTTACGCCTTTCTCGCGCAGAATGTCTGCGGCTTCAACCTGATATTTAGATGAACCACCACCTGAGCCAACGATCAGACCAGTACGCTCATTTGAAACTTGCTCAGGTGCCAGACCTGAATCTTCAATCGCTTGCGCCATTGAAATATAAGAAAATGCAGCTGCGTCGCCCATAAAGCGATGTGCTTTACGGTCAACCAGAGACTTCACATCAATATCCAGCTTGCCAGATACCTGGCTGCGCAGATTTAGGTCTGCGAACTCTTGGTTAAAAGCGATACCACTTTTACCCGCTTTCAAAGACTCTAGTACTTCTTGCTTGTTGTTACCGATGCTTGACACTACACCGATACCCGTAATAACGGCTCTTCTCATGGGTAATTCCCTTAGGACTTTTTAAATTTACGCGTATTCTACGCTGAAACCAGGCACCAAGTGGTCAGCTTTCCAGCGTACACACGTACTCTGAACTGATATTTGTTAAAATGCAACGGACGAACGCAAATAAAATCCGTAAAATAGACACCAATTTAGTAGCGAACTTTTACACACACTATGATACGCAACGCCCAGATACACTTTAACGACGCAGGAACACCCGTCGCAGACAGCTTTGACGATGTCTACTTTTCAAATGATGATGGCCAGGCTGAGTCTGACTATGTTTTTTATTCGCAAAATAAGCTCAATACCCGCTTGCTGAACCATGATCGCAACCACTTTGTCGTTGCAGAAACCGGATTTGGCACCGGCCTGAATTTTCTTAATACCTGGGCTCAATTTCAACGACTAAAAACACAACGTAACGTTCAGCGTCTTTATTTTATTTCATTCGAAAAATACCCGATTAAGATTGAAGATTTAAGACAAGCCTTAAAAGCATGGCCAGATCTATCTGAACAAGCCGGACAACTCTGCGCCCAATATCCGGACGCTGTTGAGGGTTGCCATCGCCTTGAATTTGATGATGGACAGGTGATCCTGGATCTGTGGTTTGGTGATGTGCACACCTCCTTACCAAAACTGTCTTATGGGCCACAGGGCCTGGTTGATGCCTGGTACCTGGACGGCTTTGCACCGAGCAAAAACCCGGACATGTGGCAACAATCTCTGTTCGATGCAATGGCTGCACTGAGCCGAGACAACGCCACGTTTGCCACCTTCACCGCAGCTGGTTTTGTCCGCAGAGGCTTGCAGCAAGCAGGTTTTAACTGCCAGAAAGTAAAAGGATATGGCCGTAAAAGAGAAATGGTAATCGGCCAGTTTGGGGCAGCCAACGCGCATGCGACTAACCCACAATACTACCGTCACGTTCCTCGTGCACTCAGAAAGGTTGCCATTATAGGCGGCGGCATAGGCTCAGCTTGTTTGAGCTACCACCTGGCCAAACGTGATATCAATACGACCTTATTCTGTAAAGATGACACATTGGCCAGTGGCGCATCGCATAATCGTCAGGGTGCCGTGTACCCCAACCTGCAAGCCCAGTACAGCACGACCAGCGAATTGTATGGGTTGAGCTTTTTATACGCACGCCGCTTCTATCAACATATTGAAGCATTAGGCTTTAACTATGACCATGACTGGTGTGGCGTGCTGTTACAAAGCGTCACTGAAAGTAAGCGCACACAGCACCAGAAAATCGCCACCAGTGACTTGTTTCCCAAGTCGCTGATACGTCCGGTCTCCGCAATAGAGGCACAAGCGCTGGCCAATATTGATACGCCATTCGAGGGACTCTTTATTGAACAGGCCGGCTGGGTAAGCCCGCCTCAGCTCACCCAGGCTGTATATGATGCTGCACAGGCCAGATGCCGGAGTCAGCACCACTTTAATGCAGACGTCAGTGAACTCGAAAAACGCGAGGACGGCTGGTATTTACAAGTCAATAGTCACTGGCAGGGCCCGTTTTCTGACGTGTTTGTATGTGGCGGTGAACACAGCGATATGTTCACTCAGACTCAGCACTTAGGGTTACACGGTGTACGCGGTCAGGTTTCACATATCCAGGCAGGCAAAGCCTCGTCCAAACTCACTACCGTGTTATGCCACAAAGGGTACTTTACGCCCAGCATGGAGGGAGAGCATTGTATGGGTGCTACCTTTGAAAAATACAGCAAAGGCCGGGAAGTCACCGAGCAGGATAACCTAACCAACCGCGCTCAGTTACAGGGCTTTTATGCAGATACTGAATTTGATCAAAGCCTTGGGGAGATCACTGGCGCTAAAGCGGCTGTGCGTTGCTGTTTCAACGATCATTTCCCGATGGCAGGTCAGGTGCCGGATCCTGACAGCCTGTGCAGCGCGTTTGCAAACCTGCGCCGGGGAAAGCACGATGACTTTGAGCCGTTAGCAGAACCTCATGAGGGATTACATGTGGTGACCGGGTTTGGTGCCCGAGGGTTATGTAGCGCCCCTTTAGTGACAGAGCACCTGATCGCCGCGTTGTGTGATGAGCCCCGACCGTTTAGCGAGCGGATCAATCAGGCACTACACCCTGCCCGCTTTGTAGTCCGGGACTTAATTAGGAATAAGATCTAACCTGAATCTGCCACTTTGCAGCGGCGCGCCTGATAAGCGCGCCTGGCTGTTACGGTTTCGAGATCTGGATAATTACCCGACGGTTTTTATCACGACCAATCGGTGTATCGTTTGGTGCAACGTGACGCTTTTCCCCAAATCCATCGGTGACAATTTTATCTTCGGGTATGCCTTTTGACGCCATGTAGGTTTTTATCGCTTCGGCCCGCTTTTTCGACATAGCCATATTAACCGAGCGGCCGCCATAGCTATCGGTATACGCCGAAATATAAATGGATTCAATTTGCGGATCGTTATTCAGATACTCCCCAATCATATCCAAACGTTTTCGTGATGACTTGGTCAGCTCACTGCTGTTGAACTTGTAGTTCATTACCGTGAATGCAATGTCTTCAAAGCTGTAAGGCAGCAAATTATCGCGACACTGCAAAAATTCCCAATAGGCATTTTTGAAGTTCACTGACGAGAGTGCCACGGAGATCTGATCATGCTGGTTTTGCCAGTCCTGATAATAAAAAGTGGGATAATAACCCTTTTCTAACTCTGTCAGCATCTCCCAGCTGATGGCATTGGTGAGTTCACCATCAAATTTCTTCAATAACTTCATCTGGCCCATCACTCTGGCTGGTAACCCAGCCCGCCACGCCGGCGGCACAGATTCAAGGCCGGCAAAGTCGTAACTATCAGGCCTGACCACCATATCCAGATTAAAGGTGAGATCTTTATTTTTACTCGCCGTAGCCATAAATATCGCTTCGCCGTAATACGGGACTTCGTGTGACAGAGCACAAGACAATCGTGTTGTCCTGTCGACAAACCATTGGGAGCTGTCTGCTGTGGCAGAGTATTGCCGCATTGCACCCTGCGCCTGAAGTGACAGGATACTCAATGTGGTAGCAATAATCAGGTTCGCTTTAAACTTCACGCTCTTACTCCGCTTTAAACAAAAATACCGAACTGGGCGCGCTGCTTGAATGGCCATCGCAATCGTCAGGTAACGCCTCACCGATAAATCAAGCAATAATCATGCCTTTAAAAACGGACTTTGACGGCAAAGTTCTGACGGCAGGACCCGCTTTGCATCTAGCCTGCATTGCGTGCAGGAAACACGCCAGTAAATTCGCATCTTTATCTGCGATCAGTATAATAGGCCGCTCAATTTAGTAAACCAAGCAGATTATGGCAGAACAAGAGCAAACCCTATTCGCAAAGCGCTTCCGCGGCTTCTTTCCGGTCGTCATTGACGTTGAAACCGCAGGCTTTAATAAAGACACCGACGCACTGCTGGAAATTGCTGTCAGCATGCTCAAAATGGATGAACAGGGCCTGCTCAGCCTCGACCACACGGTGCATTTTCATGTCGCACCTTTTGAAGGTGCCAATATCGAGCAGTCGGCGATTGAGTTCAATGGCATTGATCCCTTCAGTGCGCTGCGTGGCGCGGTTGATGAAGAAGAAGCCATCAAAGAGATCTGTAAAGCGGTCCGTAAAGCACAAAAAGCAGCAGGATGCCAACGCTCTGTGGTGGTTGCGCATAACGCCGCATTTGACCACGGATTCTTAAACGCAGCCATTGAACGTTGTAAAATCAAGCGCACCCCATTCCACCCATTTGTGAGTTTTGATACCACCTCGCTGGCCGGGCTGGCACTGGGTCAGACCGTACTGGCTAAAGCCTGTCGCACTGCAGGGATTGAGTTTGACAACAGTCAGGCACATTCAGCCCTGTATGATACCGAGCGCACCGCTGAACTGTTCTGTCATATCGTGAATAAATGGCAGGCACTGGGTGGCTGGCCTTTGCCAGACGTTGAAGATGAGAGCGACGAAGCGTCAGAGTAACAAACCAATCTAAGATACGCGATACCAAGCACTGAGGTATCGCGACAAGATTACTGGGTAGCGAATTCCTGGGTGATCTTACCCTCGTCGAGCAATACCGAGTGAGGCGGATAGATCCGTGAAAAAGATTTACTGTCTCTGGCAATGGTCAATTCAATGCCCGGATGCATCAATTCGTTAATCTTAATCCGGCTAAGCTTTAATAGTCGCGCCAGCTTATGCTGCACCAGCTTCATATTTCTTTGATTACGCGCGTAATGTTTACTGAGCTGTTGCTCATTCTGGGCCAGCTTGCTGAGATAAGCATCGCGTTTATTAGAAGCGGGCGCCTTTTGGGCTTTGATCTGAGCGCGTTTCAGGGCAAGGGTTTTATCTGTGAGGCGTTTTTCGAGGTCTTTAAATTCTTGTTGTTTTTGCTTTAGCATATGCCAGTCCTGGGCCAGCGCAATCCGCGTTCGTGTCCCCGACGGAGCCCCCACTTCACCCGCTTCGATGCGCATGGCGTCATAGACCGTGCCACCGATCAACTTTCCTCGGGGCGTATCGCCTTTTCCTACCCGGATCATTCGCTTGGCTCTTAGGTCACAATGTAAAACCTGACGTTCAATCAGCAGATCTTGTTCAGATTCTATATGACAATATTGAGCATACCCGATAGAGACCGTACGCTTTGCTTTGATACAACAGCTGAAATCTTCGCCTTCATCTCTTTTACGACCTATCACGCCCAGCATGACGGTCACGGCACCATTGCTCTCAAGTTGGGCAGACTCGACAAACCCAATTACGGTGATATCACCGGATGCTTTGATCCTCATGCCATCTTTGACATCACCGCTGACTATCACACTACCATCAAATTCAATATGGCCTGTGGTGACATCAACCTGATCGTAACACAATACATCATCAACGCGGATCCCACGCGGAATAGCAACAGGTACACCTTTGGCGTCCGCAATGAGCAGATTAGGATCATCCGGTGAGATTTTAGTACCTTCGGGTACTTCCAGCGCAAAATCTTTACCCTGCTTTGGTTCAAGCACATCGCCAAACACAGAGTAGCCTTCTTCACCGGGTGTTGGCGGGACGCGCTTCATCAGAGGACTGCCCGGACTCACCGTAATGATGGCGCCCAGGTCACGCATATCAACTTTGCCGCCATCTTTTTGTTGCGGACTCAGCACTCTGTCCTGCGCTGTCATGCACAAACGAACAAATCTGGCGTCGGTGCCATCTTTAGCACGCTGGCCATGGGCAACGATACCACTGTATACACTACCCGGAGACTGCTCAAACTGCTGACCTAAAAAGGTGTCTAAGGCCTGCTTACTGATACCACGCTTAACCCCTGCTGATCTAAGAGCTTCACGGGCTTGATCCATAGTGACCATTTTACCGCCGCGTGCCGTTGTCAGTCTTGCTTCAGCCATCATGTTATTTTCGTCAACCCGAATAGACAACTCGGCATCAACCGCCTGCGCAACAATTAAAGAATCCTTCTCCCTGTCATCCGACGGCGAAAACAACTGCCCGATATTGGCATGTATGATATCAAAGTCGGCATAAGGAGAGCTTTCCAGCGCTTCAACAAGCTGCGCGGAACTGGCCGGAAATCCGGTATTTGCAGGGTGTTCGTTCATTGAAACGTACCCTGACTCCTCATCAAAATGAAACAAAGACATCACTTACTTCCCGAAAAATATGCACGATGTTATTAAATTTATTATGCACTACCAGGTCTATACATAGGGCTCGGCCGCTGTGTAACCTCTTATTGTGTATTGCATCCATGCTGACAATCTGTGAAGAGCTTATACAGAAAACAGCCTGCGATACCATTGCCAAGAAAGCGCTCACGCTTCTAATAGCATTGATATCTAGTCCCATCATTTTACACTTGTACCCAGTCATGCAAGCGAATTTTGACAAACAACAAAAATCACGTGGAAAAATTACAACCAAAGTGCTATATTTCCCATAATCTAAGATGCGGCCAAATTTCAAATTTAGCTAAAACAAGTACAAATCTGCCAATCAGACTAAACAACGATATATAAAAACAACCATTGCCTTTCCTTATTTGAGCATAACCTTCCCTAATTGTTAAGCCCGACCAGCCGCTCAGCTAGACAAAATATAAACGATTGTAAATGAGACTTGAGTATAAAACCGCCAAGTAGTTCTTATCACTGTACTTATCGGCAAACTTCGCTTGAGCTTTAGAGGTTTTATTGGGTATAATCACAATTACTGACTGAAAGAGATTTCAGGGGCTGATTAGGATTCGACAGGATTCATGAAGCCTGAGGTGCATGTCGAGGGGCGGTTGGCCTCGTAAAAAAGCCGCATTTAAAGTAATCGCAAACGACGATAACTACGCTCTAGCGGCATAATAGCCCGCTAGCACTCTGCCAAGATATGCTTGTGGATCTGGATTATGAGTGTCACCCTACACAAGATCGCTGCGGAAACCCTGGCCGGGGTTGAAGGGCTAAATTTAAGCGGCCTCGCCTTTACTTATCGTGTTCGTCCGAGACTTAAAGGTTAACCAAAAGACGATACTAAACATGTAGGACCGAAGGTCGACGCTTTCTGGACGGGGGTTCAAATCCCCCCAGCTCCACCAATAAATAAGCCCCCGCATTTGCGGGGGCTTTTTTTATGGGATTGTCCATCCTCAAGCATATTTTTAACCGTCCACTTTTCCGCGCAATTCAATCATAGCCTGCACTCGTATTTCTTTCATTTCGGCATTGCTCTGTTCAAGCAGTTCATCGCTGAAGGTGGTATCCGCAAAGGTATGCTGCCGGAAAAAGTGAGATAGTAGATTCACAAATTCGTTTGAGCTTTGCGCGTAGTCACCCTCTTCCTCTTTTTCCATACTTTTTAGTCGCGTGTAAATCTCAATGGCCCTTTCGGGGTAGGCATAATCATCTACGCTGAGCCAGGCTTCCTCCAGGTCGCTCAGTGAATATGTCGAATAATCAATCTCTTTTCTTATAATCAATGTATTATCCCGGTAAAAATCAAACTACCACACTAATTCAATACAAAAGCAAAAGACCATCGCTGAGCTATACCGCCTAACAGACTTTGAATTACTTAAAGTCAGATTTTAGCGGATGTAATGTGACCTGATCCGCCTCCCATAAGTCCAATAATATTTGGGCGTAACAGCTAAAAAAGAGGCAACACCCGCTGCCCCTCCCCTCATCTGCTACTTAACAGCGGGGGCTTTTGTCAGTTCCGTAAGCAGTAACTCAAATAGTCCGTATTCTGCATTGACGCATTCCTCACTGCTAAACCCACAACTCAAAAACAGGACAATGCTGGAATCGTGACTTTCAATATAGGCATTCTGAGTGGAGTAGCCATGGTTACCGCCGCTGTGTTCGTATACGGTGGCATTTGGATAAGTGTGTTTCATCATACCCAGCGCGTATTGGGTGTTTTCATCTTCTCGAACAAGACTGTCACTGCCACGCAATAACCCGTGTAATGACTCACTCGCAAAGTCTGGATTTTTAAACAGACTGCGTGTAAGCAGTGCCAGATCAGATACGGAAGACGCTATGGGCGTTGCGTTAGACCAGATAGAACTAAACAGCGGGCCAACATTCATGAACTCTCCGTCTATGTAGTCGTAGCCCGGTGTGATCTCCCCTCTGTCCTGTTCGTAACCAATGGCAAACGTTGCATCCAGTGATAAAGGTGTGATGATGCGATTTCGTATCTCAATGGCGTTATGATGCCCCAGCACTTTATCCAGTATCATGCCTGCAAGTGTGTAATTGGTGTTGGAATAATGAACGCCGGCACCGGGCTTAAAATAACCGGGGTTATTCAGTGCGTACTGTGTCAGGCTTTCGTTAGTGACAGGTAATGCCGGATTAGCGAGTTTGTCTTCTACATAGGTATTTTTGTCTGAGTAGTTGTAAATACCACTGCTGTGATTAAGCAGTTGCCGTAGTGTGATCTGGTCGCTATATTGAATTTGATCCAGCAAAGTGGTTGGCAACCAGGTATCGAGTGTGTTGTCCAGATCCAGCATGCCGTCCTCATGCAGCATGGTGGCCAGCAGCGCGGTAAAAATTTTGCCAGAGCTGGCAATATGAAAGCTGCTGTTAACATCCATCGGGGTATGCTGCTCAAGGTCTGCGACCCCCGCTGCTCCCGTGAATTCGTGTTCGGGGGTCCTCACATACAGCAGTATTCCTGGCACTTCGTCCGACACCAGCTGATCTATCAGTGCCTGGTAATCCAGGGTTTTGCTCTCAGGCTGTACTACTTCGGCTTTTTTTTCCGGCTCTGGTTGAATTGCCGCTGTATGCTTATCTGACCCGCCACAAGCGCCCAGACCAAGACACATCGATGCCATCAGCACACTGTGTGTTATCTTTGTTGTAAGTTGCATTGCATATCCTTTAGGTGGTTTGCTTAAGTGAAACCATCCTAAAAGAAGTCAGTATGTGAAGGTGTACCAAGGGCTACCAATGTGTATCAAAACGTACCAAGATATACTGTTTAAAAAACTTAGGCTTAAAACATCCGCCATGACGCAGGTGAACGGCCCGAACGTTTGTACACCCACATCAGCTTGAGTTCACGTTTGGCAAGCTCCACGCTATCTCCCTGGTAAAGCGTAAATACAACAGGCTCTGTGGTCACAATAGTTTGTTCAATATAGCCACTTTGTGCCCCTGTCCAACACTTTAACGCCTCCTGAGAATGAGAGGATTTGAGGCAATACGTAGCTCCTGCTTGTGTCTGCCATTGCACTTTCACATCAACGTGGCATTTATCCCCTTGCGTAAGCGACACACACTGGGTCGGCGATAACTCCAGTCGATTTCTGCTCAGCTCAGGGTCATCAGGCTTTGCCTGAAGATGGCCACACAGTAACAAACCCTGACATGTAAAAGCCGGTATGATGAGCAAACCAGCTCGGTTCTTTTTTATTCTTTTCATAACGCTATAACAGTAGATACTTTCAACCTGGTCAGAACACAAAGCTCACTAAAATCCCCAGCTCAGATACATGCCCGTCACGGTTTTCAGCTTTGTTGAACATAGCGACCCACGGACTGTTATTGATACTGCGTGGCATATGGCTGTATTTAAAATAGGTTTCAAACATCCAGTGTTGTGAAATAGGATACAGCGCCCCAATTTCTGCACTCACCTCTGTCCCGGAGGAAGTGGAATAGGCAGGAAACATGTAAGACGCTATCTCCTCAGGCACACCAAAATAGTAATTGATGATTTCCTCAGAACGATAAACTAACCCCGTGTTGGCGTACATCTGCCAGTTTTTATACTGAAACGACTGATCGACCCACAAAGACGCAAACATGCCATCGTCATACTCCCGGTTAAACGAGTAGGGTGCCCAGCTAAACTGGACCGTGGTTTTGTTAAAAGAACCGGTGGCCCGTACGCCCAGCATTTGCGTTGATTTACGATAATGTACGGTCGGCTTATTATTCTGCCAGCCTGGAAAATCAAGGCTTTGATGCGCCTTGAGGGTGATCACATCAAAGTTCCAACCGTCGGGATTATAAAAATTATACCCAACACGCGTACCATCATTGAGCATTCTGTAGTTAGTCAGCTCAGCAAATAAGCCATTAGCCAACTGATAACGAGCATTGATAAATGCTGAAGCCCCGCTGCCTTGATGATCCCGCGCCCGGTTTGGCGTTGAGGCCCGGTAGCCAAGCCCCAGCTTAACATACCCGCCTTCAAGCGCTTCATCGTCCCCGCTTTGCGTGCTTTCTTGTGCGGCAAGCCCTGAATAAGAACTCAAAACAAGTAACGAAGCCAGCGAAACGCGTAAACACGCTCTGGCATATATCGAATTCATACTTATTCCATCTAATTAGTAATGTGTATAAAGCGCAATGATAAATGTACAGGTACAGAAAAGATGTACCAAAGTGTACCTATTTATGGATATGAGTGCGATGTGTGCATGAGATCAAAGTGCATAACTCAGAGAGATATAGAGGTCCCAAAACATATCTTTGTAATGAACAGTTCAGTAGAATACTAAATTGGAAACAAGGATAATTTTAAGGAATAGATATGTTGACCAATAAGAAAGCCCAATTTTGTTTGAGTACACTGGCGCTGGTTGCCTGCTCTGCTGTCGCGCAAAGTGATGAACTGATCCTGAAACAGGACAGTGTTAGAGACAATATACTGACGCAGGATAAATTAACCACATTCACACCCGACTTTCGTGGCGTACATTTCATAGCAACAGACAGCCACGGCAGTATTATCTCTGGCAACCAGGTTCACGGCACCCAGCCTCAGTTAAATGCGGCTGACAGCACTAAGTACATCACCTTTGATGTGATCAATCAGGCTGGTGTGAAAGCCACTTATTACGGTTCTCCGTCGCTGGATTTCAATGGCTGGTATGGGCACTGGGTTGATGCAACTGAGCAAAGTGGTGATTTTGAGCTGACCATAGGTGATGGCACGGTACCTAACCGAGCTTGCCAGCTGGCGGACGAAAAAGTCGATATCAGTGGCTTTGAGGTTGCAACAACCAGTCATGGCAGCATTAACCACCTAAATGATGGCGTCGTTGTCTATAGCTATAATCACGTCTGGTTCTCTAAAGAGAAGCAAGAGTCAATCTATGTCACTTTGCCTCAGGCAGAAGCCGTGTCTAAAATCGCACTTGCACAAGGTTACAATCACACCACAACCTGGGTGACCACCAGCTGGAAACTATATGGTAGTAACGATAAACAAGTGTGGGCACCCATTGGTTCTGGCGACAAACCCGACTTTCCCGCCATGTCTGAGTACTGCCTGGAATCAAAGGCACATTACCAATATTACCGTCTCGACGTATCCAATGACCTGGGCAACTACCTCAGCTTAGGCGAGTTGGAACTGTATAAGTAAATAAAAATGACTTGCTGGCCGATTCACCCCGGCCATTATCACTCATACTATCCAGTCGCACCAGCTGCAAATGGTGCCTCCATAGACGGAGTAACAGATGTTATTTACCCAAAAAAGTGATTTGCTGCTTTATTGACCTGAAATTACGATGTATTATTTGCCGCAATTTTATACAGAGAACTGAAACAATGAAAACTTGGACTACCCTATTATTAACTCTACTTGCCACTTTCAGTACCTTAACATTTGCTAGTGTTAAAGGTTCCACAAAAACAACGGTTACAACATTAATCACTTACTCACAGTACGGTCAGGGTGATATCGTATTTAAGCTTGCGGCACCTGAAGAGTCTTGTGCAGATGGATACTGGATGAAAAAGTCGGACCCCGGTTTTGATGCTAATTTATCGGCTTTGTTGTCTGCGTATCACGCAAAATCAAAAGTGATCGCGCGCGGCCATGATGACCAAATCTGGGCTGGTTCATCCGGTAGATACTGCCTGCTCTATTCAATCGAGCTCTACTAGGCTGCCCCGAATAGTGAACGGGAACCTCATGGTGCCCGTTCTTAATTGTTCATTGCACCTTTTTAGTACTCAATGCGGCTTACCGGGATATACCAATATCCCCAGATACCATTAACATTACGTGTCGGCTTCTCAAGGTAGTGCCCTCCAACTTAGCCCCACACTTTGGACCAACTAACAGCTCTCTTCAGGCATCACAACTTGATCGCGGCCATTGTTCTTAGCCTGATACAAACACTGGTCGGCACATTTAAATGCCCCATCCGATGCCCCCAATTGCTGCACACTCATTGCCTCGCTTACACCAAAGGAGGCGGTCACCCGCAGCGATGTGTCACCCAGTTCAAACGGCTTTTCTCTCAATGCATCAACCATGTTTTGGGCCAAGTCCCGAAAAGCATCACGCTGTTTAGCCACCATCAGAAACTCCTCACCACCCCAGCGTACAAACAACTCATCATCGGCTACAAACTTTTGTAACCGGGCTGCGGCTTCACTGAGTACCCAGTCTCCCTTATCATGACCATAGGTATCATTGATCTGTTTAAAGTGGTCTAGGTCAATCACCACCAGCCGGTATTGAACCTCAGCTCTCAGCTTGTTTGGCCGTGCCATCTCCTGCTGATACAAACGACGATTGGCCGCTTTGGTAAGTGGATCTACAAAGCTTAGGTCATACAGGCGACGGTTTTCTTTACTCACTGCTCTGGCACGCAGCGCCAGCCACCCAGCACCCGTGAGCGTCAGGAACAGCCACAGACCCAGTAGTCTGAAACGCTGCTTATCCAGTAAAAGCTCAAGCTTAGATAAACGACTTTGCGCACTCAACAAGTCTCGTTCCTGGGCTATTTGCTGCACCTCCAGAGCCGTATCCAGGGCAATCAACTCATTCATAATCATGGCTTTTTCTTCTATTCGGGCATTTTTAAGTAATGCTAATGCCGCCTGCGCCTCCCCCTGACGCTCAAGCACCTCAGCAAGGAAAAGGCGACTTTTTATTAGCCAGCGAGCATGGTTAAGCTTACCAAAAACCGCCATCGCCGAGCGCGTTGCCACATGTGCTTCATCTAAACGGCTGCTCGCGTAGTAAGCAAAGCCCAGCTCCAGTAAACAGATCCCATGCTGCATTGGGTATTTTTCAGCGCTGGTCTTCGCAACGCACTGACTGGCTTTTTGCGTCGCACCACCCAAGTCTTTTTCCAGATTAAGTAGTCTGGCCTCATTTTTAAGCGCGACGACCCGATAAAAATCGCTCACATCCTCGTCCAGATAGCTGAGTGCCTGCTCTAATTTTTCTCTGGACTGGACGGCCTGATCTGCACGGTTATGGGCAAAAGATTGGTTAAATAAAATTAACGACATGTACTCTGGCGTAGCATCGGGATACTGGCTGTAGAGTTTTTCAGCCTGGCTCAGGTATTTTAACGCGTTGTCCCACTGCTCAAGATGCACGTACAACAGACCGAGGTTATTGTGCAATAACGCACGCAGTCGGTGCTCGGGTAACGTTTCAATCTGTTTAATCCCTTTAAGAAAGTACTGCTGCGATTTAACCAGTTCATTGGTCGAGTTAAACACCACACCAGCGGTATTATAAACCTCCTTTAAAAGGAACCCGACCTGGTGTTGCTGAGCAACCGCCACAGCCCTTAAAATAGCAGAGCGCGCTGTTTCAAGATCACCGATACGCAAGGCCGCTTTTGCCTGCGCCTGGGCTACCCAAGCTTCCAGCCAGTTGAGCTGATGTTGGCTCGCAAGGTCTGTCAATTGCTGGTTTAATCTTGCCCGCTCGGGATCATCACGGGTTGCACGCCTGTGGATCCATAACACATACACTTGTTCAATGGGCACCAGCTCATGAGCGCCCTGTTGCCAGCGCGTCAATTTTGCTAACGCTGCTTGTGGGGAATCTGAGGCCAGTTCATAAATGTCGAGCAGCGGGTGTGCCGATTGCAATTGTTGTAGTTGAACCTCGGGGGGCAATACTGAGGACATCAGGGCTGGCCGTTGAGTGGTTGAACTGTGAAACCAAAAGGTATCCAGTGTTGCCACGATTAACACCGAAATAAAGAATACGCTCAGCGCAAAAAAGGCTTTTTTGTACATGACCCAGGTCATTAAAGGATAATTGCTAAATTATACAATAAAGTCACAGTCTTGCCTGAAATTGTGCATACCCAAATTGTCACAGTTCAGCATCAAAATCATCGCCCAGGTTAGCAATGAGTGGCGAAAGTTGACTCGCGCTGATGCGTCAATTCGATCAGCTGCAAGTCAGTTCTTTTTTTCTTACGTTAAACCCTAATCGCGTTTTAATGCCATACGCCAATACTCATCTCCGAGGTGAAACCGGGGCCAAACGCTGCAAGCAGGCTGGCATCACCACACCTGGCTGAATCAAAGGTACGCTTTAGTACATCAATCACTGCAACACTCGAGGTGTTACCCGTTTCAGCCAGACAATCGCGAGAGCGTGATACCATATCAGGCTCAAGCGATAAACACCTTACCAGCTCATCAAGAATACGCTTACCACCGGTGTGAAAAATCGTGCTGTCTACCTGGTTTGCATTGCGCGATAAGCTGCGCTGACAAAACGATTGCAAATATGGCGCAACGTGTGGGATCGAATGCATCACCTCTTTATCTAACGAAAACTTAAAGCCCTGATGCGTAATGTCATATTCAATATAGGGAATGGTATCTTTAATCGTCACACTCTGGTTGTTAATAAGCTTAAGGCCAGATACCAGGCTGTCGCCCCGCATTACAACCGCAGCTGCGCCATCGGCAAATAAAGCGTCACTGATAAAGTCCTGCAACCGGTTGGCTTCTTTATGAAAGCACAATGAGGATGTTTCAACACAAACGATCAGCACATTGCTGTTTTTTCGGCTCTGACAATATTCAAACGCCCGCCCGATTGCCGATGCACCAGCCACACACCCCAATTGTGCAACCGGGATTTGCTTGGTTTCGTTACGTAAACCCAGCCGGTTGATCAGATGGGCTGTTAAAGAGGGCATCATAAAGCCGGTGCATGAGGTGGCGATCACCATATCTATGTCCTCAGGTGCAACCTGAGCATTTTCCATCGCCTCAGTAGCAACTATTTCTGCCATTTCAATGGCGGCCTCTTTATAGCGTTCAGCTCGCGCGCCAAAATCCTGAAGCTTCACAATCTCTGTCAGAGGTAAAATCAAATGTCGATTCTTTACCTCTGTATTTTGGATCATCTCAAAAGCCCGTTGCTTGTACGGACTATCCGGGTGGCAAATCTCAATTACGGTCATGATGTCATCTGCATTGACAAGATGTTCAGGATAAAAAGTCGCAGGTTTGCATAATGTGGTCATGTTGTATCTCCTTTTGAATTCTTACAAAAAGACCTGACCACCGCAAAAAACTTTCACAAAAATAAAAAATAAAATTAACAACATGAAATTTGAAACTTTTATTTATCTTACATAAAATCAGTGTACTAGAGCAAAAACCGCAACAAAAGGTTAATTAAGAATTAATAAAAAGGAAGTGTATTCAGATCGGTAACACTGTACATTAACTGCGCGTTCAATCTGGTGAACGTAACAACTAAAGGAATGAACATGAAACTGACGCTAAAAAAGACATCAATCAAACATCTCTCGACAAACGCTAGGCAAATACACCAGGCAGACACACCGCAAGTCGCCGGTGGCACCTGGAGTCCAACAGTGCTGTATGCCTGTGCGACATCTTTATGTTACAGCCGCTTCGTATGCTCATAATCAAGTAACACGTTGATCAAATGTGCTCTGCCGCACCTAAGTACGCGACAGAGCTTTGCTTTATTCAGCGGAGGCTGAAACGGTGTTACCCGCAATCTGCATGCCACTCAATCGCACCAGCAACTCACTCAGTACCGTATCCTTGCCGCGCCGATAATCATCCCAGCTCGGTTCAATATGGATATCGGGATACACAGCATCACTTTGCTGTGCAATAAACGGATAGTAGCGCTTAGATAAGGTGAAACGACGACCAGAATTAGGCATTAAAAACTGACTATTTTCCGCAAAATGATTTGGGTCGCCTCCGGTTGGGGTACCAACTACCTGAGCGTTCAAAATTTGCCTGAACTGGGCCGTATTCGACATTGCGGCAGAAAATGTCACACCATCCGTCAGCACATAAACGCCCCGCATCCAGTCAATCTGGTCCAGAGGCAGCAAACAGGCAGACAGTGCCAGACCCGAGTAAAAATTCCCGCCACTGTTGCCCCTGAAATCAATGATCAGATACCGTGAGCCAGCCGACTCAAGTGTTGATTGCAGTGCATCACAACGCGACATTACCTGCTCAGGAGTCGGGTAAGACGCAAAGTCAAAATACGCCGCTTTTTGATTCTCTAACAGACTCAATGTGATCCCTGGCATCCCGATATCTTGCACAGTTAACTTAGGTTCCACACGTGAATAAGCGGAACTCAGCTTGCCAAACTCCCGCATACTGACCGGAGAAATCTGTAAGATTTTTTCGTTCGTACCAGCGATAAAGTGAAAAGAGGTCGGTAAACCCTGTTTAACTATGCCAAGACCCAGCAGCAGCTTATGTAAAGACAGGTAGTATTCAAAGCTGCTTTGCTCACTGAACTGATTGTCCACACCTGGAAGCACAGGTGCCAGTTGTGTGTAAAGCTCAGCAACACTCAGGCCGTTGATTGAATGAAGCTGAGTACCGATTAACTCGCGATACTCAGAAGTCGCATCTACCACTTTCAAAGTATCGCCAAAAAACTTAAAGCGAAACGGAAAGTGTTGATGCGGTCCCGACATCATCAAATAATTACTATGGCCGTCCCCTATCGCTCGGCTTATTGCCATTAACCGGGTTTCAACCTGGGCTTCGTTCAATTCGGGCAGTTCCGTTTTAAGCGTTTCGATACTGCGCTTAAAGTCTCCCTCCGTGAGCGTGTGAAATGGATGAATGTGCCGGACTTTTACCTGATGTGCATAAAAATCAATGTCAGTGATCCAGGCCTGTTGCTCTGCCTCATTAAGCGGAGTCGCAGCAACATGCGTCACGCAGCAACCCAGCAATAGTGCTTTAACCCAGTCATTCATCGGTTAATCCCCTTAGTGTATTGCGACGGAGATACGCCAAACTGTCTGATAAAAGCGCGTCTGAAACTGTCATAGTTATTAAACCCCAGCTTACCGGCCACATGCCGCAGACTGATGTTTTCTTCTGATAACAGATCACGGGCATGGTTGAGCTTAAGCACTTTAAAATAATGGCTCGGAGTGCAGTTAAGGTGCTGCTTAAACAAACGGGTAAGCTGTCGCTCGCTGAGATGACAAAACTCCGCCATCCTTGCAACAGAAACGGATTGGTTAAGCTGCGTAGTCAACCACTCCATTAGCGGAGAGAGCTTCAAACTGTCACCCGATTGCAATGCCAGCGCATCTGAATACTGGTGCTGATTCCCAGAGCGCTGCAAATACACCACCAGATCTTTGGCAACTTGCGCTGCAACACTGTTACCATGATCCTCACGAACAATGGCAAGTGCTAAATCAACCCCAGACAGCACACCAGCTGACGACCAGATGTGTTTATCCTGTATGTAAAGTGGATCTGGTGAAATGGTACAGTGGCCATGCTGCCGGGCCAGGCTATCACAATGCCGCCAGTGCGTGGTTAACGTTAAGGCCTTTTGTGGAAAAAGCCGGGCGAGCACGAATGCGCCGGTGCATATACTGAACACGCGCTGAGCTCTGCCCGCCAATTCAGACAGTCTCTCAATCTGCCTGGCACTGAGCGACAACGTGCGCATGCCATTGCCCCCACAAATGATCAAGTCATCTACTGCAAACTCGTCTCCCAAACCAAAATCAGCCTGAACTTGCTGACCATAAACCGTTGTTACAGGTCCAGCCTCTAAACTCAATAACTTACATTCATACGCATGAGACACATGGGAATTGGTCTCCATAAACGCATCTAAAGGCCCAAATAAATCCAGTGCCTGAAATCCATCAGCGATAAAATATACTTGTTTTCTTGTCATGCTTTACTCCTTGGCACACATCATAACCCGCCCTAATACGTCGCTTAATGCATTTTAACGACAAAAAAAGACATTCTGAATGGTGAGGTCGCAAGATAAGACCCAATGTGGCTTTGTCAGACAGCCGCGATCACAGCGAAAGAGATTTTGGAGTTCACTGAAGAAATTCGTACTTGTTCAACAACGTTTGATAAGCAGCGCTACGTTTAAACTGCACCATTTTAAGATTAAAGGCCTCTTTAAGATCTGGGTCCCGAAAAGCAATTCGATACGGCGATGCAGGAAACAGATGATGAACCGATACATTGGGCATCTGATCCTGACCCACAACAGCTTTGCTGAGGTGATTGAAAATATTGACATCCATAACCACCACATCCACTTTCCCCTGCAACAGTAACTCTACCTGTTTTTGCTGATCGGGCAGCTCAATGTACAAAGGACTGCTGGCGGTCGCCAGTCGATACTCCATGCCCAGTACCAAAGAAGCATTCTGAAAGCCAATCACAGCGTAATTTTCTAAAGCGCTGATACTGGGTATTATTAACTTCCGGCTTTTTAAACTGATGGCAGTATTGTGGTAGGTGATATAAGGCTCAGACAATACCGCACCGGCCAGATCCATGCGCCGGTTCATGGTCAGTGCCGCGTCTACTTTGTGTGTTTTCAACAGTGAATCTGAGCGGCCAAAGGGAACATACACAAACCGAAGATCATGACCCAACAAGGCAAAAATGGCCTTTACCATATCCAGTTCGAAGCCAGTATCACCCTGCTCAACCACATACGGGGGCTTAGTCCAGCCTACGGAAACATCTAATACGTCAGCTACGGCAAGTTTGCCGAACGACAGCGCGGATATCAAAATGCTAAAAATAATAAGCGACTGCGATGAGTTCATTGCACCTACCAGTTTCCTTCTATACCTATTATTTTAGAGGGGTTTGCACACCCTGCAATACCTTGTCGCGAGAAGGTTTTTAATTAGGGCAAAGGCGCAGAGATGACGCGGCTTGTGAGAAAAGAAATGATGTAAAAACTCAATACAGGGCCGACTACGCAGCCCTGAAAGTCAATACGGCGCCAGTTTAGATATTGTTAAACAAGCTGGTCGCCCACGCTTTTTCCCATGAACCATCCTGGAACAGGATAATAGCAGTGGCTGCGTGTACCGTGTTTGCAGAAGTTTGTACCGTACATGATGTGCTGCTAGACACACCACAGCTGGCAGCAGCGCCATCCCAAACGACATTACTTACTGCTTTGTCCGATACAATTTTATAGGTTGTGCTGGCGGTTTGCGAACCAAACTCAACCGTATAACAGGTGTAACCACCGTACTCACGGTTATACTGCGCTTCACCAATTTCGCAATCCATAGAGGCAGCCATCGCCTGAGCACCAACGAATGTCGAAGCAACTAAAAGTCCTGCTTTAATTAATTTGTTCATTTTAAAACCTTATCCTTAAATTATTAGTATAATCCCATGTTGGGGACGCCGAGATAGTGACCCATATTCACCCGACCCTCCTTTATTCTGACATAACGCCGTCGTTCATAGAGGAGATTTCAAGTACCTTTTATAGGCACAACCCAGCGCACACACAATACGATATTTTTTGACTATACATCTGTTAAATAAATGATAATTGAAGTGACAAAATGTTTCGATTGAACAAGGGTCACTGTAGTTTGAATGAGTAGAGCTGTCTTTCGGGCCAGCGCCTGGTGAGATAACTGAGGACGGTTAAATGGTGGATTCAAGGCTGACCAGAGAAACCCTGTCAGCCTTATCCGAGCTTAAATAAGATGCTTAATTCCTTCACTTCTGTCGCAGCTTACACCTCACTGG
This sequence comes from Pseudoalteromonas ardens, assembly GCF_030125445.1. NCBI lineage: Bacteria > Pseudomonadati > Pseudomonadota > Gammaproteobacteria > Alteromonadales > Pseudoalteromonadaceae > Pseudoalteromonas > Pseudoalteromonas ardens. Next base: position 112,540 of record NZ_JASJUV010000006.1, read on the forward strand.
TTGGTGTACCTTTAGACAACACAGCTTTTAATTGCTGTGCCAGAGCCCGGCGCTTTTCTATATCAAGGGTGTGGTTGTCTGAACTAAGTTGCTCAGCGGCTTCAAGTACCAAAGGCTCCAGCTCAGCCATTTTATCGCTAAGTGCTTTGAGTTTTAGCTGTGTTTCTGACCAGTGCCCGGCCTGAATTTTAACGATATCTCCCGACATGCTCACTCCCAAATTATGTGCTGATGACACTCGTATTCATTCCCTCTGCCCATGCTGACATTAACACAGGTACTCTTAACTCTGGCAGATTCAGACAAATATACCAAGGCGATTGACAATAAAAAAGCGGCAACCCGGAGGTTGCCGCTTCGTGCCCCACAGCTTTGTTCTGGTATCATGCATACCAGAAGTCAAAGACACTGTACTATTTTCTGTTCTTCACTTTGCCTGTCTGAGGGTGCAGGCACAGGCCACCAACGCTGCTGGTAAAAACGACTTATCTCGCCGGACGGTTGCCACTGAAATACGTACAGCCACTCGTTATCGATCAACTGCTGAACCACTTCATGACGAGATGCAATGTCTTTAATTGCCGATTTAGGCGCTGCCAGATAGACGGACAATCGCTGAACCTGATGCATCCAGTCGTGTCCGTTATGTAACGACTGCATCGCAAGGCCTGTCCTGAGATCTCCGCCATTCCCCTCAAAAACACCGATATTACCGCCAACCGCATTATGTAATACCTTATTGCCACTACCAAAATGCAGATTATCTGTGGTAGAAGCGTTGTACTGCATGTTGATCCAATGGGTCACCAGCATAGGTGCGGTCATGATGGTTTCGAGCACCTTAAAATCAGTATCATGCTGCCATTGATAGTCGTGTAAGAAGCTGCGCCCCTGCAGATCTACTCCCCGGGTCCAGTCACGGGGGGCAACAATAAATGCTGCATTATTGGCCAGCCCCCACTCCGGGCGAGTCTGAGACCAATCCAGACTACGGGCTATCAAAGCCTGATCCAGTGCTTCCCGATCAAAGTCAGCCAGCTGTGCATCCAGCTTTGCCGCGCGCTCTTTTTGTGCCACAGCCGTTGCCCGCAACAGCCAGGACTCTATCTGAGCATCGGGTTTTTCGCCATAACAGCGAATGTGATCTGTGGTGGTGTTGTGCAGCGCTGCAACAAACCGGGTCTGCTCAGGGATCTCCACCCCAAGTTCAGATAATGCAGCCCGTACCGCCTTATCATTCAGCAACCAAGCCAGTACTTTGACGTTGACTTCACCACTTTGACCACCGCATGCGCCACACCCAAGTCCGGCTTCTTGCAAGTTGTTGGTCGACTGACTACCATGACCAACTAACAGCACGGTTGGTGCGAAGTGTTCAAACCCCATCGCATGCAATACACCAGCGGCCAGCCCGGCCTTTTGCTGCGCGCTTAACTCCTCGCCATTTTGCTTCAACGACCAGCTCTGACTGTTTGATAACTTATCAACCGGATGCCCTTGCTCAGAGGCAAAAAACGCTTTTTTCAGTAATTTAAATGTATCTATCCACCCCGCCGACTCCACCATAGAAAATGACGCGGTGGCCGATTTCGAAAATGCCTGCCAACGGGCACCGGCGTTTAGCGCGGCGGCACCATGCTTGTCGGTTTGCGCATGAGAGGCCACCAGACTGGGCATTAATAAGCCCGGGCACTGAGGACGGCTCACATCAGCCAGTTGTGGCTGATATGAAATTGGCAGGCCAAAAAAGCCCGCAAACCCCATAGTCTGTATGGCATCGCTTTGCGCTTCCAATGCCCGACGATAGATTTCCGAGCGTACATCAATACAGAATGCGACCTGGCACTGGATGGCTTGAGCCGATAAATTGGCCGGGCGGCTCAACACGCCGTGTAGCTGCTGCTGGTAACTCAGCTCAGCCGCCCTGGCCCAGATCCACAGCGGTTTTTGCTGTGTTTGATGTTGCGCAGGCAAATCCGTCAGCCGAGCAATAGATTGCTTCCATGCATGCGCCAAAGTCGCAAAAAAACCAGGAAATTGTGCCTTTTGATAACGCCACAACACCAGCTCCCAGGCCATCCGAATTGCCAGCAGCGCCAGGGTCTGATCCTGTGGCGCATTGCTGAGTTCACCTTGCCAACGTAAGTAAGCAACCCAGGCTCCCCATCCACTGATATCCAGCAACATGGCATGGGCATACAATTCAATCTGCTCGTCTTCTATGCCAAAGGTGTCCAGCGCCTGGGCTATCAGCGTCTGCGGGTCATCTGGTAGCTGCGCAAAATAACGGTGCAGGTCAGGCTCATCCAGCACAATGCTGAGTCCCCTATCACGCTGACTCACCGCCAGCCAATGGGCGTAAAGATCAGGCTGCGTGTGGCTGTGCAGCATCGGCTGTGTCTGCTGAAAGTGTGCAGCACAAAACTGACTGATCTGATGTATGATTTCATCACGCCAGGCCATTTTATGACGTGCTCTGTGTTCGTCCAGCAGGGCTGACAACGGCTGCCACGGCGCCTGCTCCGGTGTCCGCTCAAGTGTCTGGACCAGCTCACCCAGACTGAGCCCAAGTCCGGACTCCGCCAGTGCCGTTTGCAGAGCCTGCTCAGTGATCAGGCCACGGCGATACCAATCCAGATAGTCACTGGCTGGCATCAGCATCGAAATACCGCCCAGCGCACTGAGCCTGGCACTGACTTGCTCAATTGGCTCATTCCGCATAGGCCAGTATGGACTGACCGCGATCATCTGGTCCAGCGGCCAGCTGGGTGCAAGCTTCTGACAAGCGGTTTGAATCGCGCTAAGTTGTGGTTGGGTGAGTGTGCGAATATCTCTTGCCATCTTAAGACTCCTGAATTAATCCATACGGGCGCTTGGCCGCGCGCTGCACTTTAACGGGTGCAGGTAACTTCACAGGCCAGATTTTTAATGTCAGACGGGTCCACCATTCATCCAGATATAAACCAGCAAACAGCACTACTGATAACCTTTGCACCCGAGGGTGCGCAGTCTTGTAGGTCAATAACCAGTTCAATACAAACAAGCTGACAAACAACATCATCACCACACTATCGGCTGCACTCAGAGGAGTTTCATGCAGAGATACTTCAGCAAACACAGTATGAGCAAGCAGCGTTTTCATAGCAGCATAGCTGGCCAACAGCACGACACAGACTGCCAGCACACCTGCCCAGGGTAAGCTATGATGCGCACTGCTGCGCTGTGCTAGGAGCAACGTAAATGACATTGCCAACAAGGCCCACATACTCAGCGCTTTGCCCTGCCCCACGAACCAATACGTCATGGCAACCAGACTCATACTCAGCAATGCCGCACCCAGCCAGCGTGCCCGAGACGGCGTAACAGGGACCGCAAGACGTGCTTGCAGGTTATCCCGAACTGCGTGCCCGGAATTAAGAAAAGCATGCGCTTTGTACACTGAATGAGCTAATAAATGTAGCAATGCCAATTCATATAACCCCAGCGCACATTCAACCAACATCAAACCCATTTGTGCACTGGTCGACCAGGCAAGCCGCACTTTAACGCTTACCCGGGTTGTCATGATCAGCGCCGCCAGCACCGTTGTCAGACCGCCTGTCAGTAACAGCAACCACTGAGCGGCTGCAACCTGCATCACCACAGGCGCAAACACTATCATTAAAAAACCACCCAGATTGATAACACCCGCATGTAATAAAGCACTGACTGGCGTAGGCGCTTCTACCACCTGCATTAACCAGCCGTGCACCGGCAGTTGCGCACATTTCATCAGTGCGACTATTACCAGCATGACTGCGGCAATCTGGGTGTAAATACTGACTTCAGGGTTGGGAGCCTGATAATGTGCCAGAATCTCGGTCAGCAAAAAGGTACCGTGCGCCTGATACAAACACAGCACAGCAATCAGCAACGCCAGCTCAGCCAGACGGGCCAGAATGAACTTTTTATGTGCCCCAAGTGCAGCTCGGGGGCGTTCGGGATAGAAAAGTAATAACTGGTGTAGCGCCAGGCTAATCACAGTCCAGCCCAACAGAAGCAGGAGCAAATGATTGCTCATCACCACCAAAGAGACAGCCGCAAGCGTGCCCAGTAACCAGCGCCAGTATACGCCCAGACGCGGCTCACCGGCCATATAATTGAGAGAAAAGCGCATCAGAATAATGGCCATAAACACCACCAGGGCAGACATGATCAGGCCCAGAGGCGTCACATACACCCACTGCGTAAACGTACTTTCAGGGAGAAAAAGGGTCTCAACACCCTGCCCGGCAATGGCCGTGATCAATAAAACCAGTAACCAACCAGACAATACATTGACAAACGGCCTGCTGATGCGACTAGCACGGCCGCAATACCAGGCACTGAGCGCAAAACTGAGCGTGATGGCGAGCATCATCATTAACGATATTGACATAATTATCCCACTCCATTCAGAACAGGCACAGTATGTCAGACGTTGAAAGATATAAAAAATATATATATTCTAATCAAACTATATATTTTATATAACATCAATATGAGCCGGCTAAACTATCATCACCTCTATTATTTCTGGCGTGTTGCCAAAGCAGGCAGCCTGACACAGGTCGCTCAGGATGTGCACATTTCGCAATCCGCCCTGTCAATTCAGATCAAACGGCTTGAGCATACGATGGGTGTCTCATTATTTGAAAAACAAGGACGCAAACTAATCCTGACCGATGCCGGCAAGCAGGTGTTGGTTTATGCTGACGATATCTTTTATAAAGGCGAAGAGCTCGAATCCTTTTTACTCAAAGGTGTGGCCACCGAGCGCCAGCATCTGTCGATTGGCGTGCAAACCACCCTGTCGCGAAATTTCATTGAAAGCTTTATCAGCCCTTTGCTGTGTGACCCGCATATCAGCTTTACCCTCACCACCCGCGACATGGATACCCTGTTAAAAGGATTAAGCAACCATGAACTGGACTTGGTGCTGACCAACCGTCTCGCCAGCCAGAATGAAACCCGCTGGCATACGCAACTGGTGTCGCGCCAGCAGGTTGCCATTGTCGGCCCTAAAGGCGCCGGCATTAAAAGTGACTTTCCACAAGGCTATGACAAAGTGCGCTGGGTACTGCCCGGACCAACCACAGAGATCCGCTCAGCCTTCAATGCCTTATGCGCCGCTCATCAGTACACACCAGATATTCAGGCCGAAGTAGATGATATGGCGATGCTGCGCCTGCTGGCCAGAGACAGTGGCGCGCTTGCAGTGTTGCCCCCCGTAGTAGTGAAAGATGAAATAGCCCAGGGTGTGCTGGAGCAGTATCACAGTCAGCTGCCCATTTTTGAGCACTTTTACGCCATTACGACATCCCGTAAATTTGTCCCACAAGCCCTACTAGACTTGCTTAAGCAACCCTTAGCGTAAAACTCTAAGGTGTTGCTTTGTGGACAAAAAACAGACAACATAAGGATATGAATTAAATCATAAGGAAACATGGTGACGACCTTCAACTGTAAGATCCGCGCGGATCGCCCCTACGAGTTTTCAAGCAAGCTAAGCAAACAATTTGAAAGTGACCGAAACCGCATTATTACGTCGGCTGCAATCCGCCGGTTACAGCAAAAAACCCAGGTTTTTCCGCTAGAGCGGAATGCTGCGGTACGCTCCAGACTGACGCATTCTTTAGAAGTACAGCAGGCCGGGCGCTATATCTGTCAGCTGATCTGTGAACAGCTCGACGAGCAAACCAGTGTCGGCGAATATGAACGTATGCTGGAGTCCATTGTCGAGATGGCCTGCCTGATGCACGACATAGGTAACCCACCCTTTGGGCACTTTGGCGAGGCAGCGCTGAGTGACTGGCTGGGGCTGCATATTGCCAGTATTTACAAAAAACTCAGTGGTAAGGCGATGAGCCCCGACGTACTCAGGGATCTGACGCATTTTGAAGGCAACGCGCAAGGGATCCGCCTGGTGCACACATTGCTAAATCTGAACCTGACTTATTCGCAGGCCTCAGGGATCATGAAATATACCCGTTGCGGCGCTGATACCCCGCCTGAAGAGAGTGACACGCTTAGTTATCTTAAAAAGAAAGTCGGCTTTTACCTCAGTGAGCAGGAGTACATTGGCAAACTCAGGCGTGCACTGGATATTGCACCGGGTTGCCGCTCTCCTTTTTCGTACATCATGGAAGCCGCGGACGACATCTCTTATGGCATGGCCGATCTGGAAGACGCCGTTGAAAAAAACATACTGAGTTACCAGCAACTCAAAACCGCCCTGCAGGACACCTATCGGGCACTCAGTGCAAGTTTGCCCCCTTCAGAACAAACACTGATGGCCGACATCATTAAAAAAGCCACAGAAAGAACAGAAAAAATTGCAGGCAACCACAGCCAGTTCTTTGTTTTCTTGCGGGTTCAGATTAACCAAAAACTACCACAGCATGCTGCCCGGCAATTTATCGATAATTTTGAATCCGTGATGCGTGGCCAGTTTAACCAGGCCCTGATCGAAGATGGCAGTGACTCTCACCTGCTTATCAAAACCTTTAAAGAGGTCGCCAGAGAGCTGGCCTTTGCCCACCCTGAGGTCGAAGGGCGAGAATTACAGGGGTATCGGGTTATCAGTGGGCTGCTGAGCGTTTATGAACCACTGCTGCAGCTGGGTAAAAATCAATTTGCCACACTCATGGACATCGAAATACCGGCAACGACTTATGTTTCCAGGATCCCGATATACTCCGCCAGACTCTTCAAAAAGTTACCCGAGAAGCACAAGCAGGCCTATCGGAGCGCACTCAACAGTGACACAATGAACGCCATTATGCCTGACCCTCAGGAACAGGAGTTTTACCTCAGAGTCCGGTTAATCATTGACTATATCAGCGGTATGACTGATCAATTTGCCTTTGATGAGTATCGTGCGTTTCAGGTTATTGACGAAATATAATCAACGACCTGATGTTCTGCGGGTTTTTCTGAGGTACTGTGAGCAACTTTGTTCACCGTACCTCAAGCGATAAATTTAAAATTTGTACAAATAGTACTAGACAGGCCCGGTTAGTCTCTGTAGAGTAAAGGCCGCTAGAAAGAAAGTCGATATTTACATCCTACAATTCGTTGTATTACACTTCGTAACGCAACCTGCAGTATTTAAGTTTCACCTCTACTTTTGATGCATTCACACCTATCGAAGGTTAATTTTTATTTATATTACAGGTTAATACTATGTCTAACACAGTTACTGGTACAGTTAAGTGGTTCAACGAGTCTAAAGGTTTTGGTTTCATTTCTCAGGAAAATGGCCCTGACGTATTCGCTCACTTCAGCGCTATCCAAGGCGACGGCTTCAAAACTTTGGTTGAAGGCCAGAGCGTAGAATTCACAGTGTCTCAGGGTCAAAAAGGTCCTCAGGCTGACAAAATCGTAGTTCTTTAATTACTACGCATTTTGCAAGAAAAGCGAGCTAATGCTCGCTTTTTTCGTTTCTGTTCCTACACTCCGACCCCAATGCATGAAAAATATGCATCTTCATAAATTTGTCACACACACCTGAGCTGCTAGCCTTAAGAGAACCACTCAAGGAGAGTCACCATGAAAGCACGGATTGCGCTGTTAAGCGTAGCACTGGGTTTGTGCAGCCCCACTTTTGCACACATACTGAACACCCCCACCTTTGCCAGTCAGTTTTACTATGACGGCCTGATCATGACGCCAGACGGCAAAGGCTACTTTGGCCAGCAGTGGCTTGAAAATGCCACGGAGGTTACCCTCTTCCCTAAAAATGGCAATACCGCCATGTGGACGCTGACATTAACAAGTGCTCTGGGCCAGCCGATTGTGGGCGAGCCAGTCGAAATCAGCGCAGCGCCGCTTACACTGACTGTGCCACAGTGGCGTGAACCCGCTGACATGGCTGCGCGATTTAGCAGCAGCGTGCGGGCTAAAGTACTAACCCGCATTGAGCAGGGTCTGTTTCGTCTGAAAGCACCGTTTGAGATATCAAGCCCGGTCACGGATGCGCGCGGACAAATCAGCGTCTCGATAAACAATTTTCACAGTTGCGGTAACGACAGCATACCGGGCTCAGATCAGTTTGTTGCCCGGGCAGGCACGCAACAACTCACCCTAACCGTAAAATGTGCCGTAACCGGCCTGGTTGCTATCCCGGACACGCCCTCGCAGGGGCTCACTACTGCTGGATTAGTTGGTCGCCATTTACACCCGGATTTATTGTCGGCACTGCAAAGCCTCGGACGTGCCTGGCACGCAAAACCCGATAAACCCGCAGGCATGCCAGATCACTTAACCATTACCGGTGCAACCATGCGCTGGGGCGGCATAAATCCTCCCCACTTTACTCATAAGTTTGGCGGCACTGTCGACATTCGCCCGATTGGCACACAAGCAGGTCCCATTAGCGTTGGTGATCAGGCGTATGATCGTCAGGCTACACAAAGCCTGGTTGATGCACTGGTACAACTTGGCGCAACCCAAATTATCTTTGCCGATAACCTGACTGGGGTGACTCAGGTCAAAGTCAATCACAAAAACCACTTGCATGTGAGCTTTCTGAGTGAACCTCTGGAGCCCTGGCACAGCGAAGCTTCAGACACAGATGATGAAGGCCTGCACTGGCATCATTACGAAGACATCTACGATATTCGGTATTTTATTCCGAAGGTAAAGCAGCTCAGTCCTAAAGCCTTCCAGTTTGAGCTTGGACAATAAAAAACTATACACTGACGGACTGCGAAGCCTGTAGTTCGTCCTTGATGGGACACTCGTAGTGAAGCGGTAACCCTACTATTTATTTGAGTACTGTGAAGTACACCGCTTCAAGTAGGTAAGGTCAGCTCAGCAGAGTGACGGACAAAACATCTGCTGAAAAGCCCCGCTTTATACTTAAGCTAATTGCTAATTGTTGATTGTTGATTCTACTCAAATACCTTGCCAAACAAACGCGCATCAAACAATTCGCCGTCTTTATAAATTGCTTTGCGGCGCATGCCTTCAAATTCAAACCCCGCTTTTTCCAATACCCGGGCTGAGCGAGTATTTTGCTCGAAAACAACCGCTTCCAGCCGGACCATCTCTGTGGTGGCAGCTACCTCGGCTATTAACAAGTCAAGTGCCCGGCCAGTAATGCCCTGCCCCCAGTATTCTTCAGCCAGCCAGTAGCCGACTTCTGCGCTGCGGCAATACTCGAAAGTACCTGGCCGCGCACCGATACACCCAATCAGCACCCCGTCCAAAATAATGGCACGCGTTATCCCTTCTCTGCTCCCCGTATTGATCCACCACTGTGCATCAGCCGCAGTGTACGGAAACGGCACTTTAGGCGACAGATACCGGACCGTAACAGGATTGTTTAAATAGCGAACCAGGCTTTGTTCATCTGAAGGTTTAAAGAATCTGAGCGATAACATGCACGTCCCTTAGCGAATTGGATAAATGTTGGAAACAATCATCCTACTGTGCGTCACCTAATTCGACAACACCCTTTTTCACAAATAATTCATGTTACCTGCTAGAACATACGGGCGATTACCGCCCGTATGATTTGAGGGAGGTTAAAGCGGTTTTAGCTGTCGGATCCTGACTACCGACAACACAGAGATGGCCAGTACGAATAAGGCACTGATCAGCAATTTCCACAGGCCACTGGCCGCTTCCATCGCCTGCGCTTTAAACAGTGGAAAATCTTCCACATCCTGACGTGTCACTGGCTTATCAAAAAACATAAAGTCATAGAAGAAATGACGCATGGCGCGATGGTAATCAGCGACCTGTTGCTGGTATTTCAACTGATAACCGCTACTGGTATGAGCCAGTTCATTCAACGAAAGTTGAAAGAATAAAGCCGGAGACAACACACTCAGTGTTTGCAACCGAGCCTGGCGAGCCTGATTGTTCTGTATATGCGCTTCAACAAGAGTCTGCACCGCCAGATCGCTCATATGCTGCTGCGCATAATACCATTTCCAGTCGAATGCCTCGCCCAGAGGCGCGGTATTCTGCCATGGTGTTTCATACGTCAAAAATTCGTCCAGCGTGGCTTGCTTGTCCTTATCCCAGCCATCATTGAGTGTCATGCGCTGTTGCAGTGTGATCTCAAGCGGCGCATCGCTTTGGTACTGACCAGACAAATACAAGTGCACAGCCCCGGGGATCAGCAGCGCCAGTACCACCCAGCTACTCAGATAAGCCAGACTATTCACCACACTGTTTTTACCAAAACTCATAATTAAAGTTGCCAGTGCAAACCAGAACACCATATACAAACTGGTCGCCCCCAGCACTATCCAGAACAGGCCATCAAACGGCAAAGACAATATCAGTGCAGCGCTGAGTAGCAAGGTAACCACCAGCAACCAGATAACCACAAAGCGCAGCGCAATCTGCTTGGCAAGTAGCCCAAATGCGCTGTTAGGCAGCGCGTTAAGCAATCGCCAGCGGCCTGCATGTTGCTCGTCTGAGATCAAAGTTACTGTCAGTATGCCTATTACCAGAGGCAGAAAATAAACCAGCACAAAACCCAGATCCAGGCCACCTGCCCGTTGCTGAGCCGGATTGACAATCTCACGATTGAAAATCTGGCTTTGCAATGCTGTTGCGCGAATTTTCGTGGCCACCATAGACGACGGAGTCTCGCCCACAAACAAAGCGGCCCAGGGGCTCAACTTCCACTCAGTCGGGGAACTGGCATAGTACGCCAGAGATCCCGGAGCGGGCAGCGTTTCACGGCTATTGACATGCTCCCGCTCTTTTTGAAACACCACCATAGATTTATACTGGTCGATGCGTACCGACTTGTAACCAAGCGCGCCCTGGTAGATGGCAAACACCCCCGAGATGATAAATAACACCAAAACCAGCTTGTTAATGGTGCCAGCAAACAAACGCTTACATTCGAGTTTAAACAGCAGCATAGATCCTCCTCTGCATCCCGTTTGAGTTCAGGAAAATAAACAGGGCAATAACCGCCAGCAGCGGCAAAGCCCAGGCCAGAGAAAACGCGCTCAATGACCAGCTCAGCTTCGGCAAGGTGTAATGAAACGCATCAAACTCCTGCCAATAGGATTTATCAACCCGCTGTGCTCTGTCATCGTGATGGTGGATCTCATGAGTGTGTAACTGATTCAATTTTTGAATACGAGCGTATCGGTGCGCTTCAGCTTGCTGCTCAAAATCCAAAAAGTGTCGGGTATCTGTCCGGGTTAATGCCATTGAAAAATCGCGCACAAACAAATAGGGATTGATCCAGTAGAACTGACTGACAAACTGGCGCTGCGCGTCAAATTGTGCGACTTGCTGCTGATAATGCTTCTTGTAAATCTCGGCATTGAGCTTTTCACCTTCCTGCATCACCAACCCTTTATAGTTAACCGGCAATTCCTCGACTGAAGATACGCCATATTTTTTCAGGGTTTCTTCGCGAAATTTACTGAAGTAGGGATCGTCCGGATTATGACTGTCTCCGACTTTACGGTTATCCAGCTTAATGGCCAGCTCAAAGTCATTGCGTTTTTGATGTGGATACTGATGATGGGCAAATTCCGCCAGCATACGTGGCATCAGAATGGTCAGAATAAACCAGATTGACGTCAGCAATACAAGCGCTTGTTTCGGGGCTTTCACCAGGCTTGAAATTAAGAGTGTTACCGCGATCCAGAACAGACAATATAGCAGGTAAGCCCCAAATAACAGCAACAACCTGAGTGGTGCTTCTGCCGAAAACTGTGCGCCGGTACCTGCTGCAAGACCCAGTGCCAGTACAAACACTGGCAAGATAAACATAACAGATACAAACAGATAGCTAAGGCTTTTGCCAGTGATTAACTCACGGAACGACACGCCCATAGACATAAGCTGCCTGAGCGTGCCACTTTTTTGCTCTCCACTGACGCTGGCAAACCCCAACGCAATGATCAGCAGTGGCCAGATGATCAGCAAAATATTGGCACTACTGAGCTCAGAAAACCGTAATAAGGTGCCGCCATCCTGATCGTTGGCAAAATTGGCGCTATTTTGTTTATGCGCCTCCAAAAAGATACTGTCACCCACCCAGGCATTCACACCCAGGTCAAAAAAGCTGAGCGCACTGGGAGGACGGAACGCAAAGTGACCAAAATGTGCCACCCGATGAGGATGCCTGTCTGGTTGTGCATTCCACTGTTGCTCAACAATTTCCTGCGCTTTGGTCTGGGTATGTACACTGTGTTGATACTGCTGCCAGCCAGTAAACAACGCAACCGCCAGTAATAACTGGATCATAAAGAAGAGCAGCCACAGGCTGGGGCTTTTGCGTTTACTGGCCAATTCATGGCGACAGATCTGCATTATTTTATTATTCATAGATAAGACAATTCCTGTTTAAACATCGACGTTTCAGCATTAGCTAGCTGCACGTATCGCCGTTTTCCCTGAAATAAGTTCGTGGTAAGTAGTTTCCAGGCTACTCAGCGGCAGCTTGTTGTTATCCAGCAGGGTCAGTAGTTTGCCTTTATCCATAATGCCGATTTTGTCGGCCAATGTATGCGCGCAGTAAAAATCGTGCGTCACCATCAAAATAGCAGCGCCCTTTTTTGCCAGTCGCTCGATAATGCGGATAAATTCCAGTGTCGCACTGGGATCCAGTCCGGATGTCGGCTCATCCAGCAGTAACACTTTGGCCTGGCGCATAATCGCAAAGGCGATACCAACCTTTTGTCGCATGCCTTTTGAGTAGTTTTTCAATGACTGTTTACGGGCATTTTGTTCCAGACCGGTTTCGTCGAGCGCCGCATGGATCTGGGCCTCACTCACGGAAAGTCCCGACAGGCTCGCCAGATACTTCAGGTTATCAATGGCATTGAATTCCTGATACAAATTAACCTGCTCGGGCAAGTACACCAGCTTATCTTTACAACTGGGGCCCTGGTGCACATCCACTGAATCGATCAATGCCTGACCACTGTCGGGCTGTAAAAAATTTAGAAAGATATTCAGCGTGGTGCTTTTCCCCGCGCCATTGGCACCCAGCAGACACATTATCTCGCCCTGCTCGACTTTAAAGCTCAGCTCGCTGATCACCTGTTTATCCGCAAATGATTTGGTTAACTGTATGGCTTCTAACACAAATAGTACTCCCTGATACAATAAAAACCGCGCACGCCGTGTTGTCTAGATAAAGACCACAACACTAAGCATGGGCGGTTTGGTAAGACGTAATCAACGTCACGTTTAGTTATAACATAACACCAATTAACTAAATAGGAACAGTTTTTATTTCCCTGAGGTATTAACCTATGGGCACCAAAAAGCTCGCAGTCCCAGTAAAAGCGCCGCCTTCAACGTGGATCTGACCATTCTTGTAATACACAAGATTATCCGACAAGCGCTTTTTACAGTGCTTAGGGAAGAAGCCTTCAAAGCGAACTTCTTCGGTTGTATTGATAGTGCGCTTGAACTTAATGTCCAGATCTCTGAGGTAAACTTCCCCTACTTTTTCGGTCAGCTGGTTGTCCCAACAGCCGTAAATAATGCCAAGCTGAGAGATCCAGATCATGGCACTTTGCGCACTGAAATGAAAACGGCCATCTCCGGGCATTTGAAAATGCTCAACATTAATGCGACCGTCAATATAACCGGGCTCTAAAGAGACAGAACTAAAAGACATACGCTCCTCACGCCAGCCATTTTCGAGATAGTCTGACATATAGGCTCGTTGCTGCGCTTGAGTAAGTTGAATCATGGTTAATCCTTACTTTGATGTGGTTGGACTGGTTGTTTGCATTTGGGCATGGGCATCGCGTGTTGACATAAACAGAGTGTTGCATATGGCAGTCCCTAAGCCGATAACGATCAGGCAATACCAAGCCAGGTCGCCACTTAAGCTGGCATAATCAAATGCCACTCCGACCACAGCGCTGCCTGCTATCAACCCGACTCCGGCAAACAAATAGAAAAATCCGTAGTGTGTGGCCACCGACTTATCCTTTGCCAGTACAGAAATCTGGCTCATGATAAAAGGAAAACTCACCATAGTGCCAAGCGTAAACAGGACGGCAAGCAGGCTCATTGGCAGGTAATACAATGCACCGCCCTGATAAGGCCAGACCGGGATCAAGGTAGCAAAAGACAGCCCCATCAGCGCTATACCTATGCTGATCCACTGATCAGGAGAAAGATAACGCTCGCACAGCCGCGTGACCGGAAATTGAAAACATATAGAAATAAGTGCACATAAAGTCAGCACCCAGGCGACATCTCCCGGGGCACCTGACTGATTGACGATATGTAGCGGGATGGCAAATGAGATCTGATTAATCAGCATAAAATAGCCCGACATGATCAGCGAAAAGGTGATGAATGTGCGGTTGCTCAGTACACCTGCAATCATGGCCGATACGCCACCTTCTTTTGAGGTTTCCTTTACCGACGCATTGCTCGTTTTAGCCTGTTTTCCCGGCAAAAGTGCCGTAAACAGTAACGCAAACAGTGCAAAAGGTAGCGCTGAGACCACACATAACACATCAAAACTGACGCTCAGAAGCAACAAGCCACACACCGGGCCCAGTAACTCACCGCCATTTCTGGCCACGCCCACCAGCGCAAACATTTGCGCACGACTCAGCTCGGTTTGTTTAGAAAAGTAAGACTGGGCAGCAGGCGTAAACAAGGCACCAGCAAAGCCGGTCAGAAAAGCCGCTAAAAACAGCACCTCTGTGATCTGAGAGAACAAAAACAGGCAAAACCCGAGTGCCCGAAGCAAACACCCAATCACTATCAGCTTCTTCACGCCAAACAAGTCAGCCAGCAAACCCCCAACCAGAAACAATCCTTGCTGGCAAAAAGAGCGCACACCCAAAACCAGTCCAACCAGGGTGGCGCTCAGCAGCAAGTCTTGTTTGAGGTAACCCGCTAAAAACGGGATCAGCATATAAAAACCAAGATTAAACACAAAAGCCGCGATGAGCATCCAGCGATATTCCGCGCTGAGCCTCAGATAAGAGGTAACAATCGACATAACAACTAAACCGGCTTGTGAGCAATCAATATTGAATGAAAGTTATCGGCATAGGTCTGGATCTTCAGTTTCAGCTGAAATGGTGCCAGCCCGGCCTCATCCACACTTGGATATAACAGGGTGCGCAGATTAAAGGCAGTGCGAACCACCAGTTGCGCGCCTGGGCGCATTTGCTCATATAAGTGCGCAATAATTTTATCTTTGAGCTGCGCATCTCCGACCAGGGCGGCAAGCCAGATCACATCATACTGGGCCAGATCGGCCTGGTCACAGATATCATTGTGGATAAAGTCCATCTGATTATCAGCTGATAACGCGCCACAAACCTGCTTACCAAGCAACAGGTCATCCTGTTGAATGTCGAGGTTATCAACCTGTAACCCGGCGTTATGCAGCGCCATGGAAGTCAGTGGTAATGCACCGGAGCCGACCATCAGGACCCGTTTTACCGGCTCAGCCGAAAGCGAATTAATGGCATTAATTTCCAGTCCCGTGGCACGCTGATAGTGTTTGAAATACGGATACTCTTCACGCAATACCTGCTCAGGCGCATCGCTGTTAACAAGACGCTCCGCCCAGTGCCGCTCGTACATACTGGAAGCCAGGCTAAACAAGTGTTGGATCTGAGGTTTAATGGCTTTAATTTTGGCCTCTGCCAAAACCTGCTCGGCAAACTCACTGCCGTGCTCATTTGATAGCAAACCCAGAAACCGGTCGAAGACCGCCATGGTTTGAGCGTTGATGGTGAGCGTCTCCATGCTATGAATTTGTTCATAAACGTCCACAATTTGCGAGGCGTGGATCCCTACGTGATTCGCGATAGTCATAAGTAAGTCACTACTGTACCGTTCCGATTTTATGTTATAACATAACCCACCGGTTATTTATGTGTAAACCACTTTATTCAATAATTTTTAATTAAGTGAGTCACTTATAATTTTTACGAAACAAATAATTTACGATGAAAGTTAAGTGACAAGCAGGGAAATTTCCATGGACACAAATAAAAATAAGTCTTTTTATCATCTAGTTAAGCATCGTTCAGTTGTCCTGCTCCTGGTCCTGCTTATGGGCAGTTCAGCCTGTGTTGCTTTAGTTACGCTCGCTAAAACCCCCAAAGAGGATCAGGTTCAGCAAGCCGTGCTGCCACAGGTATCGAGTACAGCCTTGATACCCGCAGATCACCAGACCACGTTAAACTTGTCAGGGGTCTTAAAACCAGCCGAGCAAACAGACGTTGCTTTTGAACTCCCCGGCAAAATTGCCTGGCTCAATGCCAGGTTCATTGAAGGCGGGATCGTAAAAAAAGGGGACGTGCTGGCCAGACTTGACCCCTTCGATTATCAAACTCAGTTACTCAACAAGCAGGCAGAGCTTGCACTGGCGCAGGCTCGCTTGTCTGAGCAAATTGCATTGGCTGATGTAGCAAAGAAAGAATGGGCTGCCAGTGCACATGTCACCGATCTTGCACTCAGAAAACCTCAGGTTGCCAGCGCCCAAGCACACCTAAAAGCAGCAGAAGCTGAGCTCGCACAAGCCCAAAAGAACCTGGCACGCACCCACTACTACGCCCCTTACGATGCATTGGTTGCAAAACGCGATACCGGCCTTGGTCAGGTTATTCAGGCAGGTCAGCCACTCGGCCAGCTGGTCAACCTGAGCTATGGTGAATTGCATGTGCCCGTCGCCCAGTTTGATCAGCCATTTTTACCGCCCCTGCCAGCAGCAGATGTCAGGATAGCAGCTGGAAACAACCAGCGCACCGGCACACTCACACGCCATACCGGCCTGCTCAGCGATACCACCCGTATGGCCTATTATGTGATCAGAATAGACGACCCTTATGCACTGCACAGTACTTTGCCTGCCGTACACTTTGGGCAGTTTTTACAGGCTGAAATAGCCGGTATCACACTTAAAAACGTCCTAAAAGTGCCTCAGGAATGGGTTAAAAACGACACACTTTGGTTACTGAGCCCAGAGCAAAGACTAGTGCAGTATTCCGCTAAGGTGCTGCGCAGAGAACACAGTAGTGTACTACTCAGTGCCCCGCCCCACTCAGATTATCAACTGGTCACTCAATTACCTGACTATCCGCAAACGGGTATGCAAGTACGTGCCCCAACCACACATACCCAGCTGGCTGTTAAAGGAGACAAACAATGAGCCAGCCAAGTAAACTGATCGGCTATTTTGTCCATCATCCGGTCGCCGCGAACCTGCTGATGCTGTTTATCGTTTGTATGGGCTTGCTGAGCTATCAGGGGATCCAGCGACAAACCTTTCCAGTCTCCGACAACAATAAAATTGTTGTCACTGCCACCGAGCTGGGCGCATCGGTCAAAGAAGTAGAAGAAAATATACTGCTTAAGATTGAGCAAGCGCTCAAGCCTCAAGTTGGTATTAAACGTCTCACCAGCCAGGCAACCCCGTCGCGTGGGCGAGTTGAAATAGAACTGGAACACGATCAGGTTTTAGCCCATCGCCTTGACGAAATCAAAATGAAGCTGGATGCCATTGCCACCTTTCCAGCAGATATGGAGCCACTGCAAATCGTTGAACGTGCGCAACGTCAGCGCGCGCTGAGCGTTGTGCTATCCGGCCCGGACAACCCACTCGAGCTGAGAAAGCTCGGAAATGAACTCAAAGAAGAGTTACTGCAACTGGACGGGATTGCGCACGTCGACCTCTCGGCCATTCCCGATTATGAAGTCGCAATTGAGCTGTCACCACTTCGATTACGAGAATACAATCTCAGCCTGTCGGACGTAGTGCGTGCAATTCAGACACAGGCCGATAATGTGTCAGCTGGTGAAATAAAAACCGCGCGGGGTAACATCTACCTCAGACTGGCACAGCGGGGCTATCAGGGCTCTGCCCTGGCCAGCACACCCATTATCACCGGCCCTTTAGGTGAAACTGTACAACTACGCGATATCGCAACCATCAAAGATGGATTCCGTGAAACCCTGGATGCCGGGCGCTTTAATGGTGAGCAGGCCGTGTACATCATGGTCCTAGCGGCCAAAGAACAGTCGCTCACCGATGTGGTTGCTCAGGTTAAAGCCTATGTCGACTACAAACGTCAGGCGCTGCCTGAACACATCAATATCTATGAGTTTGTTGATGTGACCTTCTACTTGCAGGGTCGCCTCAATATGATGCTGGAAAACCTCGCTCAGGGTGCCATTCTGGTGTTTATCGTGCTGGCCGTATTTCTGCGTACCCGACTTGCTATCTGGGTGATGCTGGGCCTGCCGGTTTCCATGCTGGGTGCTTTTTGGCTGATGCCGCTATTCGGGATCACCATGAATCTGGTGTCCTTATTTGCCTTTATCATGGTGCTGGGTATTGTTGTGGACGACGCCATAGTGATAGGCGAAAGCGTCTGCGAGGAAGTTGAAACAAATGGCCACTCTCCACAGCAGGTGATCAGAGGAGCACAAAAAGTGGCGATGCCGGCCACCTTCGGCGTTCTGACCACCATCGCCGTCTTTATGCCCTTTATGTTCAGCAGCGGTCCTAACTCAGGACAGTTCATAGCCATCGCTGGTGTGTGTATTTTATGTCTGTTTTTCAGCTTAATTGAATCCAAGCTCATCTTGCCTGCACATCTGGCTGCAACCCGCTTACCGCCCAAGCCAGCTGATCACTGGCGCAACCGCTTTAACAGCAAGCTTCAACAACTGCTAAACAATCATTATGCCCCGTTACTCAAGCACTGTATTCACTATCGCTATGCGGTCATCGTTGGATTTATGTGTTTGCTGGTTCTGGCAATTTGTCTCATCATCAGTGGCTTATTGCGCTTTACGCCCGTTCCAAAAGTACCTCATGATTATCCGTCAATCAATATTCAGATGGATCACAGTGTGTCCGAAGCACACACCCTGGCCGCCGTTGAGCAAATAGAAACCCTGATTAATCGTGTTGAGCAAGATATCCGAACCCAGACCGGTAAGCCAATGATGGATGTAATGTATACCCGCATCGATCACCTGACGGAAGCCGAAGTAGTCGTTCCTCTGGTGCCAGAAGCTGAGCGCCCGTTTGATACCTTTGAACTGGCCAGACGTTGGCGGGAACAATTACCAGAGATACCGGGTGTAAAAAAGCTGACCATAGAATCCGATGTGATCGACATTGCCGAGAAAACGGATCTGGAGTACCGCCTGTTTGCCAGCGATGCCGAAACCCTTTATCAGGCCAGCCGGGCAATGATCGACAAACTGAATAGGATCAGCGGTGTTCACAGCGTCTACTCCTCACTTGATAGTGCGCAGACTGAATATCAGATCCAACTTAAGCCACTGGCGCACCAGCTAAATTTGAGCGCAAAAGACGTTACCCGACAAGTGGGGGCGCGATTCTATGGTCTTGAAGTGCAACGCGTCATGCGTGAAGGTCAGGAAGTCGTATTCAAGGTGCGAGGTGCACAGGTCGACCGTCAGCAATTGAGCGCCCTCGACCATACGCTGATCACTTTGCCAAATGGCGAGCAGGTGTTCTTTGGCGATGTGGCGCGTACCGTTGAAGTACCTGGCTTTTCGAGCATCAGTCGTGAGCAGGGCTATCAGGTCGCTACCATCAGTGCCAATGTGGACGAGCAATACACAAGTATCGCTCACGTAACCGAACACATAGAGTCACAGCTGCTGAGCGAGCTGACTCAGGCTCACCCGGGACTGACTACTCAGCCCGGCGTCACACTGCAAGCACAGCGACAGGAACAAAGTCAGGTACTGGTATTTGGTCTGGTTGGGTTACTGGTCGTCTATTGTTTGCTCGCACTGCCGCTGCAAAGCTACCTGCAACCTGTCCTGGTGATGTCTGTGATCCCCTTTTCCGTGGTCGGCGCACTGTGGGGACATTACCTGCTTGGCTATAGCCTCAGCATGATGTCAGTCTTTGGTATTATTGCGGCGGCTGGGGTGGTGATCAATGACTCCCTGGTCATGACAGATGTGATCAACCGCCACAGATCAGCAGGCCTGGATATTAAAATCTCGGTTATCCGCGCGGGTATTGGTCGATTCCGGGCCATCTTGCTCACCTCACTGACCACCTTTTTAGGACTGGTGCCGATTATGTTTGAGTCGAGCCTGCAGGCACAGTTTGTTATCCCAACGGCCATATCACTGAGCTTCTCAGTGTTGTTTGCAACCGCGGTTACACTGATTATGGTGCCTTGTATGTATGTGATGCTCGAAGATATTAAAGAGATGTCTGGCTCCCTGCTGAGACCAATCAGGCGTCTGTTGGCCTAGCATCGAAAAGCCCGGCAACCAGTGCCGGGCTTTTTTCTATTCAGGCTTTAAAAAAGCAGAATTTTAAATAAAAAAATGTGCCCAGGCAGGGAGCACCAGGACACATTAAACGACTCAAAAGGTCTGTGGGCAAAATTAGAACTGATATGAGGTCGACACTAGTACCTTACGCGGCTCACCCGGCTGCACCCACATCTGAGAATATGAGTTGGTGAAGTGCTTGCGATCAAAGGCGTTATGTACCTGCGCCTTTACAGACCAGCGGTCGCTGATCGCATACTCTGCAAACAGGTTCACAGTAACGTAGGAAGGCAGGTAGAAGTCAGTACCACGCTGGCCCAGTCGCTCGTCCACATACTGAGCCCCTACACCCGCTGACAAGGCATTACCAAATACCGAATATTGCTGGCTCAGCTGAATGCTGGCTGCGTTCTCTGGGATATTTAGCAGGTCGTCGCCCTTTTTAATGGCGACACCCAGACCGGTATCAATGGAATCTTTATCAACCTGTGCATCCAGGTGAGTAAATGAGAACTGGATCTGCGCATCTGCCGGTAGCTGACCGACCACGTCCAGCTCAATGCCCTGGCTTGTCGCCTGACCAATGGCAGCACTAAAGCCGGGGTTATTGATATCAGCAACAATGATGTTGGTCTGCTCACTATCAAAATAGGCCAGCGTGATGTCCAGGTTATTGTCGAGCAGAGACCACTTACTGCCGAACTCAATTGACTCACTCTGGTTTGGATCAAAGCCATCCCCTTTGTAGTCGGTACCAAAGTTCAGACGGTAACCTTCGCCATAAGTTGAGTACAGTGACCAGTTATCACTGAACTGATATACCAGACCCAGCTGCGGGCTAAAATGTTGCTCAGACTGATCTGCGCTCTGCATTCTGATCTTGTCATCTGTGGTTTGTTTCAGCCAGTCAAAACGACCGCCAATACGCACCTGAAACGCATCCGTCAACGCTATTTGATCCTGGATATAAAAACCGGTTGCCCATTGATTTTGCTGGCGCACAATCACCGGGGTTGGCGTTGGTGGTGTATGCTGACCATACACTGGCTGATGAATATTGATAGCATAAAGCTGTGCATCGGTTGGGTTGGTGCTTAGTGCCGGTGCGCGGGCAACCCGATAATCTCTGTCAAACTCAAAACGGTCATAGTCAACACCTACGATGATATGGTGTTTGATTGAGCCTGTCGTGACATCTCCTGCTAATTCAAACCGTGCCACATACTGATCGGTATCATAAGCGCGCTGTCTGTGTTGACGCGTCAGGGTCTGAAAATCTAAGTAAAGCTTCTGTCTGGAAGGCGCAATATCTGCGTCGCTTGACAGGCTGTCCAGTTCAGTTTGCCTGTATGCCAGCGCAGAGCTAAGCTGCCAGTCACTGTTCAGGTCGTACAGCCAGTTAAGCTGATGGCCATGTACCATAGTCGTTGTAGGGCCATCACCCGGCTCGCCCAGGAAACGCTCGATCGGCATAAAGTCAAAGTTGCCGTTTGGCGCGATAATACCACGGTCAAACGGGATTTCCTGCTCGGCATACTCAAAGTCATAATGCCAGGTTGAGTCAGCACTTTGGTCGAACACGAATGATGCCATCACGCCATGTTTTTGCGTTTCTATGGTGTCGCGAAAGCTGTCTTCTTCCTGATAGAAACCAATAAAGCGACCAGCGACTGACTCAGACAACACCGCATTCACGTCACCTTCCAGGCGACGGTGGGCACGGCTGCCCGCAGTCAGTTCAAATTCGCTCGAAGACTGGAAAGTCGGCTTTTTGGTTACCAGGTTAATTGAGCCACCCGGTTCACCGCGGCCAAACAAGGCCGCTTTTGGACCCTTAAGTACTTCAACCCGCTCAATACCCGAAATATCACGAGGGCCGGAGAATCCACGCCCCGCATTAAATCCATTAACCAGATAACCACTGGGCACATTCTCATCACCGAAGAAACCGCGGATCGCAAAGCTATCCCACAGGCCACCCAGGCTATTTTGGCGACTCACCGACGCCGACATATCCAATACCTGAGTTAATCCTGTCACACCAGTTTGTTCAATTAATTCAGAGTCAAATTCGAACAGAGATTCCGGTGATTGCAAATGCGTAAAATCACCACGGTAAGCCTGGCGCTCGCCGGTTACTTCAATTTTTTCAATAGTACTGTCAGCAGACACAGAAAACGCCGCAGCGAGAGACAAAGAGAGTACACTTAAACGACACGCAGAGTGTAAGGGTTTCATTATCAATCCTTCATTATGATATATTATAACAACTATGCGCGGGGACTGTACCACGAATGCAGCCAGGTGTTAAGGAGTAATCAATGAAGTTTTTATACTGATTATTACTTTTATTTTTATTAATTAAATCGCAATAAATTGAGTGGGTTCAGGTACATCCTTGCACCCAATGCCTCTTCCCTGTTAATCGGTTTTAACCAGCCTTTTGCTCCGCCTCTTCAAAGCGCTCAACACTAAACGGCGTCAGATCCAATGACGGTGTTTTACCCATAATCAGTTCAGTCATCAGCTGACCCGTGATAGCCGATGTCAAAATGCCGGTACGGAAATGACCACAAGCATTAAGGTAACCTTCTACCCCTTCGACCGGTCCAAGGATTGGCAACTCATCGGGTGTGCCCGGACGTAACCCAGCCCAGCAACGCTTGATGCTCGACTCTTTTAATATCGGTAAACACTTCATTGCCCCCTGTGACAGCTCCTGGATTTTGTCCAGACTATTGGTGGTATCAAAGCCCTTTTCTTCTGTCGATGAGCCAATCAGGATTTCACCGTTGTCCTTTTGTGCAATGTAACAGTCACTGGTACTGATACAGCCGTTCATGATCTTTGGCATGCGCTCCGACAGCACGATTTGTCCTTTCACCGGATACACCGGCATAGTACGCCCGGTGGCTTGCTGATATAACTCGTTGGCCCAGGCACCGGAGGCATTGATCAGGGTATCGCAGAAAAAGACTTCATCGCTCGTTTTCACCCCTTCCACAACATTGCCGTTGCGGATCACCGAGGTGACTTCAGTATTCAGATACAAAGACACCCCATTTTGACGTGCGCCTTCCACATACGCGTCGACCAGTCGATACGGATTTACCTGGTGATCACAAATAAAATCAATGGCACCAATGGCATCGTCGGTCACATAAGGCTCTTCTTTTTTGAGTTGCTCAGCGTCCAGCCAACGTACCTGATCGGCCAGGTGAGGGATCCCCTGAGTGATCTGTTCGGCGTACAACCTGTCTTCTTCGTTATACATGATAAATTTCAGCCCAGTGCGCTCAAATTTAAAGTCAACACCGTGCTTCTCCAGCATCTCCTGGTGCAATGCCGGATACATGTTGTTAGACGTTAATGCAAACTCAAAAAAGCAATCCGGCAACTGGTGCGGACGCATTACCGGCACTTCCTTACCTTGTGCCTCACTGTGCAATTTAGACAGAGTTTTAAAGAAAATAACCCCGCATCCAAGACCAACCGACTCACCAATGGCCCACAATCCCCCGGCAGACGCGCGCGACGCATTGCCTGGCTTCTTTAAATCAATTAATGCGATTTTTAAATCTGTATCGCGACTCAAAAAGTATGCGCACGCCGCACCCACAGCACCGCCACCAGCGATGACAACATCATATTTTTTCATTGTGTTCATTCCATTAAGGTAAAGGGGATAGGATCAAGAGGAAAACGTGGCTTAATCACGCCAATGTTCTCTGTCAGACCTGCCTGATGCAGGTAGTCCAGCGCGTAGGAACTACAGGTTTTCCCCTGGCAGTCTCCCATACCAATGCGGGTTCGCATTTTCAGGCTGGTGATGTCTTTAACGCCTTGCGCAATGGCCTCATCCAGCTGCTCTTTGCGCACTTGCTCACACCGACAAACCACGGTCTGTGGCTGCGCCAGAGACAATAAACCGGGTTGACGATCCGAGAACCGGTCAAAGCCAAAACGGAATTTTTTAATCCGTGCCAGCTTGTTGTTAACCTTCGAGGCCCGCGACAACAACTCAGACTCTGTGATTTTTCCGCACTGCCAGGCCAGACGTAATGCCGCCAGCTGACCTTCGCAAATGGCCGCATCAGCCCCCAGCAAGCCGTTACTGTCGCCCACTACAAAGGCGCTGTGATTCTGGCTCTGATGCCATTCATCCAGTGCAGGCACATAACCACTGACTTTACTGTAGGTGTGTTCCAGGCCCAACAACATAGCAAGCTGAGTTCGTGCCACAAATCCGTACCCCACCCCAATGGCATCGACTGCCACCTGTTCAGCCAGGTCACGTTGAGGTCGCCACTGGCTATCGTATGGCGCAACATGAATACTGCTGAGCTGATCCTCGCCCTGCGCACTGACAATCCCCCAGCCATATTTGAATGGAATTTTGTGTTTTTTGAGGTAACTCATCATGCTCATGCCCGACAGCGTTAACTTGGGCTTATTCAGCAAAGCAACGGCCTCTTTCGCCAGCTTGGCAAATGGGCTGGCTTCATACACACCGACGACATCGACACCCGCTTTATGCAACTGACAGGCAACCAGAGGCAATAAAGGCCCGGTGCCCACTAGCGCCATACGCTGTCCCGGCCTGACCAGAGAGCTTTTCAGCTGTAATTGCACACCACCCAGTAACATAACGCCGGGTAACTGCCAGCCAGGAAAAGGGATGCTGCGCTCGTGACAACCGGTTGCCAGGATCAGATGAGCATATGGCTGACGACTCAATCCCGAGTCATCACTGAGTAAAAGTTGATTACTGCCTTCCGGACCAAGCACCCGGGTCTGCGTTTTGACTTCAATGGATTCACGGTGCGCCTGATAGCGGGTTTGCAATGCCGTCATGGCGCGCTTCAGGTTGTCATCCAGGTGTGGCAAGGAGTCAGTCTTGCGCAGCGGACCGCGATATATCACCCCACCCAGCTTAGGTGCTTCGTCAATGATCACTGACTTTAATCCATGACGTGCTAATTCAGCTGCCGCAGCAGTCCCCGCAGGACCACCGCCGACGATCACCACTTTGTCGTGCGTCTGGCTAGTCATGCTTGATCCCCTCTTCTTTGAAACGATTGGTCAGGGTTTCAACCGACATGTGTGGCTTAACTAAGGTCTGGCAGGCACGTTGCTTGTGTTTGGCATTGATCTTAACCTGGCAACAATGGCATACCCCCATGCCACAGTAGGCACCTGATGCTACATTGCGGTCGTTTTCCATCACTTTGGCATAGTTGGCGGCAAGTAAAACCGACAACACGGTTTCCCCTTCACAGGCCTCAACAGATTGATCATCGACGGTAATTTTAAAATTGCGCGAAGGCAGAGGCGTAATGTCTCGGGTGCGCTTAAGTGGTTTCATAACTTGTCTCTCTCATGTAGTGATACATCATCGAGCGCAGCATGTACGCTTGATATACAGGACAGGTAAGAGCCAGTGACGTTGAGGGTAACTTGAAATGATAATTAAAAGTTAACTACTAAAAAGTGTACAACCGTTTTCCCGGTTCCTTTCGCTCGTCTATGCCCTATTTCAGGCACATTCAGCTCATTTCCTGTGAACGAGAGAAGATTAACCCGGAATAAACAATTAAGCTATATTTATTTACATTGAATAAACAAAATTTGATCTGGATCCGGGCATGTCGCTTTTTTATGCACTCCCTGATGACTTACTCATCGCCAGTTCATGCTTTTCTCTTAGTCGAGATGATGAGATTCGGACCAGACTCGCAGCTGCTCCAGAATATGCAGTGCTGAGCGACCAAACTCAGTCAACTCATACGTGACAGCCACTGGCCGCTCATTAACGACTGTACGCAATACCATGCCCTGGGATTCCAGCTCTTTGAGGCGCTGATCGATCATCTTTTTGCTGGCGCCGCCGAGCATTCTGGCCAGATCGTTAAACCTCACCGGTTCATCTTTAAGATGATAAATGATAGATCCCGTCCATTTACCGCCAATGAGGCGCATGCCCTTTTCGATGGCACAGGGTTCGAGACACGCATTTAAAACTTTTTTTCTTCCCTTACTATCTGTTTTAACAACACTTTCCACAGTCAGCACTCCAAAATTAGGGTGGTTACCAAAAGTAAACTAATTGAATAAAGGTTACAGGTTACTATTATAAACCACGAAAGCAATTAAGCCTACCGGAGAATCAACATGAACAAAGCCCTGATCATTAACGCACATCAGTATTACCCCTTTTCTGAAGGGAAACTCAATGCCACGCTGGTTAACAGTATGGTCTCTCACCTGACTACCAGGGGGTTCGAGACCCGGGTGGTAACAATGGCTGAACCACTCGACATTGAGCACCAACTGGATCTGCACCGCTGGGCTGATGTCGTGATCCTGCAATCCCCAATTAACTGGATGGGTCTGCCCTGGTCATTTAAAAAGTATATGGACGAAGTGTATACCGCAGGTATGGGGGGTGCCCTGTGCAATGGCGACGGACGCTCAGCCGACCAGCCTAAAGCCAATTATGGGCGAGGTGGCACGCTTGGTGATACGCGTTACATGCTCTCCGTCACCTTTAATGCCCCGGCGGAATCGTTTAATGACGTGAATGAGTTTTTTGAGGGTAAAAGCGTAGACGACTTGCTGCTCCCGACACATATGAACTTTAAGTTCTTTGGTATGCAGTCTATACCTACGTTTAGCTGCTTCGATGTGATGAAAAATGCAGACATAGAAGGCGACCTGGCGCGCCTCGACACCCATTTAAACACCTACTTTTAAGGACGCACCATGAGCCACACTAACCAGTACACTCAAAAACTGCACCCCGGCAGCCCATTTCCGGACATCCAGGTCAATCTGGCCGATGGGAGTACGCGTCAACTGGCGCAGGTCAACAATTCTGGCAGGTGGCAGCTGGTGCTGATTTATCGGGGTCGCCACTGCCCGTTATGCACCCGTTACCTTAATAAACTAGAACAATTTAAGGATCAACTGGCTGACATCAAAGTCGACATAGTGGCGGTATCCGGAGACAGCCTGGCACAACTGCAAAGCCACAGCGAGCAGCTTAACGTATCGTTTGCGCTGGGATATGGTCTGAGCCTTGCGGACATGAAAACCCTGGGCTTGTTTATTTCTGATCCCCGCTCAGCACAGGAAACCGACCACCCCTTTGCCGAGCCCGGGCTCTTTGTCGTTAATGAAGCCGGAAACATTCAGGTGACGGATATTTCTAACAACCCCTTCGTTCGCCCGGATCTGACTTCTTTGGTAAATGGTCTTGGCTGGATCCGGGACCCGGACAACAACTACCCCATTCGCGGTATGCATAACTAACCACCTTTTAACAGGAGTACACACATGTTTACCTATTATGAGCCCGACACTGCACCACAAGACTCTAAACCGCTCATGGCGCAATCACTGGCCAGTTTTGGCATGCTGCCCAACCTGCATAAAGTGCTGGCAGAGTCGGCCGTGACCTACAAAGCCTATAACGATACCTTTAGCGCTTTTATGCAAGACACCAGTTTGTCGGCCGTTGAACAGCAGGTGGTGTTTATGACCGCCAACTACGAAAATAACTGTCACTATTGTGTTCCCGGTCATACCTGGATGATGAAATCTGCCGGCATGCCCGACGCTCTGATCAGCGCACTGCGCGAAGGAACCCCCTTGCCAGACAGTAAACTTCAGGCACTGCAGGACTTTGTAAAAGCACTGCTGGCAAAACAGGGGCATATTGGCGATGACGCGCTGGCAGCCTTTTTGAATGCAGGATACAGCAAACAGCAAGCACTGGAAGTACTAACCGGCCTGGCTGCTAAACTCATTTCCAACTTTACCAATGCACTGGCTAAAACCGAGCTGGACCCACCGATGCAAGACTATCAGTGGACCCATCCGGACTCGCGTTAATCGTCCGCGTCGATTATGCAATTGGACTCACCAGGCACATTAAAACAGTGCATCATAAGTCAAAGGCCACTTCAAGGTGGCCTGACCCACGACAATACCTTGCTGATCTGCGCCGACGGCAGCCAATGGGTATGTAAACGATCCCTTGGCCGACATCAAAGTGGACTTGCCACCGAAGCAAACACCTATTCGCTGCTCGCTAACACACACTTCGCGCTGCCAACCAAGCTAATACGCTCAGATAACGCCAGCCAGATGCTGCTTCGCCCTTATATCGAAGGGACAACCACAACGAGCTGGGCACAACTCAATGTTGAGCAAGCAATCCACTTGCTCAAAGCTATCCATCAGATCACAGCAACACACCATGGTAAGGTAAGCTCCCCCTCCAGCCTCATTCTGAACCCGGCCAACCAGCTAAAGGTTTCGTGGCGATATTTCCGCAGCCGCACCTCTCAACGCGCCAAAATGAAGGATATCTTTGGCAAGCTGAGCACGATTTTGCAAAATTGCCAGAGCCTCTTTAATACCCTTAGCACTTTTACGCTCAACCATGGCGACTTCCACCCGGGGAACCTGATTGCGACACCCAGGCAACAGCTTGTTCCGATTGACTGGGAGCGTGCACATTTCGGCGACCCGGCTTTTGACTTAGCTCTGATCAACTGGCATGGCCAAGATCCCATCGTTAATCCTGCCCTGCAAGCCCGTGCAATTGCGCTCTACACTCAGTGTCCGGCGGAACAAGTAGCGTTGCAAAAACGCGTGATATGCTGGAGTTTAGTGCGCCTGTTCAACGATTACTTATATCTCACCAGCAACGGGCTGAAGGTCGATAAACTGGCGCACTTTGAAGAGACCACAGCAATGCTTCTGAATGCGGCCGGCTGAAATCACATGGCCGGTTTTACATACGGGATCACGTTCGGGCGTTTTTAAAGATTGGAATATCTGCCTGTAGCGAACACCAGTTCGCTTTGCTGCTGGTAAAAATCTGTGCATCCACTTTCACTGGAATATCTGTGTCGAATGTAGATATGGCGATTTCTATGTCTTCTGGTGGCACGCCTTTACTTCGAAAACCAAGACTGGCGCCACAGGTATGACAAAAAGTGCGTGTGGTGCCATTGGGCGCTGTGAACTCTTTTAAACATGCTTTGCCCGATAACCAGTTTAAATCAGTCACAGACACTAAAGTACCAAAAGCAGCGCCGTGAAATTTACGGCACATAGTACAGTGGCAATTGGCCACTCTGGTGCTGAAACCGGAGACAGAGAAGGTGACTTGTCCGCACAAGCACGAGCCATGATATTGATTTTTCATACGTTTATGTTTCCCTGCAACCAATCACAAAATTAAGCTCAGACAATACCACAAAACTCAAAGTTACACTGCGAATCATCCTGTTAGCTTAGTTAGTGCAGGGGTTTCACAGTGTAAGTGCTTTGCATGCTCTGTTTGCCTGACAACTAGGCGGTAAGTATCGTATTAAACCCACCGTAGATTAGGCGCTTGCCATCAAATGGCATAGGGTTATTTTCCGCAGACATTCTAGGGTCTTCCATAATCGCACTCCAACCTGCGTCACGTGCCTCTTTAGATGGCCAAACTACCCACGAAAAGATCACTGTCTCGTTGTCCTGAGCTTTAACCGCCAGAGGCAGAGAAGTCACTTCCCCTTGCGGTACATCATCACCCCAATTTTCTACAATTTCCAGCGCACCGTGCTCTTTAAACACCAATGCGGATACCTCTGCGTGCTCAATGTATTTTTCTTTATTGTCATTCGGTACTGCTGCGACAAAACAATCTACATATGACATCTTCCTCTCCTTACCTTGGTCTTTCATATACCGTGAGCCTAATCCAGATCTGACGCCGAGTTAAAGCTCGCACAACGCGACTGCACAGCCACACCTGGCCTATCAAGCATAGCAGGCCAGATTGAATGGCAGAGGAAAATAATACGCTTAAGGTACATTTAGCAGAAGGCCAGAAACACCAGCAGATTGCGGCGCTCAGCATAACCACATCAGGTCGCACACGTTTCACACAAAGAAAAAAGCATACCTCACTGCTGAGATATGCTTTACGTTGGACTATCGTGAGTCACCACGAATCTTGCTCATGCATACTGATTAGTTGATTGTCCACGCTTGTTGCTGCTGAGTACCATCAAATTCCCAGCTGTACACAAGCGGCTCGACGTCAGTACTGTAATACCAAATTTCGGCTTTTAACTTTTGCTCCGAGTGCGGCAGCTCAATCTGAACCGTTAATCCGGTGCTATCAACTGGCGCTCTCAAAAAGCAGCTATCTTCGTTGGTGAGTGCGGCATCTTGCTGACACACATTGATAAAGGCGCGACCATTGACCACATCGGGTGCAACTGAAACCGTGACCGGCACATCGGTCTGGAAATCAAACCCGCCATCTACAACCACAGCCTCCATGCCTTCTCCAACCGGGGCCTCTTCCGCGGGTTGCTCCTCAGCTACCTGCTCTTCGGTGCTACTCGCTTGCTGTTCGGTTGCGTTATCTTGCTGAGCCGGGTTACTCGATTGCGGTTGCGTTGTATTCGTTACACTGGCCTGGGCCGTATTGCTGGTCGACTGGCTGTTGCTGCTGCCTTCAGAGCCACCACCACCACATGCTGTCAGTAAAAGTGTCATTAGCGTTACGATTAATTTGTTCATGATGCTCTCCTAGTTTTGCGCTGCGTTGCTGATGGTGTATTGATAGTCGGCTACTGGATTCTCAAACCAGGTTGCGTTCTGTGCGCCTGCTGACTGGGCGAATTCCACAAATTGAGGATACGCAAGTGACATATCAACGCGCTCCATTGGGTGGTCCCACTGAGAGTTAATGATAAGTGCCCAGGGCAAACCTGTTGACGTTTGGAAGTAACCATTGGTTGATGAAGTGTCATCGCCCTGGTCCAGGTAGCTGCTATCAAACGCTTCGGTTGGCGCATGATTTTTAAGGTGGACTTCCCAGCCACGACCGTTGTTCTGGTCTACGAATGGCCCATGATAATGGCCATCTACCGCGAAGATAAACGGGTCAACTTTGTTGTTTGTCGCCACGCTCGCGTTGTAACTGGTCGCCAGCGGAATGCTGATTTCAAACGAATAAGGCGCTCGTTGAATGTCACTACAGCCCGTTTCAGTTCTGAAGAACTTGCAGCCTGGCTGCACCGGCACCATCTCTCTGGTATCGGCAAAGATGACGACAATGGCTTCATTTCGGTTGGCTTCCAGGGGGCTGCCGTCCTGTAACGTGCCGTCAACAGTCAGTTCAACCTGGGCTTCATCCACATGCTTACGGGCAATGTCTTTTAAACGAATGGCAAAGGCATTGTGATAACCGGCCCCGACTGCGATTAGCGCGCCTTCAATGTTGTAACGCACAACCTGGTTACCAATCTGGCTGGTCGTCACACGATATCTCACTACCACGTCATTGAAGTCATAGTCACCTTTTTGCGGCCATAAATCTTCAAACGCAGCGGTTTTCCACGAGGTCGAGTTCTGGATCAAGCTGCTGGCAACAACAGAGACATTCAAATCTTCCACTTCACCGTTATCAATCCCGCCCTGTGGTGCAATATCACTGGTGTTCGAGACCCGGAATCTGGCCCAGGTGCTGCCTGCAACAGCATCAACAGGCACAGGAATGAGCACACGGTTTTCACCGGCAACCCCCTGATACTCGCTGATCACACGCTCTGACTCCTGGAACTGGCCATCACCGTTCCAGTCAATCCAGGCATTCACATATCCGGATTTCGATAGGGTGAACGAAACCAACGTTTCATAGCCTGTTTCCAGGTTTGTTAAAAAGCTAATGCCGTTGTCGTCGTCTGTGGCTTTGGGTACGTATTCTGCGCTGACACTCTGGCCAAAAAATAAGTCACCCACATTATGACGCGCGCCGTTGGCGTTGAGCGAGGTGCCATAGCTATCCGGTGCGTCGCCATAGTCTATGGTTGGGTCTTCTGTATCATCAATAATCGGGGCTGTTGCACAGCGTGCGCCGTCGTTAGTATTGGAAACCGGACCGTACGCGAAAAGCTGGGTATTATTTGTATCGTTTATATCAATTTTATAAACATGCCCGTCCTGATTTCTGCTGATGTAAAAATTGCTCTCCACATCGAAATAGACGGCACCGAAGGTCCCCGACTGGCCCACGTTGCCAAGGTTGGTGCTGGTGCCGTTTGAAACATCAATGCGATGCAGATTACCATTGCTGTCTACGCTATACGCCAGGCTGGCATTTTCATTAGGCGCAAACGCCATGTCAAAGATATTCAAGTTTAGCGCACTGCCATCAATGATGCGCTCTGCCTGCAAATAGTCATCGCTGTTTTCATCAAGCGATACACGATACAAACCTAAGCTGCCGCCCTTTTTATAAACGTAAAACGCATTCTCGTGAATGGCGACATCACCTACGTAAAAGTTGGTATCGGGGAATCCCGACGTCATGATGGGCTCGAGAACGTAATCTTTCCCCACCCGACCGATGTCTTTGTTGCTGTAATCCCAGCCGTAAATGTAACGGTCGTGAACACTAAACCCGATGCCATTCAGCTTGTTGTTAGTACCAACACTTTCAGCGAACGTGGTGTACGAACCCGAGACCAGGTTAACCCCATACATAGTTGCTGTGTTGCCCTGCACCAAAAAGGCTTTTGACGGGCACGTGTCGAATGGGGCGGCTGATAGTCCTGCGGAAAACACGCAGGCTCCGAACAATATCTTTTTCATGTGACTCTCCAACGTTTTGATTTGCTGTTAGAGAGATTGCAAGCATGAGGCCAACTTTATAACACTGATTTTAAATAGTTTTTATTTTTAACAATTGCGTTATTGCAATACGCAATGCAGGATGAAAATCACAATAAGAAAAACGAAACTAAAAAGCACGCTCAGCGCGTGCTCAATCAACCGCTATGAATCACTGAGTGCATTGACCCTGTCGATCACAGTTCATGATTTATAGACATCTTTGGTCTTGAGCATGTCGTAAACTCTGTTTTCTCGTGTTTCATCAAAACCAACCTGCCGGACATACGCTTTTGGATTGGAAAAAGTGCCGAATAACAGATCCCAGATAGCTAACCCGTAATTTTGCTTATGATGCATATATTTATGATGAACTCTGTGCATTTCAGGGCGTTGCAACACAAAACCCAGCCAGTATGGCGTTTTCAGATCTGCGTGTATGTAAATGTTGTACAAAGCCGCAATGATCAGGCTTACAGCAGTCCCATAGGCATTCAGGCCCAGAATAAAATAACAACACAAGGCATTCAAAAACGTGGCAGCAACGCCATCAAAAGGATGCATATAAAAAGACGTGAGGGCTTCGATACGCCTGGGGCTGTGATGCAGCTGATGAAAGACACGCCACAACAAGTCAAACTTGTGCATAGCTCTGTGCCACCAATAGGCAACAAAACTGGTGAGCAAGAAACCAAGCAAACCCTGCAGGAACATGTTTTCGCTGCTAAAACTCAATAAAGACACAGTGCTGAATACATCAACAAAAATCAGGCCTGCACCGACCGTACTAATCGATTGAAATAAACTGATACCCGAGGCGAGGATCATCCAGCGCCGGTCACAGCTGTTTTTAGACGCCGGAGCAATGACCTCCAGAGTAAAAACACAGATAAATACGGTAATAACTATGGCTAAAGTAAGTAGCTCCATCCTGACCTGACTCTTTAATTTTTACCTGAACAACGAAAAAACGATGACTGATCCACACCCCTGTCTGAAAAGAATAACCGACTGGTATTGCTTAAGTACTGAGTATTGGTCCAGACTAGCCAATCTCAATTAAAACAATACCAGTAATCAGCCACGCCACAGACTTTGCGTCATCTCAACTCAGTTTGGCTTGTCGATCGCGCTTATAGCACGCTGCCCATGCACCAAGTACAATCGCTCCCCAGCCAACCGCGAAAAAGACCAACTCTTGCCAGAGGGGATAGACGATATCGTCTGCTGGTAAAACATACATGACAAGTACATCAATCACTTCGACCACAATAATTGTTGACACTGCAGACTTTACGAAATTGCCCTTCAAATAACCTGCCACAAGATAAGCGGTGAGCATATTGAAAAATCCATGAATGAACAAAAGGACACCAATGATCAAAGGAGAGCTAATGATTGCCTCGTCCATTTCAGCGTCTGTAAAGTTATTGGTGTACATAAAGTCATATGCCGCTATCCAGAAGAATACTCCAGCAATGGCATAAAAAAAGTAAACAAGAAGCGGTATAAAAATGAGGACTTTAAGCTCTGTGGAATCAATAAAACGGTTCATATGGCCCTTATAAACATCAGTACTCAGCTGGCTGTTTTATATCTGTGCGTTTGGCAAACATGCGCAGCATAATCGTTCCAAAATTAGCCACATCATTATGTGGAACTTTACCCTGAACTACAACCGCGCTAATGCGCGAGAAGCAATTCAGACACCTTAGGAGAGCAGTCACCTCCGCGTGCGAAGAGGTGACCGTAATAACTATTGAACCAGCTGATAACTATTGCCTAATTCATCCTGCAATACATAAGCAATGCCCTCTGCGGGCGTCATATCCAGCGGTTCCGTCAGGATACGACTGGAAAACGTCCAGCCTTCAGGCAGCGTGAGCCGATCTCCCAAGTTTGCCAAGTCATCCATTTGCAATGAAGCGTCCGAAATACGGCTGAACGACTGCATCACAAAAACCTGACCTGTGTTATCAGTCAGCTCATAAATGCGCCTGCCTTTATAGAAGTGCCAGGTATTGCTTCTCGACACCTCACCGGCAACGTAAGGAAGTTGCTCGCCTTGCGCAGCGCTCAGATCAGCGGTGGTTAATAAACGCATGTTTATCTCTCCGAACTGGCGAATTTGCGTTTCTGCCTCTTGCGCTATCACCTCCGCGCCGCGACTTTCATCCACCACAAAAAAGCGTGGACCGTTCGGGATCGCAGTCAGTGCGCCGTATTCTGCGACAACATCTTCAAAGTCAATGGCATCCCATTGAGCCTGGCGACACATATCGACGCCCGGCGTACCCCACACCTGAGCAACTATTTTGTCATCTTGCAGATAAGGCAATAAGATCTCACAATACCGCATGTTGTAGCTTGGCCCACCCGTGACCAGCGGTGCCTGTGGCGCGGTCGTTTGCAAAAAATCTAACACATGCAGCGCCAGGTCCTCTCCTACATCATCCTGAATAAAGTGCCCGGCCTGAAAGCGTCTGTGATCTACCCCATCAGAGCCTGGTACATGGTCTACCCACTTGCGCTGATTGGCTTCGCTGCCGAGTCCTGTATCATATTCGCCTGCGTTGAACATGAACGGGTTATGATAAGCGCCCAGCGTTTGCCATGCCGGTAAAGTTTGCATTTCTATGCCGGAGAGCATGGAAGGAAACGCCCGGATAGCCGCTTTGTACTGCACATTGGGATAAGGCGCATTGTATGCGGTGACTTCGGCCTCAGTCAGTTCAATTGCAGAGAGCTTTTGCACCACATCCCCCGCCATCAGCTCCGGTACACTGGCGGCATAATCGATCCACTGCTGAAACCCTTCGACGCGATCGCTTGAACGGTTATCAAAAAAGGTGCTGGCATCTGCTGGTTGCGACTCATCTATCTCAAAGCTGGGCACGTGATAAGGGTTAGTACCAGTCGGAATTATGGGCATATCCCCATTTGCCACGACGATTCTGGCAAAGCGCTCAGACATATTCCCTGCCACTCTCAACCCGATCAGACTGCCCCAGTCTTGCACAAACAAATTGATATCGGTGAGTTGTAGCTGATTAATAAACGCCTTGGTCCAGGCGACATGATGTTCGTATTGATGCACTGCCACATTAAGGGGTTTATCTGACTTACCCATGCCCATATTATCAAGGGCAATCACACGATAACCGGCCTCAGCCAGAATCGGGATCATTTTTCGATATAGGTACGACCAGCTCGGCTGGCCGTGCAGCATGAGTACCACTTCACCGTCTTTTGGTCCCTCGTCAACGTAATGCAGCCTCAGCCCTTCAATATCCAGATAATTCGCCGCAAAGTCATAACCAGGTAACGCATCAAAACACGCATCCGGAGTGCGGATAAACTCCACGCCTTTGCTGGTGGTTGAAGGCACCATTTCTGCCTCCAGACAGGCCTCGCTGAGCGGTCCGCTTGCCGGCCGCGTTTCTACTGGGGTGTCTGCGCTGACCGTTTCTTCGACACTGGCCGTGTCATCATCGTTGTCACTACAGGCCACCAGTATGCTACTGAACAGGCATACGCCAATGACCTTACGCAAAGTCATAACTGACTGCTTTAATTTGAATTGTGATGATCGGATGTTGTAAACCATGGTTGTTTTCCTTATGTATCAGATGACAATGACTTGTCTTACCGGGATACAGGAATAACACCGCGCAATTGACCGCCCCAGCCTGTTGCGTGCAGATGGTGTAAAAGTCTGCACCAATGGTGTCGAGGCAACGTTTCATCCAGGCAAATTTGCTTGTACCATTTACTCAATCAACAACGAGTGGATCACCGAGTGAATACAGCACCTACCACAGCGAGCCAGACCGGGCTTTATAACAAAAGCACCACCCAGGCCTGGATATTTTTACTGATCTGGCCCTGGTTCAATATCTTGCTGCTGTCCTGTGTGTTGCTGCTGCTCGATATATTTACACTGACCCTGTTAGCTCAGGTGATAGTGAAAATATGGAGCGGGTTTTGTGCAGGCTACCTGCTGTTTAACCTGTGTGAGTCAATCTGTGCGCGGTTTTTGCCGTCCCAGTTTTTGCCTGCGTGGTGTCGTCATAACATCTGGCTACTCAGGCCGTTTTCCATCATTCTGCTGTACGTACTGATTGGCCCTATCGTCAGCTTGCCCACCAGCAATGCAGTGACCCAGGTGACCTTTTTGCCCATAGTGATTATGTTACTTGAGACCCTGGTCTACATTGCGGTCATGCTGATGCTCAAGCAGCAAACCTATCACTTTCAGTCGCAACTACAGGCACAACAAGCTGAACTACAAATGCTGAAAATGCAGTCGAATCCGCACTTTTTGTTCAACACGCTTAACCTGATCGCCAGTGAAGTTACTCAAGACCCGCACAAAGCAAAAGCGCTGATTTACGATCTGAGTGATCTGCTGCGCCACACCATTGAACTGGCCAAGCAGCAATTCGTTACGCTTGAGCAGGAACTCAAACTGGTGGAGCTTTACCTTGTGCTGCAACAAAAACGGTTCGCCGATCGACTAACATTTGATCTGGACTGCCCGGGTGAACTCGACCCGCTGCCGGTCCCCTCTTTGCTGTTGCTGCCGATTGTTGAAAACGCGGTGAAATATGGCATTGCCCCCTACGCACGCGCTGGCCATATCAGTGTCATTATTGAAGCGACGGAGCATAGCCTACTGATTGAAGTGCAGGATACGGGCGCGCCTTTTGATGACATCCAGCTCATTCAGGGCGAGGGACTGCGCATTATTCGTGAAACCCTGAATCTGCATTATCGGGGCGCCGCGAGTTTCAGACTGGTTTCCTGCGATGAAGGCACCAGTGCATTTATCCAGCTACCCCGATAACCAAACCGAGCCGTGTATGACTAAGAAAACCGTGATCATCGTCGACGACGAACAGGCAGCCAGACAACAGTTGAAAGAAGTGATCAGTGGCTTTGATGAGCTCACCCTTGTTGCCGAGGCAGCCAATGGCAAATCCGCCATTGAACAGATCATGCTTAAGCGCCCGGATATTGTGTTTCTGGATATTGAAATGCCTGAGCTCAATGGCTTTGATGTCGCCAAGGCGACGCAGGATTTAAAATATCAGCTGGTTTTTATGACCGCGTACGAACAATACGCACTGAAAGCCTTTGACACCAATGCTATCGACTACTTAGTCAAACCCGCCAGGCCAGAGCTGATTGCCAAAAGCATAGGCAAAATCATTCGTCAGCAGACCCAGATTAAGCCATCAGGTTCCGCAGCGTGCCTGACGCTCAGTGATCATGCACAGCAAAAGATCATTGAATTTGAGCACATCAATTACATTGAAAGTATTGGCCGCTATCGGCGGGTGCACCTGACCCAACCCGGGGCAGAGATACACAACACAGAGACCATTATTTCTGAGCAAACGCTTGATGGTTTTTGCAATCAATTGCCCGAGTCACTATTTTACCGGCTGCACCGCAGCTACATTATTAATGCCGCGCAGCTGCTCGCGCTTAAATACCAGGCCCGCAAACACTTTGTGCTGCTGGCAGGCGCAGATAGCCCAATCCCGGTATCACGTAGTTTTGTGCAAACATTGAAGGCGCGGATCGCTGAACGGGCGCACACTGAGGGCTGAATCACACAGATTTAAAGGAAAAATAGCCATCCCGGATGACGCCTCGGGATGGCTGATATGGTTTAAGTTAGCTACTAACGCCTTTGTCTCTTGTTATGTTTCAGATACTTGATGAAACCGCCATATTGTTTTGAAGATACGGTTTCTTAACAGAGCATTCTGGCAATCTTTATTGGTTATAGGGATTATTGACGAACTAATTGGATGGTTCGAAGACGGTGATTTTGACCCAGTTACCGTCGTCGTAATTTTTTCATTTTATTTTGTTTTAGCGCTATACGCTCTTCAAAACAAAAAACGCCGCTATAAAGAGCGACGTTGTAGAATTAATTTTTGAGAACAACCTCGCCAGGCGAAGATGAGTCTAATGTACCGATTGTTTTTGTTGAAAGCCAACCAACAGTAGTACATTTTCTTATTTCAAATTTCATTTCGCTTCTTGATGCCAATGCAGCCAAAGACATCGAGTAGATCTGATCATACTGAGGATGATCCATCGCAATAAATATTTGATTTTCTAATTCACAGGTGAAAGGCGAAGCAAAAGTTCCTGTAACGCGAAATCCTTTATCCAAAACCAAGCTTACAGTCAATGGTTCTATCCATGGTGTATATTTTGCTTTAGCTTGCAGCGAGATAAATATTAATAGTATTGAAAAGTACTTCATTAAAGCTCCTAAATTAGTTTACGATAATGACAATTAATTTCTAACGCCCTATTAAAGGCAAAATTTTGTTAGCTATAATGTGAAGCGGAGCGAAACCGGCCAACTGAATTTTGTCCTATTTTAAACAGTTTTTTATGTTTCACACTCTATTATCCCAGCTTCTTTTTTCCTTGATCTTAGTAATGCCTCGAACTCTTCAAAAGTTGCCTCTAGTGATTTGCAATAGCTTATATCAACACTCTCTTTCGGGTAATGACCATCCTCAACAAGTTTTTCACACTCAGTTCGCGAGTTGGCTGTAGCATCAGATACACAATAAGCGACTGCCTTCCAGTATATTGCCTCCTTAATAGAGCTTACGCATTTTTTATATGGCAGCTTCACATCATCATAAGCCTTTGTCCTCAATTCAATATACTCTGTTGTTCTTTTATCACAATCCATTGCCGATATATTTAACGGAAAAATAAACAGCAGGATAAGTTGAAGCTTTCTCAATGAGGCCCCCTGAAACATAACGCCCACCTCTGAGGTGGAAAATGCTTGGCTAAAATTAACGAAGAATGAGCACAAGCCAAGCGTTTTGCGTCCATTTTTGAGGCGCTTGTTATATACAATTACCAAACCTGTTCTTTCCAAGATTTTTTCTTTAGGGACTTATACTTACCTGTTAGGGACCCATACAAGTTTATAAAGAAACATACAAAACTAGTTAAGATTAAGCCCCATAGTACAAGCACAAGTAAAAAATAGAGATAGTTTGGCAGGATTTGCTTTAAAAAAAAACCTAGTAACCCAATAGCAATACCAGATAAAATGCAAAGGATAAATACAACCTTTGATTTAGGGTAATTCATAGGTATAAATGGTTCTTTACTCAACTCTACTCCTAACTACATTTTTATATAACGCTTACCTAACCAGCGTAAAGTAGTAGATTAAAATTAGCGACGAAGGAGCGCAAGCCTGCTGTTTTGCGTCCATGGTTTAGGCACTTGCTATGCTTTGATTAGCCATAAGTTCATTAAGCGAATAAATATTTCAGCCAGCCAAAAGTAAGTGCAGTGGTAAATACTTTTAAAGCGATTAAACCAATAAAAATAAATACGAGAACAACTTCAACCGCTTTGCTCTCAATCTTATTCCAAAACAGTAATTTAGATTTTGTCTCATTTTTTAATCCATACACAGTGTCTTTCATAAAGTTCCTTTTTATTTTACCTTACATTAGTTTTTGAGCTAATTTTCGTAAAAAATAACATTTCAATCTACAGACAATGGCGCATAACAACAACTTTTTAGATATGCACTTTATTCACCTTAACCATAACAATAAGTTAAGCAGGTTTCACCAAATTAGAAATCATAAAAAAATTGAATTGCCGTGTAACTGTGACATTTGAAAAGAGCAAGTTAAACAGACACACTTATAAAATAGAGAGGATTACAGCAATACATTTGTGCCTGTCCCATTTGGCTTAATTTTGGCTTGCCCTAGATTGGCAAGTTACCTGATTTTCTTTAACCAAAAGAACCACACGCTTATGAACCTCGTTATTTTTAACATAACCACACTTGCCCGACAAGACAAGACCACTTTCAATTTTGAGCTGGTATTGATAAACACCGTCCCTTTGCTTTAACGCATAGTAAATCGTGTTCTTCGTTCCAGCATTAATGGGGCCAAAGTCCAAACCTGAACTTGATGGAATAGCAGACACCCAACCAAAAACTTGTCTGTCATACCCCCCATCGCCTATGCTGTTAATCTGCTCCAAGGATAAGGACGAACTTAATGCCAGCGGCACGGAAAAGCCAGGTCAGCTTAGTTGACACGAAATACTACCATTGCATCTCTCGCTGCGTAAGGCGTGCCTTTTTATGCGGTCAAGACCCATTAACAGGCCTATCTTATGAACATCGCCGAGGATGGGTTGAAGAAAAGCTACTTCTGCTGGCACGTATTTTCTGCATTGATATCTGTGCTTACGCTGTGATGAGTAACCATACTCACATTGTTATGTATGTTGATGACACAAAAGCCAATCGACTATCTGACAAAGCAATCGCTATCCGATGGCACAAGTTGTTTAAGGGAAATTGGCTGACACACAAATTCGTGGAAGGTAACGAACTCACCCCGTCAGAACGCATTATGCTCGACGATATTATCGACAAATACCGCGAAAGACTTGCAAGCATCAGCTGGTTTATGCGCGTACTCAACGAAGACATTGCCCGCCGAGCCAATAAAGAAGATGGCTGTACAGGTCGGTTCTGGGAAGGCCGGTTTAAGTCTCAGGCATTGCTCGATGAAGCTGCCCTTGCCGCCTGCATGGCCTATGTTGACCTCAACCCTATTCGGGCCAAAATGGCCAACACACCGGAAACTTCTGAATTCACCAGTATCAAAAAACGCATTGAACACGCACAGCATAGCAAACAACCAAATAGCCTTCTGCGCTTTGCTGGAAACCCAAGACAAAACATGCTTAAAGGACTGCCCTTTGAACTTAAATACTACATTGAACTGGTTGAGCTCACTGGTCGATGCATTCGCGCAGACAAGCGAGGCCACATCTGCGATACCCAAGCTATCCTCGCCAGATTGCAAATAGAGCCTGAAAACTGGCTAAAGCTCACCACGCGATTTACCAAAGTATTCCACGGTGCAGTCGGCAGAGAGCAAGCCGTGACTGAATTTTGTGAACACCTGCAAAAAAAGCGACGACCTAATCTGGCTAATTGTGAACGCTTATTAGGTTAATATTGCCATTGTCCTGACTTCAAGTTTTGACCGTCGCACTCTGGCAGCACTTATCTGTGCCCCAAAATACCTAATAACTACGGTTCGAGCTGAAATTCCTCACCTATGAGTGCCAACTCTCTTGGTTTATCACTTCTTTACTCTACATAGCACTCGCAGTCACCCACTAAAGACCCATAAAAGGAACGTATAACGCTGGGTGTCTGCGTATTTTGCGTATTTTGCGTATTTTGCGTATTTATCTGTTATGTTTTTTCATGCTAAAGCGACCGAGTAAATGGGCCGTGCCCGCCCATATTAACATTGACTGAACTGATTGCGCCGCACTTCAAACATTCATACTTGTAAGTAGTAGAGTAGTCTTCTTTAAGTTTAATTGTTTCAATAATTTTAATTTCTCCCTTTTTGGCTGCTATCGGCGGAAAAAAGGAATTACCTGAGTTATAGCTTTTACATCTGCACCAACCTCTAGAAACGTCTCCGAGATAATTTGATGCTCTAAGGGCTGTAAACCTATAGTCAGGACCGTAACTCTTTTCGACGGGAAGGTTTGCAACTAAACGCCTAAATTCGTCAAAACGAGAAGCTAAAGCTTAAAGTGTTGGTTCATGAGTGAGGCTTAGAATATCGGAACAAATATCTTGAATTTGTGTAGTATCCCCACTCGCAAAAACTTCAACTACTCTTTTGAAAGTAATCTCGATAGAGTCATCACATGTTTCAATTTCAAAGCCTTGATCTATGAATGTAGGCACCTTTTGCTTGTAAGCCATCATTTTTTGATCGAAACCGTCAGATGAAATATCAACATCTATTTTCTCATTGAGTTGAGTTTTCTTTAATCGATAGCGATAAGAAATCATCAATCTTCGAGCAAGCCTAATCACTAGATAAATAGCCAACATGCCTATGAGGGTATACAACATCTGCTCGAGTTCTTTTAGTTAACAGCTAGAAACATAACGCCTCACTAACCGGCAGCGTTGTGGCGACGCCACGCTTTTAGCTGTCCGGCGCCGGAGGCGCGTAGTTGATTGACTTGTTGAATGTTTTACCACTGCGAAACGTCCATATTCTCGGTAACCTGCAGCCCCATGCTGCTAAGTTGCACGACTATATTTTTATAGAGTGATTGAGTCTCCGCTGCTTGGAAAGCACCAAACAAATTTAAGCCAGCCAATTCATATACAAGATCAATTGCTTGATATGAGGCGCTACTTTCATCCTCA
Organism: Pseudoalteromonas ardens; assembly: GCF_030125445.1. NCBI lineage: Bacteria > Pseudomonadati > Pseudomonadota > Gammaproteobacteria > Alteromonadales > Pseudoalteromonadaceae > Pseudoalteromonas > Pseudoalteromonas ardens. The sequence continues at coordinate 155,777 of NZ_JASJUV010000006.1, forward strand.
CTATCGCCGATTGCGGCTCTGTAGGCTGACTCCCACTCAGCAAGATTGCTTTGCTCTAGATAGAAAGGCATATTCTTCATAACCACTATCATATTGCGGTGATTCTCCTGCATGCCTTCCAACTGGAATTCAAGTTGGCTTGCTAATGTTGCGATTGTTCTACAAAGTGCCATGACTGATTACACTTAACAGCTTAATAGCGTGAATACCGGTTAAACCCCGTTCCCAAAGCCTACCTAATCCACCACTAAAAAATATTTATTCATAATAAGAACAAAAACCTACCACTATTTTACTAGTTGCTCAAGCCAAAACAGCGCTGTTAAAACCGAGCCGTGATCATAGCGAGACTTGGGTGTCTCATTATGTAGTTTTATGTAGAACTACTAACTTATTGAATCTAATTAACTAAAAATGATGGCTGACTTAAACGAGACCTGAATGCGTGGAGAAAACGAGAAATTTGACCTAATTATTGGTCACATTCATTTAGACTTGTATATATAAACAGTTTTTAGTTTAGATTTTCGGTACCAGTTGGAATAACAGCTTGATCAAGTTTATTCCTGAACACATGCGTCTGGGATGACGATTGAGGCTGTCTGCCTTGCTTTATAACGGATGTTGCTATGCTGTATTTATGCAACCTTGGCTTGCACGCGTTCGGGGTAACGACTGTCAGTATTGCTTTTGGCGGATACAACTGTGCTGAATTTATGTAGATCCCGGCTCGCACGCGGCCGGGATGACAGTGGGGCTCTATTCAACAAGAGATTCTTATCAAAACTCAAAGTTAACTTGTACCGGGTAGTGATCTGATAATTCGTTATAGTAGCCATTGTGATAGTAACGGCCGCCGCTTAAACGCCAGTTGCCACGCAAGTAGCTCCAGTACCAGTTTTGCTCTGCTTTCGGGTAGCGTACCGCCATGCTTGGTGCGTTAGTTGGCTGCTTGTGGTCACGGTGCCAGAAAACGTAGTCCAGCGTATCGTTGTAATCCAGACTGTAATCAAAGTAGTACGCGTTGGCTTTGGTAAACCAGTTGTATTTTGCCGGGAATGAGCCAACCTCAGGCGTCTCAAAATTTAACTCAGCACGTGAGGTTGCAAGCATATCGGCCACCTCATCTTGCTTGCTCCACTCAACGTTCATGTCGCCGCCAATGATAACCGGCTCGCTGGCCGGAATGTTTTCGGCACTGATAAACGACTGAATTTCACTTAACTGACCCATACGCACGCGGTGCTCCTGAGCGGTGTCGCCATCGTGGGTTGCCTGCAAGTGCGTGCCGATCAGGTGGTAACGCTGGCTGTCTTTCTCGATTTCGACGTAGGCAAAACCTTTATTTGACAGATAATCCCAGCTGCCATTCAGGCTGTTTTCAAACACATGGGCTTTTTGCGTAACAATCGGGTATTTAGACAAAATCACCACGCCGCCACGGATCACAAACGGACTGTTTGAGCAGTTACCTGTCAGGCCATCCCAACCGCTGCCACTACAGTCCAGACCCACATTGGGCGTCTGATAAGGGTAAAGTGCAGAAAGCTCAGCCAGTGCCTGTTCAGCATCACTGTTAAAGGCTTCACTGATCAAAATCACATCCGGACTTTCGCTCATAGAAGCCAGTACAGAAGGCAGGCGCTCCGCCCGGTTCTCCTGATCCCAGTCCTGCACATTGAGCTGCATAATATTGTATGCCATTACTTTCAGTGAATCGGCCATGCTGTGTGTACTGTTCAGCATCAGTGCACATAACAGCGCATGCTTAGCTTTCATTTTACGTCTCCGAAATCTCATTATTGCTTTTGTCTTTGTTAATGATTTTTTACACTCGGGATCCGTACAGACAGACCCATGAGTAAAAAATTTCGCAGCACACATTAGTGATAAAAAATGACACCTGGATTTCGGCAAACCATTATTTCAATTAAGGTTTTATTGGAATGACATGACGCTTTTAAGGCTTTTTAATGACCGAAAGAGAAAAAACCAAAGCCGAACAGGCGGTCGATTAGCTTTACACCTTAAGCGTAATTAACTTCGTATTTACTCAGGCACTTAGATTGATCCACACAGAAAAACGCAATACAATAATGATTCTCATTTGCATAAAAGGAAACGTTACAAAATGAAAATACTCTCTGTCCTGTTGCTTTTGCTGTGTTCACTGCCTGCATTTGCTAAAAAGCCAATCCGTGTTGTTGATGTGGGTGTGATGGGGCTTGCCTCTCACGACTTGTTTCAGTGGAATACGGCCACCCGCGAAAATGAAGAAAACGGTCGTTTTGACCTGAGCACGATTTTTGATTACGCCGATGGCACCCGCATTCATCAGGGCGGTAACCCTAAAAACTCATCAAATGCTGCGGTGTATTCAATCACTCAGAATCTGGTGAGCTTCTATGCGGGTAAAAAAGCCGCGTTGTTGATGTCCAGAACGGTTACCGAAGAACAGGCGCACATCATCGCCCGTCAGCAAACGGTTGCCTTCTTTATGGGTATGGTTAAAGAGTCTTATGAGCGCTTCACCAATGCCCGATTCCCTGACTACGCACTGGCGCAAAGCGTCACGGACGATGAGCAAGGCGTAATGCGCGCATTGCATGATATTTTGCCAGGCAAAATCTACGTGAACCGTAACCTGGCGCGGGAAGTGTTCGAAGTCACCGACTACAGACTTGCCATGACTCAGTTGTCACCAACAGAAATGATGAAAACAGTAAAGTTTTACGACGGTCAATACGATGAAGAATACCTGCATGTCGTAGTCCCCGGCTTCCCGGATCCAACCATCATCAACCTGCAAGCCATTGATCAGGGCTTTATCGCAGAGCAAACGAATTACAACCTCGACGACATGCTCGCCGAACTGAAATTCTACGGCCAGTTCCCCTTCTTCGGCAACCTGGTCCACTTCACCAGCTTTGGCTATCATCTGGAAAACCTATTTGCCAAAGGCATTTGCAACAAATACGTCGACGGCAGCCCAAATACCTGGAATACCGTTGCGGTCGAGTGTTATTGATCAGCAGGTCTGTCCTGGCTTATAGCTAGATAAACAGCCAATCCCTTACAAAGCGCAATTTGGTTCTGTTTGAATTGCGCTTTCGTTACTACCTGAAGCTTTTTAAGCAACCCTCTGCGCTCACAGACACGCCCTCGAAAAATGACAGATCCATTTTCAAAATCGATATTTGAGAAACTTGTGACCTGTTTACCCGCCAAGTACAACTTCTGTGAGAAAACCTGACAACAAATTTACCATCACTGTTCAATGGTATTGTTCAGCAACAACTGCAACTCAACTTCACTCGCCGGGCGATAATACAAAAAGCCCTGAGTCAGCTTAATACCAAGCCGCTGGCACAAAGCGGATTGCTCCTGGGTTTCTATACCTTCAGCAATAATGCTGATGTTTAACTGACTGAGTAAATACGTCAGCCCTTCCAGCATATTCTTATGCTTTGAGTTCGGGCAAGTAATATTCTGGATAATTGATTTATCAATTTTGACTATGTCAATCGGACAAGAGAGCAAATGTGAAATAGAGGAAAATCCGGTACCAAAGTCATCTAGAGCAATTCGTATACCCAGATCATGCAAGCTGTTCAGAGTATTCAGTGTAACAGTATCTTCACTGAGCAGTGCGGTCTCTGTTACTTCAAATACGAGCGCTGAAGCCGGCACTTCATATTGCTTTATAAGAGACTCTACATAAGAAAAAAAACCGCTTTCACACAACTGGCATGGAGATACATTAACGGAAACATACGTAAAGTCGACTTCTTTTAGTCTTTTTTGCAAGTCTCTGAAAGCCTGCTGAAGCACCCACTTACCAATCGCTTGTATCAGCCCAGACTCTTCAGCGACAGGAATAAACACTCCCGGATTTTTACTTGTTAGCGCTTGTGGCCAGCGAATGAGCGCTTCTGCGCCCGCCACTCTCTTGCTCTGCATATCTATAATAGGCTGATAATGCAACACAAACTCATCATGCTCAATCGCGTGTCTGAGCTCTGACTCTATTTTATACTTGCTCAAAAATGCTTCCTGCATATTGTCTTCAAAGAAACAATACTGTAATTGAGGCGACCTTTTAGCCCGATACATAGCGATATCAGCTAACTTGAGCAGTTCTTCACTAGACTCGCCATTTGCCGGCGCAATAGCGACTCCTACGCTGCATGAGCAAAAAAGTTCATGCTCATCAACAACAAAAGCGGTATCAAATGTCTTAAGTAACCGCTTAAGGAGCCCCTTTACGTGCCTGATTGAACGTAGCTGAGAACACGCAAGCACAAATTCATCACCGCCAAAGCGAGCAAACAGCGTATCTCCCCTTAGCGCTTTAAGCAGTCGATCAGCGACGGCAACAAGCAATTTATCCCCCATCTCATGACCAAAGGTGTCGTTGATATGCTTAAACTTATCCAGGTCAAACAACATGACCGCGGTGAGTTCGTCGGGATGACGTTTTTGATGTGCCAGCATTTGAACCAGTGCTTCATCAAAGTAGTAACGGTTGTGCAGACCTGTGAGCTTATCCCTTTCAGCCAGGTTTTTAACCTCCTGATAGCTTTCATAAAGCTGCTGCTCCAGTTCATGACGCTGTCTGGACTGTAAAATGGTCCGGGTTAACTGACTTTCTGTCACTTCTGACTTTAATAAAAAGTCCTGGGCTCCTGCATTAATGCACTCAAGCATCAATGCTTCATCACTGTTGTTACTTACCATGACAATTGCTGTGTGTTTCAAATTAGGCATGTTGCGCAAACGAATTACAGCCTCAATACCGCTAATTCTTGGCATGTGGTAATCAATAATCACGACATCAAACGTCATGTTGTCTAAATAAACGAACGCCTCTTCGGCTGTTGAGGTTTCCACAACATGATATTCACAGCGGTTGAGTGTTAACTCTCTTTTAAGTGACTTTCTTTCAATCACATCATCGTCAACCAGTAAGACTTTGATGTCTGCCTTTTTCATTGCTTTTCTCCCGGCATATGGACGATACGCCAGTATCCATCAAGCAAAGCCAGTACTTCTAAAAACTCCCTGCCTACCTCATCTTTAACGAAATACCCTGCCACATTGTGTTGATAACTATCAAAAATATCTCGCTCATCTGCTGACGTGGTCAGCACAAATACCACGGTGTCTTTTAACTGCGCACTGTGGCGTAACTTAGCAAGCAGGTCCAACCCCGATAACCTCGGCATTTGTAAATCCAGCAACATAATGAATGGAGGGCGGATCATATTTGCCTCAAGTTGTTCCAGCGCCTCCTGCCCGTCTTTCGCTCTGACTAATGGATTTACAATTTTCATTTTCTTAAAGCTGCGCTTAATGGTCATGTAATCAATATCGTCATCTTCCACAACAAACAGAGTGACTTGATTGGCGTCTATCGTCATACGGTTACCCCAACCTGTTTACAGAGATTAAAAGTATTGTCTTTAGATGGCCAAAAAAGCGCGACCTTACAACCAGCCACATAATCTGTATCAATAGCAACTCGGCCAGAGTAATATTCCATCACCTTTTTGACCATAGCTAACCCCATACCACTGCCTTCCAATTCATCTCTGGGCTGTAATGTTTGAAACATTTCAAAGACTTTGTCTGCGTATTCGGGCGCAATGCCTGGCCCATCGTCAGTAATTGTGAGGCTGTACCCGCCGGGACAAGGAAGGATGTCAATTTCAATCTGTCCAGTTGACTTGTCATGGTGCTTAATGGCGTTACCGATCAGATTCATCATAACAAGCTGCAATGCAACTCTGGGCAGCTGTACCTCAACCTCAGGCACCTTCAAAACAAAATCGTCACTAAACTCATTCAAACTATGGAGGTAGTGACAAATTTCATGAAAATTAACAGACTCATTATCCGATAATTTGGTGTTGACCCTGGCATATTCCAGTAAGTCCGTAAGAAGCTGGCTCATGCGGTCAACTCTGCTCTTTATCATCGTAAAATGCTGCAAGGCTTCTTTAGATAGCTCGTCATGATGATCTTCTTCAATCCAGCTCACCAGCTTTTTAATGCCATTGAGTGGTGACTTCAAATCATGAGATGCTACATAGGCAAACTGTTCAAGGTCATAATTAGACTTTTGTAATGCCCTTAGTGTGGTTTCTCGCTCAGTTACATCTTTTGCAACCCCGAGTATGAACACTTCACCTGTCGCGTTTTCAAAGCGCTTTTTCTGGGTAGAAAGAATATGCACTTCTCCGTTGGGAAAAGTAATGGTTTCTAGTGTTTCGCTAAAACCCGCATCAAAGGCCTCCCGGTCTTTTGTCAAAAAGGCCTCAGCCTCATCCTTTGGGTAATCTTCTACCGTTGTATACCCAATGACCTTACTTTTGTCAGGGTATAAATCTAAAAACGGCTGGTTTGCCCGCACAATCCTGAATTCATGATCTTTGACAAAAACATAGTCAGGTAATGAGTCAAATACGAGGTCCTGAAATGCATAGGCATCATTGAGTTCTTGCTGCTTTTTCGTCAAAACCCGTTCTTTTTTAGATAACTCATGTTCAAGCTGTTTTTTCTGAACTGCCGCGGTAATATTTTTATCTAACGTATCCGCATCAAGCTCTGATTTAATCAGGTAATTTTCTGCTCCCCGTTTCATTGCCTCTACGGCAATCAGCTCATTACCCTGTCCCGTCATAATAATTATGGGCAGGTGCGGATAAACACTCAGAATTTGCGGAAGAAAGTCGACCCCGGTGGTGCCGGGAAGTGAATGATCTAATATCACACAGTCTGGCAAAAACGTGTCTATTAGTGACAGTCCCTCTTCACCTGAAGAGGCACTCTGATAACGATAACGTTTGGATTTACGTTTCAGGCTGCGTACACAAAACTCTATGTCATCTGGGTTATCATCTATGATCAAAACATTACACTGAGCACCCGGTAAAAGGTTTCTCGGAGACGCTGTCTGAACACGGGTAATGGCTTCAGATATCACCTCATGAAGGCGCTGGCCACTGATACTGGTTTTATTAATGTAATCCTGAGCACCCGCCTTAATCAGATTTGCAGCTTGTAACTCATTGGCTTGCCCGGTTAATACCACAACGGGCAGAAAAGCGAATTCCTTTCTGACACTTTTCAGAATTTCCAGGCCAGATGTTGATGGCAGGTGATAATCAATAAGAAGACAATCATAGTGTGACTTTTTAAGGCACTGCCACAGCTCATCAGGTTGAGTTGCAGAGTCGATTTGATAACATACATCAGCCACTTTCCCGAGTGACCTTTCTATCAGCTCAATATCATCAGGGCTATCATCTATTATTAAGACATGGCGTTTATTCATTACTTGCCTCGTCACTTTTTGGCAACAGAGCAATACCAAACCAATAATCTTTCATTGTTTGTATGGCTTTTGTTAGCCCTTCAAACTCAACCGGTTTTTGAATAAAGGTGCTTGCACCCAGGGTATAACACTCTTCAATATCTTTTGGGTCGTTGGAAGTGGTTAAAATGATTGTGGGGATCGCACACATATCTCGGTCTGCTTTTAATTCCCTCAATAATTGCCTGCCATCCAACCCAGGCATATTCAGATCCAACAGCATCAGCGTTGGGCGACGCACAGAGTCATCATCTGTGTATTTACCCTGATGATACAAATAATCTCTGGCATCTCCCCCAGACTTGCACCAGTGCACAGGATTCAGTAAATGGTTTTTACGTAAGCTGCGTAGTGTGGCTTCATAATCATCTTCATTGTCATCCACTAACAAGATCAATCCCAGATTCTGGCTCATTCTAGCGCTCCAGTTTTAATGTAAAGTAAAAGCAAGAGCCGCTACCCATGGTAGACTCAAGCCACACATGACCGTTGTGCCGCTCCACAATTTTTTTAACATACGTCAGGCCAACCCCAGTGCCTCTTACTGAATCATCTTCTTCATTTAAGCGCTTGAAAATGCGAAATATGTCTTCAAAAAACTGCGGCTCAATCCCTATTCCGTTATCCTTCACGTAAAAAACCTGAGGCTCGGAAATGCCTGTTAGCGGATTAGTCGCCTGTGTTGTTCCTATTTCAATATATTTGACTGCACTGTGGTTATATTTAATTGCATTTGAAATGAGGTTACGAAAAAGTTCAGTGACTCTGGGTACATCACAAGTGATTTGAGGCAACTTGGCAGGTAACGACAACACAACATGCTCGCCGATTTCTTCGGGCACGGTGAGCTCTTTAACTTTCGCAACGAGTGTATTCAGATCTGCGACTTCAATCGCTAACTCTTGCCTGCCCAGGCGAGAGTAATAGAGCAAACTGTCAACGAGCTGCTCCATACGCCCACACAAGAATCGAATGCGCCCTAAGCGCTTTTTGCCATCGTCGCCGAGAGTTTCCTCATAATCTTCCTGCAAAAACATGGCATTATTCGCCAGTCCACGCAGCGGCTCTTTCAGGTCATGAGAAGCAATATAGGCAAACTGATCTAATTCCTGGTTACTGATTTTTAGCTTATTGATATACTCCTGAATTTCACGTTCAGCCGCTTTACGCTCGGATATATCGCGGATGGTGCCCACGAACATCTTTTTTCCTTGTACCACCATTTCGTTCACGCCCAGCTCCATCGGAAACACAGTGCCGTCACGTTTCAGTGCTTTGATCTCGCGGCCCAGTCCGATGACCTTTTTTTCTCCCGTTTGATGGTAGTGATGTAAGTAAGCATCGTGTTCTGACTGATACGGCTCTGGCATCAGCATTCGAACATTCTGGCCAACCACCTGAGCTTTGGAATAGCCAAAAATAGTTTCTGCGGCAAGGTTAAAACTGTGAATGGTACCTTCAGAGTCAATCGTTATTAACCCATCTAACACCGTATTCATCATGGTCTCAATGTACTCTAAGTAGTAACGGATCGATTGCTCTGCGCTTTTCCTTTCTGAGATATCGCGAATGGTCCCCAAAAACAGTCGCTGGCCCTCAAGCTTCATTTCGTTGACGGCAAGCTCCATGGGAAAGCAACTCCCGTCTTTACGCTGTGCGATGATTTCCCGGCCAGTACCCATGATCTTTGGCTGCCCAGTTTCGCGATAGTTAACCAGATACTGGTCATGTTCATCCTGATATGGGGCAGGCATTAGCATTTTGACATTCTGGCCCCTCACCTCAACAGGTTCGTAGCCAAAAATTTTAACGGCCGCTTTGTTAAAACTCTGAATAACACCCTGTTCATCGATGATGATGAATCCGTCCAGGACCGTATCCATGACGATTTCTAGCTCAGGGCTGTGAAATGTCCCTATCATATTTTCCGCAAGCTCATACCTTTTGATTACTAAAAGCTAGTTCAAAACCTGCGAAAAGCAATGTGAAAGCGGCTGTAGGTGTAGTTTCTGCTAAGATGCGTACTTTAGATAGATTGGGCTCTGAACCTTGGTGAATGTCCAAACCCTCGGGCTTTTTCAAAGCAAGTTAGTAGCGAAAAGTGAGGAATTGTAACTGGAGCAAAATTTCCATATAACTCAACCATAAACTGAGAGGGGCATAATTCGACTAACGAGCTGAACCTGGTTGGGTGGAGTTACAAACTGAGACAATTGAGAATCCAGTCTTTAGTGGATATTGTTCTACTATGCGGGGTAAACTTTAAGAGTGTTCACAGCCACTTCGGAACAATATGAAGCGAACTATGAGCATTCATTAAGAATATGATTTTAGCTATGTGAGAATTTTGATTTTGAAGTGAAATCTGATACCGCAAACTTTGGAGTTTGGGTGGCAGTCTTACCAGCCACATCCCGGCACACGAGTCATCCGCTGTGGCTGCTTCCTTCCGGACCTGACCAGGTTCACGAACTATCGTTGCGAGAGGACCAATAAGACTACCATTGAGGGCCTTGTTTGGCGCGGGAAGGATTATCGCGAGTTTCGCGTCTGGTTGCAAGGGGAAATGTTAAAAAGCCCGGCTAACTGCATAGTGAATATACAATTAGGCGGGCTTTGCTGTTTTGGTTGGTTTTTTTCTTCGGTTTTAGCTTACTTTGCCAGCGCGACTTTTAGGTCTTGCAGACGTTTCTTCATCTTTTTCATGTTTTCCGGGCCCATGCGCAGGAAAAGTTTTTGCGCATCGGATAATTGCTCCCATTCTGCATAGGCATATTTGTAGGTCACAGACTCTTGTAGCAGCGGCAGGCTGGTTTCCGGGATTGGGGTTTCCAGCAGCTCGCCCAGGGCTTCTTGTAACGTCAGGTCGAATTCGCCACTGTCGTAGCCTATTTCTTCATAGGCTTCACCTATCAATGGTCTGAATTTGTTGTACGTACGCACCAACTGCGCAGTACTCATGGCATTCAGCATATTCACATAAGGCGTGTAGCGCTCGAAGCTGTTTGGATCGGTGATGATGATGTCATCTTCAATAACCATAAAGCTGTCTTTGGGCTTGCTGACCGGGAAGTGCTTTTTAGCCACTTTACCCTGTGCCAGGTTATCGACAAACACCACGCTGCGGCGGATCATGTCTTCGGTTACCACTAGATCCATTGCGGTATCATTCAGGTAATTTGCAATTTGTTCGCTCAGGGCCACGTCGCTGTCGTCCAGTGATGGCAGCGGTGCAACAACAGGTTGCTCAGGCTCACGCTGTGGCAGCGGCTCTGGTTCGGGTTCAGGCATAGGTTCTGGCTCAACAACCGGCGCGGGTTCAATGGGCTCTTCGACTTTCTGCACGGGCTCCGGACGGGCAGTATTAACAACTTCCGCCGGGGTTTTCTCCGGTACGACGACATCCTGTTTAAATTTGGTGTTTTCCTGCTGATTATCCCGGTTTGAAAGCACAAATATGGCCACAATAACGAGGACTATGACCACGCTTACGGCAAGCAATAAGTGGCTATTAGACGGCTTGCTTTTCCTTGATTCTGCTGAGTTGTGCTCTGACATGGAAGCTCCATTAATTTTTCTAAACGAATAAGTTGCACATACGGTGATTAAAATGCCATCAAGGCGTATCGCCGCATAGTAAGGCAACAAAAATAATCTATAATATACAAAAGATTATAGCTTATTGCTGGTCGTTATTACGACCTTTGCAGCTGCAACCTATGGCATTTTTAGTCTCATTAAACGCGTATACTCACAAATACATCCAATATTGGTGAGTATCCATTAAAAGATATCGCATCCGTGACAAGGTGCAATACCAATTCGTGCTTAGTGAGCATATGGACTCAATATGAATCGCCTGTGAATTTGTTCCCAAGCCGCGATGTATTGTTATTTTACTAAGTTAAACAAATCGTTATAGTAACAATATCCAGCCAGTGCAGGCTGGCAAATAATTCTCAAATCAACCCAAGCCTAGTAAGCGGTTAAGGAAGCATATGAGTAAGCATCACAGTTCGCGTTCATGTCCTCGTTCGGCATTGCTGCTAACCGGTGGCGGGGCCCGTGCAGCCTACCAGATTGGGGTGTTGAAAGCGCTGGCACACAGCCTGCCCAGAACCGCCCCGCTGCCCTTTCGCATTATTAATGGCACATCGGCGGGCGCCATTAATTCCGCAGGTCTCGCCTGCTATGCCTCGAATATGCATCTGGCGATACGAAAAATTGAATCAATCTGGAAGAACTTTCATACCGATATGGTGTACGAGAGCGGCTTTGTGGGTGCGTTTGGCCATATCCTGGGCAATATGATGCGCAGTTTTCAGGCTGAATATATCAACCAGCCCCCCGCGAGCCTGCTGGACAACACGCCACTGCGCCAGCTGCTGAATGATGTGCTTGATCTATCCCGTATCGACCGCCATATTCAGCGTGGCTATCTGGATGCGCTGTCGGTGACGGTATCCAGCTACTCAACCGGCCGCTCGGTGGCATTTTATCAGGCGAAAGATGCGCGCGCCTGGCAACGTGCCAAGCGCATTGGTGTGCCAGACCACATTACACTGGACCACCTGATGGCCTCCAGTGCCATTCCTATGGTATTTCCCAGTGTGCGGGTTCGGCACCATTATTACGGCGATGGCTCTATCCACCAGCTGTCACCACTAAGCCCTTCAATCCACCTGGGTGCCGAGAAAATCTTTGTCATTGGCGTTGAGCAACCCAAGATCCCTACGCCCATTGGCTATGAGCCACACTTTCCCGGCATGTCCGTGGTTGCGGGTCATTTGCTCGATAGCGTGTTCAGCGATACGTTACAGTCAGATCTGGAGCGCATGGAGCGGGTTAACCGCACCGTGGGATTACTGCCCGCCAGAGACAAGCACAAAGAACTTAAGCACATCCAGACTCTGGTGGTTAACCCCACGCATAATTTCAATGAACTGGCGCTGCATTATTACGATGAACTGCCACTGGCCATTAAACTCTTACTGCGCTCCATCGGGGTTAAACGGCACTCTCCGTCGAGTTTAACCAGTTATCTTTTGTTCGAAAAAGCCTATACCCGGGAGCTGATAGAGTATGGTTATCAGGATGGACTGGCCCGGCTGGATGAGATCCGGGCATTTCTGGAACTGGATTAACTGTGGGCCTGCGTTATGGCAGGCCATCTAACAAAAATTGCTCCGCGCGTTCTACCCGGCGCGGCTTGCCTTTGAGCAACAATACATCACTGGCACACAGGGTGATCTCTTCATCGGGCATAGAAATTTCTTCGCCGTTGCGCCGCAGCGCTTTCACCACCACCTTGTGCCGTGCCAGATCCAGCTCAGCAATTGATTTGTCCACCGCAAAGGCCTCGTCCGGCAAGGCTATGGCGTGCAGGTACTCAAGCCGGTCTGAACTGTAACTTGAGCCTTCAGCCCCCGCGTACTCTTTCATTTCCTGGCTGTCCCCGGTAAAAAAGCCGTGCAGATATTCGTAGCGATTTTGCCTTTCAATGCTCACCCGTTTGAGGATCCGCCGCATGGGAACGCCAGACATATACAATACATGCGACACCATCATCAAACTGGCCTCCAGTGACTCTGGCACTACCTCAGTGGCTCCGAGTTCTTTGAGCGCCTCAAGATGGGTATCGTCCTTCATTCTGACCAGAATTTTGACCTCAGGCGCAAAGCGTTTAACCGCATCTATCACCGCCTGCGCTTTGTCGAAGTCATTTAACGACACAATTACCAGACGCGCCTCACTGACATTGGCCGACTTAAGCACTTCGTGCTGGGTCGGATCACCAAACACCACGGGCTCACCAGCGGTCAGCGCCTCCTGAACAATGGCCGGGTTACGCTCCACGGCAATATAAGGGATGGCTTCCGGGCGCAAAAATCGGGCTATGGTCTGGCCGACGCGGGCATAGCCAAAGATGACCACATGATTTTTAATTTTACTGGAAGTAATAAAACCCTGTTCGTGTGGCTCTGGCCGACCTTCGCTATCTATGCGTAGCAGCTTAATGAGCCTGTCTGTCTCGCTGATCAAATACGGGGTTAACGCCATAGACAACACCCCCAGCGCTATCAGAAACGACGCCACTTCTGCACTGAGCAATTGGTGCTTGCCGGCCAGAGCAACCAATACAAAACCGAACTCCCCCATCTGCCATAGCAAGATCCCGGCTGCAAAAGCGTCTTTGCGACGCTCTCCCATCAATTGTGCCAACAGGAAAATAATGGCCAGCTTAAGAACAATGAGCAGCGCCAGCACCAGCACGATATAAATAAAGGACTGGATCACGTACGACACATCCAGTTGCGTGCCAACAGTGACAAAAAACAGCCCCATCAGAATATCGCGAAATGGCCGGATCTCGGCTTCCAGCTGGTGCCTGAACTGGCTTTCGCCCAGCATCATTCCCGCCAGAAATGCGCCTAAGGCCATAGACAAGCCAAATGCATAAGTCAGTGCACCCGCACACAGCGCCACCACTAAGGTGGTCAGTACGAATAGCTCATCGGTGCGTGCCATGGCCACTTCATTAAATACTTTGGGTAAGACCCATTTGCCAATGGCCCATAACAACATACACACGAATGCGCCTTTTGCGAGTGCCAGGATCAGGGCCCCCACCAGCACCTGGTTATCAGACTGACTTAATAAAGGAATAGTGATCAGCAAAGGCACCACAGCAATGTCCTGGAACAGCAACACCCCCACCGCCAGCTGACCCCGGCGAATATTCAATATTCCCCGCTCTTTGAGCTCTTTAACCACCACGGCCGTTGAAGACAGCGCAATTAAGCTAGCGATGATCAGTGCTTCTATCCAGTTAAACCCCAGGTACTTTAATATCACCGCCAATACCACGGTGGTGACCAGCACCTGCAAGCTGCCCAGACCAAACACCACGCTACGCATAGCCATTAATTTTGGAATAGAAAATTCCAAGCCAAGACTGAACAGTAAAAAAACGATGCCCAATTCGGCAATCAACTGGATCTCGTGACTGTTGCTGATCCAGCCAAAGCCATAGCTGCCAGCCAGCAGGCCGGTCAGCAAATAAGCCAGGATAGGCGGCAGCCCAACCCGCTTAAATGACCACACCAAAACAACGGCGCAGAGTAATAAGGCTATCAACCCGGCAAACTGACCTTCCAGGGCGGCAACTAGCGTACTGGTGACATCCTCACCTAAAAACCCGGCAAAATTTTGCTGCAAACCGCCTCCCAAGCGTCAATAAAATAGTGTTGAGCAATTTTTATTCACTATTAAATATAGCAAGCAGCTGTTTTTCAGCCAGTTTAAATTTTTGGCATGAAACTCGCTTAGAACAGTTCGAATGTTGTACTTTAGGGGAATACTAGATGGAAAATGTCCATATTTTGACTCAACGGGCGCCGACGCGCGGGGATTTTTTGCCGTTTAATGCGCAAATGCAAATGTCGCACGTCCCCGAAAACCCGATGAGTTTGACTGAAAAATTACAAACAACGCTGGATGTCAACGGGCTGCTCGACATCTTTGCAGGTTACATCAAGCGTATTATCAACCTGGCCGGATTACAGTTTCACTCCAGCGAAGGGGTGTTTCAGATGCAGCAGAGCAACAATCAGCTCAGCCCGTATACCTTTGATCTGGAGTTAAACAGCCAGCATCTGGGTCAGATTGTGTACTTCAGTAAATATCGTCTCAGTGAGGCTTTGCAGGCCCGGCTTATCCAGCTGCACACCTGCTTATTGTATCCGCTGAGAAATGCCCTGATGTATCAAAGGGTGCTGAAGCTGGCAACCAAAGATTCACTGACTGGCCTGTCAAACCGTAGCCAGTTTAATGAGTTTCTGGCCAAAAAGCTGGAGCGCAGCCGCCGTCATCACAGCAATTTTAGCCTGATGCTACTGGATCTCGATAACTTTAAACAAGTTAACGACCTGTATGGGCACAAAATGGGCGACAATGTGTTGATTGAATTTGCCCGCATTCTGGAATCTTCGGTACGTGCGACAGATACGGTCTTCCGCTTTGGTGGCGATGAGTTTGCGATACTGATAGACGACCCGGCGTTTACCACCAATAAGGTGATTGCAGAGCGCATTATGGCATCCGTCAGAACCTGTACGATTATGAAGAATCATGACGTGACCACCAGTATCGGCTTTACACTGGCAACCAGTAAGGATTGCCCTAACGAAATTTTCTCGCGGGCAGATAAAGGCCTGTATCGCGCCAAGGACGCCGGTCGAAACTGCGCCCGTACAATCTAATCCAGACCACCTCGCCATATTGCGTCCCCTAACGCAATATGGCCTTTATCCCCACAGCTTCAGGGATTTAATTACCTTACTAACAATGTCAAAAACCACCTCACACGGTTAGTAAAAGGATTTCTCCACCTGACATTTGGCGTGTATTGCGGGTAATTTTATTTACGCAGCAAAACCAATTTATACAGCAATAACAATACAGAGAAGCCGCAAAAGAAGCTGTTGATCACCCAGGCCAGTGATAAAAAGTTCGGCAGGTCACTGAAAATGATTGCCAGCATGGGCGCAGCCAGACCAAAGATAAAAAAGCTGCCACCTTTGCCGTGCCAGTACGCCAGCAGCAATGCCGCACTGAGCGCGCCGACACTCAGGCTGAGCACAACATTACCAATGTGCAGGCCTCCGTTCATCACCAAAATAACAAACAAGGCACCACAGCCCAATACTGCCCAGATGGCCTTATTTGCCAGCGATTCACCGATTTTTTGTGTTTCTTGCATCTTCTAACTTCCAGCTAAGCCCCTGAGACGATGCATACGCCTCATTGACGAAAAACCCAACGACCTGCACCAGCTCGTCGTTATAATAAATCAAAGGCACGCGACTGCGCTCCCAAGTGGGCACATCATAGTCTTTGAGCCAATGTTTAAGCGTATTACGGCCACTGCGCCCGGGCGGTTTAACTTTTTCATTCAGGCAATTAAACCGCACTGACACCCGCTCATCCTCAGTCGGGTGACGAACTCCCTGACCTTCAATCACACTTAAGATTGTATTGTCATCCAGCGCCACCTTCATCAGGCCAACATCACACTGTGTCTGTCGCGGTGGCTGTTCGGTCACCCAATGTAACTGATCTCTGAAGCGCCGGACCTGACCGCCAGACAGCGAAACGGTCATTTGTGCGTCAGCCCGCGCGTTAAGTGCCTGGCTTAGGATCTGATCAAGTTGTTTCTGCGACGGCATCTGGACACCCTGCTCTGCTAACCAGGCACGTACCAGGTTTTGTTGCCGCAATGGGGCAAACTGTGCAAGGCGGCTGACAGATAAACTCTGCTCACTGCGACATTGCGCCAGATCGGCCCGGGTGATTTCGTCCAGTAAGGCCTGCTGCCCCTGCAACAACTCAACAGTGCGCATAACGCTGGGAATAAATCCCGAAAAACGGGATTTTAGCAAAGGCAGCACCTGATTACGCAAGAAATTGCGATCAAACTTGTCACTGAGATTTGATTCGTCTTCGATATGGACAATGCCAAATGTCTTCGCAAATGCCTCTATATCTGCGCGCTCTGATGACAACAAAGGCCTTAAACAGACTCGTCCTGAAGGCAGTGTACTGTAGGCGTGCATGGCACCGAGCCCCTGCAGACCTGACCCTCGTTTCAGACGCAATAAAAAGGTCTCAACCTGATCGTCACCATGCTGACCCAGCACCAGAGCATTGCCCTGATACGCCCGTTTGTCCAGTGCGTCATAGCGGGCTGCGCGGGCCTGAGCTTCCAGGCTTTGGCGGCTTTGTGCCAAGACCTTGACGGAGACGGGGGTAAACTCCACCGCCAGTGCATCACACTGTGCCTGACAAAAGGCCTGCCACTGCAAAGAATTAGGCGACAAACCATGGTCAACATAAATCGCCTGCAGGGCCAGATGAGGATGGAATTGCACATAATGGTGACACAAGTGCAGCAGTACCATTGAATCGACACCACCCGAGAGCGCGACAGTGAGGCCACGTGGTGCCGTATGCGTTACCGTATGCGTTTCATCACGTGCGACCTCCTTTGCCAGTAAGGCGTCTAAGCTGGCAGAAAAACGTTTATAAAGAGGAGTCTGAGTCATAATCACGGGCGTTGTAGGTACTTAGGCAGTATTATCCCGATTTCGCAGGCACAAAAAAAGCCGCGATGCGGCTTTTTTCGGTGTAACTGTGTCGCTCTGGTTTAGCAGTAACCAAATGACATCAGGCGCTGGTAGCGTTGTTCCAGCATTTCTTCTGTGCTGAGCGCTTCCAGTTCACCCAGATCACGCTTAAGCTGTGCCTTAAGGTTTTTCGCCATCGTATCATAGTTGCGATGTGCGCCGCCCATAGGCTCATCAATAATGGTATTGATCAGATCAAGCTCTTTCACGCGCGTTGCCGAAACACCCATAGCTTCTGCCGCCAATGGGGCTTTTTCAGCGCTCTTCCACAGAATCGAAGCGCAGCCTTCAGGCGAGATAACTGAGTAAGTGCTGTATTGCAGCATGTTAACGCGGTCACCCACACCAATGGCCAGTGCACCACCCGAACCACCTTCACCAATGACGGTACAAATGGTTGGTACTTTCAGCGCAGCCATCACTTTGAGGTTACGTGCGATTGCTTCACTCTGACCACGCTCTTCAGCGCCAACGCCCGGGTAAGCGCCCGGCGTGTCGATGAAGGTAATGATTGGCATTTTAAAACGCTCAGCCATTTCCATCAGGCGTAATGCTTTACGATAACCTTCTGGCTTAGGCATACCAAAGTTGCGCTTGATTTTCTCAGCGGTATCACGGCCTTTCTGCTGACCGATGATCATCACTGGCTTATCATCAAGGCGTGCTACACCACCCAGAATAGCCGGATCGTTTGCGAAGGTGCGATCACCCGCAAACTCGTCGAATTCAGTGAAAATACGCTCGATATAATCGCGAGTATATGGACGAAGCGGATGACGCGCCAGCTGAGATACCTGCCAGGCACCCAGGTTGTCGAAGATCTTTTTCGTTTGCTCTACGCTTTTCTCCTTGAGGCGGCTGATCTCTTCTTCAAGGCTGAGATCAAGACTGCCAGAGCGGCTTACGTTTTGTAATTCATTGATTTTTGCTTCTAATTCTGCGATCGGAAGCTCAAATTCAAGATAATTGAGGCTCATGCTCTAAACTACCTGTTTAATTAAATTCTAGTTCTATTTCCTGCGCCGCCATCTTGGATAATCGTCTGAGGAGATCATCACTGGGCGTCACACACCATTGCATACCTAATGTCACTTCCGCTATCGCGTCTGGGCGCTGATATTGGATTTTTACCGGACACGTTCCGAATTTGTACGGTTCCAGTACTTTTTTCAGATTATCTATGAAATTCGCGTCTATTTGCACCATATTCAATGTCATTTTTATCGCACTGATCCGCTTTTCGCGGGCCTGAGCTATGGTACAGACTTCTCTGGCGGTCATTGTAATGCCGCCGGAGAAGTTATCAAAGCTGACCTGTCCGGATATTACCAAGATTTGGTTCATTTGCAGCATATCTTGGTACATTTCAAACTGTTCAGGGAATAAGCGTACATCAATTCGTGCGCTCTTGTCATCTAAAGTTATCAGACCCCAGCGTTTGCCTTTCTTATTGATCAGCACCCTTGCATTGATAACCAGTCCGGCAGCCGTCGATTGCACATCGCGATTCGTCGGCTGTAATTCTACTAGACGACCGGAAGTGTAGTTTTTTAACTCTTTTCTGTACTGATTGATCGGGTGACCCGTCAGATACAAGCCTAAAGTGTCTTTTTCACCCTGCAACCATTCATCGTCCGACAGCCCAATGACTTTAACAAACGCTTGTTCCACTTCGTCGGGTTCAACGGCTAGCAGACCGAACAAATCACTCTGCCCCAGTGACTCGGCCTTGTGATGCTGTTCGGCTGACTTCATGGCATCTTTGAGACTCGCAAGCAAAGTGGCACGACCTGGCTGCGTCTTTTCTGGCCCCAGCTGGTCGAGCGCGCCTGCGTAGATCAGTTTTTCAATGACCCTGCGGTTGAGGCGTTTCAGGTCAACCCGGGCACAGAAATCAAATAGATCTTTAAACGGACCGCCCTGCTCCCGGGCTTCCAGGATGGCTTCTACCGGGCCTTCACCCACCCCTTTGATGGCACCGATACCGTAAACTATCTCACCCTGCCGGTTTACAGCAAACTTGTAGACACCCGCATTGACGTCTGGTGGGAGCAGCGTCAACTTCATGTTTTCGCATTCATCGACCAGGGTCACGATTTTGTCGGTGTTATCCATATCCGCCGACATTACCGCAGCCATAAACTCGGCCGGATAATGGGTCTTCATCCACAGCGTCTGATATGACACCAGTGCATAAGCAGCAGAGTGAGATTTGTTAAAGCCGTAACCTGCGAACTTCTCTACAAGATCGAAGATCTTCATTGCAAGTTCGCCATCAACTCCGTTGTTTTTCGCACCGTCTTCAAAGGTTGTTCGTTGCTTCGCCATTTCCTCGGGCTTTTTCTTACCCATGGCTCGACGAAGCAAGTCCGCGCCACCCAGGCTGTATCCCGCCAGGACCTGGGCAATCTGCATTACCTGTTCCTGGTATAGGATGATCCCGTAGGTCGGCTCCAGGATGGGTTGCAGGCTATCGTGCTGGTATTGCGCATCCGGATATGAGATGTCTTCACGACCATGCTTACGGTCGATAAAGTTATCTACCATCCCTGATTGCAGCGGACCCGGACGGAACAAGGCTACCAGTGCGATCATATCTTCGAAGCAGTCCGGCTTCAGACGACGGATCAGATCTTTCATCCCCCGTGATTCCAGCTGGAATACCGCGGTGGTTTCGGCTCTGAGTAATACTTCAAAACTGGCCGGATCATCCAGTGGGATGGCCGCAATGTCTACCGGCTCAATGCCGTCGCGCGCCAATCGCTCGTTGGTCATGTCCAACGCCCACTGCAAAATGGTTAAAGTACGCAGACCCAGGAAGTCGAACTTAACCAGACCGGCCGTTTCAACGTCGTTTTTATCAAACTGAGTGACCGGGAATTTACCTTCTTCATCGCAGTACAATGCAGCGAAGTCGGTAATGCTGGTAGGCGAGATAACCACGCCCCCGGCGTGCTTACCGGCGTTACGGGTGCAGCCTTCAAGAATACGACATTTGTCGATCAGCTCTCGGACTTCCTCATCGCCGTCATACACTTCAGGCAGTCGAGGCTCAACCTCAAACGCTTTGGCTAGTGTCATACCCGGGTCGCCAGGGACCAGTTTAGAAATTCGGTCAACAAATCCGTACGGATGCCCAAGCACCCGGCCTACATCCCGGATAACCGCCTTAGCCGCCATCGTACCAAAGGTGATGATCTGAGATACGGCCTGACGACCATACAGTTTAGATACGTGGTCGATTACTTCATCCCGTCGGTCCATACAGAAGTCGACGTCGAAGTCGGGCATCGAGACACGCTCAGGGTTAAGGAAACGTTCGAATAGCAGGTCGAATTCAAGTGGGTCCAGATCGGTGATCTTCAACGCATAAGCAACCAAAGAACCCGCACCGGAACCCCGCCCTGGTCCAACCGGAATATCATTATCCTTACTCCACTGAATGAACTCCATTACGATCAAGAAGTAGCCCGGGAATCCCATCTGGTTGATTACGTCGAGTTCAATTTGCAGACGTTCATCATAAGGGATGCGCTTTTCGGCGCGATCCGCATCATCCGGGAATAAGAATAACAGTCGCTCTTCCAGGCCATCACGGGATACCTTGACCAGGAAGTCTTCAATCTTTAACTCACCGGTTGGGTAATCAGGCAGGAAGTAGGTCCCCAGCTGCACCGTGACATTACAGCGTTTGGCTATCTCAACGGTATTTTGCAACGCCTCCGGAATATCACTGAATAATTCCTGCATTTGCTCAGGGGTTTTCAGATACTGCTCTTTAGAGAAACGTCTGGGTCGGTTTTTGTCTTCCAGTGTATAGCCGTCGTGGATGGCCACACGAATTTCATGCGGCTCAAAGTCCTGTTCATGCAGGAACACTACTTCGTTGGTTGCAACAACCGGCAAGCCTCTTTGTGTGGCCAATGCGACTGCGGCGTGCAAATATTCTTCTTCCTGCTCACGGCCGGTACGGTGTAGTTCAAGGTAATAATGATCGGCGAAATGGGTCTCGTAAAATTCAACCGTATCGGCAACCAGCTGCGGGTTACCCTTGAGCAGGGCTTTACCGACATCGCCATCTTTGGCACCTGAGAGTAAGATCAGGCCTTCTTTGTATTTGGCAAGCCACGCCTTATCAATAACGGGCCGATGAAATACATGCCCGCGTAAATAAGCTTCGGAGATCAGTAAAGTAAGGTTCTTATAGCCTTCATTATTTTTTGCCAACACCACGATGCGACTCGGCTCATCAGGAAACTGGTCGCTCTTCAGCCAAAAATCCGCACCAACCAGAGGCTTAATACCCGCACCATGCGCAGTACCGTAAAAACGGACCAGGCCGCACAAGTTCATCTGGTCGGTAATCGCAAAGGCTGGCATACCCAGCTCAGCGGCACGCGCCACAATGGGCTTAGTTTTAGCCAGCCCGTCAACCATAGAAAAGTCGCTGTGTACTCTTAAATGAACAAACTCAGGTGCTGCCATAACTACTGCTTCTCCGCCAGAATGCGCTGCACAGGTTTAAAGCTGGTTCTGTGATGCGGTGTTGCACCAAACTCACTCAGCGCCGCAAAATGGGCTTTGGTTGGATAGCCTTTGTGTGCAGCAAAACCATACTGAGGATACTCTTTGTCCAGGTCGAGCATTTCCTGATCGCGCGTTACTTTGGCCAGTATAGACGCAGCACTGATCTCTGCAACCAGACTGTCTCCTTTGACCACGGCCTGCGCAGGGACACTCAATTCAGGCAAACGGTTGCCATCGACAAACACAAACTGTGCTTTAACGGCCAGGCCTTCAACAGCACGTGTCATAGCCAGCATAGTGGCATGCAGGATATTCAGTTCATCAATTTCACTGACGGTAGCCCGTGCAACGTGATAGCACAGCGCTTTTTGCTTAATCTCTTCAGCCAGTAGCAGGCGTTTTTTTTCGGTGAGTTTCTTGGAATCTGCCAGCCCGGCTATCGGGTTGGCCGGATCTAAAATCACGGCTGCTGTTACCACGTCTCCTACCAGAGGACCACGGCCAACTTCATCTACGCCTGCAATATACTGCACATCAGGACGTTCAATTTGCATTCATTAACTCCACTACTGCCTGCGCAGCCTGTTTACTGGCGTCGCGGCGTATATTCTGGTGAATATCATAAAATCTTTGGATCAGCGCTGAGTTATCGCCTCTCAGCAGAGGTAGCAAGGCGTCCGTGAGTGCATCTGGATTACAATCCTGCTGTAAAAACTCTTCAACTAAGGCTTCATCTGCCAGCAAGTTTGGCAAAGAAAAGTGCTTAATGTTGAACGTAAAAAAGGTATTAAATATCCAGTAACTCATTGGCTTGAGTTTGTAACCAACCACCATTGGCTTTTTGTATAGCATGGCTTCGAGTGTCGCTGTACCAGACGCCAGTAACACCGCAGTGGCCGCCGTCATTGCTAACGATGACTGACCATCCAGCAGAATGGTTCTTAGCTCCGGGGCCACCTGCGCTTTGATTGCCTGAAACTGCGCCTTGCGCTTTTCGTTCACCAGGGGCACCAGAATTTTCAGGTTGGGGATTTTGTCTGCCAGCGCTTTGGCTGTGAGTAAGTAGGTTTCACTTAGCTGGCTTACTTCGGAGCCACGGCTACCAGGCAACAGGGCCAGCACTGTATCAGATTCCTTTAACCCCAACTGCGCACGCGCGGCTGCGACATCCACATCCAGCGGGATCTCATCTGCCAGCGTATGCCCGACAAAGGTACACGGCACTTCATGCTTGTCGTAAAAGGCTTTTTCGAATGGCAAAAGAGACAATACCAGGTTGGTCGCCTCTGCGATTTTAAAAATTCGCTTTTGCCGCCATGCCCACACTGAGGGGCTGACGTATTGAACGGTTTTAATCCCGGCTGCTTTAAGTGGTTTTTCCACACGCAGGTTAAAATCGGGTGCATCAATACCAATGTAAATATCCGGCTTTTGCGCAATGAAGTGTTCAACCAGTTGTTTACGTATTTTCAGTAGTCGTGGCAAACGCCCCAGGACTTCCACCAGGCCCATCACGGCCAGCTCTTCCATATCGAATAAGGTTTCGCACCCGGCATCAAGCATTTTTGGACCGGCTATCCCGATAAACCGTGCATTAGGGTAATGTTCACGCAGTGCATGGATCAGACCTGCACCTAAGATGTCACCAGACAGCTCGCCGGCAACAATCCCTATCGTAATTTCTTTTTCGTTGGCCATGTGATTCTTTTAGAATAAAAAAACGCCATACAGGCTGTATGGCGTTAGTATATCAGATACAGATATGCGATGTAGAAAGGTTATCGACCGTTATATAAATTTAACGTACCAATCCTCTTTCAGAAGTCGCAATAAAGTCGATCATTTGCTGTACGCCAGCAAATTTTGCCGCATCTTCGCGCATGACTTCCAGCGCTTCGTCCAGCTTGAGGCCTTTACGGAATAAAGTCTTGTAAGCACGACGAATGGCCATAATCTCATCTGACTCATAGCCACGGCGCTTTAACCCTTCTGTGTTAATTGCCGCAGGTCGTGCAGGCGTACCGGTTGTCGTAACAAATGGAGGGACATCCTGATTCACGCCACTATACATACCAACAAAGGCATGCGCGCCAATTTTACAGAATTGATGCACACCAGAATTGCCTGCTAATATCACAAAGTCACCGATGTGAACGTGCCCTGCAACGCTTGCATTGTTGGCGAAAATCACGTTATTACCTATGATGGCATCGTGCGCGACATGGGTGTACGCCATAAACAGGTTATTGCTGCCTATCTCGGTAATCCCTTTATCCTGGATGGTGCCACGGTGGATGGTGGCGCACTCCCGGATAATATTGTTGTCACCAATCACGAGCTTGGTTGGTTCATCCTTGTACTTTTTATCTTGGCAGGCCTCGCCCACTGATGCGAACTGAAAAATATGGTTCCCCGAACCAATCACGCTGGGTCCTTTGATCACCACGTGAGATTCAATTTTACAGTTGTCTCCGATAACAACATCATTACCGATATAGCTATAAGGTCCAACCGATACGTTGTCGCCCAGCTGAGCACCTGACTCAATAATTGCAGTAGGATGGATCACGCTTAAAACTCTCTTCTTGCACACATTATTTCAGCGCTGCAGACGACTTTATCGTCGACTTTTGCAACACCAGAAAATTTCCAGATATTACGGCGCTCTTTAACAAATTCAACGTGTAAATGCATGGTGTCACCAGGCACAACAGGTTGCTTGAAACGCGCATTATCAATCGCTGCAAACAAGTATAGTTCATTATCGCCGCGATTCTCTACGGTCTTGAAACCCAGCAGGCCTGTTGCCTGAGCCAGCGCTTCTAAAATCATCACACCAGGAAAAATAGGTTGATCAGGAAAGTGGCCTGTAAAAATAGGCTCGTTTGCAGTTACATTCTTAACTGCATGTAAGTATTCGCCAGGTTTATGATCAATGACCTTGTCTACCAGCAGCATCGGGTAACGATGCGGCAGTAGCTTGAGGATTTCTTGAATATCGAAGCTATTTAATTCGTTGGCCAAAATAACATCCTTTAGTTATCAGTATGTTTAAGCTGTTCTGTGAGGCTTTCCAGCGCTTTTAGTCGCGCTTTAAAATCCGAAAGGTTTCGTAGGTGAGCAATGTTCTTACGCCACTCTTTATTAGTGGTGTGAGGCATACCTGATGAGTAAATCCCCGGCTCGGAGATCCCTTTTGTCACCATGCTCATCCCCGTAATGACGACTCCGTCGCACACTTCATTGTGTCCATTGACAGCCACCATACCGCCAATCTGGCAATATTTACCGATTTTCACGCTACCGGCCATAACACTACAGCCAGCAATCGCTGTACCGTAGCCAATTTCAACATTGTGTGCGATCTGAATTTGGTTATCCAAAATCACGTTATCATGGATCACTGTGTCGTCTAACGCACCACGATCTATCGTCGTGCTCGCCCCGACTTCTACGCGGTTACCGATAATGACGCTGCCAAGCTGAGGAATTTTAACCCATTCTCCACCTTCGTTAGCATAACCAAAGCCATCACTGCCGATCACAGCACCAGACTGAAATAAACAGGATTCGCCAATCACGACTTCATGATAAACCGTGACATTTGCCCACAGCTTAGTTTTTGCGCCGATGCGCGTATGCTTTCCAACAAAACAACCTGGGCCAATCTGTACGTCATCACCCAGCTCAACGCCCGCTTCTATCACAGCATTGGCACCGATACTGACATTGCTGCCAAGCTTCACTGACTCATGGACTGAGGCGCGCTCGTGGATGGACTGAGCTGAGTCAGGTGTGGTATCCATGTATTGCGCAAGTTTAGCGTAAGCAACATAAGGGTTGTCACAGACTAGCTTATTGCCAGAGAAGTGTTCAGCCTCAGAAGGTGCCAGGATCACGGCACCCGCTTGCGTTGATGCAAGCTGGCTACGGTACTTTTTATTCGCCAGGAACGCGATGTCCTGACCACCTGCACTAAGCAAGGTGGCAATTTTCTCAATTGGCTGAGCCGGATCGCCTTGTAATTCGGCGCCCACAGCGTCAGCCAACTGCGACAAAGTGTAGTGTTTGGTCATTACTTTTTACTGACTACTTCAACAATTTTATCCGACAGGTCAGAAACTTTATCAGGGTTGAAGTAAATTGTCGTATCTTTTACGCGAACTTCGTCGTATTTTCCTTTTTTGGCAACTTCTTCAATCGCATCAACGATCAGTTTCTGTACTTTTGCCAGCTCCTGATTTTGACGCACTTTGATTTCTTGCTCAAGAGGACGACCTTTTGTAGCCAGTTCTTGCTGCATGCCCTGAATTTTTTCACGCAATGCAACTTGCTGATCTTCACTCATTGTCGCACTTTCACGCTTGAACTTCTCAGCTTCGAAACGGATATCACCTTGTAGTTTTTCTAATTCTTGGCGACGCTCTGCGAATTCAGATTGCAAAGTTTGCTCAATCTTGGCCATTTGCGGCAATTTTGAGTAGATGTTTTGCATATCAACCAGGCCAACTTTGTGTGCAAACGCAGACGCAGAAGCACCCATCATGAGTGTAGCCATCAGCGCCATGGCCGAAGTTTTAAAAAGGTTTTTCACAATTAGCTCCTTAGAACGTATTACTTATGTTAAAGCTGATGAAGTCAGTTTCATCATCTTCTTCTTTTTTCAGTGGGTAGGCAAAACTGATCAGCATAGGTCCCATTGGTGAGATCCACTGTACAGATAAGCCTGTAGATACCCTGAACCGGCTTGGATCAGAGTAATCTGATAATGTCTTATACACATCAGGCGACAAGTTCGTATAGCGATCGGCATCGAACTCAGTATCCCAGACGTTCGCAGCGTCAATGAAGAAGCTGGTACGTACTGAGCTGGTGTTTTCTTCTTCGAGGAAAGGCGTTGGTACAATCATCTCAATGCCTGCTAAGGCTTTTGCGTTACCACCGATACGACCGCCCTGGATCAGATTGTCAAACTGCGGATCACCACCAATCGAACCTGGTATTGTGCCATCCGGTAATGGCGTACCGCCAATTGAGGAAGGTACACGCTGCAGCGCACGTGGCAAGATAGTATTGCGGTCAAAACCACGTAGCTCCATTTCGGTTATGCGATAGAACTCCTGGAATGGCAGCGTTTGCTCGAAGCCGTTGACGTCACCGTAACCGTTACCATAAGCAAGACCGGTACGCGCTGAGAATACCCAACGATGGTCATTACTGATTGGCCAGTAGAAACGCGAATCGTAATTCAATTTAAAGAAGTTCAGATCTGAGTTAGGTGTAGTGATCCTGAAGGTCGCACTCTGACGTGAACCATCTGTCGGGAACATACCGCGGTTAACAGTGATCCGTGACCACCCCACGCTCAGCTCATACTTAGTAAAGTCAAACCCAGCATCCGGGTTTTCCGGATCAGTAAACGCCAGTCGCATTACCCGTGATTGCTCGTAGTCCGGGATACGATCCAGCTCTTCTTCTATCCAGCGCACACCAAAGTTAATACGGTTAACGGCATCGATTGGGAAACCAAAATTGGTACCAATACCATAGTTGGTCTGGTCATAATCAATCAGGCCAAGCTTAGAGCCATCAAAGTCACTGTAGAAAATACTGCTGCCCTGTGACACACCATCTGGCGTAAAGTAAGGGTTTGTGTAAGAAACGGTATAACGCTTCGACCCCCGGCCAGTATTAATATTAAAGGCCAGCTGGTTACCTGTTCCGAGGAAGTTAGACTCACTCACGCCCACGTTGAACTGCAAACCACCATATGAACCATATGCCACACCGGCCTGGAAACTACCTGCTGGCTGCTCTTTGACTTTAAAGTCAACATCGACCTGATCGTCAACACCTGGAATTGGCTTGACTTCAAAGTCAACGCTTTCCATATAGGGCAGACGCTGGATCTGTAGCTTTGAGCGTTCAAGGCTTTGGTTAGATAACCAGGCGCCTTCAAGCTGCGTCATTTCACGACGAACAACGTGGTCTGCAGTCACCTGATTACCATTGACCGCAATACGGCGCACATAAACGCGTTTGCCAGGGTCAACCGCCAGAGTCAGCTTCACTTCTTTGTTTTCATCATCAATGTCAGGCACGGTACGCACCTCAGCATTGGCATAACCAAAGCGTGCCAGGTAACTTTTGATAAATTCTTCGGTGGCTGTCACGATTGAGCCGTTGTACAACTCACCGCTTCTTAATGGTACCACGCTGCGGATCAATTCTTCCCGACCCAACAGATCTCCGATAAATTCAAAATCTTTCACCATGTACTGCTCACCCTCAGTGAGGTTAGCTGTCACATAGACAGACTCACGCTCCGGGCTTACAGACACCTGGGTCGAGTCAATATTGAAGCGCAGGTAACCACGGTCCAGATAGTAACTGCGGATCTTTTCCAGATCGCCTTCAATGGTTTGCTTCTGGTAGCGGTCGCTTGACAGGAATTTCCACCAGGGTAAATCTTGCTGCGATTCAACCAGTTTCAGCAACTCTTCATCCGAGAACAGTTCGTTACCAACCAGGTTGATCTGTCTGACCGACGCTGCGTCACCTTCATCGAAGTCCAGCTTCAGTCTTACCCGGTTACGAGGCAGCTCAACAATGGTCATCTCAATCTTAGCGTTGTACTTACCGATACTATGGAAGAATTCGATAAGGCCTTTCTCTACACTATCAATAACCGTTCTGTCTAAGGTTTCACCGGCACGAATATTTTGCTGATCTAAGCTTTCCTGAAGCTGCTCGTCTTTGATGTCTTTGTTACCATCAAATTCGATTGAGGCAATCGTTGGACGTTCTTTAACTTTGAAAATAACCTGATTACCATCGCGATATGCGGCGATATCATCAAAGTGGCCTGATGCAAACAGCGCCTTAATCGTCTTAGACACTGTATAGTCATCAACTTGATCACCCACGTTGATAGGAATGTGTGTTAACGCAGCGCCCAGCGCAACGCGCTGCAGGCCTTCAACTTTCAAATCTTCTACGATAAAGGAGTTTTGCCCCAGAGCAGCAAAGCTCGCGCCCAGTAAACTCGTTACAGCTAAATGTTTTTTTATAGGCATTTTATTATCTTTATCCTTTACAGCTTACGGCGAACAGTGCGCCTCAATTGCTATCGCACCTAGCGGCCTAAAGCCTCGATACATCGTTAAGTAGTGCAAAACAAGTTAGCGCCAGGAGCACAACTGCACCCACCTTATAGCCTAACTCTTGTGTCTTTTCAGAGACCGGTTTTTTGCGAATAAGTTCAATAAAGTAATACATTAAGTGCCCGCCATCTAAGACCGGCAGGGGTAAAAGGTTGAAAACCCCCAGGTTGACGCTAATTAATGCCAAAAAGCCTAAAAATGCGACAAACCCATAACTCACACTATTTCCGGCCCCAACAGCAATGCCAACCGGCCCACTGAGATTTTTAACCGATACCTGACCGGTCAATAAATTACCAATCATCTCAAAACTGAGCGCAGTTAAGTCGTAGGTCTTTTTAACGCCCAGCACGATACTATCGAATACCCCGTATTGTCTAGTTTCAATATACCCTTTCGGCCAAGGCTCAAGCACAGGGACTACACCCAGATAGCCAACAAGTATTCCCTGATTGTCTTCGCGACCCTGTGGTGTCGGGTAAAGGTCAACCTCAGCACCTGCTCTTTGCACGACCAGATGACTGCGTTGTTGCGCTGAGGTTTGAACCAGCTGAACAAATTGCTCCCAGGAGTCGAGCGTCTCATTGTTATAGCGCAGCAGTTTATCCCCGACCGCCAAACCGCCTTGCTCGGCAGCAGAGCCTGACGCTATTTGTGCAATTTCAAGTTTCAGATTGGGACGATACGGTTGGATACCCACTGACGTTAAAGGCGGCACATCTTGCTCTTCCAGTCGCCACTCGCGGGTATCGAGCTGACGCAATGCAAGCTGCCCCTTACTGTCCTGAACTTTGAGGATGACTTGAGATTCACCCAGTCCACCCATCAACGCAAAGGTCACTTCCTGCCAGGACTGTACGACCTCATCATCAACACTGATAATACGATCGCCCGGTTGCACCTGAGCCTGAGCTGCGATGCTGCGCTCGGTCACGTTCCCGACAATTGGCTTAGCATTCTGAACGCCGACCATATACATCAGCGCGAGGGCAAAAATAGCGAAAAGGAAGTTCGCAAGAGGTCCTGCGGCTGAAATGGCAATTCTGGACAGGACGGGTTTGGTGTTAAATGACAGGTGTTGTTCTGAAGCGGCCACGTCGTCCACACGTTCGTCCAGCATGCGAACATAGCCACCCAAGGGAATAGCGGCAATGACATATTCAGTACCGAGTTTATCGTGCCAACGAACCAAAGGTTTACCAAACCCAATTGAGAATCTGAGTACCTTCACACCGGCTTTTCTGGCAACCCAAAAATGGCCATATTCATGTACAGCCACCAAGATCCCCAGTGCGACAATGAAAGAACCCAGGTTCCAGAAAAATTCCAACATAGTGACTCCTACTTACTGATCAGTTCCCTGGCAAGTCTGCGGGCTTGCGCATCCTGTGCCATTATCGCGTCCACAGAGTGTAAAGGTTCGAGGTGGCAACGTTCAAGCACTTCAGCATTTATGCGATAAATATCACAAAAACCGATTTGTTCATTCAAAAAGGCCGCAACCGCAATCTCGTTCGCTGCGTTAAGTGTCGTTGTGGCAGACTGACCACTGCGACATGCATCGATTGCCAGTTTCAAGTTGGGATAGCGATTGAAATCAGGCTTGGTAAAGGTGAAATCAACAATATCCGCAAAATCGAGAGGCTTAACGCCCGCGTCTATCCGTTCAGGATAAGCCAGGCCATAAGCAATGGGAGTCCGCATATCGGGCTGACCCATTTGCGCAATCACGGAGCCATCTATGTATTGCACCATGGAGTGGATCATACTTTGTGGGTGGATAACCACTTCAATGTCGTCTGCCTGGCAATGAAACAGCCATTTCGCTTCAACAAACTCCAGTCCTTTG
The DNA here is from genome assembly GCF_030125445.1 of Pseudoalteromonas ardens. Taxonomy (NCBI): domain Bacteria; kingdom Pseudomonadati; phylum Pseudomonadota; class Gammaproteobacteria; order Alteromonadales; family Pseudoalteromonadaceae; genus Pseudoalteromonas; species Pseudoalteromonas ardens. The sequence goes on from NZ_JASJUV010000006.1 coordinate 186,875, forward strand.
TTCATCATGGTCGCGGAGTCTACCGAGATTTTCTGTCCCATTGACCAGTTAGGGTGTGCAACAGCCTCAGCCACGGTCACATCGGCCAGTGTATCAATGGCACGATTCAGGAAAGGACCGCCGGAACCAGTGAGCAGGATTTTACGGATCCCTTGAGCATCCAGGGCTGTGCTAGCGCCCTGTTGCAAGGCATCTGGTAAACATTGAAAAATAGCATTGTGTTCGCTGTCTATGGGCAGCAAAATCGCACCGTGGCGCTTTACTTTATCCATAAATAACTGGCCTGACATGACCAGAGATTCTTTATTGGCAAGCAAGACTTTCTTGCCCTGCTCTACCGCTGCCAGTGTTGGCAATAATCCCGCTGCACCAACAATGGCCGACATCACAATGTCCACGTCAGTATGAGCGGCAATATCACACATGGCCTGAGTGCCACTGAGCACTTCAGTCTGCTGGGTACTCAGTGCTGCACTTACTTCTTTTGCAGCATCCTCAGTCCCCATAACAACATAGCGAGGCTGATGCTTTAGAGCCTGTTCGATAACCAGTTGAGCATTACGCCCGGCAACCAGCGCAAAAACCTGATAGTGTGCGCAATTTCGCTCAACGACATCCAGCGTTGATGTACCTATAGAGCCGGTAGACCCTAAGATCACCAGGTTTTGCTTGCCACTCATAGTGTCACCGTCCAGGCGTACAACAAGGCAAAAATCGGCGCAGCCGCGGTTAAGCTATCGATACGGTCAAGAATACCACCATGTCCTGGCAGGCATTTCCCCGAGTCTTTTAACCCGGCTTCACGTTTAAACATGCTTTCCAGCAAATCACCGACGGCAGAAAACAGCGCAATCACAACGGTTAAACCGGCATACAATAGCCACTGATGTTGCTCTACGTCGCTGCAATAGCAGAAAATGACCACAAACACGACAGACGTCAGTAAACCACCAATTAACCCTTCAATCGTTTTATTGGGGCTGACATTGGGCATTAATTTGTGTTTGCCAAAATTCTTACCGGCAAAGTAAGCCCCTATGTCTGCACTCCAGACGATGCCCAGCACCACCATAATTAACACTGAGCCATATTGCTCTGCCTGATGATACTCTGCGCTGCGCAGCACATTCAGTGCCAGCCAAAGGGGAATTAAGGTCAAAAAGCCGGCTATAGTACGCATGATCATGCCTTCATTCCAGGCTTTCGCCATGCGCGGGTAATTCATAACCAGAACGGTCGCAACCAGCCACCAGGCTGCGGCAAGAGTAAAGACGTAGTTTGCATCGGCCACCAGACGTCCCTGATGCCAAAGCTCTGTGATCGGCCAGTGGGTATGAAGAACCGTCAGAACCGCGGCCATCATGACAACATAAATGCCTTTGTGCAGGCGATTAGTCAGGCCGATAAAGGCCGCCCATTCCCAGGCACCCATCAGAATAATGGCGCCGGCAATCACGCTAAATAAATTCAGCGGCGTAAAAAATACCAATAGTAAAGCCAGTGGCGCCAGCACCACCGACGTCATAACACGTTGTTTTAACAAATTTTGTACCTTTAACTTGTTGTTTTGCTCTCGGCGAGTAATTGTTTTATTTGTTCGCCGGTACAACCGAAACGTCGTTCTCTCGAAACGTAACTGGCAAGCGCTTCTGAAAACGCTTCTTCATTAAAGTCTGGCCATAATGTTTCGGTAAAGTAGAGCTCAGCATACGCTGCCTGCCACAGTAAGAAATTACTAATGCGGTAATCTCCACCGGTGCGGATCAACAGATCAAGCGGACTTTGATCCGCCATAGTCAGCCGTGACGAAATCGCCTCTTCTGTAATGTCGCTCGCCTGGATAGCGCCTTCAGCGACCTGCTCAGCCAGAGATTGAGCTGCCTGCACAATATCCCAGCGACCACCATAGTTGGCCGCGATGTTCAACTTGAGTCCCGAGTTGTGCTCGGTTAACTGTTCTGCATCGACAACTTTTTGCTGTAACCCGGCTGGGAAGCGCGAGATATCTCCGATGATGGACAACTTCACATTGTTCTTATGGAGCTTCTTAACTTCTTTACTCAATACAAACAGGAATAATTCCATCAAAGTGCTGACTTCGTCCTCTGGACGACGCCAGTTTTCACTACTGAAAGCGAACAACGTCAATGACTCTATCCCTAGCTTAGAGCAAAACTGCACAGCATTGCGAACTGAATCCACCCCTTTTTTGTGTCCATATGCACGGGGACGCTTACGCGCCTGAGCCCAACGACCATTTCCATCCATAATGATAGCGACATGTTTGGGCAGAGATTGCTGTGAAATTGCGTCAGCGGTTAAAATCATAATGCCTATTTAAGTAAAAAAAAACGCCGTCTAGTATACCTTAGACGGCGCTGCAAACCTAATAAATTTGTGGCTGCTTAGATTTCCATCAGCTCTGCTTCTTTAGCGCTCAGCTGAGTGTCCATCTCTTTGATAAACTTATCAGTTAGCTTCTGGATCTCGTCTTCTGCCTGACGTGCTTCGTCTTCAGAAATCTCTTTATCCTTCAGCAGTGATTTTACGTCACCGTTGGCATCACGACGAATGTTACGAACCGCAACACGACCGCCTTCAACTTCACCACGTACGATTTTGATAAGGTCCTTACGACGCTCTTCCGTCAGCGGAGGAAGTGGGACACGGATAACCGTACCCGCAGACATTGGGTTAAGACCCAGATCAGACGCCATGATCGCTTTTTCTACCGCTTGTGCCAAAGACTTGTCAAACACGCTGATAGCCAGTGTACGTGAATCTTCTACCGTCACGTTAGCAACCTGGTTAAGTGGCGTGTCAGCACCGTAGTAAGACACAGAAATGCCATCAAGCAATGCCGGGTGTGCACGGCCAGTGCGGATTTTAGATAGCTGGCTTGCCAGCGCAGCTACGCTTTTTGTCATGCGCTCTTGCGCATCTTTTTTAATATCATCAATCACAGTGCTATCCTATTCTTTACTGTATTAATCGGACTCAGCTTGCAGGTTAAATTGCTGGTATTGCCAGCCAATGCGCCAGAGCGCTTACTCTGCAGCTGGTTGTGTACTGATTAACGTACCTTCTTCTTCACCCATGATAACCCGCTTTAACGCGCCAGGCTTGTTCATGTTGAATACACTCAAAGGCATGTTGTGGTCACGGGCCAGCGTAAACGCCGCCAGGTCCATAACCTTTAATTCTCTTTCAATCACTTCATTGTACGTCAGGTGACGGTGTAATTCTGCATCCGGGTTTTTAACAGGGTCATCACTGAATACGCCGTCTACTTTGGTCGCTTTAATAACCGTGTCTGCTTCAATTTCAATACCGCGCAAACAGGCTGCCGAATCGGTTGTGAAGAACGGGTTACCGGTACCCGCAGAGAAAATAACCACGCGGCCAGATTTCAGTAAGCTGATTGCTTCTGCCCAGTTATACGCATCACAAACACCATTCAGAGGAATGGCAGACATCAGACGTGCATTCACAAACGCTCTGTGCAGTGCATCGCGCATTGCCAGACCGTTCATCACAGTTGCCAGCATGCCCATGTGATCGCCCACTACGCGATTCATGCCCGCTTCGGCTAACGAGCCGCCACGTAAAAAGTTACCGCCGCCGATAACCAAACCCACTTCTACGTCGAGTTCTACAAGTTCTTTTATTTCTTGGGCCATACGATCCAATACTTTAGGATCGATTCCAAAGCCTTCATCTCCCATCAAAGCTTCGCCGCTAAGTTTAAGAAGAACGCGTCTAAAAACAGGTTTTCGATTGATAGTCATAATTTCCGGGCCAAATTAAAAGTGAGATACAAAATAACCGCGCTTATGAAAGACATAAATGCGCGGTTATTTTAGAGAATTTTGTGCAGTGACGCAAAAGCAAATCTCATATCGAGGGGGCTTTTGCATCACTTAATCACCTAAGCGTGATTATTCGCCTTTAGCAGCTGCGATTTGAGCAGCAACTTCAGCAGCGAAGTCTTCTTCTTTCTTCTCGATACCTTCACCAACTTCAAGGCGAATGAATGAAGAAACAGAAGCACCTTTTTCTTTCAGGTACTCACCAACAGACTTCTTAGGCTCCATGATGAAAGCTTGACCAGTAAGAGAGATCTCACCAGTGAACTTCTTCATGCGGCCAACAACCATTTTCTCAGCGATTTCAGCAGGCTTGCCTTCGTTCATAGCGATTTCAACCTGAACCGCTTTTTCTTTCTCTACAACCTCAGCAGGTACATCTTCTGGGTTTAGGTAGTCAGGCTTAGAAGCAGCAACGTGCATAGCAACGTGCTTCAGCGTTTCTTCGTCAGCTTCACCAGTTACAACAACACCGATACGGTCGCCGTGACGGTAAGCAGAGATGTTTGCACCATCGATGTACTCAACGCGACGAACGTTGATGTTTTCACCGATTTTAGCAACTAGTGCAACACGCGTTTCTTCGAACTTAGCTTTCAAAGTTTCGATGTCTGTTTTCGCTTCAGCAGCAGCGTCAAGAACAGTGTTTGCAAAACCCAGGAAGTTTTCGTCTTTAGCAACGAAGTCAGTTTGACAGTTAACTTCAAGAAGTGCAGCGAAACCTTCACCTTGCTTGATAAGGATTGTACCTTCAGCAGCAATGTTACCAGCTTTTTTAGCCGCTTTAGCAGCACCGCTCTTACGCATGTTTTCGATAGCTAGATCGATGTCACCGTTAGTTTCAGTTAGTGCTTTTTTACAATCCATCATGCCAGCGCCAGTGCGCTCGCGAAGTTCTTTAACTAGGGCAGCAGTTACAGCCATTAGAATATCCTCAATTCTGAATTCGGTTTTTTGATAAGCGAATTACCGCTTGTAAAGAATATCAAGTCTCCAGATAAATAAGATGAAGACTTGATGACAGCTTAGTGCGTTGCGACCGGCCACCCGCAAACTAGGTGTTGCCAGTGGCGCGGTATGCAATCAATTACTCAGCTTCTACGAAGTCGTCGCTTTCAGCTTGAGCAACGATGTTGCTTTCACGACCTTCAGTGATAGCAGTCGCTACAGCACCAGTGTAAAGCTGGATAGCGCGGATCGCGTCATCGTTACCTGGGATGATGAAGTCAACGCCGTCTGGGTTAGAGTTAGTATCAACAACAGATACTACTGGAATGCCCAGGTTGTTTGCTTCACGGATAGCGATGTGCTCGTGGTCAGCATCGATGATGAAGATAGCGTCTGGAAGACCGCCCATATCTTTGATACCACCAAGGCTCTTCTCAAGCTTTTCCATTTCGCGAGTTTTCATCAAAGCTTCTTTTTTAGTCAGCTTCTCGAAAGTACCGTCTTGGCTTTGAGTCTCAAGGTCTTTAAGACGCTTGATTGATTGACGAACTGTTTTCCAGTTAGTCAACATACCACCTAACCAACGGTGATTTACGTAGAACTGCTCGCTTTGAATAGCTGCTTCTTTAACTGCTTCGCTTGCAGCGCGCTTAGTACCAACGAAAAGGATTTTACCTTTGTTAGATGCAACGTTCGAAAGGAACTTAAGTGCATCGTTGAACATAGGAACAGTCTTTTCCAGGTTGATGATATGAACACGGTTACGAGCGCCGAAGATGAAAGGCTTCATCTTAGGGTTCCAGTAACGAGCCTGGTGACCAAAGTGAACACCAGCTTGAAGCATATCGCGCATTGAAACGTTTGCCATTTGTATTTTCCTCTAAATTAAGTAGGGTTAGGCCTCCACATATCCCATAACACCAACAAGTTTGGTACTCCGGTAAACCGGTTATTTGTCCCTCACCTGCACCCAAGTGTATGTGTCGATATGTGTGTGTGTTAAAATTAAATTTCGTGTGGTCTTCGTTACAAACAACCTGTGAGCCTGACTCGGCCGAAAGATTTATTTGTAAAAAGACGGCGCGCTTTATACCATATAAAAGAAATTAACTCAACGTTTGGGCTAAAAATCGTTCATAAACTAGCCCGGTGTTGTTGCGTCGAAACTATGACTTGGAGTCTCAATGAGTGCAGTGATCAAAACCCCTGAAGAAATCGAAAAGATGCGTGTTGCCGGTAAGTTAGCCGCTGAAGTCTTGGAAATGATTGAACCTTATGTCAAACCAGGGGTGACGACCGATGAGCTAAACACCATTTGTCATAACTACATTGTAGATGTGCAGCAAGCAGTCCCTGCCCCACTTAACTACCATGGTTTTCCGAAGTCGATTTGTACCTCGGTAAACCATGTAATTTGTCATGGTATTCCAAACGACAAGCCACTCAAAGATGGCGACATCATCAACATTGACGTGACCGTTATCAAAGATGGCTATCATGGCGATACCTCAAAAATGTTTTTTGTTGGCAAACCCAGTATTCAGGGCAAGCGCCTGAGCGAAGTCACTCAGGAAGCGCTGTACATAGGCATTCGCATGGTGAAGCCTGGTGTACGCATTGGTGACATCGGCGCTGCTATCCAAAAATATGCGGAAGGCTTTAATTACTCTATCGTCCGCGAATATTGCGGCCATGGCATTGGTGCAGAATTCCACGAAGAGCCGCAGATCGTCCACTATGGTAAAGCAGGCACCGGAGAAGCGCTTGAAGCAGGTATGTGTCTGACCATTGAGCCCATGGTCAATGCCGGCAAACGCCACTGCAAACTGCTGAAAGACGACTGGACCGTGGTAACCAAGGACCGCAGCTTATCTGCACAGTGGGAGCACACATTGCTGGTCACAGAAAACGGTGTTGAGATCCTGACATTGCGCAGCGACGACACCATTGAGCGCGTGATCGAGCACAGCGCTTAATCCTTGCCATACCAACGCCACCATCACGGTGGCGTTACCTTCCGCTCACTATGCTGCCTTTTCATCCAGTTAAACGCCCTTCTCCAATCACAACCTCGCATTTTTTTGTGACTTAGTGTAAAACTGAGCTGTGAGTTTTGCGCGCAACATAGGGAGCCCCGGTGGCATTACCAAACAAAGTAAAAACGCTTCTCGACGAAGCGCAAACCTTAAACGATTACAAAAACTGTCAGACCTATTTTTATAAGTGGCTGAACAACCAGTTTTCTAAGCAACCCGTCAGACAGCTGATCAATGCCAGGGCCGAATTTATCGACCGCCTGTTGATTAAGTTGTACGCCGATACCGGGCTAGCCCAATTCCCTGACTTAGCCCTGATAGGGGTCGGGGGATATGGTCGCGGAGAATTACACCCATACTCCGATATTGACTTTCTGTTGCTGTGTAAACAAGAACCCGGACCTGAGCTGACAGAGTCTCTTGAGTCATTCATGACCTTGCTGTGGGATCTCAATCTGGATATTGGCCACAGTGTCCGAACCCATGATCAGGTGCTTGAACAAAAGCGCGAAGATGTGCATTTCACCACCAGCCTGCTGGAAAGTCGCTTAATTTGCGGCAATCACGTCGAGTTTGAGCGACTCAAAAGCCACATTGTTGAAACGCCCATTTGGCAGTCAGATGAGTTCTTTATCGCTAAGGTCAAAGAACAACGACTGCGGCGTAAAAAGTGTCATGGCACCGCCTATAACCTTGAGCCAAATATCAAAGAAAACCCCGGCGGCCTGCGCGACCTTCAGACCATTTTCTGGGTTGCTAAAAAGCACTTTCATGCAGAAACACTCGAAGAGCTGATAAGTCATGGTTATCTAACCCATGAAGAATATCAGGAGTTGCTGGAATGCCTGGAGAACCTCTGGAATATCCGCTTTGCACTCCATCTGGCAGCCGGGCGCAGTGAAAACCGCCTGCTGTTTGATTACCAGCCACATGCCGCTGAGCTGCTGGGATTTGGTTCCGAAGGCAAAGCGTCCGTGGAGCGCATGATGAAACGCCTGTTCCGGATCATGAGCCGGGTGCGTGAAATGAACCAGATGCTGCTGGCCTACTTTGAACAGAGCATTTTACCCGATCAAAGCGAACAAACCGTGATACCGCTCGACAACCACTTTGAGCGTGTCGGTAATAAAATTCGGGTGAAAAACCCGTCGGTGTTCTTTCGCCGGGAAAATCTCATTTTACTGTTTGAACATATTGCGGATAACCCGGAAATTACCGACATCGATCCCAGCACCATTCGCACCGTTCGTCAGGTCAGACGACGCCTGCTGGGTGACTTACAGGATTACGCCGCTTGCCGTGACGCACTCATGCGCCTGCTTAAGCACCCTAACGGCATGGGTCGTGCATTTACCCTAATGCACAAGCATGGGATCATTGCCGCCTACTTGCCACAATGGCGAAATATCTTTGGACAGATGCAGTTCGACTTGTTCCATGCCTATACCGTTGATGAGCACACGCACAAGCTTATCAACAATATTTATCGCTATTTTAGCCATGAGCACCAGGGCGAATTTCCGCTGTGTACTGAAATCGTCACCCGTATGGATAAACCCGAGCTGCTGTATCTGGCGGGTATCTTCCATGATATTGCCAAAGGCCGGGGCGGCGATCACTCTGAGCTGGGAGCCGTTGATGCCTCCGCCTTTGCACAAATGCACGGATTCTCTTCCTCCGACAGTAAGCTTGTTGCCTGGTTGGTCGAAAATCACCTGTTGATGTCTGTCACAGCGCAGCGTAAGGACATCAATGATCCTGAAGTGATCAACGAATTTGCCACACGCATTAAAAACGAACGCCAGCTCGACTACCTCTATTGTCTGACCGTTGCCGATATTCGCGCAACCAACGATAATCTGTGGAATGACTGGAAAAACACTTTATTGCGGGAGCTTTATTTGCTCACGCAGCGGGCGCTGCGCCTGGGTCTGGAAAACCCCATGGATATGCGTGATCAGATCCGCGATAAGAAACAACAGGCAAAACAGCGGCTGATCAACAAAGACTACCGCGAAGACCTGATTGACATGATCTGGGCACGCTTTAAAGCCAACTATTTTACCGCATTCAGCGAACAGCAAATTTCCTGGCAAACCGAATATCTGCTCGGCCGCGATGACTTAAGCCAGCCCTGCGTGGTTGTATCAGAACAGCCTATGCATGGCGGTACCCAGGTGTTTGTTTATGCGCCTTACGAAGCCAGTTTATTTGCCAAACTGGTGGCGGTCATTGGTTCCAAGAAAGCCCAGATCCAGCATGCTCAGGTACTGACAACCAAAGATGGCTATGTGGTCTTTAGCTTTGTCATACTGGAAGTCGACGGCCGCCCCATCAGTGGCACCCGGGCCAAAACTTTGCGCCGCAGCCTGGAAGTGATCCTCACCGATCCGAAGAAGAAAATCCGGCTGAAGAAGAACCGCTCACAGCGCTTTAAAGACTTTAATATTAAACCTAAGGTCGTGGTACGCCCCCACGCCCGTAGTGACCGAAACCTGATTGAGATCCAGGCAGTGGATATTCCCGGCTTATTGACTAAAATTGCCGAAGTTTTTCAAGTCCATTCACTGCACATTCACGCCGCACGTATTACCACAGTGGGCGAACGCGCGGAGGATTTCTTTGTGGTCTCGGACAAAGATTATCAACGTCTCAGTGAAGATGCCAAAGCATCGTTACATCGCTCACTGATGAAAAAACTCAATGCAGAATCTGAATAAATGAGGACACCATGTCGGATTTAAAAACCACAATTGAACAAGCCTGGGAACAACGCGATATCATCACTCCCAGTGATGTATCACCTCAGGTAAAAAATGCCATCATTGATGCACTGGCTTTACTGGACTCAGGCGCAGCACGCGTTGCTGAGAAAGTCAGCGGCGAATGGGTTGTACACCAGTGGCTGAAAAAGGCGGTTCTGCTGTCATTCCGTATTCGCGATAATCAGCCTATGAATGACGGAGTAAACCAGTTTTTCGATAAAGTGCCCCTTAAGTTCAGCGACTATACCCCTGAGCAATTTCAACAAGGCGGCATGCGTGTGGTCCCCAACGCCGTTGCACGTCAGGGTAGCTTCATTGGCAAAAATGTGGTTTTGATGCCGTCTTATGTCAATATTGGCGCTTATGTCGATGAAGGCACTATGGTTGATACCTGGGCCACTGTCGGTTCATGTGCTCAGATCGGTAAGAATGTGCACCTCTCTGGTGGTGTAGGCATTGGCGGCGTACTGGAGCCATTACAAGCGAACCCAACCATTATCGAAGATAACTGCTTCATCGGTGCCCGCTCTGAAATTGTTGAAGGGGTCATTGTTGAAGAAGGCGCTGTGATTTCAATGGGCGTGTATATTTCCCAAAGTACGCGTATCTATGACCGTGAAACCGGCGAGATCCACTATGGCCGTGTTCCAGCCGGCGCCGTTGTCGTACCAGGCTCATTACCAAGCAAAGACGGTACGCACAGCCTGTATGCGGCAATTATCGTTAAGAAAGTGGACCAGCAAACTCGCGAAAAAGTAGGCATCAACGCCCTGCTTCGCTCAGTTCAGGACTGATCCCCAGTCTGATTTCAGCCCGGTGCGTGAACCGGGCTTTATCTCACTCAAAGTTAAAATGCCCACTTAACCCCGAACGACGGAATAATCGGCAGCCAGTGCCCCCGCTCTTCCTTTTTGAGTAATTTTCCTTCTCCATCTACTGAGTAGCTGGTTCGATCAATACAACATTCATTGTCAAAGTTCAGTAAATTAGAAACCTCAAAGAAAACAGTTAACTCACTGTTTGATAATGGATAGATTTTATGAATTCGCATATCTATGCGTTTGTAATTACCCAGTTTAAGCTGATTACGCTCATTAAGCCTGCGCTGGATTTCGTATGTTCCATTGGGCGTATTTTTTACCAGACGGCCTGACTCGCCAGTCATAGGCCAGCCAGAGTGAAAATACACCAGTCCACTTATCTGCCAGCCATTATCAAACTGATAACGACTCGTCAGCTTGACAGCGTGCCTTTGGTCCCAACTGCGCGGATACCAGCGACCGTTAATGCTGTCCTGTGCGTTAGACCAGCTGTAACTCGCATGCCACTGCCATTTAGAAGTAATGTGGTGCTGAAAACTCAGCTCAACACCTTTGACTCTGGCTGAGTCTGGCGCAACCCGATACCTGTCGGCCTGTCCTTCAGGTAAGAATTCATAAAGATCAAAGGCATTTTCATACCAGGGCCGCAGCTGAGACAGTTTTTTCAAATATGCTTCGGCGCGCCATTGAAATGCCGGGCTCAGCGCATGTTGATAAGATAAAATGACATGACGCGCTTTCTCAACGCCATGAAACTCAGTGCTGCCATCGGCGACTTGCAAGCTGAGAATATCTTCAGGCTGGTAGTAATCTCCGGCACTCAGGGAAACCCGCTGTTCATCTGCAGGCTGAAACAAAAGCGCAACGCGTGGGCTCCATTGCGCTTTGGTAAACCCATAATAATCCTGCTGATCCCAGCGCAGACCCAGTTCAGTTACCCAATCAGGGTTAAGTCGCCAACGATCGCTGATATAGGCACCAAACACATTACCGGATGCGGTTAGCTGTGTTTTTTGCTGACGGTAATCTTCACCGTCATAATTTACCTGATACCAGGCTTCCAGCCAGTAGTCATACTCTGCGTCCAGGTATTTGGCTTCAAAGCCGGACTCGAGATAATGACTGTCACTGACACGCCATTGCCAGTCTTGTTTCAGTGAGTAGGCATAAAAGAACTTGTTATCGTCCAGAGTAAGCCACACTTCAGTCGGATCATATTGACCGCCACTGCGGTCTTCCTCGACTCTGGCGACTGACAGCAGCGTCTGGCTGCTCAGATCCTCATGCCAGTCGGAACGCAAGACCGCCCACGCGTAGGTGCTGCTGTACTCGCCACTGACCTTTTCCTTCACCTGATATTCCCGGACTCCATCCCATTCAGAAAAGGTGTCATCAAGTATTTCATCGTCCCAGGCGTAAAGAAAGTGCCCTGACAAAGACTGGGTATCCGTCAGCTCGTAACTGACCTTCGCAAACAAATCCGCATATATGGGCTCAAACTTATTCGATTCGTCTTCTACTGCGTCCAGTACAAGATCAAGATAACCGCGTCTGACCGATACCAGCCAGCTGCCCTTGTCGTCGTCAAATGTGCCCTGTGATCCGGCTCTGGCATTAATGAAACTTACTCCCAGGCTGTGTTTGTATTGCGGCATGTCATAGAGGCTCTGAATCGCCATGACACCACTCATTTTGTTGCCGTAACGCGCCGTAAACCCACCGCTGGAAAAATCCATTGCGCCTACGTTGTCCGTGTCGACAATGCTAAACGCACTGTTGAAGCTTTTCATATGAAAAGGCCGGTACAGTTGCTGACCATCCAGTAAAACGAGTACTTCATCCGAATGCCCACCGCGCACAAAAAAGTTAGCAGAATAATCACCTGCGGCAACACCTGGTAAAGCGGGCATAAGCCGAAAAATATCATCCGCAATGTGTGGCATTGACTCGATACGCTCTTTGGAGAGGAAGTGCGTATTGTGCCGGGTGGCTAACGTATATTGGCTACCAGTCACCGTAATGCGCTCCAGATCAGAAGGTGCAGTATTGGCATGTGCCACGGTTGTGTTCAAAGCGACACTCATCAATAGGACACTCAGTGATCCGGATGCTTGCGTCAGATACTTGCCTGGCGCCTGAATTGTATTTTTTGCTTGTTCGGAATGAGTGCCATGATCTGTTGGCGCACCGGGCAATAAAAAAGGCAATGGCCGCGGTCGTAAAAGCCTGTCCTGCTGAACGGGTATTTGTCTTGTCATTGTTGTTTTCTCCATTGAAATAACAATGACATCCTTGCTTAGCGAGCGCTGCTTGTCGTCCTGACCGACTGATCAGGACATATTTTCTGCCGCTATTTTACTTTGTTTTCGATATGCGCCAGGTGTTAACTCGGTATAGCGTTTAAACGCCCCATAAAACGCAGAACGGGAGTTAAAGCCACTGTCCAAAGAGATGTCCAGAATGCTCCTGTCTGGTTGAGAAAGCAGCAGCTGCTGTGCATGCATCACTCTGAGCTGATTGATAAAATCGAAAAAACTCATGTTTTTACTTTGATTAATCGCCTGAGAAACATGGTGTCGGGAATGACCACATGCACAGGCCAAGTCGTGCAGCGTTAAATCCGCTTTCAGATAGAGCTTTTCGTCCAGCACCTGATCTTCAATCAGGTTGCAGAGCTGTACAGCCAGTGACTCTGACAGGGCCGAGTTTAAGTACTTTTCGCTGTGCGGCTTATCAAGTTCAAAATATTGATTATTCTGGATAAATATTTCCGGCTGACGCAAGCCGAAATAGCTCATTAAATAAAAAACGATGACTACGCCCAGCTCAGAAAAAAAGAACCAGCGCTCACCAATCAGCCAGCCATACTCACAGCCAAATCCGTTGTCATGATCAATACACACCATAGCATTCACTTCTATCGCTTCATCGATGAACCACAGCCCATAAAGTGATAACAACATAATGAGCAGACGCCTTAACCAGTTCAGGTTGATAAGTTCAAGTGACGAAAAGTTATTGGCCGACAGGATCTGGTAAGCATTGAGCCTGCGCCACGCAAACACCAGATACACTGCAACCTGCAACATAGCGCCAAAAATGAAGACATTTTCAAACCCTGTCAGGTACCAGGATGGCAGGTCCGGGGCATACATATCACCATACAAAAATTGCCATTTACTGCGAGCATCGAGTAAGAAGAACGGAATAGCGCAGCACAGAGCCAGCAAAAACGGCAGTAAATGAACGCGATTAAACGCTATATAGGCAGGCGACGTTAATCTGAGTACGTAGTAATAAAAACACGGTGCCAACAGGAAGGTCAGAGGCTCCTGAAACCCTATCAGATGAGGCAAATAGTAAAACGCCCCACTTTCATCAAGTAATATAAAAAACAACAGTGCAACAAAGCACTGAATACACAGAGCAAGCATCCTGTTTGCATCATTCGCCGTATTCTTCCGTATCAGCTCGTAACTGAGATACAGACCATGAAGACAACCCAGAGATAATATGACCAGTGTGAACATGCTAATTCTAACCAAGGTGCTAGCTTACAGCGTTTAATACGCCATGCGCTTGTGGCTTTATTGTTAATTATTTTTGCCTAGTGTGTTCCCTTATTGGTTAAATTGCAAGACGCAATGGATCTGCCCGGCTCGTTTTAGACACAAAATCAAGATGACTCCGCAGCCTGGCGAGAATGCGTCACTGCTGCAAACCAAAGGTAAGCAGCAGTGACTGCGATTATCAGGTGTCCACTTTTTCCAGCGTGTTGATACTAATGTGTGGCCAGCGGATCAATTCACCGGGTCTGTCTTTACGATTGAAAAAGTCCAGGATCACATTCTGAGAATACTGTAACCAAAGCTTTGGATTGCCGTGTTGGTCAGTCTCCGTTAATTCGTAAATCCAAAATGTGGAATGGACTTCAGCAGCATTTGCCTGGCGCGTGACAAAAGGAATATTGTTTACCGAGCCCGTCGCCGCGGTTGTACGTACTTCCAGCTTGGTCGTATTTTTCACTTTGCCAGCGCTGAGTAAAGGGGCAATGGCCTTTTGCAGTAGCGCATTCGCCTGGGTTGGATCAAACAGGCCTTCAAAAGGCTGATCTCTGAAGTGTTTATAGGGTGCCAGATAAGGGTTGGTGTCTATATCCCCCGATACCCCAATAGGTAAGCCATTCAGCGCGGGGATCTCAAAGCCAGACTGAGAATGCGCACTCTTACCCAATGCGATCACTGCATCGCCATGAGGAATACTGGACAGACGAGCAATATCCAGGTCATCGGTTAACTGATCACGCATGTGTAACCACAGACCGGGTTCATGGTGAATTGCCAGCCCAGGTTTACCCTCAAGCCCGGAATGTGGATAGTCTTGTGCAGCTATCTGGTTAATGATTTGGGTGTAATCGAGCGTAGCAACGGATTGATCCTCCGGGATCCCTCGATTTGGCACGCCCTTATCAACCAGGCTGAAAGTCAGTTCTTCGTCATATTGGTTCATCAGCAACCGATAATCCAGGTCGCCTGCTGCAAAAGGCAAAGCTATCATATTCCAGCCATGGCCTTCGAGATTGCCCGTGTTTTTCCACGTGCCGGGGAGATGACACAAAGGACCTAGCTCAGAGTCCTGCTGTTCCCCGATAATAATTTTACGTTGGTTCTGATCAAACCCTAACTGCGATTTAGCTGACGACATAAAATGGTTCCTTATACTTGCTTAATTGCACCCAGTGCACCATGAAGAAGCAATACAGGATTGCTGGGCGTGACGAGGCGGGACCACCAGCTGAAGAGCCTGCTCTTTATAGAAACAGTGCACCTTGGCCATTGACCAGAAAAGAATCGCATGAGTCAGGACTCTCGCTCCCAATGGAAAGCTAGTACAAGATCAGCATTTAGACGAATAAAAAAGAAAAGCGGGCACGAGCGTGCCCAGACAACACGATATGTTAGCTAGGAGGCTTACCTGACAGAGGTACTGTCAGTGAATAATTGCGTTAGGCCGACTGCTTTTCGTCAACCAGGTCGCTTTGCGCTCCCTGCTCCAGCAAACTCATAAAGTTTGGCTGGCCAAAAATCATCATAATATCGAGTAATTGACAGGCAGATAAGTCAGACTTACCGCACTCCCAGTTAGAGATGGTTGCCTGATCAACAGGCGTGACAAGCTTTTTGCCTAACTCAGCCTGAGTTAAGTTCATTTCTCTGCGTAGACGACGAATAGCAGTTTGAATTTGCTTCCTGGCTGCTATGGTGTGTGCTTTACGCACAGATTCATTTCTTTTAACAGTAGTCATAACATATCCGCTTATTATCAATCACAGTGTCTTACAAACCTAAAGCAAAGTGTTTAACGCCATAAAGTCAACACGCGCCTAAACACAGGTCTGAGCCTACACCTGTCCGGGGACTGTTCCGGCCAAGTGTTTAATTTTTCGTCCCCGTTAGACATTTGACTGAGAGTCATGTAGTCTGAACGGGTCAGGTGGATAAATAATTAACCGGATTGGGTCATATGTCAAATACTTTTGCTACAAGATTAAAACAGTTACGTATCAACTTGGGCTATTCTCAGGTTGGCTTTTCAGAAATACTGGATATTCCCACTGCTTCGTATCGAAAGTATGAGAAAGATGTCAGGGAACCTACCTTGTCGGTAGTAAGCAAATTCTTTTTACATCCGGCGACTAAAGACAGCGCATTATGGCTGCTGACCGGCGAACAGCAAGATGTGACCCATACGCCCCCGGCCCCTGTAGAGCCGCCGCTGGCTTACCACTCTGACATGGAACAAAGCCTGATCACCAGCATTGCCAATTCCCTTGAGTTCATTTCTCATATGAAGTGGTTTACGCCCGGCACGCAGGCAGGATATCAGGATTATGGCCACATTATTCTGCGCGACCTGAAACCCCTCCTCCAGCAGAGCTCGGTCGCACACAATGAGAAAAAACGGGCTTAACAAAGCGCGTTATTGAATAAAACAAAAGTAACCCAAAGCGACCACTTTTGTGGTTAAACGGATCAATCTAAGTAACCGCTCTTACACCAACTGCTCGTCAATGTGTGTAATTTGCTGACTCTGAGCCAGTGCCAATGCAAGACTTTGCGCTTGTTCAAACGCCTGTGTAAGCGACGCCTGATGCCTGTCATCGGCAAACTCCTGATACTCACTGACTATTTCATACATGGTTTCAACCCCGAGATAACGACTTAACGTGCGTAGATGTGGCATCAGATGATTGCTTTTGGCTCTTATCTCAGGTTCTTCGAAGCCAAATTCGCCACATGAGGCTATGGCAACCAATGTTTTACCCGACAGTAAAGGCGCTAACGGAAAGTCTCCCCGCTTGAGATCAAAATCAAATGTTTTGTTAACCCGAACAATCTGATCAAACCAGGCCTTGAGTTGTGCTGGCATGCCATAATTGTACATAGGTGTTGAAATAACAATAATGTCGGCGCGGGTCAGCTCATCGATCAGCGTATCGGATAAGGCTAATAGCCGCTTCTGATCCGCAGTCCTTTTACCTTGTGGGGTGAATACAGCCCCAATCCAATCCTGAGTGATAAATTGTGGTGGATGTACCCCTACATCACGATAGATATACTCATCTATTGAAGATGTTTCTTGCCAGCTTTCGACAAACTGCCGGGCAATCTGCTTCGACAGTGAATTATGTGATGGGTTGTCATTGTCAATCGCTCTGACGCTTGAATCTATATGTAAAATTGTGCTCATGCTAGTTACCTTTTTGATTACTGAACAGGTGACAGTGTGCGTTAAGGCAATCAGCTGAACAAACGATACTCTTACACCTATAGATGAGTTAAAATCATCTATATAATTGTTGATTGGATGACTAGCATGGCATTATCTGTTTCTTTGCAGGCACTCAGGGCGTTCGACGCTGCGGCACGCCATGGCAGCTTCAAACACGCCGCAGAAGAGCTTTCCTTAACGCCTACAGCGATTTCTCATCACATCAGTAAGCTCGAACACCGACTCAATGTGCGTTTATTTCAACGCTTGAGCAGAAAGGTTCTGCTCACTGAAACTGGCGTGTTGCTGGCCAATGCGACTTCCGAGGGCTTTGCGACAATTGAAAGTGCACTGGCAGACATTCAGCAACTCAATGAAGCCGTCCAGGTGAGCACCACTTCTTCATTTGCGGCGCTGGTGCTATTGCCTGCACAAGGTACGTTCTCAGTACGTTACCCGGACATATCGATGCAAGTTTCAAGCGGAGAGCTGCCTGATAACCTGCCCAATTCAATCCCCGTCAGGCTGGGTAACATCAAAGACGTCCCGGTTGAAGACCGCCTGAGTGAGGAGCGGTTCAATCTATTTGGAAGCAAGACGCTCAGGGCATTACAGGACGCTAGGGTTCGGCCGGTACTGTATACAACACGCTGGAAGAATCGCGGGCTGTGCGCGCCTCCGCTGGATGACTGGCTGGCACACAATGGACTGAATAAGACTGACTTTGTTATTCGGGAGTTTGATCAGGAATTGTTTGGTATTCAGCAGGCTGTGATAGAAAACGCCCTGGTGTTTTGCTCAGAGATACTGGCCCGGGGCATGTGCTCAACCGGCCAGTTGACCCCAGTGGGAGAAAAAAGCATAGCTTCGCCATTGTGCTATTATATTCCCAATAAAACACGATTCAGAACGCATAACGCAGTGAAGTTTATTGAATGGATCCAGGATTTAGTCAGACTGAAAAGTAGTAATAGAAGTTAATTATTGCAGAAAAGCTTACCCATGTGAGATTTACACCTATCTGAAATCGCTGGATGGAATGGCCAATACCACCGATAACCCATGTAAATAACCACACGAAAGCGCGCGGCTTAGCAGTTAGAAGTTAGCAGACCTATTTAACCACCTTCAGGATGACTCTGTCTTTCTCAACGGTTTGGTTGTTCTCTGCTCTGAATTCTTCAACGCGGTCGTAAATATCTTTCACACCGTAATATTGCTCAAGGTTCTTTTCAGCAGCAAGCAAATCGCCAAACTCCATCACAATTTCGTAGGCTTCACTGTATTTGTTTTCGACTTCTTCTTCTTCTTCTTTGGTAGCTATGATAAGTGCCTTAAGGCGCTTTTCGAAAGACGTGAGCTTGGCTCCTTTTACTAGCATAGCCAGGACAAAAATCAGGGCCATCACTATAAACGTACCACCGATATAGATTAACTCCATGATCAGATTTCTCCTTTGGTAAGTCTTAATTCCATCAATTTATAAAACGGATATCTAGCTAGCGCAATAAATGTGCAAATATTGAAACTCACTACGAATGGTCCATACACTTCATACAATATGTGAATATCCAAATAGCCACGTAAAATTAGCTGCGAAAAGTTCAGACACATCAGCATAAATGATATATAAGCCACAAGGCGTGCTGTGGCAGAAAAACTACAGCCACGGATGACATGCAGCAAATATAAAACAGTAATGAAAGACGCACCGGTACACACCAGCGCAAAGTAATACACCTGGCGCATTTGTATCAGTTCTAGAGGAAGATTGAGAATGTATGTACCAAGACTCGCACTTGACGTATAAAATACCAGTACGACCAGACAGGAAAGAAAGCATGAATGCAGCTCATGGTCTTCTTGCTTTTTCAGGGTGCTCTTGCCACCAAAAAACAGTCCAAAGCGATGCTTCTTGAAACTATACAGCAGGAAAAAAGCAATAAACAATTCCAATGCTATTATGATCCACGAAGTGACTAAATAAAACTCATTCATGCTCGGTCAAAACCCTACTGATTAACCACCAACTAATTTCTCAGCTCCAGGAGAAAAACGTTGAACGCGAGGTTGCGCACCGGTTCCTCCGCTATTTCCACCTGACACTAACTGAGCGTTTGCGTCACTCAGGCTCAAGGTGCTATCTAGTTGGATTGTGTTTGAATCTTTCTTTAAGCGTTTAATAAAAAATTTCATATTTTCCGTCCTTCTTCAATAATTAAAAGGACCACCCACTTAAGGTTGCATACATGTTAACCTCATTGCCATATAGTAACAAGCATTAATTGTCTTAAATTCACTTAATTGCGGATGGTCTCGTAAGCCATGAGAATGCCAAAAGCTCACTACTGACCCAATCATGACATTACCCATGATAAGGAAAATTAGAAAAATTGGAACAACAATACGACAAATCGGATATGCGAAAACTATACCGGGCCAAAACTGGCGACACTGTAAATCTGCTCAACTGTCAAATTTTCAGGCTGAATGGTAGAAAACCCCGTCTGTGTCATAGCTCAAAGACAAAAAAGCCGCAGCTAAAAAGCTACGGCTATTGAAGTCGATGCAACGCTTTATACCAATTTCACTTAATACCTGTTCGATTTGAAGGAGCAAATAGGACGCTAACGGCGTTAAAAGTTTCTAATTTGGAACAACCAAATTGCAAAATTTTTGCCTTGTTATCGACCCTATTTTCTCGCCTCAAAGTAGAATACTTAATTAAGCAAATTGGTATTAAAGTGCTTTTTGCATTTCTTCGAACTTATCTGTTATTTCAGTACGGGGTTCTGACGTTGCCAGGCTCACGGCAACGATCGCAATGGCGGATGCAATAAACCCAGGCACAATTTCATAGATAAGGGCACTAAGCGGTTGGCCGTCTACCGTTACCGGGCCATAGATCCAGAACAACACGGTTGCTGCGCCCACTATCATGCCCGACAATGCGCCGGCAAAGTTCATACGCTTCCAGAATAAGCTGAGCAGTACCAGAGGGCCGAATGCAGCACCAAACCCGGCCCACGCATTACTTACCAGGCTTAAGATGGTGCTGTCTCTGTCGTAAGCAAGGTAGATTGCAAACATAGAAACCAACGCCACGCTGATCCGCCCTACCAGTACAAGCTCTTTATCTGACGCCTCTTTACGCAGGAAGATCTTGTAGAAGTCTTCGGTCAATGAACTGGAGCTCACCAGCAGCTGTGACGAAATGGTACTCATAATCGCTGCCAGAATCGCAGCAAGTAAGAAACCAGCAATCAAGGGGTGGAAGAGCAATTCAGATAAGATCAGGAAAATGGTTTCTGGATCTTCAACAACAATGCCCTTTTCATGAGCGTACGCCGCACCAAACAGACCCGTTGTGATAGCCCCTAAGGTGGCCACCAGCATCCAGCTCATCCCAATGCGACGTGCCGTTGGCATATCTTTAACGCTGCGCACTGACATAAAGCGTACGATAATATGTGGCTGGCCGAAATAACCCAGGCCCCAGGACATAGCGGAAACAATACCGATTGCGCCACCGGCTCCAATCCAGGTGAGTAGCTGTGGATTGATTTCATTAAGCGTAACGCTCAGCGGATTATCCAGTAATGAATAAGTCACCGCAGGCACTAAAATTAGCGCCAGGAACATAATACATCCCTGAACAAAATCGGTCAGACTCACCGCCAGAAACCCACCAAACAAAGTATACAAAACCACCACACCCGTCGTGATATACAAACCGGCTTCGTAACTCATACCAAAGGAGTTTTCAAACAGCTTACCGCCGGAAACCACACCTGCTGACGTATACAGTGTGAAGAAAACAATGATCACCAACGCGGATACGATGCGCAGTGCATTGCCTTTATCTTCAAAGCGATTGGCAAAATAGTCCGGAATGGTTATCGCATCGTTTGCCAGCTCGGTATACACGCGCAGACGCGGTGCCACCAGCAAGTAATTTAAAAATGCGCCAATCAGCAACCCTATAGCAATCCAGGTACTGCTGAAACCGCTTACAAACATGGCGCCGGGCAGACCCATCAGGATCCAGCCACTCATATCCGAGGCACCCGCAGACAGGGCCGCGACACTGGGTGGAAGGCTTCTTCCACCTAACATATAACCCGACACATCGCTGGTTGACTTACGATACGCGTACAGTCCAATTCCCAGCATGGCGATGAAATACATGGCAAGAGAGATCATAGTGCCAGTTTCCAAAATTACCTCCTATAATCGAGCTCCTCTCCACAATATCAGATGCTGTTTTGTTGTTAGCTGAGATTGGGACAAAAGCCATTGCGAAAGGGTCACTATAACATGGCAAAGATCGCCACCCAAGTTACACAAGGTGAAGTGCCTATGAATTGCGCACGAACAACCTCATACCTTAATACCAAAAGCTGAAACAAGCTGAATTAGTTAATGAAATATGCCTGAGATTGCCTTATATTGTTGAACAGTAGAAGTATTCAGTCAGGTGTATCTTTCATGTATTTTTATGCCGCCAGGCAGCCAATCCTAAACAAAAACAAAGAACTCGTGGGCTACGAGCTGCTCTTTCGCGATGGCTTAGACAATGTCTTTCCTGAAATAGATGGCTCAGAAGCGACCTCAAGATTAATCGAAGGTAGCCAGTTTAACTTTGGTCTGGAAGATTTAACCGACAATAAACCGGCTTATATCAACTTCACACTGGACACCTTGCTGAAAGGTTACCCCACCATGATGGGGCGCGAACAACTGGTAGTAGAGATTCTTGAAACCGTGCAGCCAGGCAAACGCCTGCTGGGTGCAGTGCAGGACCTGAAGCAAAAAGGCTACACCATAGTGCTTGATGATTATCAGCATCAAAAAGTATGGCGACATTTCTATCCCTTCATTGATCAAATCAAGATAGACATGCTGACCACAGATGTCGCGACCATTGAAGAGATCAAAGCAGCCATTGCGCCGTTTAAAAACATTGAACTGGTTGCCGAAAAAGTCGAAACACATGAACAGTATCAGCAGGCCCTCGATCTTGGGTTCAGCTATTTTCAGGGGTTCTTTTTCGCTAAGCCCGAAGTGGTTCAGAGTAAAACCCTGCCCCCTTCAGAGATGGCGCTGGCCGAACTGTTATACGAAACATCTAGCGTTGATGTCGATTTAAAGCGGATCACACAAGTATTCGAGCGCGACGTTAACCTCAGCTATAAGCTGCTACGCTACTCAAATTCAGCCGCGTTTAAACGTCGTGCCGAGATCTCCACCATTAAGCAGGCTTTGGTGGTACTTGGCAATCAGGAGCTGAAGAAGTTTCTTTCGTTACTCTTCGCCTCTCAGGTGTCTTCAGAGAAACCACTAGAACTGGTCCGTCTGTCTCTGACGCGCGCGCGTTTTGCCGAGTTATTAGCGGTTAAACACCGTAAACTAAAAGATACCGGCATGGCCTTCCTGGCAGGTATGATGTCACTGATGGACGCTATTTTAGATGAAAGCATGGACAGCGTAATGAGCAAGTTGCCACTGGCCATTGAAATCAAAGATGCCCTATTGAAGCAAGAAGGTCTGCTGGCCAGTTACCTGACGCTCATCAAACTCTATGAACAAGCCGAGTGGCAGGGGGCCAATGAACTGGCACAACAACTGGGCCTTGACCCTGATCTGTTGCCCGATTATTACCACGAAGCCCTGCAATGGTGTGATCAACAAATGGAAGTGATGGCCATATAGGCTGCATTTCATTTTCTCATCCAAAAACAGCCGCCATTTGGTGGCTGTTTTTGTTTTAGGTCAAGGTTTTCGATATTTTCCCTTATATCTTGCGCAAGTGCGACAATTTGTCACATCCCAACCTTTTGTCTGACAAGTAAAATTCTTCTCAATAACAACGTGAAAACACTTTGGGATGAATCATGACCAGAAACCTCATTTGGCTTGCTGTTACAGCCGCTTTTTCTGCACAGAGCCAGGATGCACAGCACGATGCACACACTGACAGTTTAGAGCGCATCGTGGTTATCGCGCCTATGCATAGCCCTTTAGATATCAAAACAGACCCTAAAGCCCCAAGACAACCTTTGCCTGCACAGGATGGGGCGGACTTGCTATCCAGTATCGCCGGCTTTTCTTTAGTTAAAAAAGGCGGCGCGAGCAGCGACCCTGTTTTTCGGGGGATGGCCGGGTCTCGCTTAAATATCATTACCGATGGCGGTCAGACGCTTGGCGGCTGCGGCGGGCGTATGGATCCGCCTACGGCTTACATCACACCACAAACCTACGATACCTTAACGGTGATTAAGGGGCCACAAACCGTCCTTTATGGACCTGGTAACAGCGCCGCCACTGTCATTTTTGAGCGTGAATCAGAGCGCCTGAGTGAAACGGGCTGGCAAGGGTTTGCCAATGCGACCCTGGGCAGTTTTGGTAAGCGTATGGTGAATGCAGACGTGAAAGGAGGCACAGAGGATTACTACGCACGCCTTGCTGCCAGCAAAAGTGATGCCGATGACTATGAGGACGGCGAAGGTCAGTCCATTCACTCAGCATATGACAAGTGGAACCTCGACTCCGAGTTTGCCTACACGCCCGATGATGACAGTCTCTATAGCCTGAGTCTGGGTCGCAGTGATGGCGAGGTCGCCTATGCTGATCGCATGATGGATGGCAGCAAGTTTGACCGTAACCACGTTGCACTCAGCGTTGAGCTGGATGAACTGAGCGGGTTTATCCGGGCTTTGGAAGCCAACGTGTATTACAACAACATAGATCACATCATGGATAACCATAGCCTGCGCACATTTACGCCCACTATGATGATGAAAGCCCCGACCTCATCTAACCCCGACCGTCGCACCTGGGGTGGCAAACTGATGCTCACTTCAGCCATCGACACACAACACACATTGCGTTACGGGGTTGATCATCAGCAAAACCGCCACCGCATCCGTGTTAGCATGAACCAGCCAATGATACCGGTGGAAACACTGCCTCGCCGTGATAATGCTGAGTTTAAACAAACCGGGTTATTTGGCGAGTTTGAATACGCAGTCAAGACTGAAGGCCCGAAGCGCAGCCAGTGGGTCAGCGGGCTGCGCATTGATGACTGGTCAGCAACTGACAAGCGCCAACAACTTGGCTCTATGATGATGCCAATGCCTAACCCGACGGCGGACCAGACGCGTGATGACACCTTGTTGAGCGGATTTACACGCTATCAGGTCCAGCATAAAGATATGAGC
Organism: Pseudoalteromonas ardens; assembly: GCF_030125445.1. Taxonomy (NCBI): domain Bacteria; kingdom Pseudomonadati; phylum Pseudomonadota; class Gammaproteobacteria; order Alteromonadales; family Pseudoalteromonadaceae; genus Pseudoalteromonas; species Pseudoalteromonas ardens. Next base: position 211,302 of record NZ_JASJUV010000006.1, read on the forward strand.
TATTACATCGGTGCCGGGCACAGTGAACGCTTCCCTGATTACTGGGAGTTAATGGGTGGCGGACGCCGGGGCGTCGATAGCATGAGTGCCTTCTTACTGGAGACGGAGAAAACGAACCAGCTGGATATCGGCTGGATGCTACAAAAATCCGCTATGACTACCTCAGTGTCTTTGTTTTACAACCGCATAGATGATTACCTGCTCACCGATAATCAGTACGAAGTGATGGACAAAACACTGGCAGTGACCCGGAACATTGATGCACAAACTATGGGGCTGGAGATGGAAACCCGGGTTGAGCTCAGTAAACAACTGAATTTCACAACCAGCATCAACTATGTGCGTGGCAGCAATAAAACAGATCATACGGCACTGGCACAGCAGCCTCCCCTGCAGGCACGTTTCGCCATGGATTACACGCTGGATAAATGGCAAGTAGGCGGTTTATGGCGTCTCGTAAAAAGCCAGGACCGCGTTGCTATCGGCCAGGGTAACATTGCCGGTCAGGATGTCGGACCCAGCCATGGCTTTGGCACACTGGCACTGAATTTATCCTATAGCCATTCAGATGAACTGTTATTGAGTCTCGGGGTAGATAATGTGCTGGATAAAACCTATGCCGAACATTTGAGTCGCGCAGGCGCTATGGTCAGTGGCTATGCACAAATCGACAAAGTGAATGAGGCCGGCCGTACACTGTGGGCCAACGTTAACTGGCGCTTCTGATTGAGCTAATGGGGCTGGCGATGCCAGCCCCATTACCACTACTTATTCAATCGTCAACTCGATAAGCGGTGGCACCGGCTCACCATTTTCATGGTCACCAATCAAATATATTTTGCCATCTTTGACAACCAGATCGCTGGGCATAGTCATATCCTCTGGTAGCAGATCATAGACAGCCACAATCTCACCACTCAGCGTCAACTTAATCACTTTTGTGAATTGCTCAGACACCATCCACAACGCATCCTCAGCGAAATACAGGCCCATTGCAGTATATTCGTTGAGACTCCCTGCTGTCTCCCCTGTGTAACTAAGGGGCTGGCGAGATACAAGGTTAAATTGACTATCCAGGGTAAATAACCAGTCCTGTTGTGACGCGTTATCACTATTAGATACCAGGAAGTAACGGTCATTGAGTGCGTCGTACGCCAAACCTAAGAACTCAAAAGGCGGCTCTCCCTCTTCATGAAAGGCTAATGGGTACTCTTGCACCAGCTGATACCCCTGCTCTGACAATGTAAAATGTCCAATCAGCTTAGAATCAGCTAACACAAAGATCTCCCCGCCCTTGCTTATTACCGCTTCGGTACACCCCTGTCCACAGTGTATCGAGGCAAACGCCAGTTCAGTACGAGTCTGGATCTGCAAATCCGCATTCAAAGAGTAGACTTCAGCCTGATCGGTGACGATTTCCCACCCCCCTTGCTGCGTGTACCAAAGTCCGGATGGCTGCTTAATCTCATCTGGTAACGAGTAACGATTCTGCACCACCAGTTCACCGGTATCTTCAATAGGTCCGTCTCCCAGCAACTTGTCCCTGTCGGCCAGCAATACCAGGTTATTCTCTTGCGCATTGGTGGTGATAACAACCTGCTCGCCAGAAAGAATCGTCAAATCAGTCATTTCCGCTTGGCCAAACCCGGTAACATGCCAGCCATTACGTTGCGTTACCTGCTCATCTGATACGTCAAACTGCATGACCACAGGCTGCCCGGACTCTGAGGCCAGTATCCAAAGCTGCTGCTCCAGATAAGACACGCCCTGAATAGTCATATTGTCCGACAGCGGGTACAGCAGTAGCTGCTCGTCTTCTGGTTTAAATCGGATCACCTGATGGGCATTCGCGTCGTAACCCCAAATATCACTGTTGTCATCACTGTCCAGGCCTAACTCGGTGATTGTTAAGCTCGTTTCTAAACGCCAGGAGGTGGTTTCGTCACTTGTCAGACTGCGCTGGAAGATCTCATTGGTGCCGGTGACATACCACAACTCGTCTTCATACTGTTCTGTCGCCACAATGTCGTCCAGTGCGGTTAACCTCAGCGCCAGCGGCTGATAAACGCGCGGTGAAGCACTGACATCAATGGTCCCCACTTCAATGCCTTGCTGAAACGTATGCAGGTCCGGACCATTGATGTCCAAACTTGTCAGGTTGGTGAGCGGTTGCGCGCCCGGCGCATAATCAAGGTATTCTGAGACCGGGAAGTCTTCAACCAGCTCACGACCAGCTTGAGGTGCAGTGAGCGCCAAATCATGCACAACCCGTCCAGGCGCAGGCTGCTCGCCACCTCCACCCGGGGGCTTGATTTTGTCATCATCGCTACAAGCGCTCAGGTTTAATGCAATACACACAGCCAGAAGTGATTTTAGGTATTTCATGTCATAGTTCCTTGTTGAGTGAAATTACAGCCACTGTAACGCTGTGATTGTCAACAAAGTGTCTATGCCAACCCAGATGGGTTAAGTTTTTGTCTCCCTCAAGAAGGAGTCATATTGAACCGAATTGTTGTGTTTTAGACTCAAAGCCTAAGGGGGGTTGGCCGCTGTCACAAAAAAGCCGGTCAGTGGATGCTGACCGGCTCAATAAATGCTTAGAGGTTTTCGAGGAAGTCCTCATCAAACTCTTCTGGCTCCTCCTCGACAGGCGGATTACCATCGTGGAGTTCGTAAAGCTGACGCTGCAAATAAACATCTTTGAGGAAGATGTATGGATCAAGCGACTCATTAAGCAGCTTTTCCTGTGACATCAGGCTCGCTCTGGCTTCGACTGCCCGCAGTGCAAACACCAAAATGGTCTGAGGCGTAGACAGCGCTATCTCTGGCAGCACAACATTGTCGACGATATCACCGGTCAGATTACGCGCTGTTGAAGGCCCATAACCTGGGATCATCAGATAAGCGCCGTCACCGACCCCCCAAACACCGAGCGTCTGACCAAAGTCTTCGTCTTTGTGTTCCAAACCCAGCGATTTAGCGACATCAAACAGGCCAAAAATCCCCACTGTTGTATTCACCAAAAAACGCGCAACATTGACACCCGCATCACCAGGCTTTGCCTGCAGGGCCGCATTAACCGCGTCCGTAGGCGCTGCCAGGTTAGTGGTAAAGTTCACCAGGCTGCTGCGGACCGGTGCAGGCGTAATGGCAATATAGCCTTTTGCAGCCGGGCGCAAGATATAGGCATCCAGTACATCCATATTAAAGTCATACAACGGTCGGTTGAGCGACTGTAGTGGATCCCGTGGATCTTGTTTTTCTTCGGGGACTTGCGCACACCCGGATAAAATTAGCGCCAAAGCGGCGCCAACGAGTTTTTTATACATTTAGCTTCCTGTGCTGGTTATAACACGACTGATAGTGACCGAAACCTGCTGTGCTTCCGGAGTCATTGTAATGGTCTGAGTCGCGCCTTCAAGCTCACCGCTCTGCAGAGCCACGTTGCCATCCACTGAAATACGCGCCGTAACAACCACTTCTTTAAACCCTGACAGCTTGAGGTTAGGCATCATCGCCATACTATCGTCCAAATTGACGCTCAATGGCAAGTTAAAATCTGTAAGTTTGGCCACCGCCAATGGCATAGGTGGACCTTGCGCTGCTTTGGCAAACACAAACAAAGTGGCATTCTCTGGAATTTTATCGGCCAGTTCACTTGCCAGGGAAACCGACACTTGCAAGCCGTTTTCAGGCATCGCAGGCTGTGCAACTTGCGCAGTGCTCAGTTTTTGGTCCAAATCCGTAATACGCTGTTTGATCATCGCATATCGTGGATCATCCTGCGTCATCGACGCCAGCAATACTTCGAACGCCGCTTTAGATTCTTTCCAGTCCTGACGCTCATAAGCGATCAGCGCCAGCAAAGAAATTGCATCAATGTTACGCGGCTCACGTTGCAATACCTGAGACAACATACGTGCAGCACGGTTCATTGCATTTTCTGACCCTTCAACCAATAACGCCTGAGCATAGCTCACCTTGACATTACTGTTGTTCGGTTGCATTTCCAGCGCTTTATCGAAAGCTTGCATCGCCATTTCGAAGTCATTTAGCGACATCGCGACACGGCCGAGCAGCATCCAGGCAACAGCATCATCTCCGCTGTTGGCCAATTTAGTACGCAGACCCAAAGCAAACGCCTGAAGTTCATTCGGGCTGAGAGGGTCACCGGTTTGCATCACCGCGCGCTGGCCGTATTCAGGGAGCATATCAATGGCTTTATACCAATCCGCGATTTGCTTCTGGCTGCCGGTAAAAGAATAAAATACCGCGCTGACAACCAACAAAAATGCCACACCCGTACCTGCCAGTACCAGGTTATTACCCCGAGTATCGAGCGTGCGTTCTGGTGACAGCTCGTTCAGCAAGCGGCGTTTCATTTCCAGTACAGATTCATCGTGACTGCTCTGATCGATGCGCTGATTGGCCAGCTCGTCCGCCAGCTCCTGCAAACGCTGCTGATAAATATCAATGCGCTCAGCATTGGCATCATGATCTACCGCAACCAGTTTATCGCGACGGAAAAACGGCATCACCACAAACAGCGCGGCCAGCACGGTCAAGAGCGCAAATAATCCCCACATTTGCATCATGTCATTCATGAAGTACGCTCCTTACGCTGACTTTGTTTGATAAGCTCAGCCAACTTTTGCTCATCTTCCGAGCTCCAGCTTTGTTTACGTGCCGCTTTTTTCTGTCTGAATACAATGAAACCAAAACCCAGCACCAGGATCACCACGGGCATGACCCACAATACTATCGTGGCAGGTGTAACGGGTGGCTGGTAATGAACAAAATAGCCGTAACGATCGATCATAAAATCAATCACTTCCTGCTTAGATTTACCCTCACGGACCATGTCCAATACCCGATCACGTAAGTCTTTCGCGACCACCGCGTCAGAATCAGCGATATTCTGGTTCTGACACTTTGGACATCTGAGTTCCTGCACCAACTCTTTAAAAGTTTGCTCTCTTTCCGCATTTTTAAACTGGTACTTATCTTCAACAGCATTGGCACTGAGCGACCACAGGCCAGCCAGTAACGCCAATGCCAGCATTAGTTTTTTCATGGTTGCAACTCCTGAATTGCCGGAGCAAATTTGCTGCGCCATACCCGAGGATTAATATCGCCAGTATGGTGCAAAATGATCTTACCGTTTTTATCTACCAGGAAAGTTTCCGGTGCGCCGGAAACCCCTAAATCCAGCGCTAATGTGCGCTCTAAATCCAGAATATTAAACTGGTAAGGGTCCCCTGCCCGCGCCAGCATTTGCTGAACATCGGTACGCAGGTAATTGATATCAAACTGATCGCCGAAATCGGGATCATAGGCCTGCTCGTAGTACAAGCCAATGATCCGCACGCCCTGCTCGCGCAGCTCAGTAAGATAACCAAGCTCCGCAATACAGGTTGGGCACCAGGTGCCCCATACGTTTAGCAGGTAAACCTCACCCAGCAGATCCTGATCTGTCCAGCGCTTTTGTTCATCCATCAAATCTGGCAACTCAAACGCAGGCATAGTCTGACCCAGTCGGCCGGTTTGTAGCTCTCTTGGATTGCCAAACAACCCCTGATACAAGAACACGCACAACAACACAAAAATCAGCAGCGGCACCAGGCCTAAAAACTTCTTGTTCATTATGCATGCTCCACAGAGGTTTGCTTGCGACGACGATAACGCTTATCGGCCAGAACAATGAAACCAGCCAGGGAGATCAGGATACCACCCAGCCACATCCAGCGAACATAAGGCTTGTGATAGATGCGCAGCGACCAGGCACCATTGCCCATAGATTCGCCCAGCGCCAGATACAGGTCGCGGAAGAAACCATCGTCAATCGCAGCTTCAGTCATAAATTGCATGCCCACATCATACAAACGCTTTTCTGCATGCAGTAAGGTCACGTACTCACCGTCTTTAAATACGGTGACTTCACCAGCATGACCGCCATAGTTAGGACCACGGATCTCGTTCACGCCTTCAAAGCGATACTCATAGTCATTGAGCGTTGCGGTTTCACCTTTTTTCATCACTACTGAACGCTCTACTGAATAAGCAGAGGTCAGAGTCACACTGGCAATCACAAACGCAATACCCACATGACCCAGCACCATCGCCCAATAGCTCATGCCCAGACGCTTCAGGCCCTGTGCTGTACTTGGATGAACACTGACTTTTTCTACCAGGTCGACTACTGTGGCGATACAGATCCACACCGCCAGTGCCGTAGCCAGATAGGTCAGCATGCTGATTTCATCAAAGCTTGAGAACAACCAGGCACTGGTGATCACTATGGTCGCAACCAAAATACCCACCCACTTTTTAGCCAGAGGTGGCAGCTTATTTTGTTTCCAGCGCAGCATAGGCGCCATGCCCATTAAGATGGCAAACGGCACAATCAGAATCGCAAACATCTGATTAAAGAACGGTACACCAATGGAGATTGACCCCAGCCCCAGCTCTTTATGGATCATGGGTAATAACGTACCCAGTAATACAATCAATGTTGCCACAACCAGGAAAATATTATTCACCCATAACCCGACTTCGCGTGACACCAGTTTATAACGACCTTCGCTGTAAACCTGACTGACACGCAGCCCGTACAGTGCCAAACTGCCGCCAACGACTAAGGCGAGGAAAGATAAAATAAACAAACCACGATCCGGGTCTGTCGCAAAAGCGTGTACAGAGACAATAATGCCGGAACGAACGATAAAGGTACCTAACAGACACAAGCTGAAGGCCGCAATGGCTAATAACACAGTCCAGGATTTAAATACGCCTCGCTTCTCTGTAATAGCCAGAGAGTGTAATAACGCGGTTGCAACCAACCAGGGCATTAAAGAGGCATTTTCAACCGGATCCCAGAACCACCAGCCGCCCCAGCCAAGCTCTGCATAAGCCCACCAGCTGCCGATGGTAATACCTAAGGTTAAGAAACCCCATGCTGCCATTGTCCAGGGACGCGACCATTTAGCCCAAGTATTGTCTAGCTTGCCTGTCAACAGGGCTGCGATAGCAAAAGAGAAAGACACAGATAATCCCACATAGCCCATATAAAGCAAAGGTGGGTGAATGATCATCCCCGGGTCTTGCAACAGTGGATTGAGGTCACGGCCTTCAACCGGATAATAAGGTAGTAGTCGCTCAAACGGACTCGACATCCACAAGGTGTAGAGCATGAAGCCAACCCCCAGGAAACCAAGCACGCCCAGTACGCGTGCGCGCAGCACCCAAGGCAAGGACTTAGACATCATAGCAACCAGTGCCGTCCAGCTTGCCTGCATCACCAACCACAACAGGATAGCGCCCTCATGGCCTCCCCAGGTCGAAGTGACTTTGTAGTACCAAGGCAGCGTGCTGGAAGAATGATGCGCCACATAAGCAACGGTAAAATCATCAGTCAATGTGATGTAAATCAGTACACCAAAAGAGAACAACACCAGCAAGCACTGACCCACAGCCAGCGAAGGGGCTGTGCGCATCAGGCGCAAGTTGCCGGTATAAGCACCCCAGAGAGGAAAAATACACAACAGCAGGCTCAGGCCCATGGCCAGAACCAATGAAAAATAACCTATCTCAGGGATCATATTAGTTCTCGCTGTTTAAATTATACTTGGGTTTCTCATGCTTGATCCCCTTAACTGCCTCAGCGATTTCAGCTGGCATATACTCTTCATCGTGTTTTGCCAGCACTTCAAATGCTTCAATGACGTTAGGTTCAACCAGTGTCCCCTGCGCGACAATGCCCTGACCTTCACGGAACAAATCAGGTAAGATACCGTGGTATTTAATGGTTACCATAGGACCGGTATCGATGAGCTTGAAGGTCACATCCAGAGACGTTTCAACTCGGTCCACACTGCCCGGCACCACCATACCGCCGATACGCAGTTTTTGTCCGATATAAGGCAGCTCTTTCTCTGGCCCTTTACCTTCAATTAGTTCACTGGGCGTGTAGAAAAGATTGATGTTTTCCTGCAACGCATACAGGGTCAGACCTACGGCAGAGCCGATCCCGAAGATCACGGCTACAACGGCAAACAGGCGTTTTTTACGTCTTGGGTTCATGCTTTTACCTCCTCTTCGCGGGCCTGCTTGATGCGCGCTTCACGCTTAATTTGTGCTGCTACTTCACGCTTAATGCGCTTGGCATCGTTTAGTGACGCCCACACCAATCCCAATAGGATAAAGGCACAACTGCCAAAAGACAGCCACACATAAAAGGCGTAACCACCCATATGAAAAAAGTCACTCAAAGATTCAAACTGCATACTTAACCTCGACTAACCAGCTGACGCACCCAGGGGCGGTGCTTCTCGACCTGAAGGATCTCATTTTTAAGGCGTACCAGTGACAGCGCACCAACAAATGCAGCAAATCCTAAAATATTGATAAGTAACGGCCATAACATAGACGGATCAATGGCTGACGTATCAAACTTGGTAATGGTTGACCCCTGATGCAAGGTGTTCCACCACTCAACAGAAAAATGAATAATTGGCAGGTTAATCACCCCGACAATGGCAAGAATACAGGCCGCTCTGCCACCAGATTTCTTGTCCTCGAAAGCGTGATATAAAGACAACACCCCAAAGTACAAAAACAGCAGGATTAACTCAGAGGTTAAACGTGCATCCCATACCCACCAGGCACCCCACATAGGTTTACCCCAGGCAGCACCAGTGATAAGTGCAATGGCGGTCATAGCTGCACCAACTGGCGCAATCGCAACCACAGCGAGTTCGGCATTACGGATCTGCCACACCAGGGCAACGATCGCAGCAATGGCCATAGAAGAATACGCACCCATAGACAAAATGGCCGAAGGCACGTGAATAAAGATAATGCGATAGCTGTCCTTTTGCTGATAATCTGCCGGGGCAAATGCTAGGCCCCAGATCCATCCAACGGCGATACATACCACCGTTACGGTAACAAAGTACGGAAGCAAGGTGTTACACAATTGGTAAGCACGCTCCGCTTTGGCATAGGGATGTAACCACTTCCACATTTTAACTTACACTCACTCTTAAAGCTGACGATATAGCAATTGGCGCCGTGACAATGGCAACGGCCAGCATGGCACCAAGGATCGCAAGTTGTCCGCCATAAGCGACCGACATACTAGCGGTATCAATGGCAGAGGTTGCGAAAATCAGAACCGGAATATACAAAGGCAAAACAAGCAGACTCATCAGAATGCCCCCTTTTTGCAAACCCACGGTTAACGCGGCGCCAATGGCACCGATAAAACTTAATAAAGGCGTTCCAATCAACAAAGTCAGAATGGTTGCGCCCAGCGCCTGGCTGTCGAGATTCATCAACAGCGCAAACAAAGGTGCCATCAGCACCATAGGCAATCCGGTGATGGTCCAGTGTGCGGCGACCTTGGCCAACACAGACAAAGACAAAGGATATGGCGAAGCAATCATTTGCTCCAGCGATCCATCGGCATAATCATCGCGAAATAACTTGTCCAATCCCAACATAGTAGACAATAACGCGGCTACCCAAATGATACCTGCAGCCATGCGCCCCAGCAAGGCCGGTTCGGGTCCAATTGCCAACGGAAATAACGAAATGACTATCAGAAAAAACAGAAGAGGGTTAACGATTTCGGCGCGTTGACGGAACGCCAAAGTCACATCTTTACGATAAACAGCGACAAATAAATGCCAATAAGAATGCTCAACCTTCATTAATGGCGGTACTCCAGAGCCAGGGTTTTCAGGGAGCTGAACTGAGTTGTCAGATCCTGGTGGGTCGTCAGTAAAATGGCACCGCCATTTGCAAGATGCGATTCAAACTGCCGTTGCAGCAGTGCCACGCCTTTTTTATCGAGTGCAGTGAAGGGCTCATCGAGGATCCACAAACGGGCCTTATTCAGCCACAGCCTGACCAGCGCAACCCGGCGCTGTTGTCCCGCCGAAAGGGTTCGCACTGGCACGTCTTCCAGACCCACCAGTCCAAGCTGACCTAGTAAGGGGTAGATTTCCTCTTCGTCAGCCCCGTAGCCATGTACCTGCAACCAATATTGTACGTTTTCGTAGGCCGTCAATTGCTGATTAACCCCGGTTTTATGACCGATAAACAACAATGACTCTGCGAAGGTGTCGTAATCCCGACTGATATCCTGGCCTTCGAAACAGATTTGACCTTCGTCGGCTCGGGCGAAACCCGCAATGATACGTAATAAAGACGTTTTACCTGCACCATTTGGGCCTTCAACTTGCATGATTTGACCCGCCTGAAGCGAAAAACTCAATGACTCAAACAAACAGCGGTCCTGTTTAACACACGTGACGGACTTTATCTCTAGCAAGGCGCGACTCTCTGACGCTAAAAAATTGGGCGTTAGTCTATCATAATGGTAGGGTAATACGAATAATTGGATGCGACCGATCAACGAAAATTTGATTTAAAATAATGAATAAGCCGACGATTTCTATTCAAAACAATGCAAATTTAGCCACTTCACAGCTTAATGAGCGCGGATCATCAGCAAACCCCACCCTGGCAGCTGAACAAACCTTCAATGCGCGCAACCTGGTGATAAAACCCGACAGCATTCAGATGGAAGTCACCATAGATGGTCGCTGGCAAGGCGTGCGACTGGCCAGCCAGAGTCAGTTACAGCAGCCACTCAAACTCCCTGAAGCTGAGATAAAACTCAGCGCTGACGGTACCTTACTGACAGTCAGCACCCCGGAATTAAAGCTGCAAATAAAACCCGCACAAACATTACTGAGCCTGTTAAGTTTGATCAAAGGGCTTGGTGGCCAAAGCGCCTTACAGCTCGACGCACAACTCAAAGGCGGCAATCAGGCGACTTTAATGCTGGACAAAATTGGTCTGGCCTTACCCGTTCCCCCGGCCCTGGCTGACTTACTCAAACAGGAGAATAAACTCGTCGCAAATCTGAGTACCCGGCAGAATACCCTGCTGCTTCAGATTTTTAATGCCTTTGGTGATGAGCTGATGAAAGCACCGGTAAGTAAACACAAACTAACTTCTTTGCTTGCCCAGCTCGGTAACCAGGAACAGCCCAAGATCAAGCTAGGTCGCAACAGTGCCACACTACAGCTTGCCAACCAGCAGGTTGAAGTAAAAACCCCACACTCAGAGAGTGGACTGAAACTCAATAGCTGGTTTAACGCCCAGTTAAAAGCACAACCTGACGGGTTGCAAATCGGTGTTGCTAAGCAGTCGACACAGGTTAAGCTAAGCACACCGCTGCATCAGGCCTTGCCCAACCTGGCCACACACCGTTTTGCCGCTGAACTAGAGCAGGCAACCAGCTCAGCGACGGGGTCCAAATCGACACTCAATTACGACAAACCTTTGCTCAATGTATCGATGGCAGACATAAAACAGACGGTTAAACAAGCCATAGGTCAGTGGCTGTCACGGCCCTTTTTCAACGCAACACCCGCTCACTCAGCTAAAAGCGCGCCTCAAACACCGGGCACCACGCAAGCACCACAAGCCAAACCTCAATCACCCAGCGCCGCTTTACCGCAGATAGCCGCGAATAATACTGCTCTGGTTCTGAAAAGTATGACGCCGGTACACAGTCAGCCTTTATTACAGCTGCTTGACAACGTAGAGCAAGTATTCACTAACATAACAAAGGTAAACCATACTAAAGACAGCTTGCTTCCCCCCTCTGCTGCAACTAAAAACAGTCCAGCTGCTGAACGCGGCGCGACGCCGACTCAGGCAGCAACAACGAGCCCTCAAAGCAAGTTGGCTCAGGCAACACCGCAAACGTCTGCGACATTAAGTAACACGGCCTCTGCCACAGGGGCCAAAAGCCCGCAAACCACTGACTCCTCAGCAAATAACAAACCGGTAACTACAGTCTTTCCAGCGTCATCAGCGTCAAACGCATTTTCCCAACGTCTTGAGCTGCTACAGCAGGTATTTTCGGCTGTCGTGCCTCAGCAATCTAAACCGTATAACGCCCAGCAAATAATCAGTCCGCAAGTGCAGCAAGCCATGGCTTTAACAGAAGGGGCAACTGGTAAGCCTGTTACAGCTGAGATAGCGGGTAAACCTATTGATCACCAGATGAGTCAGGTGAGTCAGGTGAGTCAGGTGAGTCAGACGAAAGCAGAACAGCTGGCCATAACAAAACCCAGTTTATCTTTGCCTATTGCCCAGATCCTGAGTAAAACCTTACGCCAGGCTGAGGCAGCCCCGAGCCAATCGGGCCCACCGCTGCAACAGCAGCTCAGTGAAACCCTGTCAGCAACCCAGCAATTTCGTAACCCACAGTCTGCCGACCTGATGCGTCTGGTCCATCAGGCCTTCAGTAAGATGATGGACGAAACGCGACACTCACCAGAGCAAGTGAGCCATGAGCTGTTTGCCCGGCTTCCCGCTTTGGCCAGCCAGCTTCAACCTGCCCTGCCCAATAGCAGCTTTGCACAAGCGCTGGACAAACTCATAGTGACCTTATTGGGCACCCAGCTTGCAGCCAAAACTCAGACTATGACGCCGCAAGCCAGCATAGAGCAACGGGTTGCCGCACTGGTTGAAACACTACAACCCGGCACTAAACTCTCTGCACCCAGTCAGTTTATTCAGGCGGTAACACAACAGGCACAGTCCAGTCTGATGGACGACCTGGCGCTGCTGCAAAACAACCTGGCTACGAATGCCAGCCCGGCGCCGTTGGCACAGAAATTTGACAGCGAGAGCCAGTTGCTGATCAACTTGTTTATGCCGCTCAAGTTGCCACAGGAATGCCGCCAAAGTGAGCTACAAATTGGCAAATACAAGAAGCCAGCCAAGGCCAATATGCCAGAAAAACAAGTCTGGTTTGTACGGCTCAACTTTGATTATGCTAAGCTCGGCCAGTTAAGCGTTCAGGCTGAGCTGATGGACAAAGCCGTTGACTGTGAGATAGTGGGTGATAGTGCCTCTGTCTGCCAGCTGGCACAACCGCATCTGGACGCGCTGCGCAGTAAACTGGCCGCACACGGTCTTCAGGTTGGTGAAATCGAATTACGCGAAGATGCTTCGCAGGTAAAGCGCTTTTACGACAGCCACGCCATCGTCAGTATTCAGGTTTAAATTGGCAATGTTCCACCTGCCATTGGCCGGCCTGGATAAAATAATTTAACGCTTGGTGTGCGAGCTTCTAACATGCTACTTTGATAGCAGTGATGTGTATGTAGTTGAACCCTATGGAACAAAAAACCGCCATTGGCTTGTTATATGAAGCCGGTAAGTCACCCGAAGTTGTCTGTAAGGGCTTTGGCGAACTGGCTGAAGAGATCATTGCACTCGCCAAAGAAAAAGACATCATGATCCACGAAGATGCTACGCTCGTCCAGACGCTCAGCCAGCTCGACCTGCACGAAGAAATCCCCAAAGAATTATATTATGTGATTGCAGAGCTCATTGCTTTTTCTTACGTATTGCGTGGTAAATTTCCCCCAGGCTGGAAACACTTTCAGGGCAAATTGAATATCAAAGCCTGAGCATGTCATTACCAGACACCCTATATCAAAATGCTCGCGACTTGCTCGCTCATCAGGCCCGTCTACTCCGCATATAAATTAACGACATTTCATTTAATATACTGACATATATTGTAATTTTTTCTTCTCCTGGCGTGTCACTGACTGAGTTTGTCGGTCAATTGAATGCGCCTGCTACCCAGCTTTTATAAGCTTGCTGCGTCCCACAGGACATATCACATAAAGCAAAAACGGTAGAGGAAAATACCATGTCACACATCAAACTATTTATGAATACAGCGCTGGTGATTGGCGCTTTGGGTACTCTGGCAACTTCAGCTCCGGCAGAAGCAAAACGCTTCAGAGTCAAAAATTGTACAACTATTGAGTGGGTGCAAGTAGCCTCTTATAACGGTTCAGACAGCTCGATGTTTTCACCGCACAGCAAAAAGCAAGTGAAGTCCGGAGAAACTGCACAGCTAAAATGTGACTCAAATCGTTGCCGCTTTGATGTACAAGACACACGGTTTAGTTACCGTAAAGGGAAGATTGGCAAACGCAAATGGCTAAAACTGGACATTACCCGACATGGTAACATGCAAAACTATTATTACGTCTCTGTGAGTAAAAATGAGCCACAGTGCTAATAGCTAACCACACAGGGCAGACTCGTCAATGTGCTTCCCTGTGTCACTCAATTAAAAACAACTCAAAGTATTCCTGATGAGCAAAGTCGCATTTATCGTCGTAGTGAGTCTGGTTATTCATGGACTCATGGCACTCAACTGGGTAACGCCCGCCACGCAACCGATCACACCAAATACTCATACTTGCCATAGTGTTGTCCGTGCGCCCACTGACAATCATGTTGTTCAGCAACCAATGCCAACGGACAAAAACAACACGGTTAAGCAACCCAATATCATGCTTGATCCACAAACAACCCAACTCGCTTCAGTGCCCTCTGCTCAGCTGATCAGTCAGTCGCTCACAAACCTGCAAGATGAGCTGAATAAACGCTTCGCCTCTACAGAACAACCGCTTGATTTACTCACCTTAACCAAACAGGCGTTACTCTTAAAACAACCAAAGTTACTCTTCGCGCATGCGAATAAGATTCTGACCCAATCACAAACACTTGATGCCCTGTTACAAGAAGACTTGCTGATCTCACTGGAAAATGTACTGCAACCTGAACATCTCGATTCGCTCATACCTTATCTGACATCACAACACGAAGATGTGCAGGAGGAAGCGTTAGTAAGATTACTGGAAATCAAGGATGCACCTCAGATTGAACAGCATCTGAGTTACCTGGCCAATTATGGGTTAACCTTATGGGTTAGAGAAGAAGCCGACAAACAGCTCACTATGCTGCATACTCGTTTACCTGTGGAAGCCTTGCCATCAGAATGATCGGGCTGCTTTGCCTGTACTCCATTTTTGTTACACACTTTTTCGCTATGTTATTCTGGGTTACTTTTTTAACAACTGAATTTCATCGCTGAGACACTATGGACGCTGCACAGAATCCCTTCATCACCGTAAGCCATACCCGGATGCAAACCATCATCAATGCGGTGGGTATACTGGGTCTGGTTGTACATGCCTTACTGATAGTTGATTTCATTATTCTGGCTATCCCCGAGCTGGTCGTACTGGAGGTGTGCAGCACCGTTACCTGGTATGTTGCACTGCGATTAAATCGCACGAATAATACGTCAGGTGCCGTATTGCTGATGGTAGGTGAGGTGCTTGTCCACTCCACAATCGTGGTCCTGTATCTGGGTTTAGCACCCGGATTTCAACATTATTTATGGGCCGCAGTCCCCTTCATCCTGTTTTATCGGAAAATTCCATTGTGGGGCATCGTCACCTGTACAGTGTCTTGCATGGGGCTATTTGTTGCGTTTTACCTGTTTGCTCAGGACATTGAGTATACGTATGCCTATTCAGAGCTGCTACCCTACATTCATGTATCCAATCTGATCATTGCGTTTATGGCACTGGGCCTCACCTGCTTTCACTTTTACAATGCCACCATGGAAGCAGAGCAAGAAATTGCCAAGATGGCAGCAGAGAAAGTGCAGCTGACCGAAGAAGCACTTGCAAAGAAAAACACCTTTTTCGCCAACGTCTCTCATGAGTTCAGAACCCCGCTAACGCTTATAACAGGCCCCCTTGAATCCATCATCACAAGCACTGAGACACCGGATAAGGCATCACTGACAAGAATCCTGAGCAACGCAAAACGCCTACAAAGATTAGTAGAACAGACCTTAGAGCTGACCAAATCTGATTTCATCCTGCCTGAGGATAAGCAAACACTGGCGCTAGACAGTATCGCAGAACAAATAACTACTGCTTTTATCGCCCTGGCGAGGGAAGAAAAGATAGACATTCAGTGCCTTACGCACAGTAACTGCCTGGTTGATATACCAATACAAGATGCTGAAGCGATTCTCTGTAATTTGATATCTAATGCAATTAAATATTCAAAACCTGACAGCAAAATACAGATCCGGTGTGAACAGGTCGACGATACCGTGCAGCTTAGCGTCAGCGACGCCGGCATTGGCATTGCGCCACAGGATCAACACCGTATATTTGAACGCTTTGTGCGCCTCGACACAGATATAGCTAACACAGTTGCGGGCACAGGCATTGGCCTTGCTCTCGTTAAAGATTTGGTGCAGCGCGCACATGGTCACATCACAGTGTGTAGCGATGGGGTTTCGGGAACGCAGTTCACCGTCACCTTCCCGCTAAGCAACAACACGTCCAATACAGATTATCCTTTGCAAATAAGCGATGTGGTTACTCTGGAGCAAGCTAATCTGCAACATCAAATCACACCCAGTGTGGCGCAATGCCCCGATGAAGATGTACAACATCAGCCCAGCATACTGATTGTCGAGGACAACCCTGATATGCGAGCTTACATAGCGGATTGCCTGCACGGCACATATCAGGTGTTGTTTGCCAGTGAAGGAGAAAGCGGTTTCGCCCTGGCAAAAACACATGTGCCCGATCTCATCTTAACTGATCTGATGATGCCAAATCTGGATGGATTTCAGTTAGCACAGAAACTGCGTGAAGAGCTTACAACCTGCCATATCCCAATACTCATGCTCACAGCAAAGGGCGACGAAGACAGTCAGACACTGGCCTGGAAAATGGACATTGATGCATTTATGGGTAAACCTTTTAACGCAGAGCGATTGCTAACCCGGATCCATAACCTGCTCAACATACGCAGCCTAATCAGTCAAAGAGTGGGCGAACAACCCCACGCCCTGGCCGACAACATAACGCATCGTGAAAGATACGCAGGGATCAGTAGCAAAGATGCTCAGTTTATCGACCAGCTGGAACACTGGATGGCAGCACATTTTGCAGAGCAAAGTTTAACGATCAAATCACTTCTCCCCACGGTTGCCATGAGTGAGCGACAACTACAAAGAAAGTTCAAGGCCCTG
This sequence comes from Pseudoalteromonas ardens, assembly GCF_030125445.1. Lineage (NCBI taxonomy): Bacteria > Pseudomonadati > Pseudomonadota > Gammaproteobacteria > Alteromonadales > Pseudoalteromonadaceae > Pseudoalteromonas > Pseudoalteromonas ardens. The sequence goes on from NZ_JASJUV010000006.1 coordinate 228,259, forward strand.
TTAGGACAGACTTTTTCTGAGTACGTCAAAAAATACAGGCTCAATAAAGGCGCACACATGCTGGCAAATGGTATGAGTGTGACTCAGGTTGCCTTTGAATGCGGCTTTTCGTCGCAAAGCTACTTTAGCCTGTGTTTTAAAGCGCAATATGGCGTTGCGCCTAGCCAGTTTCATCTGCAATCCGAGCGCCCTTCAGCGCTTTGATGTACATACTGAATATATGAGCCCGGTTTAACCCAGCAAGGAACCGTCTGGTGGCGGGTTCTCCTTAACCAAATCAATAAACTTACGTACCTTACGGATATTCAGGATATCCCTGTGTACAAGCAACCAACAATCCAGTGTCCAGGGGTCATGTAAGTCAAGCGCAATCAACTGCTCGTTCTGTGCAATTGCCTGTACCGTGGATACTGAGATGCCCAAGCCCTGATGTAATGCAGCCGTGATAATCTGCGCAGCCGAGCTGGTAAGTGAGATATTTTCGACTGCTGCATGCGTATGGATCCACTCGTTCCAGGGTAAATGCGCCAGTCGCTCATTCAACGCGATAAATTTATGTTGGTGCAAGGTGTCTGCAGTCGGCAGACCATAGCTGTCAATATACGCTTGATGTGCGCATAGCCTGACTTCAAGCTGACAAAATGGCAAGACAACATTGTCCGGCGTCTGAGGTTTAGTACCGGCTCTAATGGCAATATCCGCCTCCCCATACTCGAGCGCAAACAAACGGGTGTCGCCGGCTATTTCCACACGCATTTTTGGATAGGTCTGCTGATACTGCTGAATTACAGGCAGCAGCAATTGCGCTAATTCGCTCACACAGGTTATGACCAGCTGACCTTCAAGCTCAGCCTCTTTGTTTTGCGCTTTATTGGCAAATTGAGTGAACTGAAGTTCAGTGATTTCCCCCAGCCGCATGATTTCAAGTCCCGCTTCAGTGGGGAGATAGCCTCGATCATTGCGCTGAAAGAGTGTCACACCCAAAGCGGATTCAAGTACATCAATGTGGCGCATCACCGTTGAGCGATGAACACCAAGCTCCTGCGCGGTGGCACTCAAGGTTCCCAATTTGGCAAGCCGATAGGCTGTGCGCATCTCTGTCCATTTATTCATAGCTTCGTTGCATATATGCACATGGGATGCTTATTTTCTATCATTACCCTAACTTGCGCAACAGGGTATTCTGTCACGCATCGTTATAGCAGAAACAAGATCAAGCAATGAAAACAGAGGTTTTAATTATCGGGGGCGGATTTGCCGGTGTCACGGCAGCTCAGGCCCTTCAGAAACAAGGGATCCAAACTCTATTAATTGACAGAAAAGACTATTTCGAAGTCACCTACGCGGTGCTCAGAGACGTGGCTGCACCGAGTAAGCACAATGGACAAGCGAGAAAACAATATCATGCTCTGCTCAGTGGCCAGTTCATTCAGGCAACGGTCACTGAGCTGCTACCTGCCAAAGCTCTATTATGTGATGGCCGTCAGGTCCAATTTGACAAGGTCATCATTGCCTCAGGCTCCCGTTATTCCAGCTTGCCGCTCGCAAAGTCGGATAATGCGCTTTCACTGACACAACGCCGCGATGAGTTGGAGCGTTATCACACCGAACTAAAAGCGGCATCACAAGTACTGATCATTGGTGGTGGTGTCGTCGGCGTGGAGCTAGCCGGGGAGCTTGCCTATGCCATGCCTCATCTAAACATAATACTGGCACACAAGAATGGCGATTTACTGGATGGCTTCAAGTTAAAAGCGCGCAGAAAAGCCTTACACCAGCTAGAACAAGCTGGTGTTGAAGTTCGCCTGAACGCAGACTACCAGGCAATAAATGAAGGCTACCAGGACAAAAATAGCGGTCGACTATTAACGCCGGACAGGGTATTTCTGGCAACCGGAACACGTCCAAACAACGACTTTCTCAGGCCGAGTCTGTCTCATATTCTGAATGACCAAGGATTGGTCAAAGTAGATGACTACCTCCAGGTCGTTGGTAGCCAAAATGCGTTTGCATTGGGTGACATCGCAGATGTCGGCGAAGCGAAACTGGGCTACCTGGCGGTTGAGCAAGGCAAGTACCTGGCAGATTTGATCACGCAACAATACCGCGAAAAACGGATTAAGGCCTATAAACGCCACCCGTTTATGGCGTTAGTACCCACGGGACAGAAAACCGGTGTAGTGCAATTACCCTTTATGGTATCAAGCTGCAAGGCATTGGTTAATCTTAAACAAAAAGATTTGTTTATCAGTAAAACGTTTAAGACCTTTTCAGCCTAAAGAAAGGCAGCCAACGCGCAGCTGGTTTATGCACCCCGGTTCGTCGTTGGCTGACAATGAGCAACCATCTCATTGTTTGTTATGTAGGGACATTAACAGTTCTGCTTCAGCGCGAGGCAATTCACACTCTCGCATTATCTCTTCGATGTCGGCGCCCAGTTCGACCATCTTGACTGCACGGGAATAAATCTTCGCATCAGGATCGTCATACTTTTGAGCTGCCTGCTGCTGGGCAAGATCCTTGGCATAGTTCTCACAGGCAACCAGACGCTTACCAATACTCAGGACACTGGCGCGAACCTCTGCAATTTCGCTACGTAGGATAGCAACTTGTTCATTTTCACGCTTGAGGTGCTGAAGCAACTTACCATGTTCGTTATTTTGCTGTTGTACTTTTTTGCTTAGCGCAAAAATAAACCCCAAGCACACTAAACACAGCAGGCTTGAGGCGATTACTAGGAGCAATAAAATCTCGTTTTGGGTTACTGCTTGCACGGGTTAAATATGGCTCAACTCATCCCACTCATCATCACTGAGTAGTTTGTTCAAATCAACCAGGATCAGCAACTCACCTTCACGGTTAGAAACACCCTGAATGAATTTAGCGCTTTCTTCTGTGCCAATATTTGGTGCACTGTCAATCTCAGAGCTGCGCAGATACACTACCTCAGCAACACTGTCGACCAGAATACCAACAACTTGCTTTTCTGCCTCGATGATCACGATACGAGAGTTGTCTGTGACCTCTGAGCTTGGTAGCCCAAAACGAGAGCGGGTATCGATGACAGTCACAACATTACCACGTAGATTGATGATACCAAGCACATAGGTTGGTGCACCTGGTACAGGGGCAATCTCGGTATAGCGTAATACTTCCTGCACTTGCATTACGTTAATGCCGTAGGTTTCATCCTCTAGCTTATAGGTAACCCACTGAAGGACTTCATCATTACTATCTGCATTTTTATCAGCCGAAAGTATTCTCTCTTGACTCATGATTTTACTCCAGTTAGATGCTAGCTACTGCTCTCGGCTATCGAGGCCATGCTCTAGCAATCGATTTAAATTCTCAACATCTATCAGTGCGCACATTTTTTCTTTAATGACGCCCGCCAGCCATGGCCTTTTCCCATCGGCTGTTCGCCATTTCACGTCTTCTGGCTTCAACGTAATATTATTGACCAGATTTTCGGCTAACAAACCCCACTGACTATCGCCCAGCATGATCAAGTACTGGTAGTCCAGATTCTCTTCCAGCTCAGGTGTGAATTTCTCCGGCATCACCCACCGGGCAGTGTCCACCACGTTGAGTTTTTCTTCGCGGTTAAGCATCACACCTTTAAACCATTTTGGCTTACCAAACAATTGATTAACTTCAGTAAGCTGATGTATACCACCCAGAGACTTCAATGGCACAGCCAAAGTAAGCCCGGCAACTTCGAAAAACAGCGCCTGAAATTCATTTTCTAGATAAGCATCACGCGCGCGAGCTGGCACAGCCTGCTCTGCTTCTTCTTTGATAATAGTAGTATTTTCAGTTATCTCAAGATCAGTGGCCGGGGTTATTACCTGCACGTCCTGAACGGTTTCCTGCTCAACAACGGGTTCAGCCGGAGGCTCCGCAATGGGTTGCTCCGCGACTGTTTCAGTATGAGCAGTCTCTGAGCGCTCAACAACACTGAGCGCTGCGGCATTGTCTTCCTGTGCTTCAGGCACAGACTCCAACAACTTAGCCACAGGTGCAAGTGCGACTTCATCTTCCTCTTCTTCGCGTAACAAGGCACCCAGATACTGTTTCATGACCTGTTCATTGGCAAACAGATGCTTACTCATTACTACCTCTATCAACTTCTGCAAGGTGTTCTAATAAGGCACGATATGCATAGACGCCACGCGATTTAGGGCAATACTGCACCGGCACTTGCTGCGCTAAACTGGCATCTCTGAACTTGGTATCAACCGGGATCACACCAGGCCAAACTTTATCCTGATAAGTCTCTACCAAAGACTTATAGGCTTCAAGAGATGCTTTAGTGCGCTTATCATACATAGTTGGCACTATAGTATATTGATATTGCTTGGAATGCGAACTTTGCATTAATGACATTGTGCGCATCATGCGATCCAGTCCTTTCAACGCCAGGAACTCTGTTTGTACCGGGATGAGAATGCGCTCGCTTGCAGCGAGAGCATTCACCATAAGCACACCAAGTACTGGCGGGCAATCCAAAATGGCATAGTCATAATGCTCACTGATCTTGGCAAGCGCCTTTTTCAGGATGAGCCCCATACCCGAGCGATTGCCCATACTGCGATCCAGTGTCGCAATAGCCATAGTCGCCGGCAATATGTCCAGATTCTCGATAGTTGAAGGGCAAAGCGCCTGAAGAATTTCTTCGCTGGCCATATTTGAACCGCGAATAAAAATATCGTACACACTGACTTCTAACTCTTCCGAGTCAATGCCAAAGTAGTATGTTAATGAGGCATGCGGATCTGTGTCTATCAATAATACACGTTTCCCCTGGAGCGCCAGGATCCCGCCGAGACTAACTGTGGTGGTGGTTTTACCCACCCCGCCTTTTTGGTTCGCTACCGTCCAGATTTTCACGTTATTTTTTTATTCCTTCGGCCAAACACAGATCGCATTCAGGCTAACATCAATTATGCACAGCCTATTTCTTTGTTTATTCTCAGTGCTACATCCTGCAAAGCGATATCTTCAGTTGAAATTCCCGCGCTTGCAACAGCTTGTGGCATGCCGTACACCACGCAGGTTTTTTCATCCTGTGCCCAGATAGTCGCACCATTTTGTTTCAACATTCTGGCACCGTCTCGCCCATCCGCACCCATACCAGTCAGTATTACCGCGAGCACATCTCCGCTATATGCTTTTGCTGTACTGGCAAAAGTCACATCTACACTGGGTTTATAGGTAATACGAGGGCTGTCATCTTCAAACACCTTTAAAGTTTTGCTACCGCCCCTGGCTTCAACCAACATCTGCTGGCCCCCCGGTGCCAAATATGCAACACCTGGTTGCAAGCGATCCCCTTGCTCTGCTTCTTTTACTTTGATTTTGCACAGACTATTCAAGCGTTGTGCAAACGCTGGCGTAAATGCTGCTGGCATGTGCTGGATCAACAAGATAGGATGCGGAAAATTCGCAGGCAGCTGAGTTAAAATGGTTTGCAGTGCCACCGGGCCACCCGTCGATGTGCCGATAGCAACGATTTGATACTTTTTGCCAGACGCTTTGAACGACGCACCAGAACTTGGTGTGTCAGATGCAGGACGTGAAAATGTTCGATCAGGTTGTGCTATTGGCTTAGCCGCAGGACGCAGACCTGAAGATGCACTTGGCGCGCTACGTGTCGGCGCAGACGCAGGTGCTGGTGACGAGCCAATAGGCCGAGTAAAGCGACTCACACGACGTCGCCCTATTTCTTTGACCTTGTTCTGTAAAGAGCGGATAGCTTCTTCACTGTTACGGGCAATATCTTCAAACTTCTTCGGTAAGAAATCGACCGCACCGGCATCCAGCGCATCGAGTGTCGCGCTGGCACCTTCACGAGTTAATGACGAAAACATCAGAATCGGAGTGGGGGAACTCTGCATAATCTGCTTAACTGCGCTAATCCCATCCATTACTGGCATTTCCACATCCATAGTGATGACGTCTGGCCTCAGTTTAGCGGCTTTATCGACCGCTTCCTGACCATTCACAGCAAAGTCAATTACTTTGATTTCTGGATCTTTTTCTAGTATTTCACTCACTCGGCGACGAAAGAAGCTCGAGTCATCTACAACTAATACTTTAACTGCCATTGGCATTGCTCTTTTATTCGTTACAGATCCGAAAAGTGGTGTCAAAGACACCACTTTGTCGGTATAAATGCGCCGGGCAATTACTTGCCGGCGTAATATTTTAACATGCTGGGGACGTCCAGAATCAGCGCGATGCCACCATCAGATGTGATAGTCGCACCAGCCATACCCGGAGTACCTTGCAATAAGGCATCTAGCGGTTTAATTACCACCTCTTCCTGGCCTATCAGAGAGTCAACCACAAAGCCTACTTGCTTGGTACCCATCTGAACGATTACCACATGCCCTTCTGCTTTTCGGGCGCCTCTGTCGGCACCTTTCACTAACCAGTGCTCAAGATAAAACAGTGGGATTGCTTTTTCACGCACTATGATAGTCAATTGACCATCAACCACGTTGGTCTTGGTCAAATCAAGGTGGAATATTTCACTTACCCCAGCCAGCGGCAGTGCAAATGTTTGCTGACCAATCATCACCATCAATGTTGGCAGAATGGCCAATGTCAGTGGTACTTTAATTTCCAGTATGGTACCCACACCCAGCTCTGACTGAATGTTGACGGAACCATTTAACTGGGTGATTTTAGTTTTGACCACATCCATACCAACACCTCGGCCAGAGATGTCAGAAATTTGTTCTTTTGTTGAGAAACCTGGCGCAAAGATCAGATTGTAGGCTTCATTATCTGACAAGCGACTTGCCTGGTCAGAATCAATAACCCCTTTGCTTATCGCAATCTTCTTCAATTTCTCTGGGTCCATACCTGCACCATCATCACGAATGGTCAGCAGAATATGATCACCTTCCTGAGAGGCTGATAAGGTCACAGTACCGGTTCTTGATTTACCTGCGGCTTCACGAACATCCGGCATTTCAATACCGTGATCCACTGAGTTACGAACCAAGTGAACCAAAGGATCCGCAAGTGCCTCTACCAGGTTTTTATCCAGATCGGTGTCTTCCCCTTCCAGCACCAGGCTAATGTCTTTCTTAAGGCTACGAGCCAAGTCCCGAACCACCCGGGGGAAACGACCAAATACTTTCTTGATTGGCTGCATTCGGGTTTTCATCACCGCACCCTGGAGGTCTGCGGTCACCACATCAAGATTAGAAATGGCTTTACCCATGGCTTCGCTGTTAGAGTTATTAGCCAAACTAACTAATCGGTTACGCACCAACACTAGCTCACCGACCATGTTCATGATCTCATCCAGGCGCTTAGTATCAACCCGAACGGTTGTTTCCGCCTGTGCTGCTGGTTTCTTAGCGGCGGCTTTATTGTCGGCCGCAGGTTTGCTCTCAACTGCTGGTTTCGCAGGTGCCGGTTTGGCAGCCGGCGCACTGGGTGCTTTAGCAACAGGTGCAGCTGGCTTAGGTTCAGGTTTAGGTGGCGCTTTAGGCGCTTCTTTCGGCGCTGCTACTTCTGCTTCCGTTGATTTTGGTGCTTGCCCTTTTCCGTGCAACTCATCCAGTAAAGCTTCAAATTCGTCATCATTGATTTCATCGTCATCACCGCCAGATGCTTTTGGCGGCTCTGACGCAGCAGGTTGGGCGGGCGCCTTCGGCTGCTCAGCTGGCGCTTGCTCTGCAGTTGCACCAAATTTCCCAACTCCGTGCAACTCATCCAGCAAGCTGTCAAATTCATCATCGGTAATGTCGCCATCATCGCTGCTTGATGGAGCTGGTGTCGCACTTGGTGCGGCAGGCTCTTGCGATGCAACTGAAGGTCCATTACCTGAGCCATGTAATTCATCGAGCAAGCTCTCGAATTCTTCTTCAGAAATCTCGTCTATGCTGTCCGCGCTATCACTTGCAGATTCATCAACGGGAGCCGCAGGTGCGTCAAACAGCACGTCATCCGCACTGGGTGTCGCTACAACCGGTTCAGGCTCAGGATCTGCTGCAGCGGGGGCTGCAATCACTTCGTCTTCTGATTCTGGCTGACTGAGCTGATGTAAAACTTCCAGTAAGTGTGGATCAGCGGGCTCTGGTTGCTCTCTGTTTTGAATACACGAGAACATCTCATTGATGGTATCGAGTGATTGTAAAATCACATCCATCAATTCTGGTGTTACCTGACGCTGCCCCTGACGCAGGACATCAAACACGTTTTCCGCACCGTGACAAGCATCTACCAGCTCAGTCATGCTCAGGAAGCCAGCGCCCCCTTTAACGGTATGGAAACCACGGAAAATCGCATTTAACAGCTCTTTATCTTCCGGGTTGTTTTCTAGTTCGACAAGCTGCTCAGATAACAGTTCGAGTATTTCCCCAGCTTCAACAAGAAAGTCTTGTAAGATATCTTCATCGACTTCAAAGCTCATTCGCATACTCTCCTATTAGAAGCCCAAACTAGACAACAGGTCATCAACTTCATCCTGCCCGGATACGACATCATCTCGAGACTCAGCGTCCAAAATTGGACCCTCAGGACCTGATAACTCATCAGTAACGGCGGGGGCTGTAGTTTGTGCCTGTGGCTGGGCTGCAGTTTGTTGACTTTCATCTGCGCTGCCGAATACGGTCAACAAGTGAATTAGGCTGTCTTCAACTTCACGAACCAACTCAATGACACGCCGGATAACCTGTCCGGTTAAATCTTGATAATCTTGTGCCATCAACACATTGGTCATCAGATTTTGTAATTCATCTGTACGGCCTTTTGACGACTGCATAAAACTGTCAAGATCGTGGCACAAGGATTTGAACTCTCCAAGCTGGATATCCCGGCTCATTAATCTGTCCCAGGTGGGCTTAATTTCAGAGAGTTCATCGGCTAGTTCTTGGGCTAAGGGAAGACTTGCTTCTACGGCATCCATGGTTTTATTGGCAGCGCTTTCGGTCATCTCCATGACGTAATTAAGGCGCTGCTTGGCATCTGGAATGGCTTCTGTCGTGAGATCAGATAAACGGGTATCTAACTCAAAGTTCTTCAACGACTCATGAAGTTGTCGAGTTAGCTTGCCCACTTCAGCAAAAAGCTCTGATTGTTCTTTATTGGTGGCCTCAATTAATATCTCATCAGCCTTTTCCTGCTCACCTTGTTCAAGGTATTCAACGAGCAGTTTAGCCTGTTCCAGAGTTATCTGTGGCACAGAAGATGTTGACATAAGCCTACCCTTTTCAATACTAGCCTAAACGTTCGAACACTTTTTCTAGTTTGGTTTTCAGGGTGCCTGCCGTAAACGGTTTAACGATATAACCATTAACTCCAGCCTGGGCAGCAGCAACGATTTGTTCTTTTTTCGCTTCCGCTGTAACCATGAGTACTGGGATGTGTTTAAGCTTATCATCAGCACGAATTGCACGAAGCAAATCGATACCTTGCATGCCTGGCATATTCCAGTCAGTTACGACGAAGTCGAATTCCTGATTTTGCAACATTGGAAGTGCCGTACTGCCATCATCAGCCTCTTGAACATTGGTAAAGCCTAAGTCTCTTAGCAGGTTTTTGATTATTCTTCTCATCGTAGAAAAATCATCAACCACGAGAATTTTCATGTTCTTATCCAAAACTTCCTCCGGTGAGGTTTGAACCTATATTGTAAAACTAACTCTAATTGATCCAGTCATTGATCTTTGCACGAAGCTTGATCATTGCTTGACCGTGAATCTGACTCACTCGAGATTCGCTGACCTCTAAGATCGCACCAATCTCTTTTAAATTCATCTCATCGTTATAATACAAAGACAACACCAAAGCATCGCGCTCAGGTAAAGTCTTGATCGCATTGACTAACGATTCGTTAAAGCGCTCATTTTTAACATTATTGAATGGTTTGTCTAGCGCAAAATCGTTGCCTGCGGGAGAAATTACGTCTTCATCTACCCCCAAGTCTTCGATGCCGATCACTTTACTTGCATTGACATCATGTAAAATATGATGGTACTCATCTAGCGTAATATCAAGTTTTTCAGCGATTTCAGTATCTTTTGGTTCCCGTCCAAGCTGTGCTTCTAGCTCAGCAATGGCCTCTGCAACCATGCGACCGTTTTTGTGTACCGAGCGGGGCGCCCAGTCACCACGGCGGATCTCGTCAATCATTGCGCCACGAATTCGAATTCCTGCAAAGGTTTCAAAGCTCGCCCCTTTGCTCGCGTCAAAATTTTTGCAGGCTTCTATCAGTCCAATCATACCTGACTGGACTAAATCATCGAGCTGAACACTGGCTGGTAATCTGGCTAACAAATGACAGGCCACCTTTTTCACTAAAGGCGTATGACGTTCCACCACCTTATGCAGGTGGTCTGTCGTTTTATATCCCGCCATGCGGTTGACCGGTGAAGCCATCTTTAACCGTTTACCAATTGCTCAATAAAGAATTCCAAATGACCTGAAGGTTGGTGGGGAATGGGCCACTTGACAGCTTTGCTTGCCAGGCCTCTAAATGCCACAGCAGCAGGTGAATTAGGATAAAGCTCAACGATGGTTTTTTGACGGCGTGAAGACTTACGCATATTTTCGTCAAATGGGATCGTTGCAACCAGCTCTAAAGCGACATCTAAAAATCGGTCTGTAACCTTGGACAACTTTGCAAATAACTCCTGCCCTTCTCTTAAGCTCCGCACCATATTGGCCACAATTTTGAATTTGTAGACGCCATGTTCACGGCTTAATACTTTGATAAGCGCATACGCATCGGTAATAGAAGTCGGCTCGTCACACACTACAACCAGTACATCCTGGGCAGCTCGGGAGAAGCTCAGCACCATGTCTGAAATGCCAGCCGCCGTATCGACGATTAAAATATCAAATTCGCTGCTAAGCTCACTGAAGGCACGGATCAGGCCAGCGTGCTCGGCAGGCGTTAATTCGACCATGTTTTGTGAACCTGACGTTGCAGGCACGATACGGATCCCAGCCGGACCCTCAACTAAGATTTCGTCTAGCTCGCATTCGCCAGATAATACATGAGATAAATTCTTCTCGACCCTCAAGCCTAGCATGACATCACAGTTAGCCAGACCTAAGTCAGCATCAAGCACCAAGACCCGATTACCCTGCTGTCCTAATGCGATGGCAGTGTTGAGGGATACATTGGTTTTACCTACTCCACCTTTACCACCAGTCACTGCGATTACTTTTACACTGTGGTTATTTTTTTGGTTCATTCTCCGCAGGCCACTTGCTTGATCTAAAACTGTATTAATCATACATTCCTACTGTCTGGGACGCCACTGGTACACGTCGCGAATGTTGTGCTTTTGTTCTCTTTAAATACAATTGCTCAGCCTTTTTGACTAACTTCTGAGCGTTTGCCACGCGAATGTCCTCAGGCACTCGCTGACCATTGGTAAGATACCCTATTGGCAGACGATTTTGAATCGCTATGCTAATTATCTCACCTAAACTTAGACTTTCATCAAGTTTTGTAAAAATACAACCACTTAAATTGACTTTTTTGAAGTGGTTTACGGTTTCTTGCAGTACATGCATCTGAGCAGTCGCACTTAATACCAGGTAGCTGCGAATGTCAACACGGCTACTGCGCATCAGGGTGTTTAACTGCTCCGTCAGACGCAAGTCACGCTGACTCATCCCCGCCGTGTCTATTAATATTAGACGCTTATTGCGTAAATGATAAAGAACCTCTGCAAGTTCATTGGCATCTTTTACTTGCTTAACAGGACAGCCGATGATCCGACCATAGGTTGCCAGTTGCTCGTAAGCACCGATACGATAGGTATCCGTTGTGATCAGTGCTACATTATCGGCACCATATTTCTGTGCGCCCAGCGCTGCCAATTTTGCAACTGTCGTGGTTTTGCCAACCCCTGTTGGTCCGACCATGGCATATACACCGCCCTGACGCAGAATATCGTTGTTCGTTGTATGCATTTGATTGACAACCATATTCAGCAGTGCGTTCCACGCTTCTTTACGAGAAACGTCATCAGGAATAAAGCAAGCCATCTGCTCTGCGACTTCCGCACCAATTCCCATACCTTTAAGACGCTCAACCAGACAAGCGCGGGTCGGATCACGACGTGCCATTTCCTGATTCATCAATCCAGACAACTGGAATTCAAGTAGCTGACGAATAGCGTTCATTTCATCACGCATGGAAGACATTTCATCGTCGTTGGCTTTTTTCTGTGCCGCTGGTTCGTCACCAAAGCCCTGATCAAGGTCATCTCCAAATTCCCAGGAAGTAGCTGCATCACGGCCATCAAAATCATGACTTTGTGCTTCATAACGCGGTTGACGCGTAGCCTGGGGCGCAGCTTTTGCAGGAGCTTCGTTACGTTGCTGAGCGCCGAACATGTCATCGGTGTTAATGCCAGACTGAGAAAACATAGAAGCAAGCTCGGGCGACTTAGGACGAGGGGCTTGGCGCTCAAGCAAGGCTTCAAGACTGTCTGCAACCTGCGCTTGCTTCTGAGGCTCTGCGCGACGCGGTTGAGGACGAACCATTCTGGCAGGCTGGCTGTAACTGTGCTGAGCACTTTGCCCGGGGGCGGCCTGTCGAGGTGCAGCCTGCGCTGCGCTTTGCTGAGGAGCTGACTGCGCCGCCTGAGGCTGTGGAGCAGGTGTCCGATCATTGTCCACAGCAGCAACGATTTCAACGCCATCTGCTAATTTCTTATTTGACATGATCACTGCATCTGCACCTAGCTCTTCTTTCACTTCTTTTAAAGCGGTACGCATATCTTTTGCAAAAAAACGTTTAATTTTCATGGTCAGCCCCTTCTAGTCCTCTACTGTCCAACTGAGCTCACTATCTTGATTTGTCTCTCATCCGGTACTTCCTGATATGACATCACTCTCAGTCCCGGTATGGTGTGTTTTACAAATCTTGACAGCACACTTCTTAACATACCTGAGGTTAATAAGATGGACGGCTCGCCGAGCATTTCTTGCGTTTGATGGGCTTCTCTTAATGAACCTTGAAGCCGCTCTGCAAGGCCTGGCTCTATGCCTGCCCCCTCATCACCTGCGTTCTGTAGAGACTTATGCAACATCTGTTCCAACTCGGGCGCCAATGTTATGACAGGGATTTCTTCAGCCCCTCCTACCGCATCCTGAACAATCAGTCGACGCAATGAAATACGCACTGCAGCCGTCAGTACATCCGGGTCCTGACTGCGTGGCCCATACTCAACCAGGGTCTGAACAATGGAGCGCATATCACGAATTGCAACACCTTCATTCAGCAAGTTTTGCAGTACTTTCACAATCGTAGTGAGTGGCAGGATATCTGGTACCAGACCTTCAACCAGACGAGGGTGACTCTTAGCAAGCATATCAAGCAGGTTCTGCACCTCTTCATGCCCCAGTAGTAAAGACGCGTTATTGGTCAACAGCTGACTGATATGTGTCGCTACGACCGTCGCTGCATCAACCACTGTGTAGCCAAGAGAATGAGCTTCGTCTTTTTGTTCTGGTTTGATCCATACCGCTTCCAGACCAAACGCTGGATCTTTAGTCGCCACGCCATTAATTGGACCAAACACCTGACCTGGGTTGATGGCCAGCTCATCACCATGCTTCAGCTCACCATCTCCGGAACCCACACCCATTAAAGTGATACGATATGCATTTGGATCCAGCTCCAGGTTATCGCGAATATGGACAGGCGGAACCAAAAAGCCCAGTTCCTGAGATAGCTTTTTACGTACCCCTTTGATGCGGTTTAACAGCTCACCACCTTGCGACTGATCAACCAGCGGGATCAGGCGATAGCCCACTTCCAGGCCAATCACATCGACGGGCTGTACATCATCCCAGCCCAGCTCTTTTTGTTCTTGCTGCTGAGAGGCAACCGCGCCACCTTTTGATTCTTCAGCTTCCTGCTCTTGTGCTTTAATTTTTTGTTGATGTGAGTAATATGCCAGATACCCGATCAGGGCACCCAGACCGAGGAAGGCAACGTGAGGCATGCCAGGTACGAGTCCCATGACAATCAGGATCCCCGCAGCGATAGACAGAGATTTCTCATTGCCCAGCTGCTGCGTCATTTGCTCACCCATGTTGTGCGATTCATTCTGACGGGTCACCACAATCGCGGTACCAATCGACAGTAACAGTGAAGGAAGCTGGGCAACCAGGCCGTCACCTATGGTCAACAAGGTATACACTTCCATAGCCCGGCCAAATGACAGATCATGCTGCACCATACCGACAAACAAACCGCCAATGATGTTAATTGCCAGGATAACGATACCTGCGATGGCATCCCCTTTTACGAATTTACTGGCACCATCCATCGAACCATAGAAGTCGGCCTCACGAGTTACTTCTTCACGTCTGGCTCTCGCTTCGTCTGCGGAGATAAATCCGGCATTCAAATCTGCGTCAATCGCCATCTGTTTACCCGGCATTGCATCCAGGGTAAAACGTGCAGATACTTCGGAGATACGACCGGCACCTTTGGTGATAACCACAAAGTTAATGATGATTAGAATCAGGAAGACCACCAGACCAACCGCATAGTTACCGCCAATCACAACGGAGCCGAATGCTTCGATCACTTTACCGGCTGCGTCACCGCCGTTATGACCCTCCAACAATACCACCCGGGTACTGGCAACGTTCAGTGCCAATCGCAAAATGGTCGCAATCAGTAGCACCGATGGAAACATACCGAATTCAAGCGGTTTCATGGTGTAAACCGTCACCAACAGCACCACGAGGGCCAGTGCGATATTGAATGAGAATAAGATATCGAGCAAAAATGGCGGCATAGGCAGGACCACCATGCCCAATGCAGCCAGAACCAGTACCGGTGTACCGACCCCTTTGGCATATTCTTTTTTATCTCGATTAATCTGTTGTAAAACCGCTTTAAAATCCATAACTTACAAACCACAAATTATTGACGCAGTTACATTAAAGCAAGTTTAATACCAACTAGACTAGTGTTTCAGTTCATCAGGAATGGGCAGGTCTTTTCTTAATTCAACCGGGCGCTTACCGCGACCCTTGTTAAACTTTTTCAATTGAAATACGTAGGCCAGCACCTGGGCCACGGCGGTGAATAGTTTTTGCGGGATTTGGTCGCCCACTTCGGTCGTATGATACAAAGAGCGGGTTAAAACAGGTGATTCAACAATCGGGACTTCATTCCCTTTGGCTATTTTACGGATCTGCATCGCCAGTTCATCAACGCCTTTGGCAATCACCATGGGTGCACCCGCTTTTTCCGTGTCGTATTTTAACGCCACAGAGTAATGCGTTGGGTTGGTGACCACCACATCGGCATCAGGCACTTCCTGCATCATCCGTCGTTGTGACATTTCACGCTGTGTGCGCCGAATACGGGCTTTAATCTGAGGATCACCTTCCGAGTTCTTATACTCATCTTTGACCTCTTGTAGCGTCATTTTGAGCTGTTTATGGTGATTGTAACTCTGATATGGCGCATCAATCGCTGAAATAATGATCATGGTGCAGCTCAGCGCCAGAAACATCCAGGCCAGAATTTCCAGGGAGTGCATAATGCTGCCCGGGATTTGCTCGATGCTAAGGTGCAGTATCTCGTAAAAGAATACCTTAATAAGCAATATCGCAAACCCGGCCACCAGCACAAACTTGAGGATCGACTTAACCAATTCCACCGCGGCCTGAGGCCCAAACATCCGCTTAATGCCTTTCATTGGCGACATTTTACTTGGCTTGGGTGCCGCGGCTTGCCAGCTAAAGTTAAAGCCGCCTAACAGAGTATTGCCAATGATCCCTGCAACCATAATGATCAATACAAACATACTCAGCGGAAAAATGATTTCGGAAAAAGCATCCCCCCAGACAGAAAACATTTTGGTGGTGTCATAGGTTTCGTTACGATTCAGCGTAAACATTCGACCCATCATATTGTACAACCCTTTGGCGATATCCGGGCCGTACAGCAGCAATGACACAGCAGAAAAGATAAGCACAAATGTTGTACCCAGCTCCTTTGAGCGGGCAACCTGGCCTTTCTTACGAGCATCTGAAATTTTTTTGTCTGTGGGTTCTTCCGTACGTTCCTGACCAGAATCTTCCGCCATCGTTTTGCTCCCGCTACTCGATTACACCGTGCAACCAATCAGGTTACACATTAATTCTGTCATTTTCAGCCACTGAAACTCGTATTGGATCACAAAGTTCCCCATCGTTGCCCAGATGATCAACAAACCCGATACCATGGTAAAAGCAAACCCCACAGAGAAAATATTCATCTGCGGTGCTGCACGCGTCATGATACCAAATGACAGGTTGATCAATAGCATCGCGGTTAGCGGTGCCAAAGATAATGCCAACGCAGTCGCAAACAACCAGCTGCCCCAGGTCACAATCTGCCAATAATTATCAACCACCCACCAGCTGCCATCAATAGGCCAGCTCTGAAAACTATACACCACCATCTTGATCATCATCAGGTGGCCATTAAAAACAAAAAACAACAATGTCGCTAAGATCAGATAAAACTGACCGACCGCCGGTACACTCAGGCCATTGGCCGGATCGACCACTGAGGCAAAACCTAATCCCGTTTGCATTGCCAGAATTTGCCCCGCGACTATAAACGTATTTAACAGCAGAATAGAAGCAAACCCAATTGAGACTCCGACTATGATTTCATGCATCACCACCAGGACCATGGCGAAAGAAAATAAGTCGGTAAACTGGGTCTGAGGAATAGCCGGAACAACCGCTACAGTCACAACAACTGACATAGCAAGCTTGATACGGGTTGGGACACTCTGTGCCCCTAAACCAGCCATTATCATAATCATTGAGCTGATCCTGATGAACGGCAACATATAGTCACTGAGCACCTGAATAATGAGTTCGAAGGGGTACTCCATGGCACGTTATCCTGCGATTTCAGGGATCTGAAGCACCAACTGGTTGAAAAAATCCATCAGTACCTGAGTCATCCAGTGGCCACCGAAAATCAGGGCCACAATGGTGACGATAAGTCTGGGCAGGAAACTTAAGGTTTGTTCGTTAATCGAGGTTGCCGCCTGGAAAACCGCCACAACCAGACCTATCATCAGGCCTGGCAGTACAATGGCGGTCACCAGTTTAATCACAATAAAAAGCGAATCACTCAGAATATCGACAAAAACTTCTGGTTCCATGTCACACTCCTAAGCCAAAACTGCGAGCCAAGGTACCCATGATCAGAGACCAGCCATCGACCAGCACAAACAACATAATCTTAAAAGGCAAGGCCACTATCATAGGTGATAGCATCATCATACCCATCGCCATCAGTACACTGGCAACTACCAGATCCACAATCAGGAAGGGGATGAAAAACATAAAGCCAATGATGAAAGCGGTTTGCAGTTCACTGGTCACAAATGCCGGAATAATGACCACAAACGGGGTATCTTCCGGGCTATCCAGCTTATCGTAGCCTGCTATTTTAGCGAATGTTTCCAAATCCTTTATCCGCGTTTGAGATAACATAAACGCTTTGATCGGTTCCTTGGCTTGCTCAAGCGCCTGAATTGACGTCAGTTCTTCATTCAGATAAGGCTGTACCGCACGATCATTAATCTGGTTAAAGATAGGTGCCATAATAAAAAAGGTCAGAAACAAAGACATCCCCACCAATACCTGATTAGACGGCGATTGCTGCAAGCCAATCGCCTGACGCAGGATCGCCAGTACCACAATGATACGGGTAAAGGAGGTCATCATAATCACAGCGGCAGGGATAAAACTCAGCGCCGTCATTATGGCCAGCACTTGCAGCGTAACTGAATATTCCTGAGAGCCATCCGGATTGGTTGTCACACTCAGTGCCTCAATGCCGTCTGCTAAAGCACCCGGAGCAAAGCACAACAGTGTGATAAGGAGTAAAAATCGGATCATAGGTTCATTTCTTATTGTTATTTGCGCCAGACATTAAGCGACTGAGTTCTTGAGCAAACGGGGCTGTGGGTGTCACTTCTAAGGGCGACTCTAACTGATATAAATAATTAATACTGTGCGGTGTTACGCCCAGCAAGTGTTGTTTGTTGTCTATTTCAATGATCAGTAAACGCTCTTTGCTGCCAAGCGGCAGACTGCGGATCACTTTAAAATCCTGGCTATTACCCAGATTGGGGTTGAAACGTTTTACCAGCAGGGCAAGGCCAATGATTGCCACCACTACAAACGCTAAAGACAGGCCCACTGACAATAACTCACTGCTGAGCCCGCCTGGTGGCTGCACCGCAGCCACACTGGAGAATATCAAAGCACTCATTAGCGATCTGTTAGCGAAGCTTTTTGATACGTTCAACCTGACTGATAACGTCAGTCAGGCGAATACCGAACTTATCGTTAACAACAACCACTTCGCCATGCGCAATCAGGGTGCCATTGACCAGCACATCCAAAGGCTCACCGGCCACTCTGTCCAGTTCAACAACAGACCCCTGGTTCAACTGAAGCAAGTTCCGTATGTTGATCTTAGAGCGCCCAACTTCCATCGAAATGGTGACCGGGATGTCTAAAATCGTATCGAGCTTACGCTTTTCATCAGCGCTCAGAGAAGCGCCGCTGTCTTGCAACTCTTCCAGTTCAGCAACCTCGGCTTCAGCACCGTCCTGGTCAGCTTCCTCGGCCTCTGCGAGTGCAGCCGCCCATTCGTCCATTGTATCTTGATCATCACTCATGCACTGACTACCTTAATTAACTTCTTCATCACCAATCTAAATCCACACCTTCAGACAGATGCAGATCTTCTTCTAACTCTGCCAACTCAGCATCCGAGTCCAGCTTCTTGCCGCCCTTCGTAAACACATGAAGTTCTGACTTCACAGATTCCGGACGTTTAATCTTCTCGCTGATTTGCAGCGCCACATTGTCACGAGAACGCCCCATTTTAGCCCTAAAGGTCGGCAGTTCTTCCACAAATACTGTGATATGCTCGGGCATCTCAACCGGAATAATATCACCCGCTTTTAACTGCATAATTTGGTCAAGCGATAAGTCTACTTCGAGTAATTGTGTAGACAGCTCCACTTCAACATCCATAATTTCATCACGCAGCGCCTTACTCCAGCGCAGATCCGTGTCTTCAGTATCAGACTGAACACCCGCATCAAGCAGTTCACGAATAGGCTCGAGCATTGAGTAAGGCAAGGAAATATGGAAGTCTCCTCCCCCACCATCCAGCTCAATGTGGAATGAGCTGATCACCACAACCTCAGTTGGAGAGACGATATTCGCCATTGCCGGGTTCACTTCCGAGTCGAGATATTCAAACGACACATCCATAACCGGAGCCCAGGCTTCTTTATAATCTTCAAAAATGATTTTGAGCAGCATCTGAACGATCCGCCGCTCTGTTGGTGTAAATTCGCGCCCTTCGATTTTCGCGTGGTAACGCCCATCTCCGCCAAAGAAGTTATCCACCAGAATAAACACCAGGCGGGCTTCCATGGTGATCAATCCAGTCCCTTTGAGCGGACGAAATCGTACCATGTTCAAACTGGTCGGAACGAAAAGCGTGTGAATGTACTCACCAAACTTGAGCATCTGCACGCCATTGATTGATACCTCGGCAGTACGACGCATCATGTTAAACAAACTGATCCGCATGTGCCGCGCGAATCGCTCATTAACGATTTCCAAAGTCGGCATGCGACCACGGACGATACGGTCCTGTGACGAAAAGTCGTATTGTAAGGCGTTACTGGTGCCGCCATCGTCACTATCGGGGACTTCTTCTTCTTCGACCTCATCGACACCATGTAATAAGGCATCGATTTCGTCTTGTGATAATAAGTCGCTCACTGACTCTTCCTACTGCATTACAAAACCGGTGAATAACACGCGCTCGACCACCTTGCTGCCTTCAACGCTCTCCATTGCAGCCTGAACTTTGTCCAGAGCACCAAGACGCAGAGTCTCTTTGCCCGCGCTGGTACTCAATTCATCAGCGGTTGTGGTCGAAAACACACTTAGCAGTGTCCCTTCAATCAGAGGAATATGCTTCTTTGCTACCTCTTCGTTGACGTCACCGCGCACCAATAATTGTACTTTAATTTGTACAATGCGGTCGCGACTGGCGCCTGGTACGTTAAATACAAAGGGACGAGGCATGGCAACATACAGTGCACTGCCTGTTTGCGCCGCATTTTCCTGTGATGCCTGCTCTTGCTGCTCAGTCGTCTCTTCTGCCAGCGATTCGGGCGCGTCATCTGACCCTGCAAATAAAAAGTAGCCTGCTACTGCGCCTAAAACAACAACCACAGCGGCAATAATGATGATCAACTTTTTCTTGGAACCACCAGATTCTTCTATTTCTAAATCGCTTTCTTCTGCCATATCCGCGCTTCTTTAAATCACTTTAACCTTAATCATAGCAGCTGTTATGCATAGTAATCTATTGCTGAATCACTTTGCCGTCTGCTAGTCGTTGATTGTTGGCCGTTATTTTGCGCTTCACTGCCATTATTAGCAAGTGTTCCATGACCTTGGGATGATTCCTGTTGCTGCTGCTCTCCCCCCTGACCCTGCTGAATATTGCTTTCTCCAAGCTGGATCCCCTGCTCAGCAAGCATCTCTCTGAGCTTAGGCATGGACTGTTCTAACTGCTCTTTGGCTTGTTGGTTTTGCACGACAAAGTTTACCTGAGCCTGCTCGCCTTCAGAACGAATTCGGATCTGCATACTGCCCAATTCGGGTGGGTCCAAACGAATTTCCGCTTCTTTATTGTTGATATTCAACATCATGTTCACACGCTCTTGTAATGCTTTCACAGCATCATTGCGGGCGATGTTGATGGCCTGACTAACAGCGGGATCGGTTTGCATGGCTTTTTGATTCACGGCGCTTTGTTGATTCACCTGTTGATTCTGGCGAACCTGCTCTACCTGCGCCAGCACTTCATTAAATTCATGCTTCAATCCATCATCCATGCGCTCGCCACGAATGGCTTTAAAAATATTCTCTACCGGTGCGGGCATAGCACTGCGCTGTTGTGAATTTTGCTGTTCGGACTGCCCGCCCTCTTTTTTAAGCTGGGCTAATTCAGCATGTTCACTGTCTTGTAACTCGGTGACAGTAGTTTGCTGTTGAGCATCTTTACTTTGCGCTTTCTGATCTACGCTATTTGCTCCAGACTGGCTCACTGTCGCCGCCTGTTTGCTGACCTTCTCTGGCGCTATCGGATCAGTTACTCTGGCGGTGTTATTATCTTTATCAGACACTTTGGCCTGTTCAGCCTGGCCGGGTTGTTCCGCATTCGACACAACCGGTGCTGTTACATTTTCAGCCTTGCCGGACATCGTCCCGGACGGTTTGACACCCAACTGTTGCAACAACTGCTCGGCTTTTGCACGATGCTCAGGATCACTTAGTTCTTTGCTATCCAGCTGTGACTGCAAATTAGCCGCAAGCGTTTGCTTTTGCTGCGGAGTGAGTGTGTCAACCATAGCTTTCAAGTCCACAGTGCTGTTCACATTGGCGCCCTGAGGTGGTTGCGCAGGTTGTTGTGCTTTAGTCACATTATCAGCGGCTGACACCTGAGGTTTGTTAGTGCGCAAGAATTCGCTCTGCTCGCTCTGTTCATTCAGCGCTTGCTCACTGAGCTTGGTCTCATTCTGGTCGCCCTGAGGAGCCGTTATCACAGGGCCTACTTGATCAACCGGGCGCTGAACGATTTTACCGTCGAGTAGCACTTTTTCAGTCACTGATTTATGCACGGTAACCTGTTCAGGCGTTTGTTCGTGATGCAGTGACGCTTCTTTAACGTTTACAGGGTTCGCTTGCACTGAATTCGCTTGTACAGACGAGGCTTCCGTAGTAACCGGTTTAGCACCTGGAAGCGGTTGCTCTGCATTTAAAGGCTTAGCCTGGGCCTGCGCTTTGCCACTGTCTTTCAAATTGATTTCAGCATTGTCAGGTTTTAACGCATCCAGGATCCCGGCGGGTTTTCCCTCGCCTTTGGCAAGCTGCTCATCAGTCACAGGTCCAGATGAATCGCTGGGTTGTGTGATACCAGGCCCCACGCGATCAATCCGTTTATGAATAACCAGCTCATCCACACTCTCCACCTGGATTTTGCCTTTCATATGGTTACCATCGGGTAGCGTATTTGCGCCTGCGGTGACAGATTTAGCTGTCGCCTCTTGTAGCTGAGGATCCACAACATCGTCAGTCGGACTCAAATCCCCCTGACCCAAAGGAGCAGGTACAACTGGTCCGGGCCCAATGTTGTCGAGCGGTTTTTTCGTTTCAGGTGGCGTCACCAGAGTTTCTTTACCCAAATAATCTTTTAGCGCTTTGGGAACGGGTGCCAAACTGTGAGCGACCTCCGTACTTTGCGCATTGGAGGAAGTAATTTGAGCAAGCAGCTCATCAGCATCACTGGTGTTTGCCCCACCACCAGCTGCCGTACTCCCCTTGCCGGGTAACTCAGAATCATCAAGCCGTAAAGGTTCATCCGGCGCGGTTTTTTGTTTTTTCGGCAAATGACTATCATCGAGACCTAAACGGCGGTCCAGGCCCTCTGGCAGTGGGGCATAGTCGCCCGCGCTTTGCGCATCAGACTGAGGCGTTTCATCACCGCTGTCTTGTTCTGCCTGGGCAAGCATGGCAAGAAACCCTGATTCTTCCGCTTGTTCCGTTTGATCTTTTCCCTTCGCCGAAACTCCGTTATTGATTGCTACTTCTAGCGAAACATTGACCATATTTTCACCTTTATGTGCGGCAAGTTTGCGCCGCTAACCGGATTAAATTGATATACTGGATTATCACTGCAAAAAGTACGCCATTAATGGATTATTTTTGACACCTTTTATGATTGTGCGAGCTTACGACGCATGAAAATATTGGTCGCAAACTCATCAAGCATTTTCTGCTCTGCTTTGGCCAGCCTTTGTTGCTCCTCTAACGCCTTTTTCTCTATCAGCTTGGCAATCGCTTTGGCTTTCACTTGCTGCTCTAACCACAACTTGCGACGCTGATCTACCACCCGCTTAGCGGTGGCAACGGTATTAGCCTGCTGCCGAATGGCCTCTTCAATCTTACTGATGAAAGCGTGATACTGGCCAAACCCCGCACTCGACAGGCCTTGCTGCGCTTTTTGATGAAGCTGTTGACTGTATTCAAGACGAAAATCATTCAGGCCATTGAGCTTTTGTTGATTCGCATGAAAGTTTTGCTCCGCCTGAATAAAATTAAGGCGTAATTTTTCTTCTTTCTCGCTTTCAAGTTTGAACAGTAAGTCAAGTTTGTTATTTGCCATTAGCCCTGTCCCAGAAGTTGTGCCAGACCTTGCAGACATTCGTCATAGTGCAACACGTCTTTCATGCCTTGCTGCAAGAAGGCGTTGATATTAGGCATCATATTGATGGCCTGATCCAACATGGGGTCACTCCCTTGCTGATAGGCACCCAATGTGATCATATCTTTATTTTGCTGATACATAGAATAAACCTGCTTGAGCACACGCGCCTGCTGCATGTGACTGTCTGATACCACCTGCGGCATGACCCGTGAAATGGATTTCTCAATGTCAATGGCCGGATAGTGGCCACTGTCAGCCAACTCCCGCGATAAAACAATGTGCCCATCCAGAATTGCCCGGGCAGAGTCTGCAATCGGGTCTTGCATATCGTCCCCTTCACTCAATACCGTGAAGAACGCCGTGATCGACCCCTGACCTTCCCCACCGTTACCCGCCCGCTCGACCAAAGCCGGCAGTTTGGCAAATACGGAGGGCGGATAACCTTTGGTTGCCGGTGGCTCCCCCACCGCCAGCGCGATTTCACGCTGCGCCATGGCATAACGAGTAACCGAATCCAGCAGCAATAACACATTCAGCCCCTGATCACGAAAATACTCTGCAATTGTGACCGCACTCTCGCACCCCTTCAATCGCATCAAGGGTGATGCATCGGCCGGTGCCGCGACGACGACGGAGCGCTGTCGCCCTTCAACACCGAGGATTTCATCAATAAATTCTTTTACTTCCCGGCCCCGCTCGCCAACCAGGCCTACCACAATGACGTCTGCCTCACTGCCACGCGTCATCATGCCGAGCAGCACGGATTTACCGACACCACTGCCTGCAAACAGACCCATTCGCTGCCCCTGTCCAACCGTTACAATGGAGTTAATGGCACGCACGCCGACGTCCATTGGTTCTTTAATTGGCCTTCTGGCCAGAGGATTAATCGCCGCCTGTGCAAATTTAAGGTGGGTTTCAGCCTCAATCGGTCCGAGCCCATCAAGAGGACGACCCAGGCCATCTACAACCCGGCCCAACAAGGTCATCCCAACGGGCAAGCCTGCCTCTTTGATTTGCGGGATAACACGGGCGCCAGGTAACACACCTGATATATGATCATTGGGCATCAAATAGAGGGTGTCATGATTGAACCCGATAACTTCGGCATCGACAAAGCCACGAATGGTTTCGATTTTACACTGACTGCCGACCGGGGCATTAAGGCCCTTAGCTTCAAGCGTGAGACCTACGACCCGAGTCAAACTGCCTGCAACGGCGACACCGTAAGGCTGGATATGTTTTTGAAATTTTTGCAGGCGCTCAGCCAAGGGTTGCTCTGTCGAACTGGATACGGTCATTTGCTGTCAGTGAATAAATTCAGATAACTCACTTATGCAAAAATCTCTCCAACATTTTTTGCGGCGACCAAATCAGTACGCCGCGTTGTGCTTAAGTTCAGCTGTCAGCCCCACTGGCTTGCAGAAAGCTGCCCAGCACTTCAGCGATGCGATTTTTAAGACTCAGGTCAATTGACGACTCTGGTGTTCTGATATGACAGCCACCGCGTTCAAGCGTAGGCTCTGGCACTAACTGCCAGTGTTGCTCAGCGATGGTTTCTTCACCATAGGCTTCTTTAACCAGGGCTAAATCTTCCGGGTGCAGGTTAATCCGCATCTGTGTATCATGCAGCGGTAAGGCATCAATGCCTTTCTTCAGGGCCTGTAAAATCAGCTCAGGACGGGTTTTAACTTGCTCAAAGATCACTTGCTCTGCCAGTAAATTGACGAGTTGCAGCAACTGTTTTTCGGCAGCTTCATCTATCTGACGAAGGGGTTTTTGAGTGGCTTCAAGTAACGCGGACAAAGAATGTAATCGCTCTTCAATCAGCGGCTTTGATTCTTCTATACCCTGCTCTTTACCAAGCGTTACCCCTTCTTTATAGCCCGCTTCTTTACCCTCACTGACACCTTTATCAAATCCCTCAATATAGCCCTGCTCATGACCCTGTTTCAGGCCTTCTTCATAGGCATCCTGCCTGATCTGCTCCAACTCTTCGAGTGTGAGCATGGGGACTTCTTCTGCTTCAGGCTCTGGCTCTGGCTTGCTGACTTTTTGTTGATAGAGCTCTTCAAGTGGTGTACCCATGGCGGTCGAACGCCCGGAGTACTTACTCAGATCCTCATCCACATTTGGGATTGGCCAATTCTCAAGTAGCTCATCCAATGCTTCTGAGCTCACCGGTTTACCACGATATAACTTCTTCTCAGCCATGGCTTACAAGAACTCCTCACCACCACCACCACCGAGCATGACTTCACCCGAGTCTGCCAGGCGTCTGGCTGTTGCCAGGATCTCTTTCTGCGCCGCTTCCACTTCACTGATCCGTACGGGTGGCATTGCCTCCAGGTCGTCAGCCATCATTTCAGCTGCACGCTTCGACATGTTCTTCATGATCTTCTCTTTCAGCGAATCGTCGGCGCCCTTAATGGCTTTCATCAGGACATCTTGCTGTACTTCGCGCAGAATAGCCTGAATGCCTCTGTCCTCTACATCCATCAGGTTCTCAAAGACAAACATCAGATCCTGAATTTGTTGAGACATTTCTTCGTCATGCTCACGGATAGAGTCCATGAGCTGACCTTCGATGTTGGTATCCAGATAGTTCATGATATCTGCAGCGGCTTTCAGGCCGCCCATTTTCGCAGCTTGCGCACCTGCCTGACCTGCGAACTGTTTCTCCATGATTTCGTTCAGCTCTTGCAGTGCCGCAGGTTGAACCTCTTCAAGGTTTGCAATCCGCATTGTCAAATCGAGCCGCACTTTTTCGGGGAACTGCGACAGTATCTCGGCAGACTGCTCAGGTTCGAGATAAGACAGTACAATGGTTTGTATCTGCGGGTGCTCGTTACGGATGATATTCGCCACCTGCTTAGAATCCATCCATTTCAAAGAGTCCAGACCTTTGGCGCCGGAGCCCATTACAATCTGGTCGATCAGGCTAGCGGCTTTGTCCTCACCGAGTGCAGCGGTCAGTGCCTTCTTAATGAAGTCCTCTGACTGGAAGCCTATGGTACTGAAACTTTGGATCTGTTCGATAAACAGATTATGTACCGCACTGATTTTGGCCTGCGATAAGTCATCGAGTGCCGCCATTGCCATACCCACTTTCTGAACCTGCTTTGGTTCAAGATGCTTCAGGATCTGGGCGGCATCTTCTTCCGTCAGGCTGAGTAGCAGGATGGCGGCCTTATCGACCCCATCCAGTTTGTCTACATCAAACGCCGGCGGCAGTTGTTTTTGTTCTTCATCACTCATCTTCAGTTAACCATGCTTTGACTACTTGAGAAGACAGCTCTGGCTCGTTGGCAACCAGTGCACGGACAGCTTTAAGCAAATCTTCATCGCCATGTAAGTCTGGCAATTGTAATGTACCATCGGAAGAGAAGCCAACTGCTGATTCATCAAAGTCATTGTTTAGCATATCTAAAGTACTGTCGCCAAGGTCTACACCTGAGGTTAGCGCATCTTCATCATACTCTTCCAGTGTATCTTCTGGGTAAATCAGACGTTTCAGCATAGGTCTGACAACCGCCAGTATCAATACAATGATAACCAGAGCGCCCATGACGAGACGGATGGTTTTCATAAACCATTCCTGCTCCCACAGTGGCAAGTCACTCTCTTCAAGAATATTTTCGCGTACAAAAGGTACAGTCACCACTTCCAGCGCATCACCACGCTGCATATCAAAGCCTACGCCACCTTGCAATAAACGACGTATATTGTTGAGCTCTTCCTGTGAGCGCGCAGTCATTACCATATTGCCTTCAGCATCTGGCTTGTTCATGTAGTCCACCGCCACTGAAACACTGATGCGACGGATCACGCCAGTTTGCTGACGCTTGTGTGAAATGGTGGTATCCAGTTCATAGTTACGTGTGGCCTCTTTGTGAACACGTGACGGTGTCGTGCCCGTACCATTGCCCTGACCTGCCACTTCAGGAATATTGGAATTCACCGGTGGCTGATTGGTGAGTGCACCAGGAATACCCACAGCCAGGCCACCGACATTATTTTCTTCAAAGGTCGTCTCACTGCGCACCGCGGGTAAGTCGGGGTTGAAGCGTTTTTGGGTTTCTTCAACCGCACTGAAGTCCATCGTCAGATCAACCTGAGCGGTATACTTACCCAGTCCTACTACTGGGATCATGATGCTGTCAATTTTTTCCAGATATTCCTGCTCACGCTTACGCTCGATTTCATATTCTTTACGAGAGCGCGCAGCCAGAGAGTCCTGTGAGCCGGAATTAAGCAGACGACCATTTTGATCTGTCACAGTAACACGTGCCGGCGTCAGGCCCTGCACCGCTGAAGCAACAATATCTACAATGGAATCAACTTCTTCACTGTCCAGTGTACGGCCACGTTTTAATGTCAGCACCACAGTCGCTGACGGCTGCTTTTCACGTCGTGCAAAAACATTTTCTTTCGGAATCGCCAGCAGAACTTTAGCACGGTTGATGTCTTGTAGCTCTTCGATAGTACGCGCTAACTGTTGCTCACGGCTGTGTTTAAGACGTTCACGTTCAAGACGTTGGCTCACGCCAAACCCCATGTCCTGCATCAGAATATCAGTACCACTGCTTGGTGCCTGGCTGAATCCGTCACGCGCCATTCTCAGTTTAATGTCCTGATAGTCAGACTCTGCAACCATGATGGTATTGCCATCCAGGTCATATTCGATTTTCTGCGCATCCAGAAAGTCCAGTGTCTGAACCAGCTCTTCAGTTGGGTACTGACCTAATGGACGCATATCTGGCTGACGAGCCCAGATAATGATGAAGATAGCGATTGCCAGACAGATAGCCAGTGCGATCACCAAAGTAATCTGGCGGAGCATATCAACACCGCTCAAAGCACTAAAGTAGCCTGATTTTTGCTCTTGTTGCGTATCTGTATCAGCACCGGCTCCCGGAACGGATTGTCCGTCAGCAAGTGCCAGATCGGTTGATTGATTGGTAGCCACGATTACTCTCCACTAAACTCTGTTTATACCGGCATGCTCATGATGTCTTTATATGCTTCTATCAGCTTATTTCTGACTTGCATGGTCGCATCAAAGGCCACTGATGATTTATTTTTGGCTATCATTGCTTCCGCCAGAGAGACGCTGCGGTCACCCATTTCAACCGCAGTCACTTTCTCTTTGGCATCACGCTGTAGTCCTGCAACCGTATTGAGTGCATCGCTGAGTAGATCGCCAAACTGGGCACTTGAGGTTGCCGCCGTTGCCTGGACAGGCAATTTGTTCGGATCCTGGGGTCTGACACGGCCGGCCTCGGAGGCCATTGCCTGCATTTCCTGATAAAGTCCGGTAGATTGAATTTTCATGGTCTGGCTCACTTTGTGAGTTATACATAACTTGAATAATGCACAAAGCATGCCAATATAAAACAAAGTAGAAACAATGAGTTACAAGCAGCTTTAGAGGGTCGAATTTTTGACAGTTATACTAACCGATCACAGGAAGGTCATTAATCCGGGCAAATGGTTGCCCGGATGTCGTGGTTAAATGCTTAGGCTGGCACAGGTAAACCCAAATCGCGCATTCTTGCCAGCTTATATCTGAGTGTTCTGGGACTGATCCCGAGTAACTCGGCAACATCTTTACGTTTGCCATTGCAGCGGTTCAACGTATCGAGAATAATTTGGTGTTCCTTATCCTGAAGCTCCTCTTTGTAGCTCAGCCCCTCTGCATCCTCGCTCATGTTCACGGTGATCTGATCAGCAGGCTCACTATCATTTGAGGCAAATTCAGCAGGCTCCGTCAGTGGCGGTTGTGCAGCAGTTGTGAGCACCGGCGCAAAATTTTCGATGAAAATATCGTCAGCAGCAATGGTCGCCCCCTGCTGCAGAATAAGCGCCCGCTGCACGACATTATCTAACTCTCTGACGTTACCAGGCCAGGCGTGGCTCATGAGTTTGTTTTTAGCACATTGAGACAATACAGGCGTCACTTTACCGGCTTTGTCACAGTGACGCTGTAACAGATGCGCTGCTAGTGGCACAATATCTCCGCTGCGCTCAGCCAACGGCAGCCAGGTCAGTGGAAAGACATTCAGTCTGTAATAAAGGTCTTCCCGGAAAACTCCGTCATTCACCGCCTCTTTGAGGTCGCGGTTACTGGTTGCCAGGACCCGAACATCCAGCTCGATGGTTTTACGACCACCCAGTCGCTCGACTTCTCGTTCCTGCAATACCCTTAATAACTTGGCTTGCAAGCCCAGATCCATTTCAGTAATTTCGTCTAGTAGTATTGTTCCTTTCTGTGCTTGCTCAAACTTACCTGGGCAGGCTGTAATCGCACCGGTAAAAGCGCCTTTTTCATACCCAAACAAAGTCGCTTCCAGCATATTTTCGGGAATGGCAGCACAGTTAATTGCCACAAATGGCTGATCAGCACGCTCTGAACGGTCGTGAATATAACGAGCAAGTACCTCTTTACCTGAACCACTCGGACCCAGCACCATTACACTGGCATCTGAGCGCGCCACTTTTTTGGCGAGCTCAAGCAGCTCCAGGCTTTTACTGTCTGCCACCACCGGACCATCGGTCTCTTTCGCTTTTTCCGGCATGTAGCGGCTAACCATATTCAGCAATACTTCAGGTGCAAAAGGTTTTGCCATATAATCAATCGCCCCAAGGCGCATCGCTTCAACCGCATCGTCTATGGTGGCGTAGGCCGTCATCATCAGCACAGGTAAATCTGGGTAATTAAGTTTCACTGTCCTGAGCAAGTCTAAGCCACTCATGGCGCCCATTTGTACGTCACTGACCAACAGTGAAAACACTTGTTGTTTTAACAATATCACTGCCTGTTCAGCGCTATCCGCCTCGACGCACTCAAACCCCGACATTTCAAGCGTGTCGATAAGTGCTTCGCGCAATCCGGCATCGTCTTCGACAACTAAAATTTTGTTGCTCATACGGCCTCCTGTAATGATGAATGTTCGCTGGAAATAGGCAATAACATACAAAAACATGCGCCTCCGCTTTCATTATTGCTAACGTCAACCCGACCTTTATGGGAATGGGCGACAGAATTCACAACGGCTAACCCCAGGCCTGTGCCTTGTGACTTAGTCGTGTAGAAAGGTTCAAATAGTTTGCTTGCCTGGCTCAGGTCAACACCTGGACCATTGTCAGACACACTGATGCGTACAGTGTCTGTTCCGGCATCGCGCTGGGCGCAAATCTCTATTTGGGCCCCGGCACCAATGTGTTGCACGCTGTTGTGGATCAGATTCTGAATGGCGCTCGCCAGTGCCGTTTTATTGCCCAGAATTTCAATATCCGGCTCAGGTAAAGTCACGGTCAACTCGGCTTTGTGCAATGACACCATTGCATCTGCGCCGGCTTTGACTTCGCTCAATAGCTGTTGCATCGACACACGTTCAATGACCTGTTGTTCGCCACTTTTTGCGAACAACAGCATATCGTTAACTTGATTTTCAAGATCTTTAAGACGCGACATCAGTTTAGTGTGAAATTTATCTCGTGATTGTGCAGGTAGCTTGCTGCTACCCAGATTTGCACCATACAGCATCGCTGCAGACAAAGGTGTACGTACCTGATGAGCCAAAGACGCCACCATTTTTCCCAATGCACTGAGACGCTGCATGTGTGCAACACGTGCCTGAAGACGGCGCGTTTCCGTCAGATCCGTCATCAGGATCAGTTGGCCAGGCTCCGGCGTCAGGGCGGTAATATCGAGTTTGATCAGACGTCCGTCTTTGAGAGACACTTCATGGCCATCATCCTGCTGCGGACAAAAGGAACGCTGGATAATAGTAAACCACTTTTCACCTTCCAGTGGCTCACCCAGCATATCAATGGCTATCTGATTGGCCTTGGCTATCATACCCTGCCCATCTAATACCACCACACCCGCAGGCATGGTATCGACCAGATGACTCAGCCAACTGGCCTGTTGCCGCAAATCGCTCAGCTCCCCCATATACGCTTCTTGTAATAAGCAAGGGTTGTATTGAGTGGTTGGCACAAATTGTGGATTAATCACTTTTGCTAATGCCATGACGTTGCTCTCATAAATCTAGATACTCATAAAATGCAACTGCCATGCCAACTTTAAAAGCTATAATATTCAATAGGTTAAAAACATAAAGACGCATTCAAAAGTTTGACACTGTTTATTTGTACAGCAATAAATAATGCGCTACACTAAGTCTAATCACTGTCACATTAAGGACAATATCATGACCACACGTTGTCACTGGGTCGATTTAAGCAAACCTGATTACGTTGCGTATCACGACGAAGAATGGGGAAAGCCCGTGCTGAATGATAATAAGCTGTTTGAGTTTATTACCCTGGAATCTGCTCAGGCCGGGCTCAGCTGGTATACCATATTAAAAAAACGTGATAACTATCGCGCGGCGTTTCATCAGTTTGAGCCACACAAAGTTGCTGCAATGACAGAAGACGATGTGATCAGGCTGATGGACAACCCCGGGATCATCCGCAATAAATTGAAGATCCAGGCCACCATTAATAACGCAAAACGATTTATCGAACTTCAGCAGGAGTTTGGCAGCTTTGCTTACTATCAGTGGCAATTTGTCAACTTTACGCCAATCGTAAACACCATTCACAGTCCCGAAGACTATCAGGCAACCACAGAGATAAGCGAACAGTTTGCTAAAGATTTAAAAAAGCGTGGTTTTAAATTTCTTGGGCCCACCACAGTCTATGCGCATATGCAGGCCTGTGGCATGGTCAACGATCATCATGATGACTGTTTTTGCAAGTTACCCATATTAGAAGCAAATAAGACGCTGGATATTAAAGCGCAACTTAGCAAGCAGTGATGCCTGGCGTCTTATCGTTAAAACAGCAAGTCAGGTACTTTGCGTTTTGCCCACGAATACATAAGTGTGTAGCACGTTGCATTTGTGCAACCATAAAAAACGGCACCGCCTGGGTGCCGTAATTACGTATTGAGTAACTCTAATCGCGATTCAGATTGTACTTCTTCATTTTTTCGACCAGGGTCGTGCGGCGCACGCCGAGGATCTCAGCCGCTCTGGCAACCACATAGTCATACCGTTCCAGAGCCTGAGTAATGAGACTAATCTCCATCTCAGCCAGATACTCTTTGAGCTCAATCCCCTCATCAGGCAGCAATCCCAGACCAGACTCAGCATTACCCTGATCGAGTGTGTCTTCTTCATCCTCAAAATCACTGAAGCCATCACTGAATAGCTCGTTAAAGACGTCTTTTTCAAGCAACTCTTCCGGATATTCCGGCTCATAGGCTTCCACTTCGATATAACGATACTTACCAGGTAAGTCGGTCACATCGACCACTTTTTCGGGGAACATGATGGCCATGCGCTCCACCAAATTCGCCAGCTCACGAATATTCCCGGGCCAGCTATGTGCTTTAAGGCTGTCAATCGCGCGATCGGTGAACTTCACCGTACTGCCGCCCTGCTCTGCAACACGACGTAACAACTCTTTTAATAGCAAAGGAATATCGTCAGCACGTTCACGCAAAGAGGGGTTCTCAATGGGAAACACATTTAAACGGTAAAACAAATCTTCGCGGAATTTGCCCTCTTCGATCATGGTTTCCAGGTTACGGTGCGTTGCTGCAATAACCCGTACATCCGCCTGGATAGGCTTGGTACCACCAACACGCTCATAACTGCGCTCCTGCAAGACACGTAACAACTTAACTTGCATTTGCAAAGGCATATCGCCGATTTCATCAAGGAATAATGTGCCACCTTGCGCTAACTCAAAACGCCCTTTACGCGCAGAAATCGCGCCAGTGAACGCACCTTTTTCGTGTCCGAACAACTCACTCTCTAGTAGCTCACCGGGAATGGCGCCACAGTTAACAGGCACAAAAGGACCGGCATTGCGGTTAGATAGCAAGTGTACATTCCGCGCAACTACCTCTTTACCGGTTCCGGATTCGCCCAGGATCAGGACATTGGCGTCTGTTTTTGCAACCTGAGAAATCAAAAAGCGCACTTCTTTGACGGCTTTTGTATCTCCCACCAGGCCGTCAAACGACTTAGCATCATTCAGCTGGGTTGATTTCCCCGGCAACATGCGCTGGTATTGCTGGCAATCATGCAATAACTGCATGGTCACTTCCTGGCTAAATGGCTCCGTGATAAGACCAATCACGTTTGCCAACGATAGTAGCGGCCTTAGGGTTTCTCCAATCAGCAAAAACGGCACTGCGGGCAAAGACTTGATCAACGCCTCATGATTTAGTTGTGACAGAGCCCCCAGGATAACCACTGGCTCTTGTAGGTTATTCAACAGATCGGGGGAAAATTCCGACTCCGCAATCACCTGTGCCGGCTGTCCAACGAAACTCAATGCCGCTGCCAGCCCGGCTGCTCTGTTATTATTGTTATCCAGGATCGTAATCATGCCCGCAAGATCCAACTTCTTCGTATATATCAATAGTAATGATTGTAAGTCAGTGACATGGGGATGCAATACCTAAGTGGCAAGTTTTTGACATCAACGCCAAAAAAACGCCGCTGCCTATGCGCCAAATCAATACTTAAGGATTAAAATTTAGAAAAATCAGAGGGCTGTACTTTTATGAGGAACGAAATTAACGCTTCAGAATAACCTGTGGCGTCGCAACATTGTGGTCTGGATCCTGGTACTCTTTTGAATACAACAATATAGGCAAAGAAGCGCTGACAGCGAATCAATCGCAACGGAGGTAATAAAAAAGCCAGCATTAAATTGCTGGCTCTTTTAACGTATTGTACTTACCAATTTTTTACAGCAGCCCCAGTACTGATGAAGCAGACTGATTTGCCTGTCCGCGCAATGCGATAGACGCCTGAGATAAGATATCATTGGCCGTTTGCTCGGCAACCGCACTTGCGTAGTCTGTATCTTGAATACGACTCTGACTTTCCGCGATATTGTCTCTTTGTGTTCCCAGGCCACGTATCGTGCTATTGAGTGTGTTTTCAAACGCACCCAATTGAGTTCTCTGCGTATTGAGATCTTCCGACACCTGATCTGCTGCATCAATCGCTGTTTGTGCACCAGCCTGAGTCGAAATGTCTACACTCAGGATCGGGTTAGCGAAACTGCCATCAGACGCCGTAAAACCTTGCGTTGTATTCGCATCAGGCCCCACCTGGAAGCTGGTCTGGTTACCATCAAACAGTGCCTGTCCACCAAAGGTTGTATTAGCGAAGGTGTCTGTTATCTGAGACTGAAGCTGCGACACTTCGTCTTGCAAAGCTTGCCTGTCGCTGTCTGTCAGCGCACCGCTGCCAGCCTGTAGTGACAATTCGCGGATCCGCGATACTGCATCATTGACGCCAGACAATGCAGAGTCGGTCGTTTGCGAATAAGAAATACCATCATAGGCATTGCGGATAGACTGATTGTAGCCTTCCTGCTGAGATGTCAGACGGTTAATTATCTGCAAGGCCGCTGCATCATCGGCTGCTGAGTTGACCTTTTTACCACTTGCAAGCTGTTGATTAAGCTTGTTATTGGTTTGATCAACCCGGTTAAAAAAATTAGTACTTTGAGAATTTATCTGCATAACGCCTCCCCATCAGGTGTTATTAGCACTAAGTCTACTCCTTTGTGTTCAAAAAGTCATCTATTGTCAGAAATTGAATAGCAGTCTCGGTATATTTACTGCAAATTATCAATATCTGATATAAAGTATTGAGTAATCGCTTTTTTATCTTTTTAAGCGAATTTTGTTACAGTCATACCTTTTTCTATACTGTAAAGAATTCAATGCACCTTTAGGTGGACTTTTATGTTTGACAATAAGACTATTCTCATCACAGGCGGCACAGGCTCATTCGGTAAAAAGTATGTCAAAACGCTTTTAACCCGTTACAAGCCAAAGAAAATTATTGTTTTTTCTCGTGATGAACTAAAGCAGTTTGAGATGCAGCAAATATTCAATGATCCCTGTATGCGCTACTTTATTGGTGATGTGCGAGACAAAAGCCGCCTTTATCGCGCGATGCAAGGTGTAGATTATGTGATCCATGCTGCGGCACTCAAGCAAGTACCAGCTGCTGAATACAATCCCATGGAGTGTATTAAAACCAACATCAATGGGGCTGAAAACGTCATTGAAGCAGCGCTGGACAACAATGTCGAAAAAGTCATTGCCCTGTCAACAGACAAAGCCGCCAACCCGATTAACCTCTACGGTGCAACCAAACTGGCTTCTGACAAATTATTTGTTGCTGCAAATAACATTGCAGGTGGCCACAAAACCTTATTTTCTGTAGTCAGGTACGGCAATGTAGTATGTTCTCGTGGATCAGTCGTTCCGGTATTTCAGCGTTTTATTGATGAAGGATGCGACCATATCCCTATCACCCATGCCGACATGACCCGGTTTTGGATTAGCCTTCAGCAAGGTGTTGACTTTGTACTGAAAAATTTCGAACGTATGATGGGAGGCGAGATTTTCGTCCCTAAAATCCCTTCCATTCGTATCGTTGACCTTGCTACTGCAATGGCGCCACAACTCCCACATAAAATCATTGGGATCCGCCCGGGAGAAAAATTACACGAAGTGATGTGCCCAGAAGACTTGTGCTTTGACACTTATGAATTCAGTGACCACTTTGTGATTGCGCCCGGTATCAAGTTTAGCAGTCGCAGTAATGACTTCGATACCAATGCACTGAATGAGCAAGGCCATGCTGTGGCACCTGGCTTTGAATACAATTCGCTCAGTAACCCGCAATACCTCTCTGTAGAAGAAATTAGAGCCTTCAATGCTCAGGCATTGGTTTGATACGCCAGGAGGATAACATGATCCCTTATGGCAAACAGAGCATCGCGCAGCAGGACATTGACGCGGTAGTCGCGGTGTTACAGTCTGATTTTCTGACCCAAGGACCGGTTGTACCTCAGTTTGAACAAGCCGTTGCCAGATACTGCCAGGCATCTCATGCCGTCGCAGTAAATAGCGCTACGTCAGCTTTACATGTTGCCTGTATGGCACTCGATGTCACACAGAACAGTCTGGTCTGGACGGTACCAAATTCATTTGTTGCCTCGGCAAACTGTGCGCTGTATTGTGGTGCCTCCGTCGACTTCGTGGATATCGATGAGGCGTCAGGCAACCTGTGTGTCGGAGCCTTAGCTGAAAAGTTACAACACGCATACGAAGCAGGACGGTTGCCAGATGTTGTGATCCCCGTACACTTTGCAGGTCAGTGTTGTGATATGCAAGCCATCGCGAAATTGGCCAGACAGTATGACTTTAAAGTCATCGAAGATGCGTCCCACGCCATCGGAGGACGCTATCAGAATACCCCCGTTGGTCACTGCGACTATTCGGACATTTGTGTGTTCAGCTTCCACCCGGTTAAAATTATTACGTCGGCGGAAGGCGGTATGGCCGTCACGCAAAATGAGGCGCTTGCGCAGCGCATGCGCTCGTTGCGTAGTCATGGCATTACGGCGGATCCCACTTTGTTGACTGAGCCCAGTCATGGTCCCTGGTACTATCAACAGCACGCATTGGGATTCAACTATCGTATGACCGATCTGCATGCAGCGCTGGGTTTGAGCCAGCTAACGCAGCTTGATCAATTTGTTGCCACCCGTAACCAGCTGGCGCAACGCTACGACACCCTGTTTGCAGAGGTTGAAGGCGTAACCCCTTTGGCCCAGTCTGATGATCAGTACAGTGCCTATCACCTGTATGTCGTCAGAATTGCTCATAGTACCCGGCAACTACATGAGTATCTGGTCACTCAATTGAGAGCCCAAGGGGTCTTTGCGCATGTGCATTATATCCCTATCTATTTACAACCTTACTATCAGAAACAGGGGTTTAAGCCCGGATATTGCCCGGCCAGTGAGGCGTATTACCATAGTGCCATCACCTTGCCTTTGTTTCCGTCTTTAACCGCACCACAGCAACAACAGGTCGTTGAAACCCTTTGTCAGCTACTCAGCGACTGGCAACATACTCACACAGCACACAAGGAGTAGCAGCCCATGACAACTAAGCCTTTAAACCTTGCCTTTATCGGCGGAGGGATGAACTCGGCCGTTGGCTACGTCCACTTTACCGCTGCACAACTGGACAATCGCTTCAAAGTGGTTGCAGGTGCCTTCAGTCGCGATCAAAATGCCAACGCAGCGACCGCACAGCAGTGGGATATCGCTCCTGAGCGGACCTACAGCGACTGGCGGACGCTTATCAAACAAGAAAAAGATCTTGTAGACGCTGTCGTCGTGCTCACACCCACGCCTCATCATCTGGAAGTACTGACGGCGTTACTGAACGAGAATGTTCCGATCATTTGCGAAAAATCACTGGTCTGCGGTACCGCTGAAACCCAGGCTTTAGCGACCGTGTATGATCCTGCCAAACACTTCCTGGCTGTGACCTATAACTACAGCGGTTACGCTATGGTTCGGGAGCTCAAACACCTGATTAATAAAGGGAGATTAGGTCAGATCCAAAAAATCCATCTGGAGATGCCCCAGGAAGGCTTCAAGCGTCCACCTGATATCGCGGGTAAACCTGCCAAGCCGCAGGCGTGGCGACTTCAGGACTATCAGGTCCCCACTATCTGCCTTGATTTGGGCGTCCATTTACATCACTTGTCGAGCTACTTGCTGGAACGGGAACCGACAGAAACCTGCGCTCAGTTTGCCAATCACTCAGATTATCCGGGGTTGATTGACGATGTACAAATGCTCCTTAAATACCCCGATGGGATCCACGGCAGTATGTGGATGTCGAAAACCGCTATCGGCCACCGTAACGGCCTGCAGATCCGAGTGTATGGTACAGCAGGCAGTGCCACCTGGGTGCAGCTCAACCCGGATGAATTACAATTGCAATACAGTGATGGCAGGCGCGAGATACTGGACCGCGCAGGTCAGTGTCAATATGCCAACCAGTTCCGTTACAATCGAATGAAGCCCGGTCACCCGACCGGATTTGTTGAAGCATTTGCGAATCTGTACACCGATATTCATCAGGCGCTCTGTGCTTATCAGACAGACACAGCCCCAACAAATGAGTATGTGTTTGGATTTGCGCAGGCTCAGGCGGGGCTGGCACTCTTTGAAGCTGCAGTGACCTCTAATGAGCAACACAGTTGGTGTCAGGTATAAGCCTGACACCCAAATCACACATCTGAAAAACGTGTTTTCACGTCATTTCTGAGGACCTTGCCCATTGGCGTTCTTGGCAGCGCACTAATGCGTTCGAGCGAGCGCGGTTGCTGATAGTCCGTCAGCTCAGACAAACACAGAAGCCTTAACTCACGGCTGATATCCGTGTCATCCTGTTGCTCATAGACCACTTTGATGTATTCACCCAACTGCCTGTCTGCACAACCAAAGGCCACACAATCCACCACTTTCGGATGCTTTCTGAAAACCGCCTCAATGTCTTGAGGAAAAATATTGATCCCCCCACTGGAGATCACCTCTTTTTTTCGCCCGACATAATACAAAAAGCCATCTTCATCCAGATAACCCAAATCTCCGGTCAGAAAGTAACCTTGTGGATCAAATGCATCCTGGGTTTGCTGGGGCATTTTCAAATAACCACTGAAACCGGTTATCGTCTGACAGGCAATTTCGCCAATTTCCCCCGCACTCATAGTCTGTCTTTGCTGATCCAGGATTTTAACCTGCACAAACGGCATAGCCTCACCGACCGCGCCGTTTTTATCACGCCGCTCGCTAACACAAAAGTCACTGACCACCCCTACTTCAGAAGCGCCATAGCACTCATGAAAGCGACAGGGTAATTTGCTCAACAAAGCCTGCTTAGACTCAGCTGACAGCACCGCAGAAGACGACACCACACAACGCAATGAGCTCAAATCAGCTTCTTCATTACTGCTGAGCAAACTCTCTAATTGAGCTGATACAGCAAACAAAAAACTCACGCGATGCGTCTCTATAGCCGCGAGCCATTTTGATAAGGTAAATTTTGGCAGGATCACACTGGTCGCGCCTAACATCAGGGGCATCAGTACCCCACGCTGGGCAAGAGAATGATACAGTGGTGTAGCGACCAACACCACTTCATCCGGGGATAACCCGTAGTAATTTATCGTGGCGTCAAAAGCGCGGCTGATTTTACACTGCTGGCTAAGCACTATGGGTTTGGGCTGACCCGTGGATCCGGATGTCATAGTTAGTATATAGGGGCTGTTAACATCCACCTTTTGCTCTGGCGCATTCATCGACTGCACGGTTAGCTCTTCTGACATAATATCCTGCCAACAGGGCTCATCCGCAACCGGCTGTGACAAGCTAATCAGATTTGTGGGCTCAATGACGGCGTCTGCCAGTAAGGTTCGACCAATAGAAGGCCAGGCAATCACTGCCGCAACAGGCGTTTTTTTTAGCGCCACCGACAGTGCATCCCCTTTCAGACTGATAGGCAAAGGCACAATAGCCAGACCCAGACGGGCTGCCGCCAGCATCACAACCGGATATTCGAGGCCATTCGGGGCAAACAACGCCACCCGTTGACCTGGTTGCAACCCTAACCGGCTAAAATGCGCACAAAGCTTTAATACTTCGACATTCAGGGCCTGATAACTCAAGGTTTGTTGCTCAAACACCAATGCGGTTTTATCTGGCTGAGACTGCACGTGCTGTGCAAAAATTTGATAGATATTACTCACAGTTTGTCCTCGGTGGATATTTGCCAACAAAGTTAAAGTCTGTAGGACTGGCATTGGGAAAAAGCCGCCGCGCGGCGTCATGACCGGGCTCATTATCAGCCAGTGCTACAAAGCCGGCGCGCTCATTCAGCAAGTTAACAAACCGATTTTGCTTGTTGATCACAGCAACCCAGATAGCGTCAGGGTAAACCTCAGCTGTATGAGTTAGCTGCCACTGCAAGATAAGCTGAGCATGCACAAAGTTTACCGCATCACTGGCTGCAAACCAGCCACCAAACAGATAAGCCTGTCCATCTATTGTGGTACATTGGTGCCAGACATAAAGTAATGGTTCTTCGTCTTGTAACAGCACAAATGAGTCACGTGTTTGGCGGAACCACCAGCGATAGTGATCCACTTCATTAATTCGATCGGTAATGGTCATGCGCCAGGCGTTATCACTGCGGTTACGGGCGCTGAGATAGCGATTGATGTGGGCATCTGTCACCGCAGTCAATCGCAAATTATTTGCCAGTGTCCAGCTGATTTGTGGCTGTTCAATGACGTCTCTAAGTTCTGTCAACCCTGCTCCGGTTCCATTTAACAGCGCAGAGGCTATACGCTGCGCGCCCAGTCCATCCACCCTGATAACCGCTTTTGTACAAAGTTGGTGCACCCGTTTACGCTCATGATACAAAGTTGCAATTAGCTCGATAACCTTATGTGTGTCTTGTGCCAGCAAGTCTGGAATATGAAGGTAATGCCCCAGCGCCTCAAGGTCCGCTAATGCACTATCCTGATTGACTGCCAGGCTAAAGCTCAATGCAGGCGTTTGTGTTGCGGCCAGTTCATACAAAGATGTCCCGAGCGCCCCCACAAACAGGCCACAGCGCTGATAATAAGGTGCGAGACTAGTTGCCTGTTCAATTAAAGTCAGCCGCGGGTGTTGTG
The DNA here is from genome assembly GCF_030125445.1 of Pseudoalteromonas ardens. Lineage (NCBI taxonomy): Bacteria > Pseudomonadati > Pseudomonadota > Gammaproteobacteria > Alteromonadales > Pseudoalteromonadaceae > Pseudoalteromonas > Pseudoalteromonas ardens. The sequence continues at coordinate 269,179 of NZ_JASJUV010000006.1, forward strand.
CTGCCAGAATATGCAGTTGCTCAGTACTTGTCGCTTTAGGTCCAATCACAACCTGAATTTCTGTGGTCTCCAGCCCTTCTGGAGGTGCGTCGAGCAAACGCGCAATCCACTTTGCCGGCACACGCCAGTCGCCACCCCCACCCAGTGAAAAGAGTAGCCCACCATCACGCACTTGTGCCTCTGGGTTATGGTATTCAGGTGCCAAAATACAGTAATCCGGCCCCAATAAAGTCTGGCTGTGTCCAGCCAGTTTACCATCATAGCGCAAGGTGGTTTGTGACCCCTGCCATTTGGCATCAACCACCAAATCAGCAACATGCTCCCGGGCTAAGTCATCCATAGCCAATAGTGGTACACCACTTTGCCGAATATGTGTTTCCCATTGCACATCAAAGCCGTATCCATCAACTACCCAGCCACTCACCTTATCGCCTCGCTGCGCCAGCATATCCAGCGCAAACTGCGCGTCACTAACAGCATCAGGTTGTTGCGGGACTTCGATCAGTTCAATATCCACGTCATGATAAAAACGCACCGGCACCGTATGCTCATCCACCAGCATTATCACTTGCTGTTGTTGCTCAATCAGTGCTTTGGCCAACCACTTCATGCGCATAAAGTGACCTAAGCCACAGCGCGTATCCACACGAATGGCTATCATGCCAGCGCCACTATGGCATCAACAAAACAACCCACTTGTGCATTTCGTGGTTCAAGCAGTAACTCTGGCGGGACAGACAAACCCAAATGCGCTTCAATGTGCATGATCATCGACAATACTTCGAAAGAGTCCAGCACACCGGCTGCAATAAAGTCGAAGGATTCAAAGTCCGCTTCGCTTACAACCACAGCGCGCGCTTCGAAAAATTCTTTTAACAAAACCAGTACGGCTTCACGCTGTGTGCTCATAGCATATCTCCCCAGCTTAACTGCATCCCACGTATCATCGCCTTATTTACCGTGCGGCCAATCACATCTGGTAGCGATTTGGGCATGATCTCGCCGCCACCTGGGCGCATCTGTGCCACATGCTCTGCCGTGATCCGTTCACCTGCTTGAATGTCCTTAACGATGTAAACGCAGCGGCGTGCTTTGGACGCTTCACTCGGGTAATGAACCTGCCCCATTGCCATTTCTATTTGCCGCACGCCATGCACCAGAGCGGCTAATTCATCAGGTGTCATTGAGAAAAAGCTGTCGGCGGTATCGTCCTCTTTGCTCATCACAAAGTGCTTTTCAATCATGCAAGCGCCCACAGCCACGGATGCCAAAGGCACATCATTACCTAAAGTATGATCAGACAAGCCGACAGGACAGCCAAAGGCCTCTCGCATATGCGGAATGGTACGCAGATTAATACTGTCAGCAGGCGCCGGGTAAGTACTGGTGCACTTCATCAAGCATAGCTCTTTAATACCCGCTTCCTCAGCCACCTTTACGGCTTCAGCAATCTCAACCAAAGTCGCTCCCCCCGTCGACATAATCACTGGTTTGTTGGTTGCTGCGACATCGCGGATAAGTTGATGATCAATCAACTCCGGCGAGGCAATTTTGTAGGCCGGCGCATTCAACTGAGCGAGTAAATCAACTGCCGTTTTGTCAAAGGGGGAAGAGAAGCAGGTAATACCTATTTTTTCAGCCAACTCAAATAACTCGGCATGAAAGTCCCAGGGCATATAGGCCCCTTTATACAAGTCGTACAAGTATTGCCCCTGCCATGGGCCCGTGGCCTCAAAATGCGGCAGTTTACAGTCCATGGTCAGGGTGTCTGCCGTATAGGTTTGCAGCTTTATCGCATCGGCCCCGGCTTCTTTTGCCGCATGCACCAGCTCTTTGGCCTTACTTAATGACTGGCCATGATTTGCAGACATTTCCGCAATGATGTAGCAGGGCTGATCATGACCGACTTGCTTGCCTGCTATGGTAATCTGTTTCTGAAAATTCACTGTGCGCCTTCTTGTTTTACGCTGGCATCTCTATCAAATTAAGCAAAAAGTGCGCCCTTTTTGAAAAAATGAGTAAACATTGTCCAAAGTCAATAGGTTCGCGCGCTTCAACGCCACTTTGTCTCTGTCTTTGAGTGTAATCATTTGCTATATTGATCTCAATTACAATGATAACAATGACTTCAATGAATAAAGTTCAGATCATTATTCAGGCAAGAATGACCTCAACACGACTACCCGGCAAAGTGCTGTTGCCTCTGTGTAATAGCACTGTGCTGCAAGTGATGCTGGAGCGACTTCAAGATTTGACGGAAAATGTGATCGTTGCAACGACCGACGATGGCAGCGAACATCCTATTGTTGCTCTGTGTCAGCGCCTTGGAGTGAAGTATTTTCAGGGCAGTACGGAAGATGTACTGAGCCGCTACTATCTGGCAGCCCGTCAGTTTGGTGCACAAGACAATACCGCCATTGTACGCCTAACCAGTGACTGTCCTCTCATTGATGCTGATTTGGTTCGTCAAGCCATCACCTACTACCACAATCATGATGTAGATATGGTCAGCCTCGGCCCACATAGCGGCTTTCCTCGCGGTCTGGACACCTGTGTATTCGCATTTCGCTTGCTGGCACGCACGCACCAGCTCGCCACCAGCGCACCAGACAGAGAGCATGTCACTTTAGGTATGGCAAAGTTCAATACCATGAATAGCCACATCATCAGTGCAGGCGACGACCACAGCCATTATCGGCTGACATTAGATGAGCCGGATGATTACACCGCAATTCAGGCAATTTATCAGCAATTGGATAATCGCCTCGACTTTGGTTACAGCGAGTTATTAGAAACATTAAAGAATTACCCCCACCTTGCCGATATAAATAAGCACGTTGAACAGAAAACTGTTTAGCACAGAGTAGGTCTTTGACATCTGCACTTTAGGCACGATATTTGCGTTAGCATTGTCATACCGGGTGATTAAAATATTCAAAAAGAGAGAAAAATGAGCAATAAAACCGTTTTAGTGACCGGTGCCACCGGATATAAAGGCACGGTATTAGTACCTAAGCTGCTCGCCAAAGGCTACCAGGTTATCGCGCTGGACACCCAATGGTTCGGTAACTTCCTGCCTGAACACGAAAACCTCACTGTGATTAAAGGTGACGTGCGTCATACCTCAGACATTGAACTGGGTGGTGTAGACAGCATTATTCATCTGGCCTCGATTGCCAATGACCCCTGTGGAGACCTGGACCCTAAACTGACCTGGGAAGTAAGCGCACTGGCCACAATGCAGCTGGCAGACAAAGCGAAACGTGCCGGTATCAAGCAATTCATTTACGCCTCTTCAGGCAGTGTTTATGGTGTGAAAGATGAAGAGCAGGTCACTGAAGATTTAACTTTAGAGCCCATCTCAGAATATAACAAAACCAAAATGGTCGCCGAGCGTGTGCTACTAAGCTATGCCGACGATATGGCTGTACAAATTGTTCGCCCTGCCACTGTGTGTGGTTTATCGCCCCGCCAAAGACTTGATGTGTCCGTCAATATGTTGACAATGCAGGCACTTGAGAATGGTAAAATCACCGTTTTTGGTGGTGCGCAAGTAAGGCCAAACATTCATATCGACGATATTACTGACCTGTATATCTATATGCTGGAAAACCCAGAGAAAACCAGTGGGGTGTTCAATGCAGGCTTTGAGAATATCTCCATCATGGATATCGCGAACATGGTAAAAGCTCAGGTTGAGTGCGACATTGAAGTGACACCTTCAAACGACCCAAGATGTTACCGCATCAACTCAGACAAACTCCTTGAGACTGGCTTTAAGCCAACTAAAAATGTCGCCACTGCGATTGAAGAGCTGATCGCCGCGTATCGCGCAGGCCAGTTAAAAAATGAAGATCGCTTCTATAACCTTAAATGGATGCAGCGGGAAGTATTATGAGCAAGCAACAAGGCATCGTCGCCCCAATCCCACGCCGGGATCCCATTGTCGCCCTGACCGAAGACTATGTGCATACACTGAGTCAGGTGCTCACTCAGCTCGATGGCAATGAAGTCAAACAGCTGGTCAGTACTTTACTGGATATGAAAGCCAAAGGCGGTACCTTGTATTTATGTGGTAATGGCGGGTCTGCGGCCAACGCCATCCACCTTGCGAACGACTTTACATTTGGTGTTCACCCCCAGGGAGATGCCCTCAAAGTTGAAGCGCTGGCAGCAAATAGTTCAGTGTTAACTTGCCTTGGCAATGACATCGGCTACGACAACATTTTTGCCCATCAGCTCAAAGTCAAAGCAAGTAAACACGATGTCCTGCTGGTGCTCTCTGGTAGCGGCAATTCTGGCAACATCATTCGTGCCATAGAGCAAGCTCAATTGCTGGGTATGCATACAGTCGGGATACTCGGTTTTGATGGCGGTAAAGCCAAGCCACTGGTCGACCAGGCATTTCACTTTTCTATCCAGGACATGCAAATCTCCGAGGATACCCAGGTGGTGATCGGACACATATTAATGAAAGCCCTCTATCAGGAGCTCAATCATGGCTAATGCGCCAATCCTTGTACTCGGTAGTAACTCCTTTTCGGGCGCATCGTTTTGCGCCCATTTACTAAAACAAGAACATTCAGTGCTGGCTGTCAGCCGCTCAGCAGAACCCCATAACGCGCTGTTGCCCTACAAATGGCAGGCAAACCAGCCAGACTTTCATCAGCTCGACCTGAACCACCAGCTGGACGACATCATGGCGCTCATCAAACGCCATAAAGTCAGTACTGTCTATAACTTTGCTGCACAGAGTATGGTGGGACAAAGCTGGCAATATCCGGAACACTGGTTTATGACCAATGCGGTCTCAACCATCAAACTGCATAACCAACTCAAGGATCTGGACCACCTGGACAAGTACGTGCATATCTCCACGCCAGAGGTCTACGGTAGCTGCGAAGGCCTGGTACAAGAGCACCGTAACTACCAACCCAGCACCCCTTATGCGGTGTCGCGTGCTGCGGCAGACATGAGCTTGCATACGTTTTTTGATGTCTACAAGTTCCCGGTATTATTTACCCGCGCAGCGAATGTGTATGGTGAAGGTCAGCAACTCTATCGCATCATCCCCAGAACCATTTTGTTTGCCTTGTTAGGTAAGGTATTACCCCTGCACGGCGGCGGTCACTCAACCCGTTCTTTTATTCATATCGATGATGTGTCAGATGCCACACTAAAAATAGGCAATCAAGGCACACTGGGTGAGACCTATCATATTTCGACCGAGCGCATGATCACCATTCGCGCATTGGTTGAGCTTATCTGCGATATGCTGCAAGTGCCCTTTGAACAGGTCTGCGCTGTCACAGAAGACCGCCTCGGCAAAGATGCAGCTTACCTGCTTGACAGCAACAAGGTCCGCTCAGAACTCAACTGGCAGGATCAAGTCTCGCTGGAAAATGGCCTGGAGCGCACCATCGCCTGGGTGAAACAGTATCAGAGCGAACTTAGCACATTACCCCATGACTACATTCATAAAGCGTGAGATCCCCATGTCCGGACAAGAAATCGATTTATTAAGAAATTACCCTAAATCTAAGCGCGACACCAAAGGCCGCGCCAACGTGATCACCGAAGCGGACCGTGAAATTGCCAGACAATACGGCAAGGACTTCTTTGATGGCGATCGTACCTATGGTTATGGTGGCTTTAGTTACTTCCCCCGTTTCTGGCAACCCGTGGTACCGGATCTCAAAGCACACTTCGGCCTCGATGCAGACTCTAGCCTGCTAGACGTGGGATGTGCAAAAGGCTTTATGCTGTACGACCTGCAGCAACTGATCCCAGGTATGACATTGCGCGGACTGGATATTTCAGAATACGCACTGGAACATGCTAAAGAAGAAGTCAAAGATCTGCTGACGCAGGGCAATGCCAAAGCGCTGCCCTATGAAGACAATAGCTTTGACGTTGTGATGTCAATCAACACCATTCATAACCTGGAAGAAAATGAGTGCGCCATGGCACTGCGTGAAATTGAGCGCGTCAGCCGTGGCAAGTCTTTTATTACCGTTGATGCTTATCGCAACGACGAAGAAAAAGAGCGCATGATGGAATGGGCACTGACAGCCAAGACGATTATGCATGTGGATGACTGGAAGCAGTTCTTCCGTGACAACGGTTACACTGGCGATTTTTATTGGTTTATTCCTTAGGCATATTATGACTTTGAACTCCATCGCAGCGCAGATACGTTACACCTTGTGTGACGTGTCCAGCCAGACTAAAACACCGCATCTGGGCAGTTGTTTGTCCTGCGTTGATATTCTAACCGTATTGTACTGGCGTACAATGCACATCACGCCCAGCGACCCAGACAACCCAGAACGAGATTACTTTTTACTCGGTAAAGGGCATGCCGCCAGTGCACTTTATACCACCCTAGCCTATCGTGATTACTTTTCTCCCGCCGCTCTGTATGAACATGGCCAGACTGACAGTCAGTTTGAAGAGCACCCGGGAATACATGCCCCCGCTGGTGTAGAAACGGTCTCTGGCTCTTTGGGTCATGCATTATCTTTGGCAACCGGAATGGCACTGAGCACCCGGCTCAAGGGCGCTAAAAACCGCTTTTACGTGCTTATAGGTGACGGTGAGCTCAATGAAGGTACTGTTTGGGAAGCTGCGATGTTTGCAGCCGGTAAGCGCTTAAGTAACCTGGTAGCGATTGTTGACTTTAACAAGCTACAAGGCACAGGTGAAAGTACTGAAATAATGCACCTTGAACCACTTGAAGAGAAATGGCGCGCGTTTGGCTGGCACACAATACGCGTCGATGGTCATGATCTCAATGCGCTGGAGCAGGCACTCGAAGCGGCAAAACCCATTCAACAACCTGTGTGCATTGTCGCCGACACAGTCAAAGGAAAAGGCGTGTCATTCATGGAAAACGACAACAACTGGCACTACCGTATTCCAACAGCAGAGGAAGTTGCTGAAGCTAAACAGGAGCTTGGAGTATTATGAGAAACGCATTTGCACGAGTCCTGACTGAGCTTGCTAAAGACGACGAATCGCTATTGCTCTATTACGCTGATATCGGCAATAGGTTATTTAACCCCTTAAAGGAGTTTGCCGAAGATCGTACCATCAATGCCGGGATAGCCGAAGCCAATATGGCCTCAATGGCCGCCGGCAGTGCGATGATGGGCCATAAACCCTTTATTTATACTATTACCCCGTTTACCACATCACGGAACTTTGAACAGATCAAAATTGATATCGCCTATCAAAATCAGCCCGTGATCATCGTCGGCACAGGATCCGGTTTATCATATGCTAACCTGGGCCCGACGCATCACTCGTTCGAAGACATTGCCCTGATGCGCGCCTTGCCAAATATGCACGTGATCTGCCCGGCTGATGCCTACGAACTAGAGCAACTCATGCCACAGTTGATCGAGCTCAATGCCCCCTGTTACTTCAGAATTGGGAAAAAGAATGAGCCAGCAGTGCACGAGGGTAAACCAGCCCTTACCTTTGGCAAAGTGCATATCATGCACCCCGGTGAACGCATTGCGGTACTCAGTACCGGTACCATTATGCCACTGGCGCAAGAGTTAGTTACAACATTGAACGAACGTGGTGTGTCACCGGAACTGGTGAGCTTCCACACCGTAAAACCGCTCGACGAAGAATACCTGAACGACGCAATGACACGGTTTGACCATGTGATCACTCTTGAAGAGCACAATGTCAGCGGGGGCTTTGGTAGCGCTGTTTTGGAATACTTCAGCGAACAAGCAAACTGGCCACGGGTTCACCGTTTCGGGATCCCTGACCGCTTTATTGATCAGGTGCATTCCACTGCGGATGCCAGAGCGAAAGCAGGCCTGACTGTGGCTGATATTATGGGTACCTTATCAGAGCGAGGTGTGGTGTGATCATCGGTATTGATTTTGATAACACCATTGCCGATTACACCGGCGTGTTTTATCGCGTCGGCTGTGCACTGGGCTGGTTACCAGAGTCTGTAGGTCAAAGCAAAAATGAAGTAAAACAGTACTTTATTGACCTGGGTAACGAAGCCAAATGGACTGAGCTACAAGGCATCGTTTACGGTAAAGAAATTACTCAGGCACGGCCTTACCCGGATTGCCTCGACACACTCAAACAATGGCGAAAACAGGGGCATACTCTCAAGCTGATTTCACACAAAACACGCTACCCTATCATAGGCGAACGCGTAGATTTTCATGTCGCTGCCACCGGTTGGTTAGAGGCCAATGGCTTTGTCGGTAAAATCGATGCTCCGTTCGAAAAAACAGACCTATTTTTCAACGAGACCAAAGAAGACAAGCTTTTACGCATTAGTACACTTGACTGTGAAATATTTGTCGATGATCTTGAATCCATATTCAATCATGCTTTGTTCCCTGCTCAGTGTAAAAAGGTGCTGTTTAATACCAGGTCTAATGATCCGACTCTGGTACCCGTTCAGCTCTGGTCTGATATTCCGGATAAGCTATGATAAATGATGCTGTTCGCTACTGGATAAAAGACGAGTTAGGTACGGAAAACTTTACTATTTCGGCACTCTCTGGCGGTGCAAATAATCGCGGCTATAAGATTGTGTCGCATGACGCAAGTTGGTTTTTGAAGTCTTTTTCGCCCAACCACTCGCACTCAGCTCACAAACTCGCTAACGAGTTTGGCTTTTCGCAATACCTTTGGCAAAACGCTGTCACATCTGTGCCAGAGCCCATTGCTTACAACCCACAAGCGTACGTCAGCCTTTTTAGTTTTATTCACGGTGAGCCCATCGCTGAGGCCAAACCGGATTCAGTCAAAAGCGCTCTGCAATTTCTTGAGCGCATTAATGCCATTCCTCAGTCCCGAGAACACTTGAATATCGCCTCGGAGAGTCCTGACTCCCTGTATGGGTTTTATAGCATCATTGAGAAACGACTGGCCAGATTTCAGCCACAGCAAGATAACCAGGCCCTGAACACTCTGCTGCTGCAAATCCAGACTCGGGCGAACAAGCTGCTCTGTCGCTTGCCCGCTGATGCGAAAAACAAGCAAACAAGAAAGGTCTTATCTCCTTCTGACTTCGGCTTTCATAATGCATTGCAAACGAACCAGGGCTTAGTCTTCTTCGACTTTGAATATGCAGGCATAGATACCAGCTGGAAACTCTTGTGTGATTTTTTCTCACAGCCAGCAGTGCCTGTAGATATGACTTCCCTGGATGTCTTCTTCGCCAGTCGTTTGTTTGAACATGTCCCGAACCAAAAGGATACTTTCCTGACAATATTAGAACTGACTCAATTGAAATGGTGTTTAATCATGTTAAATGAGTTTCTTGGCGATGTGCAAAGTCGCCGTCAGTTTTCATGGAACAGAAATTGCTTAAAACCTAGTGAACTAGAAGAAATAAAGGCCATGCAATTGATTAAAAGCCAAAAATACTTTACATCAATTGCATCAAACATCGAGTCAGCAGCCAGCTTGTGTGACTGAAATGCATCAAGCTATGCGTCACAGTACTGAGCGTGCGCAAAGGCATTGATACTTGCCCTATCGAGAAAATGAGGAACACTATGTCTGAAATTACCACGAGATTTGAAATCGTCTATCGAGAAAACAATTTATCAGACAAAGACTATTATGTTTACGGATCGGGCGGCGGCGGCTTGGATATCCTGCGTTATGTAGAAGAAAAAGGCCTGAGAGCCCCGCTTGCAGTCCTCGACAGAGAGGCAAAAACTGAGCCACTAGAAGTACTTAGTGCTTATGAGTTAAAAGAAGTCACACACCCTGTTGTGGTATCTTCCATTTCTTTTTACAGCGAGATTAAACATGCCCTTGTTAAGCACAACGCGCAGTTTAAATCTCAGTTGATCCCACTCATGCCCTACAGCGAGAATGTGACGAACAGGCTCTATATTTCAGAGTCTGCCTGGACTGAATATCAATCATTAGCAGAATCCTCATACAGAAAAAAGCAGGCCTGGACAGGTTCTCAATTGCAGCAACAGGGGTTCTATATCGGGGTATCAGACAAAGCATTTGCCGACAACTTTCGCGTTTTATGTGACACATTGCCGCAACAACATCATACCCTGGAGTCAAGCCGACAAGATTTTGACTACTTCTCTAACGCGTTAGGAGAGCAAAACTCAGATTTACAACGGCTTGAGATCACCACTGAAGCACAAACCTTGATCCAACAGTTTCTGGAACAACATTATGATGAAATCGCAGAACAACTCGGAAGCCACTGGAAAGTAGTCAATAGCCGTATCACTAAACTTGCCAAAGTATTAAATTCCAATGTCGGCTCAAACAAACTACACCTGGACAACATGCCAAAGCCAGTGAAAAAGATTTTGCTTTATATTACCCCTCCATCTGCTGACACAGGCTCAACCATGATGGAACTGGAGGATGGTAGTCAGGTGACGGTTGAGGGTCCACAAGGGACCTTCTTACTCTTCCAAAACAGTCGTCTCAAGCACCGTGGACTGTCTACAGATAAACTGAACAGACTGGTGTGCGAACTCACTGTGGCGACCAATCAATACAAAGATACTCAGGTCCGTAAAGTCGGTTTGGTGTCTGAGTTTCCTTACAAACCCTGGCAACGATGCGGGGCATACAAAGTCAACCTGGGGGGCGGCGCTAACTTTAATGGTGAAAACTGGATTTGCTACGACGAATGCGACGGAGCCAACATTGAGCCAATTAGCTTTACACCAGACACCCGTTTGCCCAACTCAGATCACAGTTGTAGCTTAGTCTACTCGTCACACTTCTTTGAGCATATCAACCATGAAACACTGACCAATTTGCTGACAGAAAGCTGGCGGATCCTGCAACACGATGGCGATCTGTTAATCAAGATCCCGGACTTTGATTCAGCAAGGGAGGCAGGTCTCAATGGCAATATGGGATATTTCGAGCAATTCTCACAGTCAAAAGCGCTATTGCAGTGCTGGCAAAAGTATGGTGTTGATCCTGAATGCGCGCTCTCTCATGCTGCCAATGTCATTACCAGTTTCTGGGATGCTGACTACGGGCACCTATACAAAAACCAAACATCCAGTCGCGCAGGTTACTGCGGACCAGCTAAGCTTTCCAGTACGCAATACGCTGAGATTCTTAAGATAGAATCGATTAATGAGATTTCAAAGATTCTGACACAGAAAGTCCGTGCGACTGAAAGCGACTTTCAATTCAATCATCAAAATGCCTGGACCAAACAAGAGTTTATAGATCTGGTATCCGATTTTGGCTTTGAGCTTGTTTCTACCGATTATGAACTGCTCGAATATGCCTTCCCGGATGTCCCAGACTTCGAGGCACACAAGCCAATCAGCAACTATTACTATTTTAAAAAAATTGCCAATAAGGGGAAGTCATGAAAGCCGCTGTTTTATTCAATACCGGTGAACCTCTGGAAATCATCAACGGCATTCAAATGCCCGCGCTAACGCGAGGGCAAGTGCAAGTTAAACTCTTATACAGCGGCCTGTGTCATTCACAGCTAATGGAAGTGCAAGGTGGCAGAGGTGAAGACAAGTATTTGCCTCACTTACTCGGCCATGAAGGAGTGGGTATTGTCGAAACCATAGGTGAAGGTGTCACTAAAGTGTCACCCGGCGACAAAGTCGTCATTGGCTGGATCAAGGGTGACGGGCTGGATGCACCTGGTGGCAAGTACCCCCATGAGGACTACCTGATTAACTCAGGCAGTGCCACCACGCTATGCGAAAAAACCATTGTTGCCGAAAACCGACTGGTGACCTTACCAGACGACTTCCCGGAAAAGCTAGCTGTGCTGCTGGGCTGTGCCCTGCCTACCGGATTAGGCTTAGTCTTTAATGAGTTGCAGCCTCTGCCAAACAGTACTCTGGCCGTTTTTGGTCTCGGCGGGATAGGTATGAGCGCGTTGATCGCAGCAAAGCTGGGTCAGCCTCGCATGCTGATTGCCGTTGATGTAACGGAAGAAAAGCTGGCAATGGCGAAGAAACTTGGCGCAACACATACCATTAATGCATTAGAACAAGACCCCGTTGCGGCGATTCAGTCACTTACCGAAGGCCAGGGAGTCGAGTACAGTATCGAAGCGTCTGGCCAAACCCGCACAATCGAGCAAGCATTTGAATCGGTCAAAGATGGTGGCGGACAGTGTATTTTCGCTTCTCATCCACGTGATGATGAGAGAATCTCACTGGAGCCTCACGCATTCCATCGAGGGAAGTCTATTCGTGGTAGTTGGGGCGGAGCCAGCAAACCGGATGTCGATATTCCCAAATTTATTGCACTGTACAACGAAGGAAAACTTGAGCTGGATGACCTGATAACGCGCACATACCCGTTAGAGGACGTCAATATCGCACTGGACGACTTACACAACAAAAAAATCATACGCGCGTTGATAGAGATTTAATCGTGATCCGTGTCGGAGGTAAAGATGAGCAAATATAAGCTACCACTGAAACCCTACCCCAACAGAGTACTGATGGATTTGAGTTCAGACTGTAACTTAAAGTGCCCCATGTGTGTCGTTCATGGCAACACAGATGACCCAAAGGTACTGGAAATCATCAAGAAAAATATGAAGGTAACGGACGCCAAGCAAATTCTCGATGAAATTGAGGGCCATACAGAAACTATTGGGCCTGGACTGTGGAGTGAGCCCCTCATGGGCCGTGATATTTTGATGCACCTTAACAGCATGAAACGCAGGGGTTTTAAAATATCAATGAACTCAAATGGCCTGCTGCTCAACAAAAAAATGGCCGCAAACCTGGTTGAAATAGACGTTGATAGCATTACGGTCAGTGTCGACTCTACAACAAATGAGACACTTAGCAAGATTCGTGGCGTCGAGAAACTAGAAAAGATTGAACAGCATGTTAAACAATTATTGGCGATCCGAGGAGATGCGCCGTCACCCAGAATTGGGGTATCGTTTACAAAGCAGGCTGAAAATCTACACGAAGAAGCCGAGTTCATTGAAAAGTGGACCCAGATCGTTGATTTCGTGAGAATTGGAGAAGTATTTGAGGAAGGTAAATTTCCGAATATAGAAATAGACCAAAGCAAACGCATTCCCTGTGCTGAACTATACGAAACAATGACAATCCACACCAATGGTGATGTCTCCATATGCTGCCTTGATGGGTTTAAAGATGTAGTGGTCGGTAATGCGGTCCAGGAAGGTGTCAAAAACGTCTGGCAAGGCGAGAAGCTCAATGAAATTCGTAGACACCACGAGAATGGCGACTGGGACAAGGTGCCGTTTTGCAAAAATTGCGACCGTTGGGCTTCGAGCCAGTATGAAGAGCGAACGGAAGGTAACCTCCTGATACGTAAGTCTGCCGAGTTTACTTTTTATAATCGCCTGGACAGATTAAATACGTGGAAAAAATAGATTACTATGGACAATACGAAATATTTAGAATCCTTACTGTGTGAGCTTGATGGTAAGCACAGCGACACATTGCGTGAAACACTCAGAGCGCAGAATGTCACACTTGATGAACTCCTCTCTCAGCCTGTCACTATCGTAGGTGCGGCTGATGAAGGGGTCCGATTATTGAGTATCTTTGAGTCACTCAATGCACAAGATGTCCAGATTGTAGATATGAACCAGGCAAAGATAGGCCAGCTGGCGCATGAGCAGCATCGGGTTCAGTCATTTTGTAAAAGCAACATCGAATCGCGCCACGTGATCCTGGCCACACACAGAACCTGTAAAGCCTACAACACCTGTAAAGAGATGCATGCCAGCTCAGTGAACACGTTTATGCATCTTCAGTTGCTTTACCCACAAACCTTCGAGCCGCACTTTTTCCATGAAAACATGCTCGAAACCCTGTTGAACAATGTATCAGCACTCAAAGCGTTGCAAGGCAAACTGGCTGATGATTTATCTCTTGGCGTGCTGGCTTCTTGCTTGGATTATCGCCTGCATGGCGACCCCAGTGTCATGGAGCCCCACATTGATTGGGAGTTGTATCTGCCAACGGGGATCGATCTGTCTCGTTTTGCCAGCCACTATGTAGATTGTGGTTCTTTCGACGGCGACAGTGTTGCCTTGCACATCAATCGCTATCCAGACATAGTGAAAGGCGCATATGCCTTTGAACCCGACCCCGCCACATTTGCACGGCTGAGCGAAAATATGGCCCACTTTGGCTTTGTTGAGTGTGTCAATAAGGGCGTCGGCAACAGGGTGACTAAACTGGGCTTCTCAGCAAATAAAGACAGGGCTTCACTATTTTCAGAAACGGGCGAATTAAGCATTGATATCACCACGTTAGACAGTGAACTAACTGACTTCGCGCCAAGCATGATAAAAATGAACATCGAAGCATTCGAGCCCTTTGCTTTGGAAGGCGCCACACACACTATCCAGCGTAACTTGCCGCTGCTGGCCATTTCCGTCTACCACCAGCCTGAACATATTTTTTCATTACAAAAGCAAGTCGAAGACATTGCGCCAGGTCGTTACCAGTTTTATTTAAGACAACATGATGGCGGCCTGGTAGAAACGGTGCTGTATGCAGTGCCGCTATAAACACACTCATTACAACGCATTTACTCGAGGCATTTGATTATGAACTCTCCACAGGTTGTCCTGTATGGCATCAATAGCGTAACGGACACGTTACTACAGTCTTACCCGGATGCTATTTTTGCAACCACTCAGGGTGGTGGCACCTATAACGACAAGCCTATCCTTAGCCTCGAAGCGCTCAGTGCACAGTACAACACCCCGGGCATCCAAATCATCATTTGCTCTATGTTTGTGGACGACATTGTCAATGCTCTGGTAGAGCATGGGTTCTCACTCTCAGCAATCTATTTTTATAATATCACTCACTGTAAGGTATTGAGCTGTGAAAACACCATTCGAAAGTCGGGTGACACAGAGCAGACGCTACATGTCGTGTACGATATGAAAGTAAACCTGCCCTGCTATGACGCGCTGAGCTTTGCCGCAGTCGCCGAGGCAGAAAGGATTAAGCGTAAACTCAAGTATATTCATTTTTATATGCTGTCCGCTAACCCCGGCGGCAATAAGTTATCTTTCGATGCCAACTACACAGAAGATGACAGAAGTTGGCGTATCGCCAATATCGTCAAGCCCATTTTTGAGAGTCTGCCTTCGTATATTGGTTGCAGTGACATTATCAATCGAGCAGACCTTAACCCCACAATGGCGGGCAAATTAAACCTGTTTCCCGAGGATATTCTGACCACCCAAGCAGGTGTAGCCCATGGCTTGCTTAAGCTTGAGGAATACTATAAAGATGGGATCCCGATGCCTGAACTTAAGGTGCAACCCGCAGCGGCGAGTATGGTCCAAACACTGCTGGATCATTGTCATGCACAGAACAAAAAACTGGTCACCCTCACCTTAAGAAACACGCCCACACACCCTGAGCGAAATACCCCTGTGGGTCCCTGGGTTGAATTCCTCCAGTCGCTCGACACTGACACCTACTTCCCTGTGCTGCTACGAGATACCTCTGAATGTCTCAATGCAACGCCACTTAGCCAGTTGGCTTTTGAAGTGCCAGCAGCAACAATCAGCTTTGCATTGCGTATCGCTTTGTACGATGCAGCTTACATCAACCTGAGCTCTTCTGGTGGCCCCAGTTTTGCGTATTACTTTTTAAAAGGGTGTTCCTCGATACGTTACTCACCGATCGATGATAATCACTTTGCAACGGCCAGAAATACGCTGGAAACGGCAGGGTTTAAAATCGGAGAAGAACAGTTTTTTGCACAAAATGGGCTTCACCAGATCCCTTTTGAAGTCGAAACATTCGAGTCAATACAGCAAGCCTTTAATCACCAATGTCAGATGTTGGAGTGCAATACCAATGACGTTTGAGCAGTGGTTAATTACAACTCTATTGCAACCTATGGGTGTCAAATCCTCAAGTACACTCATGGTACACAGCGCATTCAGTGGCTTGAGTAAACAAGGTGTTCAAGCTGCTTCGTTATGTGAGTCTTTGCTCAATTACATACATCAGGGCAACGTCATTATGCCAACAATGACCTGGCGCACTGTCACGAAAACACAAAATTGTTTCGATGTTAAAGCAACCCCGTCACATACGGGCATATTGTCAGAGCTATTCAGAACACAGTTTGCGACACACCGAAGTTTACACCCAACTCATTCAGTTGCAATTGCTGGACCTGACGCAGAGCATTTAACGCAGGGACATCACCTCAACCCTGGACCCTGCTCCGATTCAAGCCCCTATGGCTTGATAGAAAACTCCACACTAAAAGACGACGCATATATTTTGCTCATTGGGGTAGCGCTTGAGAGCTGCACCTATATACATTACTTTGAAGAACACTTTAACTTTGATGCGTTTTTGCAAAGTAAGACTGAGCATTATCGACTGATACAAACAAATGAAGAGGTAGTTGAGTACAACTTGCATCGTCACACACGTAGCGTCAGGGATTTTCATCAATTTGGTAACGCACTGCATAACATGAACGCGTTAACAGTTGCTCTATACGGCGACACCCCAATTACGTTGCTCAAAGTACATGCCCTGTCAGAGGTTGTCCGGGCCGAGTTTGAACGCTCACCACTGGCGACGTTGCCCTGTCACTCATATATGCAAAATACACTATGAAACAACCACACTCTGCGACCAGCGCCGGTGCTCAGTACATTCAGGCTCCCATTATACAGCTAACAACAAAGCACCTGGCGGAACTAAAAACGCTAGCAGCCAACGCGCACAATGGTCGCTTCAGATATTGCCTTCATGAAAGCCATGAAGCAGCCATTCAGGAGATGATCATCTGCCTGCATGGCATGAGTTACTTTCCTCCTCATCGTCACCCTACCGGGGTCGTGGAGTCCTATCACATGATTGAGGGTCAGATGGACGTATTTACGTTCGATGATGCAGGAAACATCATTGGCAAAACGGCCCTCGCACCTGTACATGCTTCAGATGAAAATAAAGTGTTCTTTCATAAAGTTACCAGCCCTTGTTATCATACAGTGGTACCCAGGAGCGAATACGTTATTTATCATGAAGTACTGACAGGCCCGTGGGTCCCAGACTATACAAGCCAGACAGCGCCTTTTTCACCTGCTCCGGAAGACCGTGCTGCCGTGGATAAATTTATCAGAGAGTTAAATGAGTTCCGAGTTTAAAACCATTAGAGTGGCTGTTGTTGGGATTGGCAGCTGGGGAAAAGCAATCGTAAAAACACTGCGTAATGAAGTGTCTGATGTCCAGCTTTCCCATGTTGTTACCAGTAATAGCGAAGTTGCCCCCCTGCTCCCGGAGCAGACTAAGATATTGGCCAGCTGGGATGAGCTGGTGACCTACAGTGATGAATTCGATTGTGTCGTCGCAGCACTGCCACCGCACCTTAATCTGCCGCTCGCGCAGTTGCTGTTGCCTCTGGGTATCCCACTATTTATGGAGAAGCCGCTCGCATTGTCTGCACAGGACGCGCACACAGTTTTGTCGTTGGCGACACGCCATCAGAGCATTGTGCATATTGACCACATAGATTTGTATAACCCGGCAGTGGTTGAGATTGCGGCACGCTTGAACTCGCCTGTCACTTCTGTCAGCGGCAAGATAGGCGCAGCCTATCCGCGTCGTGCGATTATGCGCCCGCTTTGGGAGTACTCCCCACACTTTATTGCCGCCAGCCTCAAACTTATCGCGTCTCGGCCGATAAGTATATCAGCCTGTTACGATAACATAGCGCCTGAGCTACAAGACCAGGAGCAAAGGGAGCTGGTCACTGTCGCTATCCGCTTCGAAAATGGAGCACAAGCGACCATCCAGGCTGGTAACGGTATGATCAACAAAACGCGCATGCTAACAGTCTCTGCGACCAATCAGCAGTTCGAATTCGTTGACCGAGATGCCGTTCCACTAAAAGAAAATAATAAAGAAATCGCGGTCGATCCGACACTGCCTCTGGCAAAATCTCTGACCCACTTTGTCAACAAAGTACGCACAGGCAACAACAGCCTGACAGATTTTTCTGAGGGCGTCAGGGTCATTGAAATTCTGGAAGCCGCAGATCGCGCACTTGACGAACGAAGAGAGGTAAAATTGTGAGTCATAACCTCAATGAACTGGCTTTGTATGGTGGAAGCCCCGCTATTAGCGCCCCCTTTCCTGCGAGGAAAGCCTTTGGTCCAGGTGAAGAACAAGCGGTACTGGCGGTGCTTGACTACTATCGGGAACGAGATGAAGATCCCTGTTACCGGGGTCCGTTCGAGGCCCAATTGTGTAGCGCCTTCTCTGACTATATGGGTGGCGGCTACAGCGTCGCGGTAGCGACAGGCACTGCTTCCGTCTATGTTGCATTGGCAGCACTTGAGCTGCCTGCAGGCAGCGAAGTCATTATTTCACCTGTGACTGACGCGGGCCCTCTCAATTCAATTATCATGCAGAATTTGGTGCCTGTTGTAGCAGATGCTGCGCCAGATAGCTTCAATACCAGCTGGCCACAAATTGAAAAAAAACTAACAGAAAAAACACGTTGTATCATGCTGGTACATTGTGGCGGCCTGCCTGTTGCTGACACTGACGTTATTGTGGCACAAGCGCGTGCTCGGGGCATAAAAGTACTGGAAGACTGTGCACAAGCGCCCGGTGCCAAATTAAATGGCCAGCTAGTCGGCACCTTTGGTGACATTATGGCTACATCCACTATGTACCGAAAAAATATCGCCTCGCCTGGCAGCGGAGGTCTGGTATTTTGTCGCGACCAGGATTTATACCATAGTGCACTTGCCCATTCTGACCGTGGCAAACCGCTCTGGTCTGATGAATATGTCGAGCGTAATCCGGCACAGCACTTATTCCCTGCTTTAAACTGGAACACGAATGATTTCAGCTGTGCGGTGACGCTGGCCTCTTTACAGCGCCTGGACCAAACCATCACAGATAGAACCCGTGCTATGACGCAATTACGCGAGGCGATAAACAGTCATTCGGATATTTGCAATATTTCTGCCTGGCAAGGTGATCCTTCTCCGTTTTTTATCCAAGTCAAAGTCGATACTTCACGATTAAATGTCGATAAACTAGAGTACTGTCAGGCCCTGGTTGCTGAGGGAGTACCGATGAATCCAGACTACAAATTCCTTGTTGCAGACTGGCACTGGTCACACGAACATTTTACACAGCAACCGGTCACAACCCCCAATGCGACTCATGCCCGGGATACCTCATTTAATCTATACGTTAATGAGAACTATGACGCGTCGCACGTTAGCATGATTGTGGCTGCGATCACCAAAGTTGATCGTTGCTTTCGCCACGCCTAAATCAAAGAGCACTGTACATGAATAAAATCACTCAACAATTAACTCAACTGCGCGATAACTGTCGT
Organism: Pseudoalteromonas ardens; assembly: GCF_030125445.1. Classification (NCBI taxonomy): domain Bacteria; kingdom Pseudomonadati; phylum Pseudomonadota; class Gammaproteobacteria; order Alteromonadales; family Pseudoalteromonadaceae; genus Pseudoalteromonas; species Pseudoalteromonas ardens. Next base: position 288,547 of record NZ_JASJUV010000006.1, read on the forward strand.
CTCTGTCTTAGCAAAGATGTTCAGGTTGCTATTCCATTTAAGCCGACGCCGCTTGCTGAAAAGTATGCACAGAATAAAACTGACGCCTCTGCACCTGCTTTGCCCGTTGATTTGTACATTTGTAATGAATGTGGCCACGTGCAAATCCTTGACGTCGTCGACCCGGAATACCTTTGGGCTGATTACACTTACCATTCAGGCCAGACTCAGGGGATCATTGACCATTTTAAAGACGTGTCAGAGCTGATCCTAGACAAGTATGGTCCACTTCCTCAGCCCTTTGTGCTGGATGTAGGCAGTAATGACGGCACCTTCCTAAAGTGCTTTAAAGAAAAAGGCTTCAAAGTGTTGGGGATTGATCCTGCCAGCGATATTGCCGCTCAGGCAACCCGCAACGGTATCGAAACAATCGCGGATTTAATGACGGCCGAAAACGGACAAAAAATTGTTAACCAACACGGTCAGGCCTCATTGGTGACTGCATTTAACGTATTTGCACATGCCGACGAAATGCGAGATCTACTCAAAGGCATTGCAACAACCCTGGCGGATGATGGTTTATTTGTGTTTGAAGTATCCTATCTCAAAGACATCATAGACAAGATGCTCATTGGTACCATCTTTCATGAGCATCTGTGTAACCACTCTCTCAAACCAATGATTAACTTCCTCGCGACAGAAGGACTGGAAGTGATCCACGTTGAACATGTCTCGATTCAGGGTGGCTCCATCATAGGGTTTGCGCAGCATAAATCAGGCCCTCGTCCGGTTCAGCCATCAGTTGCACAAATGATTGAGCAAGAAGACGCCTGCGACTTGCACAGTATGACCACAATGAATGCATTCGTTGCACGTTTTGATGCCATGAAAGAGCAAGCAAAAGCCCTGATTGCCAAGCACCAACCAGGTGTCATTGCAGCATACGGCGCGGCGCGCAGCGGCCCTATGCTGTTAACGCAATATGACATTGGCGCGGATATCACAGAAATCTACGACGATCATTCACAAAAGGTGGGACGCTATACACCGGGAGACAGTATTCTCGTTGAGCCAACGGCAAAGTTAATGGACACCATGCCAACGTTGACAGTCATACTGGCTTGGATCCATGCCAAAGCCATTGTCAAAAAGCACCTGGATTACCTTGAACATGGTGGCGCGTTTTTAACCTTAACACCGCAAGTTGTACTGATCACGAAAGAGAACTATGCAGACTTCATCGGCTAAAATAAAACTGGGCTTCATTGGGGCCGGCTTCATTGGCCAGGTCGCGCACATTGAGAACTATGCGCAACTAGACGATTGTGAGCTGCATGGTATCGCGGATCTACGTCCAGAGTTGTTGGCACAAGTTGCCAGCAAATTTGGTTTTAATAAGACCTATGCCGATCATCGTGCACTGCTTGAAGACGATGACATCGATGCCGTTATCGTGGTAACAGCACGTGCTCACACTGTAGAAGTCGTCAAAGATTGCTTGCTTGCCGGAAAACATGTGTTCAGTGAAAAACCCATGGCCGGTAACAGTAAAGATGCAAGTGCATTAGTCGAGCTGGCTAAAGCCCGACAGCTTGTTTACTGCGTGGGCTACATGAAACGATTTGATGCAGGCGTTGTCAAAGCGAAGGCCGTCTTTGCCCAGCTGATCGACAATCAAGAGTTAGGTGAGTTGCTACAGGTCAACGCACACTGCTACATGGGCGATAGCTATTGCAAAGCAGGGGGTTATATTCACACTCAGCAGGCACGCCCGCAGATGCCCGATGAGGCAGACTTTGCACCTAGCTGGCTCACGAATGCACATCGCCCGCTGTTCGCGCGTTATGTCAACGTCCACTCTCACTTATTGAATTTACTCAGGTATTTTCTAAACTGTGACATGGAAGTAGAGTACTTTAACTTTTTGTCGGCAAAAGCTCATGTGTGTGTTTTGCGTACTGACCGCCAGCTTGTCACTTTGCATACCGGTGAAGTAGATCAAAAAGACTGGCAGGAACAATGCACATTTGTGTTTGAGCATGGTCAGTTACAGATCACTTTGCCGCCGGCTCTGTTACGTAATGTGCCAGCGCAGGTCGAGCTACAACGCAACGGTGACATCACGGAAAAAACACAGTATCAGGTCCCCTGGTCCTGGGCATTTAAAGAACAGGCTCAGGCATTCCTTGAGGCACTGAAACAACAAAACCTTAGCAGCCCCATCGCTGCGAGTGAGGCACTATCCGACATTCAACTTGCAGAGGCAATATGGCAGAAGATCAGCAATTAACACCGATTATATTTGGTGCCAGTGGGCTGCTGGGCAGCCACTTATATCGCCATTTCGTTTCAACACGACCGAATTCGATTGGCACTTACGGCCATAATCCACAACCTGGTATGCAACAGTTTCAGCTCCAGGAGCATACGCTGTCCGATCTAACGCTGGATACTTCATGCCAATACATTGCCATTATTTGCGCTTCACTCACCAACATTGGCGCCATTAACGCTGAGCCGGAAAAAGCTGCCCAAGTAAATGTGGAAGCAACACTAGCCTTAATCAAGGCGCTTCATCAACAGCAGATCCCGATTATCTTTGTCTCTTCAGACAATGTCTTTACCGGTGATACGGGAGGCTATACCGACGATAGCTCAGCACCAGCCGTTTCCGAATATGGCAAACAAAAACGCTGTGTTGAAAACGCGCTAATGTCACTCACTGAGGGTCAGGCCTGTATTCTACGCCTTGCAAAAATCATAGGCAGCCCAGGTGCAGACGGTACTATTCTCAATGATATCGCAGGCCAGATAAACGCTGGTGTGCCGGTAAAGGCTGCCACTGATTTGATTTTTAACCCAACTGACATAAAAGATATTGTCCGAGCTGTCGACATGCTGGTAGCGCTAAACGCCAAAGGCCTCTTTAACTTTTGTAACCCACAATCGTTTAGCCGTTATGATCTAGCACAGATGATGGCCAGCGCATTGCGCAGTGACACACCGCTGCAAGCAATCCGTTTTTCAGATTTGGACCCAAGTGGTAAACGTCCCCTGAACACAACCATGATACCCTCTGCACTCTTTTCTGAATTCACTTTCACACCAGTGCAAAGCTGTATTGAAACCGGTATCGGGCAATGGAAAAAATGACTCAAAAACCAAAACGCGTGTTAGTACAAGGTAATTTCGATGTACTTCACCCGGGCCATATCAGGTTACTCAACTTTGCCCGAGACTGTGGTGATGAGCTCATTGTCGCAATCAATACCGATTCAGCGATGACCGTAAAAAGCAGGGTTAAGGAAAAGCACCGTTTAGAAATTGTGCAATCACTTGAATGTGTTAATGAAGCCTTTTTGACTGACCAGCCACCCGAACAGGTTGTACAGCAACATCGACCTGCCATTGTCGTCAAGGGAAAAGAGTTTGAAACCCGCCATAATGCTGAGTTGAGTGCGCTACAAGAATATGGGGGTAAGCTGGTGTTTGGCTCCGGTGAGTTTGAGACCAATGCCGACCACTACATTCGTCGCACCTCCCCGGTAGGACGTAATTTTGACTATCAGGAAGCCAAATTATTTGCGCAACGTCACGGGGTAACACAAGGGGATTTACTCAGTCTGTTTAGCAGTATGCGAGCCTTACGTGTACTGGTGATTGGCGAAGTCATCGTAGATGAGTATGTACAAGGGACAGCGGTTGGCTTATCGCAGGAAGATCCGACAATTGTGATGACCCCAAATCGTAAAGACAAGTTTCTTGGTGGTGCAGCCATCACCGCGGGACATATTAAAGCGTTGGGTGCTAAAGCAGTGACACTGGCTTCTGTATTGGGTGAAGATAATACCGCTTTCTACGCCACGCAAAATATCTCTGATTATCAGGTGGAGCCGCTTTTCTTTACCGATCCAAGCCGCCCGACTCCACTTAAAACCAGGTACCGGGCCGGTAACAAAACGCTGTTACGCGTTAATCAGGTCAGACAGCATAAAATTGCACGAGAATTACAGGAACAAATCTACAGCGCCATCGAGAAAAAGCTCGATACCACTGATCTCCTGGTCTTTTCCGACTTCAATTATGGCGTATTGCCTCAACCTCTGGTAGAGCGCTTAAGTGCCGCATGTCAGCAGCGTAACATTCGTATGGTTGCGGATAGCCAGACCTCTTCTCAGGTGGGTGACATTTCACGCTACTGTGGGATGGACTTGCTAACCCCGACCGAACGAGAAGTGCGCGTAGCACTGAATAATACCGATGATGGTCTCGTGATTCTGGCGCAAAAGCTCATCGAAAAGACACAGAGCCAAAATTTGGTGATAACCCTGGCCGAGGAAGGCATACTGGTGCATAAACCCGATCTGCCTGTACAAAAATGGGAAAATGATCGCTTACCGGCGCTCAATCCCAACGCTGTTGATCCTGCAGGTGCTGGTGATTGCTTGCTTGCGGCAAGCTCGCTGGCGCTGGTTGCGGGTGCCAACATATGGCAAGCCTGTTACCTTGGTAGCCTGGCAGCAGCCTGTCAGGTTGCGTCATTGGGGAATACGCCTCTGTCATCCAGCATACTAGAAAAAGCCGTCAAGGACTCGTTCAGTTAAAATGAAAGCCATCTTACTCGCAGCAGGATTAGGTACGCGCCTAAAACCGATCACCGACTCAACACCAAAATGTCTGGTTCCCATTAATGAACAACCTTTGCTGGGCCTTTGGATAGATAAACTGGTTCATCTGGGGGTAAGCGACATTCTCATCAATACCCATTATTTTAGTGAGCAAGTTGAAGCTTTTGTCGCAACCCACCCTCACAAAGCACGCATCACACTGAGCTATGAGCCAGAGCTACTTGGCACAGCCGGTACCCTGATCCGCAACCACACCTTCTGGCGTGGCGAGCCGTGCATGGTTATTCATGCCGATAATTACTGTCTCAGCCCGCTTCAGGCCATGCTTCAGGCACACCAACAACGTCAGGCACATACAGATGCAACACTGTTACTCTTTGAAACTCAAACGCCACAAAGTTGTGGAATTGTAAAACTGGATGCGCATCAGGTTGTCCGTGAATTTCACGAGAAAGTTGTCAATCCGCCAGGAAACCTCGCCAGTGGCGCCCTGTTTATATTTGGTCCAACGGTATACGACAAATACTTTTCTCACTTAACACCGGATCATCATTATGAGCTAAGTGTGGATATCGTGCCAAATATGGTTAATAAGCTCCAGGGCTGGCTTGTAGACGACCATTACATTGATATCGGCACCCCTGAAAGCTACATTCAGGCGCAAAGCTTGGTGAGCCAATTGCGCTAATTTAATAACTACACTGGCTCAAACCTTGCTTAACAACAGCATAGTTATTTCGAAGGATTTTTATATGTCATTTTGTCAAAACTGGGATCAACTGTATCGCAATAATCAACACATGTCCGTATGGCCATGGAGTGAAATTGTAAGTGGTGCCCTGCGTAACACACGCCTGAGAGACGGCGATGAAACATTCACAATTCTGGAAGTAGGATGTGGCGCGGGTGCGAACTTTCCGTTTTTTCTGTCTTATTGTCCAACCGTGTATGGCATCGATGGTAGTGACTTCATCATCGGCGAGCTGAAAAGCCGCTTCACAGACATCGCCAACAACTTGTACGCAGGTGACTTTACGCAACCCTGGCCCTTTGAGGCACAATTCGATTTAATTGTCGATCGAGGGGCGTCCGTGCACAACCCTGTCAATAGCATTCAACGCTATCTGGACCAGGCATACGACACCCTCAAACCTGGTGGCGTGTTGTTAATCACAGACTGGTTTAGTACTGAGCACTCAGACTATGCAAAAGCGCCGGAGTCAATCGACCAGTACACCAAAACAGGTTACACCTGGGGGCCGTTTGCAGGGGTCGGCAATGTCAACTTTTTCGATGCTGAGCTTATCCACCAGCTCGTATCAAAATTTGAGATAGTCTCCCTCAGCCACTCTCAATCTAGTGAGTATGGCAGCGATGGCGTCCATGCGGCATGGAGTATGGTACTAAAAAAGCCCGCTCATGAAGAATAAGTTTAGTCTCGAACCATGTGAGCTGGACCAAGATTGGGACAGCTTCATTGCAACTTCCCCCCATGGCACCCCGTTTGTTCACAGCCAGTTTCTCGCTTTGCTGGACGTTAAGTATCACGCTTATTACTGTTGTAAGGGCAAAGAGAAAATTGCCGCGGTGCTGCTTATCGTAGATGAGCATGAACAACGTGCCATCGGTCATCATGATGTGATCCATGACGGGATTATGCATCGCAATATCGCTCACCTGAATCGCGCTCAGCGTCATTCGGAATTATTTGCCGCACAAGAGTATATTGCTGAGTACCTTGCCGACCGCTATGCTCAGGTGACCCTGAAGCTACACCCGGCTATCCAGGACATTCGCGCATTTTTATGGGTTAACTATCACAACGATGGCCCTAAGTATGCTGTAACACCCCGCTACACGTCTGTGCTTGAGTTGGACGAGTTCACTACTCCTTTGTCAGCACTTGAGCACTCCGACAACTATAGCAATAGCTCGGTGTCAAGGCGGCAGGAGATCCGCTACGGTATTAAGAAACAGGTTACGCTCAGTGAGTCGCAGGACTTTACCTTATTTGCTCACTATTACGGACTCACCATGGCGCGCCAGGGCATTGAAATTAACCCAGCTCGATTGGATGCACTCGCGGTGAGAATAAAAAGCCTGGCACAACAGGGCCTGCTCTGTATGTATGAGGCACACACCAGTAACCAGGAAATCGGCAGCTTTGCGACCTACTTACTCCATGGGGATACAGCCTATTATTTTTATGGTGCAAATCACCCAGAAATGCGCGATAGCCATACGGGTACAGCCGTGTTATGGCAAGCTTTTCCGCTACTTGCCCAAAAAGGCGTGTCAAAGTTAGACTTAGAAGGCATTAACAGTCCCCAGCGGGGCTGGTTCAAGTTAAGCTTTGGTGGCAATGTCGAGCCTTATTTTCACATCCGGCTGGACAAAACCGACGCTTAATTTGCGTCGGTTGCCCGCATAATTGACTCGTACGCCTCAACCAGCACCTCTGCCTGACGCCAGCACTTACCACTAAAACGACCCGATACAACGACGTTATCAACACACCCCGTCAAGGTCTCGTAGTTCTGTTGATTGACAGCCTGGAACTCTGTAGTTGGTACAGGAAAGGTGTTGTTAATCACCTGAGTCTGCCCGCTGACACATTGTGCTTGCGGATCGACGATGCCCATCAATTTAAGCTGTTCGATGATCTCAGATTCCGTAAAGGACTCTACCTCGTCAGGACTGCATAGTATTTCGGCGGATAAATGATGATGTTGACTTTGCCCGGTTAAATTAGGATACAAAGTCAGGCGAAAAATAGCGCTATTCGCATCCCAGACCCACAAGTAATGTGACTTGTTGTCCAGCAAAGGCAGGTCAAAGTTGAGGTGGAAAATAAGCGCGGTACGCAAGGTCACCTGACCTCTGGCTGGCGTCAACCCCATTGCGCTCAGCGCGATAAAAGGAGGCGCACTCCAGAATAGAAAGTCGCATGTCAAAGTACGTTCACTATTCGCCAGGGTCAAACTTGTCACCTTTTTGTTCTGGTGAACTATCTGTGCAACGCGTTCTGATGTGATGATTTCAACACCAGCCTGCTCTACACGTTTTTGTAGCTGCGTAACCCAGTAACCAATTCCCTCTCCGGTCGTCGGGTAATAGTAAGTTATCTCACTCAGGTTATCCTGTGCTTTGCGCTGTTGAAAATCAGATTCTCGCTGATATCCCAGCTTGGCATCAAAGGCCGGTAGCTGCTTAAGAGTTGCAGTCACGTCCGCTGGCAACGCCAGAATGCGGGTAAAACCAAATAACCCAGCAGCCATAGTAAGGCTCTTCAGAGGCGCATCCTGCCCATACAGTTTACGTAATATCGGCACAACAATGCTTTCTGTGAAGACAATTCCCAGTGAATTAGCACAATACTCATAAATCAAGCCTGATTCTGGCAAGTCGGTATGATTGATAAGCTCTCCACAGCCCTTCTGATAGATATCTTGTGGGAGTTTAGATGCATCCGGAAATGGGCTGTTCAAGTCCCAGCTACCTGCAAAGTAGTTCCCTGAACACAACCTGGCAATTTTATGCCAGCTGTCAGTATCCGTATCTGCGAACAAGATTTCATCTAGCTCCGCGACACCTGTTGCATTGGGAATGTGTGAGCCCATGTCATAGGCAGCGCCAGAGTTGTCTTTAACAGAGCAAAATAACCCGCCCACAGTATCGGCCTGCTCAATCAATACCACCTGATCAAAACGTTGTTTTAAAAGCACAGCCGCAACCATGCCACAAATGCCGCCGCCCACTACAACTGCCTGATTATTTGCCATAACTACGCCTCCAATTGACTCTGGGGTGGCAACATTTTTAACAAGCCATGCGCCTCCAGCTTACTGATTGCACCTGCAAAATCCGTGACAGATTGATTGTACTTACCTGCGATATCTATGGTGTCATGATGCCCATCGCTGTAACACAACAGCATCTTAATGTGATTAAGTTCATCCAGCTGACGAGTTCGCTCTTCACTAAAAAAGCTCAATGTCGGGTACAATCCCCTATTACCAAGATTAGGCTCGCCATAGGGATGCGTGTTTTCAAAGCACGCACTTTGCTCAAACGCCAGGAAAATCTTTTCAAGCTTATCAATGCTATCCAGTAGTGGTTTGATCCCCATATACGATTTATTATCCAATGAGGTGTGATATTCCTTATAACCAGTATGAAAACTGCGGCTCACACAACATACGGGGAACTGGAAGCCAGGCGCATTGTACTGGCGCTCATCAGAGCCACTGAGCGGGCTAAATGGGATATTACTATGGCCATGACCTTGTTCACTCAGGTGATACAAGAGTTTATCTAGTAACCCATTGTCATTGCGGCTATGTTTAAACACCAACTCCTGAGGGTCTCCCCCTAAACAGTTCAATACCAATCCTGACACCAAGTTTTGGCGAAAATGATCCTGCATCAAATGCAGCACACCCAGACTTCCTATGGTCTCGGGGTGTAACATGAATCGGTACGTATAGCGACGATTTGGCCACTGCTTTATCCTGTGATACAGGCCCAGTAAAACTAGCGGACCACTGAGTTCATTGTTAGCCATTGATGGATGACACAAATAGGAGCTAAGCAACACCTCCTGCTCAGACTGACCTTCAAGTACCGTTTGTGCTAAGTCCAGATGCCCATCGACAAAACGGCTCTTGATCACTGCTCGATACTGGCCTGGCTTCAGCTGCTCGCGGCGAGACTGGCTAATACAAAAACCCCAGCGCTTTTTATAATAACTGGTTACATACGGCACCGCTTCTGGCAGCTCAGGTAAGCTGTATAAATGAGATTGCAGCTCTTCCAGAGACAGTGTGGCATCCACAGGCTCTGAGTAATTAACCACTTCGAGGTTAAGCCTGTGCATATCCGCCACACGCTCACCATCCGGTCCTAGCAGATACGCTTCATCGCAGTGCCATTCCTGCGGAACCTGCCAGTCAAACAGTGTGGTGCCTGTAGGGATCGACAAGCGCTCCAGAGGCAGGTATCGACCAAAAATATCGTAGCTTTGCCTCAGCCCGGGACCAGTGATCGATCTGAGGATAGGAAACAGCTCATCGTAAAGGTCATTATAAAACGCTTCTGTTTCTTGATACGACACTTCAGTTACTCCAGTCCCAGATCACACTTCTCAGTGTAATGATCACAAAAATGTGTATAGATTTCTTTGATATAACTCATCCATAACTCATTTAACCGTTGATACTGTTCAAGGCTGAAAGCTTCATCTTCATAGGTATACAACAAGGTTATCAGTGGGCAATGGTAGTATAATAACGACCCTTTGATCACATGAAACAAGTGGCCCCATTTCGACTGTTTGTAAGCGTTTAAATAGCGAGCTTGACGTCTAAGCTGATCAGCAGCTTCGCGACGACTTGTCACAGGTTCACTGGCAATACTGCAAATATGCTCAGTCAACTCTTTAAGCCCCTCCAGCGCAATCGACTCTTCACTGACATCATCGAGTGGAAATGTGCTAAAACACTCAGCTTTTATTTGCTCAACCAGTCGCTCAGTATCATAGTCACCTTCAATATCGAGCAGATCTTCTGCGTGCACTGCCATTGCTTTATCAATTTTTGCGCCACTGCCCACATTAAGGCATGTCGTGACATCATAATATCTAAGTAACTTTTCTAACTGGGCATGAGCAATCATGAACAGGTCATTTGACAGGACATGGCCACCAAAGTTGGCAGGTAAGGTGTGTCCCTCAATCTCGAGGTGACAATGGCCCTCATCCTCAGTATCTTCATTCCGTGCTCGATATATACTGTCTTTACTGTGATGTGCACCACCTGGGGCCTTACCGTTATCTACCCCAAACAGATACACATTGCGAAACCCGAGATATAACACAAACGATAACGCCGCGTTGGCAACCACGGGGTTACAATATGGAATTTTCGGTAAGGTCTGCGATAGGTGCTGTAATGCCAGGATATCCAACAGAGAAGTCCCTGCTTCAGCCCCTTTTGCGGCAATGCCCGACCATTTATATCTATGATTTGTATCAGGGTATAGCGTGCTAAGACCAACCAGGTTGATATTCTCATACACTTCCGGTGGGACTATTTCCCCAAAAATCTTATAGTTTGAATAAGGTCGCTCAACCAGCACATGAAAATCAACCGGGATCCCTTTTTTATGCAACGTCGCAATAGAGGTTCCCGCGGCAATGATAATGGCTTTTTTGTGATTACGCTTAATAAAGGCTTCGGCTTCGTCTAATGATGGTCCATTCCCGATAATGAATATCGGTGTATCTTTATCCAAATCTTGCGCTGTATTGGTTAACCAGGCCGCCTTATTACGAATATGATGGATTCCATGCGCCAGTCCTGTCACGGCGTCATTATAAAAACCATGCCCAAACTGAAATCGAAAGTAATCTTTAGCCCATTGCTTAATAAGCGTATTAAGTTCATTACCGGGCGTGTGTTGATAACAAAAGCTTCGCACCAGGGCAAATGCCCCCACATCTTCAGCTATCTTTTCTATGTCCTGAATAAATAAACTATGATCTACCCCTAAATGGAAGAATAAACACCCCCCCTGCTCATCGATATCTGCAATAACCTGGAACCAGTCAGTGCAAAACAGACTTGCAAAAAACTGTTCAAAGTCAGGTTCAATCAGAAAAATGTAATCGAACTGAGTCCGCTCAAGCAACAGGGGTACATGATAGCCCAAGCCAATGCCAAAGATAATGGCACTTGGAAAGTGATCAGGCATTGTACTGAGCGGAGCTGCTGCCCGTTCGCGGATATCAATCATCAGTTTTGTCAGCTCAGTCATGTAGCGAACATGCAAGCGATCATCTTCCTGATTTTGGCCGTATCCCGTGTAATCGGTCAGGCTCAAAACGGGCTTACGCAGTTGTCTCTCAACTTGTTCTGTGGTTTGCTCTATCGGCGACTGAGAATAGATGGGGGCACTACTGGTTTTCGGGACAAAATTGCCATGTCCGGATGTGGTCACATGGAGACAAAACCCGTCGCGAACACTGTGATTATTAATTGCCTTAGCAATGTCTGGATAGTATTTCTCAAAACTCTGCAGGTTTTTGCTAAAACGCACATTGGCCTCTTCTGCGAATTTCGCCTCGCGAGCCTGGTGCGCTGTTGTTTCTGAGAGTTTTTCACTGAGGGACTCTAGTTGTTGTGATATGGGGTCTTTGTTCATACATCAGCCAATGTCGTATTAAGTACTTTTATACGCTTTGATCTTTTTTTGGTTACCAACAAACTGCGACAGCTCTTTTGCGACTGTCATTTTATTTTGCTGTAGTGTGGCGGTGAGTGTCTGGATATGATTAAAAAGCGTGAACGCAGCCTGCTGAATTGTTTCTGATTCAGCTAGCATGTCGTTTGTTAATGTTGAGCGGAGTTGCTCGTCAAACTGTTTAAAAAGGCGCTGTGCCTCTTCAAGCTCGCCAGCCTGGCAAGCCGCATCTACCGCTTCTAAAGATGCTTCTATATCCGCAAAGTTAACCGACATTAGCATCAGCGCCATTGTCATTCAATGTCTGCTGACGAACGTCGACAGGGATAGCATCCCAGGCTGATTTAATTTCCTTTAACAGATTTGACACTTCGTCAATAATCGCCGGATCATTCTGAATGCTGGCATCCAGTAGCCGGTCAATCATATAAGAATATAATGCGTATAAATTCTCGGTCACTTCTCCGCCCACTTCAAAATCCAGGCAGCCGCGAAGTGCTTCTAAGATAGCAGATGCTTTTGAAATGTGCTCTGCTTTTGCTTCCAGGTGACGCTTTTCAATTGATACTTTGGCAAGTACCATTTTCTCTACTGCGCCAGCCATTAGCATTTGAATAATTTCGTACCGATCAGCACCGGCCACACGTGTTTTCAGTGCTTCTTTCTGATAATTTTTAACTCTTGCGTTGTACATAATGGCTCCTTACTTAGACTTGGTGAACCCTGGCAAATTCGCGAGCTGAGCGCCCAAATAAGATTGTGTCTGCTGCATCTGGGCAATCAACACATCCAGCCCAGCATACTGCTTTCGTAATCTCTCTTCTAAAGACGCCATGCGAAATTCATGATTCTCCACATCGTCTTCTAAATCGCTAAGCTGGCCGTTTAGGCCATCTTCTCGATCTTTAATCAAACCGCTCGAGCTTGCATAATTGTCAAGCAACGACTCTAGCTGCTTGGCGACACCATTATCTCCTGCAAACGCTGTGCCAATATCATCAAAGTTACTATCCATTGCATCATTAAGACTACGTACTAATGACGATTTTTCAAGGTAGCCATCATTGTCTACCCCTAAGCCGATATCGAAAATAGTTTCAAATGGACCCGCATCGGTTAGATTGGTGGACAAAGTAGTTATTAACTGGTCACTCAGCGTCCGCATCGATGAGTCACCATTTAGCGGTTTACCAATCCGAGTCTGAAAACCGATATTCCCAATCAGGTTGTTGTAGTTCGAGATAAACTCATCAATCAGCGTATTCACTGAATCTCTATCGTAGTCAACATTCAAGCTTGCTGTGTCATAACCATCGGTATCATTCCCTTCGCTTTTTGCCAGCGCCTTGATGGTCATGTCCTGGACCGCGTCTTTAAAGGTGTTGGTATCACTTTGTATTTCCAAACCATCAACCGTGATGATTGAGTTACGCGCAGCATCGTCTGTGGCAATGGTCATCCCGCCAGTGGTACCAATCGATACTTTATCCAGCTCTGCATTGTCATTCGTCACGGTCAGGTCATTGCCTGTACCGCTAACATTAGATGTCAATATCAACTTTGACCCTGCTGCAGTACCGGTATTTACTATGTTGGCTGTCACGCCAAAGTTTGTGTCAGACGCGTTTATCGCATCTCGTAATTCACCCAGCGTCATACCCGCTGTCACATCCAGCGTGAAGCTATTATCGGCTCCGGCGCCAAACGTTAACGTCCCTCCGGTGGCACTCACGACATCGTCAATTGACGTGTAAGCACCATCAGCCGAAACGGCACGGCTCCCCTGTGCCAATTGTTTGACGGCAATATCAAAGTTACCAACTGAAATTTCCGACGTCGGTGTCACGCTAATGATATCGCCAGACGTAGGCTGAGTGATATTAGCGACCCTTTTACCAAAGTTTTCAGGGTCAGCTAACTTTTTAACTGTGTCATTGAGTTTGGAGATAGCAGACTTAACCTCGCCCAAGGCAGAGAGCTCGACTTTCAAAGACTCTTCTTTCTTGACGAAGGCCTGCATCTTGGGAATATTTTCGGCATCAACCGATGCTTTAATAATACTCTCCAAGTCCAGACCTGAGCCGACGCCTGCAGACGTTATAAGTGGCATTTGCTACCTCCAATTCACTTTCATTTATGCTGTCCTGTCAAACAGCAAACCTTTTCCTGATACTTTATCGGCAAATTCCTCCAAAGCCTTAGCAACTTCGCGAAATTCCTCTGAAGGAATTTCCCGGATCACTTCATCATTGCCTTTGTCGATGACTCTGATGAAAGGCGGATTACCTTTATCATCAAACTCAAACGACAAATTGGTTGCCGTGACCGGTATAAAGTCATTCAGCTTTGCCAGATCAGATTTCACCTGGGCGAATAATTTGTCCTGTGCATCAGGGTCAGCTTCTTCCTTTTGCTTATCCTGAGCCCGCACTGAAGGGTTATCAACCAATTTGGTTAACTTCTCAACAGCCCGGAGCGTCTCTGCACTTTCCTCAGGCTTAATTTGACCAGGAGTGAGCACCGCATTATTCGAGCCAAGCCCTAATGTTGCCTGAATCTCTTTCACAATACACCTCCAATCTCTAGTCTAACTGTAAGTATACGCCAAGTTTCGCGATTTCTCATGCAAACTTGACGTTACACTATTCTTAGCCTAAGAGCGACAGGGCGACCTGAGGACGCTGGTTAGCCTGACTCAGGATTGAACTACTTGCCTGTTGCAGGATCTGCATCTTGGTCAAACTTGCCGTTTCTGCAGCAAAGTCGGTGTCCTGAATACGAGAACGTGCAGCGGTCAGGTTTTCCGCAACATTCGACTGGTTACGAATGGTTGACTGGAATCGGTTTTGAACCGCACCCAGTTCCGCACGTTTTTTATCCACAACCGCAATCAGATTGTCCATGCCAGCCAATACTGCCTGTGCATTAGCCTGTGAAGACACCGAAATACCCGCTTCAGTGAACACATTGGAGAACACTTTAGCGTCTGCTTCTGCGCCTACCGTCGTACTGATGGTCTCTGTAGTGGTACTCAATGCAACTCCGGTTACACCGCTGGCAATACCCGCAATACCAGACAAAGTAAACCCACCGTTGGCTTGTAGATCGTTGGTTGTGGCGGCAACGTTTTGCATACTGAAGCCGATGGTTTGTACCGCGTCGGCACCTACCTGGAAGTTCGCGTCGTACGTACCATCAAGCAGATTCTGACCACCAAAGGTGGTGTCAGCTGCAACCCGGTTTACTTCCTCTGAAAGAGAGCGAATTTCTTCTTGCAGTGCCAGTCTGTCTTCATCGGTGTTTGAACCGTTAGACGCCTGTTGCGCTAGTGTTCTGATCCGTTGAAACATCTGAGTGGTTTCGTCCAGCGCGCCTTCTGCGGTTTGCGCCAGTGAGATACCATCGTTTGCGTTTCGGATACCTTGATTCAGACCGTTGATTTGACCGTTCAGACGGTTGGTGATTTGCATACCTGCAGCATCGTCCTTTGCACTGTTAATGCGCAAACCCGATGATAGGCGTTGGAAAGACGTATCTAACGCTCCTGAGGATTTATTTAACTGCCGCTGTGCGTTCAATGAACTCACATTGGTATTTACATATAAAGCCATAATAGCCTCCGCTTTATCAATATAACTCGCTGAGACGGGATACCCCTACCCTGCCAGCAGCGATGATTTAGAGTCCTAGATTTATAGTTCTCTAAATCCGCTATCGACTGATAAAGCGAAAGCTTTAGCCTTATTTGCAAATTATTTTATTTTTTTTGTGTTATTAACCCTGTAACAGACTCAGAGCCGCCTGCGGACGCTGGTTTGCCTGACCTAGTATAGTCTGGCTGGCCTGTTGTAGGATCTGGTTTTTAGTCAGTTTAGCTGTTTCCATCGCAAAGTCCGCATCTTTAATTCGAGATTTTGCAGCGGCCAGGTTCTCTGAAATATTCGCTTGGTTTCGGATCGTCGACTGGAATCGGTTTTGTACCGCACCCAGCTCAGCCCGTTTTTTATCCACAACCGCAATGAGCGCATCCATTCCCGCCATAACTGCCTGAGCATTGGCCTGTGACGAAACAGAAATACCTGACGCAGTGTAGACATTCGAGAACACTTTCGCATCCGCTTCAGTACCTATGTTAGTACTAATGGTTGCTGTCGTCGCACTCAGTGCGGCACCCGACACACCACTGGCAACGCCGGCGACACCAGACAGGGTAAAACCACCATTATCAGCCATAGAGTTAGTCGTGGCTCCCACATACTGCATACTAAAGCCAATGGTTTGTACCGCATCAGCACCTACCTGGAAATTAGCTGAGTAAGAGCCATCCAACAGGTTTTGACCACCGAACGTGGTATCACTGGCAACCCGGTTAACTTCTGCCGCCAACTGACGAATTTCTTCCTGAATTGCCAGACGGTCTTCATCCGTATTTGAGCCGTTGGCCGCTTGTTGTGACAAAGTCCGGATCCGCTGGAACATAGAGGTAATTTCATCCATTGCCCCTTCAGCTGTCTGAGCAAGTGAGATGCCGTCGTTAGCATTTCGGTTGCCCTGATTAAGGCCCAGGATCTGTGATTGTAGTCGGTCCGAGATTTGCAAACCTGCTGCATCATCTGCCGCACTGTTGATCCGCAGACCAGAAGATAGACGTTTGAAGGACGTATCCAGCTCAACACCGGAATTTTGTAGTTGTCGTTGCGCATTAATGGAACTGACATTGGTATTTACAAATAAAGCCATGATTCACTCTCTCTATACAAATGCTCAGCATTGAGCTGTTCATTGGTGTACAAGGAGGCAATTGTTATCACTGGCCGGAGCTCAGTGAAGGGGCAATCCAATGCCGCTTGTACAAACTTAATTTCTTCTGGAATGAATAAAGCAAGGTATGTGCCAATAAATTTTGACAAGGTGAAAATCGAGTCTTGGAATCGTAATCTTGTGAACTGAACTATACTGCTTATAGAACGAACATCGGTGAAATGCCTAAAAAGGAAGGGCCTTTCAGGTGTACTAAATGGTATTTTAGTACCAAGCTACCCACGTATCTAAATAATAAGTATAAAGAAAAAGAGGCCTGGCAGGCCTCTTTTTTGAAGTTTGAGAGTGGGTGTCAATATTTTTTCATAATATTGGCACGGAAAGTGCTAATATTAACGTGTTCATTGTTTTGATGAACTGTAATTGGATTTAAGCTCCTCCGCTTTATCATCCAATTGGGTGCCCTGGCTAATACCCCATCAAGTCCGGGCACCTGTTTTCCTACCTAACTTATCCCAGTAGACTTAGTGCAGCCTGAGGACGCTGGTTAGCCTGACTCAGGATTGTCTGACTCGCCTGTTGTAGAATCTGCATTTTAGTCAAGCTTGCAGTTTCCTGAGCAAAGTCAGTATCTTTGATACGTGATTTTGCAGCTGACAGGTTCTCAGAAATGTTAGACTGGTTACGAATCGTTGACTGGAAGCGGTTTTGTACCGCACCTAGCTCTGCACGCTTCTTATCAACAACCGCAATCAGGTTGTCCATACCAGCTAATACTGCCTGCGCATTTGCCTGAGATGATACCGAAATACCTGATTCAGTAAATACGTTAGAGAAAACCTTCGCATCTGCCTCAGTACCAATGTTTGTACTGATGGTTTCAGTTGTCGCACTCAGTGCAACACCGGTTACGCCACTTGCAATACCTGCGATACCAGACAGTGTGAAACCACCATTTGCCTGCATATCGTTGGTTGTACCGGCAACATTTTGCATGCTGAAGCCGATGGTTTGTACTGCGTCAGCACCAACCTGGAAGTTTGCAGAGTAAGTACCATCCAGAAGGTTCTGACCACCGAAGGTTGTATCTGCTGCCACCCGGTTCACCTCAGAAGACAGTGAGCGGATTTCTTCCTGAATTGCCAAACGGTCTTCATCTGTATTTGAACCGTTTGCTGCTTGTTGTGCCAGGGTACGAATACGCTGGAACATTGAGGTAACTTCGTCCATCGCACCTTCAGCGGTTTGCGCTAGCGAGATACCGTCGTTTGCGTTTCGGTTACCTTGGTTTAAACCGTTGATTTGTGAGGTCAAACGGTCTGAAATTTGTAGACCTGCTGCATCGTCAGCAGCGCTGTTGATACGGAAGCCCGATGATAAACGCTTGAAGGAAACATCCAGCGAGTTGCCTGAATTGTTTAATTGTCTTTGAGCATTCAATGAACTTACGTTAGTATTTACATAAAGTGCCATGGTGATTCTCCCACTATAATCTGAGTGCTTACTCTGTAAGTGCCCACTCTCAAACTTCTAAAACTTTCTCTCATAGCCTTCGAGGTTTGTTTTCACTCTCCGGCTTGGTTACTTAAGTTATCGGGCAGCGGCAAAAATACTTTAGAAATTTTTCTAAAAAAATCTCATCTTTTTGTTTATTAAAGATTTTTAATTTCTAAAGCGGCATAAAGCGGGAAATAAATTGCCACCCTAAACTACCCAAATAAATCTGAAGCACTGCAACAAAGTCTATAAAAGTGAGCAGGTTAGAATCTAAATTGAATAAAAGAGAGGGAAAATGGAAGCGGCAGGGGTAAACCCTAAAAGCCGCTTCCAGGACGGATTACCTGATGTAGTCGAGTAAAGACAGATTAGACAATCGACCAAAGGTGGCCTGCGATGCCTGAAGTGCAGTTTCATGTTTGGTCAGATCGGTAATGGCTTCGGCCATATCCAGCTCGACCAGCTCTGCTTTTGCAATCTTATTGTTAATATCCAGGTCAGCATTCGCATCGGTGATACGCGTTGCGGTGTTGAGCCTGCCCCCCAGACCAGACTGAGTCTGTGAAACGCGGTTTTTTGCGTTATCTATACCAATCATCGAATCAGCTAGTACCTGACGATAATCTTTTTCACTAAGTGTCGTGTCATTCAATGCCGTAACCAGGTCATCCAGCATATTGAGTACGTTATCTCGCTCTGGCGCTTCAAGATCAAAGTCAATCTGCGCGGGCGCATTCCCCGTAAAGCTGAACTCCATGCCTTCGACCTCGATGTGATTTTCTTCATAGCTACCCGTTGCCAATACCGTTGCACCTTGCTGTAAAGAATAGGTATTGGGTGTGCCCGCTGTGAGTACTAGACTAAATGTATTCGAGCCGGCTGGCGCTGTTGGGTCTGGGTTATAATTGGCTTTATGAAATTGGTCAAATGGTCCTTGTTTGGTTACATACACATCCGAGCTCACGACTCCCCCCGACACAGTCGCAGTATTGGAGGCCACATTGAGCCGTGTTGGTACGCTCTCAAAAACATCAAACCCGTTATCACTGGATTTAATTTCAACCCCTTCGGCAACCTTAATTTTATGCTGCCCCTGATCACCATTGTATTGATAACGCTGCTGTGTACTGTTGTACGAATAGGCTTCAGTGTTATCCTGATAACCGGAAAAAATGTATCGGCCATCTTCCGTTTTCGCATTCATCAGGTCATGCACCGCGGTTTGTATAGCACTTAGCTCTTCAGACAAAGATGCTCTGTCTACATCCACCAAAGAACCGTTACCTGCCTGGACCGTTAGCGTCAGAGCGCGAGTCAAAGAATCTTTGATATTATCCAGTACACCTTCTTGCGTATCCAGACGGCCTTTGAGCATAGTCAGGTTCTTTGTATATTGCTCATTGGTTTGGATCCTATCGGTGTACAACAAAGCCCGTGCCATTGCAGAAGGATCATCTGATGCGGTTAATACACGTTTTTGCGTGTTAACCTGCTGCATGGCTTTATTCACATCTTGCTGACTATCGAGAATTGAGTTCAGGTTATTCTGATACATCATATTTTGAGATAAACGCATAATTACCTCGCCGCACTTAATAAGGTATCAAACACAGTTCTTGCTGCGGTAAGTACTTGCGCAGCTGCTGAGTAAGATTGTTGAAAACGAAGCAAATTTGCTGCCTCTTCATCCAGGTTAACGCCCGCCATAGATTCATACCAGGCTTCAGATTGAGCTGCCAGTGCTTCGTAAGCCGCACCATTGGTTTTGGCCTGATTGGCCACAACACCAATTTCCGTTACCAGTCCGGCGTACGCTTCATTAAAGGTTTTCAGGTTATCTGCGGTTGCAGTCGTCACCACATTCTGACGCACCAGCTCCGCGCTTTGTAACTTACTCAGCTCGAGGCCATTACGGTTATCATCAAAACCGCCGGTATTAAACTCAATGGTGAATGTGTCACCCGTCGCTGGCGTCCCTTCAATATTAAAATCGAAGCCATAGCTGGCATACGCACCACCCGCCTGGGCAAGCAAGTTTTCAGCTGGCGGTGTAATGGTGAAAGTATTAGTACCACTGCCATCAACGATCTGATATTCATTGGCGTTTGCCGTTTTAGTCAGTGTGATTGTGCCATTGGTCAGGCTCGGTGGTGCCGCTGCAAAATTACTCGTAGCAGGATCTGTATCGGTGACAGAGCCTACAGAGATGGTTGCCGTACTCACATTACTAGCCGCAGTCTCCGTCCTGATTGGCGAAGCCAGTGCTAAACTTTCAGGCCGATCCGTTGCAAGTTGTAAATTACCCGCAGTACCCGAGTTAAGCTTAACCAGAAAGCTGTCCCCCACATTGGCGGTGCCTGTCAGGTTCATTTGCAAACCAAACATGTCGACACCTGCCGCAACGGAGTTTGAATCGATCACTCCGCCAATCACGTTTGCCATTACGGGCGTTCCCTGAACATTGCCCTTACTGTCTACCGCTGCAATTTCCACGGTGTTTGCTGCGGTATAAGTGACTCTGAAATCCGTCGCCGGAACTTCTTTACCTTTACCGGGCTCAACCGTAGCCGTTAACTGTGCGGTACTGGTATTGCTTTCATACGGATATCCACCGACCGTTGGTAGCGTGAATATATTGCCGCCTAGATTACCATCCAGGTCCATACCCAATTGGTTTTGTTGGTTAAAAGCATCTGCAAGCGATAGTCCAATTTGACCGAGCTGCGTCTGTGCTGGCACCAGAATGTCATCACGAAATGCCATCAGGCCACCAATCTTACCTCTGAGACTGACATGATCTACCTCTAACGCTACAGCAGCACCAGCGGTGACATCCAGCGTCAGTGCTTTGTGGTTCGGATCGGGGTCACCATCCATTGAGAAGAGATTAAAACTACCATTTTCCATGACCAGAGACTGCCCGGAGCCAAGAAAAACGAGTTTTTCACCATTCCTGCCATCCAGGGTTTCGATGTCTACCAGTTCAGCCAGATCTCTGATGGCCTGATCTCGTTGATTCAGCAAGGAGCTGCCACTGCCATCACTGTTGTTACCATTGAGCGCCGCAACTTGGGTGTTCATATCACTGATCTTCTGGATCAGGTTATTGGCCTCATCAGAATAAATCGACAATTGCTCATTTACGATATTGCTCTGGTCAAACACGATACCGGATAACCGGTCCATTTGATCAATTAAATTCTGGGCATCCGTCAAAAACAGGGAACGCGCAACCGTTGAAGAAGGTAAGTTCATCGCTTCCTGCATATTATTGAACAACGAGTTGATGCTCTGATTCAGGTTATTAGACTCTTCACCAAACAAGGTATCAACCCGGGTGGCTTCCGTCACAAACTGTTCATAATAAGCCTCGCTCGAGAGGTCCCGGTTAAGCTGCTTTTGGGCAAACTCATTAAGCAAGCGTACGGTTTCGCCACGTCCCACCTGGTTATTGACCATAGTGGTGTGTTCAGTCCGCTCACGAACATAACCTTTGGTATTCAGGTTTGCGATGTTTTTACTGGTCGTCTGGAGTAATTCAGAGCTGGCTCTGACCCCGGATGTACCAATATTCATAAGATTAAATGACATCTTAATTTACTCCCTGATGCACTGACGCTGACAACATGGACTGAAATTCTCCTCTGTCCAACACACGTTTAATTTTTTCTGCATAATCTGGATCGGTTGCATACCCTGCCTGTTGCAGGGCATCCAGGTATTGGTCCGGATTGTCTGTCTTAGTTAAGGCCTCTTGATAACGAGGATTGGACTGCAGGAAATCGACATAATCATTGATGCTATCTTTCAGCGAATCATACGCTCTGAAGTTCGCCTGCTTTTTCACTGGTAAACCTTGCTCAAACTCCAGCGTCATTTTACTGGCACTGTCACCCTGCCAGCGCTTATCGGCTTTTATGTTAAACAGGTTTAAACTGCTTTCACCGTCCTGGCGCGCGATGATGTGCTTGCCCCAGCCTGTTTCCAGTGCAGCCTGAGCAACCATCACAGCTGGATTCAGGCCAATCTTGGCGGCCGCTGACTTAGCATGCTCCCAAAGCTGGCTAACAAATGACTCAGGATCATCGAATTGCACCTCTTTAGATGCACTTTCGGTCACTTCAGGCTGTTTTTCTGCTTTGTGCTGCCCTGCTTCACCATTAGCAATCCGATCGCTTTGCAGCTCCGCGCCGGTGCGCAGTACAGAACTGGGCATATACCCATCCCGATTAGGCGACAATTGCTGCACAATCAGATCAGCAAGGCCCAGACTCCCCTCACTGGAGAGTTGCATAGACATCTGCTGATCATGCATGTCACGATAAAATTTCACGCTGCTGGAATTAAACGGACTATCTTTATCCTCCAGAACTTCATTGGCCTTTCGCATGCTGGACAACATCATCTGAGTGAAAATTGACTCGAACTGCTGAGCCGCTTTGCGCAACGCTTCTTCAGAGGCATTGGCGTCTCCGGTACTTTTCAGTGCGTCCTGTCTTAACGAGTTCAGATCAGTTAAGTCATAGAAACTTTGGTTGCGAGTCGGATCAGTATTCATTGCTCGAAATCACATCAATATACATAACCAATAACAATGCAATTATTGAGCCAAAAAAAAGCCCCATAAAATGGGGCTAACTAATTGATTATAAAAGAAGCATCAAATGACGACTAATTGACCATGTATTGCACCAGCTTCTTTCAGTGCCTCCAGTATCGCCATCAAATCGCCAGGTGCTGCGCCCACTGCATTAATTGCACGGACCAAATCATCCAGGCTTGAACCAGGGTCAAATACAAATGCCCGTGAATCATCCTGATCAACATCGACAATGCTTTGACGCGTCACTACCGTTTCACCTTCTGTCAAAGGCTGTGGCTGAGACACATTCATTTGTTCAGCAATGGTCACCGTCAATCCACCATGCGTAATCGCAGCTGGCTGCAGTTTCACTTCTTTGCCAATAACAATGGTACCTGTGCGTGAGTTGACGATAATCTTGGCTGACGTATCTGCTGGTGTGAACTCCAGGTTTTCCAGAGTCGATAAGTAAGCAACACGCTGAGAAGGGTCGCGAGGTGCAATGACACGTACAGAAGCAGCATCCATAGCTTGCGCGCTTTGTGGGCCAACCAGATCATTAATTGTATCGGCCAAACGCTTAGCGGTTGTAAAGTCGGGCCGATTCAGATTAAAAGTAATGTGATCTCCCTGAGTGAACGGGCTTCTGACTGCACGTTCAACCGTGCCACCATTTGGAATACGACCAACCGTAGGCGTGTTAATCACGACCCGGCTGCCGTCCAGCCCCTCGGCACCCAAACCACCCACAATCATGCTGCCCTGAGCGATCGCATACACATTGCCATCCACACCTTTCAGGAAAGTTTGCAGCAAAGTCCCGCCACGCAAACTGCCCGCACTACCAATAGATGACACGGTGACGTCAATAGTTTGACCAGGCTTCACAAAAGCTGGTAACTCTGCATGCACGGCCACTGCTGCCACATTCTTAATTTTCGGTTTAAGGTTTGCCGGCATGGTAATACCAAAGCTGTTTAACATGCCCTTGAAGCTTTGCTCTGTAAAGCGAGTTTGCTCCCCTGTACCCGGTAAGCCCACTACCAGACCATAACCAACCAGTTGGTTTGAACGAACTCCCTCAACCATAGTCACGTCTTTGATACGCTCTGCTTGCGCAAACTGGCTGCCGATAAGTGCCATAGTTAGCACGAGCACATTAAATAATTTCATAGTTTGCTTCCTCAAAATGGCATAATGGCGCTCATAAAGAACTTAGTCAGCCAACCTGCACTTTGCACTTCCTGCGTATCGCCTTTACCTGAGTACTGAATACGCGCATTGGCAATACGATTTGACTCTACCGTATTATCGGCATTCACATCCTGCGGTCTGACGAGCCCTTCGAGACGAATAAATTCTTCTCCAGTATTTAGTGTCAGCCATTTTTCACCTCGGATCACCAGGTTACCATTTGGTAGAACCCGCATCACATTCACTGAGATGTTACCAATCAGGCTGTTAGACTGGTTGGCCTGCGCATCGCCCTGAAATGATGAATTCGAACCTGCATCCAGCTGAATGCTCTTGTTCCCCCAGTTGACCGCTGCACCGCCTAAACCCAGTATAGGATCGATATCCACCTCACTGTCTTTATCCAGCTTAGAGTTGGCCGCCTTTGAAGCCTGAGTCGATTCTCTAAGTACAACAGTAATGATATCACCGGTGCGAAGTGCCTTCTTATCTGAGTAAAGATCGTTGGCATAAGCATTGAATAGCGAGCCTGTAGCTACAACCGGCGCTGCTTCCGCTTCCGGATACATAGGCGCGTAGTAAGGATCGTCCCGCTCAACATCTTTATTTTGCGTTGTTGTACAACCACTGAGTGCTATACAGCCTGCCGCTACCAGGCCAAGTGTACGTAACTTGTCCATACTACCCCCAATCTTTTAAAGCTGCTGATTAATGTAACTGAGCATCTCATCAACCGACTTAATTACTTTCGAGTTCATCTCGTAAACCCGTTGTGTTTCAATCAAATTGACCAGCTCTTCGGTGACATTAACGTTTGAAGTTTCCAACGCCCCCTGAACGATAGAGCCAAGTCCTTCGACACCCGGGTTCCCCTGCACTGGCGCACCGCTGACGGCAGTTTCGGTGTATAGGTTCTGACCAATTGGTTCAAGACCAGACGGGTTAATAAAATCGCTTATAACTAGCTGACCGATTACCGTATTAGCTGCTTCTCCCTGGATACTGACAGAAACCTCACCATCCTGAGAAATAGTGATGGAATTTGCATTGTCCGGAACGTTCATTTCAGGTTGTACCGGAAAGCCTGCACCTGAGGTAACAATCCGTCCCTCTTCATCAGTAGTAAACTGGCCGTTTCGCGTGTACGCAATGGTGCCGTCAGGCATCTGAATTTCGAAGAAACCCGGTCCCTGAACCATCCAATCCAGTGAGTTCTCTGTGCTCAGCATATTACCTTGCGAAAAGTTTTTCTGGTTTGCCACCACCTTGGCACCCGCACCCAGCATCAAGCCCGATGGGAGCTCGGTATCCTGAGAAGAACGGCCGCCTGGTTGGTTAATATTTTGATAGAGTAAGTCTTCAAATATTGCGCGGCTTTTCTTGTAGCCAACGGTACTGGCATTCGCCAGGTTATTTGAAATCACCGAAATATCAGTTTGCTGGGCATCAAGGCCGGTTTTACTGATCCATAATGCTGGGTTCATAATCTATACCTCACTCTCTTAAACGATACGCAGGAGCGAAGTGTGTCGCTCGTCAATTTCTTCAGCTGTTTTCATCAGTTTCATCTGCATTTCAAACTGGCGCTGAAGGTTTACCATGTCTACCATTTCGTGAACCGGGTTCACGTTAGACATTTCTAAATAGCCACTCATTACTTTGGCGGTAGGAGAAATTTCACAAAATCCACATACACCGTCTTCGAGCAACTCCTCTTTTGGTCTAAACAAACCATCATTACCTTTTTCAAGTTTGCTATTGTCTGCGCTAATAATTTTTAACCGGTCGACCACTTCTAAAAAGTTGGCAGGTGCCCCCTGAGGACGCACCTGAATTGAGCCATCATCACTGAACACAACCTTTTCTACTGGCAGTGGTAATATGATGGGCCCACCTTCGCCAATAATTTGACGACCATGGCTGGTCACCAGTGCCCCGTCTGCGGTGATGTTCAGTGTGCCAACTTTCGTATAAGCCTCATCTCCGGCTGCGTCTACAACGCTTATCCAGGATTTTTCATCTACCGCAATATCCAGGTCCCGACCAGTTTCAGTAATGGCCCCACCTGTCATCATGGTGCCCGGGCGCTCCTGCATCGCAAACACACGCGTCGGTAGCCCTTCGCCAAATGCCTGCATTGAACGAGCCTGTGCAAAATCAGCCTTAAACCCGGTAGTATTGGCGTTAGCCAGGTTATTTGCCTTCAGCCCGACACCAACCAGGTTTTGTTTGGCGCCTGACATAGCGACATACAGCATTTTATCCATGGGAACGACCTAAAAATTGTTCAATCTATACTGAATAAAGCAATATAGATGCCAAGATGATCGTCAAGAAAATGAAAAGGCCGCTAAATGCGGCCTTAAGAGGTGATTGGATTTGATTATCGGATCTGCAGGATGTTCTGCTGAAGTGTTGAGTTAACCTCCAGTGCCCGCGAGTTCGCCTGGAAGTTTCGCTGTGCACTGATCAGGTCTACCAGCTCGTTTGTTAAGTTAACATTGGACTGCTCCAATGCTGAGGAGTTGATTGAGCCCAATGTTCCTGAACCCGGCTCCCCAGCAATAGGCTCACCTGAAGTTAAACTCTTTTTCCATCCGGTATTACCCACTTGCTGCAAGCCCTGAGAGTTAGAAAAACGCACCATGGCAACCTGACCTAAATATGTTGAGTCACCATTACTATATGACGCAACAATTTTACCATCAGAGCCAATGTCAATCCCCGCCAGTCGACCCGTTGTGGCACCATCCTGCTCAAGCGCTTTAACCTCAAAACGGCTGGCGAACTGAGTAGGCAGTTTGTTTGAGGTGTTTGCCTCGTCGCGCCAGTTCATTTCCACGTTACTGGGGAATGTTGCGCCGTTTGTTAGCAAAGTTGATAAACCGGTAGCTGCACCCGCTGGGATTGCAAATGAATTAAAGGTCGTTCCTGTGTTGGGCACCTGAGGGTTACCCGTTGTGGATGGCAGACCATTTTGGTCAAATTGGAACTCAGTTATTGGCTCTAGTGGTGCGCCGCTGGCCCCTGCTGTATTAAACTGTGTACCGTCGAGCGTTGCATACACCTGCCACTCATTTGGGTTAGTCGCAGGATCTTCTTTTACAAAATAAAGCTGCAAAATGTGAGGTTCACCCAAACTATCGTAAATCGTCGTTGAAGTAGAACTGTTGTAAGTTGCACTTTCTGTTGGGTCAAATGCCAGCGTAGGTGCCGAAGCACGCGAATCCAGGTTGAAAGATGAATACACACTGGTGGTTGCACGTGGCGAACCAGAGGCATCTGGAATTTGCAGTGCTGATGATGTACTCAAACTGATTGAAGTCGTATCACCGGTACTAGGATCAACAGGGAAGCCTTGCAAAAAGTTACCCTGTGCATCAACGATAAAATTGTCTTTGTTGAGTTTAAAAGCACCTGCACGGGAGTAAGTAAAGTCCTGAGCTCCCAATTCTTCACTCATCGCAAAATAACCTTCACCGGTAATCGCCAGGTCCAGTGAGTTCTGAGTAAAATTCAGAGACCCCTGGTGAAACTGCTGCGCAACCATAGTGGTTTGCACACCATCACCATTTTTTGTCTTACCGGCGCTAAAAACGGAAGATGCATACACGGATGCAAATTCAGCACGCGACTCTTTAAAGCCCGTCGTATTAACGTTAGCAATGTTGTTAGCTGTGGTATCCAGGTCTTTCTGAGCCGCAGCTAAACCAGTTAATGCAATATTGAAACTCATACTCTCACCTCTTGCGATTAAGGTTAAATCTTTTTAATTAGGCTAATTCCGCGACGTCAGTAAGCCGCACGGCACCCGCTTTAGTGTTGATAACGATGCCGCTTGCACCATTGACATTGACGCTTTCAATATTTCTGAAAGTCGCAGTAGGCAAGGCTGTAAACTTACCGTTTACGGAGCCTTCAGCCTTTATTGTGTAATCTCCGGGCGGTAACATATCACCATCGGTGTTTTTGCCATCCCAATCAAAGCGAACTGCACCAGCATTTTGATCTTTGAGATCTATGGTTCTTACCAGTTCGTTTTTATCGTTAAGAATACTGACCGTCAGTTGCTCTACAGGCTCAGTTACAATAATTGAACCACGCGACTGCATGTCCGGGCCGTGCTCAATTGTGTCAGATTCCAGTAGTGCTTTCTTGCCGATCAAAGTTGACGCCTGCAAAGCAGAATTCGAGGTCATAGAATCAGCCAATGATTCAAACTTCGTGTTTAGGTCAGAAATACCCTCGGCCATGGTGAAGTTTGTCATTTGTGCAATCATCTGATCATTATCAGCCGGTTTACTCGGGTCCTGATAAGACAACTGCTGAGTCAATAACGCAAAGAAATCCTCCTGCTTCAACTCATCATTCTTTTCTGTCGGAACCTGCTTGTCAGGCCAACGCAATGAATCGACATAGGTCGAGGTTGCTGAATTGACTTCGTTACTCATTGGCTATACTCCCACTTAGCGCTGACCAAGTTGCAAGGTTTTGCTAAGCATCTGCTTAGCGGCATCCGCTACCTGAACATTCGTTTGGTACGAACGCGATGCAGAGATCATGTTTGTCATCTCTTCAACCACATTCACATTTGGCTTATAGATGTACCCGTCTTTGTCAGCACTTGGATGGTTGGGATTGTACTCAACCTGAAGTGGTTTATCGCTTTCTACGATCCCCAGTACTTTCACTCCAACCGAAGACCCCATGGTATTCGGATGAGCTGCCGCAGCCTTGTTTAACTCTGCGGCGAAAACTGGGTGCCTAGCTCTATACACCTTATCCTGACTAGAACTGACGCTGTTTGCATTGGAAATATTACTGGCGGTCGTGTTCAAACGGACGTTCTGGGCGCTCATGCCTGAACCCGCTATATCAAAAACATTATATAAACTCATGATTAGCCACCTTGACCACTCAGGGCTTTTTTCAGCCCTTTAAATTTACCAGACAAAAAATTCAAACTAGCTTGGTACTCTAATGCATTTTGTACATACAAGTTTCGTTCCACTTGTATATCCACTGAGTTACCATCGCCTGTATCTGCTTGATTTGGCGTACGATATTGTTCAATACCATTGTTTAACTGAGTCCCACCACTAAGATGATTCTCATTGGTTCTGACCATCTTATTGCCGCTTAGCTGTGCCGATTTTGCCGCTTTAAAAGCCTGGCCAAAGTCGATATCCTTAGCTTTATATCCAGGGGTATCAGCATTGGCTATGTTACTTGCTAAAATTTCAGCACGCTGAGAGCGGATCAGCATAGTGTGAGGGTGAACCCCCAACGCTTTATCAAAACTAATTGCCATAACCCGACTCCAGAAAATTGACTTGATGAGATAAAAGCAAGAATGAGGCCAATATTTAAGTGGCGGAAAATTGCCGCATTGCCGATACAACCAGCAGAAGATATCTAGTAAGAAACCGAATCATAACAAGCACCAACTTCTTTATATTAATCAAGAACTTAAAAACTTTTCTTGTAGCCAAACCTAAAGGATAAATCCGGCTGCGCCTTTTACGATATAGGATACCATCAGAGAAAGTAGTGGGATTACAGCCGAGGAGAGTACAGCCTCTTGAACGCCAAAAAACAGGCATTGCACTGCACGAGCAAAATACCCAAATGCCTTTAGCCCAATGCAGCAGGCCCCTTTTAGCCTTTATACCGCAATTAAAGATCATCAGCCCAGCTGGTGATGTGAGCTGAATTTGATCATTAAGCAACTGGTTAACAGGTTCATTTAAACTTTAAACCTGCCAGAAATACTAAATGCCACATCCTCCCGTCTTAAAAAGCGACGTATTATTGCCCCTCAATGTGCTCAGTTAATTAACCTCAGGAGAGTACAGAGTCGTTATGATAGCGGTTTCAAAATCGATATTACGGCTTTACGCTTTTGTTACCCAGCGAAAGCCAATAGAGTGCAATTCTGGAGAGGCGCTGGGAGCTGTATCCAGTATGTGAAGAATGGTCGATATCACCAACCATTCTTATAATGAATTTCAGGCGTAATGATAAAAAGCATTGCCAAAAGTGAAAACCAACTGTACATTTTTCAAGCACCCCGTAATTAATCTTTGCAAGGAAAAAACGATGAAGCTGAAACTCAATAAAAAGCAGGTCAAAAGCTTATCTGCAGACTTAAAAACAGTACCGGAACTTGTAACACCTCAGATTTGTGGTGCTTTGCCACCTCCCAGTCATTTCTGTGACAGTGAGAATTGCACGCCCACTTCTATGCTGCCATGCATGACTTATTACTGTATTTAACCGCTCGCAGCCATTAGACACTCAGAAACAACCTCAGGCAAAACATGCACAAGTGTGAAAACTCATCCGGGTAGATATCGATGATACTGCACTTGTGCACTTACCCGATAATGCATGCTTGATTGTCTTGTTTAAAATAATTTGACGAAGTGCCTTACCATGATCGCCAGACCGTAGTGCTTTTCAAATTTACTGTTTGACCTGTTAGCAATTCCTCCATCAATTACGGGATAACGGTGGTGTAGGCTTCGAAATTGAGAAATCGTTGGGGTTTCTTCTGAAAAAACTTACCCCCATAGGGTCTGTTTACAACCCTTTTCAGTGACGTTATCAGGTCTATTCAGCCCTGTACTAGCTCCTTCGCTAACCAGCAGTCACTCAACTAACTTCACTCCACCTCAGATAGCCACTGTATCATCATCCCGCACTGGAACCGGGAGCTTCTTGAACCATTATCCCGGTGTTGCCTGAACCCAAAGACCTGAACACAGCTTCAGCGCGCTTCGTCAGAAGAGACATGTGAATATGTTGTCACATAGATGCGCAGGGCGAAAATGACTTAATTCATCACTCGGTAGTGATTATCGGATCGATGTGCCTTTTATACTCTCCATGTAGCCTGTGAGTAGTTCCGCATCAAGTGCGGGGTGACGATGATGTGAGTTATGCCGACATATCATTCATACCACCGTATAGCCTGTGAGTGGTTCCGCATCAAGTGCGGGATGACGGTGTTGTGGGTTATGTCGACATATCATTCATACCACCTTGTAGCCTGTGAGTAGTTCCCGCATAAAGTGCGGGATGACGGTGGTGCGGGTTATGTCGACGTGCCATTTATACTCACCGTGTGACCTGTTAGCAGTGCCCGCATCAAGTGCGGGATGACGATTGTGTGGGTTATATCGACATGCCATTTATACTCACCGTGTGGCCTGTGAGTAGTTCCCGCATCAAGTGCGGGATAACGGGGTGTCGGCTTTGTGATCGGGTAGTTATACAACTTTTTTAAATCGCACATAGCAAAAAACCCGCTGCATTGCTGCAACGGGTTTGACGTACATGGAAGTACGAATGTCGATGAGATCCATGGGTGAATTGCGACCGAAGCAGCGCTTCGCAGCTATCGTGCAAAGTCGTGCTTTAGCGCGGCCTTTGCGCAAGGTGAAATGAGCAATTATAGAGAACGCAGACCTATTCACAGCGCAAAAGGAGCCCTCCACAGGGAAGTGTCCCCAAAGACTGCCAGATACTCTAGCTTCATGGATGAATAGACAACACCGCTCTGTCTACAACTTCATCGACGCTTTTTTAAATCGCACATAGCAAAAAGCCCGCTGCATTGCTGCAACGGGTTTGACGTACAAGGAGGTACGAATGTCGATGAGATTCATGGATGAATGTCTTTCGTCGACCTTTAATTAGGCCCTGGCGATGTCCTACTTTCACATGGGTGAATTGCGACCGAAGCACCGCTTCGCAGCTATCGTGCAAAGTCGTGCTTTAGCGCGACCTTTGCGCAAGGTGAAATGAGCAATTGTAGAGAACGCAGACCTATTCACAGCGCAAAAGGAGCCCTCCACAGGGAAGTGTCCCCAAAGACTGCTAGTACCAGCTTCATGGATGAATAGAC
>NZ_JASJUV010000007.1:0-286367 GCF_030125445.1 Pseudoalteromonas ardens
GATGTGGTATCACCGCGGGCGGTGTCGAGGGTATATGACGCTTATCCGGATATCACTTTGGTGAATGGTTATGGACCAACAGAAAATACCACTTTCACGGCTTGCTGCAAGATAGCGCGGGGTACGGAATACACCAGTATCCCGATAGGATTGCCGGTGTCGGGGACTTCGTTGTATGTGTTATCACCGGAGATGACACTGACGCCACCTGGGTATACAGGAGAGCTGTTTAGCGGTGGTGCCGGACTGGCACTGGGATACCTGGATCAGCCAGCGCTGACGGCCGAGCGATTTGTGCGTAACCCGTTTGGTGACGGGGTGTTATATCGCACGGGAGATTTGGTGCGGGTAGGAGAAGATGGCAATTTACTGTTTATGGGACGCACAGATAATCAGGTGAAGATCCGGGGATTCAGGGTTGAGCTTGGAGAAATAGTCCATCAGATAGACAGCTTAGCGGGCGTTCAGTCGAGCCTGGTGCAGGTAACAGGAGAAGAGGCGGCAGATAAGCAGCTGGTCGCCTGGGTGGTTGCACAGCAGGGCACAGAGCTGGATGTTGAGACACTCAAAGCGGCGTTAGCGGAGCGTGTACCGGCTCATATGGTGCCGACTTATTTAGTGTTGCTGGCAGAGTGGCCACTGACGTCGGTGGGCAAGATAGACAGACGGGCGTTGCCAGCACCAGACAAAGTGAGTCAGCAGGCGGTTTATGTTGCACCGCAAGGCGCGCAGGAAGCAGCGCTTGTGGATATCTGGGCTGAACTGCTGAAGATAGAGCCGGCCCAGCTGGGGGTTAATACCAACTTCTTCAGTGTTGGCGGTCATTCCTTATTGGCCGTGCAGATGCTTGCGATGATTAAAGACCGTTTTGATATCACTATTACACTGGGCGCATTTTGGCAGCATCAGACCATTCGTGAAATGGCGAATTTAATGTCGCCCTCGCAGCAGTCAGCAACTAACGACTCTGACAGCTTGTTGGTCAGACTAAGCGTCGGGAATGGCAAGCATCCCACCGTTTTTTGTGTGCCCGGTGTGGGTGGTAATGCCAATGAGTTTAGTGCTTTGGCTGAGGCGCTTAATGACTATCAGGTATATGCGGTACAACCTAGGGGGCTGGATGGACAGCAGGCAGATAATTCAATTTACACAATGGCGGAAGATTATGTTGCTGCAATGATGGCGACCAAAGAAACCGATCAGCTCATCATTGTCGGTCACTCAATGGGAGCGACGATTGTAATTGAAATGTTGCTTATATTGAGGCGCTTAGGCGTTCAGCCTCATCAGATCTTACTGTTGGATGCCAGTGCCCCGGAAACTGGTGACAGACGCACGGAATCGCAGATCTTAGCGGATGCTTATCAGTTTCTGGCAATGCGTTTGGTACAGCTAAAGTTGGTTCCAACACAATCGCTTAACCAGATAGCACAGAGTGAACAGGACAAACTCGTGACGCTTGCACAAACTGACAGCCTCGCAGCAGTTGACTGGCTATTGACTGAGCTAACAGGACAGTCACCTACTGAGGAGCAAATCAGTGTGGCACATGCCTTGTTACAGGTATACGAAAGTCACTTACAGGCATTTGCGCAGTATCGTGCTGATCCCGAAACTGCTTTGCTGAGATGTCAATTCAAGTTTGTGGCTGCATCGCACAGAAAAGCTGAGCACACACAGGAATTGTTGCAGGGCTGGCAACAAGTTTTAGGTGCTGAAAATCTGGCCTTGGCGAAAGCTGAGGGAACGCACTTCACCATGTTAAAGGGGCAGGGAGCCAGAGATATTTCAGGGACAATTAAAAATGAAACGTGATAGTTGATTAATATTATGTTTCAAATTTGATACTGTGTATGGTACAACTGTTCCATACACAGTATTGCTTAACTTGATAAAGATAAAGGATTTATGAAAAGCGGAAGGCATCGTCAAGAAATGAGAAGGGGCAGCTTAGTATTGGCTGTCTTGATTGCACTGCGAGAGCCGCATTATGGCTACTCATTGCGTAAGAAGTTACAGGCTCTGGGGATCGATATTGAAGAAGGCACTTTATATCCGATGATCAGACGCCTTGCTGAGCAGGGGTACCTCAATAGCAAGTGGCTTGAGAGTGGAGAAAGAAAGAAGCGGTATTATCAGTTATCCGATGAAGGATACGTGTTATCGCAAGAACTGATTCAAGAGTGGCAGGCAATAAGCCAGATACTCGATAAAATGGTGTATGAAAATGGAGTTAGTTAACTGTTATATTGATGCTGTGAGACGCAACTTATCCGCGGATATGCGTGATGAAGTTAGCGAAGAGCTTGCATCCAATATACTAAGTGCCCAACAAGAAAAGGAAAGTCAGCTTGGTCGGAGCATGACTTCTGATGAAACGATAGAGCTGCTAAATAGTTTTGGCCATCCCGAACAATTTGCTGGCCAATATACCAAGCGTACAAGCTTAATTAGCAGTGACTGGTTTCCCCTTTATAAACAAGTACTGGCTTTTACGATTAAGCTGGTCGCTGTTTTTTTTGTGCTTAATGGCGTGTTTACGCTATTGGTAAACGACAATATTGTGATGCTCTTTTTGGCTTTGAGCACAGCGTACGACATATTCCATACCAGTGTATTAATGGCAGTAGTGGTAACAGCATGCTTTTATTATCTGGATGGTTCAAGTCTAGGTGTAAGGTTGCTCGATAGCTGGCGCCTCGGTGCATTGAAATCAGACTATGTTGTTAGCCCTTATATTCCCTTTGCAAACTCTTTTAAGCACCTCGCATTTGCTGTGTTAGCGTTAATTGTCGTAAACAGCGATTATGATTTATTCGCTTTGCTACCACAAAGCAATCAAATTGAATCTGTGCAGATCAGCACCTTACTGAGTGACTTATTATACGGATTTAGCGCTGTACTTGCGGCGTTGGTGGTATTGAATACCTTTAATCTGTTACAGCCATATTGGAGTCGGATCAAGCTACTGGGTTATACCCTGTTAATGGGAGCGTTAATGATCTTGTTACT
The DNA here is from genome assembly GCF_030125445.1 of Pseudoalteromonas ardens. Taxonomy (NCBI): domain Bacteria; kingdom Pseudomonadati; phylum Pseudomonadota; class Gammaproteobacteria; order Alteromonadales; family Pseudoalteromonadaceae; genus Pseudoalteromonas; species Pseudoalteromonas ardens. The sequence goes on from NZ_JASJUV010000007.1 coordinate 3,013, forward strand.
CATCCTTGTATTGTCTGGTGATAACGTGCTCTTAACCGCTGCCAGTGCTGATGTGGCGGCTGAGCTGATGGCGACGATTAACCTTTATATTCGAGTCAGTGCCGCGATATTAATTGGGGTACTCGGCTATGAATCGATGAAAGAGTGGCGTCAGTTTTTTAATTTATATCGAAAGTAAGTTCAAAAGGAGAATAATTAGTATGAAAAGTATTTGGGTTCTGTTGGTCACAATGTTTTTGTTTGGGTGCTCAGCAGTTGCTACCGTTGCTGGTAAAACAGAAGAGCGCCAGCTAAGCGAGTTTGAGCGCATAGAGGTAGGCGGATTGGTCAATGTGGTTTTGGTCAAAGGGACATCACCCAAAGCAAAAGTGAATGCATTCGGTATTGATATTGAAGACATCGTAACAGAGGTTTCAGAGGGCGTACTCACGGTAACAACGCGCGGATTTCACAGCGGCGAAGCGATCCTGGTTACGGTGAACTATACCAACTTGTCTGGAATTAAAACTGCGGGATCCGCAACCATTGGTACAGACGGAGAAATTGTCGGTGACCACCTTGATGTTTGGATCACTGACTCTGCTGATGCGGATCTTGAAGTGAATGTTGGCCGCCTGTCAGCAAAAATGGAGGATTCTGGCAATCTGCGTCTTACCGGGCATGCCAAGCGTCAGAGTATTGTGTCAAATGGCAGTGCTGGTAGTTTAAATAATGCCGGACTGCAGGTTAGCGAAGACTAAATAGACAGCTAAAAGATTAGTTATACCACAGGTTCTTGGCTTTATATTCACGCAATCTAAAGCCAAGAGTCGATACTGTCAGGTCTGAAACCAATTGGGTAGGTTGCGTTTCGTACAAGACAGAATTAAAGAGCATTAAGCAGAAAAGCGCGATTGAATGACGGGGACATGCTGTCATTCATGCTGTACTGCATTCAACCAAGATAAGAAAAATAACATGAACGACAATTCAAAAGAGAAAATCGCACAATTAGCTTTGCCAAAGGACGATGAGTACACAGATTCACATACAGTGAGAAACGGAGTGATTATCTTTGTTTTGATAGCGTGTGCTGTCGCGCTATTCTGGTGGATACAGACTACCACTGATGCTGAGCCTCAGCCACAGCCAATCTCTGCACCTAAGGCCAATATAAAGGCATCCGAAGTGCAACAAACCAACCCAGAAATACCACTTACAGCAAATGAGCAAAGCACGTCAAAACTCAACACATCAAACAAAGTGCTGGAGGCCAGTGGCCATATTGTTGCCCGTCGAATAGCAACCATTTCTTCGCGTGTCACCAGCAAAGTAGAGCAGCTGCTGATTGAAGAGGGGCAGCGTGTGGACCAAAATGATGTGCTGGCAGAGCTCGATAGTCGTCAGGCGGCTTTTTCTTATGCCGGGGCGAAAGCGGCGCTGGTTGCCGGAGAGGCGCAATATAAAGAACTACTAAGTCAGCTCAAATTAGAACAGTTGCAATATGAACGAAATTTGGCTTTGTACAATAACAAGGTCATAGCCAAAGATGTACTGGACACCTATGAACTTAAGATTGAACAGCTGAAGATGCAGCTGCGAAGTCGACAGGCATTGAACCAGAAGGCGGAGCAAGACGTTGAGCTGAGCAAATATAATCTTGAACAACACACTATTCGGGCACCTTTTGCAGGCATGGTGATCCAGAAGAATGCCCAGGTCGGTGAGTTAATTTCCGCTGGTACATCCGGCGGGGGAACCATTCGTACCGGGATCGCCACGATAGTAGACATGAGTTCACTTGAAATCGAAGTGGATATTGCAGAAAGCTACATTCATCGTGTCTTGCCCGGCCAGTCTGTCGTTGCACGCCTCGACGCTTACCCTGATTGGCCTATCAACAGTGAAGTTTTGACTATCATTCCGACCGCAAATAGACAAAAAGCCAGCATTAAGGTCCGCATTAAGCTGCTTGAAGGGGATGCGCGGATTTTGCCGGATATGGGGGTAAAGGTGAGCTTTTTAGCCAATGACACTCAGCGGTTATAACAGCCAACTGCTTAATTTTGACTATCAACTAAATGCTATAAAACAATACAACTAAGAACTAGAAAAGGCATAACAAGAAATGGAACAAGGAATTAGATTTACAAATGTCAGTAAGGTCTACAGCAAAGGTAATAATCGCGTTGTTGTACATCAGGACCTCAATTTAGCGATAGAAAAAGGAGAGTTCATTGCACTTATGGGGCCTTCTGGCTCAGGGAAAACGACCCTGTTACATATGATGGGTGGGTTGGATAAGCCCACCAGTGGTGAAGTGATGGTTGCCGGTAAATTGGTCAGTGCGAGCTCTGAAGCTGAACTCACGCGTTGGCGAGCCAGGCACGTGGGGTTTGTATTTCAGACTAACCATCTGCTGCCTGTGCTGAGCGCTTTTGATAATGTAGAACTACCACTGACGTTGACAAAGTTAACTAAGGCTCGCCGTAAAAGCCAGGTTGAAACTGCGCTCTCGTTGGTTGAAATGTCACAGCGTGCCGACCATTTCCCTAAGGAGCTTTCGGGTGGTCAGGAACAACGTGTAGCCATTGCTCGTGCTATTGTCACTGACCCAGATGTGCTGCTGTGTGATGAACCAACGGGTAATTTGGACAGAAAAACAGCCGACGCGATTTTGTCTTTGTTAAGAGTGCTTAATCAGGAGTTTGGTAAAACTATTGTGATGGTAACCCATGATGGCAAAGCGGCTGAATACGCAAGCCGGGTGATCAATCTGGAGAGTTTCACTGAAACGGCATCTGATGGAGAAGCTGTATGAGCGCCATTAAGCTGCCATGGAAAAATGCCATGCGTCGGCCTGCAAGATTCTGGCTGACTGCTTTATCTATTTGTGTGGCCTTTTTCTTGTATACGGTTATCTTTGCAATCAATGCGGCTTTGAATGCGACGGGTAGCGACAATAATCAGTTTCGTCTGATGACAACACACAAAATTTCAATCACTAAGTCGGTTCCGCTTAACTATCAGAACAAGATGAATGTTATCGAGGGAGTCGACAATGTGACTTATGTTTCCTGGTTTGGTGGCTTTTTTAGGGATGAGCGAAATCAACTTCAGGCGGTCGCTGTTGACCCTCAAACCTACTTTGACATTTATCCTGAGTATGTGTTGGCTGAAGGGGCCAGAACAACTTGGCGACAAATTAAATCCGGCATCATCATAGGTCAGGCACTCGCTGATAAGTATCAGTGGCGCGTTGGGGATAAAGTACCAATCCAGTCAACTATTTGGATGAGCAATACAACCTCTTCTTTCACCTGGGAGTTTGAGGTTACAGGCATTTATCAAACTGATGCAGCTGAAACTAACCAGCAGATGATTTTTATGCGTCATGATTATCTGGACGAAAACCGGGGATACGGTCGTTATTATGTGAGTTGGCTGGTTGCAAAACTGAGTCGTGGAGCAAATGCTGATGGTGTCAGTCACGCAATAGACAAGGTGTTTGAAAACTCTACGGCAGAGACGCGCACTACAACCGAGCAGGTGTTTGTCAAAGAACAGGCGCAGCAATTTGTGGATTTGAGCTGGATATTAAAACTGGTTGTACTGGCTGTCTTCTTTACGTTGTTATTAATCGCCTCGAATAGTATGAGCCAATCAATTCGGGAACGTATGAATGAGTTGGCTGTTATGAAGTCTCTTGGGTTCTCTTCCGGGAAATTAATTGCTTCTGTTTATATGGAAGCGCTACTGATAATTTTTGTCGGTGCCGCAAGTGGCGTTTTGATTGCCGCATTTGGTCTTGATGTGGTGCAGCAAAAACTAGCCACTTTTCTGCCAGGGATCCATATTCAGGCGTCTCATTATGTACAAATCGTTGTCATGATCTTCTCGTTGGCATTAATTTGCTGCGTATCGCCAGCCCTTAGTATTTATCGTTTAACAATCAGCAAGGCATTGAGGACTTGATTATGGATAGCATTTTTTCATTAAAACAGGTGCTTAAACTCTGCTCTATTACTTTGCGTAGTTTGCCTCATCGCGTTGTAGCATCTTTTGTTGCGATATTCAGTATCGCCTGTGTCACAGCGGTATTGCTCAGCGTATTAACCCTGATAAATGGCATGAGCAAAACCATGGAACAGTCAGGATTGGATAATACCTTACTGGTGATGCGGGCCGGATCGATTTCAGAATTGCAAAGTGTGCTGTTTCCTATGGAAGTTAATATCATGCTCAATCACCCAAAAGCACTGCGGGATGAGCAAGACCGACCTATTTATTCATCGGAAATGTTCGTTAATGCGGAAACTCAGTTGCCTGGCAGTGAAGAAATTTTGAGTCTGGCATTGCGTGGGGTAAGTGCGGGCGCTGCAAATATGCGGCCTGATTTTAAAATCGAGCAGGGTAGCTATTTTCAGTCAGGACTACGTCAGGTTGTCATTGGGCAGGCAATTGCCCGCAAACACCCTCAGCTGGGAGTGGGCGACACAATTAAGCTCGGTGGGTCACAATGGCAAATCGCGGGTATCTTTTCAGACAATTTAAGTGTGTTTGAATCTGAGATCTGGGCAGATCTCAGTACGGTACAAAATGACTATCAGCGCGGCAACAGTATTCAGTCCGTTAGAATTGCATTTGCAGATGATGTCGATATTGCACAGTTGCAACAGCAATGGGATGCCGACCCCAGGCTGAATGTTCGGGTGATCACAGAAGCGTTGTTTTTTGCTCAGCAATCTGAAAATGTGACACGCCTGATGCGTTGGCTGGGTATACCTTTGGCCTTGGTCATGGCGCTGGGTGCCATCGTTGCTGCAATTAATACAATGTACTCGGCGATTGCGTCACGCAGCACAGAAATTGCCGTACAAAAAGCGATGGGGTTTGCGCCCATTCCCATTGCCAGTTCAGTGGTCTTTGAGTCTATCTTATTGGCGCTGATCGGAGGGGTTTTGGGTGTCTTGCCGTTGTATCTGGGGCTTAATGATATGACAACCGCGACCAATAATGCGGCTAACCTGAGTCAGATTATGTTTAACTTCACCATTTCAGCCGATCTGGTTGGTCAGGCGTTAGGCATTGCTGTCGTGATTGGACTGGTCGGGGGGATCTTGCCGGCCATACACGCTGTCAGAATTCCGGTTACGCATGCATTACGCTCAGCCTGATTGTGGTTAATCACTGAGCAGAGACATCAACAACGAGAACAATCAAAAGGAAATAATAATGAAACTAAAAACATGCTTAATCTCAATGGGACTATCTCTAAGCGCATTGCTCACCCCTTTGACTATGGTGCACGCAGCGGAAGTGACAGTCACAGTGAAGGACATTAAACGCTTGCAGGGTCACCTGTTGGTTTCGCTGTTTGCCGATAAAGCAAGCTACGATAGTAATAAACCTGCGGCAGTGAGCCGGATAAAAGTGGCCAATACAGAAGAAGTTATCACGTTTGCAGATTTGAAAGATGGTGAGTACGCCGTCAAGTTAATTCATGATGATAACGATAATAACCGACTGGACACTAATATGCTGGGTATTCCAAAGGAAGGGTATGGCTTCAGTAATAATGGGGGCGCGTTTGGTCCTTCGCCATATGAAGAAGCTAAGTTCTCAGTAAAAGACAATACCGCGATTTCTATTACGCTACTGTAGTAACGCGATTGTGACCAGCGGGTGTGCTATCTGGATCAGGCATGCCCGCTGTCGCATATTATACTCCGGCAATATGTATCCATAACGCCGATGAGACCCCTGTTAAGCCTGCAAAACCACCTCATATGTCTGACTGAGTATTTTTTTACAGCTTGATGATATGTAATGCCAAGCATTGATTGTTAAAAGTGCCAAGATCGGCGAAAATAGTACACGATTAAAAATGAACCCGCCGGATGACCCTGCAAAGTGTCATGCGCACACTTTGCGCAGCATGTGTGGATCCGCGTATAACCTAAAGAATTGACTAATGGCAGACCAGACTTTCCTCAATGAAATAAACAAGCGACGTACTTTCGCTATCATCTCGCACCCGGATGCGGGTAAGACCACCATCACAGAAAAAGTCCTTTTGTTCGGTAAGGCCCTGCAACAGGCCGGTACCGTAAAAGGCCGTGGCTCTAACCAGCACGCCAAATCAGACTGGATGGACATGGAAAAAGAGCGTGGTATCTCAGTAACCACGTCTGTGATGCAGTTCCCGTTCAACGACAGCCTGGTTAACCTGCTGGATACTCCGGGGCACGAGGATTTCTCGGAAGATACCTACCGTACACTGACTGCCGTGGACTCCTGTCTGATGGTTATCGACGCGGCCAAAGGTGTTGAGGATCGAACCCGTAAGCTGATGGAAGTCACCCGTTTACGCGATACGCCTATCGTGACCTTCATGAACAAGCTGGACCGTGATATCCGCGATCCGATGGAGCTGCTGGACGAGGTTGAGACTGAACTGAACATCATGTGTGCGCCAGTTACCTGGCCGATTGGCTGTGGTAAAGAATTCAAAGGGGTGTACCACATCCATCGTGATGAGACCATTTTGTATCAAACGGGTCAGGGCCATACCATTCAGGAAGTCCGTACTATTAAGGGGTTAGATAACGCTGACTTGGATGCCGCTATCGGTGAGAGTTTGGCGGAGCAACTGCGTGAAGAGCTGGAACTGGTCATTGGCGCATCGCACGAATTCGATAAAGAGTTATTCCTTAGTGGTGAACTGACACCTGTGTATTTTGGTACTGCATTGGGTAACTTTGGTGTAGACCATATGCTAGATGGCTTGACAGAGTGGGCGCCGTCGCCGTTGCCGCGTCAGACGGATGAACGTGAAGTGAGTGCCGACGACGAGAAGTTCACCGGCTTCGTATTTAAAATTCAGGCTAACATGGACCCGAAACACCGCGACCGTATCGCCTTTATGCGTATTGTGTCAGGTAAATACACTCAGGGCATGAAGATGAACCACGTTCGCTTGGGTAAACAAGTGAGCATCTCTGATGCCGTGACCTTTATGGCCGGAGATCGTGAACGCGCACAGGAAGCCTTTGCCGGTGACATCATTGGTTTGCACAACCACGGCACAATCCAGATTGGTGATACCTTCACTCAGGGTGAAAAACTCAAGTTCAGTGGTATTCCAAACTTTGCCCCTGAGCTGTTCCGCCGTATCCGCCTTAAAGATCCACTCAAGCAAAAGCAGCTGCTAAAAGGTCTGGTACAGTTATCAGAAGAAGGTGCCGTGCAGGTGTTCCGTCCGCTGATCAACAACGATCTAATCGTAGGCGCGGTCGGTGTGCTGCAGTTTGACGTGGTAGTGGCACGACTGAAGTCTGAGTACAACGTGGATGCGATCTACGAAAGCGTTAACGTTCAGACGGCGCGCTGGGTTAATTGTGAAGACGAGAAAAAGCTGGCTGAATTCCGCCGCAAGTGTGAGCAGAACCTGGCACTCGATGGAGGCGATAACCTGACGTATATCGCTCCAAGCCGGGTGAATCTGAACCTGTCGATGGAACGTTATCCGGACGTGCAGTTCCACCAGACGCGCGAACACTAAATTAACGTGGGGCATCCGGCTTGTCTGATGGCCCCAAAAGTCATGCTGCGGGTTGATTTGGCTCTGGCGCTTCCTATAAGCTGGTGCATTCGACCCGATTGTTCGCTGACTGTTTAAAGCTGCGTTTTATTCCGGCGCCCCGAGGCGCCGATGATGTTTGCTCAGTGCCCAGGCTGGCACTGACCCAAAGGAAACACAATGAACATTAAAAGTATTCTAATTGAAAAAGCTCTGTCTGCGATGGCCGCGGCAGGGATCCCTGAAGGCACCAATCCGGCGGTAACGCAAAGCACCCGTGCGCAGTTTGGTGACTATCAAATTAATGGCGCAATGGGCGCTGCGAAAGCACTAAAAACCAACCCGCGTGAGCTGGCACAGAAGATCATTGATAATCTGGATGTGAGCGATGTGGCTGCAAAAACTGAAATCGCTGGTCCGGGCTTTATTAATATTCACCTTAAGCCGGAGTTTCTGGCTGCGAGCCTGGAAGCCGCCAATCAGGATGCCAAGCTAGGCGTGGCTGAGCATGCACAGGCGCAAAACGTGGTCGTCGATTTCTCGTCGCCTAACCTGGCCAAAGAAATGCACGTGGGTCACCTGCGTTCTACCATCATTGGTGATGCGGTAGTACGTGCGCTTGAGTTCCGTGGTGACAAAGTCACGCGTCAGAACCACGTGGGCGACTGGGGCACGCAGTTTGGTATGCTGATCGCACACCTGGAAGATATGCTGGCGCAAGGCATTGACCTAGAAAACGTGGCACTGGCGGACTTAGAAACTTTCTATCGTGACGCTAAGAAGCGCTTCGACGATGAGGAAGGGTTCTCGGATAAGGCCCGTGATTATGTGGTTAAATTACAAGGCGGTGATGCACATTGCCAGAAACTGTGGCAATTGTTTATCGACACGTCTGTGAAGCACTCTGAAGAAGTTTACAAAAAGCTGAATGTGACGCTCACGCGCGATGACATTATGGCTGAAAGTGCCTATAACGATCGTCTGGCCGGGATCATCACGCTGTTAAAGGAGAAAAACATTGCGGTTGAAGATCAGGGCGCACAGGTGGTGTTCCTGGATGAGCTGGCAAACAAAGATGGTGAGCCATCGGTGTTTATCGTGCAAAAATCGGGTGGTGGTTTCTTGTATGCCACGACCGATCTGGCTGCGTGTGATTACCGCTCTAACGAGCTGGGCGCTGAACGTATCCTGATCTTCGTGGATGCCCGTCAAAGCCTGCACTTTAACCAGGTTGAGCTGACTGCACGCAAAGCGGGTCTGCTGCGCGACGAAACCAGTTATGAGTTCTGTCCGTTTGGCACTATGATGGGCAGTGACGGCAAGCCGTTCAAGACTCGTACAGGCGGCACAGTTAAGCTGGCTGAACTGTTGGATGAAGCGGTTAGTCGTGCCAGCGAAAAACTGGCCGACCGTGCGTCTGAGCTGAGTGCAGAAGCCCGTGCTGAAATCGCCCGTAAAGTGGGTATTGGTGCGGTGAAATACGCTGACTTGTCAAAGCACCGTACCAGTGATTACATCTTCAACTGGGATACTATGTTGAGCTTCGAAGGCGCCACAGCACCTTACTTACAGTATGCGTATACCCGTGTGCGCAGTATTTTCCGCAAAGCTGGCGTCGACAGTGCTGCGCTCAGTGGCAGCATCAATATCGTTGAGCCACAGGAAAAGGCGTTGGCGCTGAAACTCCTGCAGCTTGAAGAAGTATTGGATCTGATGATCGGCGAAGCGACACCACACGTACTATGTGGGTATCTGTACGAGCTGGCGAGTCTGTACATGACCTTCTACGAAGCTTGTCCAATCCTTAAAGAAGATGTGTCTGCTGAAGTACGTGAAAGTCGTCTGTTGCTGTGTAATCTGGTTGCCAGAACACTCAACACTGGTCTTGAACTGCTGGGCATCGAGGTGATGGAGCAGATGTAAGTCCTGCGTGAGATCATGCAATGCATGCATCACGTTGTGTTAGACTGAGGCCGCACTATTGCGGCCTTTTGTGTTATGTAAGGAATGACCACTATGAAACTTGATGATATTCGTCGCGAATATACTAAAGATGGCCTCTCCCGCGAGAAGCTCGATGATAACCCCATCGTGCAGTTTGAACACTGGCTGCAGCAGGCCGTGGATGCAAATCTCAGCGATCCGACCGCCATGGTGGTGGCCACGGTAGATGAGCAGGGTCAGCCGTCACAGCGGATCGTGTTGCTCAAACAAGTGGACGATAACGGCTTTGTCTTTTTCACTAATACCGGGTCGCGTAAGGCACAAGAGCTAAAAGGTAATAATAAGATTTCATTGCACTTTCCCTGGCACAATCTGGAGCGTCAGGTGATAGTGTATGGTGAAGCCGAGCCGCTGCCGACGGCTGCGGTTGCTAAATACTTTCTGTCCCGTCCAAAAGAAAGCCAGCTGGCTGCCTGGGCTTCAGCCCAGTCGCGGCCGATCTCCTCTCGTCAGGCCCTGATGCAGACCTTCAACAGCATGAAAAGCAAGTTTGCGAAAGGGGATATTCCGTTGCCGGATTTCTGGGGCGGGTATTGTGTTAAACCTCATCAGATTGAATTCTGGCAAGGGGGAGAGCATCGTTTGCATGACCGCTTTATGTATCGTAAAGACGTCAGCGGACAGTGGCAGGTTGAACGTCTTAACCCATAGTGTTATACCCCATGCGCTTCATTGATACCCATTGCCATCTCGACTTTGACGAACTCAAAGAGAGTTTGCCACAACACCTGACAGAGGCGCAGGCACAGGGTATCGGGCAATGGGTGGTGCCAGGGGTAACACTGGAACAGTGCCACACATTGCCTGTTTTCGCACAGCAGCACCCGGGCGTGCACATCGCCTTTGGTCTTCATCCTTACTTTATGGCACAGCACAGTGCCACAGATATGTCTGACTTAGCAGCGCTTGCCCATCAGCATCGTGCACAGTTGGTGGCAATTGGTGAGTGTGGTATTGATGCCATAGTGGAGGAGATTGACGCGCAGCAACACCTGTTTATTGAACACATAGCGCTGGCCAATGCGCTGGGTCTGCCGCTGATTGTCCATCACCGCAAAAGTCATCACCTATTGGCGAACGCCTTTAAACAGTGTCCCCCTCAATACGGGGGCGTTATTCATGCCTTCTCTGGCTCATTGCAAGATGCGCAGAGTTATCTGAAGCTCGGGTTTAAACTCGGTGTGGGTGGCACCATCAGTTATCCGCGGGCGGCGAAAACCCGTACCACCCTAGCGCAAGTTCCTTTGGATGCACTGGTGCTGGAGACGGATGCACCGTCGATGCCGTTAGCGGGTTATCAGGGACAGCCTAACGTACCGAAACGCATGGTGGAGGTATTTGCGCATTTGTGTGACATCCGAAAGGAACCTGCACAGCAGCTTGCACACGCGCTTTACTCCTCTTCTGCGGCACTGTTTCGGATCTGACGTTTCACTTCCCAGCGTTTCAGCGCGCGCCCTATCTGCCAGGTAAAAATACAGGCAATGCCCAGCATCAGCAGTACCACGCGACCCAGCTCATGAAAATGTCTATGGCTTTGTGCCATCGCCGCTTCGGTTAAGTATTCGACGCTGACAAAGCCAATAGGTTGCTGCTCTGCGTCATAAATGGGTTCCACAATGGGTTGCTTTGACTGAGCCAGTCCGGGCAAGTGGCGGGGCAAATCAGTTATCTGAGGTGGGGCATTCTGGCCATCATTACCAATAATAAACTGGCCCTGATGGTTGTAGACTCTGACAGACAGCACATAGTCGTCACTGGCGAGGTGGTTGCTCAGGGCTCTGAGCTGGGGCGTATCCATGCGGCTCATTGGCAGGGCGGCATTTAGTGCCAATTGCTTCGTCAGGCTACGGCCAGCGTGGTCGGCATTGCTGTGTAACAGCTGATGGGAGCGAAAACTGGTGTTAAATGCCAGCCAGGTAATGGTTAAAAAGCACATTGCAGCGATGAGCAGGCGCAGTAGTCGCCGATTGCGTGAAGAAGAAAGGGTTTCAAGGGCTTGTGTATTTTTCATAGATCTTGTTTGCCTGCTGACATGCCACGATTAAGATGTTAAAAAGGGCGCATACCGTTACCAAGCAAGTAATCACACATCGGCTCAATGAGCCGGATATGACCCCAATCAGGAGTATCCATGTCAAAGTCACTCGCGTCAATCCAGTTGCGTGCCACGGCTGAGCCTGCTCAGCAGTGCCTCACTGTAGCAAATTGGTACCACATTGAAAACGATGATCAACTGAGACCTGGCAGCAGCCCGCTGTCTGAAGATGGTCAGTACTTGTGTTTTTTTGGCGCTGAGCTCAGTAGTGCCAATGTTCTGGAGATTCTGCGCTTGTGTCAGCAGGCGGATATTGAGGTCACCAGACTGGCGCTGTATCAGCCAACAGCAACGATGACACCTGGCCTGGTTGTATACACACACTCGACACGCGATGTGCGTGCACCTATTCGCGCTTTAGCGGCTCAATGTGGCCTGCAAGGTGCGGCTATCAGCCAGCCGCCCAGTTTGCTTAAGCCCGGGTTACTGGTAATGGATATGGACTCCACGGCAATCACCATCGAGTGTATTGATGAAATTGCCAGACTGGCCGGGGTGTATGATGAGGTTGCTGCGGTGACCGCACAGGCCATGGCCGGGCAACTGGCGTTTAACGACAGTCTGTATCAGCGTGTTGCTAAGCTGTCCGGCGTCGAGCTGCCGCTTATTCAGCAGCTCAAAGACAACCTGCCGCTGATGGAGGGCGTTGCTCAGTTATGTGCGGTGCTCAAAGCACATCACTGGCATCTGGCGATTGCCTCCGGTGGCTTTACCTGGTTTGCTGAGGCACTAAAAGCGCCGCTGCAGCTGGATGCTGTGTTTGCTAACACTCTGGAAATTGCTGACGATAAGCTGACTGGTAAAGTGCTGGGCGAGGTCGTTGATGGCAGCAAAAAAGCCGAGGTACTTAAATCTCTGGCTGAAAAGTTTGGTATTGCACCCAAACAAACCGTGGCCATGGGCGACGGCGCCAATGATTTAATCATGATGGCTGCTGCCGGGCTAGGCGTTGCTGTACATGGCAAGCCTAAGGTGGTCGAGCAGGCCGATGCCGCGATTACTCAAGGGTCATTGACTCAGCTGCTTTATCTGCTGAGTGTGCCGGTTTAGTTGTGAGTAACTAAAAGTAAAGCGGGCAATCAAGCCCGCTTTGTTATCTACTTAACTTTCCTGCCAGATCTCCCGATAGTGTCTGTCTTCCAGCCACTGGGTAAAGTAAGTATCAAACAAACTCTCCCAGTCGCCCAGCGTGATGTCATAGCGCTCTGTTAGCGCAATAAAGTTGTCCTTATCATACGGGTCCATCGGCATAAAATAGGCTTCAAACAGGTATTCGTCGTAACCGGGGCGTGATGACAATAAACCCTGCATAATGACCTGATCTTTGCCTTCCCGCTGTGCCGCGTAGGCTTCACAGGCACGAATGAACTCCGCTTTATCCGTGTGGGTAAAGCGCAGGCCACGCTCTGCGGCAAAGTCATAAAAGGCCGCGATGCTCAGTGGCGCGGGGTTTGCCACGTGATAGACCTGGTTGCGTTTTTGTGGGTCGTTCATGCCTGCAACGATACAAGTGGATGCGCGGTCAACCGGAATGATATCCAGCATATATGGGCTTTGAGCTGGGCGCACCTCTATGCTGAGCATCATTTTCAGGATGCGGTGGAAGACATCATCCGTGTTGCCAATCCCAGTTTTCGATGAGCCCGAGATTTCTGAAAAACGATAAACCGTGTAGGGCACACCGATGAGTGATGCCTGACGAATGTTTTCTTCCTGCACCCATTTAGACTGTCCGTACCCACTGCACAGCAAGGCCGCTTCGTCAGTTGGAATAAAGGACTCTCGCGGGTTGACTGAAAAGTGCGAGTCTTTGATCTGGGTGCTGGCCGTGGTGCTGGAGACAAAGTGGATCATCTTCAGCGTGTCCGTGCAGCACAGTTTTAGCAGGGCATTGGTACCAGCCACCGACTTTTTAAAGGCAAAGTAGGGCTGGATATGGTTCACATATGACGCCGTATGCACCACATGCTGGATGTCCCGGCATAGCAGTGTCCAGTGCTCGTCGGATACACCTAAGCGGGATTGCTCCATATCACCCGGGACAGGCACAATGCGGTCCAGATCCAGAGTCAGCGCATACTGTTTGGCATTGTCGCTGATGCGAGTAAGCGCTTGCTCTGCATTATCGGCACGCACTAGGCAGTATATCTTTGCTTCGGTGGTGGCCAGCAGCTCTGCCAGCAGGTGACTGCCTAAAAAGCCCGTTGCACCAGTGAGCAGTACATGGCGGACATCACCGTCATAGGCATGCGTGATTTCATCGGGCAGTGTCGGCAGGTCAATCCCCGCATCGACAATAAATTCAGGCAATGACGCATCGTCATCAGGCTGAGTCTGGCCATGGGCCTTGTCGATTTCGTCGATCAGTGCCTGAATGGTATTCATATTCTTAAAGGCATCGGCCTGAATATCAATATTGAGCCGGGCTTTAAGCTGCTGGAAGGTTTTCAGCAATGAGATGGAATCAAAGCCATAATCATACAGATCGCAATTCAGATCCAGCTCATCGGAGGCGATCCCCAACACCTGGCCAACAATGCTCACCACGGTAGCGGCGATATCCCTAGACGCGTCAGGTACCTCTTCTGTTCCGTGTTCAAGGCGGGATTGCGTCAGGCGTTTACGCTGTAACAGTGCCGCAGTGTTGTGCATGATACGCTCCGGCTCTGTGGTGCAGATGGCAGCCAGGGTACTGCGCCCGGCGTTAAGTAATTTAGGCAGCTGGGCAAAGGCATCCGACATCTGGATCAACTGGTAGCCTTTTTTCTCGGCAAAGCTGTTCTCGATGCTTTTCAGCGGGTCATCTGAATGCCAGTAGCCCCAGTTAATTGCTAGAGTCTGACCATGACGCTGCTTATCCACTTGCTTATTTCGGGCCCGGGCAAAGGCGTTTTGAAAACCGTTAGCGTACGAATACGACAGGTGATTCAGGCTGCCAAACACGGCCATGGAAGAGAACAGCACAAAAAAGTCCAGCTCGTAGCTGCTGAGCAGGGCATCCAGCTGCTGAGTGCCTTGCACTTTGACCTGCATTGAGCGAGCGAAGTCGGCCCAGTCGTTTTCTTCTTCCGTGTAGGTGGTGCCCAGGTGGAACACGCCGTTGAGCTGTAATGCCTTGTCGTTCAGTAAGGCACTGAGTTGTTCCAGCTGTTGGGTGTCGGCAATATCACACGCCAGGTAATGCACTGTGCCATTGCCCGCCTCTCTGAGTTGGGTCAGCTGTGGCTGCACTGCTTGCTCATCGCGCCTGCCCAGTAAAATGAGGGTCGCATCAAAGTCTTCCAGCAAACGTTGGCTCAGCGCCATGCCCAGTTCGCCCAGCGCACCGGCGAGCAGATAGGTGCCACCGCGACGTATTTCATACTCGGGTTTAGCTGTGTCGTTTGCGTCTGGCAGTTGCGTCAGTTGCAGCGCAAATCGTTCTCCATTGCGGTATTGCACCTGATTCGGCTGTTGCTCAGCGGTGCTCAGTAGTGTGCTGGCAAACTCCTGTAGCAATAGTTCGCTCAGGCAATCATTCTCATCAAGCTGTTCAAGCAAAGTCCAGCTATGTTGTGGATTGCGCAGGTTGTAGCAACGTAGCAGGGCACTCAGGTCATCCCGGGTCTCTGTTTGCGGGTCGGTTTGGGTGGCATAAAACAGCTGCATTGCGTGATTGTCATAACGGGCGGTCAGTTGCATTAGCTCAAACAGGGGTTTTATTTGTTGCTCAGGGTCAGACAACGAGCCTGAGCCCAGCACAAAAGTGGTATCCGGCAGATTTTCTGGATCCAGCGCTGAGTTGTCCAGTTTTTCAAAGCACAGCGAAGTCACCTTACAGCCACTTGCTTGAAGCTGTTCACTGAGCGTTGCCCGTTGCGTCTGAGTGTCTGATACCAGCAAAATATGCCTGTGTGCCAGCTGTGCACTCAGTGACGTCAGCCAGTCCTCTGGCAGATTCAGTGCAGCCGGATGAAATTGGTTGTCGAGCAGCAGCCAGGGACTTGTTTGTTCAGCCTCAACCTCGTTTTTGCTGATAAAAGGCGTACCAGGCAGATGCAGTTTTGGCACAGGAGTTGGGTAAAGCGGTTGCCAGCTCGATACCTGGCCGGACTGCCACAGGCGCACAATGGCTGCGTATTCATGGTTCTGGTGCAGTGATAGCAACTGCTCAGATGTCAGTTGTTCGCTGCTGTGATTGCTGACCTTTGGAGCCTGATCAGGCACGGCCTCACCCAGCGCTGTGCACAGCTCGCTCAGTGAGGACACCACCCAGCTGAGTCTGTACGCCTGTGCGGTGCGGCCCAGTGCTAAGGTCGCGGCCAGCTGTGTCAATACCTCAGGCGTGTCAGGTAAAGTCGCGATGTGGTTAGCAAGCTCCGCGACTTTTTGTCCCAGCGCCGCTTTGCTGGTGGCCGAGAGCACCACCATCGCCGGGGTGTCTGACTGAGCTGAGTGTTGCGCTGTGATGTTCGGCTGATATTCTTCGAGCACCACATGGGCATTTACGCCACTGATCCCAAAGGCACTGACGGCTGCCCGGCGGGGTGTATCGCCGTGCTCCCAGGGCTGCGTCTGGGTCTGTACCGTGAGCGGCGTATCCTCGAGCGCCAGATAGGGATTGAGTGCCTGCGCATGAAGCGACGGCACCAGAGTCTGATGCTTAAGTTGCAAAACAACCTTGATGAGACCTGCGATGCCGGCGGCAATTTCGGTATGGCCTATGTTGCTTTTCACTGAACCCAGCGCACAGTGGGCAGGCCACTGATGCGCATTAAAGGCCGCTTTGAGTGCATCCAGTTCAACCGGATCGCCGAGTGTGGTGCCGGTGCCATGGCATTCGATGTAGCTGAGTGTAGCCGGGTTGATGTTGGCGTTGCGCCAGGCTTTGTCCAGCAGCTGAGTTTGTGCCCGGGCGTTGGGTACGGTAAAGCCCTGTGATTTTCCGCCATGGTTAACCGCCGACCCCAGCAAAGTGGCGTAAATGGCGTCCTGATCGCGCTCGGCTGCCGAGCGCTTTTTCAGCATGATCATGCCAACGCCTTCACCCCGCACTATGCCATCCGCATCGGCAGCAAAAGTTTTGCATCGCCCATCCGGCGACAGCGCACCGATCTCCTGCATGGCGACAGACGCGGTGGGGGTATCTATGATATTGACGCCGCCAACAATGGCCTGCTCACACTCACCCATACGGATCGCCGCCATGGCCTTATGTACAGCAACCAGCGATGATGAACAGGTGGTATCTACCCCTTCGCTCGGACCGTGCAGGTCGAGGAAGTAGCTCATGCGGTTCGGCGCGAATGCGGGGGAGGTGATCAGCCCTTCGTGATACCCGGACTGACACCCAATAAACAACCCGGTACTGGTCCCAGCCAGTGATTTGGGATCGTATCCGGCATTCTCAATACACTGCCAGACATGCATCATCAGCAAGCTTTCTTGTAACTGAATGCGCTCGCACTCTGCCGGGGCAATATTGAAGAATAAAGGGTCGAACTCGGTGTCGCGTCGCAGGCGGCCCAGCCAGTTAATTTCGCCGGGCCAGCTGAGCTGGTGATTGGCTGGCTGTGGCCAGTCGTGGCGGGTTACACAGTCTTTGCCTGTGTTCAGATTGTGCCAGAATTCGTCGAGGTTACTCGCTTCGGGGAAGGCCGCACTGATCCCAACAATGGCGATCGCTTCATCGTTTGACGCATTTACAGGAGCTTGTTCTGTTTCTGGAGCCGTTGAGCTTGTTTGCGACTCGTTATTCGTGGCGATCAGCATATCGCCATATTCGGCGATAATATGGGTTCTGAGGCTGTTCAGGGTTGAGTGCATAAACAGCACGCTGGGTGACAGCTCAAGCTGATAGCGGCTGTTGAGCTGATTGATAAAGGTAATGAAGGCGATGGAATCCGCGCCAAATTCGCCCAGATCGGTATCGCCGTCCAGTGTATCCGGCTGCACGCCGAGTAAAGCCGCCACCATAGTGCTCAGCTGCTCTGTCAACGCAGCGTCCAGCGCGGCTTCACTAGCAAACTGGGCCGCTGGTGCTGCGATGGCGGAAGCGTTTTGCTGCTCAATGACTGGCTCTGTTGGGATGTATTGCACCAGCGTCTGAGGCTGTTGCAGTGCCCGGTAAAATGCGTCTATGCCACTGTTGGTAGGCATCGCCGTATCTGTGTGAGTAAACTGGGCATTGCGCTGCATACCGCCGTCTTGCCAGAAAGGCCAGTCAATACTGGCGCTCAGGCCGTGACGTTCACCAAGGCCAACCCGGATATAACGTTGCTGCATATAGCTGTCGAGAAACGCATTGGCCGTGGCATAGTCACACTGAGAGGCAGCACCCTGTACGCCACTGAGCCCGGCAAAGCAGGTAAAGAAGCGCAGTGGCAGATCCGCAGTCGCTTCATCCAGCGCCACCACGCCCGTGACTTTAGGAGCCAGCACTTGCGCAAAGGAGGTCGGGGTTTTGTTGCACAGCAGAGTATCCTGCACGATGCCGGCCGCATGGATCACACCATGGAGTGTGCCAAATTCGCGTACTATGTCCCGTACCAGCAGCAGGGTATTCATCTTCTGTGCAACGTCCAGCGGTCGATAAACCAGTTTAACCTGACCTTGTTTGAGGTTGCGCAGTTGTGTCTGTACCTGAACGTCGTCAGCGGCTCTGCGACCTGTGACTATCACTGTGGTGGCAAACGACAAAGCGGCCAGTTCGGCGATAAAGTGACGGCCAATGCCCCCGAGCCCCCCGGTGATCAGATACACGCCATCGGGTTGCCACGGACTGACTGCGCTGGCATCGCACAGTGGCTGGTAGTCCAGTACTGTGCGGGTGCTATTCTGATAGGCAATGACGGAGTCAGGCGCGTTGCGGTTATCGCTCAGCACGGTTTGCAACGCATCAATGGTCAGCGTTGGATCGACCAGCAGCAATTGTGTACGCAGCATCGGGTGCTCAATGCTGGCGGTTTTCAGCAAGCCATGCAGGCAGCTGTTGAGGTTAGCCAGCGGCTCGGTCTGGGTGTTGCCTATCACCAGCTGTAGCAGGGTGGGTTGCCTGGTTTTAGCGAGTGGCTGCACTATGTTGAGCAGCTGGGTCGCATAATCATTGAGCTGCTGCTCTGGTGCGTAATGACTTGAGCTAAGTGATTGAGTGATGGCGCCTGCGACCTCAAAGTCAGGCAGGTCACACAGCACCACACAGTGTGACGTGCTGTCTGGCGCTGTGGTACTACTGTCTGTGCTCACCGGCTGAGTGCGCCACTTTGGCACACTCAGTGTGCACGCGATCGGGTCTTCTGTTTGAGTCTGACTCAGGCCGAGCGTATAAGGCTTAAGGTCAAAAGGATAAGTCGGCAGACTCAGCTTGCTTACCTGCTCTCCCTGATACAAAAAGTCCCAGTCTTGAAAGCCAGTTTCCAGCCAGTGATTCAGAATAGTCTGATAGTTGCCCTGTGCCAGCCAGCTGGCCGGTGTACCAATGGGAACAGGGTTCAAAGGTGCTTGTTCACTCCTTGCCAGGTAATTCGTCAGCTGGGTTTTAAGCTCGTTCAGAGAAGACGTCACAAAACCTGCGCGATGCGCCATGACTTGACGACCCGTTTGCAGGGTGTAGGCTAGGCTTACTCTCAATGCGTCGTCGCACAGGGTACGCTCAAGCCAGTTCAGTAGCTCACTAATCTGACGTTTCAGTACCTCAGGGGTCGCAGCTGATAGCACGATGATGGAAGGCAAGTTGCTCAACGTGCTGTGACTAGGTTGCACCGGTGCTTCTTCCAAAATGGCGTGGGCATTGGTGCCACCAATACCGAATGAGCTGACCGCAGCCCGCCTTGGCAACAAAGGCGTTTCCCACAGGCGTGTGCTGTCAACAATGTAGAATGGTGAGCTGGCCAGGTCGAGGTGTGGATTCGGTTCGTTGTAGTGCAAGGTGCCGGGTAGCAGCTTGTGATGCAGCGACAAGCTGGTTTTCACCAGCCCAGTGAGCCCTGCCAGGGTGTCTGTATGGCCCAGGTTCGATTTTACGGCACCCAGTCCACAGTATTGTTTTTCCTCGCTATGCTGCTGATAAACCTGTTGCAGCGCAGCAAATTCAATGGGGTCACCCAGTGCAGTGCCAGTGCCATGGGCTTCGACATAACTGATACTTGCCGGTGAGACATCGGCGCTTTCTAGTGCCTGGGTGATCACCTGCATCTGGCCTTCGGTGCCCGGGGCAAAGAAGCCAGCCTTGTTTTTGCCGTCGTTGTTCACTTTTGCCGCCTTAATCAGGCTGTAGATGTGGTCCCTATCCTGGGTTGCTTGATCGGCACGTTTGAGCACCACCACAGAGACGCCATTGCCGCCTATCATGCCATCGGCTTGGGCATCAAAGACCTTACAGCGCGCATCGGGGGCAAAGTTGAGGCCTTTTTCTATTTTGTATCCTGTGGTGCGCTGCGGGAATAAACAAGCTGCGCCAACAATGGCATAGTCAATTTCACCAGCTTTGAGTGCCGAGCAGGCCAGTGCCAGTGCGCTCAGGGACGAGGAACAATTGGAATGCACAAACAGGCTCGGACCAGTCAGACCGAGATGATAGGAAATACTGGTTGGCAGCGTACCTGGCTGATTCAGCGTTGACGCAACATAGTCTTCGGCATTGAGAACAAATTCCCCGTTGCTGAACTTGTCATGCAGGTTAAGATCGGTCAGATCGCCGCCAGAGGCGGAAATATACACGCCGGTATTGGGGATCTGCTCGTTGCGATAACCAGCATCTTCCACCGCTTTCCAGGCATGCAGCAATAGCTGTCGCTGTGCATAGCTCATGGTACGAGCTTGTTTTTCTGAGAGATTAAAAAAGCCGGGATCGAATGCATCCTGACCCTCTACCCAGGTATCGAGCCAGATCATAGCTGCGTCTGACTCGGCGCACTGACTATGGCGAACAAAGTTTTTGCCTTCAATGAGGTTTTGCCAGAATGCCTGCGCGTCCTGAGAGTCCGGGTAATGACAGGACAAGCCTATCATGGCGATGGCCTGATCAGCAGTTGTCGGCTTTGCAGGATGGATCGGCTCTGGTACTCGTACAGGCGCTGCAATTGGATTGGTGACTTTAGTCGATAAATAGTCGCACTGGGCGTTTATGGTACTGTACTGAAACACTTCTGTCAGCGGCAGGTCGATATTGAACCTGGTGCTCAGTTTGGTGGCCAGTACATTGGCCAGCAGGGAATTGCCCCCGACCGTGAAAAAGGGCGCATCCGGCGCAACCTGTTCCACTTCCAGCACATCACACCAGACGGCTGAGACCTCAGCATGCAAATCTCGCCCTGAGACGCCAGCTGTGGGGGCCGCTGCACTGAGGCTTGCCTCCATGGCTGAGCGCCCGGCCTGCGCCGTGTGTGAGTTAAACGGCAGCTGGCTGAGCAGCGCCTGTTTATCGACTTTGCCATTGTTGGTCAGAGGCAGCGCGGGCACCGAGACAAAATACGCCGGCACCATGTATTCGGGCACAACCTTTAACAACTCGGCACGAATCGTTTCATCGGATAGCGGCACCAGGGTGACCAGGTAGGCCACCAGCACCTCACCATGACGTTTGCTGGCAGCCAGCACGCAGGCATCGTTAATAGCCGGGTTGGTCAGCAGGGCATGCTGTACTTCGCCCAGCTCAATACGGTGTCCACGGATCTGAACCTGATCGTCGCAGCGGCCCAGATATTCATACTGGCCCTGTGCATTAAGGCGTGCCAGATCGCCGGTACGATAGAGGCGTTCCTCGCTCTGCCCGGCAAGCGGATTAGGGATGAAACGCTCTGCGGTCAGCACCGCTCTTTGATGATAACCCCGGCTGACGCCGCAGCCTCCGACGTACAACTCCCCGGGCTGACCCGCAGCGACAGGACTGTGTTGTTCATCCAGTAAATAAAGGCGGTAACCGGGCAGCGGCTTTCCTATGATGCTCTTGCCCGGGTTCTGTTCGACCAACTCGCTGGTAATTTCTATCTCGGTAACGTGTACTGTGGTCTCTGTGATGCCATACATGTTAAACAGCTTGGGTAGCGGCTGTGCTGCCTCAAACCAGGGAGTGAGCTTACTCAGCTCCAGTGCTTCACCGCCAAAGATCACGGTACGCAGAGAATGTGTCAGCGCCGGTTGTGCCAGCAAATGCGTCATCAGCGGATAAAACGCCGATGGTGTCTGATTTAGGATGCTTACTTGATTGTCGTGAATAAAGCGTGCGAATGCAGCACTGTCTTTTTTGCAGGTATCATCCACTATCACCAGTTTGCCGCCATGGGCCAGTGCGCCCCAGATCTCCCACACAGAGAAATCAAACGCAAACGAGTGGAACAGACACCAGGTATCCTGGGCATTAAACCCAAACCCTGGCTGGGTGTTGTTCAGCAATGCGGTAATGTTGTGATGTTCAACCAGCACGCCTTTAGGCTGACCTGTAGAGCCCGAGGTATAAATAATATAGGCCAGCGCCTGAGGTGCCAGAGGTATCCCCGGGGCAGTGACAGGTGCCATAGCACTGCTTTGCAGGCAGTCACTAAGGCGATATGCCTGACTGTGCGCGACAGGCAGCGCCAGATCGTCGCTTGTCAGGACTAATGCCGGATCGGCATCGGCCAGAATAAAGCGCGCTCTGTCCTCAGGTGAGTTGGGGTCCACCGGTACGTAGGCACTGCCGGTTTTCAGCACCGCCAGCATCGCAACTATCATCTCCACACCCGGGCGCAATACCAGGGCAACCCGGCTGCCGGGCCGCGCGCCTCTGGCAATTAAAGTATGGGCCAGTTGGTTGGCCTGCTGCTCCAGTGCCTGATAACTCAACGTGGCACCGGCAAACGAGACCGCCGTCTGGGTCGGGTACTGCGCGGCCTGTAAGGTGAAGCTGTCAACCAAAGTGGCAGGTTTTGCGTTTGGTGTCTGTGGCTGACGCTGGTCGTCAGGTGGTAAGTCACCGCGCAGCAGTACGTCTTCCAGCAGCTGCAGATAGTTATCTGTCAGTGTTTGTACGGTATGGCGCTCATAAGCGCGGGTCGCAAATTTAAAGGCCAGCTGATGGGTACCACCCAGCGGGGTAACCTCCAGGCTCAGGTCCAGTTCGGCATCTTGCTGGAATTCCTGCCACAGTGCGCCCAGTAGCGCCTGATTGTCTTCTACCCAGTCGGCCTGAATAAAGTTATGGCAGGCATAGCCAATCTGAAACAGCGGGTGAACACCTGGTATACGCGGAGCATTGACGGCGTTGAGCAGCTCAGACAAGGGCAGGGCGCTGTGACTGATCACGGCGTCCAGTTGTGTCTGGTTAGCCCGAGCCTGACCGACAAAGTCTGTGCTGCTATTGCAGTTCAGTGGCAGAGGTAATTGATTCACAAACAGACCCAGCGACTGAGCCATACTGGCTTTGGGTCGTTGCATCACAGGTGTACCCAGTATCAGCTCATTGCGACCAGTGAGGCGGCTCAGTAATGCCTGAAACACAGTTAAGAAAAACACTGAGGTGCTAAGCTTGTGGCGGGTTAAAAACTGCGCTATTTGCTGCTCTGTGCCGGCAGGTAAATTGAGTGTCACGCGCGCACTGTTTGGCTCGTCCGGACAGATCTCCGTTGTGTGCTTACCGGGTAGGGTCAGCGGTGCGTGCGCAGGGTTTAGTGACTGCTGCCAGAATTGCTTCAGCGTGTCTGCGCTCGGACTGGCCAGCAGCTGTTGTTCCCAGTCAAGATAGTCGAAAAAGCCCTGATCAGGCTCTGCCGCTGGGATGCCTTCATGATAGGCATCCCACAGCTGAGACAACAGTTGGGTGGCGGAGACCCCGTCAATGATCAGATGGTGCAGCACAATCACCATTACATGCCGTGACTGAGCGTCCGACGCCACTTGCCAGGCAGTTGCGCGCAGCAAAGGACCTGACAGCTCAAAAGGCATCGCAATGGTCTGTTGTATTGCGTCAGTCAGGGCAGCCTTAGAGGTCGGTGCCAAAGACGTTTGTTCAATCCGGATTGCATCAGGGTGGATCTGTTGAGTGGGTCGACCGTCTGTTTCGTAAATTCGCAGGCGCAGCGCAGGGTGGCGCTGACAGAGGCTGTCCAGTGCTTGCTGCATACGGGCAATGTCCAGGCTGGCAAGCTCGAATACCAGCGGGATATTATAGCTGCTCAGCGCCGGGTTTTGCTTGTGTAGCAGCCACAGACCCTGCTGGGCTTTTGATAGTGGCAGTTGCCCTAGTGGTGCTTGTTGGGTTACCGGCTCTGCGTGTGTTACCTGCACAGTGGCGATACTGGGTTGCTGTTTAACAAGATATGCATGCAACTGGTTGAGGGTTTTCACCTCAAATAACAATGCAGGTGGCAGAGCGTCCAGGCCAAGTAGAGGGTTGGCCTCAAGCTGCTGTACCACGGACATCAGCATAATGGAATCAAAGCCCATATCCCGGAAGTCGAGGTCGCTGTCGAGCTCTTCCACTGGCAGTTTACTGACTTGCGCCACCACGGCTTTAAGATGGTCCATTAAAGCGCTATCGCTCAGCGTGGTTGCGTTCTGTGGCGCGGTGCTCGGAGTTTGTGTTCTGGCTTGCGGGGTTATCCAGCGTGCGAGCTTGTCCGGGTTACCGTATAAAAAGCACTGCTGTGTATGCGGCTCGCTAAACAACTGGTAGAAGGCCTTCAGGCCCAGCGTATCAGGCATGGCGGCAAGGCCCTGCGAGCGCAGCAAATTCTGCTTAACGGCGTCCATTTGCATGCCACCCTGTGCCCATAGCGGCCAGTTTACGGACAGGCTCAAACCATGGCGCTGACCTTGTTCACCCCATTGCTGGCGCTTGATCATATAGGCATCCAGGAAAGCATTAGCGGTGGCATAATCGGCCTGACCCGGGTTACCAAAGCACGCAGCAATGGATGAAAAGCAGATAAAGAAATCCAGTGGTAGTGCTTTGCTAGCCTCATCCAGTGCCATCACCCCACAGACTTTGGGCGCCAGCACGCGCTGGACTGCCTCTGGAGTTTTGCTCGCAATCAGTTGGTCTTCAATCACACCGGCGCTGTGCAAAATCCCGGTCAGAGCGCCATACTGCGCACCAATACGGTTAAGTAGTTCAGTGCACTGGGTTTGAGCGCTGATATCAGTTTGGTAATAATGAATTCGGCTTGTATCGCCCAGGTCGCTGAGCGACTCTGGTGCGGTGCGACGGCCCGTGATAATGACCTGGGCATGGCGGGTATGGGTGAGTATCTCTTTGGTGAAGCTCTGGCCCAGCTGGCCAAGGCCACCCGTGATCAGATACAGGCCATTTTCTTTCCACGGCATCAGAGTGGGCACATCGCTGTGTTGTGGCGTCAGCGTTTGTATCTCGCACTGACCCTGAGTAAAACGCAGCACTTTGTGCTGGGTATACTGGCTTGCCTGAACAAGGTGCGCCGCAGATTGTGCTGGTGTATCGCTTTGTATCAGCTGCACACTCAGCAGGTGGTGTTCCAGTGCAGCGGTTTTCAGCAAACCAGCCAGCGCCATCAGCAGAGGTTCACTCGCAGGCACGAGCAGCTGGATAAGCAAAGGCTCGGTGGTGCTGGCAAGCTGTTTGATGTGCGCAATCAGGGCGATGGTCAGCGCCTCAATACGCTGTGCTGTGTCACCAGATGTATCTTGCAGCACAATGGCATCAGGTATCTCGTTATGTGGTGCCAGAGCAATGACCTGGCGTTTGCCAGACCAGTTTGCCTGTGAAGCCACGTCCAGCGGTTGCCACTGCGGGATGAGGTGCAACAGCGAGTCTGCTTTGACCACAGCCGGGGCCGGTTGCGGGTTCATCTGCGTGAGTTTGGGTGCTCCGCTGAGCCAGTATGGAGTGTTGGCAAACGGATACGTTGGCAGGCGCAGCATGGTCGGCTGAGAGGCGTAAAATGCAGACCAGTCGAGTTCGGCACCGACCACCCATAAAGCGAGTAGTTTGCTGAGCTCACCGGCTTGCGTCCAGCGGTTAAAATCGTCTTTATCCAGCGCTGCCAGAATGGCTTTGCCTTGCTTGCTGTTGCCCTGTTTATAGGTACCAGCTTGTTGGTTAGCAAAGTCACTGAGCTGGGTGTGCACCTGGGCCAGGTTGTGGGCAACAAAGGCCAGACGACAGTCCATGGCTTCACGCGCGCTTTGCAGCGTATAAGCCAGGGCCTCAAGTGCGTTGTCATCCAGTTGCGCCTGCGCGAGCCAGTCCGCTAGTTTGCGGGCTTTGTCGCGCAGCACCTCGGGTGACTTGGCTGATAGTGCAATGATCACCGGCTTATCGCTGGCTACCTGTAAAGCGGTTTCTGTCGGCTGATATTCTTCAAGGATCAGGTGGGCATTGGTACCACTGAACCCAAAGGAGCTGACACCGGCGCGACGTGGCTGGCCATCCGGCACGTTCCAGGGCTGCGTATCCTGTGCAACATAAAACGGCGTATCCTGCCAGTCGATATGGCTGTTGCCCTGCTGATAATGTAGTGAAGCCGGAATGGTTTTGTGCTGCATGGCGAGGATGGTTTTGATCACACCGGCGACGCCTGCGGCGGTCAGGCAGTGGCCGATATTGGTTTTGACCGACCCCAGTGCACAGAACTGGTTGCGCTGGGTCGCTGCACGAAATGCCCGGGTCAAGGCCTGAAATTCAATGGGATCACCCAGCTTGGTCCCGGTGCCATGGGCTTCAATCAGACTCAGAGAGTCCGGGGCGATATCAAATTGCTCATATATACGACTATGTAGCTGCTGCTGAGAAACCGAACTGGGTGCCGTGATCCCGCTGGTGGTGCCGTCCTGGTTGGTGGCTGAGGCTAAAATGACCCCGAGAATATGATCGCCATCACGCTCGGCATCGCTCAGGCGTTTTAATACCACCACACCGACGCCTTCGCCGGGCACAAAGCCATTGGCTCTGTCGTCAAAGGTATAGCAGATACCATCGGCACTGAGCATGCCTGCTTTACCGGCATGTTGTGAGAACTGCGGGGTGCACAACGTGGCAACGCCGCCGGCCAGTGCGGTGTCAATTTCGCCATTTTTCAGCGCCTGACAGGCACTGTGCATAGCCACCAGTGACGACGAACAGGCGGTGTCTATGGCCAGCGCCGGCCCCTTCAGGTTCAGATAATAAGAAACCCGCGCCGGAATCACTGAACCGGCATTGCCCCAGAACAACTGCGCCGGGGCATCCTGGGGTGCCAGCGAGGCATAGTCGCCCTGTGCGCAGCCCAGATAAACCCCGGTATTGCTGCCCGCAGCCTTAGTGATCATATTGGCGTCTTCCAGCGCCCGGTAGGCTTCTTGCAAAAACAGTCGCTGCTGCGGATCCATCACCTCTGCTTCTTGCGGTGTAATGGAGAAAAACGGCGCGTCAAAGCTGGCAATGTCATCCAGCAAGCTGGCGTAGCGACACCAGTTTTGTGCGTCGGGCGATAAGTCGTTCAGATCCCAACGTTGCTGCGCACGCACCGAGGTACGTTTGTTGCTCAGCATTTCCCAGAACTCGTCGACATTGCTGGCATCACCAAACTGACCACTCATGCCCACGATGGCAATTTTGTCTGTGTTGTTATGACTGGCTTTGTGAGCCGGTTTCACTTCATCTGTAGCGGGTTGAACTGACTTTGGCGCAGCGTGTTGCGCAGCCGCCATGGCAGGCTGCGCTTTGTGCATTACTGCCATTGCCTTATCGCTGTGCTCAACCACTATGTGTGCGCTCAGCGTCGCGATGGACGGAAAGTCGAACAATAAGGTTGGCGGCAGGCTCAGAGCAAAACGGGCATTGATCTCATCGAGGATCTGAATAGCCAGGATCGAATCTACGCCGTAATCGGCAAATGAATCATCCGGGTCTAATTCATCCACTGTCATGCTCAGCGCCTGGCTGGCGATCCCCGAGAGGGTTTGGGCAACGAAATCACTCAGGGTTGCGCTGTCTGTTGCTGGTTGCGAGTCGGTCTGTGTCTGTTCGGGTTGTTGCATGGCTGTATTGTGGTTTGAAATTTGTGTCGTCTGTTGAGCCGGTTTTGAGCGTTGTTGCACCAAGCGGCCATTGCTTTGCGCGCACAGCACTTGCTGTGGTGATTGCGCGTCAGTGGCAGAGGCTGCCAGCGCGAAGCCATTGCTGCTCAGTAACTGTTGCCAGCGTGGCTGCGACAATAAAGGAGAGCCTGGCAGGCGCAGCGTGGTGTCTTTGCTCAGCCACCAGCCTTCGAGCAGGCCAAAGGTCAGCTGAGTAAACAGCGACGGCTGAGTGACTTCGTTGATCAACAGCAGGCCACCGCGCTTCAGGCAGGCCTTGGCGTTGTTCAGTGTACTCAGCATGTCTGCGGTGGCGTGTAGCACATTGGTGGCAATCACCACGTCATAGCTGGCTAAGTCAATTTGTTGCTCAACAAGTGGCTTGCTGGCGTCAAAATAGGCGGTCTGTACAAAGGGGTAGTCTGGCTGAAATTGTGCTTTGGCATGGCTGAAAAAGGCCTGCGACAAGTCGGTGTAAGCGTATTCAGTGACATTAAAATCGTGCAATTCGGGCAGCACTGTGCGTGTGGTGCCGCCGGTGCCAGCGCCAATTTCCAAGATCCTAATGGGCTGCTCACCCAAACTTGCCAGATAGTGGGTAAGTTGGGTAACCAGTGCCTGATTGGCGTGCATGGCCACCGGGTTATCCCGGTATACCGATTCAACCAGAGCCAATGAGCCGCCGGGAAACAGCACATCAGTGGCTTTGCGCTGGCCGGATAAAATTTCGGGCAGTGCCGCCAGCGCTGCGTTGAGCAGCGCATAGTCATCCTGTTCCAGTATGGTCAGATTAGCTGGTGGCTCGGGCAGAGCCAGCACATCGTCTTGTAGTAAACCGGCCTCGCTCAGGTAGCGTGCGGTTTCCTGCCACCATAATGCAAAATAGTCTGGCAAGTCTGATAACGCCTTGGTGCGCTCAGCCGGATGCTGCCAGCGTGCATTAATGAGCGCCTGACACAGTGCATAAAGGATCTCTCCGTCTGTGGGTTGGGTATTGAGCGCCAGCGCCGGTGCGGCCAGTTCAGGTTGGAATGCGTTATAGCGACATTCTGAAGAATAACTGCTGCGTACCAGCGCCGCCTGTGCTCGCTCTGGTGTCATTTTCACCACGCCCACCTGCGTCAGCGAAGAGGACATGAACTTTGCCAGCGCCGTCATGCCTGCGTGCGCGTTGATAGAGCCAATCCCGGCCTGGCGCATCTTACGCTGATAAAACGGGTCACTGACCCGGCCAACGTCGCCCCAGTAACCCCAGTTAACCACCTTAATGGGTAGTTCATTACTGGCCGAGCGGGCCAGACTATCCAGATACTGACAGCCCGCAGCGTAATTACTTTGGCCAGGGGCAGGCGAGAAAGATTGCATTGAAGAGAACAGCAGTACAAAGTCGAGCGACTGATCTTTACACACGCTAAGCAGGGTTTCACCACTGGTCTGTTTGGCCTGATAAGCTCTCAGGAACTGAGCGTCGTCCATGTTGGCCAGGCTCTGATCTTCCAGATGTAAGACAGAATGCACCACGCCATGGAGTTGCCCATAGCTTTGCTCAATGGTGTGCATCACGGCACGCATGGCTGCTTCATCGCAGGCATCGGCCTGAATATAATGCGGTGCAGGGCCTAATTCCCCCAGTCTGCTGATAGCCTGCTCTATGTCTTGGTTCAGTGCGCGACGGCCAACCCAGATAACTTGCGCCTGATGCTGGCGGATCATCCATTCACTCCAGACCTGGCCCAGACCCCCTGCGCCGCCCAAAACCAGATAGACGCCACCCTGGCGATAGGCTGACTCACCTGCATCCAGGTAGGTGTGCTCGCAGGCGCTGAAGTGATGCCAAATATCGTCGCGGTGTGCATAGAAGCCCGCTGGTAAGCGCGTCGCTTGTTGCCAGTTGCTTGCCTCTTCTTTGCATTCAGCACTCAAATCGACAATGCGCACATGCCAGCGCGGGTATTCCTGGGCCACGCTTTGCAGCAACCCAATCAGCCCTGCGCCGTGTGCATCGACGGTTTCGTCATGCACTTGCTGTGTTTGGAAGGTGAGCAAAGTGATGGCCAGCGGCTCTGTGCCTTTACCTTGTTCGATCAGGGCTTTGAGGTGAGTAAACAGCGTAAGTGGATCTGCGTACTCGTCTTTGGCGACCCACAGCAGGTGATCAGCGGGCGCCGCCGAGTCTGAACACCAGGCTGGTTTGAGTGACGCAGGCCCCTGATAATCAAAGCTGCTTTGAGTCGTTTCAGCAGACGGCAGTGCTGTTAGATGCTGCCAGCCAGGGAGTACGGTAAACAGCCGAGTCGCATCGGCATCGTGCGTCATTGAGCGGGTCGAGAAACCTCGCAGACGGACATATACCGCACCTTGTTCATCGCACAGTTCCACATCAAATCTTTGGCTGCTGGCATCTGCATGGGTATGTTGGGTCGCACAGACTATCAAGGTTTTACCAGACGGGAGTGGCGCGAGTAGTTCAGCCTGCTCCAGTGCAAAGGGCAGTCCCGGCTGGGCTTCTTCTGCAAAGCTCAGCAGGGTATGCAGGGCACTGTCGAGTTGCTCTGGCGCAAAGGCAAAATCCGGGGCGTTTATCGGGGCCAGTGTGCCTTGTGCCTTTTGACCCGCCACACACAATGTCGTCAGGCGCTGAAACGCCGGGCCATAGTTCACACCCGCTGCGCTAAATTGTTGATATAACTCAGAGGTCGCGATTGTGCGGGGGTTAGACAACACGGCAATGTCTTTTGTTGTGACGCTGTGCTCTGTGACCTCGGCCTGACCGCTGGCATAGACCTGGCGGGCATCGTTTGCTTCGCGCCATAACTCAAATGTCACCCGATCATCGGTTTGTTTTAGCGACAAATAAACGGGGCCGCTCTGCGCGTTGATGGTCACCGGTCTGAGCCAGCTCACCTGGCTCAGTCGCAGTGACTGACTATCCGTTAGCTGGCCAGACAAGGTCATGGCCGCGTGCACCATTTCAAGCGTACAGACGCCGGGCAGCATGGCCTGCCCCTGCACCTGATGGTCACGTAAAAAGGACTCATTCCCCGTAAAGTCACTGGCAAAGAGCTGCTCGCCCAGTGCCGGCATACTGCGATGCAGCAGTGGGTGCAGGTGTGAGGGCTGCGCTTCGTCTTCTGCAGCGAGCCAATAAGGTTTATGCTCAAACGGATAGGCAGGCAAACTGATCCGTTGCGGGCAGAGGTCGCTATAGCTGGTTTGCCAGTCGATGACATCGCCCTGTACCCAGCCGGTTATACGTGCATCGAGTGTTTCGTGTGTGACTTCAATCTGCTCTGTCGTGGCGCCAACTTTGCTATAGTGCCAGTCGCCAGCCTCACCTGAAACGAAATTGCTCAGTTGTGTTTTGAGGGAGGCCAGCGAGTCCGCTGCAAACCCCATACGATGTTTCATCGACTCCCGGCCCACCGTGAGCGTATAACTTAAATCCAGCGGCTCAACCGAGTTATCCGTCTCAAGATAGGCAAGCAAGTCTGCGGCACGCTGCGTGAGGGCGGTTCGGGTTCTGGCCGACAGCACGATCGGCAGGGCGGTGTCTAACGCCGGGCGCTCTGGGTTGAGGCGTTGCGGTGATTCTAAGATCACATGGGCATTTACCCCGGCAAAGCCAAAGGAGGATATGCCGGCAAGGCGCTGCTCGCCCGGCCAGGGCATACACTCGGTCGCTAACTTAAACGGCGATTTCTCCAGAGAGATTTTCGGATTCAGCGTCTCAAAGTTTTGCAGCGGTGGCACCTGCTCATGTTCAAAGGCCAGCAAGGTTTTGATCACCCCGGCAATACCTGCAGCCGACTCTAAATGGCCGATATTGGTTTTCACGGTGCTGAGATAGCAAGGCGTATCGGGCGTTTGCTGTTTACTGGCGCGGAAGGCGCGTTTCAGGCCCTGGATCTCCAGCGGATCGCCCAGTACGGTGCCGGTGCCATGTAATTCGACAAAGCCAATCTGATCAGAGCCAACCTGGGCATTGTCGATGGCCTGCTGGATCACCCGGGACTGCGAAAACGGACTCGGTGAGGTCAGGGTATTGGTTTTACCTGAGTGTCCCACACTGCTGCCTTTGATGATGCCATAGATGGTCGCATTCAGCGCTTTGGCGGTCTCTACTGGCAGCAACAACACCATGCCCACGCCTTCGCCACGGACATAGCCATCGGCTTCGGCATCCAGGGTTTTACAGCGCCCCTGAGGTGACAGCACGCCCAGCTTACTAAAGCTGACATAGCGGTTTTTGGTGATCAGTAAGTTGACGCCACCAACCAGTGCCGCACTGATCTCGCCTGAGCGAAAGTCATTCATGGCTTTGTGAATGGCCACCAAAGACGAAGAGCAGGCTGTATCGACGGTTTCACTTGGTCCCTGAAAATTGAAATAGTGCGAGATGCGATTGGCAAACACGCCGGTCGACATGCCGGTCAGAAAGTGCGGGTCGATATTACCGGTCGAAAACTCCTGGTAGTCGGTATTGCTGCACCCCAGATAGACGCCAGTGGCGGTATTTTTAAACTGCGATGGCGTGAGGCCCGCATCTTCAAAGCAGGCCCAGGCCAGCTCCATACTCAGGCGCTGCTGGGGATCCATACTCTGCGCTTCTTTGGGTGAGATAGCAAAAAAGCCGGCATCAAATCCGGCGATATCGCCAATAAATCCCCCCCATTTGCTGATGCTCTTTTGTGCTTGTTTATCTGGCTTTGGGTCGTAGTATTTTTTCCAGTCCCAACGCTCAACGGGCACTTCGCTGATGCTGCTGATTTTATGACTGAGGTTATGCCAGAACTGATGTTTGTTATCGGCGCCCGGAAAACGCAGAGACAGGCCGACGATGGCAATATCCGGTGTCTTGTCTGGCAAAGAGGGGGTCTGCGGGTTGTGTTTGCTTGTCATGGTCTGTCTCGATAAACGTCTAGTCGGGCTGCGCGGACGCTGTTGTCGATGCGTCGCGCGGGTCTTTCTCAATCGGGCAGCCACATCAATACTGTGACTGCCACTGGGTTACTTCTCGTAAATGGTGTTGTTGATCACCAGCACATCAATACCAGACATCAGGAACACCGCCAGCATGTCCTCAACGGAGTGGACAATGGGTTTACCCATGATGTTAAAGCTGGTGTTCAGCAGTACGGGCACGCCCGTGATTTCACGGAAACTGTCGATCAGTTTGTAGTATGGCGCGTTCCATTCCTTTTTCACGCTTTGCAGGCGACCTGTGTTGTCGACGTGCACCACGCCCGGGACTTTGTCGCGCACCGCTTCTTTAAACACCAAAGTACGCTCCATGTAAGGGGATTCCTGGTAATCCTCAAAGTACTCGTCGCCATATTCATGCAGGATAGATGGTGCAAAGGGGCGGAATTCTTCGCGGAACTTAACCCGAGCATTCACTGTGTCTTTAATGTCCACCAGGCACGGGTTGGCGAGGATTGAGCGGTTGCCCAAAGAGCGCGGACCAAACTCAGCACGACCTTGCGCCCAGCCGATGATCTTCCCCTGAGCCAGAAACTCTGCGGTTTTCTTATAGACGTCTTCGCCGTAATCGGTGGCTTTGAGGTGGCTGTAACGGTGCAGTTTATCCAGTGATTTTTGCTTCACCTCAGAGCCGGTATAGGGGCTCTGAATTTGCGTAGAAGGCTGCCAGCCTGGGTTATCCTGCTGGTAGCACAACAAGGCAGCACCAATGGCATTGCCGTCATCTGCCGGGGCAGATGGCACAAAGATGTTGTCAAATTTGGATTTCGCCAGCGCGGTGCCCATAAAGGAGGAGTTCAGTGCACAGCCGCCTGAAATTGCGAGGTTTTTCGACGGTGCATGCTCGTAGATGGCATCGATCAGATCCATAAAGATTTCACTGAATACCAATTGTCCGGTGTAGGCAAAATCTTTGTAGGCTTCGATGGATTCGCCAGGCTCGCGCGCCATGGCTTTGATCTCTTTCATGATGGCATTAAGGTTTTTCGGTACCACGAAATTGCCGTTTTTCACCTGCAAAGAGGCGCGCAGCAGATCGTAGATTTTCTGGTCTTTTTTACCATAAGGCGCCAGACCCATTACTTTCCATTCTTCGCCCTTGAGCGGATCAAAGCCCAGGTTTTCACAAATAATGGTGTAAAACAGGCCCAGACTTTTGAATGAGCGCTTCACCTTGATGGGCGCCGGGGTGATCTTGCCGTCTTTATAAGTGAAGTAGTCGATACTGCTTTTCTCGCCCATGCCGTCTACCACCAGACAGGAAGCTTCGCTGAACGGGCTGTTAAAGCAGGCGTTGGCGGCATGGGTGAGGTGGTGGTCAAAATAACGTACTTCGGTGGGCTTTTTATTGCGGTAGTTACCCACGATAAAGTTGCGGCATGAGGCTTCAAAAAAGCGCGACAGGGTACGCCCTGCAGCTGCCTGTGAGGCTCTGGCAAAATAGAACTGGTCCTTGATGTCGCGGGTGTTCACGTCGATATTAAACGAGAAAGTCTCGAGTATGCTCAGCACTACGTTTTCAAGGATGTTGGTACTTTTCTCGCGGCCTTTGCTCCAGGTTTTTGCGATCACCAGTTCCGTACAATCACTACAATAGGTCTTCAGGACTTCCTCGATGTAATAGGGGTTATCCGGCAGGCAGTACAGGCCCCGTTTGTAGCCCAGAAAACGCTCGGCGTCTTCGGCAAAAATCACGTCACCCTGCTGATTGACAATCGCAATGGCAGGATCATGAAAGGAGGTGGCAAGGCCAATATAGTATTTCATCGTTTCAGTCCAAAAGTTGGGTCGTTATTCTGTGTCCGGCCTGTGCCGGGGCATAATCTTGTCTTTAGTTACAGTGGTGTGGCTTCGTCGAGTGCGATATAACCCTGAACACCTTCGACATACACCGCGGGTCGGTGGCCGAACAACAGCATGGCTGGGGTCCGTGTGCGCAAGGGCTCGCCAAGATGAGCGACCCGGATTTGAGTGCCGACATGATGGGACTGGTTCCAGCGCTCAATCTGTTGTGCTATTGGGGTCGTCAATGTCGTGGTCTTCGCAGCATGACATACAGGCTGACTGCTTGCTTGCTGCTTAATCTCAGCCACTAATTTGGTGAGGATTTTCTTCGGTCCCAGTTCGACAAAAGTCATGTCACCCTGAGCCAGCAGGTAGGCAATGCTGTCAGTCCAGCGCACAGAGCCGGTAAGCTGGGCGATCAGCTGCGACTGGATAGTGTGGTCCTGGTAGGGCTGTGCACTGACATTGGCAATCACCGGTACGCTGGGGGTTTTGAACTCAATCTCTGCCACGCAGCGTGCAAAGTCAGCCTGTACACCGGCCATGTAGCGAGAATGGAATGCGCCGCTGGTATTGAGCCGAATAAACCGTCCTCCGGCCTGCTCAATGGCCTGTTGTGCGCGACTGATGTCGTCATTCAGGCCGGACAGTACGCTTTGCTGAGGGCTGTTCAGATTGGCAATGTCCAGTGTTTCCAGATGATGCTCTTTCAGACAGGCTCTGATAGCGGCTTCGTCCAATGCCAGCACTGCAGCCATCGCGCCATCGTTTACCTGACTCATCAGGGCACCCCGTTGTTGCACCAGTCGCAGGCCATCTTCAAAAGACACTGCGCCGGCAGCAAATAGCGCGGTATATTCGCCCAAACTGTGCCCGGCCATAAAATCTGCGGGGATCGGATCGCGCTGCTGATGGGCCAAAAACGCCAGGGCACTGACCACATACAGGGCAGGCTGAGTGTACTCGGTCTGGTTCAGTTGTTTATGTGGGTCGTCAAGACACAGGGTTTTAATGCAGTAACCCAGAATGTCACTGGCTGTCTGGGTTTGCTCGGGAAACAAATCAAACCAGGCTTTGCCCATGCCAACGTATTGTGCGCCCTGTCCGGGAAATAAATAACTTTTCATTGTTGCCTCGCCAGTGTGGTTAATCGACGTGTTCAGGGGCCAGCCAGAGGCGGGTCCGGGTCGTCAGCAGGGCGGCGGTAGCCGTCATGAGCTGCTGGGCAATATCGGCAACATGGCGGTGTTGCCAGGATTCAAGTGCTGTGCCTTTGACCCACTGATTAAATGCCCCCAGTGCAGGTCCCGTATGAACCTGAAAATTGACCCGCTCTTGTGTCTCTCCTGCAAATGCCAGCTTCATTGAGTGGGCAAAATACCAGCGAAATACGCGCGCCATCTTGTACTTAGGTTCCTGCTCTGCGCGCGTTACTTCTGCACTGCGCCCTTGCTGATGTAAGTACTGACTGGTCTCTTGCCAGATTTGACTAAAGGTCTTTTTAAACACCTTGTTTTCAAGCTGACTACGTTGTTCTGCGGGAATCGCATCCAGAGAGGGGTAGTGCTGATAAAGCTGATACAGCTTTTGTGCCCGGGCTGGAAAAAATACGCCTTTTTTCAGTACCTGTACTTTGGCACCCAGTTCAAACATATCTCCGGCAGGGGCATAGTCGGTGTCCTGAACATTAATGTCCTGTAACAGGGTTTTTACTGCTGCTGAGGTGTCTGCTTCGACCGTGCATTGGTTAATTGAACCGGTCAGGATAAAGTCCGCCCCCATCATAAACGCGGCTGCGGCGGAGGTCGGCGTACCAATGCCACCGGCCAGTCCAATCCGGGGCACAGTGTTGAATTGATACTGCGCACTGAGTGTGTCGCGCAACTGTTGCATGGCAGGCAGCAGCACCGCTGGCATCCCTTGATCGGTATGACCGCCGGAGTCAGCCTCTACACACAGGTCGTCACACATGGCAATGTGCTTACTCAACTCGGCCTGCTCTAAAGTGATGTGTTTCTCTGCCAGCAATTGGGCAACGAGATTGTCCGGGGCCGGACTTAAAAACACACTGGCGACTTCGGGGCGTGACACTTTGGCCATCAGCTTATTGGCCGACACTACCTGGCCCTGCTCATTTCGCGTCAGACCACGCAGGCGATACAGTACCAATGCCGGGGTAATGCGAATAAAGGCCGCGGCTTCCAGGCAACGAATCTGACGTTTCAGACACAGTTCTACCAGGGCCAGTTCTTGCTCTGGACGAGTCAGGTTGCAGACCAGGTTGAGACCAAAGCTCTGTTCCTCTGTGAGCGTGCTTTGTATTTCATTTAGCGCATGCTCAACGACATCAACAGACAAGCCACCTGAGCCAAAAAAGCTTAATAAGCCCGCTTTTGCCATGGCAATCACCAGTGTTGATGAGGCGATGCCCCGATACATACCGCCGCTGACATACGCATATTTAACGCCATAGTCAGCTCTGAACGAGGTCGCGCCTAGCTGCTGAGGAGTAATGGCTGGAAACGAGTCCGGGCTGGTGTCGCCTGAGAGTGTGTGTATCAAGAGTCAATGCCTAGTCATGATAATTACATCGAACCGTAATACATAATTATGAAAACATAATGGAGAAGCCAGAGAGGTTGGAGGAGTCTAAATTATCGTCACAGGAATAGGGTATTTATCATCATCTAGTCGTATTGAATAGTGAAACAAATGACTTTAAAGTACATTTTCTTTATAAGTTAGGGATTTAACTATGAGCTCTTATCGGACTTTACTATCACTCGCCGTACTTAGCGGCAGCGTTTTTGCTAACCAGTCACCGACACAATTCGAAGGCACCTACTTACTCAATATGGATAACCATCACAATGGTGTACTGGTCAATGAGCTGACCTTTGATTTTACGATGCAGGGGTTTAGCAAACACTTTATCGCTACGACAGAGAACAAAATTCTGTCTGGCTCCACTAGCACGAATGGCACCAGTATTCGTTTTGAAGTGAGCGATCTAGTATCAGGTCAGAGTCAGTATTTCTCTGGCCACCGCGGTGCATCAGGACACTATCAGGGCAGCTGGCACAGTGACGATGGACGCGCGGGGGACTGGGGCATGGCGAGTGCGGCTGATGAAGCATTCAGAACCTGTCAACAAATTTTGGATGCCGGTGCAAGTATCGGCGATGGCGTGTATCAGATTGTCGACGATAATGACGAACCGCTCTCTGTGTACTGTGATATGACAACCAATGGGGGTGGCTGGACACTGGTTGGCAGTTACCCAAATACTGAGCCGGGCGGCAAGGCGCGGATCTCAGATTACGGCACAGTCCCCGAAACAAACCCTCTGGCACCGACCAAGCTGTGGTTGTATCAGGGCGATTTAGCCCGCTTTGCGGATGCCCGTGAACAAATTGCCTGCCCAGTAGGCACAGGCTGCAATAACAATAAGAATGCTTTTGCCGACAACCTGACAACGCAAGAGCTGGAGCTGATCCGATATTCATGGGGCTTCCTGGATCGAGGAGATTACATGAAGGAACTGAGAGATATCCCAGGCTGCCGCACTGATTATGATGATGCCAGTACGGCTAAAATTGGCTGTGTGAATCCGGACTATCTGGCCTGGGATGATGATGTGTATCGTAGCAGTTACCAGGTGGGTTGGCAGATTGACTTGTATGGTACCACTCACTGTTGGGTTGCTCGTGGCAGTTATAACTCAGACAGGCTGGGTTCAACGTCCTGTATTTCTCGCGTAGAGCCGAATAACGACACCTTTGCATTACTCTGGATGCGATAGGCGCGGCGAATATGGGGCGAAGAGGTTTGCCCCATTTTGAGCAACTCGCAGAATGCGCCTAAACAAATCTGCACTTAATCAGTTACTTTGCTACCTGGAGTTGCACGTAAAAGACTTGCACTTAAGCCTTTGCCCCGTTAACACTCAGATCCTACAGACTCAAAGGTGGGTGGATTAATTCGTGCTCAACTTCTATGCTGTCTGACCGATAAAGAAAAAACACATGTATTAAAAGGATATTTTTATGAAAGTGGATACAAGTGTGTTGGCACAGTCACCGCTGCAGCATAATGGGCCAACAGCCCCGAAATCCCCCCTAAATGATGCTGCAACGAGCACATTGGAAACCGATATTTATCATCGTTCCGGCGAGCAAGATCAAACCCTCACTTACAGTCGTCCTATGGTGATTGGGGAAGGGCGAACGATTGTTGAAACGGCCGAAGAAACCATCAAGAGAACGCTTGATGCCGAGTCTCAGCTTTATCTTGGTGGTGATATGTTTCATGCAGCTGACAAAATGGCTGAGCACTATGATGAAGTTATGGGCATGCTTGAACAGACCGACCCACAGTTAGCAAAGAAAAACTGGGGGTTTTCAGTAGACGAGCAAGGGCTGCTGAAAGTGAGTGGCAATTTGAGTGAGGATGAGATAGCGACGTTAGAAGAAAAGCTTAATAGTAATGACGCGCTGGTCAAATATGCCAACGAAGTTAAAGATGCTTTCCTGAAGTATACAGAGATGGAGCGGGGCCCCGGGATCCCTTCCAGTAAAGGGTGGGGCAAGTACGATGTTAGTAACGAAAATTTTGCCGATATTATTGATATGAAATCCCTGATGGAAGAAAGAGGGGGTAAAAGGGGGCAGATGCTTAATTTTGGTGAAAAGCTCAGCCTGCTAGATTTTGTTGATAATATGGGTGAGCAGCTTAAGAGCAAAGCGGAAGTCGCTTTTTTGCGTGAATAAATAGTGACTGGTAATAACGCATAACCCCGACAGGGTTATGCGTTGAAGGTTTGGATCTGCCTGAAAGAGCAAACCTAAATTTGGCTAAACTAGGATTTAACGCTGGAAATCAGAGTCTGATCACACAAGTGGCCCAGAGTCACCCAAGTATGGTTCGCGCCTCCAATGCCAATCTCGTCTATTTTTTGGTCCCCATTACTATCAAAGTTAGTTGGAACTAGGGTCCGCCAGGCACCTATTTCAATGTCAGAGCGCCAGGTGTTTTTGTATCCAAAGCTGTACTCGGTATGTATGACGTCTTCCACACTAGGAGAACACGGCCCTAAGTCCGTGCTATGTGTGATTCTGCCGTTTTTTTGATCCTAAACTACAGCCAAACTTGTTCAGTACACAGTATGGGGAATATCTGAAAACCCATATTCAGTTTTCTAAAAAACCATCCTGGGTTCGTCATGATGAGCACTATCACGTTGATTTTGATATACTCTGCGAGCCCATGACTGAAACCGGATAACGCGGTTTCAGTCATGGTGTTAGTAGCAAATAAATTTAATCAGAAGTCTATCAGCGGCATAAAGGTGGCGTAGGCCTGCGCAAATGCGGCTGGATCAGATTGCTTTAACTGCATGATGTTTGCTTCTGACATGATCTCAGGCTGGCCGTCAAAGGCATCTGGAGTACCGAACAGTACATGGCTTGCCATTGCGGAAGCGGTAAAGTTGAGGCCCTGCAAATTCGCGATACAGCCGGTATCCGGTTGGCTCCAGATATCTTCAATAAAATTCTTCATGATCTCTGCGCCACAGGTGCTGGTACTGGTGTCATGGGTCTGGCTGACAAAAAGTACCCCATGATGGGTTTGTGGAAGCTCAACATAACGCTGATTAATGTTAGTAAACGCGTTTTGGATGAGCGACATATAAGTATGCGGTGTTTGCGGGTCTAAATCGCCATTGAGCGCGAGTGTGGGCATGTAATGGTGCATGGGTTGATACACATAGGGGTCAGTGTAGCGATTACCCCAAACCTGCTTGTCCAGGTGTATCCGGTAGTTCATAAAATCCGGGTAACAGGCAATGGCGTCCTGACAATAAGCCAGCTTACTTTGCAAATCACGTTGCACATGATTAATTTCGTTGTTTGTAATGAGCTTTGAGACTACCTGTGAAAAACCGAGCGGGTCTTTTGCCGGGAGTTGCATGATCTGCTTGCCCAGGCCTTTAAAGATAAAAGTATGCAGGTTATTCAGTGCCATTACGTCGTCGCTGTTGCAACGATTAAGGCGATGTAGCGTGGGGATCAGTATTTGTTCTACCGAGCGTGACAGGCCGAGGATCGAGAGCATTTGCAGTGCCTGGCGGTCAAAGTCCAGTCCCGGGCAGCTCTGAGTGGTAAAAATGTCATTCAGGCGCAGTCTTAGCTGCGACAGCGAGCTGAAATTTAACCGCGTCTGACACCCTGTATCAAGCTGGCAGTAAGCTAGCAAATCGTCCAGTGTCGCGTTAAAGTTTTCATCCCACAGGTCATTACCAAATTCGGCTGGTGGCAGCACTGAGTCGAGGATAATGGCCTGAGCACCGGTTGGGGCAACCTGGCTGAATCTTTGTGCCCACAGCGTGCCGTAAGAGACACCATACACATAACTGGGTTGCCAGTCTCGCACCTTACTTTTGCCGATCACATAATCCAGGTCCCGCGCTGCTGCTGTGGTATTAAACTCAAACAGGCCGTCGCCCCATTGCTGATGGAGATCATCAAAACAAGTTTGGGCATACTGAGCATAATCGCTGACAACCGGATTACTGCAGGCCAGGTGAGTAGACCAGCCCACACCACGGTGTTCCAGTACGAATAAATCGTAGTGTTCGGTAAAAGGCGCCAAGGTGGTGCCCAGTTGTTTTGCAAAAAAGCTGCCTGATCCACCGGGTCCGCCCTGTAACAGCCATATCTGTCCCTTGCTGGTGCCTGATTTAGCAGGGTATTTAGAGACCAGCACAGAGATTTTTTTATCGTCGGGTGCCTGCCAGTTGAGTGGCACGTCGGCCAGCGTACAGGTGTTCTTGCCATCTGCGGATTGAAACTGCGCCGGGCACTTGCCCCAGTTAAAATCCAGATAGCGGTTAAAGTCAGATTGGGTCAACTCAGCGGCCTGACTGGTACTGGCCAGGGTGAGTGCAGTAACGGCGATTAGTGGGCCTTTCATGACATTCCTTTTCAGTTGTTGAATATTTATTGTTAATTTTTTGGTGTGTTGATTACATTATCCCATCGCGAGGCGAGTTTGAAATATGTTTTACCTGAAAAAGGTTCATGTTGTGTCGTTGCGGTGAGTGAGCTTACCTGCTTGCAACTGTTTTTAGTCGTCACCTCGGGGTATGAACTATGAATGTGATCTGGTTAAATGAATGTTCAGGAATTGACTGTCAATGTCGCTAAAGCTGATGAAACATGAATGGATTCAGAGTCTGGGGGCTGGTATCGGTTGTTGCATTATTAAAAATGGGGAGCTAGAGACACTCCCACTGTATTGAGCTGAGTATATGCAGGTACTGTGAATGCTTGAAAGTCGATTCTTAGACCAGCCCTGAAAGTCGGCTTAGCGTACCCAAATACTCGTAATTCTGGGATATTTATTGTTTTGGCCCGAGCAACCACTGACATAAAAGTTGACATTAGTACCAGCTAACTTAGCGGCAAGCAATGTCGAATGCAATGCGTCATAGTTGGGGTGAGAGGGGACAATTGCATAATAGGTAGAGTCAGAACAGTTACTCGGATTACCTTTAATTTTTTCGCCATGAACCATGGTCCAGCCATTGTTCACATACATAATATCTATCTTACCGATGGACGTTGCCCCTGCAGCATATACCTGACCGGAAAGAAGTAGCGAACACGCTGCTGTTAATAGCTTTTTCATTGTATTTCCTTTGTTATTAGCTTCGGGACGGACCTTACCACACACAGCGCTAAACAGATATTATTTTGTGCCTTGTATCAGAGATGATGTTTTACACAACCTAAAATTCAAGTTTTTGAAATGTAAGTGGTTTATCTTGATTTTTTGTTGATTTAATAGGCACGGGAACGTATAGTCTCGGTGCACATAATAACGTGGTGCACATTGTAACAAACAAGGAAATCTAATAATGAAAAATATAGTTTTAGTACTCGCACTTATCATCTTATCTGTGACTGGTTTTAAAGCACAGGCCAATAGCTACGTAGATACCTACCCAAAAGTGACCAAAGTGTATGTTAACTCGGGCGGCCTTGCTTTGATCCGTATCGAGTCCCACGATAACTGGCTTGAACTGGGTAAAGTAGGTGATGCGAAGACCGATGCATGGGTTTCTATTGCACTGGCTGCGGCTCTGTCAGGGAAAAAAACTTGGATCCGTTATTATCCGAGCACGTCCGGTTATCCCAGAGTGACCGTTTTGAGCATTAGTGCCTAACCAGACAACGCACTGGCTGCTGAAAATGTCAGCTTGCCAGTGCCTCATCCTTCTGACGTTCTGATAGTTTACGTCTTCCTCACGCGGATCCTGTTCATAACCAGATAGCGTCTTCCTCTACTTGTATACTCTTACACGTTTGTCACCTGGGTCAGTATGACGTAACCCTATGATTGGTTTTTCTATCTGGTCTGACCATTTTATTTTCCTTTTTTAAATCATTTAACTTGTATAAAGTTTAGACACTTCGCTAGGGCTTTTCTGTATTACTTTTAGCCGCAAAGCGCCGATTTTTGACAGTTGCGCTTGATTTTGATAACGTAGTGCACAAATTTGGTATGACCAATTTACCTTTAGGGTTGGGCTTACCGGATCTGTTTAAGTAAAGAGTGAGCTGGATCAGCGCCTTGCCTGAGTTTTGACGGGCAGAGTAAGTACAGCTGGCTTGGGGTTTCACCAATAAACTCGGCGTTTAATCAATGTCTTTAAAGATAAAAGCAGCGAAACTATCAGATGTGATTCTGGAACAACTGGAAAATATGATCCTCGAAGGGTCGTTGATGCCAGGTGAAAAGCTGCCGCCGGAGCGTGAGCTGGCCAAGCAATTTGAAGTGTCGCGCCCATCATTGCGCGAAGCAATTCAAAAGCTTGAAGCAAAAGGGCTGGTTACCCGACGTCAGGGTGGCGGTACTTATGTGAAAAATCAGCTTGAGGAAGGTCTGACTGATCCCCTATTTGAGTTGATCAGTAAACATCCCGAGTCACAATTTGATTTACTGGAGTTTCGTCATGCCCTGGAGGGCATTGCAGCTTATTATGCGGCCATGCGTGGCACACAAACCGATCTCGATAAAGTGGAACAGAGCTTTGATGACATTGCCAGTGTTGGTGATGATCTGGTGCAAAAAGCCAGAGCCATCAACACCTTCCATTTTACCGTAGCAGAAGCATCACACAACGTGGTGTTGCTGCATCTGATGCGTGGTATGCAATCTTTACTGGAACAAAATGTATTGCAGAACTTAACAGTGCTGGTGCAAAAGCCGGATGCCAGTGAACAGCTTGCTCATCATCGCGAAGTGTTAAAAAACGCGGTGATCGAAGGCAAGCCAGAGCAGGCACGACTGGCCAGTAACGCACACTTAGCCTTTATCGAAGAGGCGTTGCTGGAAGCTGGACGAGAACGGTCGCGTATTGAGCGCAGTTTGCGTCGCACTAAAGCGCAGTAATAGATAAACAGAGCCATAAGCTAACGCTATAGAATAAATTCGTATTTTAAACATAAGGAACACTCCATATGTCTGAAGTCAATAAATTTGACGTAGACGCGCTAGAAACCCAAGAGTGGTTGCAGGC
Source organism: Pseudoalteromonas ardens (assembly GCF_030125445.1). Lineage (NCBI taxonomy): Bacteria > Pseudomonadati > Pseudomonadota > Gammaproteobacteria > Alteromonadales > Pseudoalteromonadaceae > Pseudoalteromonas > Pseudoalteromonas ardens. The sequence continues at coordinate 47,011 of NZ_JASJUV010000007.1, forward strand.
GCTTGAGTCGGTTGTAAAAGAAGAAGGCGTAGAGCGCGCGCAATTCCTGCTTGAGCAGGTACTTGAGCAGGCGCGTCTGGATGGCGTTGATATGCCAACTGGCATTACGACCAACTATGTCAACACTATCCCGGCAGATCAGGAACCTGCCTATCCGGGGGATGTGAATCTGGAGCGTCGTATTCGCTCTATCATCCGCTGGAATGCGATCATGATCGTACTGCGCGCTTCCAAGAAAGATCTGGAGCTGGGCGGACATATGGCGTCGTACCAGTCGTCAGCTGCATTTTATGAAATGTGTTTCAACCATTTCTTCCGTGCGCCAAATGAAAAAGACGGTGGCGACCTGGTTTACTATCAGGGTCACATTTCACCAGGCATTTATGCCCGTGCATTCGTTGAAGGTCGTTTGACTGCTGAACAGCTGGACAACTTCCGTCAGGAAGTAGACGGTAAAGGTCTGTCTTCTTACCCGCACCCTAAACTGATGCCTGAATTCTGGCAGTTCCCGACCGTATCTATGGGCCTGGGTCCAATCGCGTCTATCTATCAGGCACGTTTCCTGAAATATCTTGATGGTCGTGGTCTGAAAGACACTGCCGAGCAGCGTGTTTATGCCTTCCTGGGCGACGGTGAAATGGATGAGCCGGAATCTCGTGGTGCGATTTCTTTCGCGGCCCGTGAGAAGCTGGATAACCTGTGTTACCTGATCAACTGTAACTTACAGCGCCTGGATGGCCCGGTAATGGGTAACGGTAAGATCATTCAGGAACTGGAAGGCCTGTTCAAAGGTGCTGGCTGGAACGTGATTAAAGTCGTGTGGGGTTCAGGCTGGGATAAGCTTCTGGCGAAAGACACCACAGGTAAGCTATTGCAGCTGATGAATGAAACCATTGACGGCGACTACCAGACGTATAAAGCCAAAGATGGCGCGTATGTACGTGAGCACTTCTTCGGTCGTTACCCGGAGACTGCGGCACTGGTTGCTGACATGACAGACGAAGAAATCTTCGCGCTGAAGCGTGGTGGTCATGAGCCTTCTAAACTGTTTGCTGCATTCAAAGCGGCACAAGACACCAAAGGTCGTCCGACGGTGATCCTGGCTAAGACTGTAAAAGGTTACGGCATGGGTGAAGCGGCGGAAGGTAAAAACATCGCCCACCAGGTGAAGAAAATGGACATGACGCACGTTGAGCACCTGCGTTCACGTCTGGGCCTGGAAGACCTGGTATCTGACGAGCAAATTAAAGACCTGCCTTACCTGACACTGGAAGCAGGGTCTGCAGAGTATGAATACCTGCATGCACGTCGTAAATCACTGCACGGTTACACGCCACAGCGTTTACCTAATTTCACAGAAGCACTGACGCTGCCAGAGCTGGATGCATTCAAGCCGCTGCTTGAAGAGCAAAAGCGTGATATCTCAACCACCATGGCCTATGTCCGTGCGTTGAATATCCTACTGAAAGACAAAGGCGTAGGCAAAAACATCGTGCCTATTATTGCCGATGAAGCGCGTACTTTCGGTATGGAAGGTCTGTTCCGTCAGATTGGTATTTACAACCCGCACGGTCAGAACTACACACCTCAGGATCGCGATATCGTTTCTTACTACAAAGAAGCCACGTCTGGTCAGGTACTGCAAGAAGGTATCAATGAGCTGGGTGCAATGTCTTCATGGGTGGCTGCGGCAACGTCTTACAGCACCAATGACTTGCCAATGATCCCGTTCTACATCTACTACTCTATGTTCGGTTTCCAACGTGTTGGCGACATGGCGTGGATGGCGGGCGACCAGCAGGCACGTGGCTTCTTGCTAGGTGCAACAGCAGGTCGTACAACGCTTAACGGTGAAGGTTTGCAGCACGAAGATGGTCACTCGCACATTCAAGCGGGCACTATCCCTAACTGTATTTCTTACGATCCAACGTTCGCGTTTGAAGTCGCGGTTATTCTGCAAGACGGTATCCGTCGTATGTACGGCCCTGAGCAGGAAAACATCTTCTACTACCTGACACTGATGAACGAAAACTACCATCAGCCAGCAATGCCTGAAGGTGCTGAAGACGGCATTCGTAAAGGTATCTACAAGCTGGAAAGCCATGCAGGCGATAAAGCGCAGGTACAGCTGATGGGTTCAGGTACCATCCTGAACGAAGTACGTAAAGCCGCACAGATCCTGAGCGACGATTACGGCATTGCATCAGACGTATTCTCTGTGACGTCATTCAATGAGCTGGCACGTGACGGTCAGGACGCTGAGCGTTTCAACATGCTGAACCCGGATGCAGAGCAAAAAGTACCTTATATCACAACGGTATTGAGCGAAGCACCTGCAATCGCGGCCACTGACTACATGAAGAGCTATGCCGATCAGGTACGCGCTTTCATGCCAAGCGAATCATACAAAGTGCTGGGCACAGACGGTTACGGTCGTTCAGACAGCCGTGAAAACCTGCGTCGTCACTTTGAAGTGAATGCAGGCTACGTGGTCGTTGCTGCACTGAGCGAGCTGGTTAAGCAAGGCAAAGTTGAGAAATCAGTAGTAACAGACGCTATCAAGAAATTTGATATCGACACAACCAAAACCAACCCACTTTACGCATAAGAGGCTAAGTGATGGCAATCGAAATTCATGTACCAGATATTGGCGCCGATGAGGTTGAAGTAACCGAGATTTTGGTCAGCGTTGGCGACACGGTAGAAGAAGAGCAGTCGCTGATCACCGTTGAAGGCGACAAAGCGTCAATGGAAGTGCCTGCTGCGCAAGCGGGTACGGTTAAAGAAATCAAAATCAGCGAAGGCGATAAAGTATCGACTGGCTCATTGATCATGGTTTTTGAAGCAGCGGGCGATGCGCCTTCTGCTGAAGCGGCACCAGCAGCAGATCCGGCTGCTGCGGCGCCTGCACCGGCAACTGCTGAAGTGAAAGAAGTTCACGTACCAGACATTGGTGGCGACGAAGTTGAAGTCACTGAAATCCTGGTTGCGGTTGGCGACAGTGTTGAAGCTGAGCAGTCTTTGATCACCGTTGAAGGCGACAAGGCGTCAATGGAAGTACCAGCCCCATTTGCTGGCACAGTCAAAGAAATCAAAGTTGAAATTGGCGGCAAAGTTGCAACAGGCAGCTTAGTTTTTGTATTTGAAACAGCGGGTGCAGCAGCCCCGGTTGCAGCTGAAACCGCACCAGCGGCAGCCCCTGTTGAAGCGACGCCTTCTTTGCAGGAAGTACAGGTACCGGATATCGGTGGCGATGAAGTTGAAGTCACTGAAATCATGGTGGCAGTGGGCGACAGCATTGAAGAAGAGCAGTCGCTTATCACCGTTGAAGGTGACAAAGCCTCAATGGAAGTACCAGCGCCATTTGCCGGTACGGTCAAAGAAATCAAAGTTGCAGCGGGCGATAAAGTCTCAACAGGCTCGCTGATCTTTGTTTTTGAAACGGTTTCGGCAGCGGCACCTGCAGCATCAGCTCCTGCTGCGCCTGCAGCAGCACCGGCTCCTGCGGCAAAAGCGGCACCAGCTGCAGCGCCTGCACCAAGTGCAGCGAAAGACGAGTTTGTGGCCAATGATGATTATGCGCATGCATCGCCTGTCGTACGTCGTCTGGCACGCGAGTTTGGTGTTAACCTGGCACGCGTTAAAGGCACAGGTCGTAAGAACCGTGTTCTGAAAGAAGACGTTCAGAACTATGTGAAAGAATTGGTTCGTAAGGTTGAGTCTGGCGAGATCAGCAAAGGCGGTAACTCAGGTGGCGGTGAGCTGGGTCTGATCCCTTGGCCAAAAGTTGACTTCAGCAAGTTTGGTGAAGTAGAAGAGAAGAAACTGTCTCGCATCCAGAAGATTTCAGGCGCTAACCTGCACCGTAACTGGGTTCAGATCCCGCACGTGACTCAGTTCGATGAAGCTGACATCACGACGCTGGAAGCATTCCGTAAAGAGCAGAATGTGCTGGCTGAGAAGAAGAAAATGGGCGTTAAGATCACCCCATTGGTATTCGTGATGAAAGCCGCAGCGAAAGCGTTGGAAGAGTTCCCAACCTTTAACTCGTCACTGTCAGAAGATGGTGAAAGCCTGATCCTGAAAAAGTATGTGAACATCGGTGTGGCGGTTGATACGCCAAATGGCCTGGTTGTGCCGGTCTTCAAAGACGTGAACAAGAAAGGCATCATCGAGCTGTCTCGCGAGCTGATGGACGTCTCTAAGAAGGCCCGCGAAGGTAAGCTGACGGCTGCTGACATGCAGGGTGGGTGTTTCACTATCTCAAGCCTGGGTGGTATTGGTGGTACGGCGTTTACGCCAATCGTGAATGCGCCAGAAGTGGCAATCTTAGGTGTGTCTAAGTCTGAGATGAAGCCGAAGTGGAATGGCAAAGAGTTTGAGCCGCGCCTGATGGTGCCGCTAAGCTGTTCATACGACCACCGTGTTATTGACGGTGCGCTGGCAGCCCGCTTTACTGTAACCCTGGCCAATTACCTGAGCGACATTCGTCAGCTGGTAATGTAAGCCAAAGCAAAACCGCATGACCCCAGGTTGTGCGGTTTTGTCATATTTTTACTGTCCTGTCTGATATTTGGGCGGGACATCTGTGGGTGCGAATGATACACTTTCGCGCAACAAAAAACTCTCTCTGGTTGTTGGTGGCAGCGCTTGCCGATGATCAGGCACAATTGGGTGCGGATACTCACTCGAGTAGAGTCCCGTTCGAATAATAGTTAAGGTAATAACATGAGCAACGAAATCAAAACTCAAGTTGTTGTACTAGGCGGTGGTCCTGGTGGTTACTCTGCAGCATTCCGTGCAGCAGACCTAGGTTTAGAAGTTACATTGATCGAATCTCGCGATACCCTGGGTGGTGTGTGCTTGAACGTAGGTTGTATTCCTTCAAAAGCACTTTTACACGTTGCTAAGGTAATCGACGACGCGGCGGAAATGGCTTCACACGGTGTGACTTTCGGTGCTCCTCAAATCGACCTGGACAAAATCCGTAGCTGGAAAGAGTCTGTAATTGGTCAGCTGACAGGCGGTCTGTCTGGCATGGCGAAAATGCGTAAAGTGAAAGTGGTTAGCGGTTACGGTAAATTCACCGGCTCTAACTCTATCGCAGTTGAAGGTGCTGACGGCACAACCACTGTAAACTTCGACAACGCCATCATCGCTGCGGGCTCTCAGCCTGTAAACCTGCCTTTCATCCCACAAGATGAGCGTATCATTGATTCAACTGGCGCACTTGAGCTGAAAGACGTACCAGAAAAGCTACTTGTTCTGGGTGGTGGTATCATCGGTCTTGAGATGGGCACAGTATACCGTGCACTGGGCTCGCAAATCGACGTAGTTGAGTTTGCAGACCAGCTGGTACCTGCGGCTGACAAAGATGTTATCAAGATTTACCAGAAGTACGTGAAAGACAAGTTCAACGTGATGCTGTCTACTAAGGTTGTTGCAGTTGAAGCGAAAGAAGACGGTATCTACGTCTCGTTCGAAGGCAAGCAAGCACCTGAAGGTCAGGTACGTTACGACAAAGTATTGGTTGCTGTTGGTCGTACGCCTAACGGTAAACTGCTTGACGCAGACAAAGCCGGTGTTGCGGTTGACGAGCGTGGCTTCATTAACACTGACAAGCAAATGAAGACGAACGTAAACCACATCTACGCGATTGGTGACATCGTAGGCCAGCCTATGCTTGCGCACAAAGCAGTTCACGAAGCACACGTTGCTGCAGAAGTGATCTCTGGTAAGAAACACTACTTCGATCCTAAGTGCATTCCTTCAATCGCGTACACAGATCCAGAAATCGCATGGGTTGGTGTGACTGAAAAAGAAGCGAAGGAGCAAGGTCTGAGCATCGAAACTGCGGTATTCCCGTGGGCTGCATCTGGTCGTGCGATTGCTTCTGCACGTACTGAAGGTCAGACTAAGATGATCTTCGACAAAGAGACTGGTCGCGTGATCGGTGGTGCAATGGTTGGTATCAACGCTGGTGAAATGCTGGGCGAGATCGGCCTGGCAGTTGAGATGGGTGCTGACGCAGAAGACGTAGCTCTGACTATCCACGCTCACCCAACGCTGAACGAGTCAATCGGCCTGGCGGCTGAGATCTTTGAAGGTTCAATCACTGACTTGCCTAACAAAAAGGCAGTGAAGAAGAAGTAATCGTTACTTCTGAATGAACTAAAAACCCGGCTTAAATTGGCCGGGTTTTTTGTGTGTGTTGTTCGTATTATTTTGTGACTTTTTACATCATATCATCACATTCTGGACACCTGGAATTATCTGACTCCATCGGCATACAGCGTTTCACCGTTTTGGGAAACTTACAAATATCACCCACATCAGTATAGCAGCGGTTAAGATTAGACCAGCCACCGGCACCACCGGCGATATGAGGAGTGTTGGCATTGTGCAGACTATGTGCTGCCGGGCTGAGGTTTTTGAGTTTCACCTTTTTTAATTTCATAGCAATATTTCCTTTGCAGTATTTTTAGTGTTAAAGGTCTATTTTTGTACCTTCGTTAACATTTTTATCGGCTATTTATCTATAAGTCAAGGTTGAACGGTTGAATTTTGAAAGGCGCTGCGAGCTATCGCCATGGACTGGGTCGTCCTGTATGTTGTTTTCGTTGAACAGGTTAAGGGCAGAATTCACTTTAGAAGTCTCACTGCGTTCCTGTGAGCAACAACACCTGTAGGGTCATTTTCATCTTCGAGACACCCACATTATATGACCCGGTTAAAAACTACGCAGCATTGTGGGTGTCGGGCCAGTATGTTAGCTTGGGTGGACCTATAAAAATAACTATAACAAGGACTTCGTCATGGGAATTAAGCCGTATCATACTGGCATTATTGGATTGGCAATAAGCTGTAGTGTACATGCAGATAAAAATGATTTTGATGCCACTTTGGCGTGCTATACGCAACCTGATCAACCTGGGATCGCCGTGCGTATTGAGCAGGGCAACAAGCTGCTATACAGCGGTGCAAACGGCCTTGCTGATATCAAGCGTAAACGGCCACTGAATACTGAGCAGGTGTTTCAGATTGGTTCGATCACTAAGCAATTTACGGCGGCAGCTATTTTGCAACTGGCGGAGCGCAATAAGCTCTCACTCCAGGATCCGCTCGGAAAGTTCATCCCCTCATTGAGCGCCGACTATGGTCAATTAACTCTGGATAGGGTTCTGTCACATACTTCAGGATTACCGAATTACAATGAAGGCCCTGAGATTGGCGCCAAAATGGCGCATTATCGCACTTTAGATCAGATCCTGACAGAGATTAGACAGACACCTGTATTGTACCCTTCAGGTGAAGGCCATACCTATTCCAATACTGGCTACCTGCTGCTTGGCAAGATTATCGAGCAGGTATCGGGGTTAAGCTACAAAGACTATCTGCAACAGCATATCTTTACGCCACTGGGAATGAAAAACTCCCAGGTGCTCACCAAAGATACAGGAGGCGATGAAGTAAAAGGCTATAGCTCAGTTGACAGTAAAAGGACACCAATTGCTCCATTTCATGTTGATCGCAGCTGGATTTATTCTGCCGGCGGCATAGAAACAACCCTGGCCGATATGAGCCGTTGGCATCATGGCCTGAGAGCTGGCAAAGTGGTGAGCCCATCTTCTTATCGGTCGATGACCACCAGCGCGACGCTTAACAATGGTACGTTGGCCACTTATGGATATGGGTTTTATCTTCGCCCGTTGGCCGGGCAGCCAAGCTATTTCCATGAAGGGGGAGTCCCCGGGTTTTTAGCTATGTCAGTATATTTCCCAGAAGCTGATTTATACGCGATTAGCCTGAGTAACCAGGATACTCTGCATCCGGGCCCTGCACTGCTGGATATGGTCGCGCAGTACCTGAACATAACACCAAAACCCTTGCCAGATACAGAACTGAATCATTTTGCCAAAACCATAGTCGGCGAGTATCAGTCAGCCGGGCAGCAGTCCCTGAAGGTGACGTTTGAGGAGGGGGTTCTGTATGGGCAAAAAGGACAAGGTGAAAAGCGCAAACTCATCGCCAGAGTCAATCATGCTTTTTCTTTTGAATGCACCCAGAATTACTATCAACTTAGTGTAACAGAAGGGACAGCCAGCCTGACGCCAGTTGGGCTATATCGAGGTAAGGGTAAGCCGTTGTTTAAGTTGTGAAGGGAAATAATCACACGTTCTGAGACAGCTAAAAACCCGGCGATGTTACAGTGCCGGGTTTTTTAGTTTTGCTTTAGGCCGGTTATTGCATTGGTGCGACGTACACACCTGCGTTAGCGAATCCGACGACATCAGCCGTGCCATCGCCATTGACATCAGCCATCATCCGAGGGTGCTGTCCAACACGCCAGCCACCGGCTGAATAGCCAAAATTATCAATCACGCGCTGCGGTGCTGAGAAACTGCTGCCGTTTGAAGTGGAAATATAGACACCAGCATTGGCGAAACCAACGACATCTTGTCTGCCATCGCCATTCACGTCAGCCAGGAAACGGGGATGATTCTCTACGCGCCAGCCACCAGCGGTATAGCCATAGCTTGCAACCCATTGACGTGCTGCACTAAACCCAGAGCCTGTTGACAGGGCTACGTACACACCCGCGTTCGCAAATCCAACAACGTCATCGCGACCATCGCCATTAACATCAGCCATATAACGAGGGTGGTTCTCAACTCGCCAGCCACCAGCAGTATAGCCAAAGCTGCCTACCCATTTTTGTGGTGAGCTAAACGATGAGCCATTGGACAAAGAGACGTAAACTCCCGCATTGGCAAAACCGACGACATCTTGTTTACCATCACCATTGACATCAGCCATCATACGCGGGTGCTGTTCAACTCGCCAACCGCCAGCGGTATAACCAAAGCTGCCTACCCATTGCTTCGCAGCGCTAAAACTTGTGCCAGTAGACAGAGCAACGTAAACGCCCGCATTGGCAAATCCAACTACGTCTTGCTTACCATCGCCATTGACGTCCGCCATCATCCGAGGGTGTTTATCAGTACGCCATCCTCCAGCCGTATAACCAAAACCACTGTTCCACTTCTGAGGTGCTGTGAAACTGCTGCCTGTTGACAGAGATACGTAAACACCGGCATTGGCGAAGCCAACCACGTCGTCACGGCCATCACCGTTTACATCGGCCATCATACGCGGGTGATTTTCGACTCGCCAGCCACCGGCGCTATAGCCAAAGCTGTTAACCCACTGTCTTGGTGATGAGAACGAAGTACCATCCGACAGTGAAACGTACACACCGGCATTGGCAAACCCGACGACATCTTTTTTACCATCACCGTTAACGTCGGCCATCATGCGAGGATGATTTTCAACACGCCAGCCACCGGCATTGTAACCATATGAGCCGACCCACTGGCTATAAGGTGGTTGTTGTGTCTCATGGATAGAAAACAGCAGTCGATTAGGAGAGCCCTGTGGATCGCCAATCTCATTAGTCGTTGAATCGCCAATGATTCTGGCAGTGACCTGAGCAGGAGTTAAGTCAGGCGATTGTTGTAAATGCAGTGCCGCAACCCCTGCTACATGAGGTGCAGCCATTGAGGTGCCATCAATAGTATTGGTGCCATCATTGATCCATGCAGAGGTAATGTCCTGACCAGGTGCAAAAATATCAACACAGTTACCGAAGTTGGAGAACCAGGCTCTTGTGTCTTGATTTGTTGATGCCGCTACAGTGATCGCATTCGGGGCACTTGCAGGCGAAATATTACAGGCATTATCATCGTCGTTACCGGCCGCTGCGACCATAGAGATACCGGCGTTAATGCTGGCTTGAACTGCATTGTTTAACGCAGCACTGACGGGAGTACGGAAACTCATGTTTGCCACCGCAGGTAAGTTTGCATTAGCGGTTAACCATTCAACACCTTCGAGGATGGTTGCTGTCGTACTACCTCCCCGGCAGTTAAATATTCTGACACCAACCAGATTCACGTCTTTGGCTACCCCAAAGGTTTCAGAGCCTATCGTCCCAGCAACGTGTGTACCATGACCATGGCAGTCAGCGGCGTTATTGTCGTTATCGATGAAATCAAATCCACTCACCGCGCGGCCATTAAACTCTGCGTGATCAAACTGTATACCTGTATCCAGCACGTATGCAGTGACATTGGAACCTGTGTAGTTGTATACATAAGTCGAGTCGAGCGGCAGTTGACGTTGATCTATCCTGTCCAGACCCCATGTTGCGTCCTGCTGTGTTGCACTGATGTGTGTATCTAGTTGGACGACCTGGTTGGGCTCAATGAAGGCAACAGCTGGGTCGGCAAGTAATAAAGCCAGTTGCTCTTTTGACGCTGTCACGAGGGCGCCATTCAGGCTGGCGGAAAAGGTTTTTTCCAGGGTTACATTATGCTGACTTGCCAGTTGTTGGCTCTGCACTTTGGTAAAGTCGGATTTTGCACTGAACGAGTCAGCCGCAATGGTTTTTGGGGTCTCGAAAACAACAATGTAACTGTTTTCTACGACCTGACTTTTAGCGGGAGCTGCCATCAGTTTGGGGTGAACAACCTGTGCCAACGCAGATGCACTGGACAGTGTAGTAAACAAAATGCCGGTTATGGTCGCGGCGAGTTGATGCTTCTTATGCATTGTAATTCCTTTTTTATTGTTGAGTTTTAGTGTTTTGACCGTTATGGCCTTGTTTTTTCGAGTGTTAAATCTAGTTAATATTAAGTTTGTTTCTTTTCTTTTGTGTGTCTTTTTTGTTTAATGACGCGTTTTTTTTAAAATTATTTAGTGCTTTTTTTGTACGCATCACATAAGGCGTCAGCAGGTAAGGCCCGCAAATTGGCGTTTGGGCGAAACAATATCACCCACAAAAGTACTGCTTTTTCAGAGGTAAACGATGAACAGTCATGCTGTTTAAGCGCTGTTGGCAACAGGCGCCGACTCTGGCGAGCGCGCCATTTAGCGATTCATGGATGAATGACCTGCACACTATTGAATTGAATCGCTGCACCCCCGTGCAGGAGTAGCAATCGAGTGCTTGGTGAACCTGCAATAACAGGGGTTTTATTGCCTATTATTTTAGCCTTTTGCCGCATTGGTGACGGCAACCAATAAGGATGATGTCGTCATCCACGTTTCTGTACAGTGCAAATGCTATGAGGTTGGGTGTACTCTATTTTTGTGCCACTCGCTGTTATCAGCAGCGACTGAGTGGCATTAAATACAGTCAAAGTTCGATTGCAACTTTACTTAGCTCATCGCGCTCATCCAGGCTCTGTCGCAAATATCTTCTCCTAATAGTTTTGTCTGTTATTTTGATTGGTGACTAATAAAAAATATAAAAGGAAGGGAAATGAACAAATCTATTCTGAGTTTGAGTCTGGCGTCGATTCTGGGCGCATTGAGCATGCCTGCCCTGGCATCGGATCATGCCAGTTTGCTGAAACAGGTTGAACCTAAAGTGATTGAGTGGCGTCGGGATATTCACCAGAACCCGGAGCTGGGTAACCGGGAGGTGCGAACCGCAGCTAAGGTGGCCAAACACCTAAAATCTCTGGGCATGGAAGTGGAAACCGGGATTGCTTATACCGGTGTGGTAGGGATATTGAAAGGTGCTAAGCCCGGCCCCACCGTCATGTTGCGTGCCGATATGGATGCACTGCCGGTGACCGAGAAGAACGACCTGACATTTAAATCGACTAAGAGGACTAATTACCGTGGGGTGGATGTTGGCATCATGCATGCCTGTGGGCATGACACCCATGTCGCCATGTTAATGGGCGCCGCTGAGGTGCTTGCAGGGATGCGTGGTGAGTTGGCTGGTAACGTGATGTTTGTCTTCCAGCCAGCTGAAGAAGGCGCACCACAAGGAGAAGAGGGTGGAGCGGAGTTAATGCTTAAAGAGGGGATCTTTAAAAAGTATCAGCCGGAAGTGGCCTTTGGTTTACACATTACCTCTAAGCTCAATGTCGGTCAGCTGGGGTATCGCAGTGGTCCGACTATGGCCAGTGCCGATCGCTTTGAGATCAGTGTGAAAGGAGAGCAAACTCACGGTTCTACACCCTGGGCAGGTGCCGACCCCATTGCCGCTGCTGCGCAAATTGTCTCCGGGGTGAATCATATCGTCAGCCGTCAGATCAATATCACCAAAGAGCCAGCCATTGTGTCATTTGGCAAAATCGCCGGTGGGGTGCGCAATAACATTATTCCCGAAGAGGTGAATATGGTGGGGACCATTCGTAATTTTGACATGGATAACCGGGCACAGATCTTCGATAAAATTACCCACACTGCAGAGCACATCGCACAGGCTTCTGGTAACACCGCAGAAGTGAATATCATCGAGGGTTATCCGGTAACCGTGAATGATCCGGCTCTGACCGAGCAAATGTTACCGACATTGGAGAAGGTGTTTGGTGCACAGGGCATGATTGAAATGCCTAAGGTGACGGGGGCCGAAGACTTCTCATTTTACGCCATGGAAGTACCCGGATTGTTTGTTTTTCTGGGCGGAACAGCAAAAGGCATCGACCCCAGAAATGCGGCCAGTAATCATTCCCCTTATTTTATGGCCGATGAATCATCGTTTAAGCTGGGCACGCGGGCGCTGACGGAATTTACGCTCGATTATATGCAGCAAGCAAAACAATAGACGCCGTAAGCTTGGTCTGGAACGCATGCTGCCGGGCTCGTGCTTTGTGACAGCGGATAAGCTGCATTGGGGGAGATAAAATGATGCGACCTGAGTCGCATCATAACTTAAAGCTTAGTGACAGGTATCTGTACCGCAGTTCGTATTGTTTGGACGTGATGGACAAGTGAAAGAACCACATTGAACAACCATAGTATGGATGCACTCACGATAGAGAGAGTATTTATCACCACCGGCGATTTCGGCTGTTTTTGTTGCCGGGATAGCTGTCAGGTCTTTCGATAAACTTTTAAGTTTCTTTTTAGATATTTTAAGTTTCATTGTTATTTCCTTATTTTTTATTTTTGCATTAAATGCGCAGCAATATTTACATTTGAGTGAGGGAGAGTCAACAAGGCTTTTGGATATTTGTTGTGCAACTTAATATTTTGGGTAGTTTTTTTCAGTGAGCCCGCGATGATTGGCTGGGCTCAACATTAGTTATTATAACGTTAAATGTAAATTCTCTGAGCGTAACGCAAGTCGTAAGACTTACAGTTCGACAGATTGAGCATGATGCAGTTGATTTTCTGGGTCCAGCTGACGTTTTAGTTGCTGTAACCTGGCATAATTGTGTTTGTAGTATAAATGCTGCCAATTCGGGATATCGACATCGGCATAATTCACATAACAGCCATCCATCACCTCGTCGGGCAGCGGCCCTTTAGCGCCGTACATGGCATGATAAAAGCCATTGATCCAGCCAATATGGTAGGGGTCCTGGGCGGCATCAAACCAGTAAGTCTGATACTGCAGTTTCATAATGGAATCGCGGTGGGAAACGGCAGTGTCGGTGTCCGATAACGCGTTTATCTGGCCGCCATAAGAAGATAGCTGCAACATACCGCCTGGGCTCAGATAGTCGCCATGGCGCAATGTTTGCCAGAGTGTTTGAATTTGTGCGTCGGGAAAAGGCTGTTTCATATAAGCCGATTTATTCTTGCCTCGTGCGCCAACCAGTGTCCCAGCGCCATACTGAGTGCCATACCACCAGGGCATGCTAAAATAACTGCCCGGCGGCACCGGACGCTGAGGGGCGTTTTCCTGTTCCTGCAAGCCCATATGATTGGTGGTACGTAGTCCCTTTTTTGCCTCCGTGAGTTGCTCTGGGGTAAACAAGGCATCGATAAACTCATCAATCAGGGCTGGGTCACCACTACAATACAGGGATAGTCGAATGTCGCCGCTGCCAGCTACTGAGTTGGGTAATGCCATCGACGTGTGCAAAGCATTAAACCGACTATCGGGGCCGTTATGTGCATACCAGAATTCGCCATAATTGCGCAGTAGCTGGGCGAACTGGTCGTAATCGAACAAGTGCCAGGGCAGGGCAATTTCCTGTAGGTGGATATATGCCGGCACTGGGGGCAGGTCTTTAAAGAAATATTTAGTGACTATGCCGAAGTTGCCTCCCCCACCACCTTGATGTGCCCAGACGATTTCGTCAGCTTTTGCTGATTGACCTTTAAAATAGCTGCGCGGATAGTTGGCCTGTCCGCCCCATTGATCAAAGGTGATTAATTCTACCCCCACCAGGTAGTCACTGCTGAGTCCGTATTGTCTGGAATGAATACCGAACCCGCCACCGCAAACGTGACCACCAACACCGACGCCAAAGCAGGAGCCGCCTGGGATGATCACGCCAAATTCTTTAAACAGGGTTTTATAGGTATGTCCTAAAGAAGCCCCTGCTTCAACAACATAGTGATCATCACTGCGATAGACTCGATCCATATTGCTGAGGTCAATAACCACACCCTGATCATTCACCACAAAGCCTTCATAGCAATGTCCCCCAGAGCGCACTGTGAGCCTGAGGTTATTTGCCAGGGCCTCCCTGGCTGCCATGTACACTTCATGGGCAGAGCTGCATGCTGCGATGTAGCCTGGCTGATTGGGAAACCTCAGGTTAGAACCGGTCAGCATAGAGAGATATCTGGGGTCGTCGGCATACACTTTGTGATACTGACCGTACTGAGGACTGGCGGCAGCGGGATTGCTGAGCATGAGAGGGGCTGCACCGACGGCACCGCCCATAGCCAGTGATGATTTGAGAAATTGACGTCGTGAGGTGGCGATATGTTCGCCTGATTGCTTTTTATTGTGTTCCATAAACACTTCCTTTTTATGTTGTATAAAATGAGGGGACGTAAATGGGATGATTTTTACGCAAATTGAATGTATCAGATACCGGACCGGGAAAGTGTAAAAAACAATCAAAAAAGTGTCATGATGCGAAAAGTTCAAGATGCCGCCGATGTGGATCGGCGGCGGATGGCTTAATCAACACGTATTTGCAAGATCAAATTATCAAAGTAGCTGTCATTGTCGCTGCCCTGATTACGCGTCCCTTGCAGGACAAACTCAATATAGGCTGTCCCTTTGGGTAGCAATGTTTGCCCGGATACGGTTGTCCACTGTGCAGCTGTAGTGCTGAGTTGTTCACTGTCACTCACCCTTTGTCGGCGGTTATCGAGGAAACGCAGCTGAATGGCTGGCACATCCTTACCACTATAATTGCGAAGTTGACCGCCATAACTGACGCTGACTCGGCCAGCTTCGATTAATCGGCTGTAGTGTTGTACAGACAGTGTCTGGCTGATCTGGCCCTGAGCCGATTCGCCTGTACACACGCCACCCACGGCAAAAAATCGCTCGCCTGTCGCAGGGGGAATAGAGTCACATTGTTGAGCCGTCAAGGATTCCACCGGACCGGCGCCGCTCCAGCCCTGAATACCGGCTTCAGCGCCTGGGTTTTGCAGCAGGTTAGCTGAATCGCCGGGTTGCTGGGTAATGTATTCTTCTGCCACGCCAGCAGGTCCCTGATCCGACACTGTGGCGCAGTCACTTTGCTCGGCCAGCTTGAGTGCTAAATTGTCAAAATAGCTGTCATTGTCGGTACCACTGGTGCGCTGGCCTGTCAGGACGAAATCAATATAACGGGTATTGGTGGGCAGCGGCGCTTCCTGGACATAGGCCTGCCAGCTGGCAGTCCCGCCTTTAACTTCGGGTGTGCTGCTCAACAGCGCCAGATCTGCATCACGAAATTCAAGGGCAAACGCGGGAATATCGCTGCCACCCCAGCTACGTAGCATGCCCGAGTACAGGGCTTTTAGGGTGCCATTGTCAATACTGGCAGCCCAGTTGCTGACATCAACACGCTGATATGCGCGTCCGCTTTGGCGTTCATTATCACAAACACCACCGACGGCAAAGAAGCGTTCACCCTGATAAGGAGAAACGGAACCACAGGCTTTATCTGTCAGGCTTTCCAACGGCCCGTCACCTAGCCAGCTGTCGGTGCCCAGTTCTGCCCCCGGGTTTAGTAACAGGTTGTCGGTTAGTTGTGCGCTATCGGTGGTGGTAAATGAGTGTGGCTGTGACCAGTCACTCCAGGCCAGCGAGCGGTCTCGCATGCGCATGCGGACGCAATACTGCGCACCAGGTGTCAGCTGGCCCAATGCAAAGCGGTTAGGTGCAAGGCCTGCACGGGTATCAACCCCATCCCAGATATTCTCATGCTGATACCAGGTATCGATCAGCGGCTGGCTGAAGTCATCGCAATGACTGCTCAATTGCCAGTGCGCAGCACCAAACAGATCTTTATCGGGATCTGCAAATAAGGTTGCAACTGCGTTGGCACAGCTGGCCGGGACTTGTCCTGTGGGAGCCAATATTGCAGGCGTAAACGGTGCCGTGTTGTTTAATCTTACAGTCAGGGTGTCCTTGATCTGACTGTTCAGTGGCACTTGTTCATCACCCATTGAAATGCGCTTGAGCTCAAAGGCCGGGTCATCACCGGCAGTAACATCCACCACTACAAAGCCATATTCGTCTTCACTGACTGAGAATTCCGTGTAGTCGCGCTGGGCAAACTCGCCAAAGTAATCCAGGTTGCCACCGGCGGAGGCCACATTCACCATAGTGTGATTGTGATCCCGGCTGGTGCCGCGAGAGTAGGCGTGAGTGTGGCCAAAAAAGTGAATGCTCGGTTTGTTGCAGCGCGTTGAAAAGGCCTCAAGACGTTCAACAATTTTACCGCTGTAATCGGTCTCTCCAGCAATCCACATTTCAGATTTATGTGGGTGGTGCATCTGCGCGAAGACAAAATCGGTTTGCGCACGCAGGCAGGTTTCGGCCAGCACTTTGTCCAGCCAGATGAGCTGTTCATCAATACGGTAATTGGTATTGGTGTCGAGTGACAGCACCCGGATATTGGAATGGTCCTGATACCACCAATGCTCTTCATAGCCGGGTGTGCCGTTTTCTGGCAGCCGGAAGTATTTGAAGTAGGTTGGAGTGTCACGCTCGTGATTGCCGGGGGCAGGATACAGCGGCACTGAGCTGGCCAGCGCTGCAATGGGTGAAAAGAAGCTGGTGCGCCAGCTGTTGTAATCCTGACCATTGTCGACTAAGTCGCCGGGGATCAGGGTCATATTCAGGCCATCGTGTAACTCAAGTCCGAGTGCCTGTTGCACATAAGGCAATACACCCTGGTTAATGATCTCACCAAATTTGCCCGGGTTCCCCGAGTCTCGTTGCATATCGCTGACCGCCAGAATGCGGCTGCTTTTTTCTGCAGATGCCAGCGGTGGGGTTCTGAACTGGTGAACATGACTGTAAGTATCGCCGGTTCTGACCCGGTAAAAGTAAACGCTATCCGGTGCAAGGTTCGTTAATTGGACCTCATGGATGCGACTCAGCAGATAACCGGTTTCACTGGTGCCGCTGGCTTGTTGGCCCAGCTCAGCGGTGGTGCCCCATTCTATAATGGACTCATCACCACTGCTGGTTTCCCATTTTATCCAGATGCTGGTCGGGGTTGCAGATTGCAAATAGGGGTGGACTGCCAGTCCCTCGGTGTGGGCGTGAGCCTGACCGAGCGCCAGCACCAGACCCAGAGACAGTATTCGCAGAGAATAGGTCATAGTAGTTTCCTTGGTAATTAAGCGAAACGCGGGATTATCCGGGGAACAAGTGTATTTAGAATGTAAACGTTGTGAATTTTTAACGTCTTATTTATGACCCCCACTGGCAGGGGTCTGTGATATAGTAAGGCCATTATGCAGCCGATACGCACTTAGATGCGAGGGAGCCTAATGTGTGGGTAAGTGTAATTTTTATGTTGGCCTGGGTATGTTTTCATAGTGAAGCTTATCAGCCAAGTCGGCTTATGCACTTTGTCGATGACTGTCGTTCTGAGCAGCACAGTGCACTCAGACAGGGTTGCCAGGGCTATTTATTTGGCTTTCTTGATGCACTCAAACTGAATCCACCGCACGGGGTTGATGGTCAGTGTTTGCAAGCCTGGAATCCGGACACTTTGCTGACAGCACTGGGCAAGGCAATTAAGCAACGGCCCGAGCTTGGCAAGCAATATTATTACGAGGGCATAAATGCATTCATTGATACTCAGTGTGCTGCACGGCCATCTTCATAAATGAATCTAAAAGGTCCGTAACACCATGAAAAAAATCGCCATTCTGGTCGATGTCCAGAACATCTACTACACCACCAGACAGGCCTATGGCAGAAGCTTTGATTATAATGGCTTCTGGGAGACGGTACTAAAAGACCGCACTTTGTATCGTGCTTTGGCCTATTCCAGTGAGCCTAATGCGCCTAAGCAGCAACAGTTTCAGAATATTCTCAGAGCCATCGGCTTTGAGGTTAAACAAAAACCCTATATTCAGCGCGCTGATGGCTCGGCCAAATGTGACTGGGATGTGGGGATCACTCTGGATGCCATGGAGTGTGCGCCACATTGTGATGTGGTGGTGTTGCTGACCGGGGATGGTGATTTTGACTTACTCGCCGAGCGTATTCGCAGCCGTCATAACTGTGAGGTCGAAGTGTACGGCGTGCCTCAGCTCACTGCTAACTCGCTGAAACGCGCGGCCACCCGTTACATTGCCATTGATGAGCGTTTGTTGCTAAATGCAAAACCAAACCACAACAGGGCAGGCCAGTAGAGATACGACAGGATCTCCAAATTCTCAAAGAAGCTGTAGCAGACCAACACCGCCATCAGACACAGCGCAGTCTGCGCTGTTTTTGAATCTTGCGACGCCCACAGTAAATAGACACTCGAAACCAGCATAGGGACAGCCAATGCAACCGCGCCAACCATACCTTTGACAAATAACAGCCCATACCAGCTGTGGTGCGAGCCAATCGGCATAAATTCCACCATTTTGGGCCCGCGCTCAACAATGCCATGGCCCCAGATAGGTGCTTCTGCCTGCCAGCGTTGAATGGCAATGTTGGCCAGCGCTTTTCGTACTCTGGTAGAGCCCGGGCGCTGTTGTTTCACGGCTTCGTAAGAATCCATGATTGAATTGTAGATGGGTTCACCAAGTAGCAATATGATGGGGACGGTAATCCCAAGTAGCAGCAGCATCCAGGGTTCTTTAAACTTATCGCTGAACAGCACCAGAGGAAACAGCATTATGAAAATGGCGATGCCAGCGCGGGATTGCGATAACAATAGCATGGCCCAGCAGCCAGCAATGGCCCAGCGACGAATGCGGCTGTTTGTTTCTTGCAGACAAAAGACCAAGTAGATGCAGGCCATAAATCCAGCAGCCGGTGCCCAGGGTGTAAAGAAGCGCCAGCGGCCGGCGCCTGTCTCGGGGTTAATGCCGTAAAAGCTGACCATGAAAAAACTCTCCCCTGGTCCGCCTATGACCTTCAATGGCGACAGGAAAATATCACCTGGTAATTTGACGACATAAAATGCCACTGAAATAAAAGAGAAGATCAGCGTGTGAATAGCGACAATACAGACCCCGCGGATCACCACTTCTTTGCGGATCTTTGCAAGTGCCGCAATGACAGGAAAAATAGCCAGCAGTGCCCAGCCCTTCATCCAGCCAATGGTGGACTTAATAGTTTGTCCGGTGCCCAAAGACCATTCGCTGTGTGCGACCAGCAAAGCCACGAGCATCAATAACATGGCGATGATCCACATCCAGATCATCGGTGACAGTGGGCGAGGCTTAGCACGCAGGTCCAGATAGCAGCGCATTAAGACCACCATAAAAATCAACCAGCCGATGATGGAGCCCATCACATACAGCATGCCCAGCATAAAAGTGGGGTAGGTAAGCACCAGACCCGCCCAGACCAATTTTTCTTCTGTGCTGATAAAGCGCTTGTCCTTGAAGGGTAAATAGGCGGTGAATAGCATGCTTGCCTCCGACTAGTCTGGCTGTTTCATCACAGCGGAAATGATCACCCGACGTTTGTTGATCATTAACACGCCCATTGATAAGAAGATCATCGCGGCCAGTGCTGCGGCAATGGCAATGGACTTTTTCGGTGAGAACGAGTTCACAGGCAATGACGGTGGAGACATCAGCTGGATCACCGGATACGATGCAAAAATATCCGCTTTACCGGCTTCGAGGCGTGCCACTGCGGAGGTGAACACCGCTTTTGCCAAATCAAACTCACGTTCCAGACGCTCCAGCTCGGCTGCTTCTCTGGCGTACACTTTGAGCTTTTCATTGAGTAACTGCACTTCATTTTCCAGCTCAATCAATTTTGCTTCAGAGCCTTTTTTGGCGGCAAACGCACTGATCAGATCAGCAAACAGTTGCGCGCGATTCGGGTTAGACGCCAGATCTGTGGTGTGAAACGCATGGGCTGCATTGATCCCGACCAGACCTTCCGAGCGGGTTCTGAGCGCCAGTTTTGACTGCTCAAAACGCGCCAACTCCGCTTTTACCATGGGATGACCATCGTCCCAGCGAGAGCGATATTCGCTTAACTGAGCTGCACTTTTATCCAGTTCAGACAAATAGGCTCTGAACTCACCATCAGATTGCAGGACAAAGGCCTGACCCGCCATAGAAGGGGATACGCCTAAATCGACACTGAGCTGGCCGACAAAATACTCAGCACGGCCGATTTCGGCTTTGACGATGGCAACCTGTTCTTTCAAATTGGACAACGTACGCATTTGCTGGTCTAGCTGATCCCGGCTGATCAGCAAAGAGCGTTGCTGAAAGTCAGTAATGTTGCTGCGGGTAAGATTAAGTCGCTCTCTGTACTGATCTAATACTGACTTGATGCTGGCATCACGGCGCTGAACTTCATCAGCACGCAGGTGATCAAGCTGGTCCTGTAATGCGTTGTATAAAGCCCAGGCTTTCTTCTCGGCGATACGCGGGCTGGCCCCGGTGATCTCTATTTTCAGGATTGAGGTTTGCTCAGTCAGACGCACTTTGGGACGGCCAAATGCTTTGGCTGACATGCCCATAGACTTGGCTGCATTCTCCAGCAGGTTTTTGCTCATCAGCATTTCTTTGTAATTTACTCTGGGATTATATCCCTTGCCAAACGGTGCGCTGGTGGATGACACCACCTGGCCAACTTCATCCAGCGATACATTACTGTTTGCGCCTGTGCCAGGTAACACCATGTCCAGGTCGCTGCGATATTTTGCAGGTTGTTGCAGGTAAGCGAAAACCAGCAGCAAAATCACAGCATAGCTGACCAGGCAGGTCACCAGATAAGGTTTGTGCAGGGTGCGGTAAACCGCCGCCCTGAACCGTGAGTACGGTGTGGTTACTTGAAGTTGCGTGTTCATGAGTCCTCCTTACTCAACAAAGAGAAGGGTGCCACAATATCGAGTAGCGTCTTTGCGATATCACGCAAGTTAGTGATATCTGAATCATAGCAGGCTATCGCATCATTCGGCATGACATAAGGATTAACATGGTCGCGATAAGACATCCGCATCAGCTCTTCCACGGAGCGCTCGACGACCTGGGTTTGCCCTGTCAATGGGTGGTTGCTGACCAGCACGACGCGACGTGGTGCATTGGTGTATTCTTTACCGCCCACACAGTTCGCTGAAATCGCGGCCTGCAATAACCGGGTGCCATATGGCAGGTTACTGGAAAAACGACCGATTGCTGCATTGGCGTTACTCATTGATGAGTCAATCAGGTTAGACATAAAGACCCTAAACCCTTTTGGCGTGATCTGCGACGGTTTCACCAGATTTGGCTGAAAACACCCGGTGCTCGGTACAATGACCTGATCGCCGGCAATGAGTACGTGGTCTGACACGGGCTGTCCGGTCATGATGCCGGTCAAATCTGCTTCAATGCGCCAGCCCTGACGTACCAAAATCACTTGGTCCAGCTTGGCATCAGGACGCACCCCGGCAGCTGCACGTATTGCTTCAGACAGCAGACGTTGCTTAGAGTGATCGCCTGACGCGGCGACTTGCTGATCTAATAGTTGCTCAGGTAATTTTGCATTGATGGTGACCCGGCCCGGTGAAAACACTGCGCCAGACACCGGGACTTCAATGGCCGCCCAGGTTTTTACTTTTACGGTGACATCTAGTGTTTGAGCTCGGAAAATTTTGGCCCGGATCAGTGCCAATTCAACTTTTTGTGCCAGCGCTTTAGTAGTCAGGCCTGCAGCATAAATGGGTTCGATAACGGGCAGAGTCAGTGCGCCAGAGCTGTCCAGTACATAGTCACCGTTGAAGCCCTCACCGTATTCCATTTTGACCTGGATCAGGTCTCCCGGGCTCAGTGGAGCAGCGCCGAATACCCCACGGTGACTGGACTCATAAGGATTCAGACCGGGTGCGGCAAGCGGAATAGGCTGATCGATGCGATAATTTGCTGCGGCTGCAAAGTTGTCCGCATCGGTGCAAGTAAGGCGAGAGGCAAACACAGAGTTCGACTGACCGAATTGCGTGCCAACCGCATGTGGCATGCCATAAAAGTCCTCGTCATTATAGTCCGGGCTGAGTGTGCATCCTGAACCAAGCACACACAGTACGAGCGCACAAGTGCGGGTCATCAGGGCTGTGATTGAAGTGGCTGGTCTCATAATGTGCTCCTTGGAGGTCTGTCTCTCTAAGTGGTCTTATCAAGAGAAGAGCATAATTTGAGCCAACTTTTAAAGTTTATAATAATCAATTGCTTAAGGTTTTTTGAGGCGAGTTTTTTAGGTGGCTTTTTGTATTTTGCAAAGCAGTTTCAAAATGAAAAGAAGCCAGCAAAAGCTGGCTTAAGGGCCTTAGGAGCGAGGTGCAGTATCAGCGTATCATTACAACACACTGATGATCGCAGGCCCGGGAGCGAAGGGTTAGCCCGCTGGGTGTTTATTCGACTGGCCCACAGTGCGCATCGCCAGTTTTTCTGCGCGATCGTACAGCGATTTCGGTAATAAACTGGTCAGGGCACAACACCAGGTGAGTGCTGTGCGACCAGGCTCTTCGAACAGAATACGAATATCGGTGAATAACGCCTGATGTATCAGCTTCAGTGCAGCTGATGTGTTGCGCGATTGTACGGCACGACGACTCAGGTATCTGAGCTGGTAAGCACGTGCAAGCGATCCACACTGCCTGAAAAACTGCGCATGACTGCGGCGATGCTTATTGACCGCGGTTTCCCAGCTCTGATATTGCTTTTGCAAGTTGGCCGACAGGCCGCTGGCATTGACGCGATAATAAGTCAGCGGCTCAGGGATCCCGGCGAAGGTGGCCTGAGTGTATAGTGCCAGGCGCAGCCACATCTCAATGTCTTCAGACTGTCTCAGGTTTTCATCAAAGTACTGTCTCCAGCTGCGAGTATCATCGTGAAACGCCACTTTTTCCAACGCTGAGGCACGGATCACCGGTGCAGAGCCATTGCCAACGGGGTTACGACAAAAAATGGTCTTGGCATCTATATTGTTCAACTTGGGAAACTGGCCAATGCCCAGTTGCTTGTTGTCATCATCAACAAATAGCGAAGGACAGTAGCTGACGTCAACCTGAGGGTTCCGATTTAAATGAGCAATGTGTTTTTCGAGCTTATCAACCGCCCAATAATCGTCGGCATCCAGCAAGGCGATATAAACGCCTCGTGCATTACGGATCCCGGTATTACGGGCCCCGGATAAGCCGCGATTTTGCTGACGAATGATGTTGATGCGATGATCTTTATAGTCTCTCAGATAGCTGAGTGTGTTGTCACTGCAGCCATCATCAACACAGATCACCTCAAAATTTTGATAGGTCTGGTTAAGGACCGAGCAGATACATTTATCGATATACTTTTCAACGTTGTACATAGGGATGATGATACTGACAACGGGTTTTGAGTTAATTACATAGTTAGTCATAATGGGCTCCGAATCATGAGGAAGATTTTGCTGCGCTGACGTGACAGCGTTTCAGCGCAATGTCTGCCGCCGGGAAGAGCAGCCACAAAGCACTGCAACTGACCAAAACAGCAGCAAGTAAAACGGGTTGACCTGGCTGTATCATTAACAGCCCTGCCAGAGAAATCAGTAAACAAGAAGCGTTGAGCTGGCACTCTCGCGCATAACGACCGTTGGCGCGAAGCATCACTGCGTAGCTATCTACCCACACAGTCGCTGTCGCTATCAGGCACAACAGTGCACTGGTGGTAAAGCTGCCTTGCCAGTTGTCGTTGAATAACACCGGCACATACCAGGGCACCAGTAACGCCTGAACAATGAAAATGACCGAGACTGCGGCCGTGATGGCCAGCAACAGGTGACGATGTCTGCGCTCGAAGCTGCCTGCATTTTTAAGTTTGCAGATAAACGGGTAGAGCGCGGTGGTGTAGGCTTGAGCCACGGATATCGCCAGCCCGACGCCCACACTTTTAGCAAAACTATATAAACCGAACAGCTCTGGAGTTAGCAGGCGAGCTGCCACAAACATATCCATATTGACACGCAGTGAGCGCAGGATCTCGCTGCCAGCCAGTTGTGTTGATGCCCGCAGTAACCGGGAAAAAACGGCCCGACTGTACGCGCCAGCCAGGGGCGAAGACTGTATGAAGGCAAAGCAGCCAAGCCAAAGTATCGTAAATGCCCATTTACCAATCACGACGGCCAACAGGCCTGCATCAAGATAAAGTGCAGCGGCCAGGGCGAGGTTTTCGGTGATGATACAGACGCTGCTGATCAGGCCAAACAAACCCATCTGATTTCGGCGTTGCATCAGAAAGACTTGGTTACACACTAATGGGAAGACCAGGTAAGTCAGGGCCATCAGGGCGACCAGGTGCGTCATGTCCTGGCCAGGAAATATCCAGGTACTCGCCAGTGCAACAAGTATTTGCACCACACACAAAGCGCCACAAAGCAGCCACTGAAGTAATAAACCATTTTTTAAAAATGCGGGCAATTCATCATCGCTGGCACGGATCACCTGTGCCCCCGCGCCTGAGCGAAGCAGTAGTCTCAGCACTTCATGCAGTGTCAGCGCAAGCATGGCTGTACCATATTCGGTCGCAGACAAGCAGGCTGCCATGGCCATGATGCTGATCAGCCGCGAAGCCTTGGCAACCACTTCTGCACCAATCAGGTACGAAGTGTTGCTGAGCAGGGTCCGCATTGTGCTGGATGAGTGAGTCATGGTATCGCGCTCTTTTTTATCAGATACCTTTACTAACCAAAATTCGTACCAAGACGGGTGAGTACAAAAAATAAACTGAGAATTGATTTTAATCGTTTGTTTTATATGGTTTTAACAGCTTGGTTGAGATGGTGACGCCCAGTTCGAAGGCGATAGACTGAACAAATTTAGTCACCCAGGAGGAGTGCAGATCGCATTTTGCAATGGCGATTTTGCAATTTGCAATCTGCATAGACAGCGTGCCTGAGGGGATCAGGCGCCGGTTTTATTGTCTCCCCATTGCTGTATTTTGCGATACAGTGTTGAGGGGCTGACTTCGAGTAAACTGGCTGCTTTCACCACATTGTCATCGCATGCTGCAATGGCTTTTTCTATGGCGATACGCTCAACCTCGGCGAGTGAACAAATCTGATTGGCAGAAGGGACATCTGGTGGCTGAGGGGCAGCATAGCCATTTTCCTGCACTGCTACCGGTTGCGGCATTGGTGTACTCTGAGTTGCAGAAGCGCTACCAGATTGGCCATTGAGCAAGGCCTGGGCATCGCTCGGCTTGAGCTTAAGCTGCATTTGTAACGTGTCTTCGGTGATGAGGGGACCATCGGACATCACCACACAGCTGTGGATCAGGTTTTCGAGCTGACGTACATTACCCGGCCAGTCATAATTTACGATGAGTTGTTCGGCGGCAGCTGAAAAACCAACAAAGACTTTGTTTTCGATTTCACTGAACTTGCTCAAAAAGTGCTGCGCAATTTGCAAGGCATCGTGATCTCGTTCATGCAATGCGGGCAAATCAATGGCAATGACGTTCAGACGGTAAAACAGGTCTTCACGTAACCGCTGGTCGGCAATGGCCTGATGCGGTTCGCGGTTGGTCGCACAGATAAAACGCACATCGACCTTTTCTTCTTTGCCGCTGCCGACCTTCTGGAAAGTACCTGACTGGACAAAGCGTAAGATCTTAGCCTGCAGGTTCATGTCCATTTCGCCGATTTCATCTAAAAACAGGGTGCCGCCGTCGGCTTGTGTGGCTGCGCCATCGCGGTTCGTGACTGCCCCTGAGAATGCGCCTTTGATGTGACCAAAGATTTCTGATTCCATCAGTTCACTGGGGATCGCCGCACAGTTAATACACACCAGCGGCTTATCTTTGCGTGTACTGGCGCGGTGAATGGCATCGGCGGCCAGCTCTTTACCCGTCCCACTGGGCCCGGTGATAAATACATTGGCCTGACTGGGACCGGCTTTTTCGATGGCTTTATACACCATTTGCATGGCAATAGAGCCCCCAACAAAACGATAAAACTGCGACTTGATTGAGCTATGATAGCGCTGCAGGCTGGCCCGCAACATATTCCGTTCAGCGACCAACATTTTGGTCTGAACGGCCTGCTCGAGTGTGAGTTTGATATTGCCGATGTCGAAGGGCTTTTGCATATAGCCCCATACCTTTCCCTGGTTAATGGCATCAATAAGGTCTTCCACTTCGGTGAAGGCGGTAAGCATCATGCGAATGGTGTCCGGAAAGCGCTCGGCGACCTGAGCCAGAAACTCAATACCAGACATATTGGGCATCATTTTATCTGAGACAACGACGTCGATAGGGTGTTGTTCTAACAAGGCCAGGCCTTCTTCTCCACTTGACGCGGTGAACACTGTGTAAGGCTCGTTCTTAAGCGCGCGGGTGAGGGAGCGTAGAATAAGGGGTTCGTCATCGACGAACAGCAAGGTAATGTTAGTAACCGGTTCCATGTAATCCTGCCTGAGTTAACGCGTGTTAATAGAAGTATTACACAGTCTTAGACAATTTGAAGCATTTATATACTGGAGTTTATGGTGATCAATAAAACCGCCTGCGATGAGAGAGGTGCAGGCGGTTTTGCGAGGAACTATCATAGTTTAATTGAACTGATGTGCCACTGTGGTGGCCTGCATATTCAGCTCGGTGAGCAAATGATTGCTCTGTAACATACCGTCTACGCTGATCAGCAGGGTTTTGTAATTGACCGGAATATCCAGTGTCATGGTGATCTGTCCGGCACTGTTAAAGCGCGCCGTTGCCAGCAGGGCTTTGTCGGCCATCGCCTCGTCCTCATAGCTTTCAACCACCTCATGCATGGCATAGACTTTCACCATCTTATTGGCCAGACTGTCTCCCAGCACATCCTGGCCACCCAGATCTAAGGTCACTGTTTTACTGGTACTGAAGTTAAAATCCGCTTTGACATGCAAGTCGTTAGAGGTTTCAGCCTGGCTGTCCAGCAATGTCGGGTCCGGCTCATAACTTGGTGCAGGCTCTGTCGGCTCGACTGGTGTTGCTGCGCCGTCGTTCTGCGTCTGATTTTGACTCTGTGTAGTCTGGGTTGACGCAGGTGTGCTGGTGTTATTTGCCGGTGCTGTGGCCGTATTACTGCTGCTGGTTGAGGTGCCCGTTGAGCCACCTTCACCACCACCGCCTCCGCAGCCACTTAAAGTGAAACAAACCAAGGTTAAAGCCGAAAATTTAGTTAATGTATTCATGGTTATATCCTCTTAGTGTGCGCTGAAAGTGTGGGTGGTGCGTTCGTTGGTCATAAACCAGTCCTGAGCCTGCTCGCCATTGCTTTCCACCCAGGTTTCGTAGGCAGGATACGCCCAGATTACGTCGAGATATTCTCTGGGGTAGTGCCAGTCATTACTGATCATTAAGGCCCAGGGTAGGTTTTCGGCTGTTCTGAAGTAGCGGCCCGCTTGTGCATCTGAGGTATCATCGGCTGTGCCAAAGCGGTTTGCATCAAACTTGTCTGTTGGCGGGAAATCTGCCATGTGGATTTCCAGTGAACGATCTTGGGTTCTGTACAGGAAGAAATCGAAATCGTTAATGCTCAGTGCATCCAGGCTTTGTTCAAAGCTGACATCGAAGGTGTATGGTACAGGTTCAAAGTAATCGCAGGTCATCACCGTATTAAAGTGCTGGCACTGGCCAGACTGACCTGTGGTGGTGAAGACATGGGTATTGCTCCACAAAGACAACACGGCGTTGGTTTGTCCGTCTTCTGCCGTTTTGTCATAGCTTTGACCGTCAACCATGAGTGTGGCTTGTTTAATCAGTGCCGGGTTACTGTTCATCAGACGCAGACCGAAACCATTCTGGTAAGCTGCACCGCGTGCCGTGATCCAACCATTGATGATGAAACCGCTGATTTGATTATCTGCATTGTAGGTAAAGCGAATGCGTTGTTTAACAACCAGGTCATTCATGTCATGGTCGCCGCGTGCTGGCCAGTTATCTTCGAATGCGAGTGTCGTGACCCCTTCTGCGCTCGGATAATACTGGCTGTAGGCCCGGTCAAAATCGTTGGGGAATTCATCCAGCTCATCTTCAATGCCATCGGCATCGCTATCGTTCTGCTCCGGCATAACCGTCAGGTTGAGGGCAGATATGGCAGTCGCGGGGGAGCTTTTTACGCTGAATACCGCATCATTAAAGTCGTTGTCTCCCCAGGTGCGGGGTAAGTCTTCGAAACCGATGACCACTTCCTGCTGCTCTTCATCCAGCAATAACACGCAGTGCTGACGCAAGGTCTCGTTACTTTCCGGGTTGAGATCAGACAATGAATAGTAATAAGGGATCTGAAATGGTTTTACGCCGGTGTAATACCAAAACCCGTTTGCC
Source organism: Pseudoalteromonas ardens (assembly GCF_030125445.1). Lineage (NCBI taxonomy): Bacteria > Pseudomonadati > Pseudomonadota > Gammaproteobacteria > Alteromonadales > Pseudoalteromonadaceae > Pseudoalteromonas > Pseudoalteromonas ardens. Next base: position 75,733 of record NZ_JASJUV010000007.1, read on the forward strand.
GCAATAAAGAAGCCAATGCTGGTGCCTGCCGGAAACTCGCCAATACTGACCCGGTGGCCATTGGTCAGATGTGGGTAGCTGAGGTTTGGAAAGACGATGGTCTCCTGCACCTCTTCAGGTGATTGTGGCGGATTCTCCGGGTCGAAGGTAAAGTAACCAAAGGAGTTTTTGTAGCCCGCGCCTTCGTGGATAAATGTTACAAACACTTCGGCGTCTTCAACCAGATGAATGGTTGAGCCTTCGTCACCTGTAATGAAGGCCTCATTGATCCGTGCTTCGGGCAGTGCATTTTGAATGCGCTGAAAAAATTCGCGGCTATACTCTTCACGTGCATAAATCATCGAGTCGGGCTTGCCGGTAGACTGGTTGTAGCCTGAAGGCCAGGCCTCACCAGACTGGAATTGCCAAACATATTGGCCATCTATCTGTTCAACCGCTGCGGCTGCAAAAGACAACAGTCCACAGGTCATCAGAGGGTAGAGTGGGTTAAGCAGTTTCATCATATTCGCTCCAGTTAAATTCAATCTTGTACTTCTGTACTGGATATTTCATGAAGTGTGCCAAAAATTTAGTTGTTATTTATCAGTTGGTTGTGGTTTTTCGTTCTGTGGTGTCGGGGTTTTTTGCAAATTGCACTGCATTGCGCTTTGCAAACAAAAAAATGCTGACCGACAGCGATTAACCGAGAGCATGAAAAGCCAGTCTATGCGGTGTTTTCTATAAACGGTGCAATACTTGCTTCATGAGAGATGGAAGATAAAGGAGGTCGGTATGCAATCGTCTCAAACAGACACTTTGATATTTAGCGTGGCATTGAATGGGTATCAGTGGCGCTACCGACGTTATCTGAACAGTCAACGTCACTATGCCAGGCGCATGGGGTATGATTATGTGGTGGTCACACGACCCTGGTTGAATCGACTGGGCGCTGAGTGCTGCTGGCTGAAGTTGTTTTTGTTGAAAGCGGCGTTACAGGTGGGTTATAAACAGGTGATGTTTGTTGATGCGGATGCCTGTATTCAGCCTGCGTGCCCGGCACTGGATAAACTGGATGACGCCGATAAGTTCCTTTTTCTGGCTCGGGGTTACAGTGGTGCGTTTAACTCAGGCGTGATGCTGATGCGCAATTGCCCACAGGCAATTGAGTGGCTGGATACACTGATAGCTGCGATGACCGAGCCGGTGCCCGAATCCCGGGGAATTGGCTGGGGAGAAAATGGCCATGTGATCCATTATGCACAGGATTGCGAGGGCGTCGGCGAGCTGGAGCGGCGCTGGAATAACACCTGTGAGCCACACCTGGATGACTACATTCGTCACTTTAATTACGGACCACTGAAGTGCTCAATAGTGGATAAATGTTTCCATACATTGATTTTCAAATGTTCACGTTTGTTGCTCGGGCATAGTCTGTCCCGCCCGGACGAGCAAGCGGATAAGCTCGCCGTGGTGCAGCTGCGCATTCCTGCGGCGCTGAGTCAGATCCAGACTTTGTATCCGGGTTATTTTTCCTCCTTATAAGCGTCACATCGACGCTTTTCAAAATAAGAAAATTCTCAAAATGCAATGCAATTTAGCTGAGAATAAAACCCCCAGAAAATCTAAAATTCAATCTAAATCAGTGGTTTAAATTTTGGCATGGTCCTCGCTATCTATTCGATGTAATCAACTGAACAGCGGAGGAAGCGATGTCTACTTACTTAACCACACACTCATCACACGCAAGTGAGTCAGGTGCACGCAAAGCACTCAGAGTCAGCGCTGCATTGCTGTTAGTTATCGTTTTAGTGCCGTTGTTCTGTCTCAATTCTCTGGCTGCGCTAATTTGTTTTAAAGCGCCACTGAGACGCCAGACCTGGATAGACGTGAGTGCTCAGCCTGTGTCGTTGCTCGGCTGGCAGGTCGGCATATTCAAGCGCAGCGCAGCGCTGTTAAATGTTGTGAGTGGTCGTATTCGGTTTGTCGGTAACCCGCTGCTACGTGACGGTGTGAGCATGCCCCGGGTGGCGCGTTTACACTCTCCCTGCGGTCAGCCTGGACTATTCGATTGTCTCTGGTTACATAGCCTGACCGGGCTCAGTGTGGATAAGCCGCTCGCGTTGCTCCATGCGCAGCACAACCAGTCTTTGTTTGCCGATATTCTATTAGTATTTAAGGTGCTCTTGTGTCTGGGTTTGTATCGCAAATCGGCAAGTACCCCGTCGAGCAGTGAATTGTTTGGCATTCCGTTTAGCAACACACGTATGCAGGTTGCAGTGGATTGGGTCGTAAAAGGCTCGGCGGAAACAGATACACAAGGGTGCCAGTCGGCTTACTACATCAATGTTAACTCGGTCAATTTATCGGCTGGTAACGCACAGCTCTATCAGGTACTGCAAAACAGTGACCGGAACTTTATCGATGGGTCGGGTATGCGGATCGCGGCCCGAAAAGCGGGCATGAACCTGGCCGACAACAACAATGGCACCGACATGCTGCCCGGGCTTTGTCAGGCTGCTGCTGAAAATCAGCGTTCTCTGTTTTTACTTGGTGCGCAGCCCGGTGTTGCACACAAAGCCGCTGCTAACTTGAGTCAACAATACCCGGGGTTGCGTATCGCGGGTGCGCACCACGGTTACTTCGATGATGATGAACAGGTTGTCGACTGTATCAATCAAAGTGGCGCCGACATTGTACTGGTCGCCTTGGGCTCGCCTCGCCAGGAACTCTGGATAGATAACAATAAACATAAACTCCAGGCGCAGTGTGCGCTGGCGGTCGGCGGCTTATTCGATTTTTTCTCCGGCAATATAGCGCGTGCCCCTATGTGGATGAGAGAGCTGGGCCTTGAATGGGTTTGGCGCCTTATCCAGGAGCCCAAAGCCAAGTTTAACCGCTATGTGCTCGGTAACCCGATTTTCCTATTCCGTGTTTATGTTTTACAACAAGCTTTGCGAGGACTTTAATCATGTATAGCATCAAAAAAACCACAGCAACTCAGTACAATACAATGTCATCATCTACTTCTGAGCAAACCAAAACAGATGGTCGTCACCATGGTATTCCAGCCTGTTTACAGCGCCTGGCTGCGATCACCGGATTACTGTTACTCAGCCCATTTTTATTGGTGCTTATAGCGCTGATCAAGTTGGAAAGTCAGGGCCCATGTGTATATAAGCAGGTTCGGGTCGGTAAACTGGGCCGCCGTTTTACTATGTATAAGTTTCGTTCTATGTACATGCCAGAGGATCCGCGTTTTCGTAATCCGGACCCGGCACAAAGCGACCGTGAAGGTGTGTGCGCTAAATATCGCAATGATCCGCGTATTACCCGTATTGGCGCTTTTATCCGTAAGTACTCAATCGACGAGTTACCCCAGCTGATGAATGTGGTACGGGGAGATATGTTGCTAATAGGTCCGCGCCCAGCGCTGGAAAAAGAAGTACACGCATACCAGCCACATGAGTTAGGTCGCCTTAACAGTGAGCAGGGACTGACTGGCTTATGGCAGGTCACCGGCCGCGCCGACACGACTTTTGCACAGCAGGTACAACTGGACAAGCGCTATATCAGTGAGCAAAGTGCGCTGAATGATGTCACCATTTTGCTTAAGACCATTCCTTGCGTCATTGGTGCCAAAGGAGCCTACTAAATTCATTGAGGGAGCACATTGTGGATCACACCTGTCTTTTCATGTAGAGCCACCGCTTAGTCGGTGGCTTTCTTTTTGCAAACCCGCTTTTTTATTTTGGTAATTCACTTCAGACAACGCATCGCCTTTTGCAAATTAAGCATTCGCAATCTGCTTAAGTTTACAATAAATCATTTAAAAACAATGATTTAAATTCTGGCACGAGAGCTGCTATACCTAAGTATATTAACTTAACGAGGCAGCACAATGGCAGCAAAAAACAAAGCATATATTGTCGGCTACTACGGCATGCGCAACAGCGGTGACGATGCGCTCATGCTGGCATCAGCAATGGGAGCCCGGCATTTTCTGGGCAGTGAACAGATCACTGTCAGCGCGCCTGACGATGACGCACTGGTGAATCAGATTGGCTGCGTTGGACAGCAGCCACTGCTGTTTCGTGGTCACCAGCGGTTATGGCATTACCGTCATGCGTATGGGGCACAGCACGTTATTTTTGGTGGTGGCTCTGTGCTACATAGTAGCCGCGACATTGCGCTTAAACGTCATATGATGGCACTGAGTGGTCGTAAGCAGTCCATGGCACTGGGCGTTGGTATTGAGCCATTCAAAACCCTGGATGATGAAAACCAGTGTAAAAAGTTTCTGTACGAATGTGGGCTGGTTACCTTACGTGACAAACAAAGCTATGACATTGCCGAGGCACTGGCGCCTCATGCGAACCTGAAGCACACGTTTGACCTTGCGCCTTCTTTACTGCATCACCTGCAAGGTAAATTGAATCCGGTTAAGCGTCAGGGGATTGCATTTAATTTTTGCCCACAATCTATCGATGCGTTTGGCAATGTGAATGAGCACAACGAGTTGCGTCGTATAGCGAAAGCGGTTGACCTTATTACGACTGTGTGGAGCTTTACTAACGAAGACATTTACCTGGTTGATTTGAATGATCAAACAAAAGGCAGCGACAGAGCCATTCACGATAAAATAGTTGCTCGCCTGCCAGAGTATGTGAATGTGAAACGGGTCAGCTATGTGCCGAACCCTGCCAGTATCTTGCAGTGTATGGCGATGTTCCGGGTGATGATAGGTATGCGACTGCATGCGCAAATATACGCCTATATGACACAAACGCCGTTTATCAGCCTGCAATATCACGCCAAATGTACACAGTGGTGTGAACAAATTGGCTTGCCGACACAGTATGCGTTTGATGCCAATGAATTTAGTCCGGATACCTTATTTCGGGTGATGTATCGCGGCCTGGAGCGCGGTTTCGATGCCCCCAGTCTGGCCCTTAACCAGGCAATCACTTTATCTCTTTCTAACTGGAGCGAAAACTATGAACACTATTCAATTCACAGTCGTTATTCCACTGTACAATAAGAGCGAGTGCATCGTCCGGGCACTGCAAAGTGTTCATGCACAGCATTATCAGGCTGCGGAAATCATAGTGGTGGACGATGGCTCTACCGATGATAGCCCACAAAAAGTGATTGATCTGGGTCTGCCCAACCTGCGACTGGTACGTCAGGCCAATCAGGGCGTCTCTGTCGCACGCAATAATGGCGTGAAAGTGGCCTCTTCAGATTATGTGGCGTTTCTTGATGCCGACGACACCTGGAGTCCGTTCTTTCTGGCACGCATGGCAGAATTGATCCAACGTTTTCCTGCGGCCGGACTGTTCGCCTCTCGCTATCAGAAAGTGCTCGACAATGGTGAATACATTGACGCCAAAATCGCTCTGACCGACTGGACGCCAGAAGGGTATGAGATGGACAATTATTTTGAGGTTGCGGCCAATGGGGACTTGCCTTTTACCATGTCGAGTCTGGTGGTTGAGAAGGGCGCTTTTAATCAATTAGGTGGCTTCCCGGTGGGGGAATGGATGGGTGAAGATCAGAGCTTTTATGTCCAGGCAGCCTTGAAGTCGCGCATTGCGTACTCTCCGGCCATTGAGAGTTTTTATTTTCTCGGAGCGCCAGGCAGTGCTTGCGATAAAGCGCCACCGACGCAGCTGTGTCCTTTTGCAGAGCGTTTGCTGACAGCCGTTAAAAATGGCGAAGTCACGCACATAGCCATGGCGCATAAATACGTTGCTACGCACATCTGTGACTTGGCTAAGCGTAATATCAGGCACCGTTTGTATGGCCATGCACTGCGCTTGCTGGCCAACCCGGTAGCACGTGCCAAGCCATTGCACTGGAGTGCCTACCTGCTGCTGAGCCTGACAAAAGGCGCGTTATCACGCGTGTCACTGGGTTTGATACGGTGATAACGGCGCATGTGCTATTTACTGTCGTGTTCTGAGGGTGTCAATGATGCTGGCATCCACCCAGTAGATATCAACATTCTTGTTGTCGTCACTAACACCGCGGTTAAATAACAGATATTTACCATCAGGTGTGACAGTGGCATAGGCATCCCATTTATCTGAGTTGACGGCAGGGCCCATGTTGATTGCGCGCCCCCAGCTACCGTCTTTTTGTTTAAAGCTGATATAGAGGTCGGAGTCTCCAAAGCCGTCTTTGCGTACACTGTCCCAGATCAGGTAGCTCTCATCGGGGGCAATAAAAGGGTGGGCGGTCATTTCACCTGAGTTAACCACTTTGTTCATGACCCGCGGCGCTTGTCGCTGACCGTTCACTCGCTCAGAAATGCGCACTACCTTGCTTTTATAATCATCAAAGACATAAGTGCCTTTGCTGGAAGCGGACAAGCGCATAATGCCCCAGTCTTCACGGTCAAACATCGGGCCCAGACTTTGAGGCTCTGACCAGCCGCTGTCCTGACGATCCCGGTAGTCTTCCGCCATATGCATACGCTGACCATCGGGTGAGAAGCTGACCTCGCCGGTGCGTAAAAACTCAGTGAACTTGACCCACTGGTTGTTTTGCTGCCTGAAGCCAATCACGGTTGGACGAAAGCCCGTTTTTTCAGGACCCGCATAGACGCCCCGGTCAAGGGTAAAGTAAAATTCCTGCATGCCCGGTGCAAATACCCCTTCAAGTTCCCAGTCACCTTTGGAGATCAGACCCGGCGCAAAGGGCTCGGCAACCATGCCGGGTGGTGTCTGGCCCATCAGAGGCCCCGTGACGGGGGCGAATTCCGCTTCTGCGTGAGATTGGCCGCTCGCAAACAGCATGCTGGCGAGTATGAATGCATTGGATTTCATAGCGATACTCCTGCGGCAGTGCGCTCTGATAGCCATTTGACGGCACGGACACCGGTCAAAGGCGCGGCAGTTTGGTGCGTACCATCTATGACGGCCAGTTCCACATGCATCGAAGGGTTATTCTGCTGATTCAAAAACTGATAAAAGTCATTAATGTGCGGGCTCAGTTTGGCTTCCTCCGTGCCGTGAGACAGATAAACATTGGCTTTCGCTTTGTTCAAGGCTTTAGTGCGGGTGTTGATGAGTTGCGCCAGCCGCCATACTGAAGGGCTGCCCAGCAGGTAATTATCAAAGGTATCGGGCTGTGTCAGGAGTGTGTAAGCGCCAAATAGCCCACCCATAGAGTACCCAAAGTAACTGTCGCTGTCGGGTTTAACGCGATAGTGTTGTTCAATGTAGGGCTTGACCTGACTGCGGATAAAGTCGATATGTGCCTTGGCCCCGCCAAACTGGTATTTTGCCTGATTTTCGGGGTTGCTCGACGGTGCAAAGGAGTAATCTCTAAAGCGGCTGACATGGGCTCCCTCTTCTTTCATCAGGAGAGCTGGCATATTGGTTTGCCAGGAAATTCCGACCAGAATGGCGTCTTCCATTAGAAAATAGGCGGCAGATGCCAGCATTTCGATGTGCCAGGCGGCATCGGTGTAATACAGTACGGGATGGTGTTTTTCCGCTGTGTAATTTTCCGGAAGCTGGATGATGAGTTGATATTGGTGGTGAGTATCAGTTTGAGTCAGCGGCACAACCTGAGTGCGCGGTATTTCATAGGGCACTGTTTTCATACTGGCCAGCAGATTAAAAGACAGCAGTAACAGTGATAGTGTCAGGGCGCGTTTTATCATGCGAATTCCTCTTGATGTTCTGGTGCTTGGTTACGACAGCAGATGTGCTGAAATCACACTGTATCCAGACTGAGATAAAAGGCATGACGTTATCTTGATGTTAAGCTGAATTTAGGCTCTTTTATTTTAAAAGTATTTATATCAATGACCTGCATAGCTTTGCCTAAGTCTAATCGTTTTAGGTTACTTGTCAGCTGGGCCGTCACTGATTGTGGTGACGGCACAGGGGCGATATTAAGAGAAGGAGTCGTGTACAGTCATAACGAAGGCCGGGAGTTATGACTGTACAAAGGACGCAGGAGGTTAGCTTCTTGCAGTGGATAAGATTGTTGTCAGTCAAACAAAGCTTGCATGGCCTGTATTTTTAACTTGTCCATTTCGGTTTTAATTTGTGGACCCTTAAAGCCTAATGCAATGACATCTTGTGCTTTTACATTTGCAGCAAGAGAAAGTGCGTGTGTTAGCGTATCGCAACGACTAGCCAGCTCATCACTGAACGTTCTGGCGGCTTTGCAGAGCAAAGTCAGTCGCTGTGGGCGGCGTGAGGCATCCAGCAGGTTAAAAATCTGCATTATCGTTTGTGGCTGCCACTGGGTACCTTGCAACACCGGTAATGCCGCCTGCAGGTCGCGCAGGGCCTCGCAGTAAGCTTTAGGGACCTTAAAGTCCTGCTCCAGGTTGTAATCATCCAGTTGCGCCTGGCATTGCCATAAGGCAAAACTCATCAGCAGGAAGTCATTATCTTGTGGATCAAGCTGAGCGAGGCGGGCTTTGAGGCATTGGCCGTCGGCACTTGTCCACTCGTTCAGCCATGGCATTACCAGGGGGAGTGCGTTGAGGCTGGCCAGTACCTCAGAAAAAACGTCAATGGCACCGTCTTTGAGTGATTTTTCAATTTCCTGCCACACTCGCTCTTTGGTGAGTGTCGCCAGTTCGCCATCATCCACCATGCGCTGCATCAGCGCCTGTGTTTCAGGGGCAATAGTGAAACCCAGGTGATGGTAGCGGGCGGCGAAGCGGGCAACCCGTAATACCCGCAACGGATCCTCTCCAAATGCATCACTGACATGGCGTAGCACCCGAGCTTCCAAGTCTTGCTGGCCTTGGTATGGGTCAATCAGACTGCCGTCCTGATCCCGGGCAATGGCATTGACTGTGAGGTCGCGACGCATTAAATCTTCTTCCAGCGTAATGTTGGGTGCGAAATCACAGATAAACCCGGTATAGCCCTGACCTTGCTTTCGTTCAGTTCGGGCGAGTGCGTGTTCATCTTTACTCTCAGGGTGTAAAAACACCGGGAAATCTTTGCCAACCTGCTGATAACCAAGCGCTTCCATTTGCTCAGGTGTGCTGCCAACGACCACGTAATCGCGTTCCAGAATAGGGCGTCCGAGGAGTTCATCGCGTACTGCGCCGCCGACCAGGTAAATTTTCATGGTAAATTCCGTATTGAAAATGCAAACAAGGTTTTCACTTGTGCTGTTTTTTTGCCATTATAGGCCCCATTCTAACAAGAAAGAGACGAGCCGTGTATTTACGTTATTTTGGTCTGACCGAAAAGCCGTTTTCGATAGCACCAAACCCGGAGTTTTTGTTCTTAAGCGAACGCCATAAGGAAGCGCTTGCTCATCTGACTTATGGCCTGGGTGATGCCGGTGGCTTTGTGCTGCTGACCGGCGAAGTTGGCACAGGTAAAACAACCGTAACTCGCAGCATGCTGGCGCAATTGCCTGATTCCACGCAGGTAGCATTTATTCTGAATCCGGCTTTGTCGGAAATGGAATTGCTGGCAAGCATCTGTGACGAGCTGAATATTGACTATGACGCGGATAATGCCACCCTCAAATCTCTCACCGATGTGATTAAGGCGCGGTTGCTGGATAACCATCATCAGGGTGGTCACACCATGCTGATCATTGATGAAGCGCAACACCTGGCCGCAGAGGTGCTGGAGCAGTTGCGATTACTTACTAATCTGGAGACCGACCATAAAAAACTGTTGCAGATTGTGCTGGTGGGCCAGCCGGAATTACAGCAGCTACTGAAGCGCAATGAATTGCGTCAGCTGGCACAACGGATTACGGCACGCTATCACTTATTACCGCTGACGGAATCTCAGGTCTTTGCTTACGTGAAGCATCGCCTTAATAAGGCTGGCTGTCAGACCAGCCTGTTTGAGCCTCAGGCCATTGCCTACATGCATCAGGTTACTGCCGGGATCCCAAGGTTGATTAACTTACTGGCAGACCGCTGTTTACTGGGAGCGTATTCCGCACAACAGCAACTGGTCACCAAAGCGATTGCAGTGCAGGCTGCCAAAGAGGCCCTGCCGTTGGATCTGGTGCCACAGTCCAGTAAGAAGTCGGTGAATATGCCGGTGCTGGTGTCTGGTTGGGTAGCTGCCATGTTTATTTGTGGCATCGGTCTTTCTTATATTTTTTAGTGGTGTGATATGTCGTACCTAATCAATGCATTAAAACAATCTCAACAAATCGACTCTGAGCAGGATTATCAACAATCACGTCATGAGCAACAGGTCCGCTTTTATCGCCGTTTAAGCCTTACTTTGGGTGGGGCGCTGATCAGTGTGTGCTCGTTAAGTGCAGGTTACTTTGTGGGAGAAGCGGTTCAGAGCGCTCCCCAAACTGAAGTGCAGGCAAGTACCGCAGATGAAGGTGGTGATGCAAGTGTGGCGGTTGAGGATAAGCAAGCCAATCCGCAAAGCAGTCCATCGGCTCAGACAACACAAACTCAGGCGGCAGTGCCTGTCATGACACCTGCACCGGTGACTCAGGTGCCAGTTAGCAACCAGGTTGTAATGCAGCCCGGACAAATTATCAGTCAGCCGGTCAATCAGGCTACTAACCCTGTGATGCATAGCGCACAGCGCCAGATCCACTATCAGTGGATGTCTGTTCAGGTGGGCTTTGATTCTCAGGGACAGCCGGTGTATTCACAGCAGTTGGTTCCCGTTTCAGCCAATGGCCAGATTGTGCAGCAGCCTGTCGGGAATCAGTATGCGGCGACACAGCAGGCTTATCAGCCCAATAATGCCGCGATGTTCACGGCCAATCAGGGGCAACCAGTGCAACAACCGTTGGAAGATCTGAGTGGCTATCGGGTGCTTGGGGTCCCCCTGGAGCAAGCCCGTGCGAACGCGGCCCGTCAAGAAGCGGAGCGTCAGGAAGCTCAGGCACTGGCTGGTGTACCGGATGAGCTGAAAAAAGCGTTTGAACAGGCAGTAGAAGACACCGCACCGCAGTCTGAACAGATTGCCTCTGAGGTGTTATCCAGCACCAGAGGGTCGGCACGTGCGACGCCGGTCGAGTTGTTGCCTGTGCAGCTACAAAATAGTTTGCCAAGGTTACGTTATCAGGCACACATTTATGCCACCGATGCTGAAAAGCGCTGGATCAAGCTGAATAACCGTGAGTTATATGAAGGCGATAACATGGGAGCGCTGCAACTGGTGGAGATCACACCGGAGCAGGCCATGTTTGACTTTGATGGCATAGAGTTTACGCTGCAGGCCATGCAGGATTGGCCCGCAGAGTAGTTACCACTCAGGGCATCATGGTGTGGCGGAAAAATCGGATCAGGTCAATGCTGAACTCTTCCGGTTTTATCGCCGCTTCCAGTTCATCAGTCACCCGCTTATCAGCCAGGTCTATGTCTTTTACTTCGGTATAAAGCATATTTTTAGCATGGTAAAACACTTTCACTACTGGCTTGAGCGGCTCTTGCGGGTTGCTTGAGGCAACAATGCCAATGCGTTCACTTTTCAGTTTTACCAGGGTGCCGACCGGGTATACGCCAATACAATTGATGAAGTGTGCCAGCAGGTCGGCATCATAGTGCTCGGGGGTGCCGTCTTTTAAAATACGAAAGGCACGGATCGGTGTCAGGCCTACCTTATACACGCGCTCCGCTGTTAAGGCATCGTATACGTCAACAATGGCAGCCATGCGCACATACTGAGAAAGCGCATCGGCTTTTTTGCCATAGGGGTAGCCACTGCCGTCCAGGCGTTCATGATGAAAGCCTGCAATTTCAGTGGCTATCTGGCCTAAGCCACTTTCCCCGACAATTTCATAACTATATCTGGCATGCTCCATCATTAAGCGGTACTCATCGTCACTGAGTTTTCCGGGTTTGTTGAGGATCTGACTGGAAATTTTAATTTTGCCGATATCATGTAATAAGGCACCGGTGGCCAGCTGCTCTATGATGTCACGTTCCAGACCAAGGTGTTTGGCAAAAATGCTCATTAAAATGGACACATTCAGTGAATGTTCCAGTAAATAGCTGTCTTTTTCCCGGATCCGGGCAATACAGGCCAGGGCATCCTGATTACGAAATATGGAATCAATAAAGCCAGACGCGGTTTGTTTAAACTCGTCAACGGCGATGGCTTTACCCGCTTTGACATCCGCAAAGGCTTTTTCCTGCAACCCTTTGGCTTCTTCGTATAAAGTGGTGGCCAGATCCAGCTCGGCCTCGACACTGGTGGTTTTGTGCCACGGATCATGCACGGTAACATCTGCCTCATGAGGGCCTTCATCCGACTGCGCTTGCTTTTGCTGCTTGGCCTGCAGGGTTTTGTCTGGATCGATTTCCACTTCCAGTACGCCAGCTTTTTGTAATGCACCAATTGCCCCTTTGGTGCGTACCCAGCCCTGGCTTTTAACCCGCACATTGCCCGCTTGCTGGGTGACACCAACAACAAACATACCTGGTTTTAAGTCGTTGATAGTAATCGTTTTCACGGCTTTGTTGAGAATGATTGCTCAGACTTTAAGCTTAGCAAAGGTTAGGCATAAAGAAAGGCCGGATCGGGTAGTTTATTAACATCACACTGAGTCTGATAACGCAAAGTGGTTGCAATTCGTGCGATTTCTTCGCAAGCTGATAAATCCAAAAAAACAGTAAGAATAACAATGATGAAAACACTACTATCTGCATTATCGCTGGCGCTGGCGAGTCACAGCGCAGGGGCGTATCAACTGAACACTGAAGTCGCCCGGGCATTGCCTGAGCTTGAAGCGCTGTATTTGCACTTGCATCAGAATCCCGAACTGTCTTATCAGGAAGCGCAAACCGCCAAACGCCTGGCTAAAGAGCTCAAACAGTTGGGTTTTGAGGTGACCGAAAACATTGGTGGACATGGCGTTGTGGCCCTGCTGCGCAATGGTGAAGGACCCACTGTGATGATCCGTGCTGATACCGATGGCCTGCCCATCGTAGAGCAAACCGGCAAGTCTTATGCTTCAAAAGTCAGAGTAAAAGATGCCAGCAATAATGAGGTGGGTGTGATGCACGGGTGTGGTCATGATATTCACATGACCAGCTTTATCGGTACAGCACAGCAACTGGCAAATAACCGTGATCAATGGCAGGGGACCTTGATGATGGTGGCACAACCGGCAGAAGAAGTAGGGGCAGGGGCAAAAGCCATGCTTAAAGAAGGTTTGTTTAGCCGTTTTGCTAAGCCTGATCATGTACTTGGCCTGCATGTGAGTGCCTCATTACCAGCGGGTCAGGTGGCCATTGCGCCAGGCTATGCACTGGCCAATGTCGACTCGGTAGACATTACTGTGCGCGGTAAGGGCGGCCATGGCGCCTATCCACACACCACAATTGACCCTGTGGTATTGGCATCGCGTATCGTGCTGGCTGCGCAAACCATTACCAGTCGGGAGATATCACCTTTAAAGCCTTCGGTGATTACGGTGGGTTCGATCCACGGTGGCTCTAAACACAACATCATCTCTAACGAAGTGAAGCTTCAGCTGACCTTGCGCTCTTATGATCCGGCGGTGCGCGAGCAACAAATTGCAGCGCTGGAACGCATGACGAAGGGCATCGCGCAAAGTGCCGGCTTACCCCCCGAGCTTGCTCCTATCGTGTATGTGCATGAAGAAGAAAGTATTCCGTCAACCTATAATACGCCTGAACTGGCAGTACGGGTGGAACAAAGTATTCGTACGGAGCTGGGTGATGCGCAAGTCGTCAAAGCAGATCCTGTGATGGCGGGGGAAGACTTTGGTCTGTACGGTCGTACACCGGAAAATATACCGGCAACGATATTCTGGCTTGGAGGTGTGGAGCCAGAAGCCTACCGACAGGCTCAATTCTCAGGCGAGTCTTTGCCGTCTTTGCATTCCAGCAAATTTGCACCGGACTACCCGTTGACCATTAAAACCGGCGTGCGCGCCATGACAGCCAGTGCGCTGGATTTGTTTAAAACGGCACCGGCGCAATAAAGGTCATCATGTCTTCACTGTCGGGGTGACGGATCTGGAGCATCTCGGCATGAAGCTGAAGTCTTGGGGCCGCAGCAAGTGCCTCGCCCTGAGCGTAGAGGCGATCGCCTAAAATTGGATGGCCCAGCGAGAGCATGTGCACGCGCAGCTGATGCGAACGCCCGGTGATAGGCGTTAGCTTAACCCGGGTGGCGTGTGGTTCGTGCGTCAGCACCTCAAAATGTGTCAATGAGGGCTTGCCTGTCTCATGACAAACCATTTGTTTCGGGCGGTTCGGCCAATCACAGATCAGCGGCAGCTCCACTGAGCCACTGCTTTGTTGCAGGTGGCCATGCACCCTCGCAATGTAGCGCTTGGCAGTGAGCCTGTCCTGAAATTGAATGCTGAGAAAGCGATGTGCGGCTTTGTTCATTGCCAGGCACAGTACTCCGGACGTAGCCATATCCAAACGATGCACAATTTTCGCATTTGGGTAGACAAGGTTTACCCGGCTGATCACACTGTCCCAGTGTTTTGGATCTTTCCCCGGTACGCTCAGCAGGCCACTGGGTTTATTCAATACCAGCATATGCTCGTCCTGATGGAGAATATCAAGATAAGGATTGGTAGGGGGAGCGTAATTCACTAACACGGATAACCTGCGACTGGCATTTATTTCAAGGGCCGACATTCTACCTAGCGTGCGTGCAAAAGGCCAATCACAAAAGATGTAATCCTCTGTTATTGACAGCACAGGCAGGATCAGTGAAAGTCAACACTGAAACACCAAAAGGAATGCGCCATGACGCTGTCATTACAATGCGACTCGAGCTATGACCCCGATTTTTTAACTGACGCGCAAAGCCAAGCTTTGTTTCAGTGGCTGACAGAGCACTTTGACCTGTCACAGCCTGAAACCATTACCATGGGGGACGGGTCAGAATCTGAAATTTTACCATGGAAAGTCAATCTGTTAGAGCCTGAGCTTGCCCATTCTGGGCAGTTTGGCTTGTTCCACGGCAGGCAACAACCCTGGTTTCCGTTAATCGAGCAGATCCATCAGCGCCTGACAGAGCTGACCGGGTTAGTTTTTCCTGTGTGTGTGTGCCTGTATTATCCAGACGGAGAGGAGTGGATGGATTTTCACTGTGATTTGCCAGCGTTTGGCTCCACCAATGTCATTCCCTCTTTGAGCATAGGCGCAAAACGGACCTTCCTGATACGCAATACACAAGATCACCAGGAGCTGCACTCGGTTGAGCTGGAAAATGGCTCCTTATTTATTATGGGCGAGGGCTTTCAGTCACGCTATCAACATGCAGTACCTCGGGCACCAGAAGGGGCTGGTCCCCGTTTTAATCTAACGTTTCGCCAGTTTGACCAGATCTGATAAGTAAGGAAGTGTGATGAAAGTGGGTTTCTTTCAGTTCGACGTGGCGTTTGCTGAGCCTGAGCAAAACCGCGATGCCATCAGGCAGGCGCTGATGATGTCTCATGAGTTTGATCTCTTGTTGCTCCCTGAGTTGTGCACCACGGGCAGCATCTTCTTCGATCGTCAGCAAGTGAATGAGCTGGCAGAAGATTTGTATCATGGGGCATCTTCGTTGTTGCTGCAAACTCTGGCGCAGGAAAAGTCGGCCTGCATTGTTGCCGGCCTGGCTGAGTGCCATGACGGGCAACTCTATAATAGTACACTGCTGACAGGTCCAGACGGTGTGCTTGGCATTCACCGCAAAGTGCATCTAGCATCAACGGATCAGTTACGATTTGTGCCTGGTAAGGATTTCTGTGTGTATGACGTTCAGGGTGTCAAAATCGGTGTCTTATTGTGCTATGACATCTGGTTTGAAGATGGACTGGAGGCGCTCAAACAACAGGGCGTGCAGATCATTCTTAATCCGTCTAACTTTTGCGGGGAGGACAGCCTGGAAGTTATCCAAAAGGCGGCCAAAGACTATGGTGTCTATGTGATAGCCGCCAATCGCCTGGGTATGGATCATGACTGCAGTACCGGGGTGCGTTTCATTGGCAACAGCCTCATTGTTGACCCGCACGGGACTGTGCTGGTGCAGGGAGATGAGTCTCAGCAATTGCGGGTAATCGACATTCCGGTGTGATCCAGGTGAGTGGTGCTGCACTCAAATGATGCGCTGGTTGTTTGGGTACTGGTGTATAAACCAGTGCTGTAAAAACTGGATGCATTGCAATACGCTGGCCGGTACATGGTGACGGGCTGGGTAGAGGGCGAGCAGGGTGAGTTGCGGTTTCTTACTATCCGGCAGAATACTCACCACTTCTTTGGCTTCAATGGCATGCCGACAGGCAAATTCCGGCAATATACCTATTCCCAGGCCAGCTTTAATGGCTTCCAGCATAAACAGAACATTGTTCGCTTTTAATGTGCCAGTAATTTTGACGCCTTCAGCCAGCGGCCAGATATTTTTTCCTTTAAAATAACGGTATTCAAAGCAGTTATGCTGAGTCAAATCGCGAGGGTGAGTAATGTCTGGGTGTGTCGCCAGGTATGTCGGGCTGGCGCAAATGTGATAGTCAAACCGGGTGATTTCACGGCCGATGTAATTGCTGTCAATGGGTCGGCTGGTGGCCCGCAGACCCAGATCAAACCCTTGCTCAACCAGGTCAATATCCTCATCACCAAGATGAATGTCGAGCTCAATATCCGGATAAGCCTGCATAAAGTCTGCAAACATTTTCCCCAGATCGGTGATCCCCAGCACCATAGGCAAGTTCACTTTTAGCTTCCCCCTGGGCGCTTGTTGTGTTGACTGAACAAAGGTCTCTGCCTCTTCCAGTTTACTGAGGATATCCCTGGCACGTTGCAAATAACCCTCACCGACCTGAGTCAGCTGGATATTGCGGGTGGTGCGATGTAACAAGCGTGCACCCAGTTGATCCTCAAGGCGGCTTATTTCTTTGCTGACCATTGATTTTGATGTGCTGAATTGCTCAGCAACCTGGGTAAAGCTGCCCACTTCCGCCAATTTCACGAAGAGCTCAATGGCACGTAGCTTGTTCATATAAATTGTCCTTATTGGCCACGGATTGTATTGAGTTAAGCATATACTGTTTCCTGTGTGTGAACACTTGGTTTCTTTTGTAGCTATATATCAAACAAAGAGCAAGTCATAGACTAAAGGCATTGAACATAACCGCAGACGAAGCACGCTAAATTCGTCTGTATTATCCGATAAGAAGGACAATGACTATGTACACCCTTTACTACATTCAGGAAGCCTGTTCACTTGCCGTGAACACCGTATTACGTGAGCTGGAGCAGGATGTAACGCTCATTCGTGCTGATACCCACAGTGACTTTTCGACCGTGAATCCTGCCCAACAGGTTCCGGTACTCATTGATGGAGACGAAAAGCTCGTTGAAGGGGCTGCGATTATGTTGCATCTCACCAGTAAGCATCCCAGCCATTTGTTTCCTACTGAGCCGGGACCTGTTCGCCGCCGAGCGATTGAGCAATTATTGTTTGCCAATGCCACTATGCATCCGGCCTATTCCAGGTTGTTTTTTATCGCGCGTGTTATGCAGCATGGCACTGTGCGCCAGCAGCTGTTTGAAGCAGCCGCAAAGGGGATCAATCAGCTATGGCAGCAGGTCGAATCTCAGTTGCAATCTCAGCCATTTTTGGGTGGCCAGCACGCATCAGTTGCCGATATTTTGCTGGCAGTGTATTCGCGCTGGGGGGCTGCATTTGAGGTCGACATCGTAATCCCACCGCGCACGACGCAGATGATTGAAGCAGTCAAGCACATGCCAGGCTTTGTGGCAGCGCTGCAAGCTGAACAAGCACAGGGGGCATAATGGAGCACGCTGAAATGAAAGCGGATCTGAGTCAGATCCTGGCCATAGTACAAAGTTATTTCAAGGGGTTACATGACGGGAATAGTGAGGCATTACGTCCTCTGTTTGATCCTGACTGCTGGCTCAAAGCGCCGGGTTTGAGGCGCAGCCTGGATGAATGGCTAGAGCTGGTCAGCCATCGCACTTCACCAGCGGACAAAGGCGATGAATTTGCCTATCAGGTGCTGGCGGTAGACTTGCTTGGACAACAGGCCATGGTCAAGGTGTTATGCCCGTTGTTTGAACTAACTTACGTTGACTTTCTGGGCCTGCTGAAAGAACAGGGCCAGTGGCGAATAGTCAACAAAATGTATGCGGATTTACCACACACTCACCTGGAGTAGCTATGCCTTATATTCACATTCGTGTCACCGATGAAGGGGTGACAAACGCACAGAAGCAGTCATTGATCAAAGGTACGACCCAGTTGATGGTCGATGTATTAGGGAAAAGCCCGGAGACTACCTTTGTGGTTATTGATGAAGTCTCGACTGACAACTGGGGCATTGGCTTTGAACAGGTTACCGCGATCAGGCAGCGACAGACTTAACGATCATGACTGGCTGGCTTCATCGTAACGGGCGCGGGCTGCGGTTATTTCATCAAAGTGATCGTCGGCCCACGACACCAGTTGCCAGGCCGACTTAGCCAGCCCTCGTCCCAGCTCGGTGAGTTCATACTCAACCTTAACCGGGACTTCTGCATAAACGGTGCGTTTGACATAGCCATCGCGTTCCATATCGCGCAAGGTTTGTGTCAGCATGCGTTGTGATATGCCCTGAATTCTTGATTTTAAGGCATTGAACCGTTCAGGCCCATCGACCAAAGCAAACAGGATTAAAATCGACCACTTATCGCCTATTTGTGCTACTACATTGCGGATCGGGCAGCGCTCATTTTGTTCAAATACCCGGCGAGCAGAGGCGCTTGTGTTGGTCATAATGCAGTTTCCCTTCGTTAAAAAATGTCTCAGACATCGAAGCGTATCACAATGTCTATTATATTCATTAATGTATTTTAGTATACATAAGTAACCACGGTTGTGAAAGTGCTTACTGTGCTTGTATATGTCGGTGTGTCAAAAGTCAGCTTTGGGAAGTGAAAGGTCAGAAAACCTGCACGGTAGGGCGGCATCGTATCGCGGTTTGGCTGGGATGATGAACAAAAGGCGCTATTGCGCCTGTTGCTCTTTGCTGTGTAACAGCTTTATGATGGCCTTAAAGTTGCGTCGCGAGGTTTCGTTTTTCAACGCCTGGCGTAACACTGGCTTGATCCCGTCTTTTTGCTGTTGAGTAGCTAATGCTTTGATAGCAGCCAGACGGATCGCATCATCCTGATCATTTACCGCCATATTAAGCACAGTGTCACTGGTTTTAGCACTCATCTGATAATTCCCTAATGCACTGATCAGTGCCTTCTTATTGCGCGCAGGGGCGTTAAAAAAGTGCTGTTCCAGATTCTGATAAGCCGTGTCGGTTTGCATCATGCCCAGCGCTCGGATGGAGGCTTTCTCGATACGGGCACTGCTGTCAGACAGATGCGCATTGAGCAGCGGCTCATGCAGGGGATCACGACTATTCCCTAAAGCGGTGATGAGGTTGGCAGTTTTACCTTCGTTTTCGCCCAGCGTGATCTGTTCAGTGATTGCCTGGCTTAACTGCATCGCGGTATCTGATGCACGGCGGTTATTGAGTAAGGTGCCGAGTGACATATAGAAACTGGACTCGACTTCTGAGTCTAAGGTGCTGAATCCATTTGCCAGCATTTCCAGCAGCATATCAGTGGCTTGTTGTGACAATGGTGCACTGCCCTGGGTCAGTGCGCGCAGCGCACGGAACTGAGTGAGTGGTTGCTTCTCAGCCTGCAGCAGCTGGCTGAGTAACTGTTGGCTGGTGGCCGAGTCTAGTTGGCCCAGTGCATTGAACAGGCGCATCTGAGCTTTGTCGTTGAGTGTGCCTGAAAGCATCAACGGCGCCAAAGTGCCAATAACAGCGTCGTATTTTTTCAACAGAATAGACAGCGTATGGGCATCTATCTGAGTGATATCCTGACCAGTGAGCAGCTGCTGTAACTCGGCTGCCAGACGTGCTTTTTCTGCTTCGCTGAGCTCGGCTGTGGTGCGTTGCCAGGTGGTCAGATCGGTGCCCAATTCGTACAAGGCACTGTTAAAAGGCTGGCTAAGTTGTGTCAGGGTATAGCTTTGTTGCGAGCCAAATCGCAGATCGGTGCCTGACAGGGCCAGGGCCTCCTGGCCTTCACGATGCACCAAAAAGCAGCTATCAGGGGTGATCAGATGTGCAGAATCGAGTACGTCGATACGGTTAAAGGTCGTCAGCTGAGTGCGGTCAAAGTCGCTGTAATGTCGTTTGACCATTTTTAACTGCTTATCGACCTGCTGATAAGCGGGTTGATACTGGCCCAGCGTGTCGGGCTCTTTACTTACCTCACTAATATCTCTTTGATATTGAAGATAATAAGCTAACCCTTTCAGCTTGTCCCGAGTTTGCTGGTCAAGCTGACCTGCAAAGTAAAAGTCACTGATCAGGCCTTTGTCTGTAAGTTTAAAGGCAAACGGGTGTTCATAACTGGGCAGCGGCATACGTTCTTTGCCCTGAACTGCAGCGACCTGATCGGCTTTAATTGCCCACCAGTTGTGCTCTTCTCCTTTTTGCGCCGGTTTGAGCGACAGCTTACCCTGTAAATGCACCATAGAAGTTTGCGGGGCACTTTGCAGCTTAATGTAGTCAAAGGAGGTTTGGCTTTTGATGTCAAACTGGTATTGCGGCTGGCAGAGTGTGTCAGCCATTACCTGTGCGCTTGTCAGCGCCACCCAGGGCGCTGCAAGCAGAGTCAATCGACACAAGGTCATAGTTCGATTTCGTCCTCTTTGGAGTACAAAGTCCAGGATTTGTTATACACGCTTGGTGTCTGGTATAGCCACAGGTCGTAGCGGTGGGTCTTCTTACCACACGGATAAGGGATCCCCCATTTCTTACACCATTTCACGCCAATGGTCTCGGCGTATAACCCAAATTTACCTGAAATCACATCCAGGTCGTTCTTCAGCTCAATGCCATAATAAATGTGTGGTGCTTTGTTACCGTTAGAAACCAGGGCAAAGCCCGCATTGGACTCCATGGCAAAAGTATTGTCGATCAAGGTCAAAATCGCCTGGATACCGGCTGACACTAAGCCAAGATTCACACCACCACGACCAAAGGCGTTAAAGTCAACATGGAACAAGTCGCCCTCGGCATAAAGCTCGGCGTTATACCCTACTGTCAGTTCAAAGCCCAGGCTGCCGGTCACGCCTGCTTCAACACTCATAGGCACCGGACCTATGGTAAAGCGCGCCTGCGCCAGGACTTTTTCTTCTTCCCAGGATTTTTCCCAGGACTTTTCATATTTGGTGGTGTATTTCTCATCTTCAAACGCAACGTTATTGAAGATGATCATTTCAGACGCATAGCCAGTGTTCTGTCCGCTGATATAGGCACTGCCGTCATATGAAATACTGAACAAAGTGTTTTGAGCATTGAAGAAGTACGCTTCCACGATGCCTTCACCTGTGATCCGACCGCCCGGGTCTCCAGTTGGCACAATAAACAACTGACCGCTTAAATCAACACCGACACTGAACTTAGACTTGTTGCCATAAGACTTATCAAACTCTTTCTCAAGCTTGATGTTAGCTAGTCCCACTGCATATTGCGCATCACGCTTTGCCAGACTTTGTTCGGTGTCCGTGTCGTCACCGGTAAAGAAGTACAGCGGGATTTCAGTTTCGATCACATTGTTGTCTGTGATGGTTTCGGCATCCTGAGCCAAATCCGTCAGCGTGAAGCGAACCTGTAAAGACTGCTCCTGAGTCGCGTCGTAGCCCTGATAAAGCTGAGTGAGCAGTGCGTCGTCCAGTGCAATGTCAAAACCAATGTGCTCATCGTGCAAACCCGCAGTGAAATTATGCGTTAGCTGCGCCTCATAAGCGGTGTTTTCGGTATTCCAGAAGTGGGTTGGTTGCCAGTTACCGTCTACCAAAATTTCCGCTGTAATCGCGGTGCTGCCCAGATTGCCCCCTTCATAGTCTGCAGTCAGGTAGCCGACCAGATCAGAATGGTGCTCGCTGGTACCGTCGGTATTATTTGGTACATCCAGGATCAACGCTTGTTGACCAAATTCTGCGTTTAGCAGTTTATAATCGTGGCTTTCTGGTACCCGCACCTGAATGTCAGCGAAAGGGAACTCGCCCTCAGAGAAAGGTGCGTGATCAACCGATGGGTGGTTGTCTTCTTCAACGTCCTCGGCATGATCATCATGCGGGTCAATCTGTGCGATTAAGTGATAATGACCACCCAGCAGGGTATCCGGAATGGTGATTTCCGTTTCAAAGCTGTGACTGCCTTCAGTGACTTGAGTTAACTCCAATGCGCCTACTTTATGGACTTCTTCGATTTCAGCTTCTTCACCGTCAGAGGTGTCCAGTTCAGCCGCATGCACCAGATAGAAGTGCACATCAACGTCGATGTCCTTAAAGCCACTGATGTCTACATCATAGAAGACCTGCACAGCGGTATTGGGTTCCAGTGTTTCTAATGGACCTGTGGATATCTTGGTAATGGCAATATTGCTTTTGCTCTGTTCAACCGGGATCACGATAGGGAGTTTATCGTCCCCCCCAAGATCACACCCGGATAGTGTGGTGAGCATAGCGCTCGCTAAAATGGCACGTGTTAAATGGCGCATTGTATTTCCTAATCTATTCTTACCCAATGTTTAGTATATCGCAAAAATATGGAGGAATAATGAGTTTGGACGGGGTTGTTCTTTCTGGGTCATCGAGAAGTATGAGGGTGTTTAGTTTAAACACCCGGGTTGGCGATTTTTAGAGCATAACGTAGTTGATACGGCATCGATCGCCAATTTTGTAGGAACTGTCTGCAGCCTGGATCATAATGGCTTTGCCAGACATATGTGCTGCGAGTAAGGTGCTGTAAACCAGTTGTTTATTGTCAGACGTGTGAGGCAGGTAGAAGCCTCCGGGACAAAGACTCGGGTTACTTTTCAAACTAACCCAGACTCCATAAGTATTCGAACCGGACACCCAGGTTCTCATGTTGGCTATCTCACCATTGTGATTCGTTACAGCCACTGAGCTAAACGTTGTCAGGGCAAGTGCTAAGGTTATTGCTTTTTTTAACATGGTTAGTCCTTTTTAGATAAAATGTGAGTGTACCTTTTATATGGTGTCACCAATAGGTGTTTGCTCTATTTTTTATCTGCCGTGGCGTGATCAAGCTGCTGTACTTTATGGACCTTTGAGTTTTTACGAGAAATCACGTATTTTTTGTTTTTTATCAATAGGTTGTTTTGTAAATTTTCGCTGTGATTGCGCTCTCATATGTGCGGGCCATCAGATAACAGTGGTGTTAACTGATGGCAAGCCAAAGATATCGGACTAAATCTGCAACACCCCTGGTGATTATTGGGCGGGCGAGTTGCCTTGTTGAGCTGGGGGTTGTCCAGCGTTAGCCTGCGTTGTGCCGTACCAGTTGACGTGTCGGGTCGCCAGCATAACCGCCGCGAGTACCGTGAAGCACAACAGGCTACCCAGCAGTAGTGCATAATGTTCGGCGCTTAACATGGCGTAGAGCATGGCATACAGGGCACTTAAAGCAATGAGATAAGCCGCACTGAGTTTCGCGCTTTGCAGTATCCCCCAAATGTAGCTGACCAACAGCAGGATGGCTGCCAGTGCCGATAGCGCATAGGCCCAGGCAAAACCCAGATGTTCGCTCAGAGAAATCAGCAACAGATAAAAGACCGCTAATGACAGCCCGACAAACCCGTATTGTACCGGGTGGATGGCTTTGGTTTTACTGAGTTCCAGCAGAAAGAAACTCGATATCACTAAAATAATCACCAACAGTGCATAGTTTGTGGCACGATGACTTTTCAGGTAATGGTCAACCGGCTCCACGAGGCGCACGCCCATATTGCGTGCTTCTAACTGCTCGCACTGATGCTTAAAAATACAACGCGAAAATAGCTCTTTCATATTGGTGGCAAAGTAGCTGGTCTGCCAGCTGGCGCTAAAGTGTGTGTCAGTGATCTCAGAGTGAACGGGCAGATATTCTCCCTGAAAGCTGGGGTGTGGCCAGTTGGCGTCTAATGATACCTCAGTTCGAGCGCCCAAAGGGGCGATCGACAATGAAGTCATCCCCTGCAAATCTAATTGAATATCAAACGCCAAAGCGTTATCGCGCAATGTTGCGATGGGCAGCGTAATGTGCACGCCTTCTTCTATAGAACTTAATGTGGTGCCGGGAACCAGTGAGTGGGTTTGTCCGTTGAGTGAAATCTGGGTGTTCAGGCCAATGCCCCGAATATCGCTGACGCCTAACACCATGGCGACCCGGGTTGGTGTGAGGTCAGCCAAGTCACTCAGTTGTTGGGGGTCAAAGTGACCGGTGAGCGCCAAGTCTGCACGATATAGCTGTGCCTTGTATATGCTGCGGTACTTTTCGAACGTGTCGAGCGATCCCTTTACTGTCAATTGCTTGGGGAGAAAGGTGCGCTGGTGCTTTATGCGCGTATGTACGCCATCGACTTCTGTGGATACCTCATACTCAGCGTAGATAAAGGGGGCAATAAGAGATTGAGTACCGCTGGTGCTGCGGGCAATTTCCTGTTGTACAGTGTGCTCAGTGGCGGAGCGCTCGTCGATCAAGTCGGTGATCATGGCGATGGGGATCATCAGCAATAAAATGATTGCGGCGATGATGGCTAATTTGATCCCTGTCTTTTCGGTAATTTGTTGTGTCATAAGTATCTCGGTTAGGCCTGATTTGTCGACAGGTTAACCGAGATAATTGGTGTCAGAATGGGGGATATGTGGAGACTCTATGGAGTTTTAATGGTGAGTGTGGCTTCCACGCCTTGCGCGCGGTTGTTGATGGTCAACTTACCTTGGTGCAGTTTGGCAACCCGCTCCACAAAATTGAGACCCAGTCCGGTGCTCTTTGCGCCGTTGGCACGAGGCAAGGAGTAAAATCGCTCACATAATCTGGGCAGCGCATAGTCTGGGATTGCCGGGCCGGTGTTGTAGATGCTGAACGAACATGTGTTGCCGGCAGAGGTGACAGACAGGCTGATATCTCCGTGTGAGGGAACAAAGTCCAGAGCATTTTCCAGCAAATTAAGGAGCGCTTGTTGTAACAGAAAGGGATCGCCATTGACCGCTGATATCCGCGCCTGTGTCGTGGTGAAGGTAACCGATTTTTGCAGTACCCGATGGGCCAGGATTTGCTCACATTGGTGAAGCAGAGGTGCAACTGACACCAATTGTCGGGTATTCAGCGTGGGCAATTGTTCCAACCGGGCTAATTCAAGAAGCCTGTCGATCAGCTGTTGCATCCGCTGGGTTTCGCGCTCGATATTGTGTGCAAACTGATGACGTTTATCATCACTTAACGGCATCTGTAATAGCTCGCTGGCCCCTTTGATCCCAGACAGTGGACTTTTTAATTCATGCGTTAAAGTTTCAACATATTGTTCTATATAAACTTTGCCATCGAGTTGATTACGCATTTGTTCTAAGGCATCACTGAGTTGACGATACTCGTAAAAGACCCTGAACTGGGGTTTATCAGCTTGCTCGCCCTGGCCCATTTTTCTTGCGTAGTCAGCGAGTTTACTCACCGCTGAATTGATCCGCCAGGCAATGAGTGCGCCTATCAGAAGTGCAAGTAAGCTCAGCAGAGCGAGCCATTTCACTATGCGTTGCTGGCTGTGCTCGATAAATGGCTGAACCGAGCGGTTTGCTTTGGCAACGGTGAGACTGCCGATGATCTGATCCTGGTAAATCACCGGGGCGGCGACATGCATAACCGTTGACAGGGGATCATCAGGGTCGGTGGCACTGGAGCGGGCACCGTATTCTCCGCGCAAAGTCAGGTATACGTCGTTCCATTGCGAAAAGTCAGTACCGACATCTTGCTGCCAGGAATCAGCAACCACAATACCGCGATGATCCGTGAGATAAATGCGGTGTGACATGTTGGTCTTTTCAATTCCCCAAATTGCGGCATCGACTTCTCGCTGTCCATATACCTTCATCAGTTCAACCAGACGGCTGTTGCTGGTGGTACCCTGAGCCAGATCTTCTGCTACGACAACGGCGAGCAGGTTGGCCATATCGACCAGGGTTTCTTCGGTTGCCTGACGTATGGTTGGCTTAATCTCTCTGAGCATCGTATTGCTGATCACGTAAGTCGTCAGCAAAACCAATATCAGATAGAGCATGAAGAATCTCAGCCCCAGCGGAATACGTGGCCAGTGTCGCGCTTTCACGCTATATCCTCGAAATAGTAACCAAACCCTCGCTTGGTTTTTAACGACTCTGCACAGTCATAGCGCTTCATTTTGACCCGAATGGCTTTGATATGGCTGTCGATATTGCGCTCATAACCGCAATCAGACGGTGCTTGGGTTGCATCCAGTAGCTGGGCTCTGCTCAGAACACGCGGTGTATGGGTGATAAGTGCATCAAGCAGTTTGAACTCCAATGCTGTCAGCCCAAGTGCCGCCCCTTTGTAGTAATAATCAAAGTTCTTGGCCTGCCACTTGGGTGCTTGCTCCGTCGCTACACTCGTCAGAGGCGGATGTAGTTTTTTGAGTCTGAGTTTGACCCGGGCGAGCATTTCTCTGGGGCTGAAGGGTTTGGTGACATAATCGTCCGCGCCAATTTCTAAGCCAACCACACGATCAATTTCATCGCTGCGTGCCGTGAGGAAGATGATCGGAATAGCGGAATACTGACGTAGCTGTTTGCACACGTCAAAGCCGTTTCCATCCGGCAAGCCAACATCCAGGATCAACAGATCGGCAGGGTGTTGCTGTAAGTACTCGCAGCCAGCCCCGGCGGTTGTAAACCAGTGCACGTCGAACCCGTCCATTTCAAGAATGTGGACCAGCGTATCGGCAATGGCGGGCTCGTCTTCAATGATTACTATCGTCATATATAAAATTCAGTTTGCTCAGCGCGTCGGGCTAACATATTACCTGTAAAGCGAAATTCGGTAAAACCTGAGAAAGTCATTGCGCATTCAGTTTCGCTTCTATATGATGCGCCGCGCTCACTACAGTGGTGAGCAATACTGCTTTACTATATGGAAATAAAGGTTTTTTTATGAAAAAGCTATTCACACTTGCGGCACTTGCCGTCATCACCGCCACATCAGCCCACGCTACCGAGACTAAGCAATGGTTTAACAGCGTCACGTATACCGATCAGGACCGTGCGTATGATAACGATGCGTTGATGATTAGCAGCCGTTATTTCTTTGCTCCGCAGCAAAGCTCAGGCGTTTGGGATGACTATGGCTATCTGGATACGGATAGTAATGTTGCGCTGGGTTATTACAACGACGAATATGTGGACCGTTTCGCTTTTGCGGGTGAAGGTTACTTCAACAAAGAAGTGTTTGTGATTGGTCGGGTGAGTGACCTGGGTGAAATGGATGACCACTACACATACGGGATTGGGTATCTGTACAACGACACGCTGAAACTGAGCGTTCGTCGCAATGAGTCAGACCTGGGCGCTGACAGCACCTGGTTAAAAGCCGAGTACAATCATCAGCTCAATGACACCGACTATTTGGGTGTAACCATTGATACAGATGATGAGATGGATAATTACACGGTTTCTGGCCGTTACTTTATGCATCTGGATGCAGAGCGCTATATCAGCGTGGATGTATCTCATCATGAGGTCGATTTAGGATACACCGATGAGTCGTATACCAATGCTTTGGTAAACTATTACTTTAACCGTAATATTGCTGTAGGCGTAGGCTCTTATGACTCTGATTTAGCACTGGAAGGTAAGTACTTCTTTAACGACAGCTACTACCTGAGAGCTGAATACATAGATCGTGATGCTGGTGAAGAAACCAGCTTGCAGTTTGTGGCGCAATTTTAAGGCCCACGCATAAAACAGGGTTGCAGCGGCCTGCAACCCTGTTAAATAATCACGCGTCGTCTGGTTTAAAGGCCAACAGGTCGCCGGGCTGACAGTCTAAATATCGACAGATCTGTGCCAGTGTTTCAAAGCGCACCCCCTTCACCTTACCGCGTTTGAGCAAAGACAAATTTGCTTCGGTGATCCCTATGGCTTTGGCCAGCTCTTTGGATGACACTTTGCGCATTGCCATCACTACATCTAAGTTCACAACAATCTCCATAGCCTAAATGAACTCCTTGTTTTCATCTTCGATTTCTTTTGCTGCTTTAAGCAGATAGGCCACCACAGCGAAGAGTCCGAGCGTCGTGAGCTCACCAAAAGGGATTTTCAGCACCACCTGGTTTGAGTGGTAGAGCGTGTGATACCAATAATCCAGAAAAAAATTCAGGCCACACGAATAGAGGACCAAGGCAATTTTTGTCCAGATAAATCCCTGATAGCAGGTGTAGCAGTCGTTATGAAAAAACTGTCCGCCACTAAAGAGTTTTAATAGCCTGATTATCCAGTACACACTGAGTAGCATCCCAGCCAGCAAGGGGAGAGTGAGACTAAATAACATGCCGTGACTGACTTGCTCACTTTCCCACAATAAATTGAATGATTCGCTTTCGATATACCGGACCTGACCATTGATGATCAGGTGATAAATAAGAAACGAAAATACCAAGCCACTGATACCCAGCACCACAGCGCGGAAGGTGCCGCACCAGCGCTGAATTTTGTCTGTCGATTTGACCATAAAGATCCCTTGTTTCTATGTTGTTCTTGATGAGAATCATATCACACAGAAACTATTTTCTGAAAAAAGAAAACAAATTATCGTTTTACAATAATAAAAATCCGTGTAATGATATTTTCAACAAAGAGAAGGAGTGACATGATGAAAAATAAAAGCACAGTAACCAGATTAGCGTTGAGTGTTGCACTGAGTACCGTACTGGGTACTATGGCTGTGTTGTCAGGCTGTACGCTGAGCGACAAGCAGCCAGTGAGCGAGGCAGAGTCGGTTCAGCATGTTTCGGCATTTGTGGATGTAGAGAGTTTATTCAGTACCAGTGAGAAAAAGTCGATTGCGATGTCAAAGGATGGCCAGTGGATCGCATTTCTGAAAATGCACAACGGCGCACATAACCTGTTTGTGGTGGCTGCCGATAAGTCTGATGCGATACCCGTACCTGTGACTAACCTCATCGATTCGGTTGACAGTTTTATCTGGTCTGCCAATCGCAACGAGATCTTGTTTTCTAAGGATCATCAGGGCAATGAAAATAGCCAGATTTATAAACTGGCGCTGAATAGCACAGATCTGACAGCCAGCACTACGACGCGACTCACTCATAATGATGAGGTCGATTACATTCTGTTGGGACAGTCTGAGCAGGATGCAAATATTTTGGCTGTCGCCGCCAATCACGTGACACCGGAGCGCATTGATTACTTTCACCTGACGGTGGATCAGGGCGAACTGACGCAAACTCAGACTAACAGTGTGAGCCTGTTTGAGACACAGCTGAATAAAGCGGGTCAGGTGGCGCTTGGGTTGGCGCTCAATGCTGATAATTCCACAAGCATGTACACATTCACAGACGGGCGCTGGCTCAAGGTGATGACCACTGAACCGGGAGAGATCCTGGAAATCATCAGCTTTGATGAGCAAACCAATACCGCTTTTATTGCAGGCAGTATTGAAGGACGCGATAAACAGGAACTGATTAAAGTGGATTTAGCGACTAAGTCGACAGAGACGGTCCACCTTGATCCCCAGCAAAGTTCTGATCTGCACCATGTTGTGTTTGACGAGCAAGGGCAGCCACTGATCGTATCTTACTATGGGGGTAAGCTGCGTAATTACCCACTGACCGACACCGCGGCTAAAGCGTTACAACAGATACACAATCGTTTCTCACAAGATATTGAATTAAAAGTAGATAAAATAAACCATAAGGAAGATCAGTGGTTGCTAACGGTGTCTTTTGCTGACCGCCCGGATCAAAAATATGCGTATTATCCGACTCAGGATAAGCTGACAGGCCTGTTGAATGAGGCACCAGAGTTTGACCCTAAGCTGTTGGGAGACCGAAAGTCTATTACTTATACGGCATCAGATGGTGTTGAAATCCAGGCATATCTGACTTTACCTAAAAACCTGAATAAGAACCTGCCAACTATAGTGTTGCCACATGGCGGTCCATGGGCGCGAGATCAGTGGGGCTACAGCAGCGGTTATTTTGTTCCTGTGGCGCATTATTTTGCTAACCGCGGCTATGCCGTGCTGCAACCTAACTTCCGTGGCTCATTGGGATTCGGTAAGCGCTTTATTCAGCTGGGCGAGAAAAACTGGGGCACAGGCACCATGCAGCACGATTTGACGGATGGTGTAAATTACCTGATAGAGCAGGGCATTGCGGATAAACAACGCGTGGGTATTATGGGAGCCTCCTACGGCGGCTATGCAGCACTGGCTGGTGCGACATTTACACCAGACGTATATAAAGCGGTGATTTCTTATGTTGGACCATCCAGCCTGGTGACTTTGATGGAGTCTTTCCCGGCACACTACCGCCCTTATCTGGGGACCTGGTATGTCGCAGTAGGCGACCCTGAGATTGCAAAGGACAGAGCAGACATGGAATCACGTTCACCGATTAACTTCGTTGACCAAATCAAAGCGCCTTTGATGCTGGTACAGGGGGCAAACGACCCGCGTGTGACACAGGTTGAATCGGATAATATTGCCAGAGCGCTGGCCGCTAAAAATCACCCGCTCGAATATATTCTGGCAAAAGACGAAGGGCATGGGTTTATGAAGCAAAACAATAAACTGGCCTCTATTGTGGCAATGGAGCGCTTTTTTGCTAAACACCTGGGTGGCGGCACTTCTAACAAGGTTAATCCAGCCATTAGCGCACATTTGGATACTTTGCGTGTTGATGTCAATCAGTTATAACCACGTTTAAACAGGCTTTATTAACGCAAAGCAGGGCGATGATACCATCGCCCTGCTTTTTTGTGATTGTGTCAGTGCTGAGGGATCAGAAGGAGATAGGATCTTCAGACATAACGGATAGCAGAAATGGCGTATATCCCATAATACCGATCAGCATAAGCAGTGTGAGTGCACATAAGATGATGCTAATCGCCAGCTTCACCTGTGCATTGCGGCTTTGTTGTGCATAAAAGTAGACCTTAGCGGTCAGTAGCGGGATTAAAAAGCAGCCAAAAGTCCACATTGGGAAAAACGGGTCACCAAACGCGGGATTAAGACCCAGGGTGGTACCGGTGACCAGATAGCTGAACACGCCCACTCTCAGGAACCATTGCGCATTTGATACAAGAAACAAGCAGATAGCCCACTTTCTGTGGCTCGCGATGTCTTTTTTAATCGCGCTGCGTACCGTTAAATAAGAGAACAGCAGGATCAAAGAGCCATTGATACTGGTGCCTATGTCGCCCAGTTCGATCGGGCTGGCGTCTCTGAACCACACCAGGTAATACCCTGAGAAAGCCAACAGAATAACGGTAAGCAGATAGACGTAGCCATTGATTTTATGGAAAGTAGGGAAGCGGCTGCGCATCTTAGGAATAAGTTGAAATACGCCGCCGAACGCGACGATGCCTGCGCCGATTGTGTGCGCTGCAAATGCCAGGTTACCGGCAAAGTCTCCCACATGGTAAGGGGTTGCACCCATAACCTCCCAGCGGTTCCAAATTTCCATATTGTCATTGATCACGGAAAACCCGTAGAACTTAATGATGTAGTAAAAGAAAAACCATTGCCCGAGTAACACGGAAATAAACCAGAATATGGCAGTGTAACTGAGCGTCTTGCCAGCAGTGTGCGTTGATATACCTTTGTGCGATGTGGCTGCGCTTGCCTCTTTTATTGCTTCTGTTCCAGAAGTCGTATTAAGTATTTTGTCCATTGTGATGGCCTCGTAACGGTGAATATGCTTTCAAGTGTGCCGTGAAGAGGATGTTCGGTCGTTCGAATGGGCCTGCTCATACCAATTAGCGTTTAGATATATAAAATAAGTAATTTAATCAATAGTTTGTTTTTTATTTCGGGGGTGCCTGTATGCCATGGGTTCGCTTGGTACTGTCTAAAAAAGGTCTTTTATTATCTACATGGAGGAGAATAGATGTGCTCTGGATACCCAACGCTTTATTCGTTGCAACTTGTGTATTGATCCACAAAATGGGAAGGACCCGATAATGAACTCGTCTATTTGCATTGGTGAGTAAGGAAGGAGGAGGGCGACTCCTCCTAATTGTTCGGACCCGATGTTTCTTTTGTTAACGGAGCGATAAAGGAAACAGACAGCCCGTTTTCAGGGTACCGACCCAAAATACACCTAAGAAGCAGATTCAGCACGTTGAGGGGAGGTGCTTGGTTTTGCTTTTTTGCCATTTAACAAAACGCCTATCCAGGTGTGTCTGACCAATAACTGATAACTTACCAAACCGATAGCCAGGGTGGTGGTGACCGAAATGACGAGCTTAAGTAATAATGGCAGCGTGGTATTGCTCAGTGGAAACTGGATGTACATCAGTACCGGTACATGAATGAGGTAAATCCAGTAAGACGCGTCGGACATATACTTGTTCAGCTGACTGTATTGATTGAGCCATTTATATCCGGCCAGGAAGGCAACACCGGTCCAGCTAACGATGGCAACCGATTGTGCGAGCACGGCGTAGAGATTGATGTGCTCTGGTGTCATGTCTCCGGTATTCGCTGCCCGAATGATGGTTTCTATCGAGGGGGGAGGGTCCATCAGGTAAAAGTAAGGCAGTAATGACACACAAGCCAGTATCAGTAAAGGCGTAAAGTATCTGGCGTACTGTTCTACCCGGGTATGATGATGATAGAGCCCGGCACCGATTAAAAACAGGATACCATAAAACCCGTAGGACCAGAGTTGCGGATACAGCTTATCGGGCGCCGGGAATGGCACCAGTTGCTGGTGCATGGCAAGCGTAAGCAATACCGGCAAAGCTACTCCTAAAAACAGAGGGCGCACGACAAAGGCGAGTATGGATTGATAAACCTGAGTATATTTTTGCAATAACCAGATGATGCAGCAGAACTGGGTCAGGTTCCATAGAAACCACAAGTGCATGGTGGAGATGAGCGGTTCGTCGACGGACTGAAAAATGGTAAACAGGCCCGGTTTTTCATGGACGATTTCTGCGCCCCAGCCAAGCGCATGAATTAACACCAACATGGTCAGCGGAAAAAATATCACAAAGGGTAAAAAAACGCGTTTGAGGCGATTGCTGATAAAGGCATTACCCCCGCGTTTACTGATCAGCAGTGCAGCGCAAAACCCGGCGATGGCGAAAAACAACGGCATTCTGAATAAGTGCGACCAGATAGCAAAGTACTCAAAAGCGACATGTTTGCTCGGATCGGCGGTAAACCAGATGTTTGAGAAGTAAGGGCCATAGGCCAGCGCTGCATGGAACACCACGCCCAGTAAAAGTGCCAGGCTACGCAAGTTATCTATGTAGTGAAAACGAGGGGAAGTGTGCATAACGTTTATCCTTAAAGCTGCGACTGTGAACAGGTTAGCATCAAACGCCCCGGGAGAATACTGATGCAGCAGGTTAGGTGGCAAAAAGCTATATGACTGGATGTCTTACTATTATTCAGTGAGCGATAGCGAATATAAGACACGGCTGTGATTATATGAACAAGTGCAAATGCAGTGTGCCGTCGGCACAGTCATCCGTTTCGTACTAAAGTGTAAAAGATCTGCGCGCAACATAGAGATGTTTTAGTATGAAATCACTTCAACAGCAGTCACCCTGTAATGGCCTCGGTCGTTGCCCGGTGGTGCAGCGTTTAACCACGGAGGACGTCCTAGCATGACCGGCTATTTTATTCAGGCTTTTATCTATCTGGCCGCGGCAGTGGTGATGGTGCCACTGGCAAAACGCCTGGGGCTTGGCTCTGTATTGGGTTACCTGATAGCCGGTGTGCTGATCGGCCCTGTGGCAGGTGTTGTCGGCAAGGAAACGGTGACAATACAACATTTTGCTGAGTTCGGGGTGGTGATGATGTTGTTTCTGGTGGGGCTTGAGCTACACCCTCAGATGCTGTGGAAAATGCGTCACAGGTTGCTCGGGCTGGGCGGCTTGCAGGTGGTTGCAAGTGCTCTGTTGCTTGCCTTTATTGCCTGGCTATTGGGTCAGCCTCTTTCCATTGCGGTGGCAATCGGTCTGCTCTTCTCTTTGTCGTCGACCGCCATTGTGTTGCAAACATTGAACGAGAAAGGTCTGACGAAAACCGAAGGCGGGCAAAATGCGTTTTCTGTATTACTGATGCAGGACATCGCTGTGATACCCATACTGGCATTTATCCCTGTTTTGGCTTTACCTGAGTTAATGAGTGCAGCGCAAGCACTGCAAACCACAGCGGAACATCATGAATCATTGAGCCTGGTTGCAGGTTTGCCAGCCTGGGCCTACGCGGGGGCTATTTTTGCCAGTATCGCCGGTGTGGTTGTGATAGGTCATTATCTGAGTCGTCCTTTGTTCCATTATGTTGCTAACTCCGGACTACGGGAAATCTTTGTCGCAACCGCCTTATTGCTTGTGATTGGCATCGCTACTTTGATGAGTCTGGTTGGGCTGTCTCCGGCACTGGGGACTTTTCTGGCCGGGGTAGTACTGGCGAACAGCGAATTCCGTCATGAGCTTGAATCAAATATTGAGCCTTTTAAAGGTCTGTTGCTAGGGCTGTTTTTCATTACTGTGGGGGCTGGGATCAATTTTGCCATACTCTCTGAGCACTTACTTTTGATCCTGAGTTTGACACTGACCGTGATGTTGGTAAAAGCCGCAGTACTTTGGGGGCTCGCTATGATGTTTAAAATCCATAATAGCGATCGCTGGTTGTTTGCGCTGAGTTTATCTCAGGCCGGGGAATTTGGTTTTGTGTTGTTAAGCTACGCGTTGCAAAACCATGTCATCCCACCCGACACGGTGAGCTTGTTGCAGCTAGTTGTGGCGTTGTCTATGTTTCTGACACCGACTTTGTTTATTCTTTACGACAAAGTGATTTTGCCTCGCTATCAACATACGGCCAATCAACAGGAGTATGATGAGATTGATGAACATGGGCAGGTGATCATCGCAGGCATTGGTCGTTTTGGGCAAATTGTTAATCGTTTACTCATCGCCAATGGCGTGCACACTGTGGTGATGGACCTGGATGCAACCCAGGTGGAGTCAATGCGCCGCATTCAGGTTAAGGCCTACTTTGGTGATGCCACACGACCTGAATTGCTGCATACCGCGGGTATTGAGCAAGCTGCCTTGCTGGTTGTTGCCATTGATGACAGAGAAAGTGCGAAGGCACTGGTGCAGTCGGTCAAGCATAGTCATCCCGGGGTGACTGTGTTGGCCAGAGCATTTGACCGAGGTCATCACTACGAACTGAAACATGCCGGCGCGGATGTGATTGTCAGTGAAACGTATCATTCTGCGCTCGATTTGGGGGCACAGGCGCTTACCTGTCTGGGCTTTGCGCCAGACACTGCGGCGCAGAAAAAACAAGCCTTCTGGGAAACCGAGCAGGCTGCATCCGAGCAGCTCTACGATACCTGGCAACATGGTAGCGATGGCCAGCAATATGATCATGATTTTCGTAAGCTGTTCATTCAGACTGAGGAGGCCATCAAAGCAGCCATGCAAGCCGAACACAGGGGTGGGCAGGGTAGCGATGACGTCACGAAACAGGAGTGACGAAGATCTCCATGCCAATGCTGGTGCAGACAGTGACAGACCTGATATGCTACACGCTTTTAGCGACAACTGAGTACGAAACATGATTGACGATAAAGAATTGATCAGCACACTGGACGAACTGGAAGCGTTTTTACAGCTGGTAGAAAGTGGTGGGTTAGGTCTGAATAACGCAGCAGGAGTGGCACTGGCGACGAATAATAGTAATGGTCGGCCATTTGTTGCTGTATTGGATGATAACCATCAGTTGATCCTGGGCCGCTGGGTGACGCAAGAAGTGTTTGATAATGGTAAGGACCTTGTCCGTCAGGGGCCGAAGAAAGCGCACTAACCAAGTGCTGGTCAGATGTGTCGGGTCGTTTTGATTTTATGCATCTGCCGCTCTTTGCGGCCAAAGTGTGAAGTGTTCACACAAGCCAATGCTTTATGCTGATATGACAATAAAAAACAAAACAATAATAAAAACAGGAAAGTCAGATGCAGGTTCCTTGTGACGAGTTAGCCAAAGTTGAGCACCGGCTCAATAAACAAAATGCGCTGGGTGCAGCGATTGCTGGTGGATTGTGGGTGTTTCCCATTTTATTTGCCTGGTTTGGTGCTTTTACATTAAACGCAGACTTTGGCCCCTTGATGCTCGCCGTGAGTGGCGTGCTGGTCGGTTTAGTGATCCGATTACACGGTCGGGGCTATCAGAAAGTATTTGGTGTTATTGCCTTTGTACTGCATGCCTGGCTGGTTTTTCTGGCCCTGGCACTGGAATTAATCGTCAGTAACGATACCTGGCTGATGGTATTGGGTATTTTATATGCCATTGGCGTTTGGTCCAGTGTGTTTCTGGCACGTAAAAAGGTACCGTTTTCTGAGCACCGGGCTTTTTTTGAGCTCGCGGAAAAACAGCAGCATGCAAGTCGAAAGAAGCTGAAAAACCGTTGGTTTATTGTGTTACCTGTTTTACTGATCACCTCGCTGGCCACCAGTCTGATGGCAATATATGGTGTGACGACAGCGGAGCAGTTATTGATTGCACAGGAGCTAGACGAACAGCAGCAACAGCGAGCACTGCGCGCTCAGAAAAACGAAATTGACGTTACGCCTCAGGGTCTTAAGGCCCTCTCAACCAGACAAGCGTTGCATTATGCCTACGCTTATTTTAGCGGTTACCGGATAGACGAATATGGCAGAAATAAGGGCCAGTTTGTGCACTCTGAGTTCAAGGCGAAAACCATCCTGATCCATTTGACAGAGCAAAGGGCTGAACCCCGTGCTTTGTTTATTCTGGGCATCATCAACGGGGGGAGTCAAGGAAGTCAGCAAATTGAACAGGCGGCAGAGCTTGGCGATGACTATGCCAAGCTGTTTAAAACCATTGAGTTTGGTTGTCGTTATGATAAAGACCAGGCGTTGACGCTAATTAACGGCTTGTCTCAGCTGAGCGATGAGTCTCCCATCAGCGCAGAAATTGACAGCATTCGTAGCTACGGCTTTGAGCCCGTTTGCGCTGAACTCAATACGGGCAAATTTGAATACAGTTTTATTCGTGAGTATCAACCGAACAGCCGCTAAGACAAGCGGCTGTCTTCGAGGTTGAAAAAGGCAACCTGATCGGTCAACACCCGGGCCTGACTCTCCATGGTTTTGCCCGACTTTGACGTAGTTTCGACCAGGGAGACATTTTGCTGAGTAATGCCATCCATTTGTGCAATGGTCGAGCATACCGCGGCAATGCCTGATGCTTGCTCTTTGCTGGCATCGTCAATGTTCGAGACCATGTCACTGACTTGTGTAATCGATTGCGTCAACTCATCGAAAGTCGTGCCGGAATCATAAACCAGCTTGCTTCCTTCGGTAACGGCGTCAACACTGTTCTTGATGAGGGCTTTAATCTCTTTGGCTGCGCTGGCGCTGCGTTGTGCCAGATTACGCACTTCACTGGCGACCACGGCAAACCCTCTGCCAGCTTCGCCCGCTCTGGCGGCCTCAACCGAGGCATTGAGTGCTAACAGGTTAGTTTGAAAGGCAATTTCATCAATCACGCCAACGATGTCGGAGATTTTTCTGCTATAGCTTTCAATATTGCCAACCGCATTGATGGCATCTTCAATGGTTTGTTTACCACTGAGTGCTTTTTCACGCACAACCGCTGCTCGTTCTGACGCTGTGGTTGCGCTGATCGCGTTATTTTTCACCGTCGCTGTAAGTTGCTCCATTGTGGCGGCCGTTTGTTCCAGGCTGGCTGCCTGGCTTTCTACCCGGCTATTGAGCTCTTCATTATTGGAGGCGATTTGCCGGGCGATATCAAACACCTGAGCCGCCCCGTTATTAATGGTCTGAACCAGCTCGCTGAGCTTGTCGAACAGGCCATTCATTGCTTGGGTTAGCACTGAGAAGTCCTCTCCCAGTTCAGCGGTGATCCGGTGGGTTAAATCGCCTTGCTCAAGTGCAAAAATGGCGTTTTTGATATGTTGCACAGCCTGCTTTTGTGCGGTGATATCTGTGGCATATTTCACCACTTTGACTGGGCGGCCATGTTGATCCAGGATTGGGTTATAGGTTGCCTGGATCCAGATTTCCTGGCCATTTTTGGCTATCCGCATATACTGCCCCGAGTCAAATTCGCCACGATTGAGCTGTGCCCAGAATTGTTGATATTCGTTGCTCTGAGCCTGCTCCGGGGTGGCAAACATGCGGTGATGCTGGCCTTTGACTTCATCGAGTGTATAGCCCATGGTTGCTAAGAACAGGTCATTGGCCCACAGTATGGTACCGTCCATTTCAAATTCAATGACCGCCTGAGATTTATGAATGGCCTGTACTTGCCCTTCCAGATCCGCTGTGATTTGTTTCTGATGGGTGATATCCATGGCGTATTTAACCACTTTCAGCGGGTTGCCCTCATCATCACGGATCAGGTTATAAGTTGCACTGATCCAGATAGGTTTGGCATGTTTGCCTAGTCGAAAAAATTCACCGGAATGGAAATGGCCATTCTTCAGATCTTGCCAAAACTGCTGATATTCCTCACTTTGAGCATAATTGGGCTCAACAAACAGCCTGTGGTGCTGGCCGATGATTTCCTCTTTGCTATAACCCATGGCACTCAAAAAGTTGTCGTTGGCGTCTAAAATGGTCCCGTCTAAATTGAATTGGATCACCGCCTGAGAGCGATTGATTGCCTCGATTTGTCCTTGTGCCTCAAAGGCATTCAGTTTATCTGCGGTTATGTCAGAGGCGAACTTCATGATTTTCCAGAGCCGACCATTCTCGTCATACAAGGGGGTATAGTGCGCCTGGATCCAGACCGCTTCCCCGTGTTTGTTGACCCGTTTAAACTCGCCAGATTGAAGTTCACCTCGGCCTAAAGCCCGCCAGAATGCCGCATACTCATCACTGGCAGCTTCTTTTGTAGTGACAAACAGGCGATGGTGCTGACCCTGGATCTCTTCAAGCTGATAACCCATCACATCAAGAAAATTTTGATTGGCCGTTACTATCGTGCCATCGAGGGTAAACTCGATAACTGCCTGGGCATTGCGGATCCCGTCAATCTGACTGTTGAGATTGATTGTCATATGTTTTTGCTTAGAGATATCGCTGGCTAACAACAAGACTTTAGCTGTGCGTTGGTGTGGATCCGGCACCGGAACCAGTTTGGCATGCAGCCAGGCAAATGTTTGCTCCGAAGTTTGCCATTTAAGGTCACACTCAAGCGTCTGGCCTTCACAAAGCGCTTCCCAGCAAGCGGCATTGAGCTGTTCATTGACCACAAATTGCTGATAGTGCTGATTAACCAACTGCTGTCTTGTGGCATCCACCAGGGATAGGAAATGCTCGTTGGCATTCAATACCGTGCCTCGCAGGTCCAGCTCTGCCCAAGCTTGGGCGTTTGACAAGGCCTGTGTGGCTGAGGAGGCGTCCACCAAAGGTTGATACTGCGCTGTCACATCGTGGATCACGGCAAAGCTGTGTGATTCATCCAGCGGACACAATTGTACTGAGACGTGAAACTCTGTGCCCTCGACATTGTGCATGGTGCAGACTTGCGCGCTGCTATGTTGACGTTTTTGCAGCGCGTTATGTAACGTCTGGTAGTCGCTGTGACGATTGCACAGTGCTGACAATGTCTTGGGTGGTGCGCTGCTCGAAAATGCCAGTGCGGTATTAAAAGCCTCGCTGGTGGCGAGAATATTACCGTGTCGGTCGAGCTTTAGCCAAGGCAATGTTTGCGGTAGGGTGATTTGTGGTTCTGTTGTTTTTGTTCTTGAAAAGCCGAAGAGCGCCATATCACATCCTGGTATGTAGTGGATTATCTATACACACTATAGACAAGGAATAACAGGGCCCCCAAGTTTGTGCGTGAGATACGGTTGTATATGGAGCAGCCCGTCAACAGGCTGATCCATACTTAGCAAAGTCAGGCGTCGCTTTCGTTGACCAGAATCACCTTACGATGAGGGAAGGGGATCTCTATATTGGCTTCATCGAGGGCTTTTTTCACTTGCTCAGGCACGGAGTAAAGCACATCAAAATAATGTGCGCCGTCGCAAAATGGTCTGACTAAAAAGTCCACTGAGCTGTTATTGAGCGACTCCACCTCTACAAACGGAGCCGGATCCGACAAAATATGGGGATGTGCCTGCAACACGGATTGGATCACAGCCCTGGCCTCATCCGTGTTTTCATTGTAAGCAACGCCAAAACGCATATCGACACCCCGAATTGCATGATGTGAGTGATTAACGATTTTACTGCCCCAGATATGGCTGTTAGGAATAACAATTTGTTGGTTGTCGAAGGTTTGCAATATGGTTGTAAACATATCAATTTCTGTCACTTTGCCAAATTGTCCTGCTGTGTCGATAAAGTCATTGACTTTGTAGGGGCGGAAAATTAACAGCATGACGCCTGCCGCAAGGTTGGACAGGGTACCTTGCAGTGCCAGCCCTACCGCAAGCCCGGCGGCACCGAGCAAAGCAATGATCGAGGCGGTTTGGACACCAAACCGATTGAGCACTGCGATGCCGACAAAGGCCAACACTGTGTACTTGGCAACACTGCCAAAAAATTTAAACAAAGTATCATCGAGCTTGTCATAGCGATTCGCCACAGAGACAACCGCTTTATAAGCCTTGCCCGCCAGCCAGATGCCAATGATCAGTATTAATAATGCCAGTACCAGGTTGGTTGCCCAGTCAACGGCGACAGGTAAATATTGATTGATATCGATTTTTTCTAAGAAGCTTTCCATACACCTACCTCGGTAAAAGAATTGAGAGAGTCACAGAGCGTTTGCAATCATGCGTTTAAAAGCTAGTTGCAGACACGAGATAGTTCAACCTGAAAAGGGGGATCTTACTGAGATAGGGTGATAAGCGAATACGGGTGGTCCACAGACCACCACGTTAAATGATATCAGAGGAACCCCTGAGCGACCCCGGCTACCATAAAGGTGACGACCAGCCAGACGATGTGCAGCTTGAGGTGTTTTAACAGATAAAAGCCGACCAGAATCAGGGCAATATCTTGTGCTGAAGTTACTGCACTGGTAAAGACGGGTTGATACAGTGCAGCCACCAGCAAGCCAACCACAGCAGCATTGACGCCACTCAGCGCACCTGCCACTGCGGGTCGGTTGGCGAGTAGTTGCCAGTTCTTGAGCACGCCCAGTAGTAACAAAAAGCCAGGCAGAAATACGGCTAAAGTCGCCACCAATGCACCTGTGACGGGATTTGCTGGCATTAATGCGTAGCCAAGATAAGTGGCAAACGTAAACATCG
The DNA here is from genome assembly GCF_030125445.1 of Pseudoalteromonas ardens. NCBI lineage: Bacteria > Pseudomonadati > Pseudomonadota > Gammaproteobacteria > Alteromonadales > Pseudoalteromonadaceae > Pseudoalteromonas > Pseudoalteromonas ardens. The sequence continues at coordinate 117,044 of NZ_JASJUV010000007.1, forward strand.
GGCCGGGCACTGCCTGAGCAGCGGCATATCCAGTCAAAAAGGCATCCTGACTGAGGGTGTCGCCGACAATATTTTGCAGCAGCGGCAGCACTACATGACCGCCGCCAAACACCAGGCTGCCAGCCTGGTAAAAATCATTAAACAGGGCCGCTGAGGGACTCAGGTGGGCGACAAAAGGCAGGGCAATAAATAAGCTTGCAAACACCACCAAAGGCAGCCAGCTTGCTTTGAAAGTGGCACTGGAGTGCACCTTTTGGGCACTACCGCGCAGGTAAAAGACGCCGATCAGGGCTGCCAGCAACAGCACCGCCATTTGCGTAAAGATACCCGGGATTAACAGCAGGGCGATGGCCGTGATAATACACACGCCGACAGTGAGGGAGCTTTTACAAAAGTTCTTGTACATCCCCCAGGCGGCGTCGGCGACAACCACAATGGCAAGTAGCTTAAGCCCGTGCACCAGATTTTGAAACACACTGGTATCGGTCACCTGGCTGGCCATAAGCGCCAGCAGTACCATGATAATGACTGACGGTAGCGTAAAGCCGATGAAGGCTGCGCAGCCACCACTCAGTCCACCGCGTTTGTAGCCCAGAGCGAATCCGACCTGACTTGAACCGGGGCCGGGCAAAAACTGACTCAGCGCAACCAGCTGAGCATAATCGGCGTCATCCAGCCATTTGCGTTTTTCCACAAAGGTTTGGCGGAAGTAACCTATGTGTGCTGCCGGACCACCAAAGCTTATCCAGCCAAGTAAAAAGAAGGTTTTAAAAATAGCAAACATAACAATGCGCGCTCTGTTATCACAATTGCCGCTAGAGTAAAAAATGACATAGAATGATTCAAATTAATAGTTTTGATTTTATCTATGAATAATATGGGATTGGACTGTGAGTTTTAGTGATGTGCCATGGCGGCAGGTAGACTTGAATCTACTCGTGGCCTTTGCTTATTTATACCGCTGTCGCAGCGTCAGCATCGCGGCTGAGCAGGGCTGTGTCAGCCAATCAGCGATGAGCCATGCTCTGGCACGACTGAGACGTCTGCTGGATGACGAGTTGTTTGAGCGTAAAGGGCATACCATGGAGCCGACAGAGTACGCCCATCAGATAGCGCCTTTAATTGAGCAGTTGCTGGATACAGTCTCGGATGGCTTGCTGCACAAAAAGCACTTTATACCTGAGCAGTATGAAGGCGTATGCCGCATTGGCCTGACGGATTATGCTGAGCTAAATTTTGCGCCTTTGATATACGACCGTATTCGCACCGCCGCGCCTCAGGCACAAGTAAGTTTTGTAAACGTGAATCGCAGTAACTACATGACACTGACCGAACAGGAGAAACTGGATTTGGTCATTGGCAGTATCACTGAACCTGATCAGACGTTTAGCAGTCAGGTTTTGTACACTGAGCGTCACGTTTGTCTGGTGGACCCGGCGGTATTTACCACAGAGCTCCCCATGTGTATGGCTACGTTTGCACAGACGGAGCATGCTCTGGTGAGCCCGGATGGTCGCTTAACAACTCAGGTCGACCAGTTGCTTGCCAGGGCAGGTCTGACACGCCGGGTGACGGTCGCCAGTCGCAACTTCCTGACCATACAACGCTTGCTCAGCCAGCGGCGGTTAGTGGCCATTGTACCGCTAAAAATGGCTCAGCTGGCGTGTGAGGATGCCGGGCTGAGGTACTTTGAGCCGCCGCTGCCTGTACCAGACTTCGATATTGCTATGTTGTGGTTGAGCAAGCGCAGTGCGAATGAAAAAAATGTATGGATAAGAAAAATTATACAAGAAGTAATTGCTTAGGCTATTTACTTATAGAGTTTTGCGTCAAGTCATAAAAAATTAATAAATGTTTAATTTTTGTTTCTTTTTTGGGTTTTTAATGTGATCATGATTGTGGTTTTAATAAGCTTTAATTTTATAAGGAAGAAATTTAATGAAAAGCGTACAAACAATTGCAGCATCTTTGGTCATGCTGAGTGCATCCACTGTGTATGCAAATGACTATAACTCAGGTTACTACATCACGGACGTAGACGTGTACAAATACGGTGAGCGTGCCACCATGGTACCAGAGCAACCCCAAATGCCAGAGCTGCTGGCGGATCATGTATTGGTTGGTATTGGTGCCCGTGCTGGCAAGACGACGGTAACAACAATCACTTTGTGGTACCGCCAGATACTCGGTAATGGTGAGTTTGGTCCGCTAGAGAGTACAAATTATGGCAGCAAACCTAGTCATGAGCTTGAGTGCCAGTATGTAAATACACAAGACAAAATCGCAATTACCGGCATGGAGTGGCGGATTAATGGCTCGGACGATATTGCTGCTCTGAGGGTGAGTTATCGCAAATTTGATAGTCAAGGTAATTTAGGCACCAGAATTTATTATGGAACAGGTGTTAAGTCGAATGACCAATCAAAGACCTGTTATGACCCGGGTAGTGGTGGTATAGAAGTATCTTACTTCCCACCTGCATCCGGTAACACTTCGGTCGTGACAGGAGTGGGGTTAGTCAATCACAATGAGAACATGGACTCAATGTGGTTATATCGCGGGACGTACATTAACCGTTAATAATAAAAATCCACCATTGCAGGCCAGTCTGCCGACTGACCTGCATAGCTAAGTCAAAACCATCCGATGATGTGAATTGCGATAACGGTGACTTTCAGTCCAAATTTATACCAATTTGCTCAATTAAGTGCTCTATTTTGAGGTGATAATCCAGGCTCGATAACACCACACTCGCGTCCTGCTATCGCTGAGGCACCTACATCCCTGTAGGCGAGACAATGTTCTAAATAAGAAGTTTGTAACCGCTAGCGTCATATTTACTCCTTCAAATTGAACAGATAGTAAGTGGAATTGGCATTATATCCACTTTTTGCCTATCGAACTGGGTCTCCGCATGTCGCGAGCAAAGACTCGGTAAAAAGCGTCGATGCAACCACTATCTCCTGCATCTGACTTTGCGGCTCTCTGAGTGTGGCAATCAACAGGCGCGTTTCTGACGGAGAAATTGGGGTTTGGATCTTACAGCGTCTGGCGATTGATAGTGCAATTTCATTGCTGGTTTTAGCAAGCTTCAACTGTGGTAGAAGTGCCCTCAAACTTGGCGTTTTAGTGAGTAGCGTCGTTAAATCTGCATAATCTGCATTCCAGGTTCGAAGTATCCGCAAGATGTCTTCTAGTGCCGTTTTCTCTCCACCTTTAAATTGAGCAAGCTTTTGATTTAGTGTGATGAGTGTATGACTTTCTATAGGTAAGTAGTCTACGAAAGAGTCCAGCGGTGCATTTTGATGATACAAGCCTTGCTGATACTTAATATGATGACGCGTGTAGTAGCTGGCTGGTTCAAGCTGCTCAGCAAAGCGCATCAATAAAGCCAGGTTGTGTGGACTATCGTGCTTTGCCAGTAGCCTTTTGAGCCCCTGTCTGAACTGCTTTTGATGATGCAGGCCGATGGCATCGGCAAAGTCAGAGATGGGCAACAATCTACGGTACATGTTTGTGGGGTCCGAGTACTGACGTGCAGACCACAGACGCTCTGCGATAGCAAACAGGCGTGGCCAGCTGCGCACATCCAGATTGTGTTCGGTAACCAGTTCACTCCAGAGAGTCGCTTCTCCACCCAGGATATTGTGTTGTGTCTGCGTACTCATTGCGCTTTGGAAAGGCATATTGGTAAAGTCTGCCCGGGTAAACTGTGTATCCAATTTTCCCGTTACCGGATAGACAGCATTGCCGATCAGGATCCGGCCCGTTAAACCTGATTCAGGGTTCAGTGTGAGCTCCGCGCGGGTTGGGCCCATCCAGCTGTCGATGGTGGCGTTGAGTCGTGATAAGCCCGCTTCGGGCGGGACTAGGCGGCTATCCAGACGGGCTTGTTTAAAGGGACGATCATTGAGCTGCAGGTATACATGATTCAGTGTTTGCTGAGAGGACACCAGCACCAGTTTGCCACGCACGGCACTGCCTTTGAGCCTGGGCATGGTGAAATCCCAGGCCTGAATGGCTTCGTTGTCGTTGAGCGGGTGTGCTGTGGGCAGACCGGTATCCAATGGCTCATTGCGATAGTGGTAAGCAGTCGGCTGAGGCTGATCGATGTAAAATCCGGCGGATAACAACGCCGGGTACCCCTGTGCGGCAATCTGGCTCAGGCTCGCTTTGCCACGCCAGGACTGGATCATCACATCCTGGTCCAGTGCGGGATGAAATATTTCGTCCCAGCCCATCATTTTTTTGTTATGCCGACGCAAGATAGCCTGCACTTTCGTGTTGAAATGCGCTTGCAGGTCAGCGGAGGTGTTGAGTTTATGCGTGCGCATGTATGCCTGGACCCGCTTGCTATCTTGCCAATGTTTTGGGTGTACTTCATCGCCGCCAATATGCAAGTAGGGGTCCGGGAAGAGTTCAGCCAGCTCTGCAACGATTGCATCAATGAAGACGTACACTTCAGGTTTGCTGGGGTCTAACAAAGGCTCAAATATGCCCCAGTCATCTTCCATCTGATAGGGCTTCACCTGTGTCATCAATTCAGGGTAGGCAACCGCAATGGCTGAGGCGTGACCGGGTACATCAAATTCAGGTACCACACGGATACCAAGGTTGCTGGCGTACTCAACGATGTGCTTGATTTCGGCCTGCGTATAGTACTGACCATCGGACGCGAGTTGATGCAACTTTGGATAAGCTGCTGAGGCATATCGCCAGCCCTGATCATCTGTCAGGTGCCAGTGAAATACATTCAGTTTGGCGGCAGCCATGCCGCGTAGCTGCCGTTCAATCGCCGGGATAGAAAGAAAATGGCGGACGCTGTCGAGCAGCAGTCCACGCCAGGGAAAACGGGGGCTATCGTCTATTTGTAACAGAGCCAGTTCGCGACTGTCACGGGCAAAATAGAGTAACTGGCTGAGGGTTGAAAGTGCGTGCAGCGCGCCAAAATCAGAGGTGGCACTGATATCAATACCTGTGTTGTTGATGCGCAATTGATAGTGTTCATTCTGGTTGAGCCGGGGGTACTGACTTGTACTGGCTTGCGGTGCTTGCACTGTGACATTGATGGGGAGTGCCGATCCTGAGGTGACAGGTGCAACCTGGTAGCCAAAATCAGAGAACTGCTGTTGATAATAAGTCTTTACGAAGGCACTGCGCTGCGAAGATAGACCGGTGAGCGACAATACTAGAGGACGATCTATTGTCAGAGCTTGCGCTGACTGTACCAGTGAAGCGGGGACAGGCATCAAAATGGGTGCCTGGTCCTTCGCACTGACGATGTTGGCAGATAACATCAGCACGCTTGTAATCACACCACACAGCAAAGTCTTGAATCGAACTATCATAGCGATCATTTCCCTGAAATACCGATCAAAAAGAGGTCTATAAAATCGTGTTTATGGGAACAGTGCAAATGAGAGATTTTCAACCTGACGGGTAAATTCCCCGATCCGGGCTGTAATCCTGCGTAATGTTTTTACGAGTGAACTCAGATTAGTATCTGCGAAAAGAACTACAGAGCCTGCTATCAAACGATAGCCATGGCACACAATGAGGTGTGAGATGTGTACCCGAGTATTTAATAATTGCCAGCGTGACTATCTGGCGACAGCCCGTAATATGGATTGGATGTATCCACTCCCAACCAGCTTCTTTGCGTTTGATAAGGGGCTGAGTAAAACTGGCCTGTCGGGAGCGGATGGCTGTATGGATGAAGCGCTCAAATGGTGCTCGGCGTATAGCAGCATCGTGGCCATGGTCGGCGATGATCGCAGTGGTTGGGCCGCCTCGGATGGCCTAAACTCTATGGGGTTAATGGCGAATGTGCTGTATGACTCTGGTGCCAGCTATGCTCAGGAATCCTTCAGTACACATAAAAAGCAGCTGAGTGTGTTGCGGTGGGTACAGTATGTGCTGGATAACTTTGTTTTTGTAAAAGAAGTTGTGAAGGCGTTTAGTAAACAGGATATCTTGCTGGTGGGCGCAGCGGTCCCCAACAGCGATGGTAAACCGGCGCAATTACATCTCTCTGTGTCAGATGTCACTGGCAATTCCGCCATCATTGAAGTGGTAGACGGGGAGTTTGTTTGTTATGAAAGCAGCGCTTATCAGATAATGACCAATGAGCCGAGCTTTGATAAGCAGTTAAAAATCAATGATTACTGGACCTGGCAATGGTCTGCAGAAAACAGCAACCCAAGCCACACCATCCCGGGGGGCGCTTTTTCGACGGATCGATTTGAACGTGCAACGTTCTATCTGCACCATATGGACGCGCCCACGCATATTGATGACGCACTGGCTCAGGCCAGAACTGTGGCTGCCAATGCGTCTGTACCGCTGGGTTACAACTTTACGGTTAGTGACAGTCCGAATATCTCAAATACGCTGTGGTCCACTTACGCCAGTCACAGTGAACCTGCTTATTATTTCAGTAATGCCCGAACGCTGAATATTGTGTGGTTTGATCTGGCGAATGCCGACTTCGAAGCGCCGGTACAAAAACTGGATCTGATCACAGTGTCAAAAAATGGGGCGGTTGAAAATCATCATTATGATGGCAAGATTAACGCGTTCATGACTGCGGCGATTGATCCTTACCTGAATCTGGAGCGTCACAGCGATGTGTCCCTTGAGGTCATCTGCTGATCTGGCTCTGTCAGGCGTGAGGGAGCAGCCGGTTTGAGCACCGGCTGCTAGCGTGTTTATAGTTCTGCGAAGACTTTGGCGCGCAATGCTTCACGAAAATTCTCAACCATCTTATGTTTGTCCTGCTCTGTGTGACGGTCAAATACGCGGTTGTAGAACACACTGATGCTCACGTCTTCTTGTGGGTAATAATAGCTTCTGGATATATAACCGTTATTGTAGCCGCCATGCATGTAGGCCACTTTGCCTGACAACGACGCAAAAGTACTGTGCTCTGTTTTGCGTACAATGCCGGCCCCATACTCCCGGGTTGTATCCATTGTATTCAGGTTATTGAGCATTTGCGTTTTAATCGCAGCCGTAAACGGAGCCTGGGTTTTGCCAAAGGCGCTGAAAAACCGGCTGAGATCTTTGGGTGTACTGACCATACCGCCATCTGCCGCACGATATCCCAGTTTAATGTGCCGATAGCTTTTTAGTGTGCCTTCCTCCAGTTCATAGCCGTGAACCAGCTCAGCGCCCAGAGGTTCCCGCTGATAGTAATAGGTTTCGGTCATACCCAGTGGTTCGAGTATCTGTTGACGGATTGCAATCGCCAGATCATAGCCCAGCACGTCATCCAGTATGATCCCGAGTAGCAGGTAGTTTGTATTGGAGTAGTCAAAGCGGCTATCGACCTCAAACTGCGCGGGTTCATCATAAACATAACTCAGCATTTCAGTCACTTGCCAGTCTTGATCGGGCTCTGCTTTTGTTTTGTGCCAGAACTGTGGGACGCTCAGATAATCCTTCAGGCCACTGGTGTGTCGCAGCAAGTGGCGCACTGTGATGGAGCTGGTATTGGGGAGTCGGGCAGTAATGTCGTCTGGCAGATAGGTGTTGATACTGCTATCCAGGTCAATTTGCCCCTGTGCTGCCATCAGGTGAGTGAGTGTAGCAACAAAGCTCTTGGTATTACTGGCAATGCGGAACAGATGTTGCGGATTCAGCGGGGCCTGAGTGTCCTGGTTGGCCTGACCGCTGGTATAGGTTGCGGACCAGCCGGGCGTGGCAACATATACAGATACCCCGGTTAGCCCGGCCGCGACGACCTGATCAAGCAAACTTTGATAGTCGGTATTGATATCAAAGCGAATGGTTTCTTTTGTTTCACTGAGCGACACGGGCATTGCTGCTGATTTAGGTTTTGAGGCGTGAGTTACGGTGTTATCACTGCCACATCCAGTAAGTGCCAGACAGGTGGTACAGAGTATAAAAGAGGAGAGTTTCATAATATTGCCCCTTAGTGCGTTGCCGTTTGTTGTTTTAGCCCGGTTATAACAACGCACTGGCACAAAGGTGTCCTGATCGATAAGGATAAACAGGGTATGTTTTTCAACAAGAGCTAGGCATCTTGTTTAACTATATGAAAAATAAGCTTACTTTGACTTCTTAGGAAGGTGGGGCGGGCAGGTGTTAAAGATCACAGCCTGCCCGCCTGAGAAAAAGACAGTGGCGATATTATTGCATTAGCTTTAGTTCGATCATGCCAATATAGGCGCCTGAGTCGCTGTGCACACCAGCAGAAAAGTCGCTGTCCGTGGGGTCGCTTGTCAGCAGCATTATGGGTTCGGCCGGGCTGGTAGCCTGATTGGCTGATCCAAAACGTGTGCCACTGTCGCTGCCGGCGTCATAGACCTTCAGCTGGATCGTCTGACTTTCAAGCCATTGATTGTCTGTGAACAAGGGCAAACTTTCCAGGCCGATAAACCAGTCGGGACTGGGGGCAACCATAGACACCACACTGAGCAACGAAAACGCCTGACTTGCTTCAAACGTAAAAGTCACGCTTTTGGCACTGCCTGACACACCCGACTCGTCAATCAGGTAGTTGGAATTCCCGGTATTCTGGATAGCGCTAATTTCCTCTTTAAGCTGAAATTTGGAACCGGTTTCAGCCATGCTAACTATGCCAGCTGATGCCTCAGTATCGGGCTTAAAGATGAAGCCGTCTGCATTGTGTGTCAGACCGACTAGGGGGGAGAAGTGTGAATTCCTCGGGAAATTGGTCGGAAAGTTGTCGGCTTCCCAGGTTCTGGTAAAGGTAAGCTGGTACGTTACCGTATCTTCGGCTTGCACAGTGTCAGTGGTGTCTGTACTTGTGTCTGTGCTCGTGTTGTCGTCTGAGCTCCCTGCATTATTGTCTGACGTATTAGTAGTATTTGTATCGCTTGATGTATCTGTACTTGTTTCATTGCTCGTATTATTGCTGGCGCTGGTTTGGCTTGTGTCACCGCCGCCGCCTCCACCGCATGCCGTCAGGGTGAACAGAATTAGTGCGCAAAGAGATGTGTTTGCTGTGCTCATATCAGCCTCGTGTGTGTGAGTCAGGGTCTGATAACAAGACCTGAACACCACCAGGTCTATTTCATGGGGTGAGTAAAAAATGTGCATTTTAGGGCTGGTGTATCTGGGCGCTTGATGCTCTAGGCAGGCCATATGCTGCGTGTACCGACTTGAGAGATCCTCAACTGTTTTTCCGGCTCAGGTATGTAAAACTCATAAGTACATTATGTTATTCAAGGAACTACTATGAAATCTCTGATCTTAACGGCGCTGCTGAGCGGCTCGGCATTGGCTAATCCATTACTGGGTAGCTGGGAGTTTGTTGAAGGGCAATATGCCACGGAAGAGGGCATTGTGTCTGCCAAAGCCCCGGAATTAACCTCAGTGAAGTTAATCACGCCCACGCATCATAGCTATATCACCCAGAGCCAGGGAAAGTTCAAATACGCTGGCGGTGGCACCTATGTGCTGAAGGGAGACAGGTTTATTGAGACCTATGAGTACGGCAACGTCACCTCTTTGCTGGGCAGGACCATGGCCTTCAGTTATAAAGTGGAAGGCGATTTGTGGCACCATGAGCTGTACGAAAATGGCAAGTTTGTGGAGCGGGAAATCTGGAAGAAGGTGCAGTAACCCTGACCACATCTGGTATTCAATAATGCGTAATTTGCAATAATAACCTGAGCCCCTAGACTAACAATAAGGCCATTGTTGTACCGGGGGCGTTATGAAGTGGGTGTTGTTCTTGTGTCTGGCGTTGTCTCTCAGCGCCGGGCGACCAGCCAGTGGCGCAACCGTTCAGGTGGTCACTGAATATCTGTACCCTTATCAAATCAAAAATGAGGATGGCTCGTTAGGCGGTTTTATGACTGAGGTAGTGCATGCTTTGTGCCAGCAGGTGGGCGATGTGCCGGATATTACCGTCATGCCCTGGGCGAGGGCCTATCAGACCGCGGTCACGACCGAGAATGTGCTCATTTACTCTATTGTTCATACTCAGGCACGCAGTCCGCTGTTTCACTGGATAGGGGAAGTGCAGACAGACCCCATTTATTTATGGGGCCTGAAGCGTCGCTTTCCCGTGCAATCGGACGCCCTGGTTTTGCTTAAACAGCATCGGGTGGCTGTACTGCGGGGGTCTAATGTTGCCCACTACCTAGCTAAACAACAGTTCTCAAATCTCAAACCGCTCAGTTATGAAGAGCAATTACTGCAAATGCTGGAAAAAGATCGCCTGGACCTGGTGGTAGGTACCGAAGAAACCATCTGGCAGCGAGCGAACAAGGCGGGTATGGATTTCAGCACCCTAAACAAAGTTGCAGAGCTGACAGAGCTCAATACCAATCTCAGTATTGCCTTTAATATTGACTCCGACCCCAACCTGGTGGCCCGCTATCGGGAAGGCTTTGCTGTGATCAGCAGTAACGGCAAACTGGCAGGCATACAGCAAAAGTGGTTTAAGTATGTACAGGTCGCAAAACAGTGAGGTGACCCGACAGGTTTGCCGGGTTAGCATTGAGTCTAGTTCAGTGTTTCACCCAAAGAGACGGGCGCACTGGTCTGGGCTTTGATGGCATCGAGTACACCAACCAGCGTGGCATGCTGGCTGTCAGGATGTGCTCGCAAACTAATGCTGGTGATATCCCCTTCTGCGCCGAGACGGGCAATGTTAATACTGACACTGTCGAGGTCGATTTGCCGATTGTTCAGGTAAATCTGATTCTTAGCATCGATCGAAAATACCGGCGTTAGGTTTGGTACCACAGAGGTGACCGCTTGCTCCGTCCGGTTGAGTGGCAGAGCACTTTCTCTGACAAAACTGGCGGTGACAATAAAGAAAATCAGCAGAATAAATACGATATCCAGCATGGGGTTCATGTCTACGGTGACGTCAGAAGGAGTACGTTGATGTGCAGTTTTTACCATAATTACAGGTCCTTTTTTGTTGTTTCTCTTTCAGCGTAGACCCCGGTTGTTAGTTTTGATTTAATGTACCGTTAATGTTTACAAACTTTTACTTTGCTCAACCTAGGTGGTTGCAGGGCTGAGTACGTACTGCCGTTTCGTTGTACATAGGACCTTATGGCGCCGGGCTATCTCTAAGCTATGTCCACAGTGTTATTGGGGAAACTGGAAACCAGCCAGCTGCATCAGTCAGCTTGCAAGCGTCCTGGTATTGCCATTTGCGCAGCTAGAGTGGTTGCTTTGTCGTGTTGCAATTGCTTGCTTCATGTCGGTGGTGAGTGATACTGGCGGGCGTTGCAGGCAGCCGGCTGCTTAACGAGCCGGCTGTATCAAACTTGTTAGTTAGCGTTTTTTCTTCTTGCCCTGAACTGCTTTAAAGCGCGGGTTATCCTTACAGATCACGTAAACACGGCCACGACGTTTGACTACCTGACAGCCTGGACGAGACTTGGCACTTTTTAGTGAGCTTAGCACTTTCATGGTGATTATCCTTTTTTACCAGCCAGATTCTTAAAGCGGCGATTAAACTGTGCAACACGGCCATCGCTGGCAACCAGTTTCTGTTTACCTGTGTAGAACGGGTGAGACTCGCTCGACACATCGATAGGCACATAGGGATAAGTCACTCCGTCTACTTCTACCGTGCGGTCGGTTTTAATGGTAGAGCCAACAATGAAATACTTGTCTACCGAGGTATCGTGAAAGGCAACTAAGTGGTAATCAGGGTGGATATCTGGCTTCATTTTCTTCTCCAATCATTCAGTTCGTGTGTTATATCATAACAAAACTGTAATGGAAATAGTAAATGAAAATAATTCGCAATCGTGTCTTTGTGGTTGGGCCAAATTTGAGAGAGAGGTGGCGGCTTCAATGGATGAGCCGCCACCACTTAACAGCAATATTATCGTTAGCGAGTAAGTTTTCGGGCCCGGAAATTGCGGCCTTTCATTTTCCCTTCACTGATCATTTTGACTGCCTGATTGGCGTATTTGCGTTCCACCGCAACATAGGAGGACATGGCGGTGACTTTGATTTTACCGATTTGATCGCCTTGTAAGGTCTGGTTGGCAGTCAGTGCCCCAAGAATGTCCCCCGGGCGTAACTTGGCTTTTTTGCCGCCATCAATTTGTATCGTGACCATAGGCGCGCGATTAATCTGAGCTGAGAGTACCTGTTCGCCCGGCAGTGCAGTGGGTTCAATACGCAAGTCGAGGTAGTCTTCCAGCATATTCACCTTGTGGGATTCTTTGTAGCTCATCAGCGAGCAGGCTACCCCGGTTTTCCCGGCGCGACCGGTACGGCCAATACGATGTACATGTACCTCAGGGTCATGGGCAATGTGGTAGTTAATCACCATGTCGACATGGTCCACATCTATGCCTCGTGCTGCAACATCGGTCGCAACGAGCACAGTTAAGCTACGGTTAGCAAAGCGTACCAGGGTTTTGTCCCGGTCTTTCTGATCCAGGTCGCCATGCAGGGCCGCGCAGTCAAAACCATAGCTTTGAAGCATCTCGCTGATGTCCTGACATTGTGCTTTGGTATTACAAAATACCACTGCAGCGTTGGGTTGAAATTGTTTTAACAATTTATGCAGCGTAGTGTCACGCTCGTTGTTATCGGCCACCTCATAGAAATGCTGCTCTATGGTGCTGTGATCATGTTGTGCGACGACTTCAACCTTAACCGGGTCTCGCATAATGTGGCCAACCAGCTGTTCGATTTTCGCCGGGTAAGTGGCACTAAATAGCAAATTCTGGCGCTGTTGTGGGCAGTGTGACACGATACAATCCAGGGCTTCTTCAAAGCCCATTTCCAGCATGCGATCGGCTTCATCCAGCACAAAGGTATTGACCTCATCTAAGCACAGGCGGCCTTTGCGCAAATGCTCTTCAATGCGCCCGGGTGTGCCAACCACAATGTGTGCGCCGTGCTCCAGTGAGCCTATTTGTGGTCCCATCGGGGCGCCGCCGCACAAGGTCAGCACTTTAATATTATGAATGGCACGTGCTAGTTTACGGATCTCCACGGCGACCTGATCTGCCAGCTCCCGGGTGGGACAAACAACCAGTGCCTGCACCCGAAAGCGCTTAACCCTGAGGTTATGGAGCAGGCCAAGGGCAAATGCTGCCGTTTTTCCTGAGCCGGTTTTTCCCTGACCGATGACGTCTTTACCGGCCAGGATCTGTGGCAGTGTCTGAGCCTGGATGTCGGTCATAGTGTAGTAACCCAGAGAGGTCAGGTTTTCTTGCAAAGCAGCTGACAAATTGATGCTGGAAAATGGCGTGGAGGTGCTCATAGCTGGTTTCTTTTTGGTTGAAAGGGTAAGTATAACATGCCACGGGGGCAGACTACCTGATGGTGTGTCTTGCCCGGCGGCATCGTGTTTTGCTGCAAAGTTAGTGGGCTAAACGTCTTACTTAGCTCCGCTATTCGGGCTGGGTTTTTTCTGTGCAGCCGGTTTGTGGCCCGTCGGTTTATTCTGACTGTTAGCCGGTCGTCTTCTGCGGCGTTTTGGCGCGCCTTGCTTGTCATTGCCAGAGTGCACTTTGTGGTTGCTTTTTGGTTTGTTGGCCTGGCCGTTTTGCCCACCTTGCTGAGCCGCATCGGTTTTCGGCTTTTTGGGCTTCTTAGGTTTTTTGGGCTTAATGGGGCGCGTATCTAACTTAGACTCAGGTACCGGATTTTGTGGCTCAAAGCCCGGCTCAACAACGCGAGGGATCAGTTGTTGGATCAGTCTCTCAATGCCAAACAGGTCACTGGCGACGTCTTCGCTGACAAAGGAAACGGCTTCGCCTGTCGCGCCTGCACGGCCTGTACGACCAATACGATGCACGTAATCTTCATACACATTTGGTAAGTCAAAGTTGACAACGTGTGGCAGCTCCTGGATATCCAGGCCTCGCGCGACGATGTCGGTGGCCACCAGCACTCGCAACTCGCCACTCTTAAAGCCCGCAAGTGCTTTCATACGAGCACTCTGACTCTTGTTACCATGAATGGCAGCCGCGTTAATTTTGCTTTTCTCCAGATCCCGTACCAGGCGATTGGCACCATGTTTAGTGCGCGTAAAGACTAGTACCTGTTGCCAGTCATGGGTGGTTAGCAAGTGTTTGAGCAGCGCGGTGCGGCGACTTTTATCAACCGGGTAAACCCATTGAGTCACGCTTTTGGCTGTGCTGTTTGCCGGTGCCACGGAAATCTCAACCGGATCCTGGATTAGGCCTTTTGCCAGATTGCGAATCTCATCAGAAAAGGTGGCTGAAAACAGCAGGTTCTGACGGCGCTGTGGCAGTAGTTTGATCAGACGTTTGATATCATGAATAAACCCCATGTCCAGCATTCTGTCAGCTTCGTCGAGTACAAACATCTCCAGTTGATCAAACTTCACTGCATTTTGCTGGTACAGATCGAGCAGTCGACCAGGTGTTGCAACCAGCACGTCGGCACCTTTGCGCAACTTCATCATTTGTGGGTTGATTTTGACCCCGCCATAGACAACCTGACAAGATAGGGTCAGATGTTTGCTGTATAGCTCGACACTTTGCCATACCTGATCGGCCAGCTCGCGTGTGGGTGTCAGAATTAACGCTCTGACCTGATTGGCCTGAACCTTTGGTTTGTTACTGAGTAGTTCCAGCATGGGCAGGGTAAAGCCTGCGGTTTTACCTGTGCCGGTTTGGGCAGCCGCCATGATGTCTCGCCCTTGCAGGATAGCGGGGATCGCTTGCTCCTGAATGGGGGTTGGCGTTGAGTAGCCCTGATCGGCTACGGCTTGATTGATTTCTGGAGATAAGCCGAGACTGCTGAAGCTCATGATTGTGTACTCTGAAGAATGCGGGCCGGAAGAGTACAAGATTTACCCCAACATAGCAATTTTTGTCACCCTTTGTTGTTTACCGAGGCCGTTATCGCAGGCGACTGTGGGCTTGCAGAGGACTAACTGGATTGCTCATTGAGCAACTCTGCGACCGGGATTTGATAAAAGCGCGCAAGGTCACCAGCGGTGCGATAATAGACGCGGCTGCCACATTCGGCGCGTTTCAGTGTAGCAATAGACACACACAAAGCCTGATCCTGGCAAGCGCAGGCTAGTTTTTCCTGGCTCAGGCCCAGGCTTTTTCTAAGTTCCTTAAGCCGATGACAATTGAGTTTCACTCTGCCGTCCATTGACGTGCTCCTCACTGAATTTGGGATCAAAGGCTAGCAGCCATTGGTGGCTTTTGCCACATACCGTTAACACTTCAGGTGTTCAGATTATGCTACAGGCTGTCAGCTTTTTTTCACCCAAATGACTTAGGTTTCAAGGTTGGGTAACTGATACCAAACTGATACTAAACTGATACTAAACTGATACCACAAAGCGGATCATTCGCATCTACACTGAGGGCCAGTTAATTAAGCCCCGCGTGGTGCGGGATTACTGGAAATAAAAAGGAAACTATTATGTCTCAAACAGTTCATAACCTGGGTGCCTATGGCGCAGTTGTACTGGCGAAAGATTTCAGCAAAGACTTTATCAATGCGTTTGAGCACATCAACCAGCGTGACGGTGTTAAAATCACGCCATTGGCTGGTCAGTCGCAATTGGTGAACGGCACTAACTATGCGTTTTATTGTTTGGTTGAGCCGGTTGTTGCACCGGATGTGGCAAAAGTAAATAAGCTTGAAGTTATCGTGATCCACGCGCTGGATGACAAGTACACTGAAACCGCAGAGCGTGTATTAAGCCGCCCTGTACTTGTGCCACCTATTGGTTCATTCGACGGTGTTGCACTGCGTGATGATTTCACTGAAGCAGAGCAAGCAGCTGCAGAACAAATTGAGTCTCTAGTGGGTGTACACTATGACATCCTGGCTGCACAGCAACAGGTTGTTGCAGGTCTGAACTTTGTATTTTATTCCGTCGTTAAGCCAGCGACACGCAATGGTCAGGCGTTCTTCGCTGAGATTGAAGCGCACCGCAATCTGGAAGGTCGACTAGAAAACTTTAACCTTATCCCGGTTAAGCCATAACCGATACATTTTTTGGCAACGTTGATAATGTGCCGCTCAGGTTTTGTCTGAGCGGCTTTTTTATGTATTGATTTGCTTGAACGGGTGGTTGGAAGTGGATTTGTGCACAGGTTGTCTTGTGCAATGTGCAAATATTCGAGGCTAAAGAGGATTATGGCGGTCAAGTCCGAGTGTGTTTGTAATTGCTTGCTATACTGAGTGAAAACACCACAAGGACACTGACAATGCACGTGATTCTGTTAATAGCGACCTTCTTTTTTACTGCCATTGCTTTAGCCGATGAAAAACAAGCGCCACCACTTAACCCCGCATATAAGGGGGAGCATGGGATGGCTTTGATGAACAGAGGCTCTCGTATTTACGCCACGAACTTTCCATCCTACAGCTTACCCAGCGACATACATGTGGTATATCGTTTGGAAAATCCAGATGTGGCCTTTCTGAGCCTGGTTCGTGACTCAAAACTCATCACCATTAAGCCTGAGCCATTTAATTTACAGCGACTTGAGCGCGGCGAAGAAGTCACGATTATGGCCGATGTATACGAGGGCCATTATGCGCGTGGGGGTCGTTTGGTGTATCCCGAGCGACAACTGGTACTGAGTGATAAACTGTTTGCTCGCAAGCTCAGTAAATTGGAACCGGCTTCACAATGGCATGAGTATGACGTCATAGAAATCAATAAAACGGAGCGCATATATGTGCATAAAATTCAGCAAAAGCCCAGTTTCAATCACCTGATTTTCGTTGATTTAACTGGCGCTTGTCTGCAAAAGTTCCGCGCTTCCAAGCGGGTACCCAGCGAAGGTGAGTTAACTTACAAGTTTATTAATTGCGGTACGCTGAAGCCGCTTTTCTATGATGCAGAGAGTTATATGTAGGGCTTAGCCGGACGAGTTAATGTGATTTTATAAAAGGGCTGCGGTATGCAGCCCTTTTGGTTGGGAGGTTAAAGTGAATTACCGTTTTTATCTATGGCATCAAATTGATGGCCATCAGGCCCTCCATCCCGAGGTGGAATAAGGACTTCTATGGCATTGCTGCCAGCCACCGCATTAGGATCGGTCAGTGAGCGCAGGAAAGTCGCCAGATAATGAATTTCATCACTGGTGAAGTGTTTAATGATTGCTTCGTCGCTACGGTCGGAGATGGCCCGATTCTGAGCATTCAGTGTCAGCACAAAGTCCTCGCCGCCGCCTACAATCTGGCGGCATTGTTCTGTCGTCAGGTGTTGAAATTGAGGTAGCTGACAGGTTTCTACATTGTGATAGAAACTTTCCAGAGAGCCGGTTACATCATTATAGTGCTCAATAACGCGTTCCAGTGTCTGGAAGACACCTTTGTCACCATAAGGGGCTGTGATCCCGACGTTCAACAGACTGGGCATACGGAACTGGTTTTTAGCATTGCCATCTGCCACGGCGTTCGGGCCAATTTGCGGGTACAGTGGACCGCGGGTTTTTTCGGGTGTAAACATCACGCCGTCATGGCAGTTTGCGCAGCCTGCGGAGGTGTAAAACAATAAGGCACCGCGTTTCTCGGTATTATTCAGGCCGGCCAGATCGCCCTCTATATAGTTGAAGAACGGGTTGTCGATAAACAGGAATGATGCCTGGTAGGCGGCAAGGGCTCTGGCGATGCGCAAAAAGTTTACCTGTTCATCACCATAGGCTGCTGAAAAATGGCTTTTCCATTCATCGGATAAGCGAGAGGCGATAAATTCACGGTAAACTTGCGGCGATTCAAAACTGCTTGGATCGCCCATTTCAGCGGCGGCTGTCACCGGGAAATGGGCCTGTGCCATCAGCAGACGCAACGGGTCAGTATTTGCAACCTGGCTGTTCATCAGCCGGGTCACCTCATCTTCAGGTGTCATAATCGGCGCAGTTGATACCAGGCCAACTTCGCTGTCCCGGTTGCTCTGGCGTAATTTAACGCGTTGGTCCCAGAACATGCTGTTGACCCATAAGGCGGTGTTACAGATTTGAGGCGAACTGCGCCCAACAGAAGGGATCATACTACCATCGGTACGTCCCAGTCCCATCACATCCGGGTTTTCGGCATTGACGCCAATGGACAAGGACAAGCCATCACTGCCACAGCCTTGCGCCGGGTGATGGCATGAAGCGCAGGAAGTATCGTAATCCTGACTCAATGCTTTACTGAAAAACAGCCTTTTGCCCAGGGCAATTAATTGCGGATCTTCCTGGCGACGATAGCGTGCAACGTACGCCTGCATATCTTCCAGCCCCTGCTGCAACTCATAGTGCGCAATGACTTTGTCCATACAGGTGTCCAGCTGGTCATCGGGGACAGCGTTGAGATCATTGGTGCCACACAAATCGACCAGACGAGCAATGCCAATATTGATCACTGAGCCATTACGCATGCCATCATTGCTGTCGGTCGACAGGGTGGTCACTGTTTCAGTGTTTGAAGGATCGCTGATGAGCTTGTTTTTGTCTTTGCCTTTGGCAAAAGCCTGGACAAAGTAGCTGTATTCAGTCCCAGCCATGGCACTGTTATCCTGATAAAAGGTCAGTGTGGTGCGAGCAATACGTTTGCCATCACGATAAATACGATAGCCTTTAATATTGCTGGTGTCTTCGGGGGCCTGCCAGGTCAGTGCAACCTGGTTACTGCTGTGCACTTTTGCGGTTAACTGCTGTGGTGTGGGTAGTGTGTTGGTGTCCGCTTGTGCCAGTGCAGAGCATAAGTACAAGGGCAGTAACCATCGCCAAAATTGTCTTGATTTCATGGATAGGTTCCTTAACAGCCAAACCTGGTTGGGTAGCGCTCCGGTATGGCTGTACATATAACGTAATTGAGAGTGTGTATCGCCTTCCTCACTTTCAGTCAGAAAGGTCATTATTGTGTGGAATAAAAAATTGCCATTCCAACATTAGTGTAGGAATGAAATAAGGAAGAAATGTGTAGATTTTTAATTTTTAATCATCCTTTTTTCTGTTTTTGGTCGATTTTCACTAGAGCATTTATTCAAAAAATGGTGATTTAAAACTTAACTAAATCAGGTCATTAGCTGTTTTTTGATGGAGAAGTAAGACTGGAGGATAAGCCGACAGGCGATACGGGCTTATCCATTAACATGGGATTGGTTAATTATTCATAAGGTGTTTAAAGCGGAATTTTGTGCAGTATGAGGTTATACAAGTAGTGATTCTCTTGTTCAGTTTGCCTGACTGTCATCAGCGCTTGTTCCTGCACGCTTTTTCTTCTAAAAAGACCATCTTGTTGATTTAACGGATGATCCGGAAAGTACAGCTGAGTTAGTAGGGAGTCGTAACCCCGCTTTGTCGCTTTCAGGTGAATGTGTGGCGTGCGCTGACTACGAGCATTGAGCGGGTAGGCGCCGGGAAAGACGGTTTTGAAGCGAAATCGCCCTTGTTTACCACTTTGGATTATGGCCCACGCCTGAAAGTGCTCATCGACAGGGGCTTCGCTGGTATCGTGGGGGTGATGATACTTTCCAAAGGCATTGGCTTGCCACAAATCTAGCGTGACACCTTCGACAGGAGTCATATTCTGATCAAACACTTGTCCCGCTATTTCAATATGCGTGCCCTGAGCCACACCCGTTTTTCCGGCAACCCTGGTCAGGTCGGCATCTTTGTCTTTTTGCACAGTTATGGGATAGTACGGGCCCTCCATTTCTCTGGGAGTTAATATTATTTGTGCCTGTGCAGAGCTTGCAAAAGCACCTGCCAGCGTGCTTGCTGCAAGATTTTTCATAAAGTGACGTCTGGAATTGTGCGACATAAAACACCTGAGTTTGTACTGTTATAGGTCAATTAACATAGAGCGTAGGTCATTCAGGTGTCTTATAAAAAAGCTATTTTCTAGTTAAATAGGTTTATTCTAGTGGCGAGCTTTTCTTAACTATATGTAATACTTTGTTTTATTTTTAGTTTGATAGTTAGAGCATGCCCTAATTTAGGCTCTCTTTGTTCTGGCATCTGTGATGCATGGCATTGTATAGTATGAGCTCGGGTGAGAATCTGACCGTTGAATGTAGGATGTGCTTATATTGAACACAAAGCCGATATCTGTGGCCTAGCTATGTGTTTGCAGTAAATCGCGCAGCTGGGCTATCGTATGTTGGCTGAAAACCCGCACGCCGTTGCCGGTCAGTAACGCCGCAGTTACGCCTGAACCATCGACTTTGACACCAGTAAATGTCCCATCGTAAATCTTTGCACTGCCGCAAGAAGGGCTCCCCTGTGCCAGTACCGCATATTTTATTTGCTGTTGCTGGCACAGTGCCAGCGCGTTTTGTGCGCCTTTAACAAAGGGGGCTGTGACATCAGTCCCATCCTTTTCAACTACCCTGGCTGAGCCGTTGAGTACATCCAGGCCTTGTCCTGCAATGATTTCAGCCGGCGCTCTGGGTGTGGGTAACCCTGCCGATACTTCAGGGCAAAGCGTAACCAGTTTCATATTTGATTGAAGCCACTGTAAATCGGTGTCGGGGATCGACAAACAGCTGGCATTGTAGCGAACTTTGTTACCAAGCAAGCAGGAACTAACTAGTACTTTTTCCAACAGCAACTCCTTTCTAAACAAGCAAAGATTGGGAAAATCGATTTGTGTAATAAGTCTTATATACAGTATGGAGAATAACCACAACTAACCGGACCAGCCTTGAGGTAATTACCTCTGAATTAGGGGTGTACGCTGGCACCGCCAAATTTTGCTGCCAGGTAATTTATTATCTCCACCGGATCAGTAATTGTATTGTGCTTATTTATAACGAGAACAGGCAGCCACTGCTTGTCTTCACCTAAAAGCGCAACAACTTCACTGCGTGGTTTTGGGAAATCGATGCGACGAACATCGACAGCCTCTTGCCAATGCGGATTGACCGACAATGCCCCTTCTATTAATGCGCAATGTGAGCAAATCCACATTTTACCAGGGCCATCTTCGAACGGCATTTTCAGAACAAATAATTTTGGTTTCATGGGTTGCGGCCACACTCACATAGCTGATTTGTTAGCCAATCCTAACATACTGAAAGGTATACTAAAACAGACGTTTGGTAAACGACGAGACCTTTTGATATACCCTGAACTGTTGCGGGGGTAGGTATTCGTTTTTAAATAATGGCGGCCGGAGAGCGGCAATTCAGCAGCCTAACTGGTGAGGCAATTTGTAGATCTTTGCAGCAACGAGATGCAGTTGTATATTTCATGCAGAAGTTCAATGTAAGTGTTTTGGTAAAGCGTAAGGGCTTTTACCTAGTGGCACTTCTAGCCTGTTGCTGTTCTTTTTTGGTTCTGAACCTATCATTTCATCGTAAGCACTTTCTTGTCTGAGCGTTATTTCATTGATATCAAACTGCTCGAAGTATTCTCGCATCTCTGTTAAGTTCCTGGTTAATAATGTTGTTTTTTCATTTTTCCAAACGATGTGCTCTGTACCTTTTATTATTACTATTGCCTGGTACAGCGCCAGATCAAGCGAGCTTATGACCAGTTTATCAATTTTTTTTGCTGCCAGATCTTTGTAAAATATCTTCATGTCTTCGTCACCATATATGGGTGTCTGGTTAGTACCAGAGTAATTGATTATTTCCGGTTACTCTTCGTGATATAGCCAGAGGTGTCGTGCAAGCATTGAACGAGGATCGCTTGTTTATGCAACTGACTAACAAAACGCTGTACGAGTGTTAGAAAGATCAAGATCAAGCTCTTGAGTTATTATTGGTTGCGAGGCGCCAAGCACGCTTTTAATGCAAATATTTCTGCACTATTTTTCAAGAGGAAAGTGTCTCGTGAATAAACTTTGTACGGCTTGTATTGCCATCACCTTTACTTTTTTAAGTGCTTGTTCAAGTCAACACAATTCATCACCTTCACAAAAGTTAGTTGCAACGAAAGCTGGGTGGCAGCTCACTCGACCGCTGGTTAATTTGTATGACTATGAACTCATTGATGTAAGAAGTGGCAAGCCCGTTGTGGTGGACCTTAGCTTTAATAATGGCGGGCTACTTGACTATGATGTTGTCTTTATTGGGGAAAATCATGGTCACCCCGGTAATCACCTGGCACAAGCTGCAATTTACCACCGTATGCTGGACAGCGGCGAAAAAGTGATTTTATCTATGGAACAATTTGAACGTGATGTTCAGCCAATCGTAGACGATTACCTGGCTGGTAAGATAGGCGAGTGGCCTCTTCGTCATTTTGGTCGCGCCTGGGAAAACTATAAAAGCAGTTACCGTCCATTGGTAGAAATGGCAAAACAACATGATTTGCCAGTCATTGCTGCCAATGCACCAAAAGACATCGTTGTGTGTATAGGTAGAGAGGGTCTCAGTGTGCTGGATAAAGTACCAGCCCAACGAAAAAATCAAATAGCTTCTTCGTTTTATATGCCCGAGGAAGGCGCCTATTTTGAAAAATTCACTGGGTTAATGAATAAAAAGCTCAAATCCATAAGCAGTGACAACGACCCAAAGCGGGTTAAGCCCAATTTGAATTCTTACCATGCTCAGGTGGTACGTGATGACACCATGGCTGAGTCAATTGATAAGGCATTGGCTGCGCATCCTGAGCATAAACTGGTTCATTTGAACGGCCACTTCCACTCGGCATCAGGCTTGGGCACCGTAGAGAGGTTGAAGTTACGCGGAAATAGCAAGACTGCTGTGATTCAACCCGTTATGGTTTCAGATGCCAACTCTCCCTCGTTTAATGACAAAGATATTGAAACGGGGGACTACTTGTTGCTGATTTACGCTCTACCTGAGCAGGTCAAAACAGCAAAGAACAGGAAAGTTTGGATGAAAAATGTTTATAAGCGCTCAGAGCACGATTGTAGTTTTGGGAATAACCACGCCAAGAGTCAGGGGGCGTAACAAAATGGTTTATTGGTTCCATCTACGGAAAAGAGAGCGCTAAACTGGCTTATTGCTGCTTTCTGGTGCTACAGGTCCAGATAGTTATTTAATATAAACGCTACGCTACATGAAGGTAGGAAGCGCCAATGGCAATCATTAAGCCATTGGCGCAGAGTCTCAGGTTATGTTATTCAGAAATCACCCAATTGACATTTTGCGCATATCTCCACGAGCCTAGCTCTGAACAAGACCCAATACTAGGGTTAAATGTAATGCTTACTGTTTTGTTTTGCGCCTTCGCGGCCAGCAGTGAGCTATACATTGCTTTACAACTTTCAGTCTCGATACCATTGCTCTTACCCTGAAGATTACACAAGTAAACGACCGGCAAACCGCCGGGACCAGATACATAAACAACCCCATGACGGCCAACACCTAGTTTTGTAACCTTGCCTGTACAAAAAGAATCAGCAAAAGCAGGAAGGCTGACCAGGAAAATGAGTGAGACAGATATTTTTTTTAAAAGATTCATAATTATTCCTTTGAATGAATTTTGGATACATTGAGCCTGTTTTTGTTAGTGCTAAGTGCGCAGCGTTAAATAGACACCTAAATCTGCAAGGCTCAAAATAAATTGCGTGGATATAGAAGTGTGAAATTGTTCCAGAAACCAATCCAAAGCTCAAGGCGCTTCGCAGAAACCGAGGTGACAGGCCCACTGAAGGCGGGTTTATCGTTTATGGGTCTAATGATGTTCTATGTTTGTTTGCTTTCAGTCCCAGGCATTCAGAATGTAGTCTGCCGTGTGGACTGATCACATTGCGTACCGCAATAAATAAACACATCGTGATAGACACACTCATCATGACCCAGACGGCTATCATGATCATCACCTGATATTTGATAGCGACCATGGGGCTGGCGCCGCCAAGGATCTGGCCCGTCATCATGCCGGGTAGTGAAACCAGTCCGGTAGTAGCCATAGTGGCCAGGATGGGCGCCAGTGCTTTTTGCAAGGCGTTTTGTACAAAGGGCAGGGTGGCTGCGCGCACCGGAGCGCCCAGTGAGAGCGCGGCTTCATACTCCGACCAGCGGGTTTTAAAGGCATCGAAGAAGTGTTGCAGGCAAACGATATTGGCATTGAGGCTGTTGCCCAGCAACATGCCTGCCAGCGGGATCAGGTACTGAGCATGGTAATACGGGGTTGGCTGGACAACCACTACCGTAATGAAGCTCAGTAAAGGCAACAGCCCTGCACATAAACCCGTAAAGACGGCCAGAAATAACGGCCGTCTGGGGAGCCGGGCTTTGCTGATAATTGCGCTGCTGCCGATCAGCAGCATCACCAGCAACCAGGCCAGGTTTACCCACAAGTTGTTGAGGGTAAACAGATACTCCAGATACAGGCCGACCAGTAATAACTGCAAGACCATGCGGATCAGTCCGACAACTGCTTCCTGGCCAATCTTGAGTTGGTACAGCGCGTTGATGGTAAAGGGAAGTAGCAAGGTCAGGCTGAATAAGCCCAGCTGCCACCACTGGATGTCGATTACCTGTTGCATCTGGGTGTCTGGATAAGATTAAGTGTTTTAATTACAGTTAATTATTACACAGACCCCTTGTAAGAGCACCCCATCGCTTGGCTAACATGCATCGCTGTTTAGCGTGAGCGAATATGAGCTTAAGGTCATTGCATCATGAGTTTGTTGATCCGGGTATGTTCGGCTTCTGCTTCAACCATAATGCGTTCCATCAGTACTTCAACAGGTTCGATATCACGGATCATCCCCTGAGACTGGCCAATAAACTGCACGCCGTTTTCCAGGTCGCCTGCTACGGTGGCGGCCTCCAGTTTTTCGGTGGCGGCACCAAACAGAGTCAGCATGCGGATTTTGTCAAACTGGGCCAGGAGTCCCAGTAGTAACTTCCACAGCGGCATATCGACCAATTTTGACGCTTTGAAGGATTTAAAGACGGCCAATACAGGGTTCATTGGACGGCGGGTGACTTTTTCTGCCATCGGGGTTTTCATTACCCGCGCATACAGGCCGTCGAAGTTTTTAGAGTAAATGGTGTCCGCCACTTTTTTGTCGACCACCGCTTGTTTGACGGTCTGATGGACCGGGCTTTGCGTGCTGGTAGCCAGGCGAGAACCCATGGCTACGGCATCAGCGCCTAATGCCAGTGCAGCCAGTAAGCCTTTGCCATCGGAAAACCCGCCAGCTGCTATCACAGGGATATCGACGAGTTCAGCAATGTTAGGCACTAAGCACAACGACGTGACTTCACCGCCATGAGCAGCGGCTTCATGACCGGTGACCAGCAAGGCATCGGCGCCACTTTTTTGTGCAGCCAGTGCGTGTTTTTCGGTGACCACTGTGGCAATGGTTTTACCGCCGTAGCGTTTTACGCCTTCTACTATCCAGTCGCCTTTACCCAGTGAAAAATTAATCACCGGCACCTGCTCAGCCAAAGCCACCTTGGCATTTTCTTTTGCGCCGGGCATCAGCAAGGTGATCCCGACGCCAAAGGGTTTGTCGGTCAGGGTACGAATTTTGGCGATGGCCTGGCGTGTTTGTTCTTGTGTCAGTGGTCCGGTGGCCAAAATCCCCAGTCCACCGGCGTTACACACAGCCGCCACAAGTTCAGGAACCGAGATCCAGCTCATGCCGGGTAAAACAATGGGTTTTTCTATGCCGAGTAAGTCGGTAATGCGTGTTTTCATGTTGATGATCTGAACTGGTCTGATGTGTTGTAAGCATACCGGGAAAGTGGCATATAAGAAAAGCGAATATTTCACGCCGGGCTTAATTGGACGGGTCGGGCTTATTTGTTTGTGTTGATGGTTGCCCGACTTGCTCAGTCGTTGCTTTTTTCTTTCGCTTCTTTTTAAGTCGTTTGAGTTCGGCTTTTTTCACGTGTTTGGCAATCCACTTAGCCATTTTACCCATCAGCATAGGCGGAAAGTCATGGCCCAGGCCTTCTACTATTTTGAGTCTTGCCTTACGGATCTCGGCGGCGGTTTGCTGGCCGGCTGTCAGCGGGAAAATGGGATCATGAGTGCCGTGGATCACCAAAGTGGGTGCTTTAATCCGGGTGAGTAAATGGCGCCTGTCACCGCTGGCGGTGATGGCAGCAAGCTGGCGTTTAAAGCCGGCCGGGTTATGGGCTCGGCTGATGTGCATGGTCGCCTGTTCACGCAGAGTTTGTTCGTCTCGCGGGTAGGCCGGACTCCCAATCAGTTGGTTAAGTCTGACATTATAGGAAATCGCGGCCTGAGGGCTGTTATTACGCGGTGTTAGTCGAGCCAGTTTCAATAATATCCCCAGGCTTTTCCCTGAGATTAACTGGTTGTTAGCGCTAGACATAATCGAAGTCAGGCTGAGTACCTTTTTGCGTTGTTTGGCCGCCAGGATCTGTGCAATCATGCCGCCCATAGATGCGCCGACCAGATGCGCTTTCTTTATTTTTAAGGCCTTCATCAGCGCCAGTACATCATCGGCCATATCTTCCAGTGAGTAGGGCGCTTGTTTGCCAAAGGGTACTTTACGACGTAACCAGGTTTTGAATAGATTGGGAGTGCCTTGTTCGTCCAGGTGACTCGATAATCCGGTATCGCGATTATCGAAGCGGATCACCCTAAATCCTCTGTCGACCAGACCAAAATACAGCTCATCGGGCCATACGGTCATTTGTGCACCCAGTCCCATGATCAGGATAATGGCTGGTGCATGTCGGTTACCACAGTCCTGGTAACTCAGGGTGAGGCCGTTTGAGGTTTTAATGCTACGCATAGGGTTTAACAGAGTCAGTCAACTTTGAAGAAAAAAGTATAGCTCATAGAGAGTTACAATCTTGATTTGCAGCGCAAAGGAAGCAAAATTTTTTACGCGTTGCCATCAAAATATACTTGCATAGCGGCCTGAATACATCAATAATCAGCGCGGCCACAACTGGCTAATATTTCATCTCATAATCAGGAGCACATAAAGTATGGCAAGCAAACGCAGCCAGTCCCACGACCATCAGCGTGGCGACATTAAAGACAATGCCTTGAAAGCATTAGTGACCAGCCCTTTGTTCAAATGCAAAGTTGAAAAAAGTAAAAAAGGCAAAGGCAGCTATCGTCGAAAAGACAAGCATCAAGGCCGAGAGCCTTATCTTATGGCAGCGTAGGCGAGCAATAAGATAAGGCTTTCGACAAACAGGTGTTATGTTACTAAGCTTGTGGCTGATTAAATAAAAGGAGCAATCAGATGGGACTATTAAGTGGATTATTGGGTAACGCCAGTGAAGTAGACAGCGATGAGCTGGACAAGCTGTTAAACGATACCCTGATTGACGGGGAAAGCGTTGAGCAGGCTTATAAAGTCATTCGGGATATGTTTGTGTTTACTAACAAACGACTTATCCTGGTAGATAAGCAAGGTGTCACCGGCTCTAAAGTGGAAATGCTCAGCATTCCTTACGGCAAAATCACTAAGTTCAGTAAGGAGTCGGCTGGTCATTTTGATTTGGATGCTGAACTAAAAATCTGGATAGGTTCTGAGCCTGAGCCGCTGACCAAAGAATTTAAAGCCGGTGACAACATTAATCAGGTCTATAAAATTATTTCTCAGTATTGTCTGTGAGCTTTAAACCATAGGATTTAGCAAAGCGCCTCCTGTGCGCTTCACCACTGAAAATGAGTGCTCGTGAATCGGGTACTCTTTGCAGCCAGCCTCGTTCAAGTGCATCATTCAGGATCCAGTTTCCCAGACTACCAGCCAGGTGATTGCGTCTTTCACTCCAATCCAAACATGATTTACAGATCGGGCGCTTTTTCTCTCTAAAGGTGCTAAAACAGACGCCCAGCTGCTCAAAAAAAGCAGTGCCTCGGGGAGTCAGCAAAGTCTGTGCTTGTTTATCTTCTAGGTAGTTCGCCGCGACCAGCGCATCATAGAGCTGAACGCCCAGTTCACCGGCAATATGGTCATAACACACCCGTGCTTGTCGAAGGTAAGGATCGTTTGGCCCGGTGTTGGTTTTCAGTGTCGTGCTGCTACTGAGTGTGAGTAGCTGCTCAATTAATTCCGCAACAGCCTGACTTTTAAGTTGAAAGTATTTGTGTCTGCCTTGTTTTCTGACCGTAATGAGTGAACTGTCCAGCAATTTTGACAGGTGGCTGCTTGCCGTCTGAGCAGTGATGTCTGCTTCAAGTGCCAACTCTGTTGCTGTCAGGGCTTTACCCGACATTAAGGCGAGGAGCATACGTGCCCTGGTAGGTTCACCAATCAAGCTGGCAATTACTGTGATGTCGGGATCGTG
This sequence comes from Pseudoalteromonas ardens, assembly GCF_030125445.1. Classification (NCBI taxonomy): domain Bacteria; kingdom Pseudomonadati; phylum Pseudomonadota; class Gammaproteobacteria; order Alteromonadales; family Pseudoalteromonadaceae; genus Pseudoalteromonas; species Pseudoalteromonas ardens. Next base: position 145,167 of record NZ_JASJUV010000007.1, read on the forward strand.
CATTAGATAGTTCGATATGGGCCGAAGCATGGATATTGAGTGGTCGATATAGTGCCGAAAAACGCAAGCGGAGACAATGCATTATGATCACGTGTTTTATTGAGTATCGGATTGACCCGGGTAAGCTGGACTTGTTCGAGCAATATGCCCGAAATTGGGGTGAGATCATCCCAAGGTGTGGTGGTGAACTGATTGGCTATTTTGCGCCCCATGAGGGCACTAATTTTGTCGCTTATGGCCTGATCAGCTTTACCAGTCTGGCTGAATATGAGGCGTACCGCGTGCGCCTGAAAGCAGATCAACAAGGGCGGGCCAATTTTCTCTTTGCCTTAGAAGCGGGCTTTATTTTGCAGGAAAAGCGCAGCTTCTTATCCTGTATAGAACAAACTTATCTGCAGGGAGTGAAGGCATTGTGATCGCCGTTATCTTTGAGGTGACGCCTCACCGGACCATGCGACAGACCTACCTGGATATCGCGGCAGATCTTAAGCCCAGACTGCAAAACATCGACGGGTTTATATCAATTGAGCGGTATCAAAGCCTGAATGACCCTGAGCGGTTGCTCTCACTGTCATTCTGGCGGGATGAAGCTGCTGTACAGCAGTGGCGGATGCAAGAAGAGCACAGAGCGGCGCAGCAACAGGGTAGACGGCAGATGTTTCAGCACTACCGTATCCGTGTCGCCGGGGTGATGCGCGATTATGGCAGTCAGGAACGGGAGCAAGCGCCTTAGTTAACCTCTATCGGAAGCACTATCACGATTTTCAATCCGCCCAGCTCACTATGCTGGGCCATTATTTTACCATGATGCGCTTCTATCAGGCTTTTACAGATGGCCAGGCCCAGACCCGAGCCGCCGGTACGCCGACTCCTGGACTTTTCTACCCGGAACAATCGCTCGAATATCTCGCTCAGGTGTTCATCAATCACGCCCGGTGCAGTGTCTTCCAGGGTAATGTGTATTTTTTTATGCTGTTGCCAGACCTTGAGCCGCTGTTTACCCGGTTTGTCGGTATACAAGGTGCTGTTGGCGATTAAGTTTGTGAGTACCTGCTTAATGCGATCCATGTCCCAACTCACAGTCACTGCGCCTGTTAGCTGAATGTTGGCTTCCCAGTCAAAGCCTTTTCCGTGCGAGAACTGAGCAAACTCCTGCTCCCAGAGTGTCATGACTTCGGTGAGGTTACATTGCACCAGGTTGAGATACAGACTCTGTGAATCGGCCATGGCCAGCTGGTGAATGTCTGAGATAAGGCGGTTAATATCTGACAATTTACGATTGATCGTGTTGTAGGAGGCATCGACATCCTGGGCGATATTAAACTGTAACGCTTCAACCTGCAGCTGCAGTGCCGTGAGTGGGGTGCGGATCTCATGAGAGACATCTGCCAGCATCGCATTTTTCTTGTCGACCACTTCTTGCAGCAGAGCCGCGCGCTCGGCAGCCAGTTTGCGTTTTTTGACTTGCCGATAACCAATCGCGAGCACCAGCATAAACACCCCGGCTGTGCCGAACCACCATGCCTTGAGTTGCCATTCACGTTCTCTGAGTTGAGTGTCCTTCAATGCCCGGTCGAGATTGAGAGTTTCGATTTCTTGTTGTTTGCGAATAAACTCAACCCGGCTTTGCAAAGCGGCCAGTGTCAGATTGTGCTGACTGTTGCCCAGATCATCTCTGAGCTGGGTAAATTTCAGGTGCGCGTCGAGGGCATTTTGCGGATCTTTAATCGCCTGGTAAGTATTTGCCAGCAGTTGATAGGATTTGATTTGACCGTCTTTGTCATTAATCAGTGTTGCAGTGGCGAGGGCTTGATGCGCCCGTTCAAGCGTTGTTTCGTGGTCTTGTGAGGCCGCAGCAATGTGTGCCTGAGTCAGCTGAGAAGCAACTAAATAGCCTGTCAGGTTATAGTTATTGGCTATTTCTAGCGATTGTTCCACATACTCTGTTGCCAGTGCTGTTTGCTCCGATTTGAGTGCTATCCGGGCTTGCAGGTTGTAACTGCGAGTCAGGCCACTTTTTGAGTCAATCTGTGTATAGAGCTTTTGTGACTTGGTTGCGAAGTATTCTGCTTCTTTCAGGTCGCCGGTCTCGAGTGCCATAAACCCGCTGCGCATAGCACTGTTGCCTATGTCCATCAGGTTACCCGACTTTTCATCGAGTTCATGTGCCATCTTAAAGTGTTTCAGCGCGGCAGGGTAGTTTTCCATGCGCTGATACACCACGCCAGATTCATAAATGGAGTCGGCGATACCTTTGTCAAAACTCAGCTCCCGGCTGAGCTCAAAAGAGCGGGTGAAGGTTTCCAGCGCACTCTCATGATCCCCCAGTGCGGTCTGAATAATCCCCAGGTTAACCAGCGCTCTGGCGTAGACTTCTGTTTCTCCCAGAATGCTGAGTACATTGATGGATTTCTGAGCCACCTTCAGGGCTTCGATGTATTTGTCCTGGCGCCGCAGTACCGCAGAAATGCGTTCATAGGATTGTGCAATCATTTCGTTATCATTGGCATCAATCGCGGTGTCGAGTGCATCGTTGTAATAGGCCTGCGCCTGATCAAAGCGGCTTTGGTTGTCCGCGATAAATCCCAATAACAAAAAGGAATAGGCATGGTGGTAGGGGTTGCTTTGCGCGATGGCAAAGTGCTGTAGTTGCTCACTGCGCTGTTGCGCTTTATCGTAGTCGCCCTGACTGATCAGGGTATGAGCCAGCGCCATTAACGTTTCATAATACTCTTCCGGATACGACTTCAGATCCGGCTCATCTGCGAGTTGGGCCAGCAACTTGATCGCAGAGTGAGGCGAGCTGCTTCTGAGGTCTTGCGCGTCGTCTAGCTGGCGCTTTGCTTCTGTGATGGAAAACGCCTGAGCCACTGAGGAGCACAATAGCAACGTCAGCAGGGTGTAGCGAATTAAGCCTTGGTATCCTGGCCTGAGCAGGCTCTGTAAGCGCATCATTAACATCGAACTTCCGATCGTACTACCCGTATTTCTCGCGCCATTTGGATCTGGCAAGGGCCATTATGAATGATTGAATAATAACCCGTTTGTGTCGGAATGCCAATTACACCGCCTTTCAGAGTGGCAGAACCGGGGCTAGCGCTGCGCCAGCCGCGCCACCAGATCTCTGGCTGGTAAGTAACCCGGGACAGCTTCCCCATTGGGCAGCAGGATAGTGGGTGTTGACTGAAACCCAAACTGTTGTGCCAGTGAAACCTGAGTATCCAGTGAGTGTTCGCACTCTGTGTTTTCTAAAGGCGCGGGCGTGCTGCGCATTGCGGCATCCATAGCCTGGTTTGGTCGCTCAGCGCAGAGCGTTGCCGCCGTTTTTTGATAGGCAGGGCTGCCTGCTCGACCTCTGGGTATCATCACATAATGGACTGTGACGCCCTGTTGATTAAGCGCGGGCAGTTCCTTGTGAAATTTACGGCAGTACGGGCAGTCGATGTCGGTGAACACTGTGATGCGGTATTTTTCATCCTGTGCCGGGTAGGTTAATAATTGCTCATAAGGTATATCAGCCATTTTTTGTTGATTGGCAATTTGCTGTATCTTAGCGATGTGATCAACCCGATTGCGCACATCAATTACACGACCACTGAACAGGTAATTACCATCTTTTGACAACAGCAGGTGTTCGTTACCGAGTGTCAGGCGAAAGAAGTCATCTGAATAGGGGTGCAGGTCAAAATCGATGTTTGTCCCGACCAGCGCGCGCAATTTATTTTTGGCTTGTTGTTGTGGGGAGCCTGCTTTGGCAGTCGTTGGGGTGTTTGGCTCTGCGGCCAAAGGAGAGGCACTCAGTAATGCTGTGCCAAGCAGAAACGTTGAAACAGAAGTAGACAAGGTCATAGTAAATATCCAGCTGACAAAAAAGATGCCCTGGTTATAACTAAGCTGGCTGACAATGGCTTTTAAATTCGCCTTAAAATGACCTATAAATTTCTATCAAAGTAATCAAATCAACTGGTTAAGCAAGTCTCTCTCGACCTATGTGAGCGCCATTGGACGGTGTACAAAGTCGCATCGAAGTTGGCCCGGGTTGGGTGAGCTGCTTGCACAGCTCGGACTGCTGTGAGTCGATATTTTGCGCTGTGTTGGTGGGGGCTGATCCGTGAGCGAGTTGTGCTGTGGCACTGTGCAGTGTTGCAGACTGTAACGATTCCGGTTGCGCGACGATCAAATCGGCGATGCGCTGTCGCATGACCACCGCGCTGCAAATTGCTTGCTGATCTATGGCTTGCTGTCCCTGAATGGCGAAGTTTAGCGCCTCGGAGAAGCGCGCCTGACTGACTGAGAGCCGGCTGAGCAGATCTGACGCTTGTGAAAAATAATAGCTATTCACTGCCGTGTGCTGAACCACCTGACTGGCATAGTGCTGTGCCTGCGCTGTTTCATTCATTTGTAATAAGGTTTCGGCCAGCAGCAATTGCGCCTCAATTGACTCAGGGTTTTCTTGTAAACTGAAAGTCAGCCACTGCTGCGCCTGCGGGTACTTCTGGTGCTCAAAGGCCACAATGGCTTTGTGGTATGCCGACAAAGCTGGCAGCAGCGCCGGTGTGCTGGAGGATGCAGGCTGATTGTTCAGATAAGCGCCGCTGGCGACGCCAACAGACAGGAGCAATGATGCTGCCAGGGCGATCCGCTGACGCGAGGGCGGCAAAACCACTTTGGTTTTTACCTGCCAACTGTAGCCCTGATTAGGGTAGGTGCGGATCAGGTCTTGTTCGGGGGCCAGCTTTCTAAGTTCACTGATCAGTTGAAACAGGCGATGCTCCTGCACATGAGGATGGCCCCACACGGCTTCGATTATCTCCTGTTTGGAGACCACGGTATTGGCATGTTGCAGCAAATAACTTAGCACTTTGGCAGCTTTGGGGCGCAGCTCCAGAAGTTGTTTTCCTCGTTTTAGTGTATGAGTCTGGCAATCAAAACGATAAGATAAAAAGCGGTACTCGGCCATGTCAGTCCTTCGCATAAATCCACGATACAGGGCCTAACCTTATCATATAGGTGATAAAAAACGAGCCACAGAGGCAGGATTTGTTTTCCCGATTAATTACGGTATAACTGAGTCATCTTGATTGCCATACTGAGCGCCTTATATGCTGCGTTTTATCATCCAACTGTTTCCACTCTGGGCGATTTTGCTCAGTGTCTTTGCATTTTATACACCTGAACCTTTTGTCGCTTTAAAAGCCACCATCATTCCATTACTTGCGTTTATTATGCTGACGATGGGATTAACCCTGACACCGGCAGACTTTCGTCATGTACTGAGTCAGCCTAAAGCGGTGCTGATAGGTCTGGTGTTGCAGTTTAGCGTAATGCCACTGGTGGCGTTACTGATCGCGATGTTGTTTCAGTTTGATGCCGATCTGACTTTAGGCATGGTACTGGTTGGCTGTGTCGCAGGCGGGACAGCCAGCAATGTGATGTGTTTTCTGGCCAAAGGTGATGTGGCCCTGTCTATTTCGATGACGGCCATGAGCACCCTTGTGGGTGTGGTGTTGACTCCATTGTTGGTTGAGTTACTGGCAGGTCAGGTGGTTGATATTCCACTGGCAGGTATGATGCTGAACTTACTCAAAATTGTGTTGTTCCCTGTGCTGACAGGTGTGCTCCTCAATTATTTTTTTAGCACATCTATTCAGCGGCTTGCACCGCTTTTACCGCTATTCTCCGTGGCTGCAATTGTGTTGATCATCGCGATTGTGGTGGCATTAAATGCGGCAACCTTACCAACCATAGGGCCGATAGTCGCGCTGGCGGTGGTGTTGCATAATACGACGGGTTTGTCGCTCGGATATCTGGTGGCGAAGCAGCTGGGTTTACCTGAAACGAGCTGTCGTACGATTGCACTGGAAGTGGGGCTACAAAACTCCGGACTGGCAGTTGCGCTGGCGATGAAGTTTTTTGCCCCCGCCAGTGCACTGGCGGGTACTTTGTTTTCGATCTGGCACAATGTCAGTGGCTCTGTGTTGGCCACCTGGTGGCGCAAACATAGTCACGGCCTGTTACCTCAGTCAGTTAAACAGACCGCAGAGGTACCAGACGCTTAGATAGAAATCATGATCAGGCCAAGGGCACAGAGTATGGTCAGGCCAATAAACAGGTTGGCAATGTTGCTGGTATCACCCACCGGTTCAATGCGGATCTCTGGTTCTGGCATCTCTTTATGGGTCATATTGTAAAAGTCGGGATGACCCACCTGTTGCTCCAGTTCCTGATCTTCCGCCCAGTCAAAATGCAGGCTCAGAAATACCAATACTTCTATGTCCAGCGGGGTGACTTCTGCGCGTTCTGACTTTTGATAGTTCAGCACGCTGTGGAATATTCGGTGCGACGCGGCCCGGCGGCTTTGTACATTGACACAGGCTGGGTGCTCAATGAGCAACTGCCAGGCCCCTTGTTGATTGCGGCGATACGAATTGTCCAGCAACTCTGTTAACTCAGTGTCAAACTCCTGCATCTCTGAATCGAGCTGAGGCGGCGAGCTGGATTGTGCCTGGGGTGGCTCAAACTGAGCCGCCGGGGTTGTGTCTGGTAAAATCTCCGGCGTGACGGTTTCGGGTTCTGCATGTGCTGATGGATGTTCATCTGTTGCGCTTAATTTCACTCGCTGCTGAGGCTGTGCTTCCAGATGTACCAGTGCTGCGTCATAGGCGGCACGCAGCCGCTGAAACCCTTCCGGATCTTCATCGGGTTTACACAGCTTGAGCTTACTTGTATAGGCGCGTTTTATGGCTTTTTTGTCTGCACTGGGGTCGACACCCAGTATTTCCCAGGGGTTTTCTGTCACTTTATTCACCTAACTCTTTTAAAAACTGAGTAATTTCCTCATAAGCCTGATCAATGCGTTGGTTATCCTGAGCGCTTAACGCGGCTTCCCAGAATGCGATCAGCTCAGCAATTTGTTCACGGTACTGAGCGCGGCTTTGTTCATAGATACGTTCCAGTTTAGCCATTAGCAGGCGGTTACGCTGCTGATCTCGCGGATGGACTTTGAGCTTTTGCATTTTTTCTTTCAGCTGGGCTTTTTCTTTGTCCGACAACACAGAGGAAGATTGTTCAAAGGTCTGGCTAATGGTTTGCTGAGTTTGCTCTACGGTAATATCTACTTCCAGCAGGCCGCTTACATCGTACGTAAAGCGTACCCGGACTAGTTTGTCCTCGATGTTATCTGCCTTGGGCAGCGGCACATCAATTTCGCCGAGTTTGATGTTGTTTTTAACATACCGGCTTTCCCCCTGATAGACTGTGATCAACAGGTGTTCCTGGGATTTATGGACAGGGAAAAATGTATTTTCTTTGCTGCATGGTAATACCGTATTGCGTTCAATAATGGGAGTAAAGTAGTTACCCACTTTGCCATCATGATCGTGCTCATTGTGGGTACCCGTGCCCAGGCTAAAGGCGGATACGTCGGTCAGTACCACATCATCCAGTGCTTCATCTTTATCAACCAGACCGGCTTGTATACCAGCACCGAGGGCGACTACCAGATCCGGGTCGAGTTGAGTTGTGGGGAAGCATTTTAGTGCTTTGATCAGACATTGTTTATAGATATTCATACGCGATGCACCGCCTACCATGACAATATGATCTATGTCTGAGGGAGACAGTCCGGCATCGTTAAACGCGCGTTCAATAGGAGTCAGCAAGCGATTGAGTAGAGGCTGGCAGATCTCGCGCATTTTTTCTTCGGTTAATTCATAGCGCAAGGTCTGGTTAGACAGTTCTATGTCAAACTGGGTTTGCTTTTCGCCACTTAAACCGCACTTACACTCGTCGATAAGTCGGGTCAGGTTTTGTTGTTGGTGTTCATTCAGTTGTTGCGGCTCTAACTGATGCTGACGCAAAAAGTCCGAGATCAGTAAACCGGTAAAGTCTTCGCCGCCCAGATGATTGTCACCAGCCGACGCCTTGACTTCCATGACGCGATCGAAGTATTCGAGAATGGTGACATCGAAGGTACCGCCACCTAAATCCAGGATCAGATAATGGGTGTCATCTTCTTGTGATTGTAAACCGTATGCCAGTGCCGCGGCTGTGGGTTCATTGATCAGTCTCAGTACTTCCAGCCCGGCCAGCTCTGCGGCCAGCTTAGTGGCTTTACGCTGATAGTCATTGAAGTACGCTGGCACACTGATCACTGCTTGTGTAACAGGTTGCGATAGTTGGGCTTCGGCATCGGCTTTGAGTGATTTGAGCACCAGTGATGATAACTCAGCGGCGGTATAATGCTGCTTTCCAAGCGTTACTGTGCGTTGTGTGCCCATATAGCGTTTGAATAATGCCGTGGTTTTTAGTGGGTGTGAGATCAGCCGCTCTTTGGCCGCTTTACCCACTAATATCTCGCCGCTATTGTCCACCCCGACCACCGATGGGGTCAGGTAATCACCCAGAGAGTTGGGAATTAATACACTTTTTTCACCATCCCAATAGCTGACAGCACTATTGGTGGTGCCTAAGTCGATACCTACCGTGATCATAACTACTTCCTGAATTCGTAAAGCCAGCGCCTAGTGTATGTGCTTTGGGTAAGGGAGTAAATCACTGCTATAGTTTTTGCGGCTGTTTTCTTTATGGACGTTAACTGGTGAAAAAGTATTCCGTTGTTCATACGTCTAGCTGATGCACCTGGTTTGTTTTGCTGGTGTGTTTAAGCCATTGGCCTGCTTTTTTGGAAGATAAAAGCGGCGTACATTTTTAGTATCAGTATTAGAGGTATTTAGTTATGTTCCCACAAGCCCCCAATGCCGTTGTGATGATCCGGCCACATTGCTTTTCGCCCAATGAAGAAACCCGGGCCGACAACAGTTTTCAATCTCAGGCTCAGCAGTTTGACGGTAGTATCAGCCAGCTGGCTTACGAGCAGGTATCTCGGGTGGCTGAACAGCTCGAACAAGCGGGTGTGCGGGTGCACTTGTTTGAAGATTTGGGTACTGATACGCCTGATTCAGTGTTTCCCAATAACTGGTTTTCAACCCATGCGGGTGGGCAAATCGCCATTTATCCCATGTATGCCAAAAACCGTCGTCGCGAGCGGCGCGCTGATATCATAGAGCTATTAAAGCGTGAATACCGGGTGCAGGATGTCATTGATTATTCTGGCCTGGAATATGACGATTTGTTTCTGGAAGGCACTGGTGCGATGGTGCTGGATCACATTGAGCGGGTTGCTTACACCGCGCGCTCAAAACGCACCGATTCGCATGTGCTGGAACGCTTTTGCAGTCATTTCAACTTTGAACCTATGGTGTTTGATGCGCTCAGTGAAGAGGGAGTGCCTGTTTATCATACTAACGTGTTGTTGTGCGTGGGGAGTGACTACGCACTGGGCGGCTTTGAGATGATAGTCGAACCAGGCCGGCGTGCAGAAATTAAACAAAGGTTGCAGCTTGCCGGCAAAAAGCTGATAGAGTTGAGTGAGGCTCAGATCAATGCGTTTTGTGGCAATGCGCTTGAGCTACACGGAAACAGCGGGCGCATACTGGCGCTGTCACAAACCGCATATGATGCGCTGACAGCCGAGCAAATTGCGGTGCTCGAATCATGTGTTACGTTATTACCGCTGGACGTGTCTGCCATTGAACTGGCCGGAGGCTCGGTACGTTGCATGCTGGCCGGTGTGCATTTATCCCGGCGTTAGAACAAATAAGTACTACAAAACAATAACAACAGGCAGGTGAGTATGATGGCATTTATCGTTGACCCAATTAATAATCTTCTGTGGGGGCAGGGCCAGATACTCATTTATCTGTTACTGATCGCCGGATGTTGGTTTACCTGGAGATTGAAGTGGGTCCAGTTTCGCCACTTTGGCCATATGTTCAGTGTGATGAAGGGCAGCATGAGTGGTGACAGCTCTGGGATCAGTTCCTTTGCTGCCTTGTGTACCGGCCTGTCTGCCCGGGTCGGCACGGGTAATCTGGCCGGGGTTGCGATGGCCATTTCTCTGGGTGGCAGCGGCGCGGTATTCTGGATGTGGGTGATAGCCCTGCTTGGCATGGCGACCGGATTTGCGGAGAGTGTGCTGGGCCAGCTTTATAAAGTCCGCGATGAGCATCGAGAGTTTCGTGGTGGTCCTGCCTATTATATTCGGGCCGGGCTTGGAAAACCTAAGCTGGCAGTGGTGTTTGCCCTGTGTTTATTCCTGGGTTATGGCTTTAGTTTTAGCGCCATGCAAGCCAATACCATTGCTGAAGCGCTCAATAACACATTTTCTATTAATCCTTTATACACTGGGTTGGTGATTGCAGTACTGGCTGGCTCGATTGTCTATGGCGGCCTGCGCAGCATTGCCCGTTTCGCTGAGTTGATTGTGCCCTTTATGGGCCTGGCGTTTGTTGCAACGGCTTTACTCATTTTACTCATCAATATTGCTCAGGTGCCTGCCATGTTGCTGGATATTTTCCAGTCGGCATTTGGTCTGACCGAAGCGGGGGCTGGCGCTTTGGGCGCTGCGATTAAAAATGGTATTCAGCGAGGGCTGTATTCCAACGAAGCGGGAGCTGGTAGTGTGCCTCATGCCGCAGCTGGGGCAACGCCTGTGCCCAATCACCCAGTTGCGCAAGGCTATGTGCAAATGTTGGGGGTCTTTATTGATACCCTGGTGTTATGTAGCTGTACCGCTGTGGTGGTGTTATTGTCTGGTGTATCCGTCAGTGGAGAAATGGCAGGTATCAGTCTGACCCAAAACGCAATGCAGGCACACTTTGGTGAAATAGGTGATTACCTGATTGCTGCCGCCATTACCTTATTCGCTTTTACCTCTGTCGTGGCCAATTACGCCTACGCGGAGAGCAATTTACACTTATTCAAACTCGATAATAAAGCCGGGCGGCTGGGTTACACCGCCGTATATTTGGCGATGGTGTTGTGGGGCGCCAGTGCCACTTTACAGCAAGTCTGGAGCCTTGCAGACATGGCATTGGGTTTGATGACACTGGTGAACATCTACGCCATTGTGCAGCTCACGCCTACCATCATGAATTTGACGAAAGACTACCAAAGCCAGAAAAAATCGACCGAAAAAATCCACTTCGACCCGACCAAAGTCAGCTATCAAGGCACCCTCCACGAAGATGTTTGGGTGAGCAAAAAAAGAGATTAAGTATCTCTTTTTTTGCGAACGCGAGACATGGACGTCGAGCCGGAAGCCCTCCACACGGACGTGTGTCCACTCGTCGCTTATTCAAGACCGAAGCAAAGCTTCGCGGCAATCTTGTAAAGTCGTGCTTTAGCGCGGTCTTTACGCAAGGTGAAATGAGCCATTTTAAAGATCCAGCCCCCGGTCACTTTGGCAATAGTAACTCGATTGAGTGTGAGTGCTTACACCTTTTGGCGGTGATGCAAAATAAAAAGAATCTTAATCCAGGCCGTTGCAAAAAGCGGGTTTAATTAAACCAGGGGGCTTTGTGGTGCGTATTAGTCATGCGATATAACAAGAGAAAATACTGTAGGAAAAATAATGCAACTAAGCAGCCACGACCTATCTCGAGTCATTGAAATGGCCTGGGAGGACAGAACGCCGTTTGAAGCAATTGAACATCAATTTGGGTTAAGTGAATCAGCACTTATCCGATTGATGCGCCATAACCTAAAACCTGCCAGTTTTCGGTTATGGCGTCAGCGTGTCAGTGCACGAGTAACCAAGCACAGTAAGCTGCGACCGGCCTCAGTATCGAGAGGGTACTGTCCGACGCAGTACAAGCACAGATGAGTACTTAACGCATTTTCAGCGGTGTTGTTCACGCGCTCTGCTCAGATCTTCCTCGCGATTTCATCTTGCGCCAGAAAAGCATGGCAATGATGCTGACAGGTAGTAATGCCGATAGCACCGCTAGCCAATCTGGCATCTCTGGAGTGGGTTTTTCTTGTTGGCTAAATTGTGCATCGAAACTCAGGTTGAGAGGCGTGTTTGTTTGATAAATGTGTTTCTCACCATGTCGAGTACCGAATTCGACGCGCTTGATAGAAATGTCGGTATTGGTCGCGTTTGTTGGGGCTGAAAAGTAAAGCCGTGCCAACCGCCCGTCTCCTGAAGCACTTTCAGCGGGAGCCACCTGACTGACGATATATTGAACTGCATTAGCCTCGGCGGTTGCCTGGTTGCGCAAAGTGTACAGGCGCTTCTTATCGAGGAAATTCCCGTGTTCAAGCTGTGCTCCAGTGGCTTTAGGATCCTGGTCAATGAGCGTTAATGTCTTAGGATCATAAGTGACCGATAGCTGCACGCCATACACCTCTGGCAGATCTTTGACCATCACATCAACATAGAATTCGCTGGCTGTCTTGATTTGTGTACTCGAGGTTTCAAGAAACACCCTGCCTTCGGTCGCGTGCGCGGCGAAGCCCAGCAAAAATGAAGTGGTTAATATCAAGCTCTTTATCATTTTGTTGTCCTACATCAGAATGAAAGACCATAGCTGGCTATGGTCTTTCAGAGTGTATTACCAGCTTTGCGGCCCTTGTTTGCCAAAGTTGGCACCCATTAAGGTCAAGTCCTGGATGTTGATTTCATTGTCTCCGTTGAAGTCAGCATCAGAAACGTAGCCGTTGTTGTCTGACTTTTTAGTACGATAAGCACCCAGTAGCTGCGTCAAGTCAGCAATATCAATGAGGTTATCACCGTTACTGTCTCCGCCGACGAGCTCAATCTGTCCAAAGTCGATATCTTCCTGACCCGCTGAGAAGTTGAGTTGCTTCTCGGCACTCAGATATCCTGGCGCTTCTAGTGTCAGTGTTACGTTACCCAGTGCTGAGCGTACCGAGAAACTACCATCTGGATTAATGGTGACAAGCTGACCATTGATGCGAAGCACAACATTGCTGTAGTCACCTGTGACGCCAAGGCTTGCAACGTTTCCAGTTAGGGTCACTGATTCTTTGATAGTCAAAGAGTAAGTGGTTTCATTGTTCAGTAAATAGTTAGACTCTTGGTCAGTCATTTTAGCGTTGACAATCAGGTCGATCGACCCGGCTTGCTCTGCAAGTAACTGGATAGAGGCAAACTGGCCTTCACCTGTTTTCGCTGTGGCAGGGGCCATTAAAGCCAATGCACCATCCCAAAGCTTGTCACTGATCCCCATGGGCACCGACAGGCGTTCATCAGACGGTAAAAACTCGCCATATTCTCCGCCGGTGATGCGGGCCATATCGAACATCGCACTGACACGGACTGACGCATCAATACCATAAATATCGCTGCCTGATACAGTGAGTGGCAGGGTAATTGTATCCCCCTCAAGGACTGTGGTTTGCGGTAATTCGAGTGTCAGTGCAGTTGCAGGCCCACCATTTAGTGTCATGTGCTGGCCGAATACGTCCATGCTAGTAAATACATTTTCATCTGACCAGTGGATAATATAGTCCTGATCAGATAGTGCGGTTACCTGATTTTGTACACCAGCATAGTGCATACTCAATATTGCCACTTTGTCGCCAGTCGCGGTGTCATTGGCGTTATACGCTCGGGTATATAGATAAGAGGGGCTGGCAACGTCGTCTTCTCCCTGCCAGGACAGCACATAGCGGCCATCGCTCAGAGCAGCTACAGAAGGGATGGTGAACAGGTTAACTGTCGATTGATCTACCAAAGTTTGTTGTCCAGCCGGAGTACCATCAGCATTCATACGTTTGACCATAATGTCTGTGCTGTCAGCTGTTAAGCTTACCCAAGTCACGACAACGCTACCATCTGGCAGCGTATCGATTGCTGCGGTTTGTTGCTGGCCGTCGCTATTGTCATTGACCAGGGTTTCATCAGTGAGTGGTGTGCCATCAGCAGCGAATGTACGAATAAACACACCGTGGTCATCACCTATTCCTTGACCATGCCAGGAGGCCATAAATTTGCCATCGCTTAATGCGGTTAGCGACACAAGTTTTTGTTCATATTCAACGGTATTGGAGACAATAAATGCGTCACTGGCAGGTGTACCATTGGCAAGAAAGCGTTGTGCATAGATGTCGCTATTGGCTGCGATCGGATTGGCATGGGCCCAGGCCACAACAAATTCGCCGTTGCTAAGTGTGGTTACTGTCGGACTGCCAAGTAAGTCCATCTGGACAGATTTAATCACTAATTCGTCGATTCTTGGGGTGCCGTCCGCATCAAAGGTGCGGACAACTAAATCAGTTGAATTGTCTTTATAACGCGCCCAGGCTGTAGCATAACCGCCGTCATTGAGTGGGCTGATAGCAGCAGAGTTGTGGCGATGCGTTGGAGAGTAACTCAAATAAGTTTCTCCGCCAGCCAGTGTGCCATCTGCATTAAAGCGTTGAGCGAACACCGGGTCCTGTCCAAACATTGGGTCTTTGCCTGTCCAAATCGCGACATAACTGCCGTCTTTCAGTACGGCGGTCTCATGGAAGTATTGTGTTTGATCCTTCCAATTGTTGACAACAAATGGGTCTCCAACTTGTACAGGTGCTTGCGCGTTACTGAGTAACGGCAGGCCAAGCAAGCCAAGCATGACAGCATTGCGGGCAAACTTTTTGATTGATGATGACGGGTGAGTTGTATTTGAGCGGGTATTTAAAAGTGTCATAGTACTATTTCCTTACATTATAGTTTGGTCTCTTTTTAGAGCCTAGTTTGTATGCACGCTGCTAGGATAAATGATCATAATTATAATGAAAAGAAAGGATTACAATTTTAGCAAGGTAAAAATTAGTGATGAATATATTCATGAAATAGCGCGTGTGAAATGTTCTGAACGCGCAGGTTAAATAAGTATTTAGTATTGATTTAACAAATGATCTGAATACCGATGAGCTTCGGGGGGACTAACGTGTCAGCGTAACGACAGAATGACTTCGTCCGGGCCGACACGAACTGAAAAGCTTGATGGATTAGCCTCGCTTTGAGTATATGTCTAAAAGTAGCGTGTCTCTATACCTAAAGCGGGCTGCGATATTTAATCAAGGTGAAACTCGATACCAGATCATCTTAAGTTGTTGGCTGAGCGTTAGTCTCCAAGCGGCTTCTGCGAAACAGGGTTGACGCCAATGCTAGCAGTAAAAAGCATGCAGCTAATCCCAGTCCCCAGGCTTTGAGCGCAATGCCGGGTTTGGCCTGGATTTGATAGCGGGTATCAAAACTCAGGTTCAAAGCAGCATGAGGGGTGTACGTGTATTTTTCTCCACTTCGCGTACCAAACTCAGCAACCTGAATGGATAGCTCGGTATCCGTGGCGTCCGCAGGTGCACTAAAATACAGCCGGGCAAGGCGCCCACTACCCGCAGCGCTTTTTGTCGGTGCAACCTGGCTTACGATATACTGTATTGTTCCTTGTTGTGTATTCGCTTGATTTTGCAATACATACAGACTTTTGGCGTTAAGAAAATTACCGTGCTCTAGCTGAACTCCCTTGGTTTTTGTGTCCTGATCTACCAAGGTGATGGATTTGGCGTCATAGTTCAGGGTTAGTTGCACGCCGTATACGTCAGGTAAATGCTCTACCATTACATCGACATAAAACTCACTGCCGGTTTTGATTTGTGGATTAGCGGTCTGTAGGTAAATGCGCCCTTGCTCTGCAAAGGCACTGATGCTCATCATTAACGTGGCAATATACATTATATATTTCATACTTTTACTCCCTAAAAATAAGTAAATGAGGCTGCAACGCAGCAGCCTCTTAGGTAGTGTTACCAGCTTTGCGGCCCTTGTTTACCAAAGTGAGCACCCAGCAGGGTTAAATCCTGCAGGTTAATGGCACCGTCACGATTAAAGTCAGCGGCCATCACATAACCGTTTTGTTGGCCATCTACTGAGCGATAAGCACCCAGCAACTGGGTCAGATCGGCAATGTCGATGAGGTTATCGCCATTGCTGTCACCGCCGACGAGGTTAATCTGACCGAAGTCGATGTCAGCCTGACCCGCAGCCAGTGTGATTTGTTTCTCGGCAGTGAGGTGGCCGGGGGCACTCAGAGACATAGTGACGTCGCCCAAGCCGACGCGCACGGAAAAGCTGCCATCCGGGTTAATGGTGACGCGCTGGCCGTTGATAGTGAGGGTGACGTAAATAAAGTCACCAGCAATGCCTAAGTCGGCGACATTACCGGTCAAGGCCACAGACTCTTCGATGGTAAACGTATAATCGGTATTACCCTGGAGCAGGTAGTTGCCTTGCTGGTCGGTCATTTGTGCTTGCAAGGTGAGGTTCACCGCCCCGGCTTGCTCGGCAATCAGGGTAACAGTGGCAAAGTTACCTTCGCCAGATTTGGCGGTGGCCGGGGCCATCAGCGCCAGTGCACCATCCCATTGATTGTCATTGATACCCATGGGCACGGATAGACGCTCATCGGAGGGCAGGAACTCGCCATATTCCCCGCCAGAAATGCGCGCTTGGGTGGTGTCGCTGAGACTGACGATGGCATCGAGGCCGTAAATGTCAGCACCAGCTGCTTGCAGGGGCAGCGTGACCACGTCACCTTCTAACACTGTGGTTTGTGGCAGCGTGATTGTCATTGTATTAGCCTGAACGGCTTCAAGCTGGAATCGTTGCGCTCTGATATCGTAATTACCGGATGGCTCCTGATGTATCCAGCCAACGACAAAGTCGTTGTTATCCGTCACGCTAACAACCGGGATAAACTGTCGGAGATCCGTGATACTATTAACCAGTGTTTCTTCACCTACCTTTTCATCGGTTGCTGAAAAAACCTGGGCAAAAATATCATCATCGGAGCGTGCCGAATCAACCTTCTGTGAGACAATGACATAGCCACCATTATCAAGTGCATCGATTGCTGGATATGAATATCTATCCTCAGTAAATGTGTTTACTAGAAATGAATCGTCTTTGGGAGTCCCGTTGGTATCAAAACGTCTGGCATGGATGTTACCTTGGGCGAAGCTTTGCCAAGTGAATAGCAAGTCACCATCACTTAGACGGCTGACGCTGGGCCTTGAATGTGAAAGGTTAGTGTCTTCGCTTACTAGAAACTCAGCTCCCTGTGCACTCCCCGTGGCGCTATATCTCTGAGCGTAAATGTTATAGCCGGAGCCTTCCCATACAGCCATAAAGCCACCGTCAGGCAAACCAGTGGTAGATACTTTACGTGAATATTTACTCATCGTGATTGTCGAGCCTACGCGGTTTCCGCTAGTATCAAACACCTGCACTTTGGCCCTGTCTTTATAAGATTCCGTGAACTTATCACCCCAGCTGACAACAAAATTACCGTTACTGAGAGAGCCGATTGTCAGGTCGGACATATATTCTGCTGAGCTTCTGTGTATAATAAACTTGTCCCCTGTCGGCGTACCTTCGTCATTAAAGCGCTTTGCATATATGATGTTATCGCCACTGCCGTCAAGCCATGCTATGACAAAACTGCCATCCTCTAAAGAGGTCACTTTGGGAGACAAGTGATTGTCCAATGTTGTGCTATCCACCCTAAACTCGCCCCCTAAGGGCTGCCCCGTAGCATCAAAGCGCTGAGCATAAATAGCCCAGATACCCTCACCACTTTGGCCATAACTGGACCAAGCAAAGATGAATTTTCCGTCTTTAAGTTTACTAACCACAGGTATACTCTGATGGTCTTCAGTATAAGTGTTTACGGTAAAAGCTGGACCTACTTTGTGTGGAGTTTGAGCATAGCTTAGCAAGGGTAATCCACACATACCTATAAACAGCGTTTTACAGGTGATCTGTGTTAATAAGCTAAGTGGAGTTTTGCGAGTAGTTGCGTATTTTATTGGGTTTACAATTATTGATTTCATTATCTATTCCTTGAGCACCAATTTAAATAAAGTTGAAATTACATCTCTATGAAATGCCCAACAAAGGTACAAGCTTAATCAACTGACATGAATAGGGTATTTCCCCTATTATTTAACGGTGGAACAGAAAAGTGCGGTACAGTGGCTTATCCTGGTTAGTCGCTCACACTGATAATGTGAGTCTTGATTTATAGTGATAAGCCTTCCTTAATTGCGAAGCGCACTAACTGGACAACTTTATTGACCCCAAGCTTTTTCATAACTCGGGTACGATGTGCATCCACCGTTTTGGCCGAAATACACAGGGCTTCGCCAATCTCTTTATTGGTCTGCCCTTGAGCAATGTGGCGGATTATTTCTTTTTCTCTGAATGTGATCTCATATTCATTCTTGTTGGTGCGGTAATGATGTAGCTGTTTTTTGTTGGCGGGGCTGATGTAACCCTTACCCTGATATACGGCCTGCATAGCATCAACCAAAGTGGCAAAGGTATCGTTTTTGAGCAAGTAACCCGATGCCCCTGCCTCCAGGGCATGGTCGATGACTTTGATATCTTTATGCTCGGTAAGGAAGATCACCCGTGTTTTCAGTTCATGTGCCTGTATGCGGCGGCAGATACTCAACCCGCTTATGTCGCCTATGGTGATATCCAAAATTGCGATATCTGGTTCATGTAAGCGGATCAGAGACCATGCCTGTTCGCCTGAATCGGTATCGGCAATGATGGTGCCAATTTGCGCTTTTTGAATAAGAGCAAGCAGTCCCTGCCTGACAATATGGTGGTCATCGGCAACAATGATTTTCATACACATCCATGTTTTAACTTTATGATAGATAAGGGAATCAAAAGTTTTTTATGCTGATTGTAACACACCGAGCAATTTTCCCTTTTACTTTTTCATGTGTTTATATACAGTGTTTGTGGGTGATATAAGGAAAAGTAATGAAATATACGGGAAGTTGTCACTGTAAAGCGGTGCAATTTGAGTTTGAAAGTGAACAGATCACAGAGGCATTACAATGCAATTGTTCTGTGTGTATCAGAAAAAACGCGATTATGTCGAAGCAAAGCTTCTCATCAGAAGCGTTTTCACTGTTATCAGGTAAAGCACAGTTAAGTACTTACCATTGGGGCGATTGTGCTGTGAATCATTATTTTTGTAAGGTGTGTGGGATTTACCCATTTCATGACACGACATACGAGCCGGGCGCTTATCGAGTGAACTTAGGTTGCGTAGAGGGACTGGACCCACGTTTGCTTTCGATTAGTGAATTTGATGGCAAAAATCTGTTGTAATAAAAAGCCGCCCGATGGCGGCTTTTAAATATGGGTGTTCGTAAACGCTTAGAAATCCATCTGAAGCGTTAATGACACCTGACGAGATTTACCAAGGTACATCTGACCGTAGCTGGTGAACGGGTTACCCTGATTATCGGCATCTTTAAAGTAGGTGCTGACATATTCTTTATCAAACAGGTTTCTCACATCCAGGCGCACGGTGTAGTTATCCCAGTTGTAGCCCAGCTGCGTATTCACAATCGTATGCTGATCATTGATTGGATCTGAATTAACCGCATACTTTTCTGCTGTTAAGGAAGCGGCTGGATCCAGGTATGCCGTGCTTGAGTCGGTGTACTTTGCGTTGACATTCACATAGAGGCCATTGTCAAAGGCGTAATTGGTCGCCAGGTTCGCCGTGAGCTCAGGTGCATCTTCAAATGCACGCCCAGTCAGGTGGCCAAAGTCTGTAAATTCAGATTTTGCCAGTCCCACACCAGCGGTCACAGACCAATTGCTACTTGGGTAATAGAATACTTCAGTCTCTAACCCTTTCACTTCTGATTCTGCGGCATTGATGGTTTCTGTGTCATACGGTGATGAAGAGTAACGCTTGATTACCTGCTGATCTTGCCATTTCAGTAAGAAGGCATTGGCATTGATTACCAGTTTGCCATCCAGCCACACAGAGCGTAAAGACAGCTCATAGTTGTTGGTGTATTCCGGGTCGTAGCTGAAAATATTTGAGCGTGCGACGTTAAATCCGACACCGCCAGAGCGATAGCCTTTTTGGTAGATGAAGCTGGTCGACATATCCTGGTTAAAGTGATAAGTCGCGCCCAGTTTTGGCAACCATGCGCTGAAGTCTTCTTTGGTTGCTGGCTCTACACCAGAAGCGGCTTGTGCAAAGCCGTGCAGATAGGCGTTGATGCCACTAATAACCGGTGCAATTTGTGCCGGAACCTGAGCTGGATCTGGCATTGGGTTATTGATCTTGTAAGCATTGTTGGCACTATTGGTTTGCTCTTCAGTGTCGTAGCGCAGTCCGGCCAGCAGGTCAACTTGGTCTGTGACAGACCAGGTCAGGTCGCCATAAATTGCGGCCGTTTTGATTTTCTGCGTCAATCCATAATTGAGTTCAAGATTAATTGGGTCAATATCTGGGTAGAATGGCGCAACCGCTGCCGCTGTTTGTGCTGCCATCTCAGCAGGCAGGCCTTGTTGCATTAGCAGGCCTGTTACCGCGGTAACCAGATCGGGTGCTCTGACCGCTTGCTCCAGGGTCATCAGACGCTGACCTTGTGCTTTATCATCCACGTCAACTTGTGACGCATAAATACCAAATGCAGCCTGAATTGCATCAGATTCATAGGTCACTCTAAATTCCTGGCTGAAGGTTTCATCGATACGGTGGTCATAGTTGTCTTTTACCAGCTGGGTCGGCAGCATATCGCCATCCCAGTTGTAGCGATAGTCAGACTCGTTATAGGTTGTGACTGAGTGTAGCGACGTTGTCTCGTTGAGGTCCCAGCTTGCTTCCAGGTTATAAATATCGGTTTTGGTTTCTTCCCAGATAGGTGAATTATAATTAACCTGACGGTCAAATGGTGTGCCACCAAAGTCATACATGGCGAACTGCGCACCATAGCGGTTGTCATTGTTGGTGTAAGTAAACAGCACATCCACATCATCGTTTGGCTCAAATAACAGTTTGGCACGCAGTGTTTCGCTGTTTTCAAAATTGGCGGTGTCACCCCGGGTGATGTTGTCTATATCACCATCGGTTTGTTTGTCTTCGTAGCTGATTCTGAATGCTAGCATGTTTTCTACCAGACCCATGCCACCGGCAAAAGCATACTCTTGCTGGCCATGTTGACCCACTGTTGCTTTTAGCTTTGCACTTGGCTCATAAGTTGGGTCTTGTGAACGCATCATGATGGCACCTGCCAGCGCGTTGCGCCCTTGCAGGGTAGATTGCGGGCCACGGAACACTTCAACCTGTGCCAGATCCCAGACAGACAAACCGCCGCTTTTTACCATGCGAAATGGCAGTGGTGCACCATCCAGGTACATACTGGTTAAGAAGCTATTACCCCCACCGGAAACTGAGAATGAATCGACGCCACGAATACTGAAACCCTGGTTAAAGTCACCGGCGACATTCGGCATCATTGCAAATACATCATTGATATTTTGCAAATTATTCTGTTCCATATCTTTGCTGGTAACAACCGCAACACTGCTTGGGGTTTCCTGCAAAGTACGGTCAATCTTCTGACCTTGTACTACGATAACATCCAGTTCTTTTGCTTCATCTGCAATGGCTGAAGTTGATGCCGTAGCAGCAGAGATCAGCGCTAATCCGACAGATTTAGCCAAAATATTCAGTTTCATACGTCACGCTTCCAGAGAGTAAGAGAGTTATAAATAATTTTTCCCGGGCATAATACTGGATTATTCTAAAAATACAAATGATATCCACTATCATTTGCGTATGCGGACCTAAATAGTCTTTTTTCTTTCTCTGGCTGGTATGTAATCGATTGACGCGATGTCCCGATAAGATATAGGCTCAGTAAACACCTACAATAAGGAGCCTGTATGTTTCCGCTTGATGTTTTCCTGACCTATACCCTGGCATGCCTGCTGCTGGTGATCTCGCCCGGGCCTGATAATTTGCTGGCGATAGCACGCGGTTTGAGCCAGGGGCGGCTGGCAGCCATTGTGTCCGGGCTATCGTCAGGTGCCGGGATATTATTTCATGTTCTGGCTGCAACTTTTGGTCTGACTTTGCTGATCCAAACCTCGGAGATTGCCTTTTATGCGGTCAAGCTGGTTGGAGCGGCTTACCTTATCTGGCTGGGCGTAAAGGTGCTCAGGACCCGTCAGTTGTTTTCACTGAACGATGCGCCGGCTCAGCCATTACTGCGAATTTTTTCCACGGGCTTTCTATCTGCCGCGCTGAACCCTAAGCCGGGTATTTTTGTGCTGGCGTTTGTGCCGCAGTTTGTGAATCCTGAGTTGGGCTCAGTCACGACTCAAATGCTTGGCTATGGTATCTGGTTTGCCTTGCTGACAGCAGTGGGGTTTGCGCTGATGGGGGTTTTCTCATCTCATCTATCGGCGTGGTTACAACATAAGCCTCGTTTTGTGTTGGGCCTGAATGTGGGAGCTGGCGCGACATTTATCGCCTCTGGCCTGGCTGTGGCCCTGATGAAGCAAAAGCAGCCAGCTGGAGTGTAAAGCGCAACTCTGCTTATATCTGCATTTTTTCGGGTATGTGGTGTTTAATTATTCTGGCAGTGCCTTGAGCCACTGCTTGGAATAATTAACAGTAATTCACAAAATTGTTCACGCCAAGCGATATCGAACCTGAAAGGGGCAATAAGAATCGGGTCAGGCAGACTTTGTCCGACATAGCGATCACGCTCCCTTTAAGAGGGGCTTTTCTAGATAAATCATGCCTCTAAATGCCATTTTTTTGTATGGAACTGACCTTTAGGTTTCTCACCTCGGGCTTTTATCGCGTTTTATTTGAGCGCCAACGCACACTTATTGCACCAATCAAGGAAGTAACATACGGTTAATAAGTTTCTCAAAGTGTGATGTTGTAACACTCTGGGTAATCCAAAAATAAAAATAGGGAAAATGTATGCATCAACTAAAACTTGGCCGCACTATGCGTATTGCATTGTTCGGTGCAGCCACTGTGCTCTGTAGCTTACCTGGGCTGGCTGCCAAAGGGGACGAAGGGGTACTCTCTGCTGCCACTTTTAAAGGGTTAGAGCTGAGAAATATTGGTCCTGGCTTTATGTCAGGCCGTATCGCTGATATCGCCATTGACCCCAAAGATACCAGTGTCTGGTATGTAGGGGTTGGTTCCGGCGGAGTATGGAAAACGAATAATGCGGGTGTGACCTGGCAACCCGTTTTTGATGATCAGCCCGTTTACTCAATCGGTGCTGTGGTATTGGACCCAAAGAATAGCAATACCGTTTGGGTAGGCACGGGTGAAAACGTCGGTGGTCGCCACGTCAGCTTTGGTGATGGTATCTATGTCAGTCATGATGGTGGCGCGAACTGGACCAATATGGGGCTGAAAAACTCTGGCCATATTTCAGAGATCATTGTGCACCCAGCCGACTCAAACACAGTGTGGGTGGCTGCACAGGGTCCACTGTGGAGCAAAGGTGGTCAGCGCGGTTTGTACAAAACCACCGATGGCGGAAAAACCTGGGACAAAGTGCTGGGTGACAATGACTGGACCGGCGTGACCGATGTTGCTATTGATCCTCGTGATCCCAACGTATTGTATGCCGCGACCTGGCAGCGCCATCGTACTGTGGCGGCGTATTATGGTGGTGGTCCGGGTTCCGGGTTACATAAATCTACCGATGGGGGCAAAACCTGGCAAAAGTTGGCGCAAGGATTACCGCAAGGAGAAATGGGCAAAATCGGCCTCGAAGTCTCGCCGATAAACCCGGATGTAGTGTATGCAGCCATTGAATTGAACCGCCGCACAGGAGCCGTCTACCGTTCGGCTGATCGGGGTGTGTCCTGGGTTAAAGGGGCCGATGCCGTCGCTGGTGGCACCGGGCCACATTACTATCAGGAACTCTACGCCAGTCCTCACCATTTTGACCATATCTACCTGGCTGGTGTACGTTTGCATGAGTCCAAAGACGGTGGCAAATCTTTTAATCGGATGGAAGAAAAGGACAAGCATGGCGATAACCATGCCATGGAATTTATTGCCGGTGATAAGAACTACATGATGGTGGGTTCTGACGGTGGTTTATATGAAAGCTTCGACAGTGGCGTGCACTGGCGCTACCACGAAAACTTACCTGTCACTCAGTATTACAAGTTGGCACTGGATGACGATAAGCCGTTTTATAATATTTACGGTGGGACACAGGATAATAATACTCAGGGTGGCCCGTCTCGTACTCTAAACAGTCACGGTATTCTCAATACCGACTGGAAAGTGGTGCTGTTTGGTGATGGTCACCAACCTGCCACTGAGCCAGGTAACCCGGATATTGTGTATGCGCAGTGGCAGCAGGGCAACCTGACTCGCTACGATCGCACCACAGGTGAAGTAGTTTATATTAAGCCTCAGCCGGGTAAGGGTGAAAAGCCTGAACGCTTTAACTGGGATGCCCCCATTCTGGTCAGCCCACACAAACCGTCACGTTTATACTTTGCCTCACACAGGGTGTGGCAGTCGGAAGACCGGGGTGACAGCTGGACACCCATCTCGGGTGACCTGACTAAGAATCGAGAACGTATTCATCAGCCTATCATGGGTGGTAAGCAGGGCTGGGATGGTGCCTGGGATATGTTTGCGATGTCACAATACAGCACCATTACATCCTTGTCTGAATCTCCCCTGGTGGAAGGTTTGCTGTATGCCGGTACCGATGATGGCCATATTCAGATCACCGAAAATGGGGGCAAGTCCTGGCGCAAAGTGGATGTCAAACGATTACCTAGGGTGCCAGATACAGCATTTATCAATGACATCAAAGCGGACTTATTCGATCCTGATACTGTATATATTGCGCTGGATAACCACAAGTTCGGCGATTATAAGCCTTACTTACTAAAAAGTACCAACCGTGGTAAGTCCTGGAAGTCTATTGCCAGCAATTTACCTGACAAACACCTGGTTTGGCGTGTAGTACAAGACCATGTCGATCCGGATCTGCTGTTTGCTGGGACTGAATTTGGTTTGTTCTTTACAGTGGATGGCGGTAAGCGCTGGGTCGAGCTGACGGGTAATGTGCCCACGATTTCGTTCCGCGACTTGGCTATCCAGCGTCGTGAAAATGATCTGGTGGGGGCCAGCTTTGGACGGGGTTTCTTTGTCCTGGATGACTATCGGGCGCTGCGTAACCTGTCAGAAGACAAGCTGGAGCAGGGATCTTTGCTATTCCCAACCCGTGATGCGCTATGGTACATCGAGCGCAGCCCGCTCGGTGGAGGTGAAGTGGGCACTCAAGGTGGTAATAAATACCGTGCGCCGAATCCGGATTTTGGGGCCAATTTTACCTACTACCTGAAAGATGACATCAAGAGTCTCAAGGCACAGCGCCAGGCAACAGAAAAAGCTCTGAAAGAAGATGATAAGTCAGTGGGTGTGCCAGCATGGGATAAACTCGAAGCTGAGGTGCGTCAACAGCAGCCTGCTATCTGGTTCACTATTCGCGATGAGCAGGGCAATGTGATCCGCAAGGTACAGGGTAAAGCCAAAAAAGGCCTGCATCGGGTTAACTGGGATCTGCGCTGGCCAGCGCATCAGGCCATAGGCGTACAGGGCAATTATTTCTCGCCTAACCCTCAGGGCCCACTGGTGACACCAGGCATCTACAGCGTTAGCATGAGCAAAGAGGTCGATGGCCAGATCACCCAATTAGCGGCGCCGCAAACCTTTAAAGTGGTACAGTTGCACCAGCGTAATGCGCTAAAAGCCATTGATGGCGAAAAAGTGGCGACGTTCTGGAAAGAGCTGGCCAATGTGCAGCGCGTAGCCAGTGCCACAGGTCAGGCATTGGGTAAAGCCGTGAAGCGCCTGGATATGCTTGAACAGTCACTGGATCGCACGTCCGTGGAGCTGGGTGAGTTTGACAGCCAGTTTGCGACCATCCGCAGCCAGTTACTGGCACTGGATAGCCGCCTGAACGGTAATCCAGCTAAAAACCAGGTGGGTGCCTCGAATAATAAGGCTACAGTAGGTGACCGCCTATTCCACGCTCTGATTGGCACCAGCTTCTCGACGTATGGCCCGACCCCGGCTATTCGTACCAGCGTGGATCTGGCAACGGAAGAACTCAGAGCTATCCGCAATGAACTGCAGGCCATTCTGAGCGAGACTATTCCCGCGTTTGAGCAGCAGCTGCAAGCCAAAGGGGCACCCTGGGTCCCAGGTCAGTCATTGCCGCAGATTTAATCTGTTATCTCAGTGAACTGAAAAGGGCTCAACAGAGCCCTTTCTTTTTATCCGATGGCTGAATACTGTTGTATACATGTTTAGCTTGGGTAGGTTAATTTAATAGTCGCTAAAGTGATTGATGCAATGGTGAAACAGTCACTCAGTACAATAAATCAGAGTCTTGCGTTTTCAAATGCATGCCCAAAAACACGCTTACTGAAATTAAGGACGAGGTGCAAAGATGACCAACATTCGAGTAGCAACACGAGAAGATTTATCCGGGATTGTGAAGTTGTATAAAGAGTTACGTGGACATGACCCCCATGTGAGTGAGCAGGAACTTGAATCGACCTGGGTCGGGATATTGAATAACCCGGGCGTCAGTATTGTGGTTGCTGAGGTAGATGGGCAGCTTGCATCAACCTGTCAGTTGGGCGTTGTTCCGACACTCACCAACGGGTGCCGCCCATTTGGCATCATTGAACATGTCATTACCGCGGAGTCGTTTCGTCGTCAGGGGCTTAGTGAGCGGGTGCTCGAAAAGGCGTTGTCGTGTGCCTGGGAACAGCATTGTTATAAGGTGATGTTGTTGTCTGGGGCGACCAGGAACAGCGCGCACAAGTTGTATGAAAAGGTGGGATTTAAATCGGATGTAGAAAATGGGTTTGTTATAAAGTGCCCGGTTCAGGCAAAGTAAAAACCGACTGCGTTATTGCTATGTGAAATGGATGTGTCACTAAGTGTGTGTGATATAAATTTGTCTGCATTGTGTTCGTCTCATATGTGTTATCCGCCAAAGTTACTATTTTATTTATGAATATCTTAAATTTATGGTCCACCGGACTTGAGCAGGACAAACCCCGGGAAATGGGAGCCGTGCTGGCCGAGTACTTCAATCCTTATTTTAATAAACACTTTTCACTTAAGCTGATCAGCCCGGATGATTTGCCACGCTTTTGCCGCTGGATGAATGATCCCCGGGTTGCACATTTCTGGCAACAAGCCTGGAGTGAAGAAATGCAATGGCAATATCTGAGTGACAAATTAGCCGATACCCACACTTTGCCTTTGATAGGGTACCTTGACGAGCAGCCTTTTGCCTACCTGGAAGTATACTGGGCTGCGAAAGACAAGCTGGCACACTACTATGAAGCGACTACTTATGACCGCGGGATACATCTGTTAGTGGGTGAGCAAAGTTGCCGAGGACCAGAGAATTTCAGAGGCTGGATGACCAGTCTTAGCCATCTTATCTATCAAAGTCAGCCAAAAACTCAACGCATTGTGCTGGAACCCAGAGCTGATAACGCGCGTCTGATGACCCGCATGGCGGAGCTGGGTTATGACAAACAGTTTGAGTTTGATTTTCCCCATAAACGTGCTGCATTATTGATGGCCCATAAAGCGCATTTCTATAAGCATATATTCGCGACATATGGTGCGTGCGAGCCTGTCATTTAGTGCATTGGCATAGGTGAAGTGAAGGTGTATGGTGTGCTTATATATCTGTAAAGGAATGGAACATGGACCATACACAAGCACACGCCTACCTGCTCAATAAACCTTTTTCTTCTGTTGGGCAACCCTTTGGACCCGATGTAGATGTGTTTAAAGTGAAAGACAAAATGTTCGCCACCTTGTCACCGGGCAGATATAGCGAAGGTGAAACGCGTCATTGGTGGCTAAATCTGAAGTGTGATCCGAATGAAGCGCAGGCATTGCGGGATATTTTTGAGGCTGTGATCCCCGGTTATCATATGAATAAGCGACTTTGGAACACGGTGATCCTGGACGGCTCTGTACCTCGTGGAGAAATAGAGCGGATGATTGATAATTCGTTTCTGTTGGTGGTGCAGAAGATGACCAAAAAACAGCGAGAAGCTGTGTTGTTGCACCTTTAGTGTTTTAATCATAATTGGGTTATGCTTGTTACTGAATAGGACAATAACAATTACATAACACTATGCGCTACCAGTTCGATGACTTTGAGTTCGATAGTATTGATTTGATCTTGCTTCGTGCAGGCACCGCACTTGCTATTCGTCATAATGAAGCAAAATTACTGGCTCTGTTACTGGCAAATACCCACAGAGTACTGAGTAAAGAGGAAATTCTTGACCAGGTCTGGCAAGACAAAGTCGTCTCTGAACAGGCTGTGTTTCAGAATATCAGTCATTTACGTGCTTTATTTGGTAATGATGCCATCAAAACCTTTGCTAAGCGAGGTTACCAGTGGCAGCGCCAGGTAACAGGCGTGAACGCCGCCCCGATAACACGCCCTCTCATCACTTCGGACACTGTTCATGCGCCCATAACCGTGACACCCGCTGACACTGACGTTTCAGCACGCCACAGAGTCAGCAACTGGCTGGGGGTATCACTTATTTCCTTATTGGTGTTGCTGGCGTTTGTCTTTGTGCTGCAGCGCGATGAAGCGCAATCGGAAAGCTTTTCAATAACTTATTTGCCATTTGAAGGCGCAGAACCTGAACTGTGGCAACTACAAGACACCACACAGCTGAATTTTACGTCCCTGACTACGCTTTCTGCGGCGAATTTCAGAACATCGCAGGAATTGGTGTATCCTGAGGTGGCAGTGCAGCATCCGGTGATCCTCACAGCCAGTGTGCGTCAGGTTGATGCCCTTTGGTATCTGACTTTCTGGCTCAAAGGCCCGGCAGGTCAGTGGCAGGGAGTGCTGCATGGTGCAACCTCACAAGCCGTGCAGCAGAAGCTCTATCAGCATCTCAGTCAGCCGGTCGTTGCATCTTTGTTGCAGCATGCCCACTCACCTGACCTTAAGCTGGCCATGCTGACGCAGGCTCATCAGCGGACACCTGAAGATCTGATCCTACTGGGGGCATTGGTCAATGCGTATCTGGATGTACACGAATTAGAGAAGGCGATGGCGATGGCTGAAAAACTGGCCGTGCTGGCCAAAGCGCAGGCTAACACTCAGCAAGAGGGGCGTGCTCTGGCATATCAGGGGGAGATTTTGTTACGCAAAAACCTGGTCGACCTCAGTCTGATAAGACTAGATATGGCATTGCAGGCGCTGGAGGTTAGTCAGGATCTGAGAGCTCAGTCAGACGTCTGGCACAGCCGTTCCTGGTTGCATCATTTGCAGCGAGATTATGGGCAGGTTAAAGCGAGCTTGCTGCATTCCGCACAGCTGGCCCGACAGACACAGGACATTGCCAGAGAGTTAGATGCGCTGACTTACTTGTCGATAATGGCGAGTAAAAATCAGCAGGATGATGACAAGTATCATTATTTAAGACTGGCAGAGGAGAAAATGCGGGACTATGAGCTGCCGGTTTACCACTTTGCTAAAGTGCCTTTCCACTATGCTATTTTTGCAGACAAACCAGCTGACAAAGAACCACACTATCGGCGCGTGCTGGAATATACGGCACTTACACCGAATCATTGGGTGGCTCAGTCCAGCCGTAAATCGCTGGTTCGTTATTATTTGCGTGAAGCGCGTTTTGAGGAGGCCGAATCACTGATCACCAGTGTGCGTCAGGATAATGCAGAAAATGCTTACTTGTCAGTCATGTACGCGGCAGCCGTGCAAACTCAGGCTGAACTTTTGCCCCTGGCGTTGCGTGCCTTTGAGCTGGCTCAGTTGTCAGGAGAGCGCCGAATTGGTCTCGACGTGGCGTTGCTGTTATGTCAGATGCCAGTTGAGTCAGGCGTGAATAGCGACTTCTATGCACAGTATATCAGTGAGCATGCAACGTCAGATTGGCGAATGCAGAATGAAGCACAGTTGCTGGCACTCAATTTGATGGCTGCGGGTAGATAGGTAGGGTATGACACGTCAGACTCAGAGGCGATGAGGGCCGCTGAGCCTGACAGACAAGGTTAGTAGACGAAGGGGATCAGCTTTTTGGTTTTGGCTGCGTATTGGTCGAACTTCTCTCCATAACGCTCAGACAAGTAGCCATCGAGTGCCGGAATATGGAAACTGATAAACGAATACGCCATAAAGAAGGGCAGCAACAGCGTCCAGTAGTTATAACTCAGTAAGCACCAGCCCGTGAACAGCACGACATCCCCAAAGTAGTTGATGTGCATTGAATGTTTAAACAGACCTTCTGTATAGCACTGGCCTTTGTTTGCCGGGTCTTGTTTCCACCACTTTCGTTGGATCTCAGATCCACTGTTCAGATACGAGCCAACGATTAGCAGAACCAGCGCTACTATGTCCAGAGTACCAAAAGGGATCACCTCGTTTCTGAATGCGCCACCGCCGACCAGTAACAGGCCTATTTCGAAAAAAGCCATAAAGCACAGCAAACCCAAAGCTTCTCCCCAGTCAATTCTGCGTTGTAGCAGGTAAAGCACTGTAATGGCATGGCGTAGCCAGTAGACAAACACACAGGCCAGCATAAGCAGTGCCCTGTCGTTATCAACCAGCGTCCATTGTTGGCCAAACAGTTGGCCAATCAGGGTCCAGCCGTCAGCTACTGCCAGCCAGGCGCAGAAAAGCACTAAGCCAAAGTGCAGGCCGACAAAGGTCCACCTTTGCGCTATGGTGCGGCCATGCTCGCGATTGACGCCTCCACCGGCACTTTGACTGTCCGAGTTCTGATTTATTGTTTCCATATTTTTTCCTTCAATCATATTAACTTAGCTTTAGTCGATATCATCTACTGGAGCTCTGCGCTGAGTTCCACTGGCGCAGTTGGACGGGTGCGATAGATGACGTAGTTACACAGAGATATCAGTGCCAGCGTGGCAGTCCCTAAGGTGATCCAGGCCGCTTGATCGGTCTCGATGGCCCAGTACAAAATGAGGCCATATAACACTTGCGTGACGGCCTCCATAGGCAGGCCTAGCTTGGCGCCATCGAACACTAAGCCGTTAAAGTGACAGAGCCAGAAAAACAGCAGGGACAGGCTCACTAAAGGCAATGTGGGGAGCTCGCCAAAATAACTCATCAGATAGGTAAACAGCACCACAATACTGCTAAAGCGTACGAAAGCAGTCCACTTGGTGCGTTTACAGATGTAAGGGTCTTTTGGCTTAAAGTCTTTGGACTTTACTTTGGCGGTGAGCGAGTAGAAATCGGCTTTATTGGCGTTTTTAGGGAGCCAGGCTGGTGGCGCAAAAATAGAGCAAAGCACCTCAAACACCGAGCGTGAGCATTTAATTTTTTGCCAGATGGTTTTGAGGTAATAGGAGTTGATCACCAGTGGACTAAAGCTGGGGTAAGATTCGCGCACGCCGTATACCACCGGGTCACTCTCTAACTCTCGCTGATAGGTGCCAAACAAACGATCCCAGATGATTAAGATACCCCCATAGTTCTTGTCTATATATTGACGGTTACGCGCATGATGAACGCGGTGCAAAGAGGGGGTATTAAAAATTTTGTCTGCGCGAGGGGTTTTTTTCAGGTACTTGGTGTGAATACAAAATGCCCAGATAATTTGGGTATAGCTGGCGGCCAGGAATACTTCCAGTGAAATACCCATAAATGCCATGGGGATAAAGGTCATCCACATGGTCAGCTCAGTGAAATAGCTGATCCGGATGGATACCCCAAAATTAAAATTCTCCGCCGTATGGTGTACCAGATGGTCGGCCCAGAATAGCCCGATCATATGATGAAAGCGGTGGTTCCAGTAATACAAAAAGTCATAAACCAGGAATGCGAGTAAATAAATTAGTGGGTTGCTCTGATCCAGGTCGACCAGTCTGTACTCGTTGTAGACCAGGGTGTACAGAGCAACCACGGCGAGTAAAAAGATAAACGACAAGCCCAGATTGCCCAGTGCAATGGTGGCATTGGTCAGGGTGTCATTAAGGCGATAGTTTTTTTGTTTTCGCAAAAAATTGATGGTTGCCAGAATAAATAGCGGGCCCAGATAAAAGGGCAGGGTATACATTACTTCTTCGGTAAAGTTGAGATCCATGTTAATCCCTTAGTGTGTTGTCTTCATTAGTTGAGGGCAGCAGCCAACAGGTCTGCTGCCTTTTTAAGCTGCGTATGTCACAAGCATCGACATATGGAATAAAATAATTTTGTAAATTTATATTAACATTGATTTATCCTTAATTTCACTAACTTTATTTGCTGCTCCTTGTCATTTCACCTATCCCCTTTGAATACAAGGGATGCAGAAGCATACCTAATAGATTTTGCGGTTAACATTGTGTTTTTTAAATGTGAATAGAAAATGGATCTGGAATAAAGAACCCATGCTATTTTTTAATCAGGAATAAAAATGGAGTATTTGCTCAATGTTTTTCAGTGCGGGCCGATAAGGTGTGCGGGATATAAAAAAGGAAATGAAAACAATGACTAAATATGTATTACCCCTGCTTGGTTTGATGGTGTCTGCCGCAGCGGTTCAGGCTTCAGACACTACAACCCTTGTCAGTCAGAACTTTGATGATGGCTATGTCGGTCTGTTTGTGGCAGACGGCGCATTGAGCCAGTTTGAAGCAACTTCACTGTTACCCATCAGCGGCGCAAAGAGTCTGGCGATGACCAGCGAAGGCCACTATCGGGTTGGTACTGAGGCGCTGATCATGCGAACGCTGCCGCAGGTGAGTCGGTTGAGTGCATCGTTTGATATTGCGATGCCACTATCCGATAGCGCAAGCCGCAGCCCTTACACCATTGCGCAGTGTGTGTTTGAGATAGAATATGCCGATGGTAATGTGTATGAGTCTTATGTTTCACGTAATGATGAAGTACCCACCTATCAGGACAGTATTTATTCCCATGACTGCCAGGTGACCTTGCCAGCGGGCAAAGCCATTCACAAAGTTACCTGGTTTCTTGACAGCTACGCTTTACCCAATGAAACCGTCTACCTGGATAATCTAGAAATAACACTCGAAGAGGGCAGCCATCAAAGCAATGCAGAAGTGGATCTGTTCTCGCAAGGACAAGACTTCTCGGGGCTCACCGAGGCACAGGTTGACGCCTTTTTTAGTGATGCTCCTACTTTGACGCATGCTAATGGGGTGGCAAGTTTGCGTTTAAACCAGACAGCATCCGGTAGTTACGGTACGCGCTTTCACCTTGCTGCGCCTGACTTCTCTCATACTCACCCGGAGTATATGATCTATCAGGCTAGCATTACTAATTCAGGTTCGCAGCCGGTAAATGCGCAGCTTTACGGCAGTGCCAGTTATCAAAAGCAGTTTCGCGACGTCGATCACAGTGCTGCCTTTGCGCCCAGTTATTACATCGCACCAAATAGTACTGCTGTGGTACCGATTGTTGTTGACCTGGGTAGTGATGGCCTGACCACAGATATTACTTCTACTGAGCTGCGTATTACCGCGGACGGGGCGGTGTCCTTAAATAGTTTGACACTGCTTTTGGGTACCAGCTTGCCGGATGGTCTGGTGACGATCTCGACGTCGGGGTTTGAAACGGATACGGGTGGATTTACAACCCGTTCGCCGCAAGACGTTTCTCTGATCAATCAGGCTCTACAGGTCATCAGTGGTGAGCAAAGTCTGGGGTTTGAGATGAGTCCGTGGCGCCAGGCTGGCTTTACACACTACTTTGGCTGGGGCGCTGAATTCTATGCAGATAAAGTCTATACCCAGTTGGCTGTACAGCTGATGGAAGCGCAAAAAGACACGGCCGTCAGAGTGTGTACAGATGTCTATTACAGGACCGGTGCACATGACAGCCATTGTGCAGAGCGTATGCTGGGGGTGGGCAGTTTTCAACTGAATGAGGTTTACCCGGTCGACTCTTCGCGACCGTTATCTCGCATGATTGTTCGGGTTCGTAGCTATGGCAGCGTCAGTATTAAAGGGGAAATGGATAATTTCGTACTGGGATACTGGCCCGCAATTCCACCGCAGTAATCGTGGCTCATGTAAACGGGCACAGGTAAGTGTGTGCCCTTTTACCTACAGCATGGTTATCACAACGCCCTGCTGAGCGCGAGCCTGGTTACCCTTCACTGAATTTTATGGTAGATACCATAAAACAGCGTTTCCCAGGACTTGCCCTCATTGCCTGAGGACTGCCAGTGCTGGTGTACCGTGTTATTCTTTTTGGGTTGCCAGGTGATCCGGTGTAAAACAGGCTTGCCTTCACTGTCCAGCCCCGGGCCTTGCAACACCATGCCGTGGTTGTAGCGGTTGCCATTGAGTTGCAGCAGCAAACCGGCATTGTCGGTCCAGCTTTGATGCCAGTGTTGTTGCTGTTTATCGAAAATATTCAAACTCTTACCTTTATACCCGGAGACTGCCTGATATTCCTCTAAAATGACACAGCCGTTAAGTATTTTGGTGATTTTACTGTTGCCTGCAAACTGTCCCTTTGACATGACCCGCCATTCACCTATCCAGAAATCAAAAGCATGATACTGGGGGCTGTCACAGAGCGAGCGCGCACCTAAGCCCGATGAACAGAGAAAGACGGTGAGTAAGAGGCAATATTTGATTAGCATATTAAGTCATATTCCATAAAGTCTGCTGGTTAATCAAAGTAAGAAACGCTTTTTCAGACCTATGTTAAAAAGTAGCGTTTATTTCAATGAATGGGCAACCTTGTGGGAGCGTTTTCGTTGTGTTGTTGCAATTTGTGGATGAATACTGGCTTTAACAGAATAGGTTACAAGCGCAGGGGAAAGTTCGTTTCCCCTGCTTTGATGATTAGTCGCGTTTCAGCGCTAGCCAGTTGAGTTTCCAGTTGGTGTCGTGGGACTGAAGTTTCAGGGTATGTTCGCCTGCACTCAGGTAAACACGCTCTCCTTGTTGTGTTTGCCAGTCATGATAGCCACCGGTGCCACTGACCGTGTGTTTTGAAACCGTTTCCCCGTTGATTTTGACTGAAAAGCCTTTACCATCGCGTGGCCCGGCAATTCGATAACTCAGTCGATAGTGACCACTCTGACTGACAGTGATCTGGTAATCAATCTCTGCATCTTCAGCAATGCCACCGCCACCGGTCAGGTTTAATCTTCCTTCCGTGTCTGAGGTTCTGGCGGTATTCGCGCCAGTGACGGTGTGTGCATATTCAGCTTCGATGCGGCCCGGTACTACAAGCGCTGTACCGCGGGTTTTGACCAGGTTACTGTAGTTACTTTGCAGGTTGCGGCGTACGGCTACTACGGTATATTCGTAGACATTGGGCGAGGCATTGGCGTCGATAAATTGCGTGTCGAAGACGTTGTCAGCAATCAATTCAAACATAGAGCCAGCGCTGTAATTGCGGTAAATCCGGTAGCCAAAAATATCAGCCTCTTTGCTGCTATCCCAGCTGAGCACCGTTGTACCATCGGTTTGGGAAAGCCTCAGGTTAGTGACAGGCTGGGGATAAGCAAACTGCTGATCCCGACGTTTTTGTTCCTGCTGTTGCGCAAAGGCGAGCTGTTGCTCGAACTGACGAGTTGTTTTGCCGGGCTTGGGGGCCTGGCCATCCAGTGCAATGCGAAAGCCCTCGGCGGCGCCTGCAAAGTCTTCAGGCATCCCGCCGCGTTGTGTCACAGGCCAGATATTCCAGTGCCAGCTGCTGCCGCGCGTTGCGCGCGTTTCACATTGCTCTGACAGGAATGTGCGACCATCAGAGTAGGCATTATTGTAGTTGTCTAGATAACAGTCACCCATAAACTCTGCAACATTGCTCAGCATATCATGCAGACCATAAGGGTTTGGTTTGTACATGCCGACGACGCTGGCATAGGTCGCATGATCAACACAATCGGCAAAGCCATCAACGAAGTTGACATAAGAGCTGTTAGTGGTGCGTTGTAGCTCATCTTCGCCACTCAGATCGGCGGTATTCTCATACTGACAGACAGAAGGGTGTTTCGGGTCATTGCCAAAATAAAACCGGCTTGTGGCAGCGCCGCGTGCCGCATATTCCCATTCTGCTTCACTGGGCAAACGGTAGGGTTTCCCGGTCGTTTTTGCCAGCCAGTCAACATAGGCTTTTGCACCTGCCCAGCTTACGCAGATAGCAGGCTGAAACTCATTATGAGTCAGGCTGTTATTATCCCAGCTGCCGGGCGTGTTGCCGATGAACCAGTTGTCCAGCTGGTGATAGCACGCCTGCGGAGCTTCAAAGCCGGTGGCCTCTACAAAGCGTCGATACTCTCTGACGGTGACCTCGTACTTCCCCAAGCTGAACTCGGGCAGAGTAACAGTACGCACGGGTTGAGTGTTTTCGCTTTCTGTACTGCCCATGGCAAAGCTGCCCGCCGGGACAGTCACCATGATGGGTTCAATGGGCGGAAGGGGTTTGCCGGCTAGTGCGGGTGTACTGATCAATAGCAGTAAGCTGGTGGAATAGGGAAGAGTCGCTTTCATCATTATTTTTCCTGTAAAAAAGACGGCTTCACCTTGCCTAACCTGAACGGGAGAAATCCTAGCGAATTTTTACAAAGTGAGGAAAATAGAAATATTCTAGAACGATTTGGCGGTAAGGCTAATCTCAAAGTTCTGATTTTTATACTTATTTCTATTTAATACACATGGCAAAAACGAAATGGAAAGTGGGGTGGAAATGGCAGGAGTGCAACTGAAAAGTGATTTGTGTGGGGAGTCTGGCCGCAGGGCGCGGCCAGAAAATCGCCTTTATTGCTCAGCGGCCTGCTTAGCCAGGTATTCGTCGTATGTACCCTGGAAGTCAATGATCTGACCGTCTTTGATCTCCCAGATACGAGTTGCCAAAGAGGAAACGAACTGGCGGTCGTGTGATACGAAGAACAAGGTTCCTTCGTATTGCTCCAGTGCCATATTCAGTGATTCGATAGATTCCATGTCCATGTGGTTAGTTGGTTCATCCATCAGCAGAATGTTTGGCTTGTGCATCATCAGTTTGCCAAATAACATTCGGCCCTGCTCACCCCCGGAAATCACTTTCACTGACTTCTTGATGTCGTTCTGCGAGAACAGCATACGGCCGAGGAAACCGCGAACCACCTGCTCGTCGTCACCTTCCTGCTGCCATTGCTCCATCCACTGAAACAGGTCCAGATCTTTTTCGAATTCGTCCGCGTGATCCTGAGCATAGTACCCAATGTTGGCATTCTCCGACCATTTATACTCACCCGACTTAGGCGCCATACGGCCAGCCAGGGTATTGAGCAGGGTGGTTTTACCCACGCCGTTTTCACCAATGATCGCGACTTTTTCGCCCACTTCAACTAAGCCATTGAGACCACTAAACAGCACATCTTCAAAGCCTTGTGACAGGGTTTCCAGCTCCAGTGCATTACGGAACAGCTGTTTGGACTGTTCGAAGCGAATAAACGGATTCTGACGACTTGAGGCTTTCACTTCTTCCAGCTGGATCTTATCAATCTGTTTGGCACGAGACGTGGCCTGCTTTGCTTTTGAAGCGTTTGCCGAGAAGCGTGATACAAACTGTTGAAGTTCAGTGATCTGGGCTTTTTTCTTAGCGTTGTCAGCCAGCAGACGCTCCCGCGCCTGAGTGGCCGCAAGCATGTACTCGTCGTAGTTACCCGGGTAAATACGTAGCTCGCCGTAGTCGATATCGGCCATGTGTGTACACACCGAATTCAGGAAGTGGCGGTCGTGCGAGATGATGATCATGGTGCAGTCGCGCTGGTTCAGCACATCTTCCAGCCACTTGATGGTATAAATGTCGAGGTTGTTGGTTGGTTCGTCAAGCAGCATGATGTCCGGCTCGGCAAACAGTACTTGTGCCAGCAGCACTCGCAGCTTCCAGCCCGGTGCTACTTCTGACATAGGTCCGTAATGTTGCTCAGTCGGAATACCAACGCCTAACAGTAGCTCACCCGCTTTGGCTTCAGCCGCATACCCATCCATTTCAGCAAACTGAGTTTCCAGATCGGCCACTTTCATGCCGTCTTCTTCACTCATCTCTGGTAGTGAGTAGATGCGGTCGCGTTCCTGTTTTATTTCCCACAGCTCTTTATGACCCATGATAACGGTATCGACTACCGAGAATTCCTCGTAGGCAAACTGATCCTGGTTCAGCTTGGCAATGCGCTCATTAGGATCATAGGACACGTTACCTGCGCTGGCTTCAAGCTCTTTGCTGAGGATCTTCATAAAAGTTGATTTACCACAGCCATTGGCGCCGATCAGACCATAGCGGTTACCGTCGCCAAATTTGACCGAGATATTTTCAAACAGCGGCTTAGCGCCAAACTGCATGGTGATGTTGTTACAAGACAGCATAAGGGGTGCTCATTAGATTCAATTGCCGCGATTTTAGCATTAAATCGCGTTTGAGGGGGAAGGATATTGAAGCTTTAAACTTTGCTGCATGGGCACTGCAAACTAGGTTCGGTGAGAAGAAAAAGTCACACTGCGGGATGATTAATATACAAGTTCTTTCAACAACTTATGTTTAAGTCATAATCTGGTACTTTTTTATTGAAGTTGAAAAAGTTGATTGATAAAGTCTGCGAAAAAGGAACGTCCCTTTTTGGGAAAAGGAAATTTAACTTTGAAAGTTAATAATAATAATGAAAGAAGGTCTGCGCAAACGCGTTTCGATAATGCCATTCTATGCTTGTCATTAATCGGTAAATTTCATAGAAAGTCCATAAATATAAACGATATCCGTCATGAGTTTGTGGTCAATGAAGGTGCTGATGATGAGTTTTCTGATATTCAGATCCTGAGGGCGGTGCGTTCAGTTGGATATAAAGCCAAGTTTAAAGTTGTTAAATTAGAAAAAATTAATGATGACTTGCTTCCGGCCATGGCTGAAACCCTGGATGGCCAGTTTGTTGTTATCGCTAAAGTCACCCCTGAAGGGGTTTTAGTGCAGCACAGTGACCTGCAACAGCCACCAAAAGAGTTCTCACACGCTCAGTTTATTGCTGAATTTAAGCCCCGAATGCTGATGCTGACACCACGTTCCAGGCAAGGTGGAAGCCAGGTTCAGTTTGGCTTCAAATGGTTTTTACCCGCGCTGGCCAGATATAAAGTGTATTTTACAGACGTGCTGCTGGCTTCGTTCTTTATTCAATTGCTGGCATTGGCTTCGCCTATTTTTTTCCAGGTCGCAATAGATAAAGTCATGGTACACAAAGGCATGACAACGCTCGATGTACTGGCCGTCGGTTTTTTATTTGTGATCACGTTTGAAGTAATACTGACTGGTTTACGTTCATATTTGTTCAGTCATACCACCAACCGTGTGGATGTTAGTCTGGGTAGTGAACTTTACCAACATATGTTGGCGTTACCGCTGGCCTACTTCAAGTCACGTCGGGTTGGAGATACTGTTGCCCGTATAAAAGAGCTGGATACCATTCGGGAGTTTATGACCGGATCAGCCCTTACCGTGGTACTGGACATGTTTTTTACTGTGGTCTTCTTTGCCATCATGTTTTATTACGCGCCGGGCCTGACATGGATTGTGGTTGCCAGTCTGCCTTTTTACTTTGTGATTGCGGTGCTGTTGGGACCAAGTCTGAGAACCCGGCTGGAGGCTAAGTTTCAGCGTAGTGCAGAAAATCATTCGTTTTTGGTCGAATCTGTCAATGGCATCGAAACCATCAAATCTCTGGCGGTTGAACCCCAGCTCAGGCAGCGCTGGGATGAAAAACTGGCAAATTACGTCCGGGTCTCATTTCAGGCGTTTCAGCTTAATAATATTTATGGTCAGTTGTCCGGGTATGTAACAAAAGTAACCGGGTTATTGATCCTCTATTTTGGTGCCATTGCTGTTACTAGTGGCGTGCTTACCATAGGTCAGTTTATTGCATTTAATATTCTTGCACAGCGTGTTGCTGCGCCCATCATGCGATTTGCAAATTTATGGCAGGATTTTCAGCAAGCTAAAATATCTTTGGCTCGATTGGGGGACGTACTGAATACACCCACCGAAACACAAGGCTCAAATAACATGATGCTGCCAAAACTGCGTGGCGAGGTGCGATTTGAAGATGTTGAGTTTCGTTATGCACCGAACAGGCCGCCTGTTTTGAATAACATAAACCTGACCATTAAAGCGGGCGAGGTCATTGGGATTGTGGGGCGCTCAGGTTCTGGAAAAAGCTCATTAACCCGATTGATCCAGCGCTTGTACTTACCCCACCAGGGTCGTGTATTTATCGACGGTATTGATATCAGTTTATTACCACCGGCCTGGTTAAGGACCCGAATTGGCGTTGTGTTGCAGGAAAACTTTTTGTTTAATGCCTCCGTGCGCGACAATATTGCGCTGAGCGACCCGTCGATGCCATTGGAGCGGGTAATCGAAGCGGCCCGGCTGGCTGGCGCTGAAGAGTTTATCTTACAACTGCCAGAAGCTTATGATACCCAGATAGGTGAACAAGGCGGCATGCTTTCGGGTGGTCAGCGACAGCGTCTGGCAATTGCCAGGGCACTGGTGAACGACCCGCCTATCCTCATTTTCGACGAAGCGACCAGTGCACTGGACTATGAGTCTGAGCAGATCATTGCCAACAATATGGCACGTATCGCCAACAACCGCACTGTGTTTATTATCGCCCATCGCCTGAGTGCAGTGCAAAATGCCGACCGTATTTTGGTTATTGACAAGGGAGAAGTTGCAGAGCAGGGCACCCACTTTGAGCTGCTCAGAAAGGGGGGCCACTATGCGCACTTGTCGCATATTCAGCATCAGGGACAGGTGCAGTACGCTTCTTTGGAGCCGGAGGTGACGCCATGAGTCGCAAGTCGGACGCTCAGTTATATGAATTTTTGGCGCCAGCTTTAGAGATCCAGGCCGCACCGCCGCCAAAAGGGGCACGGGCGATTGTCTGGACTTTACTAGTTTGCTTAATCATTGCGATTATCTGGGCCTGTGTTGGCCGGGTAGATATCGTGGCAATTGCACAGGGTCAGCTGATCCCCAAACAAAAGGTCAAAGTGATCCAGCCGCTGGAAACTGCTGTGGTGCGGGGGATCCATGTGCATGAAGGGCAGCGGGTTGAGCAAGGCCAGTTACTGGTGTCTTTCGACCCGGCCATTACCGAGTCAAATTTTCAGCGTATCAGGTTGTCAACACAGGACTTTTCTCAGCAGATCCGTCGTAAACAGCGACTTATTGCGCGCCTTAATCAGGTTAAACCACCAAGCACCGGAGTACTCAACCCGGCACAGCAAGCGCTGCTTGAAGCAGAACTGGCCGAGTATCATAGTGAGCGGGCCTCGCTGTCATCGCAATTGCTTAGGTATGAAGCCGAACTGGCCGGCGCACGGGCGAAGCTGACTCAGCTGGACAAGGTACTACCTTTGGTTGAGGAACGAGCGCAAGCGCTGGAACGGCTACAAGTTAACAAACTGGTTTCGCGAGAAGAGTATCTGGAAATCAAACAAACGGCGATTCACAATCGTGAACAGCGTCATATTGAGCTGGCAACCATAGAAACCTTGCAGGCCACCATAAAAGCAACACGGCAGGAACAGGAAACGTTAAAAGCGACTTTAATACGCACAGCTCAGGCTGAGCTCAACCAGCTACAGCAGGAGTTAGTGAATGCGCAGCAAGAACTGGCAAAATCTCAGTTTTTGTTAAACCAAAATAAGCTGTATGCACCTGTGTCTGGCACTGTGGAGGCGCTGGCACTGAGCACACTCGGTGAAGTAGTCACCCCAGCTCAACAATTACTGACCATAGTACCGGCAGAGGATGAACTGATAGTAGAAGCACGGTTATTAAACAAAGACATTGGCTTTACGTATCAGGGGCAGATTGTTGAGGTGAAAATCGACAGCTTTCCGTTTACCCGTTACGGGATCATCGAAGGTGAAGTACTCGACGTGTCTACAGATGCGGTAGAAGATGAGCAGCTCGGCCTGTATTTTCCTGTCAAAGTAGCCATCAATCAACAGACTATCCTGGTTGATAGCCGCGTTGTGCCGCTCAGCGCAGGTATGAGTGTATCTGCGGAAGTAAAAACTGGTCAGCGTCGGATCATCGAATTTTTGTTATCACCCGTTGTACAGCACCTGGACGAAGGTGCCCGCGAGCGTTAAGGCGCAACACTTAATCCAAAATAAGGAAGCATTATGTCTAGTTTCACCAAACTGGCTGTACTCAGCAGTACCTTGTTGCTACTGCCCCACTATGTCTGGGCGGTGGGAGCAAATTGTAAACAACCGACGTCTGAGCTGGATAAACGAATATGTCAGTCAACCACTTTAACAGCAGCCAATGAAGCGTTGAATGTGGCGTTTCATAACCAGCGAGCCTGGCTCTGTCAGGATGCTGAAATTCTGCGTCGTGAAGATGATTGGGATTGTATGGCCGCCAAAGAAGACTTTTTGGCTGAGCAGCGACAGTGGGATAAATCCGTGCTGGCACAGTGCAAGACAGACACTTGCTTTACCCGTGCATATCAGGCTCGGATAGCCCAGATCAATGGTCAGGACACGCCGCTACCCAACTTCAGGATGACGACCTACGGCTGGGGCGATAAAGAATGTCAGGCTTACCTCAAGGTGCTTAACCGCACGCCGAGGGAAGATTTTCGCGGCTGTAAACTCCCTAATCTGAACGACTCTGGATTTAAAACGCTGCCCTTTAAATCGGTTGAGGGGGAGCTGCTTAAGCAGCTGGATAAGCAAATAGCGCAGCTTAACCATAAAGAGCAAACCAACTGGCAGGAGCAACTGAAAAAATATCAAAGTGGTTATATAAAGATGGAAATGACTTATTTAGATATTGATGGAGATGGAAATAAGGAGAGCTTGGTAAGATATTCCAGGCCGGATGTATTTTGTGAGGGACTTGGTTATGAAGAGGATGTGGATGATAAATTAAAAAGATGGCGTGAGCTAGGCCAGGATGGAGTTTTTAAAAAAGCTTTAGAGCACGGTTATCATAGGGATTATTATACTGTTGGTGATGGTGGAGAATTAAAGTCTATTGGAAAAAGAAGTAAGAACAGGTTAACTGTTTTTGAAAATAAAGTATTTAGTTTTACAAAAAACGGGGTCGTAGCCACATTAAAGCACGCTGATTTGGGGGCTAAGGTATATGTTAAAATGGATTATATAAAATCAATTGATAAAGGGCGTGCAGAAGAGAGTTGGTGTGGTTTTTGGTATAACTACTAGTTTTTATTTAATCGCGAAAGGAGTGTGTTTTGACTAGTGAAAATAATATTTTTGATTTTATATCAAAATATGAAGGTGTTGAAAAAGACATCTACTTTGAT
This sequence comes from Pseudoalteromonas ardens, assembly GCF_030125445.1. Lineage (NCBI taxonomy): Bacteria > Pseudomonadati > Pseudomonadota > Gammaproteobacteria > Alteromonadales > Pseudoalteromonadaceae > Pseudoalteromonas > Pseudoalteromonas ardens. Next base: position 188,242 of record NZ_JASJUV010000007.1, read on the forward strand.
CATAAAGGGATACCAACAATTGGTGTTGGTTACAACCTTAGAAATGAAGATGTGCTTATACAAGTGCTGGATAAGCTGGGTTATAGCAATGATAATATAGGAAAAGATAACTATAGCTTATTTAAAGGTGAAATTAAAAAGGTCATCGATAAAGCAGAATGGAATAAAAGTACGCTCAGTGCCAACACCAAAAAAATAAATGATATATTAAAAAAGTATAAAGATAAAATTACCGCTCCCGAATTAAAGGCCAAAGCAAAGGATACCTTTAGTTTTAGTGAGTTTGGTGATGACTCTGCAGCCAAAGAGGCCATGAAGCCCATTTTCGACACGGCCATGCAGGATTATGAAAAGCAAATTATTAAAACCCTGGCGAGCCGCCAGGAAATAAGTCAAGCCGATGCCAAAGCCCACTGGGATGGGCTGAGTGAGTCGCAGCGTACCACAGTATTATCTTTGGCCTTTAATGGCGGCACCAAGGCTATGGTAGGTAAAAACCTGTCAGCTGCGATTGTCAGCGGTAACATTCATAATGCTTTTTATGAAGTGCTGTTTGGCAGTAATAGATCCAAGGACTTCAACGATGATGGCAAGGCTGATGGCAGGTCATATGGGTTGCAGGAGCGCCGTTTTGCGGAAGCGTTTAAAGTGTTGGAATCAATGACACTGGCGCAAAAAAAGCAATTGTATTCGTTACTCAGTGAGCAAAAGGGCAAGATTAATAACTATCTCAATAATGTTGTCGATGTCAATAACAAGGGTGAGCATAGCCTGCTGGCGGACGATCGTAAAAAAGCCATGTTCACCAAATTTAATGATCTTGTTGGTCAGCTTAAAACCGAGCTGGACTCGGCGGATTTTCCGGTCGGTGGGTTTGAATGTAAAATTGGTACTGGCCTTCCAATAGAACCCTACCTTATTTATATGGGGCAGGATATTCACCCCAGTGATCAACTTTGGGTTAATACCGATGGCTCGATCACTAAAGGAGGTTACAAAGACGCCTCTACCAATTTACGTCCTCCCGGTGTTGAGCTGATAGACACTCATACCGGTGAGTTTGTGGACTATTCGACGTTGGTGCTGCGAGATGTGATCACGGGTAAACTGATTCATCCGGATGGTACACCTTACGTTCCCTACCAGCCTGATAGTGGTACTGGTAATGGCAATGGAGATGATGACGACAGCGGCAATGTGGTAAAGCCAAAACCAAGGCCGAAACCAAAGCGCAAGCCTAAGCCGCCTCCCCCGCCTCCGCCTGTGAACAAAGATCCACTGGCACTGGATTTAGATGGGGATGGCATTGAAACTAAATCACTTGAAAATGGCGTGCACTTTGATTTAGACAATAGCGGTTTTGCGGAAAGGGTGAGTTGGCTGGCACCTGACGATGGCTTTTTGTTCTTAGATCGAAATCAGGATGGCATAGTCAACGGCGGCGGTGAACTGTTTGGTACAGAAACCCGATTGGCCGACGGTACACTTGCAAGAGATGGCTATGAGGCACTGGCGGAGTTTGATAGTAATGGTGATGGCATCATTAATGCTGAGGACGAGCGTTTTGCCGAGCTAAAAGTATGGCAGGATCTAAACAGTGATGGCGTCAGTGATGAAGGGGAGTTATTTAGCCTTGCTGAGCTGAATGTAACAGAGTTGTCATTACAGACTGCGCGTGGCAGCGGTGTGGATCCCAATGGGGTAGACCATCGTGGTGCTGGTTATTTTACTAAAGAGGATGGCAGCCAAGGATTAACGGAGAGCTTATGGTTTGAGCGAGATACGATTAATACCATTCCTATTGAAATTCACCAGAGTAAAGACAAGACAATCCCTGCTGAGATAATGGCGTTACCCGACGCTGACGGCTACGGCAACATGGCGTCGCTGCGATATGCCATGTTACTTGAAGAAGGCGACGAGTTAAAAAATATGGTGCGCGCCTTTGCACAAGAAACGGATCCGGTTGTGCAGCGTAACATGATGGCGAGCATAATTTGGCAGTGGACGGGTATTCCAGCCGACTCTCCAACACAAGGTATTAATTCTGGTTACGTGCAGTTTATCGAAAAGCTCTGGGGTGAAGAAATCACACTTTGGCGGCTGGGTTTTCTGGAGGGGGAAGGAAAAGCACTCTTTGACGAAACGCTGGAAGGTATTTACTTTCAGATGCTATCGACTTCTACGCTGGCACCATATCTTGGTTTTCTCGACGATGACACGGTGGAATTAGAAGCATCTGTGAGCCAGCTTATTACTGATATAGAAGATGGCAAAGTACATGGCGACTATCTGTTCAGATATATCGATATACTGAATCATTATTCTGAGCCTGGTCACTCTATGCTGGTTGATATATATCATCTGGTTAAAGATGAGCTGCGTATTCTATTGCTTGATACGCAAAAGAGAGCAGAGTTGGAAAACAGTGACTTTGGTAAATTGCTGGCCATTACCGATAGCGTGATCAGTGAATCAGAAATGTTTCCTGAAGTTGCTCTGTTACAAGAAAATGGCAAGTCGGACTTAGAAGTCTTCGAGCATTTCTATCCTCGCATGCAGGCTGAGATTGTCGCTGCTGTGCGTGACCCTGCCAAACGTGCAGCGTTAGCCGAATTGAGTTTTGTAAGGCGTACATCATCGCAAAGCATATTAAATGGAACCAGTAAAAAAGACTATCTGTCGGGCGGTCAAACCGATGATCGTATATATGGTGGCGCCGGAGAAGACCTTATCACAGGAGGTGCGGGGGATGACGGTCTGTTTGGCGGTGCCGATAATGATATCTTGTTCGGTGATATTGGTAATGACACGTTAAATGGAGGCTTTGGGGACGATGAGTTAAACGGCGAAGCAGGGAATGACTTGTTAAGCGGTTATAACGGTGAGGATATACTGCGTGGTGGCCAGGGCAACGATACTCTGACTGGGGGCGAAGGTAATGATGTGTACCTGTGGGATCTGGGAGATGGCAATGACATCATCATCAATGATAACTCGCAATATAAGTCAGATGCACACGATAAAATCGTGTTTGGTCCGGGTGTCACAAAAGAGCAGATTCATATCTCGCGTCAAAATAAGGATGTCGTACTGACAATCTCGCCCAGTGGCGAGACCATTACCATTCGCGACTACCTTACCAGTCAGCACCAGCAAATTGATGTATTTGAGTTTCACGATGGCACTGAGATGACTGCTTCAGAGGTAAAGGAGCAGTTGTTAACGGTAAATGGAGACGCGCAGAACGATACGCTGGAAGGTAACTACAATGAGCATGACATACTGTATGGTCATGCAGGTGATGATCAGCTGAGTGGCAAGTCAGGGAATGACGATTTATACGGTGGCACTGGCCAGGATATTTTGCACGGTGATCATGGTCATGATGAGCTGTTTGGTGATGAAGGCAATGATACGCTCAACGGGGGCTCCGGCGATGATGCCTTGTTTGGGGGTGCCGGTGATGACAATCTGGAAGGTGGCAGCGGCGACGACTTTATCTCGGGTGGTACGGGTAACGATACATTAAAAGACACATTGGGTGATAATGTCTTCTACTTTGAGCAAGGGTGGGGGCAAGACAAGTTACTCGCACCATCAGAGAGCTTTGAGACCTACCTTGATGAAGATGGCAATCTCATCAATGCTGATTGGCGCTATGATCCACACAATGTCATTTCATTTGGCTACGGCATATTGCTCAGCGACATGGTGTTTAAGCGTGTTGATGACTCCTTGTTGATTGAACATGGTCAGGACTCATTGCTGGTCGAAAGTTTCTTTGCGTCTGAGACTGAATTCGGTGTTATGCGCATCACTGCACATATTGATGAATTTCATTTTGCCAATGGTGAAGTGATTACCTATGAACAGATCAAGGCCAACATATTAGCATCTACGGCATCTGATGATGTGATCGTCGGGTTTACTCAGCCGGATCTGATAGAGGGTGGAGCTGGAGACGATACCATCCAGGGTTTGCAAGGCAATGACCACCTGACAGGTGGGCTTGGAAACGATCAGGTTGAAGGTGGCGAAGGCCGGGATACACTTTACGGCGGAGGAGGCAATGACACTCTTAATGGAGGAGAGGGCATTGACAGGCTGTTTGGCGGCTATGATAACGATACGCTGGATGGTGGCAAGGATGATGACTACCTGGTCGGAGGGGAAGGTCAGGATAAGCTGATTGGCGGTTTCGGCAATGACCGACTAGACGGTGGGTATGATGACGACATATTACAAGGCGGATCAGGCGAAGATACTTACCTGTTTTCTAAATACTGGGGACAGGACATTATTGAAGAGTCCGGTTCACAAAACGACCGCATTGTATTTGAAGATGGGATCACCCTGGCTGATGTGCGATTCGTCAGAGAGCAAGATCACCTGACCATTATTGCGAAAGAAGATGGCAGTCAGATATTTCTGGATGGTTACTTCTGGGGGGATGGCAAAAGTTATAAAGCGGTTGAAGTAATAGAGTTTTCTGACGGCCAGGAGTTGACCTATGAAGATCTGTTCCAGTTGATGAATACGGCCACTGAAGGTGACGACCAGTTATACGGAAAATCTCAATCAGCTGTTGAGATCCATGGCCTGGGTGGCAACGACACCATTATTTCTCACGGTCAGGTTTACTCTAAACTATACGGTGGTGCAGGTAACGACCTCATTGAGGGCAATGGTTATCTGGATGGCGGTACCGGTAACGACGAACTGAGAGCTGGCTTTTTTGATGATAATCACCTGCTAGGCGGAGAAGGTGATGATAAATTAATGGCTTACTTTCATGATTTTTATCGGGTATCAGGCACCTTTGAGGGTGGTAAAGGGAATGATGAAATTTTCGGTAGTCTGGGAAATGATACTTATATTTTCAACAAGGGTGACGGTCAGGACACGATTACTGAATGGGATCCTCGCATGCCCAGCCCACAATCTGAAGCCTCGCATGATGTGATCCGCTTTGGTGAGGGGATCCGAAAAGAAGATCTCGTATTCCGTCAAGTGAATAAAGATCTGGTGATTGAAATCGCAGGTGAAGCCGACACTATAACCGTTAAAAACTGGTTTATGGGTTCAGAGCATTACAAAATCAACGCGTTACAGTTTGCAGATGGCACATTGCTTAGCAGTAGTGAGATAGAGCAAAATGTCGTTGTCGACCCGGGTACTGGAGATCCAGCTGGCGGCGGTGACAGTAATGGCTCAGACAACACCGCTTCAGTGGAAAACCTCGGTGGTAATTCGGATATCCTGACTGGCAGCGATGGCGATGATGTCTTGAGTGGCGGCGCAGGCTCGGATGATCTGGTAGGCGGTGCTGGTGATGATATCTTATTGGGTGGCCGTGATGATGACTATTACCTCTACGACAGCGGCAAAGATGTTATCCGAGACAGTCATGGTGTTGATAGCGTCATATTTAGAAATGGCATTACGTTTTCGGATGTGGCGTCTGGCCTTACCCGTTCCGGGGATGATCTTGTACTAAGGATTAACGGCAGTAATGAGAACACACTGACGATAGAAGGCTTTTTTGCCAGTGGTCATAATATTGTCGAGCTATTCCAGTTCGAAACCGGTGGCATGTTTGATACGGGGCAAATTTATGGTGCCTTTGGCTTGCCATTACCGGACCCGGAAGCACCCGCAACGCCGGTTTCCTATGGGACTGCCGGAAACGATACATTGAGCGGCACCGAGGGGGATGAAATCCTTGAAGGGCTTTCTGGCAATGACACGCTGTCGGGTGGGAAAGGCAATGATGTTTTGATAGGTGGCCGAGGCCATGACCGTTACTTATTCCGAGCTGGTGATGGTCAGGATGTGATTGACAACACCCATGGTGGCGATGATGTAATTGAGCTACAAGGGATTAGTTTTTCAGATGTTGCACGTGGTCTGCAAAAGTCGGGCGATAACCTGGTGCTAAATATCGGCTCTGGCGGTGATAAGTTAACGGTTAAAAACTGGTTCCTTGGCGGTGATTTTGTGGTAGAGCAAATTCAGCTTTCGGACGGTTCGAGCATTTCTGCGGATCAGATCTTCTCTGCATTTGGCATGGCAAACCCCAGCAGGCAGCGCTCCGTTCAGTATGATAACTTGCCTGATGAAACGCAGTTTGAGTCACGCTTCTCGGGAGCGGCTAACAATGACACCTTATTGGGCAGCTCAAGTGCTGATATGATCGATGGTAAGCAAGGAGATGACTGGATCATGTCTGGTGGTGGAAATGACTACCTTATCGGCGGCGGTGGTGACGATACCTATGTGATCGGTGCTCAGGCAGGGCATGTAATGATCAACAATTTTGATGAGTCGGCATCCCGCTCAGAGACTTTGAAATTTGAATCAGCGCGCTCTACAGACGTCCAGTTTAAACAATCAGAGTCGGATCTGATTATCGAGTTGTCTGCGACAAGCAGTGTGACTGTTCTTAACTATTTTGATGAAACGTCGCAGGACGCCTATCAACTGGAGCATTTTCAGTTTGCCGATTCGGTGGTGTTAACCCCTCAGGATGTGGCAGGCAGGTTGTTTACAGTGAGCGAACAAAGTGCTGTACAGAGCAGCTTTGAGCGTTTAATGCAGGCAGCACATGCTTCGGATATGTCTGATGATGGAGCAGAGCTTGGCAGCTCGGTGTTGTTAGACAGAGTACTGGTTGCAAGTCAGCCTTAACCTTTTATTCGCCGCTCTCAGCAGCGGCGAATTTTCTCTCCTTTTATGGTTTAGCGGTTTGTTCAACTGAACTTACAGCTGGCTATCATGTTTCATTTCTTTTGCCAGGTTTATCAAGGTCGATGCCACAGTTTGTTGTTTTAACTGAATATAGTCGCAATTGGGTGTGATCTGTTCGCCGACAACATAGGCTTGCCGGGCAGCTTCCAGCATTGCAATATCATTGACATCGTTACCAAAACACATGGTTTGCTGCATATTCAGGCCAAGGTCCAGCAGTGCTGTGAGCTTGTTGCTGCGCTCAGGGACCAGATCAAAGCAATGGTGGCCATTGTGGTGATAGACTTCAAAATGGCTCAATGTCTGTTCGCACATATGCTTGACCTGATCATGATGTTGGTCTTCCAGCACCAGTAATTTAACTATGGGCTCATGCCTTAGGGCCTGGTTACAGCCAGGCGGAATTCCGAGTTCGGCCACATGCTGATGAAAATGGTGCGGCTTATCCGAGATGGCATACTGCCAGTGACCGTCAAATAAATACGCAATCTCGTGATTGTCCAGCCAGTTAAGCACGGTGGTTATTTGCATTGGATCGAAGCAATGTGCGTTAACCACTGCTTTATTTTGACTGAACATGGCACCGTTGCAGCCGATGATGGGGTGATGCCAGAAGCACTCAGGCAATACAGGTAGTGTATCTCGCAGAGGCCGGGCTGTGGCAAAGTATAACTGACCACCCTGACGCTCCAGTGCTAACAGGCCCTCTTTGATGTCATCATGCATGCGCTGGGCATGGAATACGGTCGTGCCATCTAAATCAAAAACAAAATTCATCGTTACATCCAGGTACATTAGAGAGCATTTACTTTGCCAAACAAACCACTTAATATTTTAGTTATTAGCTCATTATTTATATATATCGGCTCCAATTGACTGTTAATACCGGAAAACCCGTACCGATCCGATTTGCACTGAATCAATCAGTGCAAGTTAAATACATCGAAAAACAAAAGGTCATGTTTGAGTGGCATCTGCATGATTGCTTTGAGCTGATCCTGACTATCGGAGCACAAGGCAGCGGATTTATCGGCACTGCCATTCATGAGTTTGATGACATTGATCTGGCGTTGGTTGCACCCGGAGTGCCCCATACCTGGGACAGTCAGGCACCCAATGACACGGCTGAGCTGGTCGTGGTGGTGTTATGGCCTAAGGCATTATTGGACTGCGCCATTGCGGAGCTGGCAGACTTGCAAGGCTGGCTTGAGCGTATTGAAAGTGGGCTGGTCTTCAGTCGGGATGCTGCTGTGCAGGTGCGTGAACGGTGTCTTGCGCTTCATACGAAAAGTCCGGTTGGTCGGTTGACTTTGCTATGTGAGATACTGACTGAGCTGCGCGCCTGTCCAGCCAAAGGGATCCGGCTTGCTCATTCGCGTATCTCAGAGCGGTTAGCGCGTGTTCAGGCCTTCATTGCCCGTCGGATTGATGATCCGCCCAGTCAGGCCCAGTGTGCAGCGCACATCAATGTCAGCACAGCGACGTTAAAGCGGTGGTTTCAGCAAGAGCTCGGCTGTTCTTTTTCGCAGTATTGCGCGCTGCTGCGCTGTCAGCGTGCACAGCATTTACTGGCTACTGAGCATCGGCCTATCGGGGTGGTGGCACAGCAATGCGGCTTTCTCAGTGCAGCCTATTTTAATCAGTTTTTTAAAGCACAAACAGGTATGACACCCAGTGCCTATCGGCGTCAGTTTAGCTGGCGCAAGCGCTAGCTTTTGGGTTGCTCCGGAGGAGTTGGAAACAGTGTCAAATCATCCAGTATGACCAGCTGTTCGCTGTTTTCATCCAGCGTAAAGCGTAATTGACAAGGGTCACAGGTAAGCGCCTTTTGGGCCAGATAGTGTGAAGAGACTTCAAGGTGATACTTTCCCTGCTTTAACTTGTCAAAAAAGAAAAAACCATCTGATTCTGTGTAGATGATGGTTTGTTCACCGCTGATTTCTCGGGTCAGTTGCAGCGCCACCCGGCCAGTGAGGTCCGCAAGTTTGCCGTCGGCATTACGCAGGGAAATGATGCCCTCAGCTTCGAATTGCAGGTGAAACGGAACGTCAACAATGGGCTGAGCACCTGGATGCAGGTCGGCCTCTATGAGTCCAAACTGAGGTTGTAAGTAGAGAACGTCCAGTTCATTGTGTTCTACTTCCAGTGTCACAGGACGATTTGCGGGTAGGTGAAGTACTGTTCTGGCTTGTGGATGAGGGACAGTGTCAACCTTGTTGCCATGCATCATCACGGCAATATCAGGTAAATACTGGTCTTGCTCATCAAATCGTTGATTGTTATTACGATCGTAAAACGCGCGCAGCTTGACGGAACTGCTTTGTCGACCACTTTGGCTGCTGATGGTGCTGAGCGGCCTTGGCCCGTAAAACGAAAATGAGCAAGATAAGCCAAATTGCCAGCCATTGCTTTCATGGTAGGTGGCACTGGCATTGACTGCCATCGCATCGAAGGTTTTTGATAACGAAAACGATGTGGTATTTCGGCGCTGAGTGAAGGAGCGGCGCAGTTGCAAAGAACCGTGATAGCCGCTGAACTGATTGGCGTAACTCAGGGCCAGCGAATGTTGTTCAAACAAGCCGGTTGACTTGTTCCAATTAAACCTCGCTCTGCCCCAATTGCCAAACAGGCTACCAATCATAGAGTATTGCTGCTCATGTGCGTCATCTCCTCTTATTTGGCTGACGTTTGTGCTGACACTGCCTGAGTCGGCCTGGTAGCTGAGGTAGCCATCAACAGATTTATAATGTAATTGATTTATCTGGCTTAGGCCTAAAGTTGAACTAAGCTGCCAGCGATTGAATGTCTGTTCATAATTCAGCGTATTGATGTTTTCCTTGCCAAACTGACCATAACCTCGCTGGGACGCAAGGCTTAAAGTTTGTGTGCTACTCAGTGGGGTCAGCCATTTCAGATCATAATGGAACTGCTCATGTCCGCCTGCTTTGAGGCTCCATTTGGCATCGGTTGCTCTATTTGCCCGTTCCCAGCCCAGATACCATAAGAATGTTTTCTGGCGGGTGTTTTCCAGCCATTCGCCACCAAGGTTTATTTCGTCCCGGGCACTGACAACATAGTTCAATTGCGAGTTGAGGTATTTTTCCTGTGGGTTAAAGCGTCTTTTTTTGAGTATTGATGCTTTGGTTGTGTAGGCTGTCAAGTTGGTATACCACTGCCCGGGTTTATAGCCAGAATGCGCCTGATGGGAGACTGCCCGGCGAACACGTTTTCCGTCTGGTGACTGGATCATCAAGTGATAACTGTGATTTGAGTTAAACACCTGGAGCGGTCGAAAACGGTACTGACCGTTGGCTGTTACCCGCACCAGATCAAACAGTACATCATTGCGATAGAGCTCGACGTCACTACCGGGCTCTGCATAGCCCTGGATGATGAGTGGTTTGCTCGCGCTGCTGTGCGTCGCCCCATATTGCACACCTAAACCGCTTCCGCCGGTTTGCAGCAGTGCGCCTGTGAGACCTTGTAAGTCGCCAAACTGATATTCGCTCAGTTCAGTGAGAGTACGGGAGAGCTGGAAGCGCCCGTTGCGTTTATCGTTGTCAGAGTCAGTGAGTATGATTTGTGCCTGATGGTGTGCTAGATCCTGATTAACAGAAACATAGGCTGAAGCACTGGAATTTTGTTTGCTATCCGATGCAGACAGTTGCACATCGACATAAGGTGCTGTGTACCATTGATACTGGTCGTTCAAAACAAGCTGGTTAGCGCGTTTTCGCTGCATTGCAGCAAGGATATTTTTTCGCGCCTCGCGTTTTTTTTCCTGTGAACTGGGGTGCCTTTCCCGGGTGTCAAAAACCAGCACCTGAGTGCGCGTATTAAAGTCTGATTCAATGCCGAGTGCCGACAACACGTCGAGCCGGATATGGGGCTCTCCATCTAACGTGACCCAGTGTGCTTCATCCAGTTCAATATTGATTTGTTCACCCCAAATTTCACCGGATAAGCGGTTGCCTGTCGAGTCAATAGTGAGGTGGCTAACGAGCAAGGCATTGAGGTTATTCTGGGATAAATAATAATCTTCGTAGTTGTCGGTGATTAACTCTGCCCCTTCGGGAAAGTTTTGCTGGTCGACATACAGATCAGCAAACACAAAGTCGGCAATATCGCCTACTTCCCGGGCTGAAGTGTGCGTGCAATAAAATGACAATAGAAAGAATAAAACGTATAGATACTGCATGATAAAGGCCCGGCTGGGCCGGGCCTTTAAGGGAACTTGGTGATATTACTGGTAAGCTGCAACAAAGTCATAGCTAAATGATTTGGTACCAGGTGCATTGATTGCGACGTCTTTGTCGTCCAGTACAATGCTTGCTGCGAATGAGACGCTGGCTTCACCTGCGTTATCAAGCTGAGCACCTGCTGTCATGTCTGTCATGGTAAAGCGAAGTCCATCCTGCGTCTGATCGGGTGCTGAAAATGTGTAGACAACTTGTGCGTGAGGCGTGCCTGATACGGTAAAAGTAGCACGTTTACCGCCAACGTTAGCATCGTTACACAGGGCTGATGCGATTGGGTTTGGCATTGGCGTTTCTATGGCGTAACAAGAGTCACCGTTTTTCGACGCTTCGTTTACCAAAAGCTCAGGAAAGCTCATAGCGGTTGTTTGTGCAATTTGCAGTGGTGCGCGCTCAACCACCAGGTTAACATCAACCTGATAAGTCGCTGCGGCTGAACCAAAACTCATAACTAACAGTGCAAGTGTGCTGGAGGCTTTTTTAAACATTGTTTATTTCCTTAATTATTATTGATATAGCGCAGTAACTGTGTAGCTGAAAGCGTATTCTCCGCTGCCTGTTTCATGAGCGTTACTGAGCGTTATAATACCTCCTGCACTAAATGTGCCAACTCCACTTTTTTTTATTCTTACGCGCTTGCTAAAGCCTCCTGATTTATTCTGTACTGTAAAGGTAAGACCCTGTTTGGTTTCATTGCCAAAAACGTGTATGTCCACGTAGCTTCTGGGCTCACCGCTAATTTCAAACTCTGCTTTGTAGCCTCTTAAACCAGGGCAAAGTGACTTTTTTACGGCTTTTTTATTTTTTTTTCCATTGGCCTTACAAAAAGCACCATCCCAGGTTGCGGGCGTTTGTTTTAACTGGGGAAACGTCATGGGCGCCAATAAATTGATACTGACTCCATTAAATTGACTAGCCTGGCGTTGTTGTTGCTTAAGATATGTCAATGTATCGACACTTTGCGCAGAAGCAATTAACCATAATCCAGTCAATAAGCCGACAGCCATTACTTCAGCAGGTCCTCTGTAATGGTGACGTCGAGAGTTTTTAGTGGTTCTTTAGACTCCACATCTTCCAGCTGAATTGTCAATTTTTTACTGGCAACCTCTTTGTATTCAATCGGTAATGTCATATCCCGTTGACTGAGCTCTGGGTATAGGCTGAATTGATTCACCCGAAACAGCTCTTCTTCAGCCTCTTTGACTACCAGGTTTGCACTGGTGTGCCCCGGGCCTTGTTTGTTCAGTCTGACTATCAGATTGCTGGCATCTTTACTGAATTTAATGTCGCCAATCGACAGCTCAGTGACTGAGGAAGTGTTTTTGATGAAAACGGGAATGACAACCTTGTAATTGGCTTTAACCTGAATAGCGCCACTTTGCTCCGTTGGGTCATCACCACTGAGTGCTTCAACCATGAGGTGTGCACGAAACTCTCCTTCCGGGATTTTGCCTTTTTTCATTAGCCGAACTTTCTGAAATTGTTTGGGTAAAACATCTTTGGCAACACGTGGCCCGACTCGCAAGTAAGGTTTGGCAGAAAACTCATATTGCTGTGCAAACTTCAATATGCCTTCTTTATCCATTTGCATGTCGATAAGCGATATCCGGTAGCTTTGCAGGCTATCAGAGGTGTTATAAATGCGCAGTTCGCCCCGGCGCATGTCCTGATCCAGAACTACTCTATGTCTGTCGAGTTTAAAGGTTGAGGCCCATGCCTGGGAAACGAATACCGTTACTAGCAGTACCAGTGTGAAAAATCTTTTGGTCATACATCATGCTCTGTGAGTTATTAGTGTAATGAGCTTGGTTAAGTGTTCGGTATCATATCCTAATTATATTTGGCTGCAACCTTTGCACCGTGCGCCCGGATAACAAAAAGCGCATTCCCTGCGCCCGTTTTATTCTTCTCCAGAATGGTTATTGTTTACGGCACGACTCTGTATGGACTCTGTCGTATCAGTGGCTGAGATAGTCGCTTGACGCATACTGCCAAAGTAAGTGAGGTTACCAAGGTAATCAGGCACTTCACGTTCACTGTTAAATTCGCGAATGCGCTCAATCTGTTGATCATGAAATGCATGCAAAATTGGAGTGATCGCCTGATTTGCCCAGCTTTCCAACGCATCTGAGCGGATAAACTGATCTTCAAATTGCGCTGCATCATCCAACAGTTGACTCCACAGTTGCCGTTGTATTTGTGGCGGCGTATCTGCCACGTGTTCCAGTGCATCATTGATCCACCCCAGCCCATATTCATCATAAGCAGTTAAAATATCAGAGTAGAGTCGGCCACGATCAGAGTCACTCGGCGGTAGATCCTGTTGTACCACCATATCGTTGTTCTCGCTCTGGTAGTATTGACGGTGGGCAGACAGGTCGACTTGCTGACTCAGGTAAGCAAAAATGTTCGGTTCGCTGTCTTTGTCAGCTTCATCCAGCATCTCGAGCATGCTGTGCTTCTCAAAAGGTTTAATGACTGTGGCCATATCCAGTATGCCGCGGCTTTGCTCAAAGGTACTTTGTTGCAGGTGGGTATTCAGCGTACTGAGATCTTCGCCTTTAAATTTACCGCTGATCAGTAAATCACTGAAGGTATGCAGCAGCTCAATCTCTTCCACGGGTTGATTGATCTTATGTTTCCAGAACTTCTCGCGGTCATATGAGGCCATTAGCAGGTGCTCCTGACCATGCTCATCAAGACTAACCGGTGAAGTTGGGGCCTGATAGCTTGCACCTTGTTCGCGCAGACTGGCAAGGGTTGCAATGGTATCTCCCAGCACGTCATCAGACAAAGCCGCAAGTGCGTCGACGAGTTGGTCTGGCACCTGGTTTCGTCTTTGTTCAGAAAAAATAGGTGTACTGCCAGCGTCTATTAATATATCTGCAAGTTGAGACAGCGCTTCATCATCTAGCCGTTCAGCGATGGATAGCAGAGATTTACTGGGTTTAATGTGCTCGAGTTTATTCCTTTGCTCGGGTGACAGACGGTCAAGTTGGGCGAGAAACGCATTGATGTCTTCTGTGTCGCTCAGGTCGCCATAAGCATACTCTTTACTCAGCTGACCATGTTCCGTGTCTGCACTATGCTGGCTGACAATATGAAAACGCTTAAAGCCAACATAGTCAGACCGTTCAGCACTGGGTCTTGGGTAAGTGAACGGCGAGGCTGGACGGTTCGGGGTTTCCGGGAGCAATGTTTTTAAGTGCTCGTCTGTGATAGGTGTTCCTGAGTCGGCAATCGCTGCGTGATCTGTATCCTGTGCTTCCTGAGCACTGCGGGTTTGCCGGTCAAAGAGGTGATCTGTCCGATTGGGGTAAGTGTGAAAGTGTAGCTTCATAAATAACCTTATCCTTGTTACTTAAAGTTAGACATGTATCGGCAAACAAGCTCATAACTTTAGGAAGGTTAAGGGCCGTTAGGGGTTACCCGGGAGTCTGCTGACGTGCTGTTCGTTGCGTGAACTACGTCAGAGCAGCAAAGCCAACTTTGGGGGACAAAGAGACACCTTTGTTATCATCCCTGGTTTGTTGGCTTGCCAGGTCTGTTCAGGAAGGAAATGAAAATCCTGCGGGGTAGCGATGAAAGCCATCAAAGTCGCCTTTGCCCAGGGGAATGCCTGCGGCGCGCAGTATTGCGTATGCCATTGAGAAGTGGAATAAAAAGTTGGGCCAGGCATAAAGCTGAAAGTACTTCTCAGGCTCCAGAGTATGGTTGGTAAACCCCGCCACAAAAGTAATACTTGTGGGCATCTCGTCCAATGAGACGTCTTGTAATTGCGTTAGATAGTCCAGAGTGTCGTCTATTTCTTCTTGTAAATCTGCGACGCTCACAATGGGTCGCTTGAAGTTCGCGACTTCTCTGTTAAATAAAGGACAGCAGCATCGTAACGAGAGTGCAGCGGCGGTTGAAACTTGCTGGTGAAATGGAAACATGTCAGGGCTTAGACGACGCATTAGTAGCTCATCTTTAATGTCGTCGCGTGCCAGTATTGCTTGCAATTGGTTCAGATAATGTACGAATGGCTCAATAATATCGGTCATGTTTCCCTCGTTTAGACAAGTCAAATAAGCGAAAAACTATGTGCGCGACAAGCGGGTAAGCAGCACTTTGTTTTGTTAACAAATCTAAGCGCTTAAAAATACGCTTAATTATTACTTTCAAATACCTACAACAAATGTAGTAGATAAAATCAGAGACATCTTTAGTTTAATGGAACGTTTAAAAAACGTGACTTTAAATGTTTTTTTGTGTACCTTCTTGAGTTCGCTGGCGGATTGCTTATGTGCTTAATTTTAGACATAAGCTTCTCAAGCTGCCAGCGCGTTGTCCTGAGGGCAGGCATGTCTCGTGTGCCTGTCGCTGTAGGAGTGAACGAGCTCCAGAATTACAAGAATAAAGACAATCCATAAGGAAATTTTAATGCTTAAAATGTCAAAACTGGCGAAGGCTTATTACACGGATACGGTAAAAACTCAAGCGCTGCAACCATTTGACCTGGAAGTTCAGCAGGGCGAGTTTGTTGCTGTTATTGGTCCTTCTGGCTCAGGTAAAACAACCTTCCTGAACATTGCAGGATTGCTGGAAGAATATTGCGAAGGGCAGTATTTGCTCGATGGTAACGATGTCACAGGCCTGTCAGATAAGCAAAAGTCGCGCTTACGAAATGAGAAAATCGGCTTTATCTTTCAGGGGTTTAACCTGATCCCGGAACTGAATTTATTCGACAATGTCGAAATGCCGCTGCGCTATCGCAGCTTTAGCAACAGTGAGCGCAAACAGCGAGTTATGGACGCCTTGCAGCAGGTCGGTCTGGCAAGTCGAAAAGATCATTACCCACAACAGCTCTCTGGTGGTCAACAGCAGCGTGTTGCAATCGCACGGGCATTGGCGGGCAGCCCGGCATTTTTGTTGGCGGATGAACCCACAGGTAACCTGGATTCAAAGATGGCTGATGGCATTATGTCCCTGCTTAAAGATATCAACGCCAAAGGTACGAGTATTTTAATGGTGACACATGACACGGAGCAGGCCAGTCAGGCACAAAGGATCATAGAGATAAAAGACGGTGTGCTGAGTGAGCGTCTTGCCCCAGAGCAGGCGATTGCTTAGGAACACATATGTTGAGTTATTATTTTAAGCTGGCGTGGCTCAGCTTACGCAAAACACCATTGCTGAGTGTGCTTATGGTGAGCACTATCGCTTTGGGGATTGCTGCGGCGATGGTGACATATACCGTGAGTTATATGATGACCAAAGATCCCCTGCCAGCAAAAAGTGACAGATTGTTTACTGTGCAACTAAGCTCCTGGGGGCCTGATCAGCCTTATCTGATGGTCGATGGCCAGGAAGAGATACCCGCAATGGTCTCTTACCGGGATGTCCGAGGCCTCAAAGCGGCCGCGAAGGCGAAGCAGGAAACGGCCATCGGGCTGTTTAAAATAATGAGCCGGGCTGAGGAGCAAAATCGCCGAGATGCACAAATGCGTATGATACGCACCACCCACAACGATTTCTTTTCTATGTTTCAGGTGCCATTTTTATATGGTAATGCCTGGTCTGAACAGGATGACAGTTCAGGTAATCCGGTGGTTGTGATCACCAAAGCCCTGAATGATGAGTTGTTTGGAGGCGCCAACTCGGTGGGCCGCCATATTGTTTTGGGTGAGTCGTTGATGCAAATTGTTGGTGTGATGGACGACTGGTTTCCGATCCCGAGATTCTATTATTTATCTTCACAGGCATATCAGGACCCTGAGGCGCTGTTTGTACCGCTGGAATATCAGATTAATCAACAAATTTTTTCTCATAACGACGTAACCTGGTCCTGTTGGCAAGACGTTGAAGATGTCGATTTTAGCGTTTTCATTGCGTCTGATTGTATTTGGCTGTTTTATTGGGCTGAACTGGAGTCAGCCGAAGACAGAGCTGATTATATGGATTTTATCAATGCCTATGTTGATGAGCAAAAATCGGCAGGTCGGTTTGCCAGAGAAAATCTCAGTCGCTTATTCACCATTGATGAATACCTGCGCTGGGCTGAGGTGCTGAGTAACGAAAATGACATGGCAGTGTGGCTGGCGTTTGCCTTTTTACTGGCCTGTTTGCTCAATTGCATGAGCCTGATGATGACCAAGTTTTATGGTAAAGGCAGTGAAATAGGGCTACGACGAGCTGTGGGAGCCAGTCGTAACGACATCTGCTGGCAGTTCCTGTGTGAGGCATTTCTGATTGGTATATTAGGGGGCGTACTGGGTCTGATATTTGCGCAGCTGGGTTTGCAGCTAATCCAGCAAATATTCACCTATCTCAATGTCACCATTATGCAAATGGATCTGAAGATCATGCTGATGACTTTGATTCTGTCTGTGGTGACCAGTGTGTTATTTGGTTTGTGGCCAATTTATCGTGCAGCGCAGATCCAGCCATCCAGTCAGCTTAAGAGTTTGTAGGAGGAAGTCATGAAGGATTTTACCGTCATTCTTAAATCTCTTTGGCACAGTAAAACGTCTCCTTTGCTGTTGGTGTTACAGATAGCCGTGACATTTACCATTTTTGTCAATGCCGTTTATATGGTGATGCAAAAGCACGAAAAAGTGACAGCGCCCAGTGGTGTCAACGAAAAGCAGGTGTTTTCCCTGTTTATCAACTTACAGGAAACCGGGGAAGCCCGAGTTGCTGAGTTTGAGCAAGCAATACGCGATATTAAAGGCCTGGACAGTGTCGATAATGCCATCCCTGTGACCTCTGTGCCCCTGAGTGGGTATGGTCGCTCTGTTGATATTGGTTATGGCCCGGCTGATGAAGACAAGCTCACCTCGAGCGGTTATTACGGCAGTAATTATGACAGCCTCGATACCCTGGATTTGCAACTAGTCGCAGGCCAATGGTTTGAAAGAAGTGATGTCTCGCACTCTTTTTTTGGGGCACGGTCTGGCGGGAAAGTGGTGATTTCCAGAGCGCTCGCGCAAACATTGCATCCTGATAACTGGCGTGATGTGCTCGGCAAGACTCTGTATGTGCACAATGAACCACAGCAGGTGATTGGTGTTGTGGACGATCTCAAGGCGGTCTGGAGCTTTTGGCGGCTCTTTGAGCATGCTGTATTGTCCCCCACATTTGAAGTTCGGGACAAAGTGGGCATTATGGTAAAAGCAAAGCCGGCTGCGCTGGATCAGGCAATGCTGGATGTCAAAGGTCTGCTGCTGATGACGCCTGGCAGGCAAATCGATAAGCTCAAACCGTTTAGTCAGATCCGAGAGGAAAGCTACCGAACAGATGTAGCTGAGTTGCAAACGTTGCAACTGGTTCTGGTGGGATTATTGCTCCTGACTATGCTGGCCATTTTCGGTCAGGCCCGGTTTGCAATTTTGAAGCGCCGTAAGCAAATTGGCACCCGTCGTGCGCTCGGGGCCAATCAGTTTCAGGTGTTGCGTTACTATATGTTAGAGAATTTTATTGTGACGTTGATTGGCGTGGTCATTGGCATACTCTGTGCCGTTTTGGTCAATACGCAGCTGGTGAGCTATTTCGGTCTCGCGCCGGTACCGGCCGATTACTTGACGACAGGCGCAGTGATTATCCTGTTTGCTGGTCAATGTGCTGTGTTTCAGCCTGCGTGGCAGGCTGCGCGTGTTTCGCCGGCGCTGGCGACACGCAGTGTTTAAAGTACAGGTCACATGATGTGACCTGTATCTAAAGGAAATATAATTAAAATAATAAAGGAATAAATATGCGATTCAATTCAAATCGGTCGACCTTGTTTGTACCTATTAAGCCCCCTAATCAATCCATTTCGGGGAGGTGGGTATGTTAATCGGCTACTACTTCAAACTTGCCTGGCTCAGTCTGAAAAAGACGCCGTTGTTAAGTATTCTGATGATTGGCACGATCGCGATGGGCATTGCGGCCACTATGATCACCTCGACCGTCAGCATTATGATGGCACAAGATCCCTTACCTGAAAAAAGTGAGCGAGTTTTCTCCGTGCGCCTCAGTAGCTGGAGTCCGGATAAAGCGTATCAACTGGCTAAAGGGGAGGAAGTGATCCCACCTATGCTGACCTATATGGACACCATGAATTTGTTAGAGGACAGCAAAGGCCTGCGGCAAAGTGCGGCGGTGATGTACAAAAGTATGGTGCGCAGTGAAAGTCAAACCGACAAAGAAGCCAAAATGCTGCGCTTCAATTCCGTCAATAATGATTTTTTCACCATGTTTAATGTGCCATTTTTGTATGGTGCTCCCTGGTCAGATCAAGCGGACCGGGAAGGGGCTGCATTGGTTATCCTGGACAGGCAAACAAACGACCGGCTATTCTCGGGTGCTAACTCAGTCGGACAGCACGTGTATATCGGAAAACACCTGGCAAGAATAGTCGGGGTGATTGACAGCTGGTCGCCCCTTCCTCAGGTATTTCACGGACCACATCACGCGCATAATTTGCCTTTCCCTTTGTTCACCCCCTTTCAATTTCAGGTCAACAACAATCTGTTGTCGAAAGGCGAAATGGGCTGGCAATGCTGGGCGCCATTGGGTGATGGCACACTGGAAACCTTCCTGGCATCTGAGTGTGTATGGATCCGCTATTGGGTTGAATTGGAAGCCGCTATGCATCGCGGCGATTACATGGATTATATTAATGCCTATGTCGAAGAGCAAAAAAGAGGTGGGCGATTTGCGCGAGAGAACCTGAGTAAGATTTTCAATATCAATGAGTCGCTCATTGAAGACCATGTGGTGGAAGATGACGACTTCATTGCTGTCTGGTTAGCCGCTGCATTTCTTGTCGCTTGCCTGCTCAATTGTATGGGCCTGATGCTGATAAAGTTTTACGGCAAAGGCGCAGAGGTGGGGTTGCGCAGAGCTGTGGGGGCCAGTAAGCAACACATCGCACTGCAGTTCGGTTGTGAAACTGTGTTGATTGGCATCTTAGGGGGATTCCTGGGGCTGGCCCTGGCACAACTGGGTCTGCGCATAACTGCAGATATATTTGCACACTTGCCTGCGGGTCTAATGCAAATGAGCTTTCCATTGGTGGTGATGACCGTTGTTTTGGCGGTGCTTTGTAGCACTTTGTTTGGCTTGTGGCCAATCTATCGGGCGGCGCAAACGCAGCCTTCTGCTCAGCTGAAGAGCTTATAGGAGCCAGGCAATGAATGATTTAAAACCGATACTAAACACTCTGTGGCGTGCTAAATCAGCGCCACTATTATTGATACTACAAATTGCTGTCACTTTTACGATTTTGGTGAATGCGGTATATCTGATCATCCAAAAGGAGGCACTGCTGATTGAACCCAGTGGACTGGATGAAGACGTGATTTTCACATTTCAGACCAACGTACAAAGCAGTGAACCAGAAGAAATGATCGCGCTGGTCAAACAGGATTTACGGGATATTCGTAGCTTACCCAGTGTTGAAAATGTGACTGTCATGAATTCATTCCCGTTGAGCGACTGGGGAAGTTATGCACTGACTGGGTTGGGCCCAACTGATGAAGACATGAATATCTATACGGGTTACTACACCGGAGATGAGCATGCCATCAACACGATGGGGTTGGAGTTAATCGCAGGTGAGGCGCCAACAGAAGGTGAGGTACAAGACTCGATAGATTATAGTGCAGATGTCACACAAGCGATTGTATCTAAAGGGTTTGCAGAGCGCTTTTACCCGGATGACTGGCGTGCGATATTGGGCACTACTGTTTATTTGAATTATGAGCCTTACATTGTGAAGGGCGTGGTCAAAGAGTTGAAATCAGTCTGGCCTAACTGGTATTCCCATGCCAATACGGTATTGGTTCCGTTACGGCACATCAGCAGTGACTATAAGGTCCTGGTACGCGCCCGGCTAGGGGAGCTTGAGCAGGCAAAACTACAGGTCGTAGAGCAGCTTATGAAGACACCGGGTCGCCATTTGGATAAAGTGATGGACTATCAGCAGATGCGTGAAGACAAGTTCAAATCCGAGACTGCGGCGATCAAGACTCTGTACTGGGTCATTGTGGGGCTGGTGCTCCTGACATTGCTGGGAATTTTTGGTCAGGCGCGTTTTACCATTGTAAAACGTCGCAAGCAAATAGGTACGCGCAGGGCACTGGGCGCCAGTCGGGGAGACATTTTACGTTACTGTATGGCAGAGAATGCAATTGTGACCTTCATCGGCATTGTGTTAGGTGTGATCTGCGCGCTGCTTGCGAATGTTCAGCTGGTTAATCACTTTGATATGGCACCTGTACCCGTTATTTATTTACTTCAGGTCGCAGGGGTTATTCTTATTGTTGGTCAGCTGGCTGTGTGTCAGCCTGCGTGGATGGCGGCCAGAGTGTCTCCGGCACTGGCAACACGCAGTGTCTAACAGACGCAGGTAATGCATTAATGTAGCTGCCTCACTATCAGGTTAAACTTTCCCCAAAAGGGGGCTTACGCACTCTTTTGGGGTTTTATTAATGTCATTTTATAGTCATTTTGTAATTTTGTTCTAACATTATATGAAACTAATGTTATCAGGAACGGGATTATGCATCAGCCAGACTTACTTCCAGTCGCAGATATCTTCTCTGAATCAATAAATAACAGTGGCTGTTACGGTGTTGTTAAGTACATAAAGGGAAGTCAAAGTGTTTATGTTAAGCAGGTGTTTATAAATCGGCTTGGCAGCGGAGTAAAACCGGACCTCAGTGCCGACGACATCGAATTTTTCCGCTATCTGGATTCTATTTTGCGTTATTGCTACGTGCTGGTATACGTTAAAAATGCCACAACGGGTGACTATGACAGTGCCATTTTCCTTGATGATTATGAGGCTATCCAGGGAATAAGCAAAGAAGAGGCACAACAGCGCCTGGTTGATTTACACACTGTGGTGGGCTATCTAAAAACCGCAATGCAATAATACAATGCTTACATTAGGGATGTATGACGATGTTTTGCTGGTCACAGTGTTCGGCAAAGCAAGCCGTGATCACCACATTGCCCTGATAATCAGATAAAGGCAGCGTGGTTGACGCATGTGGTTCATGATTGATATACCAGCGAACTGCTTTATCTTGCGGATCACCTCCCCCCGATACCGTTAACTCTATTTTTGATACTTGCTGGCGATAATAATGCTGACCACTGCGTGGTTGGATGATACGGATCCGCTGATTGTCCGTGTTTTGAGTCGGGGCATTGTGTCGTTCAAGCCAGCTGGCAAGGTCATCAGGCCAGCCGGGCTTAGTCATAAAATGCCCCTGGCTGTGCATTGTGGGCGGTGTCATGCCATTGAGGGTGTAGGCTGATAACTGTGTTTGGCAAGCACTGTTTGGGGTATTTTGGTGTGCCAGACCACCCGGCCAGCAGATCTGTACTGGCTTGACCTGAGCAGGTAAAGCGAGCCTGTGCACATCAGCGGGAAGCAAGTCAAAGACATCAAACATCAAAGGCGCAGCGCGTGTTGCTCCGAGGTATCCGACTATTGGGCTGGCATCGGGGCGTCCTACCCAGACTGCCACCGTGTAGTCTGCGCTGACGCCAACTGCCCAGAAATCCCGGTAACCATAGCTGGTGCCGGTTTTCCAGGCGATTTTGCGACGATTGCTGGGGACGACTCGATCCGGTGCCGACAACTGGCTAAGCATTTCAAATGTGATCCAGCTGGCAGCAGGAGAAAGCAAAGCATAGTCTGAGCGCGGCAAGTGCGGGTGGTGTGCGATAAGAGATAAGTCTCTGACTTTGCCCTGACTGGCCAGTGATCTGTATAACCTTGCCAGTTCGATTAGTTCAATCCCGGTGCCACCCAGTCCGACAGCGAGGTTTGCATGTTGATGATGTAGCTTAACCTGGGCATTGCTCAGTTGTTGTTCAAAACGCTCTGCACCGATCCGGTGAAGCAACTGAATAGCCGGCACATTGAGAGAGTGTTGCAAAGCTTTGCTGGCGCTCACCGGCCCACTAAACTGTCCGGTCAGATTTTGCGGCTTATAGCCGTCAAAACTGCTGGGGATATCGCTCATCAGGCTTTGACTGTGGATCAGGCCCAGATCCAGTCCCAGCCCATAAATAAAAGGTTTTAATGTTGAACCTGGGGAGCGTACCGCGCGGATCATATCGACATGAGCGAACCGACTATCGTCGCGAAAATCAACGGAGCCTTGGTATGCCAATACTTCAGCGTGCTGATTATGCACTATCAGAACAGCCGCTGAACTTTTTCCGGTCAACCTGTGTTTTGTATGCGTCAGTAATTTGCTGAGGCGCTGCTGTAGCGTATGATCCAGAGTAGTACGGATCACATGCTGTCCCGGATATTGGCGTTTTAGCTGACGGCTTAACAACGGGGCCAGAGGCGGTTGAGCATCGGAGGATAAGCTCACAGGCTCGCGGCTCAACAGCCCTAGCTGCTCAGGATTCACCAGTTGGCTGTCGGCCAGTCGCCGGAGTACTTTGTTACGCATGGCTCTGGCGCGCTCGGGGTAACGATCCGGGCGGTTGTAGGACGGCTTTTGGGGTAATACGACTAATAAGGCAGACTGGTTAATCGATAAGTGCCTGGCGGGCTTGTTAAAGTAACGTCGCGATGCGGCTTCAACGCCCTCAATATTTCCGCCAAATGGTGCCAGATTGAGATATAAAGTGAGGATCTCTGCTTTGCTATAGTGCCATTCCAGTTGTATGGCTCTGGCAATTTGCTTTAGTTTTCCGGGAACTGAGCGTTCATGTGGGTCAAGTAGCCGGGCCACTTGCATGGTCAGGGTTGAACCGCCAGAAATAATCCGGCCATGGACCAGCCATTGCCACAGTGCTCTGCACAGTGCCAGTGGGTTGACGCCAGGGTGATAGTAAAACCAGCGATCTTCGTAATCCAGCAGGGCAGTCACATAAAATGGATCAACCTGTTCCAGGGAAATCCGATAGCGATGCACGCCTCGGTTGTCGCTGAAGGCACGTAATTGTTGTCCATCACGTGCCGTAACCACAGTGGCAGGACCATCCGGGTAGGGCTGGGGCAATGGGTATTGCCAGTCCAGCCAACTCAGTAACAGCAGACCCAGCCCCCCAATCGTCAGAATAATTCGACCGGGGTAGCCAGGAGATCGCATTGGCTTAGCCGATATCACGTTGGTGCCCCTGTGACATATCAGCGCTCGACCTCTAATTGATACGGGTATTGCCAGTAAATGACATGTTTATGGGGTCGGTACATAGATTCCAAATAACTGGGTGGTACCTGGTAAACTCCAGGCACTTCTGCTCGGAGTATATAAGCAAACTGGTATTTTTGGGTCGTGAGCTTGAGTGCTGCAACATAACGATCGTTGCGGTACTCAGTGTGCTCTGTGGGGGCCAATGTGACGTGTTCAGGCAGTAATTGTGAGACTGGAAACCCTTGCATTAATGCCGGGTTCTCAAGCACAAATCCTGCGGGTATACGTTCAATTAAGAGTGCATCCGGTACGGGCTCTTTAGTTTGTACATCAAGCACCACGATCACACGCTCACCGACTTTGAAACGGGCCTTATCCAAAGGTTGACCGTTTAAGTCAAACAAGCGTCTGACCATACGCTTGGTTTCCAGAGTGTTAAACGGGCTAATCTCATTAGCGATACTGGGATCCAGTTTGAGACGGCCTTTAGCCATCAATTGGATATAAACAGGTTCGTCATGTGGGTTGCGTAGTGTCATCGTTTGCGCAAGTGTATGACTGATCACCGCAGGGTGTTGCAATTGCTGATCATTAATTTCCAGTCGCACCGGGTTGTCTGGGTCGGCCTTATTGACGTGTACGGCAGTACGCAGCAAAGCAGCACGCTCTTGCGTACTGAGCCAGGTTTTCAGGGCTTGATCTGGCAGTTGCTCCAGCAAGCTTGTCTGCAGCGCACGTGACTGAGTGCGTAGTGCAGCATGCTTTGCCAGTTTCGCCAGTATCAGCGCTGATTGGGCGTCGTCACGTAAGGCAGAACCGTAATCGGCAAAATAGGTGCCAGTACGATTAAGTGTGCTGGCTTGTCTGAGTAGTAACGCAGCCTGTTGGGTAGCACCGACATTGGCCAGTGCCGACGTCATGTGCAGTATACTTAACCTGGAGGGATAGTCGGTGATCCGCAAGGACTCTAAGTCGCTGTAGCTCACCTGACCGCGCTGACTGGCAAGATAAGCCGCGAAGCTCTTTGCCGCGGTTGCTTCATACGCATCCTGGCTAAGGTCATCAACCAGGCTATCCCGGGTATATCTGAGCATGCGATAGTGTGCTCGGTTGAGCATACTATGCGGGACTGTGCCCGGAAAACGGTTTTGCGCCTTGGTCAAAAATTCTGTGACATAAGCGCTTAACCAGGGATGTTCTGCGCCCTGGCTATCCCACAAAGCAAAACCTCCACTGGGCTTTTGCATAGTCTTGAGTCGTTGCACTGCCTGACTGACCAGTGTGCGAGGGTCGTTTAGTTGTTCAGCTTCAGCCAGTTTGCTTTGCAGTGCCTGTTGTAAAGCACCATCAAGCTGCGGGTGTTCGAGCAGAAACGGCCAGACCTTGCTGGTGGTTTGCTCTGCACAGCCATAGGGATAGGCACGCAAAGCGGCGGCATATTCCCGAATAGGTAATCTGGGCGTATGACTGGCGTAAAGAGTACCTGCATCTGTTTTATCGACGTGCAATCCCTGCCAAAGTGCCGGACTGATTTGATGGCTCTGTCCGGGAGAGAGCATCAGGCTGGTGGCCTGTACTATGTCAGGCTCAATGGCTTTGATGGGCACAGACCAGCTACGTGTTTGTGTGATGTCTGTACTTTGCAGTTCAATTTGCACTGTTGCTGTGTGTGACAAGGGAGTGTTGGCAACCACCAGGCGCAGAGTCTTGCTCCAATGCGCTTGGTCGTCCAGCGTCATTGTAAAAGAGGTGTCTTCGGTAAACTGAACAGGGCCAGAAGGCTGGAGGCTGACCGATAAGGCCTGCTCATGGCCACTGACGTTATGCAAGTCCAGCGTGACGGAAGTTTCATCACCCGGGACTAAAAAGCGCGGAACGCTGAGCTCTGAAATAACAGGGGCGCTGACCGGTCGGGAGTCGACGTAGTGACCTACCTGAGATTGATTGAACGCGGTCGCAACGATTTGAACTTCGCCGTTGTAGTCTGGCATGTCGAGCGTGATGCTTGCTTTGCCGTCAATCAGCTGCACCGGCTGAGTCATCAGGATCACGGTTTTGCTTTCGACCAGGTTATCATTGCGGTTGTCACTGCGTTCATTGCTGTCACTGCCAAAGCGGGACTGCGCAAACGGGTCGGGGCGGTTATCATAGCGTCGAGAGTATAAATCAACCACATCACCTCCGTAACGGCGGTGATTGAACAGGTAATGATGCGGGTCTACCGGGTAATAGCGGCTCAGGTTCAGGATCCCTTTATCCACTACGGACAAAGTTACCCAGCCCTGGTCGGCCTCAGATCCCGCCACATTGTCAGCCTGGATCTCGACGGTGAGTGGTTTGAGTGGCTCTATTTTGTCTGGTAAAGTCAGGCTAAGCACCAGCTCGCGGTCTTCGCGCGCCAGCTTGACGGGGACAATCCCAAAATGACGTTGCAGCGTGCTGGATTGGCCACTGAGCAAGGTCGCACTGAGATACAGGTCGTGGCGTGCCAGTGTTTTATCTAATGGGACGCGCAGCGTCGTTTTTCCTTTGCGTACGGTGTGGCTTTGTGACCACAGTACTTTGTCGGTCTCCAGCGCCAACTGCAACTGTCCATCAGTCGGGACATCCAATTCGACCGTCACGACTTCACCGGCCTGATAATGGGTTTTATCCAGTTGTATAGTAAGGTGTTGTGGTTTGGCCTTCAGTTGCTGGTAACCCCGATACCAGCCAGCGTAAAAGTCATAAACGGTTTTGATCTGACTGTTTACGTCAGTGACGGTTAGCCGATAGTTGCCCCAATCTACCGGGAAGCGCACGGTGTGAGTGTTCTGGTTTAGGTTGACGGTTTGCCTGGCTTCACTGCGCCACTGTGGCTGAGACTGGCGACGCCAGCCGATGCCTTCTTCATAAAACCAGAAGTAACGACCCTGGTCGTAACTGAGTTCGACCTCCAGCTCACCACTTGTTAACTGCTGACCGTCCGGACTCAACAGTGCAAGTTCAAACTCGGCGTCCGTGGCGTATTTAAATTCTGCTTGTGCGGGTTTCACCGCCGGCAGTGGGTGTGATTTCCAGCTGGTGTAGCTTAGCTGGCGTTGCACCGCCGCGCCGCCGGACTCAAGCAGGCTTAGATTCACCTGGGTTTTTACCGGGCTTTTGAGTGCCCCGGCAGGCACTGTGGGCAGGGTCAGTGCCAGTGTTCCTTGTTCAGATAAGCGCTGATCTGGCAGGGTCTGAAAATGGTTGCTCAGGTAAAAGTCTTCGCCCACAAAAAAAGCGGCATAGGGACCCGGATAGTGGCGCACGGCAGAATGAACCAGACTGGCTTTCAAGGTATTGCCTGCCGCGGGGCTGCCAAACAAATAACGCCCTTGTACTGAGACCGCCAAGGAGGAGCCTGCACTGATGAATGGCTGTTGTCCGCTGAAGGTCAAATCCATGCGTTCAGGCACAAACTCTTCCAATTGAAACTCAAAATGACCGATTGCGGACTGCGCAGTGGGGTCGAGCATTACTGACACTTTGTAGCGCCCGGTTGGCCAGCTTTTCCCTGTATGCAGGTGTTTACTAAAGAAGCCGCCCTGTTGAGGGATGAGTTGTTCGCGGAGCATTTCCTCTTGCAAGGGATTGGTTACGCTGAGCGTAACGGGCTGCTCAACAATCGCAACGCCATCGGCATCCCGCAAAAGAATGTTTACGGGTAGAGTCTCACCCGGTTTTACCAAATCTCGGTTGCTGTATATGTAGGCTTCCTGCTCCTGATAGGGTCGGCCACCAATCTGGTAATCTGATAAATCCAGTGGGACTTCCTTGATGGGCAGCAATGCCAGATCAGGTTCGTCCTGCTCACCATACTCAGCAACGATGATGTCATCGCGGTTCAGTGTGATGTCAAAATGTACGGTGCCCTGGGTATCGGTTTTGGCCTCGCGCAGCAGTTCATGCTTGCGGTAGGCCTTAACCCTGGCACCTGCGACCGGCAACCCATTGGACAGCCGATTTATCTGAAAGCTGGCATGGCGTTTAAACACTTTGGCCTGTATGCCCAAGTCGGTGAGTAACAGGTGCTTTGCCTGTAAATCATTAAACATGCCAGGGGCTTTTAATACGATGATGTACCAGCCACTGGGGAGGGATTTGGGGATTGGTAATCGGGCGGACTGGGTGCTTGTTTTGGTGCTGTTGGGCAGCGTAAATCGGTCGGCAAAGACACTGTCGTAGGTGTATTGCAGTCTATCCAGTGAACTGGGATAGAGCTTGTCTGTCAGGTAGTAACGGCTAAGAAAGTCATGTGCACTGTTGAGGCGCAGCAATTCCACATCCACGGCATCGATGTGCTGATAGGTAATTGGAATAGACTGGCTGGATCCTTTAGCGACCAGGGGTCCCGAGCCAACAATGGCCAGTTTTGGTTGCTGCATGACTTTGGCTTGAGCCTGAATGCCCGTTTGCAATAAGAAGATAAAAAAGAAAACAAACACGGCGATGGAATGAATGGGGGTCGTACCCGACATGTTAAAGCTCCTTGGACCTGCACGGGGTGCAGTTGGGTTTTGGACAGTTCCTTGGTTGCCAGTAAAGGCGTCGCAAGATCATATCATACATCGGATTATCAATCTGGGGGTCAGTAACGCGATAACAGAGTGTAGTACATCAGCGTGAACCGTGAGTGAAGCACGAAGCATTGCTCCGGCAGATACTCTGCGAGTAAAATGGTGAATGGGTAAAGTTGAACAGTGATACAGTTAGGGTGTCTGGGAGTAAATATGATATTACCGGTTATTTTGTGTGGTGGCTCCGGAACCCGGTTATGGCCCATGTCGCGCGAACGCTACCCTAAACAGTTTTTGCAGCTGGGCTTTGAGCACACGCTGTTGCAGGACACTTTACTGAGGCTTGAGCCAGATGGTCATCAGCCAGCATTGGTGATTTGCAATGAGGTACACCGTTTTATTTGTGCCGAGCAAATGCGCGCCATTGGTTATCAGGCGGGTGGGATTATATTAGAACCAGAAGGGCGCAACACGGCACCAGCCATCGCTCTGGCAGCGCTCAAAGCTTGCAAAACAGGTGACGACCCAATATTGCTTGTACTGGCGTCTGATCACCACATTGGTGATGTCCCGGCATTCCGTCAGAGTATTGAACGGGGTCTGACTTTGGCGCAGGGTGGTAAATTGGTGACCTTTGGTATTGTGCCTGACAGCCCGCATACAGGGTACGGATACATTCAATGTGGTTCGCCCCTTACCCATGATACCAGAGATGATATGGGGGCTGAGGTCGCAGCGTTTATTGAAAAGCCTGATCTGCAAACAGCACAAGGCTATCTTGAGCAAGGCGGTTATCTCTGGAACAGTGGTATATTTTTATTTAAGGCAAGTGAATACTTAAATGAGTTGGCCCAGCACAGACCTGATATCTTGCAGGCCTGCGAACAGGCGATGGTACAGCCGCACGCGGATCTGGATTTCATCCGTGTCAATCGTGAGGCGTTTTTAACGGTCCCCTCCGAATCAATAGATTATGCCGTAATGGAGCACACAGAGCATGCTGCAGTCGTTCCCCTGAATGCGAAGTGGAACGACATCGGGAGCTTTGAAGCGCTGTGGCAAACCCTAAGCAAAGACCCCCAGAACAATGCCCATATTGGCAATGTCATGGCGCTGAACACACGGGATAACCTGGTCTTCGCACAGGAGCGCCTGGTGGCAACCGTTGGGGTGCAGGATCTGGTGGTCGTTGATACCAAAGATGCATTGTTGGTGGCTCACCGCAATCAGAGTCAGACGATTAAGTCGCTGGTGGATGAGCTGAAAGAGCGTGAATTAGCACAAGTAACTGACCACAGAGAAGTTTACCGACCCTGGGGCAAGTATGACATTGTTGATCAGGATCAGCGCTTTTTGGTGAAGCGGATCACGGTCAGGCCCGGACATAGTCTGTCACGACAATTGCATTATCACCGGGCGGAACATTGGGTGGTGGTGTCAGGCACTGCTGAAGTGGAGATCGGTGAAGAGCGTCGCTTGTTATGCGAGGATCAGTCGGTGTTTATTCCAGCCACTGTGGTACATCGGCTCAGCAATCCCGGTAAAGTTGATTTACAACTGATCGAGGTGCAATCGGGCAGTTATCTGGGAGAGGATGATATTATCCGGTTTGAGGATGATTATACCCGGGGGACGCATGACCTCAGTTAATTGCGCACAGCGCATTGCGCAAAGTGGTGTGCAGTTTGGCACCAGTGGTGCCAGAGGACTCAATGATGGATTTACGGCCCAGGTGTGTCAGGCTTTTATGGTCGCTATGATTGCACAACTGCAACCTCGTTATGGCTTTAGTGGGGTGGTGGTGGGTATGGACAACCGTCCTTCCAGCCCTAAGATAGCGCAAAATTGTATCAGTGCGTTACATGACTTAGGGATGATAGTGCAATTTGCCGGAGTGTTGCCGACGCCCGCATTGGCCTTGTATGCACAACGAAATAAGATGGCGGCGGTCATGGTGACTGGCAGTCATATTCCCTTTGACCGCAATGGGCTTAAGTTTTATCATCCCTATGGTGAAATAGACAAAGCCGATGAAGCGGCTATTGTGGCTTGTCGGGCTGTCCCAAGCCCAATGAACATACAACCTCTGCCAGACCCTGATCATAAGATAAGTTTACCGTATTTATCTCGTATGTTGGATGTTTTTCCGGCTGACTTATGCGCCGAGCTGACCATTGGTGTCTATCAGCACACCAGCGCCGGACGTGATTTATACGTTGCTGTGTTAGAGGCACTGGGCGCCAAGGTGATTTGCCTGGGACGCAGCAGTGAGTTTGTCCCGATTGATACTGAAGCTGTCAGCGAACGAGATAAATCCCTTGCCCGGCAATGGGCCTGTGAGCATCGGTTAGATCTGGTATTCAGTACTGATGGCGACGGGGACAGACCCATGATAGCCGACCATTCAGGGCATTGGCTTAGAGGCGATATACTGGGGCTGTTATGTGCCAAAGCACTGAATATTGAGGCGCTGAGTGTCCCACTGAACTGTACTACCTCACTGGAGCTGTGTGGAGAGTTTAAGCAGGTTAGGCGCACACGAATAGGCTCTCCATATGTGATTGAACAACTTACTCATTTGGCTGATATATACCCCACAGTTGCCGGGTTTGAAGCCAATGGAGGGTTTTTGCTGGGTTCGGATGTCATGATGAACGATAAAGTCATTGAACGTTTGCCGACCCGGGATGCGTTACTCCCACTGCTGGCCATCGTGTATCTGGCCAGGCAACGTGGCGTCACATTGGCTCAGCTAGTGCGTCAATATGCTGTGCGTTTCACTGCCAGCAATCGTTTACAAGGGGTTGCACTGGCCAATTCAGAAGCGTTGTTAGTTGCGTTGCAGGCCCAGCCGCAGAAGCTTGCGAAAGTGCTTAAGTGTGATGGCGTGCCGACGATATCCAGCACACTGGATGGTGTCCGTTTTGTGCTCGAAGATGGGTGTATCGTACATCTGAGGCAATCGGGCAATGCGCCCGAGCTGCGCTGTTATGCCGAAGCATCATCGCAGCAACAGGCAGATGAATTGGTTGAAATACTGCTGGGCGCGTTGGCGCAGCAAGTGTCTATGCCTGTACCAGGCAATTGATCTGGGTGAGTAATTCCTGAGGCGCAGTATCGCGGGTATCATTCAGGTACTCTTCAAATGGCGGGTGGTCAACCAATTCCAGCCCACTTTGTGGTAGCCATTGGCCAAACAGCCAGTTGTAGGGTTGTTCCAGCTCACTGTAATCCCCCTTGAAAGTCACCGACACCAAGTTACCCGCAGGAATGGTGATGGCCTCAAAGGTGTCTTGATCGAACTCAATGTCAGGAGGCAAGGTGATACAGGCCATGGCTCGGAGGTTATGCTGTTCTACTGTTTGTGGGTCGTCATAGTAAATGCCAAAGTAACGGGTCTGCTCGTTAATGAGGCCTGCGCTGCCTGCCATCATCCCGAGTTTTTCGAAGGTTTTTCCGATTTGCATATAGTCGCCCTGATGGGCCAGGCCAATCAGGAACAGTGCGTTTTGTTGCGTTTGTTTTACCTGGTACATGGTATTGTACTCCTGTGGTTGAGTCGGATAAAACGCAGCGCTTTGCAGGGTATCGCTTTGCTGTTGCTGGCGAAATTGATTGGGGGTCATACCATAATGGCGGCTGAATGCACGGTTAAAGGCTTCAACACTGCCATAGTTAACTCGCCTGGCGATTTGCTGCTGTGTGAGTGTGCTGCGAACTAAGTAAGATGCCGCCTTCAACATGCGCATACGTCTTACTGTGGCGTTCACCGGTTCTCCTATAAACTCACGAAATATGCGGTGGAAGTGGTAACAGGACATACAGGCCACGTCAGCCAGTGTATTCACGTCCAGGTCCTGATCAACATGATCATACATATAGTCAATCACTCGCAGCAGGCGCTGCTGATAGTGGTTGAGTGTGGTGATACGTGTTGTCATGGTGCTTTCTCGCTTCGGTTACAGGTCAATCAGTTTAGCATCTCGGGATGCACACAGTGGTGTTGGCGACGAAACTCAGCGTATATCAGGCGCGATTGATAATGTTTGCGCACTTGCCGAAATGCGCAAATTGAGGCCTGTGCTTATTTGCTTTACACTGACTCACGTGTATCACATGGATAATGGATCGGGAGATATAATGAAGTGCACAAGTTGTGGTGAAGGCCAGCTGCGCCCTGGGTTTATTGAAGGCTTATTTCGGGCGCATAGCTGTGACCAGTGCCAGGGAGATTGGATTCTGATAGAGGATTATGTCGCCTGGAAAGAGCGTAACCCTGATTATCAATTCGCAGAACAGATTGAGTTTGGCAATGAGGCAGAAGACAGCAAGCGCGCGCTGTTTTGTCCAGTGTCGGGGACTTTGATGCGTAAATTCAGGATCAGTGCAAGTAGCGCACACCGGGTAGATTACAGTGTCGCCACTGGCGGTATTTGGCTTGATAAAGGAGAGTGGCACTTGCTGAAAGCTGAGGGGTTGGCTGGCGCGCTGAACCAACTAGTAACCCAGCAGTGGCAGCAGCAAATCCGCGAAGACACCAGCCAACAGAACTTTGCTGATATCTATCAGGATAAGTTTGGTGATGAAACTTACCAGCGATTACGCGATATTCGTGCGTGGCTGAATAACCATCCTCAGAAAGCCGACCTGAGAGCCTATTTGATGGCAGAAGATCCCTATTCTGCCGAGCGTTAGGCGCATTGAACTGATGCGGGTGGCTACAATTAAACTTGATTAGCCACTTGTTCCGGCTGAACACTGCGTTTGGTGCGACGTGTCAGCCAGCTTGATACTGGTTTTTCAATCCCATAATGGAGTAACCCGGCTAGTATTATCATTGCGAGTGTGGTGAACACAACCAGGATGGCAATGTTGTGTTCGTTACCAAAACGATTAAACAGCATGTAGCCCAAATGCTGGTGGAGTAGGTACAGAGGATAGGTGAGTATGCCCAGGTAGTACCAGCGACGAAATCTGAATGGGTGACGTTTTGCCAGAGCGGTCAGGCACAGCAATGCAAAGAATATCCCGTTGATGAGAGCGATGGTGGGTCCGTGAAAGGGAATATTAAACCAGCTTTGCATCAGCGCACCAAACAACACCGACTGTGTCATCATAAATGCCAGCGATAGTACCAGCAGACCTGCCCCTTGCCAGTTCAATCCATCACGGCGTACAAGATAAAACACACAGCCACAGGCAAAGTAGCCACTCCAGTGCGGGAACATCGCCACGAACATATTGATGTTACTGCTCCAGGGCAAAAACAGCGCTAGCAAACTGACGCTCAGGACCAGTGCCAGTATGGCTTTGAGATAGGGCATGAGTCCGCATGCGACCAGCAAGACCATACACAGATAAAACTTGAGCTCGATGTACAGTGTCCAGTAAGCGCTATCCAGCGATGCAACGGAAAACAGCTCCTGTGCCATGGTGAGGTTGGTCAGGTACTGCCCAAGCGAGACCTTAAACACATCTTTGCCCCAGAGCAAAGTGGCCAGCGCAGTGATGGTAAGTGCTGCCCAGTAGGCAGGGTAAAGCCGGATAAAACGCGCGGTTAAGAACTCTCTGAGCGTGCGCCCTTGCAGGCTCATCAAGATCACAAATCCACTGATGACAAAGAAAAAGTTAATACCCATATAGGTATAGCGAGTGACTTCACGGACTGTCTCAAAGTCGGCGATTGGGGCAAACCCTTCCATATGCCCGGTGTAGGTGTAGTGAAAGATCACCACACCCAGCGCACAAATAAAACGCAGCAGGTCCAGTTCATAGACGCGTTGTGTCATAACAGCTTTCCTTATTGTTTTTATAGTGGCAGTTATGATGAGAGAGAGGATGGTTGTTTGTCTATAAATTAGCCACAAATGCGCGTGAAACATTTTCATGCTAGTCGTAGGCTAGGGGATTAATGCTAAGTGTGGTCAGTCATTGCTGTAAAAGGACCGATATCTGTGATGCAAATGCGTTCAAGCTATCGTTACTGTTTTTGTTAAAAGGTGAAACCCTCGCCAAACATCAAGCACGACGCAGAATAAATAAGTGCCAGTGACAAGGGTCTCAGGTTGGTTTTAGCGGTTCACTTGCGCCATTAGTGATTGCCACCAGGTTTGGTTTAAATAGGCCTGATTAATGGTGATGATTTCTCCGGGTGTTGGTGTGTTGAGCACAACACCTTGCTGCTGCGCTGCGCTATGTACACGCTCCAAAGGGTCATACCAGCTATGAAAGGCCAGATCAAAGGTCCCGTTGTGAATGGGGATCATGATTTTGCCGCGCAGGTCCAGGTGTGCCTGCACACTTTGCTCTGGGGTCATATGAATATCGGCCCAGTCGGCATCATAAGCGCCCGTTTCTATCAGTGTGTAGTCAAAGGGGCCATAGCGCTCACCAATGTCTTTGAAACCGGGGAAGTAGCCAGAATCGCCACTAAAGTAAAGGCGTTCGTGGTTGGTTTTAATGACCCAGGAGCCCCACAATGTGCGGTTTGCATCGCTCAGGCCACGCCCGGAAAAATGTTGGGTGGGGGTAAATGCCACCATCACGTCCTGATCATGCTGTTCTTGCCACCAGTCAAATGAATGAATTTTTTCAGCGTCTACACCCCAGCGGCGCAAATCTCCTTCCACACCAAGTGGTACTAAAAACTGGGCCGTTTTTGCATTGAGTTGTTTGACCGCATGTTTGTCCAGGTGATCATAATGGTTGTGAGAAATTAGCACCTTATCAATGGGTGGCAGTTCATCAAGCGAGATAGGTGGCTGATGAAAGCGGCTCGGCCCGATAAATGAAAAGGGGGATGCCCGCTCGGAGAAAACCGGGTCTAACAGCCAGTAAGCCCCATTCACTTTGAGCAATACCGAAGAATGACCAAGCTTAACGATATGTACGCCGACATCGGGCAAAGCGTTTAACTCAGCGCGGGTTAACGATGAAACAGGCAGTGCTTGCTCAGGCTCTGCTGCAACTTTGGTTTCAGTAAAAAATCGCCAGGTGATCGCCAACGTTTTACTCAGGCTGGCAGGCACGGTTGGGTGCAGGTTTTGAAACCGGCCTTTTTGAAAATGCTCTGACTGGTAGCCCTGAGATGGCACTTGTGCATTAAGATTAGAGATCATAGAACAGCCCCCTGTAATAGTGCCAAACACGATGGCGAAAATAACAAACCACTTTTTCATTGTGTGATCCAAAAGTAAACTACACTGTGCAGTTTACTTTTTTGGGTGGAAAAGTAAACTATTAAGTGTCTTTTTTTGAATGAACTATGCGGGCTGGCTGATGTTGTTTACTCTAAATGTCTTGGGGCTGACAGCAGTTGGTAAAGTTTCTCTTTGAATCCCTTAGCTTTTTTCAGTTTGCTGAGCAACACCCGGCACTCATGGAAATTGATGGATAGCAGCGTATCTTGCGGCGCACTGCCGACGATACCGTAACGGATCTGCTCTTGATGCTGTACGTCCGAGTAAGTGCCAAACAGTTTGTCCCAGATGATCAGCACACCTGCAAAGTTCTTGTCGAGATAGCAGGCGTTACTGGCGTGGTGAATTCGGTGATGTGTGGGGGTATTAAACACGTGCTCCAGCCAGCCCAGTTGACCAATCAGTTGAGTATGAACAAAAAATTGAAAAGCGAGGTTAATGGCAACGACAGCGAGGACCAGCTCAGGCACAAAGCCCAGTAAGATCATCGGAGTCCAGAATAGCCACATGCCGACAAAGGGGTAAAGCAAGCTTTGGCGAAAGGCCGTCGAAAAGTTCATGTGTGCAGAGCTATGATGGACCACATGTGCTAACCATAACCAGTGCACTTTGTGCGAAGCTCGATGAAACCAGTAGTAAAGGAAGTCTTGCAATAAAAAGGCGCCAAGCAGTGTCAGTGCTGTCAGGGGAATGTCAAACAGTGCCAATTTATGCAACCAATAAAACAGCGGCATCAGAACACCCAGGGCCAACAGGTCAGCACTTTGATGGAGTAAGGCGAGTACCACGTTGTGCAGACTGTCCTTAAGTCGGTAGTGCCCGGGAGCAATGTGATATTCCAGCACTATAGCAACCACAAAGACTGGACTGAGTAGTAGCAAGATCCACTCAACGGACAGCATAACTGGCCTCCAGACGCGTCAGGGCGAGGTTGATATCACGGGTGATCAGGCGACGAAGAATACAGCCTGGCAGGTACCAGGGTGGAGCAAAGCGCACGTGGTAATCAATCCGGGTCGAGGTGTTATTGTCGATTTGGCGCAGCCGGATCTCTCCCTGGTGTTTTCTCACCGGGAAATCGCCGACGATTTGATAGCGGATTGAACCGGGATCGGCATGCTGGATCTGTTCATAGAATCTGAGCCCCAGCATACGCACCTCACGAATACAGCCATTACCACCACGAATGGCCGGATGTACAGCGCTTTGCACGACTTTGAACTGGGCATTAAAAAAGCGATCTAACCTCGGGTGATCGAGCAGGGTCTCCATTATCTGATGGGGCGTGGCGGCGATGTTTCTTTGGCAGCGAACATTGACCATGGTTTTTCCTTATACACAGTTTTGTCTAGTGTAAGAGAGGATTATCTGGCAATCTTGCGAATAGGCGACGTAATTTTGTCCAAATGCGACATGGAAAACACTTTAGATAAAAACTATTTCAGCAGTGTGCACCACTACCTGGAGCAGCTAGGCTGGTTGCACGAAAACAGCAATAGGCACGAAAGTAACACGGACGCTGAGCAGGAGGCGAGGATCCCTTTGGCTGAGTATGAGCAGGTATTGCAAGCAGGGGCTGAGCTGACTAACGATCCTTTGTTTGGTTTTCACCTGGGCCAGCAGATCCAGTCTGCGGATTATGGCGTGCTGGGCTACCTGGTTGAAAGCTGCGAAAACTTGCATCAGGCGCTGATGGCGCTACTCAGATACGACCAGCTTGTGGCCAGTATAGGACAAGCGCAATTTCATCAGCAGGATGAGCGGGCTGTTATTGCTTGGGTGCCTAACTCACGAACTTCTCGTCATGTGATTTTGCGTAATATGACCGCCTGGGTTGCCTTAGTGCGTGCCTTGTTAACGCAACAGGCCTCACCAGAGCGGGTCGACTTAACTTGCTCATTGAGCAGGGCTGAGAGCTCAGAGCTGGCGCTGTGGTTTGGTTGCCCTGTGGTAGGCAGTCAGCATTGCAACCAGATTGTGTTTCAGCGCGCTTACCTGTCTTTGCCGTTCAGGCGGGCGAATTGCGTTATGCATGAGGCGTTACAGCGTCTGTCAGACAAAGCGCTGGCACAACTTCAGCAGCATCATACCGTGGCGACACAGCTTCGTATCATGCTGGCTGCCCGTCGCGATCTCAGTGATTGTCGGCTGGACAGGCTGGCTGGTGAATTAAATAAATCGGTGCGTCAGGTACAAAGGCAGCTTAAGCAATGCAATACCAGTTACTCGCAGTTACTGACCGAAGAGCGACTCAGGCGGACTCAAGACCTCCTGGGCACCATGGCACTTGCCGAGCTGGCAAGAGAGTTAGGGTTTAACGAACAAGCAGCATTTAATAAGGCGTTTAAGCGCTGGTTTGGGTGTTCTCCGGGAAAGTTCAGCAAACAAAAGCAGAACACGGAGGATTTCTGAGTAGGATTGGACACGGAGTACAACATAAAACGGGACGTTTACAGTCCCGTTATCCTGCCTGTTTTACCAAGTGATACAGACAGAGCCACCACCTTCGATTTGTTTGTCCATATGGCAGGCTGCACCGCCTGAACATGCACCCTGACCACCACCAATGCGAGGCGTCATTTTGTTGTTGATTGATTGCGGTTGCTGAGACAAGTTCTTATAGTTCTTTTTGTTTAGGTTAAGCTTCATGATTAGTCCTTTTATAATTGAGTTAATGAACGACAGCTGCTGCGATGAAGGCAAAATTGCAGTTGCTGTACAAAATCCATACTGAACTATAAAGCACTATTTGTATATATTTTTTGTTAATGGATGTAATAGAGATGAGCTTGATCTGCCAACAATGAGTATGGCAGATCTGAGAGGGGATAAATTACAATGACTCGCTGTATTGAGTCATGATTTGCTCAATCCAGGTGGCAATTCGTTCATCGCTTTTTTCGTACTGGCTGTCCTCGTCCAGTGCCAGGCCTACAAACTGGCTTTTGTCTTCAGTTAGCGCTTTGGACGCTTCAAATTCATAGTCGCTGCTATTGGGCCAGTACCCAAGAAAGTTGACACCCTGTGGCGCAATTTTATCGTGTAGCATCCCAAGTGCGTCCTGGAACCATTGTCCATAGCCCTGTTGATCACCCATGCCAAATAATGCGATGGTTTTCCCGGCGAGGTTGACCTGGTCGATGTCGTCCCAGTGAGACTCCCAGTCTTCTTGTAACTCGCCAAAGTCCCAGGTTGAGATACCGAAGATCACAAAGTCGAACTGCTCTGCATTTTTCAAAGGCTCGTCCTTGATATTGTGGAGCGACAGGATGTCTTTACCCATGATCTCCTGCATCTTTTCTGCTGCCATTTCTGTGTAGCAGGTAGTTGAACCGTAAAATAACCCGATCTGCATAGTAGTCTTCGCTCAATTGGCTGTTATCATATGGCGCGAAGTCTACCTTATGGTGTAACTAATTGATACAGGCGGCCCGTGACCGATATAGAATTATCTGACCCAGCCACGCATAGTAACAGTGAGCTGATTGAATCTTTCCTGGACGCGCTCTTTCTTGAGCAAGGACTCAGTGACAACACCCTGGCTGCCTATCGGGCTGACCTGGATAAGTTTGTCCGTTATGTCGTGGCTAATCTGGATGATAAACCATTGCTGGCCATCAATAGCGCAGATGTGGAGGCGTATCTGGCCTATCGGGTCGACCAGGGGTTGAAACCACGCAGTACCGCAAGGGCAATGAGTGCCCTCAAGCGCTTTTATGCCTATTGGGTGGGCAAACAGGTGCTCTCAGCCAGTCCTCTGACACATATCGCGCAGCCCAAGTTATCACAGTCGTTGCCGAAAACCCTCAGTGAGCAGGAAGTTGAGGCTCTGCTCAATGCGCCAGATGTGGCAGATCCTATGGGTCTCAGAGACAAAGCTATGCTGGAATTGTTGTACGCGACGGGATTGCGGGTTACCGAACTGGTGGGGCTGCGGATGGAACAAATTAATCTGCGTCAGGCTGTTTTACTGGTTCGTGGTAAAGGTGGCAAAGAAAGACTGGTCCCGATGGGTGAGGAAGCATTGCATTGGGTCGAACAATTTTTAAAGGTTGGACGCGCTCAAATGGTGAAGCATGCGAATGATTTTGTCTTTGTCTCAAAGCGCGGTATCGGCATGACCCGGCAAACTTTTTGGCATCGTATCAAACACTATGCTATGTTGGCAGACGTTAAGTCACCGTTATCGCCACACACGCTGCGTCATGCGTTTGCAACACATTTGCTAAATCATGGGGCGGATCTTCGCGTTGTACAAATGATGTTAGGCCATAGCGATTTGTCGACAACCCAGATTTATACGCATGTTGCCAGTGAACGACTCAAATCGCTTCATCAGCAACATCATCCTAGGTCGTGATGGAATTTATTTGCAGTAATCCGGTCCTAGTGATTAACAAGAGCAATTTTACGAGAAAAACATGAAAAAGTTACTTTTAGCAGCGTCGCTCGCTTTTAGTGTCGGTGCCTTTGCCGAGACAACAGAAGAAGTTTCACCAATGGCGGTTAGCCCCATCGCATCTCAGTTTGCGGATCTGGGCTTGTCAGTCAAAAGTGTGTCAGACAGCCCCATCTCTGGCCTTAAGACTGTGATCACAGACAAAGGGGTATTTTATGCAAGCCCTAACGGTCAGTATCTGGTTCAGGGGACCATGATTGATGTGGCGAACCGTCGTAACATCACTGAAGATGCACTTAGTGGTGTACGTAAAAGTGGTGTCGCTGAGTACCAGGATTCGATGATCGTGTACAAGGCGGAAAATGAGAAACACCAAATCACGGTCTTTACTGACATTACCTGTGGCTACTGCCGTAAGCTTCACCGTGAGCTGGATGATTACCTGGCGGCGGGCATTACCGTTAAGTATCTTGCGTTCCCTCGCGGTGGTTTGAGTGGCAATGGTTATAAGAGCCTGATGAATGTGTGGTGTGCGGACGATGCCGCATCAGCCATGACTGAAGCGAAGGCAGGCAACGAAGTACCGGACGTGAAAAATTGTCAGGCTCCGGTTGCTGAGCACTACCAGCTAGGTCAGAGTTTTGGCATTTCCGGTACTCCGGCTATTGTGCTGGAAGATGGCAGCATGATCCCGGGCTATCAGCCAGCAGACGCATTGGCAAAAATGTTAGATCAGGCGAGCAAAAAATCTTAAATCTGAGGTATACTCTCAGCGTTTCTAAAAAGGCCTGCGGGCCTTTTTTGCTTTGTGGAGGTTGATATCAATTTCACTTAATACCGAGTCTATTTTCTCGCCTCAAAATAGATCACTTAATTAAGCAAATTGGTATTACTTCACGTCATCAGGTAGTTCAGAGAGTGTTATGCAAACAGAGATCCGACCCAGATTACGTGTCGATGACAGTCATTTACCCGCCCATCTTCACCCTGTCATTAAACAAATTTATGCCGCAAGGGGTGTAAAAGAGGCCCAGGAGCTTGATAACAGTGCAGCGACTTTGCTGGATTTTCGTTTGTTCCGGGATATGGATAAAGCCTGTGCGTTACTAGAAACAGCATTACACCAGCAGCAAAGTATACTCATTGTGGGTGACTTTGATGCCGATGGCGCAACCAGTACCGCTGTGTTGATGGAGGGGCTACGTCTGTTTGGCCTGCAGCAAGTCGATTACCTGGTTCCTGACCGTTTTAGTTTGGGCTATGGTTTAAGCCCGGCACTGGCAGAGCAAATTGTTCAGCTTGCTCCACAACTGGTGATCACCGTTGATAATGGTATCTCTTGTCTGGCAGGAATAGACATCGTTAAGCAGGCAGGCATTGCTGTTCTGGTCACCGATCATCATTTGCAGGGTGAGCAACTGCCGAATGCCGATGCCATCGTTAATCCCAACCGCCACGACTGTCAGTTTCCCTCTAAATCGATTGCGGGTGTTGGTGTGGCGTTTTACTTGCTGGTGGCATTTCGCCATCATTTGCGCTCCGCGGGCTATTTTGAGCGTCAGGGCCTGACCCAGCCTAACCTGGCATCTTTGCTGGATATCGTAGCATTGGGGACGGTCGCGGATGTTGTTGCCCTGGATGCCAACAACCGCACTTTAGTACATCAGGGACTGGCGCGTATTCGTAAAGGACAAACCCGGCCTGGGATCCGTGCTTTGATTGAAGTGGCAAATCGCACTGCAGCCCGGCTTAACGCCAGTGACTTTGGGTTTGCACTGGCGCCGAGGTTGAATGCCGCAGGGCGGCTGGACGATATGAGTCTGGGGATTGCTTGTTTATTGTCTAAAGAAGAGCATCAGGCACGGCGCATTGCCGCGCAACTGGATAGCCTGAACCAGGAACGACGAGAAATAGAGCAGGGCATGCAGCAAGAAGCGCAGGCGGTACTTGAGCGTTTGGTTGCAGCACAGCAGAGTATTCCAGATGCAGTGTGTTTGTATCAGGATGACTGGCACCAGGGGGTAATTGGGATCCTGGCGGGCAGACTGAAAGAGAAATACCATCGTCCGGCGATTATTTTTGCTCAGGGTGACAATGACGAAATCAAGGGGTCGTGCCGCTCGATAGAAGGCTTGCATATGCGCGATTTGCTGGAGCAGATCAACACCCGCCACCCCGACTTGATAGTGAAGTTTGGTGGTCATGCGATGGCGGCCGGCTTGACCATCAGAGAAGCCGACTTTAGCGACTTTAAACGCACCTTTGAGGCCCTGGTCAGCGATACCCTCAGCGAAGAGCATAAGCAATCTGTGTTGCTGACAGATGGTGAGTTACCAGCTGAGTGTTTTAATATGGATTTTGCCATGTTACTGCAACAGGCTGGGCCCTGGGGACAGCATTTCCCTGAGCCGGTATTCAGCGGCGTGTTCGAGCTAGTGCAGCAGCGCATTGTCGGAGAGAAACATCTCAAGCTGGTGCTTAAACACCCCAGTGGTAAATTGGTTGATGCCATTGCGTTTAACATAGATGTGCGGGCCTGGCCAAACACCTCGGCACAGATGGCAGAGTTAGCATATCAGCTGGATATCAATGAGTTTAGAGGTAAGTTTACCTTACAGTTGATAGTTCGGGAGATCCGTGCCTGCTAACATTTGCGAGAAAGGTATAAAATGTTCTCTTCAAGGGCTGATATCTGAGCCCATTATTTGTTAGTATTGGCCGTTTAGACCGCTTGGTATAATGTGTTGACACACAGTGGTCGCAAAATTTTCAGTCCGGTGGCTACTTTAGGTGGGTCATTGGCTGCGTCACCATCACGTAAATTGGAGTAATGTGAATGTTTGAAGTGAATCCTGTGATTAATCAAATCAAGGAAATTCGCGAGCGTACTGAACTTCTTCGGGGGTATCTTTGACTATGCTCTGAAACAAGAGCGGTTAGAAGAAGTTAATGCGGAACTGGAAGATCCAGCCGTCTGGAATGAGCCTGAGAAGGCACAGGCATTGGGTCGCGAAAAATCCAGTCTGGAAACCATCGTTGAAACCATAGACAACCTGGTGAGCGGTGCAGATGATGCAGAGGGTCTGGTTGAGCTGGCTGTAGAAGCCGAAGACGAAGAGACCTTTGCGGAAGCTGAGCAAGAAGTGCAAGGCCTGAATGCCCAGCTCGAAAAGCTGGAGTTCCGCCGTATGTTCTCCGGCGCACAAGACAGCAACGATGCCTATCTCGATCTGCAAGCCGGTTCCGGTGGTACAGAGGCTCAGGACTGGTGCAACATGTTGTTGCGCATGTATCTGCGCTGGGCAGAAGCCAAAGGGTTTAAAACTGAGATCGTCGAAGCAACCGATGGTGACGTGGCAGGTATCAAAGGCGCAACACTGCGTGTAAGCGGTGAGTATGCTTATGGCTGGTTGCGTACAGAAACCGGTGTACACCGTCTGGTCCGCAAGAGCCCGTTCGACTCAGGCGGTCGTCGTCACACCTCGTTCGCCTCAGCATTCGTGTATCCGGAAATTGATGACAACATTGAGATTGACATCAACCCGGCAGATTTACGTATCGACGTATATCGTGCTTCGGGCGCGGGTGGTCAGCACGTTAACCGAACAGAGTCTGCGGTACGTATTACGCACTTGCCAACGAACACTGTGGTGCAGTGTCAGAACGACCGTTCACAGCACAAAAACAAAGATCAGGCAATGAAACAGTTAAAAGCAAAACTGTTTGAACTTGAGCTGCAAAAGCAAAATGCTGAAAAGCAAGCTCAGGAAGATGCCAAATCTGACATCGGTTGGGGCAGCCAGATCCGTTCTTACGTACTGGACGACTCGCGTATTAAAGACCTGCGCACCGGTGTTGAGAACCGTAATACCCAGGCGGTATTGGACGGTGATCTAGACAAATTTATCGAAGCCAGCCTGAAATCAGGCCTATAATCAACAAGCTAAACTAAGAGCTAAAAAATGACAGAGCAAATCCAAGACGAGAATAAACTCATTGCTGAGCGTCGTGCTAAATTGGATGCAATTCGTGATAATTGCAGTGCCAATGGCCATCCGAACACCTTCCGCCGTGAAGACTATACGGCTGATCTACAGGCTAAGTTTGGTGATAAGTCTAAAGAAGAGCTGGTTGAGTTAGATCATCAGGTCTCTGTGGCTGGCCGTATCCTTGCTAAACGTGGGCCATTTTTGGTTCTGCAAGACATGAAAGGCCGTATCCAGGCTTACGCGTCTAAAGATGTACAAAAAGAGCTGAAAGCCAAATATGGTCAGCTCGACATTGGTGACATCATTGGTGTGTCTGGTCCGCTGCACA
Organism: Pseudoalteromonas ardens; assembly: GCF_030125445.1. Lineage (NCBI taxonomy): Bacteria > Pseudomonadati > Pseudomonadota > Gammaproteobacteria > Alteromonadales > Pseudoalteromonadaceae > Pseudoalteromonas > Pseudoalteromonas ardens. The sequence goes on from NZ_JASJUV010000007.1 coordinate 232,834, forward strand.
AATCAGGTAAAGGCGACTTGTATGTTGATATGGTTCAGTATGAACTACTGACTAAATCGCTGCGTCCGCTACCAGAGAAATTCCATGGTTTAACGGATCAGGAAGCCAAGTATCGTCAACGTTACGTTGATCTGATCACTAACATGGAAACGCGTGAGACCTTCCGTATTCGCTCTAAAGTGATTGAAGGCATTCGTCGCTTCCTTGCTGAGCGTGACTTTATGGAAGTTGAAACGCCAATGCTACAAGTGATCCCAGGTGGTGCAACGGCACGTCCGTTTGTGACGCACCACAATGCGCTGGACATCGACATGTATCTGCGTATTGCACCTGAGCTTTACCTCAAGCGCCTGGTGGTTGGTGGCTTTGACCGCGTCTTTGAGATCAACCGTAACTTCCGTAACGAAGGTCTGTCGACTCGTCACAACCCGGAATTCACCATGATTGAATTCTATCAGGCATACGCAGATTACAAAGATCTGATGAACCTGACAGAAGACATGCTGCGTACCGTTGCACAGGATGTACTGGGCACGACCATTGTGACTAATACCGTCAAGAACGCAGAAGGCGAAGTCCTTGAGACCATCGAGTACGACTTTGGTAAAGCGTTTGAGCGCCTGTCTATGGCTGATGCGATCATCAAATATGGCCCGGACGCTGAAGCCTCTGCGCACATCTTTAAAGATCCAGAAAACCACTTTGACGAGTTGGTGGCATACGCGAAGAAAGTACACGTGAAGATCCCTGAAAAATGTGTATGGGGTGCCGGTAAGTTCTTATGTGAAATCTTTGAAGAAACCGCTGAGCACAAACTGATCCAGCCGACTTTCATCACGGAATACCCGTGGGAAGTTTCGCCGCTGGCACGTCGTAATGATGAAAACCCATTTATCACTGATCGTTTTGAATTCTTCGTAGGTGGACGTGAACTGGCAAACGGCTTCTCGGAGCTTAATGATGCAGAAGATCAGGCCGCGCGTTTTGCGCGTCAGGTTGAAGAGAAAGACGCTGGTGACGACGAAGCAATGCACTTTGATGATGACTACATCCGCGCGCTGGAGTATGGCTTACCGCCAACGGCTGGTGAAGGGATTGGTATCGACCGTTTGGTGATGCTATTTACCGACTCTCCGACGATCAAAGACGTTATCTTGTTCCCGCATATGCGACCTCAGGCTGACTAGTCCGGTTACATTGAATGTACAATTGAGAAAAGCGCCTTAGGCGCTTTTCTTTTATCTATGTAAGACATCTCTGCTAAACGTCAGTTGAACTCTCAATATATTTGTAAAACTTCAGTAAGAACAGGGGTTAGGCACAGAGAAGGTGTACCGACGTGCTATTGGCGAATGGTTGCTAGTTGGGTACGACTGGCATATGAGACTTTTTAGCCTATACTGCTTTGGTTATGAAAGGATGCAAATGAACTCAGACCATGTCGCAACAAAAATCAAAATCACAGCACGAACAAGCCAGGATGAATTATTGTCGTAGCTGTATCAGCGAATTTCAGCGTTTAGGCTATGTAGATGCCTTTATTGCTGAAGAAAGCACGCGTAAGCAAACTCTTTTGGACCACTATAATATACAGTCAGGCCCTAAAAGTGACTAATTTATGACAAAATAATCGACAAAGTGCCTTAAAACAGACCAAGCTGAACAATCTATCACCATACAGTGCTTTTTTACAAGAAAAGTATTTGACATATTTTCACGGTTCTATATTATACGCCCCACAAAGACGGAGAGGTGGCCGAGTGGCTGAAGGCGCTCCCCTGCTAAGGGAGTATAGGGTTTGTAGCCCTATCGAGGGTTCGAATCCCTCCTTCTCCGCCATTTATTAAAATGGTGTCTTTGTAGTAATACGGACGCGTAGCTCAGCTGGATAGAGTACCTGGCTACGAACCAGGCGGTCGGAGGTTCGAATCCTCCCGCGTCCGCCACTTTTCTTAAGTGGTTAAATAAAAAGAAGCACATATCAAGTGTTAAACATGATAAAACGGACGCGTAGCTCAGCTGGATAGAGTACCTGGCTACGAACCAGGCGGTCGGAGGTTCGAATCCTCCCGCGTCCGCCACTTCTCTTAAGTGGTTAAATAAAAAGACTACACCAATTCAGGTAGTAAAATAGAATTGAACAACGGACGCGTAGCTCAGCTGGATAGAGTACCTGGCTACGAACCAGGCGGTCGGAGGTTCGAATCCTCCCGCGTCCGCCACTTTTCTTAAGTGGTTAAATAAAAAGACTACACTAATTCAGGTAGTAAAATAGAATTAAACAACGGACGCGTAGCTCAGCTGGATAGAGTACCTGGCTACGAACCAGGCGGTCGGAGGTTCGAATCCTCCCGCGTCCGCCACTTCTTAAAGAAGTGAGCAATCAACCGACGAGAGTCGGTTTTTTTGTGTCTGAAATTTGGTGTGAGTTACTTCAGCTGGATAGAGTACCTAGCTACGAACCAGGCGCTTGGAGGTTCACTCTCCACAAAGTACGTCCCGAGCCCGCCACTTCTTAAAGAAGTGAGCAATCAACCGACGAGAGTCGGTTTTTTTGTGTCTGAAATTTGGTGTGAGTTACTTCAGCTGGATAGAGTACCTGGCGACGAACCAGGCGCTTGGAGGTTCACTCTCCACAAAAGACGTCCCGAGCCCGCCACTTCTTCTTTAAGAGGTGAGCAATCAACCGACGAAAGTCGGTTTTTTTGTGTCTGAAATTTGGTGTGAGTTACTTCAGCTGGATAGAGTACCTGGCGACGAACCAGGCGGTCGGAGGTTCACTCTTCACAAAAGACGTCCCGAGCTCGCCATTTCTTCTTCAAGAGGTGAGCAATCAACCGACGAAAGTCGGTTTTTTTGTGTCTGAAATTTGGTGTGAGTTACTTCAGCTGGATAGAGTACCTGGCGACGAACCAGGCGGTCGGAGGTTCACTCTCCACAAAAGACGTCCCGAGCCCGCCACTTCTTAAAGAAGTGAGCAATCAACCGACGAGAGTCGGTTTTTTTGTGTCTGTATTTTGGGGTAGTGGTCTCGGCAGGATAGAGTATCTGACTTGGAACCCGGCGATCGGAGCATGAATTTGTACGAACTCTTCCGTCGTAAATATTTGCAAAGGTGAGTTATCGCACCGCACAATCTCGATACAGTTTGCTTTCCCCTGAGAACTTTTGTGCGCCAGACTATCCATGCTTTTCTGATGCTGATGATTATCATCAGTGTGCTCCTTTGCTCATTTCAAACACGGGCGATTGAGGTTGCTGCTGAGCGCGGTGACCAGTACCTGCCAATGCTGGAAGGTAAACGGGTCGGTCTGGTGGTGAATCAAAGTGCCCGAGTACATGATCAACACTTGCTGGATTATCTGACAGACAATCAGGTGAATGTGGTCCGGATCTTTGCACCAGAGCATGGATTTCGGGGCAACAAAGGAGCAGGTGTTTACATCACGGATGGTAAAGACACAAAAACGGGCGTGCCAATCGTCTCCTTGTACGGTACGAACAAGAAACCAAAGCCAGCACAGCTGGCAGATATTGATATTCTAGTATTTGATATTCAGGATGTGGGTGTACGCTTTTACACCTACCTCAGTACATTGTTTCTGACGATGGAGGCCGCGCAGCAAAGTGGTGTCAGCTATCTGGTACTGGATCGACCCAATCCGAATATTGCCTATGTCGATGGCCCGGTATTGGATGAACGTTTTCGCTCTTTTGTCGGTATGCTGCCTGTGCCAGTCTTGCATGGTATGACGCTGGGTGAGCTGGCCTTGATGAGTGTCGGTGAGGGGTGGCTAGACAGCAGTGTAATGCTTGACCTGACGGTTATCCCGGTTGCCAGTTACAGTGCAAAGGATGACTACAGGCTACCCATAGCGCCGAGCCCCAACTTACCGAATCAGCGCGCTATCTATTTGTACCCTTCGTTATGTTTATTTGAGGCGACGCGCGTTTCTGTGGGTCGAGGCAGTGATTTTCCGTTTCAGGTGTTTGGTCATGATCAGGTCCAGCTTGGCACCTTGGCTTTTTCGCCACGTTCTATACCTGGTGCAGCCATGCACCCTAAGCTAAAAGGCAAAACGGTTTATGCCAGAGACTTACGCGACTCTCAGCAGCGCGGTCTGTCGTTAGACTGGTTAGTACAGGCCTACAGTGCATTTGAGCAACACCCTGAGGCATTGATTAATTCACCGGGGTTTTTTGACAAACTGGCGGGAACCGATGTGATCCGCCTGGCACTGACACAGGGCCTGAAAGCACATCAGATAGAAGCTATCTGGGCGCAGGAAGTACAGGCGTTTAAGACACGCCGCCTGCCTTACCTGCTGTATGAGCGGGATTAAAACGACCTCAGTCGTTGAAAATCGCGCGCATATTATCATTTGCCCGTTCAACCCTGCGTTGCCAGTGCAAGTTTGACTGAGCCAGGGCAACAAAGAGCGTATCAATGAGGTAGCATTGGGATGCCCGGGTGAGTATCGCGCTGTGATTAACCGGCTCAGCCTCTTGTACGGTAAACAAGACATGCTCCGCCATCTCACTGAGCTGAGAGTCGCCGTAGCGCGTGATAGCAAACAAGCGACACTCATTACGTTTTGCCTGTTCGGCCAGTTTCAGAAGTGCTTTTGTCTGACCTGAATTGCTGATCACAACCAGCAGATCCTCTTTGCCCATCGACGCGACATAGCTGGCTGCATTATATTCATCGCTGTGACATACCGCAGAAATGCCTACTTTTTGTAGTTTAAAGGCAAAATCTTGCGCAACAGACCAGGATGCACCTTTGGCGCAGATCAGTACTTTGCGTGCCGCTTTTAAGGCCTGCACCGTGCGCTCAAATTCTGAGTCATTATTGAGTTTCTGAGTTGCACTCAGCGTTTTGTGTTGATTGGCGATGAGCTTTTCGCTGATATCAGCCAGCGAATCGCTTTGCTCAAACTGGGTGGAGCGAGATGCCTGCTCGGAAGTTTGCTCATTCAGTGCATCCACAACCGCGAGTTTGAAAGCCGGAAAACCCCGGTACCCCAATTTTTGTGCAAACTTTACGACACTGGACTGGCTGACGCCGGCAGCCTTGGCCAGTTCAATGGACGACAAGGTGCGGATCTGGGTCCCCGAACTTAGGGTAAAGTCGGCGAGTTTTGCCTCACTTTGTGAGAGAGTTGGCCTTAATGCCTTTATTTTAATAAAAGTAGACATGCGCTTCACTTGGTAACCTGTACTGACAGAGATGTCCATATTATAGGTTCAAAGTGAACAATGTAATAGATCAGAAAGATATATTATTGCGCTTTTTAATCTGGTTGGTACCTAAAAAAGTTCTTTTTGTTGCGTTTGTAAATTCAGCTGCGAAAAGCTTGGTTTTTTCCCCGCAACTAATTAAGCTAACGGGTTTACAGCCTGATCTAATAATTAGTAATAGGGAACTTATGTCCTGGTATTCGATTTTACCGCCTTTGATAGCTATTGCCGTGGTGTTTTGGCGCAAAGAGGTCATAGTGGCGCTGATCCTGGCGTTGATCTCGTCGGAATTTTTGCTCGCGCTAAACGGTGGTGGTAACGCGCTATTTTCCACCTTTATTAATAGTATTGAGCGCATCGTGAGCGTTGCCACCTCTCCCGGAAACAGTCGAATTTTGCTGTTTAGTATCGTGATTGGTGCGCTACTGGCTTATATCAGAGAATCAGGTGGTGTCGGCGCGACAGTAAATAAACTGCTGAACATTGGCGTTGCCAAAAGCAAGCGTCAGGTTGGTCTGTTGACCATGTTCACGGGGATGGCCGTGTTTATTGAGTCTAACATGAGTGTACTAACCTCAGGGATAGTATCCCGGGGCCTGTTTGATAAATTCAAAATGAGTCGCGCACGTTTGGCTTATATTATCGACAGCACCAGTGCCCCTGTGTGTATTCTGATTCTGCTTAATGGCTGGGGTGCGTATGTGTTGGGTCTGTTGAGTAATTATGAGCTGGAGCAATCGGCGGTCAGTATTTTGTGGGGCAGTGTGGCATTTAATTTTTATGCCATCATTGCATTGTTGATTGTGTTTTACACCATAGTGTTTGACAAAGTACATGGCCCAATGAAAGTGGCAGAACAGGCGCTGGCAAAGCAGGACCAGGAAATAGACAAAGGCCCGGCTGCCAGTAAAGCGCGCTTTATGTTAGTGCCACTGGCGACACTTATCATCAGTATGCTGGGTTTTATGTTGTGGACTGGTGGGGGTGAACTGGCTCAAGGCAGTGGCTCTAAATCGGTTTTGTATGCCACAGTATTGGCAACGGCGGTAGCCTATTTACTGCTGCTCAAAGCTCGCCATTTTACACATCAACAACTGGTTGACGTGGGCTTCAAAGGTATGGGAGAGCTGTTGCCTTTGGTGAGTATTGTATTGTTGTCACTGACGCTGGGGGCAAGCTTAAAAGAGTTAGGCACTGGGGTGTTTGTTGCATCGTTAGTGGGTGATTACTTACCTGTTTACTTCATTGTGCCTGTGCTGTTTCTAACTGGCGCCGTGATGTCGTTTACGACGGGCACGTCCTGGGGCACCTTTGCTATTCTTATCCCGATAGGCGTGCCATTGATCCAAACCTTGGGGCTGCCACCATCGCTGGTTGTCGGCGCAATTCTCAGCGGCGGCATTTTTGGTGATCACTGCTCACCGATTTCAGATACCAGCGCCGTGTCAGCGCTGGCATCTGGCTGCGATCTGCTGACTCACGTGAAAACGCAACTGCCTTATGCGATGGTCGGTGGTGTATTGGCACTGATCAGCTTCTTCGTTGCCAGTATCGTAATGATCTAAATGTCGTTATTTGCCAGCCTTGCTCTGAGGCTGGCGAGGTTAAGGACAGGCATATACTTTGCCAGGAGCCGCTGCGATGGTCGTTAAATGGCCATCCGTATTTTTATCCAGCGCTAACATCTGTCCTGGTGACATGTCTGACAACATTACGTCGTCTTGCAGTGCTGCGAGCACTGAATGTTTAATTTCCAAAAGCGTTTTGTTGCGGCAGTCGGCAACAAACCAGGTATTGGCGTCACTGTGCACCAGTCGTCCATAAAAGCGTTGTTCGCTCAGTTGTTGATGCTGTTGTTTAAATTGCTTATCTAAAGTCTGCTTTTGGGCCCGAAGTTGAGTAACGTAGTGGCCCTGTTCGACACTATGAGTTTCAACCTGTTCATAATCATCAAAACTCAGGGCGTATAAAGCTTGCGCCGATTGCTGGCGGTGCTCCTGAGATAGCATGACTGTCGCCAACACCATGAGTGCCCCGCATGCTAAAACCCACTGGCCTCTTTGCCACCAGCTTATCTGTTTCGCTGAAGTATTGGCTGCACGACAAACTTGCTTGAGCTGGCGCTGGTCAAGTGCCGAAAGCTTGTGCTGTTGCTTTGCGTGTTGATAGGCCTGCTTGAGCCGATCTGCCTGCGATTTGTCACTCATCATCTTCTCCTAATACGTGTTTAAGCGCTGTGCGGGCATAACGCAGACGCGTTTTAATGGTTTCTTGCGGGGCGTCAGTGATACTGGCGATTTGATGCAAGGAAAAACCTTCCAGTTGCAGGCTTATGGCTTCTCTTTGTTGTAGTGGCAGTAATAAAATCGCATCGTACAAGGATTGATGTGACTGTACACTGTGCTCTGCCGGAACAGATAGCTGCTGTTCCGGATGTTCCATATAGGTAAGCCGGTTTTGTTTACGCAATTCGTCGATCAGCGCATTTCGGGCAAGCTTGAATAAAAAAGCTTTCGGTGCCTGGCTGGTATGATAGGCCTGACGTTTTTCAACGACGGTTAGCCAGATTTTCTGACACACGTCTTTGGCCAGTTCGCTGTCACTTTGGGTCAGCAAAAAGTGATATAAATCGTGATTGTACTTGTCTATCGCCAGTTCCAGATACTTGTTGTCTCCGCTCAATTTAAACTCATATAAAGGGTCGGCAGGTTCGGATTCGTTTGCCGACAGCCAGTTTTTCAAAGCAAGTAGCATAGGCAGGTCCTTGTTTTTATTGTCTGGTGCCTGGTTGCACCAGGAAAATAAACCCGGTGCCCAGTCTAGATATTAATTCTGGTTGAGCTTGAACTCCAGAACGACTTTTTGTCCGGGCTGTCGCTGGGGCTGACCATTCACGACTTGAGGGCGGTATTTCCAGCGCTTTAAGGCTTTCAATGCCTCACGGTTGAATACACGTTTAGGTTCAGCATTGGCAACTCTGGCATCGACTACTTCGCCTGTTTCAGAAATTGTAAAGTGCAGTTCAACCCACCCTTCCATGCCATCACGTGCAGCGATAGTCGGGTAACGAGGCTCAATTCTGACGATGGGCGTTGCCTGCATATCGGTTGGTTTCATCGATGAGCCCATTTGTATAGGACCTGTTTCGACGACTGGCGCACTGCCAAGCCCGTTTAACGCCACGGTTGGCGTTTCTGCATCCACCGTTGGTTTAGGCGGGGCTTTTGGCACAGGTTTAGGCGGGGGCGGCAGTTTTTCTCTGACTTCAACCGGACTATCCTCTTTTAATGTGGGTAAAAGTACAGGTGTATAAGTGATCGGATCTTGGTTAAATTCCAGATCCTGACTGATTAAGTGCTGCATAAAAGCGAAGGCAGCAAAAGTGACGCCGCAGGCCCCCAAAAACGACAGTAACACCTTGTTCAGGGTCTGGTAAGGGCGAGGTGACTGTTGTGCTAGAAATTGACCGTTCATAAGCATGCTCCTTGATGATTTATCAGTAAAACGGGGCTGAGGTCAAAAAGGGGTGAACTAGTTAGCGTTTTTTTTTCTGGTTACGTTAGAATGCGCAAAATAACTGAACAGACCTACCTGGTTACCTGGTCATCATTACTGGCTAAGCAGGCGTAACAGCCAGGCCTGCGCGATAGTTTTGCAGTATGTAGGAGAAAAGATGCAATTACTGGACATAGATAAAACACGTTACAGAAAACACCTGAACATAGTGATCGCGGCCTGTATTGTGGCCCTGGTCGCTGGCAGCTTAGGGTTTGCCCGGATTTTGATTGTCGCTTTCCCGGATCCGGATGGAAGTCACTTCCATTGGAATCTGACAGGGGTTGTGCTGACATGTGTGATAATCGCTGCGGTGCTTAAACAGCTGCAATATCACCCGTTCATGTATGAAGTGAATTATGTCTGGCAACTCAAACAGGCGCTGAACAAGGTTACCCGAAAAATGGCCAAAGTGAAGGTGGCCGCACAGCAGGGCGATGTCGATGCCATGCTCGCCATGCAGTTTAGTTACAGTGGCTCGCGTCAACTATGGCAGCTTGACGATAATACATTGACGATGGAAGAACTGGGCATCTGGCAGGCAGAACTCGATGTACTGACCAAACAATATCAGGTAACACTGGATTTGGCTCGATACGACTCCGCTCTGTTGGATAAGTTCTGAGGGCGATTAAAACAGGAAGGTGGCTCAGTTAGATAATCGCTGTGCCATGCAACTGTGTTTAATTGGAATAAAAGGTAAAATTATTTCTGGAGGTCTTTTTAATGCTGTACATCGCGACGTCTGCACATTCCACCAGGCCTTTTAAGTTTTCTGCATGCTGAGGGAAGTGCGCAATGCCGATACTGGCACCTACCACCAGCTCGGTCTGCCCTTCGCGATGTTCAAATGGCATTGGCTGATTGATTGCTTCGAGCAGTGACTGAGCAAGGCGTGTAAGCTCTTGTTGGGTGATATCCAGCCGGGCAACCAAAAATTCATCTCCCCCCCAGCGACAAACCAGATCTGTGGTGCCCATAGTGTTAGATAATTGACTGGCTACGTGTTTGAGCAGTGCATCTCCGGCGTTGTGGCCATAAACATCGTTAATTGGTTTAAATTTGTCTAAGTCTATGAGCAACAGGCTAAATGTACATTGATTATCTATCCAGTCGAGTAACATGAGCTCGGCACCGTAGCGATTATACAGTCCTGTGAGGCTGTCTCTTTGCGCGCGCTTGTTGAGCTGGTTGAGCATGGTCTTACGCAGCGTAATGTCGGCAAGGAACACCTGAAAGTACCATTTTCCGTCGCTGAGTGTATTAAGTACGATAATGCTCAACCATACGGTGGTTTGAGTCAGGGGGTTAATGAATTCAAATTCAGATTGCATCACCTGTTTTTGTTTGATGCTGTTTTCAGTGAAGGTGTAGAGAATATCCGGGGTTTTACAGTACAGCCCGAGATTTTCAGGAAATCGTTCGTCTATGTCTACGCCCATACCAACCAGCAGATCTTTTGCTGCATCGTTGATCAACAAAATATCGCCTTCGTCTTTTACCAGTAAGGTGGGCGAAGACGACTGCTCAAACATCAACCGAAAGCGTTTTTCCAGCTCCACGACTTCTGCCCTGAGGCTACGCTCTTGTTCGAATAACACTTCGGCTTTGTCAAGCAGGGTATTGATCCCCAGCTCTATACGGCCTATCTCATTATGATGGGCGTGTTTGTCTACTTGCAGGCGCTGAGCGCTGCCCGGGAGAATTTTCACTAATTGTTTGCCGAGATGATTCAACGGTCGGGTAACTTGCCAATAAACCAGAGTCGTCAGTAAGATTATGATGGGCAGGATCACGACTAGCATGGTTCTGACGCCGCCCAGTGCGATATTTTGCGCGTTCTGTTCAATGATTTGGGTATTTGGTGCGATATGTATTAAGCCGATATGCTCGGATAGAAAAAAAGGGTTAACCAGTTTGATTTGAATACTGCCTGGGCCACTGTGTAAGATGCTCTTGGCCAGCAAAGTATCTTTACTTACGAGTGCAGCTGATAAAATAATATCGTTGCTCACCAGTCCGTTAACGACTTCCGTGGCTAGATCTTTGTCCTCAAGGTAGGCTGCGATAGACGCAGTGGACGACACGGTTTTCCCTATTTGCATAACCGTATCGCTGGCACGGGCCAGCTCCTCATCAAACACATGCCGATAATAGAGCTTTGCGTAGATCACACTGAAGAGCAGTGTCACCAGACTCAGTAAAAGGGTTAGCCGTGTGATCAAGCTGTGTTTATTGAACAAAACGATACACCACTTTAACGTCCTCAGTAACCGCAGTTGCGGGCACATAACCTATTGCATCGGGCGTAGATGCGACTTCTTCAAGTATAGCGTCGATTGATTGATATGCTTGTGGAAAAGAGGCCTTACCACTAAATTTTACCTGTGACCAGTATGCATTTATCTGATTAATAGGGCGCCCTGTTAACGAAGTCAGAAAAAAAGTGCGTAAAGGATGTCCCTGCTCATAGTCCAGAACCTTAGCCAAGGTACCGTCCGGAAAGGCGGTGTATTTGCCCATATAAAGATCAACCAGCTGGTGCTGGGAGATCTGCTGATTAGGATTGTCTTTGTGTACAATCACCACCAAAGGGTCAGTGGCGTCCGCGGTAAAGCTGGTGAATAGCGTCACGCATAAGATCAATCTGAAGAATACCCGCAGCCTTGTCAGGGTACGCTGAATACTTGATAGTACTTGTCGCCGCATCAGAACACCCAATTCAGACTGAGTCCAAGTGACTGAAAATACCTATCATGATCTCCAGACGATAAGTTTTTATGAAGGTAAAAGGCCGACGGTAAGTGATTGGCCTGGGTGTGATCAAGTTGGACTTTCGCTGCCAGCGTAGAAGTCAGATCGCGTCGCCAGCTTACCGACCAGGTATGCTGATCTATCAGGTAAAAATTGGTGTGACGGATCACGCCATGATAGAGCGCATCGAGCTGGGGCGTAGTCAGTAAAGGTCCCGGATCAACACGGTTGTTAGATTTTGCAGCACTGAGTGTCAGTAACCAGGTGTCGTCATCGTGGTGTGTGCCGACACTGATGTAGCCAGCTTTTAAATGATTGAGCACCTCAGAATCTGAGTCGATATAGGCGAGCTCACTTTGTAAAATCCAATGACTGTCGTCGTAGTGGGCTCCGAGCGTAAAGTAATTAAACCGTTTGCCTTTTATTTGCAAAGATTCAATGAGTGCCTGGCGTGTCGGCCAGACGACATTTGGTATTTGCTGTAAAGCGCTGAGCAGTTGCACCTGCTGTTCATTCGTGTTGCCGGCTTGAGTGGTGGTAAAATTGCTGCGCAGCAGCCAGTTTTGGGTTTGCAGCGACAGGCTCATGCCATATATCGATTTCAGCTCAACATCCCAGATAAAATCCTCATCACTGACGATCGGTGCATTTGAACGTCCAGCGAACAATTTGTAACTCAGGACACTTTGTTCAAGTGGGTAGGTATAAGTGACATCAATGCCATCCAGATTCTGATGTGGCACAACCGCGTAAAACTCGGTGGGTGGGTGGCCATAGTTAAATGCAAAGCCAATATCCCGATACTCCGTCATCATATAAAGGTCGAGACCTGTACGACCAATGCGAAATTGCCAGTTGGGTGTCAGGGTGTAGCGAGCAAAAGCCATTTGAATGAGGTAATCAAGCTTGTATTCTTTTCGCTCTTTGAGCACAGTTTGCGCCACCCACTGCAGTTGCGAAGACGATTGCCATTCGAACTGTACGCCAATGGAGGAGTTGGCAAAGCTGGACTCACCTAAATAGCTGGCGTCGGGCTGTGAGATCACATGTCGGATCCCGGCTGTCTGAGAGTTACTGATGTTGATATCTAATGTGGCAAAGCCATCCACTTTTAACTGATCTGCCTGCGAAGGTAGCGCAAGGCACCAGATCAGGGATAAAAACATCACAATTTTCGAGCGCATCAGTTACCATTACGATATTATTTCAGTAGAAAATGCACAAGTGCGAGTGGCACCGGGCAGTTCTGATATCAAACCCGTTTAATTAAGTCGCCAATCTTACAATGAGGAAAACTCGGCAATAATGCAGTAAAAATTTGCTATTTATTTGTTATAAATGAGAAATTTTTAATCTGTAGGCGCCTGATAGATGCGCTCTAATTGGCTGCAAATTAATCTGGTCTGATATTAATAGCCTAGCGGTGTTCGGTGTATTTGCCAGTATTTAGTCTGAGGACTTGTAACTGGGTGACTTAGCCACCATATAGTCAGTTACAGTATTTTTTGTGATATTATCACATCTTTGCAATTAGGTATTTTGTAGTCGTGGCACAAGTAAGAGCAAGAGTTGAGCTGAATGTTGGGCAGCGTAGTCATATTCCCGCAGAAATCGTCTCATTTGAAGGGTTACAGGACGGCCAGGAACACGTTGCCCTGGTGTTTAATCGTGCCGATAGCAAGCAGCCAGTACCGCTGATTAGAATGCACTCAGAATGTTTAACGGGTGATGTATTTCATTCTTCACGGTGTGATTGTGGTGAACAGCTTAATGAGAGCATCGAAGCGATGCATCAGCAGGGCGGTGTGTTGCTATATTTGCGTCAGGAAGGCAGAGGGATAGGGCTATATAATAAGATCGACGCATACGTGCTACAGTCACAAGGCATGAATACCTATGAAGCGAATAATCACCTCGGGTTCGATGATGACTTACGTGACTTTTCGGATGCGGTACTGATGTTGCAGGCACTTGGCCTAGACCACGTTCGTCTGATGACCAATAACCCCCGTAAGCTAAACGCACTCAGAGATGCCGGGATTGAGGTTGAGGAAGTGGTGGGCACGCATGCGCATGTTAAAGTGGGTGTGGCCGGCAACAAAAATTACCTTGAGACCAAAGTAAAACATGGCTCGCACATGTTAGACATAAAGAAGATCAAAAAGCCGGATGAAATCTAGGCCGCTGGCAACCCTCTGGTCGGTCGGTTTTGTCGATTGGCCAGATTCGACTCAGATGTTGTAGGTAACGAGTTGAAATTTCCCCCATCTGACCTTTTAAGTCCTTCCTTGACCCAGTATAATCGGTCTGTTTCACAATGAATTGATGAATATGCCAACAGAATTTAAAACGTTTACCGCAGGGTTTGGCTTGCAATGGCTTAAAGCCGGGTGGATTATTTTCAAGTCTCAACCTTTTACCTTTGTCATGATGTACCTGCTCATGGTTGTTGTGAGTCTGGTGCCTTTTGTCTTTCCGCCATTGCAGCTCGCGGCTGTACTGGTGTCGCCTTTTCTGACCGCAGGTTTTTATCTGGCAGTGGTGAAAAAACAGCAGGGTGAGGCGATTACATTGGCCGACATCTTAGTGCCCTTTTCAACTAAAGGCCGCCGTCTTAATTTGTTTCGCTTTGGTTTGTATCAAATGGGGGTCGCGCTGTTACTGAGTGCTTTACTGGGCGTATTGTTTGGTCCTGCACTGGAAGTATTACAGAATGTGAGTGAGCACAGTGATCAAGCGCAAGTACTGGCGCAGGTCATGGCGCAGATAACCATTGCAGATATAGCGATTTTTGTTGTTATACAATCGCTGGCGATGATGGCCTTTGCCTATGCGCTACCGCTGGTATTTTTCCGCGATGAACCCCGTATTATTCAGGCGATGAAACAGTCTTTGTTGGTGTTTTATCACAATATGGCACCGTTGACTGTATTTGGGGTTTTGGTGGCGCTATTAATGCTGCTATCTGTTCCCATGTCGCTGGTACCACTCTTGGTCGTGATGCCCATTGCCTACATCGGGTTTTTTGTCTCGTTTCAGGCCATTATGTCTGTCTCTGAGCCGCCTGCGTCAAGTGACGATACACCTCCGCAGCAGCAACAGCAAAGCGGCCGGTTTGACGCCTGATGGAACAACAAGAGCATGAAAAAAAGCTGAAGAACTATGCGCTTTGGCTTCTGTCCAGGCAGGAGTATTCGCGTCAGCTAATTGCTCAGAAGTTACGGGCAAAAGAGGCAGAAGAGGCGTATATCACACGGTTACTTGACTGGCTTGAATCGCTTGGTTATCTGGACGATAAGCGCTATTGCGCCAGTTTCTTGTCACAACAAGTGGCCAAGGGACTGGGTGAAAAACGTGTTATGATGGACGCGCAGCGCAAAGGTGTCGACAAATCATATTTACAGCACTTAATAGAAGAACAAGAAGTCGACTGGTTTAGCGTGGCGTTGCGTGCCTACGAGAAAAAGTACAGCCGGTCGACAACTCAATTGGATTATAAAGAGAAGTCAAAACGAATTCGCTACATGATGTCGCGCGGATTTCGTTATGACGAAATAGATTATGCTATCGAGGCACACTCACACGGTGAGTAATGCCTGTCACTACAGCAGCAATAAAGGGTAATGAGCACATGCAGCAGATGACGACCGCACAGATAAGGCAGAGCTTTCTTGACTACTTTGCCAAACAACAACACCAGGTGGTGCCTTCAAGTTCACTGATCCCGGGTAATGACGCTACGTTGTTATTTACAAATGCCGGTATGGTGCAGTTTAAAGATGTGTTTCTGGGCGGGGAAAAGCGTCCTTATAACCGGGCGACCAGTTCACAGCGCTGTGTGCGTGCAGGGGGTAAACACAACGACCTGGAAAATGTTGGGTATACTGCGCGTCACCACACCTTTTTCGAAATGCTAGGCAACTTTAGCTTTGGTGATTACTTTAAGAAAGATGCCATCCGTTTTGCCTGGGAGTTTCTGACTGAAGAAATCAAACTACCCAAAGACAAACTCCTGGTCACTGTTTACCACAATGACGAGGAAGCCTATGACATTTGGTCAAAAGAGATGGGTGTTGCGGAGGATAAAATCATTCGTATCGCGACCTCGGATAACTTTTGGTCGATGGGTGATACCGGTCCGTGTGGCCCTTGTTCAGAAATATTCTTTGACCATGGTGAAGAGATCTGGGGTGGACCGCCAGGGTCGCCAGAAGAAGATGGAGATCGTTTCATCGAAATCTGGAACCTGGTCTTCATGCAATACAACCGTCATGCCGATGGCACCATGGAACCGCTACCCAAACAGTCGGTCGACACCGGCATGGGTCTTGAGCGTATTTCTGCGATCATGCAAGGCGTGCATTCAAACTATGAGATTGACCTGTTCCAGGCGTTGATTGCGGCAGCTGCGAAGGTAACGGGCGCACAAGATCTGGAAGATAAGTCACTGCGCGTTATCGCGGACCATATCCGCTCTTGTGCGTTTTTGATTGCTGATGGTGTGATGCCATCTAACGAAGGGCGTGGTTATGTGCTGCGTCGTATCATTCGTCGTGCTGTTCGTCATGGTAACAAATTAGGTGCTAAGGGCGCATTCTTCCATCAGTTGGTGAGCGCATTGAGTGAGCAAATGGGTGAAGCTTACCCTGAGCTGGTTAAACAAGGTGCCATCATCGAGAAGGTACTGCGTATTGAAGAAGAGCAGTTTGGTAAGACACTAGACCGCGGTCTGGCTATCCTGGAAGAGCACCTGGCTTCATTAGAAGGCGATGTGATCCCGGGTGATGTGGTGTTCAAATTGTACGATACCTATGGCTTCCCGGCAGATTTGACTGCAGATGTGGCACGTGAACGCTTTATGACCATCGATGAGCGTGGCTTTAAAGAGTGTATGGAAACACAGCGTAAGATGGCTCAGCAGGCGGGTAAGTTTGGTGCCGATTACAACGAGCAGCTGAAATCTGAGAAGTCATCCGACTTTAAAGGCTACGATGCGACACACTACACCGGCACTGTGGTGGAGCTGTTCAAAGAAGGCCAGTCTGTTTCTGTGCTTGAGGAAGGCGACAGTGGCATTGTGGTGTTGGACCGCACACCGTTTTATGCTGAGTCAGGTGGTCAGGTTGGAGATACCGGTAGCCTGAAAGTCGCGGCTGGCGAGTTTGTTGTGACAGATACGCAAAAACTCGGCAATGCCATTGCCCATCACGGTCGTGTGACAGGTCGTATTGGTGTTAATGACAAGGCTGATGCGCAGGTTGATGCAGCCCGTCGTGAAGACATCAAGAAAAACCACACTGCAACGCACATTCTGCACGAAGCACTGCGTCAGGCATTGGGTGAGCATGTTGCACAGAAAGGCTCATTGGTCATGGCTGATAAACTGCGCTTTGACTTCTCTCACTTCGAAGGGGTGAATAAAGCGCAATTGCGTGACATTGAGGATGCCGTCAATGCACAGATCCGCACTAACTTCGCGCTAAATACTGAATTAATGGACATAGACGCGGCGAAAGAGAAGGGTGCCATGGCGCTGTTTGGCGAGAAGTACGACGATGAAGTACGTGTTGTGTCGATTGGCGACTACTCTATTGAGCTGTGCGGTGGTACACACGTGTCTCGTGCTGGCGACATTGGTCTGTTCAAGATTGTCTCGGAAGGCGGTATTGCTGCAGGTGTGCGTCGTATCGAAGCGGTAACCGGTGCTGAGGCCATTGCTTACGTAGCTAATCAAGAGCAAACGCTAGCCGAAATTGCAGCCTTAGTGAAAGGCGATAACAGCAGTGCGCTGGACAAAGTGACGGCCCTGATTGAAAAAGCCAAAGGGTTAGAAAAGCAGGTGTCTCAGCTTAACGATAAACTGGCAAGTGCTGCTGGTGCGTCATTACTCGAGTCTGCGACAGACATCAATGGCATTAAAGTGTTGATTGCGAATGTAGCCGGTACAGAGTCCAAAGCGTTGCGTGGTATGGTCGATGACCTGAAGAACAAGATGGGTTCAGGGGTTATCGCTCTGGGTGTAGCGAATGGTGACAAAGTCAGCCTGATTGCTGGTGTCACTAAAGACTTGGTTGGTCGTGTGAAAGCCGGTGAGTTGGTGAATCATATGGCTGCACAGGTAGGTGGTAAGGGCGGTGGCCGTCCTGATATGGCCCAGGCTGGCGGTTCAGAACCACAAAATCTGGACGCCGCATTGGCCAGTGTTTCAGCGTGGCTGACTGAGAAAACTCAGTAACACGTGGCACTGATTGTTCAAAAGTTTGGTGGCACTTCGGTCGGCTCGATTGAGCGTATCGAAGCTGTCGCTGACCTGGTGGTTAAGACCCGACAAGCTGGCCATCAGGTGGTGGTTGTGTTGTCCGCTATGTCAGGTGAAACTAATCGTCTGATTAATCTGGCCACACAGATAGACGCGCAACCTAGCCCCAGAGAGCTCGATGTGCTGCTGACCACCGGTGAGCAGGTATCTATCGCATTACTGGCAATGGCCATCATTAAACGGGGCCATTCCGCCATCAGCTTACTGGCCGATCAAGTTGGTATTGTCACAGACAATATGTTTGGTCGTGCCCGCATTGCTGATATAGATACTTCACGTTTACGTCAAGAGCTGCAACAGCATCATATCAGTATCATTGCCGGCTTTCAGGGCCGTGATCTTGAGGGTAATATCACTACTTTAGGACGAGGCGGGACGGATACCAGCGCCGTTGAAATTGCTGCCGCGCTGGGGGCTGACGAGTGCCAGATTTACACCGATGTAGACGGTGTTTATACCTGTGATCCCCGTATCGAACCAAAAGCGCGCCGCATGGCCCGGGTTACGTTCGAGGAAATGTTGGAGCTTGCAAGCCTCGGTGCCAAAGTGTTGCAGATCCGCTCTGTCGAAGCGGCTGGACGTTATACCTTACCATTACGTGTTTTATCTACCTTTAAACCAGATGCCGGGACCTTGATTACTTACGAGGAAAGCCCCATGAATAAGAAAGTGGTATCGGGGATTGCGCATCAAAAAGATGAATGTCTGATGATAGTTAAACAGGCATCTGACAGCCCCACAACCCTGGCTAAAATCTTGTCACTTTTTGGTGAATATGCGATAGAAGTCGACATGATCAGTCAAATGAATCAACATACTGGCAAAATAGACTATGCTTTAACTGTGCACAGCAATGATCATCTGCAGGCGCTGGATTTGCTCAGGACGCATCAGCACACGTTTGGCGCAGTTGAAATCGTCAGTAACACAGCGGTTGTAAAAATCTCAGCGGTAGGGGTGGGTTTAAAGTCGCACTCTGCGAACGTCGGCACATTCTTTTCGGCGCTGGCAGCAGAGAATATTTCACCTCTGTTAGTTGCAACCTCGGAAATAAAGATTTCAGTATTAATCGATGAGCGATACCTTGAGTTGGCTGTACGTGCTTTGCATGACGCTTTTAAACTGGAAAGTGACGATTAGGCAATAATTTTGCTTACTTTTACGGAAACTTTTCATTAAAATGACCAAGACGCGGAATCTTTTAAATTTTGGAATAACAGGAGCAAGAGAATGCTAATTCTAACTCGCCGTGTAGGCGAAACTCTAATGATAGGTGATGAAGTAACTGTAACCGTATTAGGTGTTAAAGGAAATCAAGTTCGTATTGGCGTTAACGCCCCTAAAGATGTTTCTGTACACCGTGAAGAGATCTACATGCGTATTCAGGCTGAAAAGTCTAACCCGACCACGGGTAATATGTAATACCTGATTCCCGGACAATAGCCCGGTAGAATACGAAAAGGTAGCCACTCAGTCGTGGCTATTTTTTTTGCTTAAAATAAACTCCAAGGCTTCTGCGGAGAGGGCTTTTTTAGAAATGTACTGGTTTGTACCCGCGCGCACCAGCACCACACCCAGCTGGGTTTCTGCTACCTTATTCACCTCTGACCAGAGGATCTGATACGATTTATAGGGATTGGTTGCCGTGATCCCCTGCGCGTCAATTTGTAGTGTTATCTTGCTACCACTGGCCCGCGTCACCATTTGCCTAGCTACCCACCAGGGACGTCGATAATAGTGCGCAATACACTCCAAAACGGCAAGTAAAATCAAAAAGTTGCCTAGATAGGCGTTGTCCAGGCCATAGATGGCAACACAGCCTAAAACAAATAAAAATGCCACCAGGGCATACTTAGGTTTGCTGACATTGCTGTAAGGCAAAGATTGATCAAAACACTCACGGAAGTAATCTTTATCCAGTGTAAACTCGCAGTGAAACACGCACATAACTCCAGTTATTTCATTTCCCCATTATACCCTGAATTGGGTGGCTTGCGCAGACTTTACGTAAACTGCGGATCGCTGCCAAAGGTTTTTGTTAACATGTCTTAAAAAGTTATCTTTGGTAATACCAATTGTATGTTTCTGTTGAAGGGAAGTCTGTGGGTGAATATTTTTTATGCCACCTGCCTATTTCTGCTAAGTATCTTGACTATTTTTCATATTTATTTGGCTGTTTTCATTAAATTTTCATTTGGATTCTCGTAACAGTTTGAAATTTAGTATTAATTCTTATTGGTAATACCAATTTACACGCTGGTTTACAAAGCGGTCGGGTTTGTTATGATGGTTGCATAATTATCTATAAATTGTGGCTATCTATTGTGTCTGCATGATGCCACGCAAAAAAATGTTAACAACAAGGGGAGAGCAGAGATGGACATAACCGCCTTACTGGCTCAGGCAGCCAGCTTAATGCTGACCGGCATGGTCGGGGTGTTTGTATTTTTGTCTATTTTGATTGTTGCGGTGAAGGGGCTATCTAAATTTGCCGCGCCGAAAGAAGCGCAAACACAGCCCAGCTCAAGGGCAACCAGATCGCAGGCTTCAGACGCCGGAAAAATACCAGGCGAGCATCTGGCAGCGATTAGCGCAGCGATTTCGCAGTACCGTAATCAGCACTTCCAATCAGAAAAATAATTCAAGGGGTCACTTATGTCACAGCTCAAACTTACAGAATTGGTACTACGCGACGCACATCAGTCGTTACTGGCCACACGTATGCGCCTGGAAGATATGTTGCCCATTGCTGAGCAATTGGATCAGGTTGGTTATTGGTCAGTCGAATCCTGGGGTGGGGCGACTTTTGATGCTTGCATTCGATACCTGGGCGAAGATCCCTGGTATCGGATCCGCGCTTTGAAAGAAGCGATGCCAAACACCAAGCAGCAGATGCTGTTGAGGGGACAAAACCTGCTGGGTTATCGTCATTATGCTGACGATGTTGTTGAAAAGTTTGTTGAGCGTGCCCACCACAACGGTGTCGACGTGTTCCGTATCTTCGATGCGATGAATGATGTACGTAACCTGGAAACGGCTATTCGTGCTGCGATTAAAGTTGGTGCGCATGCACAGGGTACTATCTCGTATACGGTCAGTCCGGTACATACTCTGGATATGTGGTTAGCACAGGCGAAACAACTTGAGCAAATGGGGTGTCATTCAATCTGTATCAAAGACATGGCTGGGTTACTGAAACCTTATGACGCAGAAGTTCTGATCCGCGAATTGAAGAACACGGTGTCTGTGCCGATTGCCATGCAATGCCACGCTACGACGGGTCTGAGCACCGCGACCTACCAAAAAGCGGTTGATGCGGGCATTGATATGTTGGATACCGCGATTTCTTCAATGAGTATGACTTATGGTCACAGTGCCACCGAAACCTTAGTGTCTATTGTGGAGGGGACTGAGCGAGATACCGGGCTGGATTTATTGCAGCTTGAGGAGATAGCGGCTTATTTCCGCGATGTCCGTAAAAAGTATGCGGCCTTTGAGGGCAGTCTTAAAGGTGTAGATGGTCGTATTTTATCGGCACAAGTACCCGGCGGTATGTTGACGAATATGGAAAACCAGCTCAAAGAGCAAGGGGCTGATGACCGTTTAGATGAGGTGCTTAAGGAGATCCCATCTGTGCGCCAGGATTTGGGCTACTTACCTTTGGTGACACCAACCTCTCAGATTGTTGGTACTCAGGCTGTTCTGAATGTGCTAACAGGAGAGCGCTACAAGTCCATCACCAAAGAAACGGCGGGTGTACTTAAAGGTGAATACGGTAAAACACCAGCGCCGGTTGATGCTGCGCTGCAACAGCGTGTGTTGGACGGCGCACAAGCCATCACTTGTCGCCCTGCTGATTTGATTGAGCCTGAGTTGGCTGAGCTTGAGCGTGACTTAGTTGAAAAAGCAAAAAACCTGGATATTGCGCTGAGTGAAGCGGTGATTGATGATGTGTTGACTTATGCCTTGTTCCCACAAGTTGGTCTTAAATTCCTGCAAAATCGTGATAATCCGGCGGCATTTGAACCTAAACCCGAGTTGGTTCAGCCGACTCAACCAGCCCCTGTGCCCGCTCAGGTGAGTAAACCTCAACAAGAACGTTACAGTGTGCAAGTGGAAGGAAAGGTATATAACGTGGTGGTTGCACCTGGCGGAGAACTCAAAGAAGTTGAGGTTAAGGACAGTGAGCTGATGCCCCAGTCGGCCTCGATCAGCAGCGGTGAAACGCTGAATGCACCGCTGGCAGGTAATATTTTTAAACTGCATGCCCGACAAGGTGATGTAGTCGAGCAGGGCGATCTGGTATTGATCATGGAAGCGATGAAAATGGAGACCGAAGTGCGTGCTACGCATAGCGGTAAAATCGCCGATATCCTGGTCAACGAGGGTGATTCAGTGTCGGCTGGTGATGCCATTGTAGCGCTGGCATAGGAGACAGGGTATGGATGGACTATTGAATCTATGGTCAGCCACTGGGCTGGCCAATATGACCTTACCTGCATTGGCTATGATTGCCGTTGGCTGTGGTTTGCTTTACCTGGCAATAGCAAAGCGATTTGAGCCACTCCTGTTGGTCCCGATTGGCTTTGGCGCAATCCTGACCAATATTCCGGTTGCGGGCCTGGCAGATCCGGGTGGCTTGTTATACTACGTCTACTACATCGGGATCGACAGTGGTATTTTCCCGCTCTTGATCTTCATGGGGGTCGGGGCGCTAACGGATTTTAGTGCACTGATCGCGAATCCCAGAATGCTGCTGCTGGGTGCCGCTGCACAGTTTGGTATTTTCGCTACCCTGTTTGGCGCAATATTACTTAACTACGTCCCAGGTTTTGAATTTACTCTGCAAGATGCCTCAGCGATTGCCATTATCGGGGGAGCAGATGGGCCAACCGCCATCTTCCTGGCATCAAGGCTTTCACCAGAGTTGCTGGGAGCCATTGCCGTTGCAGCATATTCTTACATGGCGCTGGTACCGATCATTCAGCCTCCGATCATGCGGTTACTGACCACAGAGGAAGAGCGTAATATTGCCATGCCTCAGCTGAGAGCGGTTTCTAAGCAGGAGAAAATATTGTTCCCGCTTGGCGTGTTGACCCTGACCTTATTATTCCTGCCGGCCGCAACACCGCTGGTTGGGATGTTTTGTCTGGGCAATCTGATGCGCGAATCTGGGGTGGTTGACCGCCTGAGTAACTCAGCGCAGAACGAAATTATCAATATCACGACGATTTTCCTGGGCTTGGCAGTGGGCTCTAAGCTTGCGGCAGATGAGTTTTTGACAGTTGAGACCATAGGGATCCTGGTGTTGGGTGCCGCCGCGTTCAGTATTGGCACAGCATCCGGGGTTTATATGGCCAAAGTAATGAATCGCTTCGCCGGTGACAGCCCTATTAACCCACTGGTTGGCGCAGCCGGGGTATCTGCGGTGCCTATGGCAGCCAGGGTCGTGAATAAAGTCGGTTTAGAAAGTAACCCACACAACTTCTTATTAATGCATGCTATGGGACCAAATGTCGCAGGGGTACTGGGAAGTGCCGTTGCTGCGGGTATCTTGCTTGCACTGGTCGGTTAGCACTCTCCAACCTGTTGCGCGAAGTACTGCTTCGCGCTTTTTTCTTTTTATACTTGTTTCTTATTTGGCAAACCGGGCACGGCTGTGGCATGGTATCGCTATCAACATAAGGAGCGCGTAGTAATGAATGTTCTGATTATTTTAGGGAGCCTGATTGTCGCTTTGCTGATCCTGATCCCACTTTTGGAAAAGTATCAAAGCCGGATAGGACTGGATAAGATGCAGAAGTACGGTAAGTATATATTGCCTCTGGTCATGGTCTCCATCGTGATCCGCCTGATTTACGGTATGGTCCAGGGGTAGGAGCGTGCGCTCAGTAACTTGTTTACTGAGCGCGATGCTGAATTAATCAGCTTGTGACTGCAAATAGCGTTGAATGAACTCTGTGGCTCGCTGGTAGTGTGCTTCCAGGGCGTCCCGTAACTGGATCAGGTCGTCACTGGTCAATTCCTCTCCTTTACAGCGTTGTTCAAACTCAGCGGCCATGTCGGCCACGCCGTGTGCACCAATGGTTTTAGATATGGACTTGAGCTGGTGACACGCCTCTATGATTTCTTCCTGGCTCATTGAGATCACAGCACCATTGATGTCTCTGGCCAGCTCACTGCTTTGTTCCAGGTACATGCGGAAAAAGCGCAGGCGCTTGTTGGCGTCATGATTGACATACTTATCCAGCTGCGCCAGATCAATCGGTTCATCAGACTCTGTTTGCTGAGGTTCAGGTGCCTGCGCTATTACGTCTGGTTGTACTTCAGATTCAACCTTCTCTGGCTCCACGGTTTGTTGTGATTCAACTGGTTCACTGTAGGGCAGCGTCGGCTCAAGCCGTGTTTGTGACGGCATCTCGGGTTCACTTGGGCTTGCGCTGTCTGTTTGTTGTTGGCCTGAGTTACCGATAGATTGTTGCCAGGTATCCAAAGTGGCCTCGAGTACATTGAGTTCAACAGGCTTGGTAATGTAGTCATTCATGCCCGCTGCCAGACAACGGTCACGTTCACCTTTAAGTGCATTCGCCGTAATGGCAATGATATACGGCTGTGCATTAATGTCTTCCGCTTGTTCTGCCTCTTCACGAATTTTAGCGACCATGTCATAGCCGGACATTTTAGGCATGTGTAGATCGGTGAGAATAATCGGGTAATGAGCTTGTTGCCAGCGGGCCAGACCGTCCTCGCCATTTTCCGCCACTTCAACACCATAGCCAAGCAAATGTAATTGGTCCGTTAACACCTGTTGGTTGAGCACATTGTCTTCCACCAGCAGCACCAGTTTGTTGGCAGCTCTCGCGTCTTCGACATTCAGGTATTTGTTTAATGAACGTGATGGCTTGAGCTTTTTCGGCTTGTGCAGACCGGCAGCAACCAAAATCGCGGTCATAAAACTAGATTTACACAAAGGCGCGGCATTGAGGTAGAAAATACGGTCGTGGTTTAATGCCGGTTCATCCATTGTACTAAGTACAATGACCTGCTGGTTATTGTGTTCAATTGAGTAGAGCAGGTCGCGTAGCTGGCCGTTGACTTTGTCCATGCCATCCAGACCATCCAGTACCCAGATCACATCACTGTCGTACTGATACTCGCTGAGTTCGTCAGCTTCTCTCAGGACAACGGTATCAGCACCCATGAAGGACAAGTAGCGGGCGACAATATTACGACGTGCCTGAGCATGAGTCAGTACCGCCACTCTTTGGCTATTTAGAACGGCTTTGTTTGCGTAGGCTATCTGACCTTTTACGCTAAACGGAAGTTCCACAACGAATTCACTACCCATACCGATATCAGAGCTAACATGAATTGAGCCCAGCATGAGTTCAACCAAACTTTTACAAATAGATAAGCCCAGGCCAGTACCGCCGTATTCTCGGGTAATGGAGCCTTCTGCCTGAATAAAGGGATTAAAAATTTCCCGCAGTTGTGCTTGCGTCATGCCCTTACCGTTATCTGTGACGGTAAAGCGTAGGGTGTAGTGCTCAGAAGTGTTTTGTGCAACTTCCACTGAAATTTTAACAAAGCCGCGTCTGGCATCGTCGGTGGTTGTGAACTTGATGGCATTGCTACACAGATTGTATAAAACTTGACGAACACGTACGGCATCACCAACCAGGTTGTTAGGAATGTCTGGTGCAACAGCCAGTTGTAGGTCTAATTTACGCTTTCTGGCCACTGAAGACAGCACCCGTGCCACTTCCTCAATGGTTTCAGCCACAGAGAAGACACTGTTGTCCATTTGCAGCTTACCGGCTTCAATTTTAGAAAAGTCGAGAATGTCATCCAGTATGCCCAGTAATGAAAACGCGGAGTCACGAATGATGGTAGTCAGACGGTGCTGTGCGCCATCTAGCTCAGTCTGGCGTAATAAATCAATCGTACCGATGACCCCATTCATGGGGGTTCTGATTTCATGGCTCATCGTGGCCAGGAACGTGGTCTTGGCTTCACTGGCTCGCTCTGCATTCAACGTGGCTTTCTCCAGTGCCAGGGTTCTGGCTTGTACTTCAGATTCCAAACTGGTTTGCAGTTGCTTTAGTTCTCTTTGTGCAGCTTGGTTTCCCTGAATAATGTCACGGATTTGGTTGATTAACTGGTTAATCCCCACGGCGGTTCTTGATAGCCCAAAGCTGAGTTTTTCAGTCACATGGATGTCATAGGACTTTTGATCAAGCAGGTGTTGCAGTTCTTCATTGAGTTCTGTGAGGTCTTTACTGAGACGACCAATAATTTGGCGCTTGAGGAAGATACCAAAAGCGATTGTCAGTAATAAAGCACACACAGCTAAGCCAATGCTGGTTACCGGCGAAGTGTTCGATTCTGGCTGTTGGGGGGCGTATCTTAAAATGAGTTCACCCACAGGCAAATCATCTAATACGAGTGGCTGGTGTACGACAAACTCACCACCCTGATCTACCTTGGCTTGTCTTTTGATTGGGGCAATGCTTTGTTCATTAGTTTGATACACTAAACTGGCTTGTCCAATACCACTGTCACTATATAGATACAGTTCTATGCCGGGGTTGCTGGCTTCAAATGCAGAAAGAATTTGTTTGGCATAGTTATAGCCCAGCTTCATCATGGTATTGGACAAAGGCGTTGAAATATCCTTTGCCAGCAGCACCAGGTCTGGTCGTTGGGTGGAGTCTGCTTGTTTCTGATCTGCATCAGGCCAGGTAAAGGCTGCGGCAGCAGAAATGGCTGCAATAATGATGGTAACGACAATAAATAGAGGAACAAAGCCCCTTATGTTCGTATTAGACGAGTTTTCCATTATGTGATTCCGGACCCAACTTTTGTGCTATGTTTCTTTGTTGGTTGCAATCCTATCACCTATGCTGGATGAATTCTCCCCGTTTTTGCGCATGACAAGAGATAAGACGGCGCCATAAAGTGCTTCAAAATACCAAATACAGAGGGAAATTTAAGCGAATAGACGGGTTTTGTCGGAATAGTGTTCAGTCGAGCACAGAGATTAAAAAAAAAGTTGACTTAACAAGGCAAAACCCGTTTAATACGCCGCACGCCCAGATAGCTCAGTCGGTAGAGCAGAGGATTGAAAATCCTCGTGTCGGTGGTTCGATTCCGCCTCTGGGCACCATTATTAAGGTGCGCCTGACTTAATCAGTTGGGTGAGATTAGACCGAAGCAACGCTTCGCAGCTAATCGAACGCGAGACAGGACGTCGAGCCGAAACGCTGCTTCAGGATGAATTATACAGCACAATATAACCAGTTTTAGCCCAGATAGCTCAGTCGGTAGAGCAGAGGATTGAAAATCCTCGTGTCGGTGGTTCGATTCCGCCTCTGGGCACCATTATTAAGTGTGCCGACTTAGCTCAGTTGGTAGAGCAACTGACTTGTAATCAGTAGGTCATCCGTTCGACTCGGATAGTCGGCACCATTTATTAACTCATAATTTGAGTTCGACTGAAATGATAAAGTTTCGGTCACTATCAAGACATTGTCTTGATATGCGTTTAACTATAGAACGCACAATATAACCTGTTTTAGCCCAGATAGCTCAGTCGGTAGAGCAGAGGATTGAAAATCCTCGTGTCGGTGGTTCGATTCCGCCTCTGGGCACCATTATTAAGGTGCGCCGACTTAGCTCAGTTGGTAGAGCAACTGACTTGTAATCAGTAGGTCATCCGTTCGACTCGGATAGTCGGCACCATTTTTATTTTTAGCCCAGATAACTCAGTTGGGCGAAACAAGAACGAAGCACCGCTTCGCAGCTTGTTGAGGTGGAGTCAGGACGACGACAGGCCACCGCTTCATGGACGAAAGAGTAGCACAATATAACCAGTTTTAGCCCAGATAGCTCAGTCGGTAGAGCAGAGGATTGAAAATCCTCGTGTCGGTGGTTCGATTCCGCCTCTGGGCACCATTATTCAAAAGCCTCGCACTAGCGAGGCTTTTTTGTTTTCGCGCTCTGTTTGAATTGTGGCGGCGTAATCAAACACGCCTACGGGTGGTTCGATGATGAAATACGTCCTTGTATTTCACCGCATGCGGCCAGCTAAAGCTGTTCAAAGTGGTTCCGGACCACTTTGTCCGCCTCTGGGCACCATTATTCAAAAGCCTCGCACTAGCGAGGCTTTTTTATTTTCGCGCTCTGTTTGAATTGTGGCGGTGTAATCAAACACGCCTGCGGGTGGTTCGATGATGAAATACGTCCTTGTATTTCACCGCATGCGGCCAGCTAAAGCTCTTCAAAGTGGTTCCGGACCACTTTGTCCGCCTCTGGGCACCAATATTCAAAAGCCTCGCATTAGCGGGGCTTTTTTGTTTTCGCGCTCTGTTTGAATTGTGGCGGCGTAATCAAACACGCCTACGGGTGGTTCGATGATAAAATACGTCCTTGTATTTCACCGCAAGCGGCCAGCTAAAGCTGTTCAAAGTGGTTCCGGACCACTTTGTCCACCTCTGGGCACCATTGTTCAAAAGCCTCGCACTAGCGAGGCTTTTTTGTTTTCGCGCTCTGTTTGAATTGTGGCGGCGTAATCAAACACGCCTACGGGTGGTTCGATGATGAAATACGTCCTTGTATTTCACCGCAAGCGGCCAGCTAAAGCTGTTCAAAGTGGTTCCGGACCACTTTGTCTGCCTCTGGGCACCATTACCCAAAAGCCTCGCATTAGCGGGGCTTTTTTGTTTTCGCGCTCTGTTTGAATTGTGGCGGCGTAATCAAACACGCCTGCGGGTGGTTCGATGATGAAATACGTCCTTGTATTTCACCGCATGCGGCCAGCTAAAGCTGCTCAAAGTGATTCCGGGCTACTTTGTCCGCCTCTGAGCATCGTTATTCAAAAGCCTCGCATTAGCGGGGTTTTTTCGTTTCTGCTTGATGCCGGTAAGGGTGGCGCTGGAAATGCACTAACGTTGTTGGAAGCGTGGGACACTGCTAGTGCAAGTGTCGCATAATTAGGGGTATGTACTTGTATAAGTTGATTAAATAAATACGGATTGAATGAGCAACTATTGTGTCACATTTTCATGGTAGGTTTGATCTTTGATGGACGTATTAATCGCAGTTTTACTTGTATAGAATCTATATTCATGATTTTTAATTTACTAAAAATTGGGTAGATAAATACTCATTTTAAATGTGTTGTTATTTAATCTGTTCATGAAATGCCTTCAAGTACTCTTATCTAATTCACTCTTCTATATTACTTATTTTTACTGTTTTGTTATTTATGTTCTCGTGATGTATTTGTTTTGTTGTTTTGTGTGTTTTTTTGAAATAGCATATGTAAAAGGATTTATTTTGATAAATAAAATCAGGTGAAAATCTGCATGGCTAATCGACTCTCAATTTTGTTTGTTTTACTGAGCTTTCTCTTCATTAATTGTTCCATGGCATCGGAGTTTAAGCAGGCATATGCGCCTATTAAAATCGGGCCAAGAGTCATTATGATCCCAATTGAACGCACTCCTGATGCACCTAGTTATGTTTCGGTTAAACCCGATAGTGCAGGTGATAAGCTGGTGTGGACGGCTGCACGTTTAGCAAAATATTATCGGATCGAACAATATGTCGACGGCCAGTGGGTGATGGTAAACGCGAATGTGTCAGGCACCCAGTACACACTGCCTGTAACGGCATCAGGCATTTATCGTGTGACCGCTTGTGACGAATATGGATGTGCTGTGGCGAAGCAGCAAAACAGAGTAGTCAGCGAATCATTATCGGTCAAAGCTTTTTACAGCAATCGCAGCCAGGTTGATGATTATGGATGGGTCGAAGTGAACTGGCAGGTTAGCGGTGCTGCCACCGTGTCCATAACGCAAACAACACAGGGTAGAACTGCAGGTAGTTGGAACGCGGCGAACCCAACACAAGGGACCATAAAAAGCCACTTAGATAGCATGTCCAGTTTCACTCTGACAGCCCATGACTTTGATGGTAAAACAACTTCTAGAGTACTATCAATCGCAACGTTACCTGAAAATCCGGTTCAGTTGAACGGTGTAAAAGGCAACTTTCTCCAGCCATTATTTTTGTCCGGCCTCGATGTTGTTGAGCGTTCTGTTCTGGAGCACGAAGATAATCTGTATTTTGCAACGCATGGCGGCAGGTTGCATCGTTATTCGGTTACCAAAGAAGCTGGGAAGATTATTGACTGGCATGGGGATTGGGACATACCTCTGGTCGGAGTGGTAAACAGCGCCCCGATAATCGAAGGGGATAAACTCATCTTTACGATTAGCATGCGTAATGGCAAAGGAAAGGTATGTAGTGCATTTCTAGTTGATGGCAGGATGCATTCATGCAGTGAAGAGAAGAGCAGCAATGTGCTCGCCAGCCCTGTAATCATTAACCAGGCCCCGTCAAGCAACCTGAGTGCACTCAGCACATTCTTTGCAGAATCCCAAGCAGTACAGAGTGGGATATACATTTTCCAGCGTGATGGTTTGATACAAGTCTTAGACCCAAGTGACATGAGTATCGTACTCAATGAGTATCGAATTGGTGGTGTAACCGCTGAATTTATAAACACACCTTCGCTAATTGTTGATGACTCAGGTGAGCGTCAGCAATTTATTATGCAAAACAGTGAAAATGAAATCTTTGGAGTTGATGTGCCGACACGGACCGTACCATCCACTATCAGTAATTCAATGAATCAATGGTTTGGCTCAGAGCCGCCGCAAACTCAGACTCCTTCTACAAATAATCAAATACAAATACTGCCAGTGGTGTGGAGGGAAAAGCTGTGAGTTTATTCAAATCAATTGTATGGGTTTGCTTTACGCTGCTAGCCTGTACCGTGCAAGCCCTTACCTATACCGCACGTGTACCTGTATGTAATGGGTCTGATCTACATGCTATTACCGGTGATAGTACACATGTGACACTTGGAAGTAGTACAAAAAGTCTTACTTTTAGTAACAAACCTTATCAACGGCTTACGCTAAAACGGGGGACCACGACCCTACACAGTAGTTCTATTTATACTTCAGCGCATTACACTTTTCCGAGCGCCGGTGTATACACTGTGACACTTAGACTGATAAATACAAATAGTGAAACCGATCCAGACTACTACTGTGATAGAGACATCATAGTAAATGATAATACCGCACCCCGATTAGTGTCTGCTACTTACTCGGGTACAAACAATGAAGTCAGTTATGATGCATGGCGCGCTTTTAGCCAAGTTACATTTAAAGATGTCAATAAAGATGTCACCTCTTTCAAACTGTCATACAAAGCCGAGGCAAATGGCCTTAGGAGAGAAGGCAATAAATCATGCAGTTTAAGACTAAATAATGAGGGTTACTACGTATGCAACATATCTATCTATAGGAGCCGATTTCTTGCGAATGCGGTCTACAGATTTAAAGCTGAAGTAGAAGATAAAAAAGGTAATAAAGCCTCACATAACTATTCTTTTTTGATCAGAGAAGAAAACACGTCCCCTACGCTCCAAGTAAAAATAGATGGCACAGAAGCTGAGGATGGGAGTGAATATGAGGTCGTGTCAGGGGGTAACCTAACCTTAGAAGTGACAGGACACGATAACGATGACGCTTACTCCAATCAAATTGACAAAATAGAGCTCGATATAGGTAATGGTTATACTAATGTAACCTCTTTTACCGGTAACACCTGTGAGCGGTCTGGACGTACGTTGGAGTGCACCGGCATCGTCATCCCGGTTACAGAGTCTATCTCTCCGATGGAAGTCCGGGTGACAGACCGAAAAGGCGCAAGCCAGACAAAGTCGTTTAACGTTACTCTGGCAACGCCCCCGGCGGTTACTTTATCAGCAACTAATACCAGCCCCTTTATTGATGAATCTGTCACTTTGACGGCTACTGCCAGCCATGCGTCTGGCTTACAAGAGTATAAAATTTGCCGTGCGCCGGGTAATTATACGGCGATCAATAATGGGTGTGTCACGGCGGTAAAAACGTGTAGTACCAATAGCAGTCCTTGTACGGTGAACCTTGCTGCACCTGGTTGGCCGGGTCAGTTTACCTATTATGCTTATGCGGTGACGAACCAGGGCGTTGCCAATGCCTTTCCACAAGTGATCAATTATGCGAACTTTTTTGGAATTTATGTTATCCCGCCAACATCGTCATCTTATGTTATAGGCCGGCAGCCTCTTCGTTTTACGGTGCTTGCGTCAGCCTTTTCGCGGCGTACTGCTAACGGTGAGTTGCCTAAACTGACTTCCCTGACCTTATATAGAAATGGCTCTCCCGTATCTGACGGTATCTATATTTCACCTGCCATAGATAATTTAGAGTTGCCTTTGGCCAGCTCCGCAGCAGAAGCAATGCGTATTAGTTTTAGTTGGAACCCATCCAATAGTGATGCGGGTGACAATATTGAGCTCACTTTAGTTGCGACAGATAATGATGGCCATTCATCCAGAGCTCGTCTCCCAGGTGTCAGGCTCATTGAGGAAATAGTGGAAAAGCCTGCAGTACCTGAGCTCCAATTAAAGGACCTTGGGGCGGGTTTGATTGAAGTAAGTTTCTCACAATTTCGCAATACGAGTACGCTTAATATGCGAGCGACCTTGGATGGTGCTCCTTACCCGATGAAAGCAAGTGCGGTAAACGTTCATGGTAAGACTTCATATATAACGACGGTCCAGACTAAGATTGCAGACCATGGCAAGCAACTTCGGGTCTATGCATATGGAACGAGGATTCATAACCGGGAATTAATTAAAGGTGAAGAAGGCAGTTCAGAGCCAATTACGGTCGTAAACCATGAGACCAAGTCTCACGCACCGGTTTTTAACAGTGATATCACGCAAGCAGGTGGTCATTTTACGCTGAACTGGGTCGCTAACACGGATGGCGTCACACAAAGCTATAAATTAGCCGCCTGGAAAGGGCTGCCCAGTGACAGGTTCAGTGCACCTCACTCCGTGCTGACAACCACGACGGGCACAAGCTATCAGGTCACGGACGTAGTTCAGGGTCACTACACCTATGAAATCCGTGCTTGTAACAGCCAGGGCGTGTGTACCGCAGGCCAACAACATACTGTTGAGCATATTGCGCCTTATATTGATACCGCGAAGATAGAGGAATGTGGCGCTGAGTGCACTGTGCCCAAAGCCAAAGTGACGGTTTCCGGGGTCGGATTTAGTGCGTCTCAGTCTGCTCTTTATGCCCGTTTACGAGGGACGGGGGATACTTTTTACATTTCACCACAGGACTTGTCTTTAAGTGGATACACGCTGACAGGCACCTTACCAGAAATAGTGCATGATGCCCTGCTGGACAATGGGGTAGAGATCACCATTACAAATGGCGTGCTGTCGGGTGATGCTGAAAACAATACACACCTGGAAAACACCATTATTTTGGATGAAACGGGGTCAGCGCAACGGCCCAATCTGCGTGGACGTGAATTTACGGTTAGTGAAAACAAAGTACTGTATGTGGGTGGTGAGGAAGGTGGCCTTAAAGCACATAAAGTGAACCTGGATGGTGATCTTCAATATTTGTGGACTTATCCTGAATCAGACCCGCAGAATGTTTCGGTTACAGCGAAACCTCTGGTCAGGCCCGAGCCTATTTCCGATACTGCCGGTGCCAGAAAAATAGACAATATCTACTTTGGTTCACTAAACCATCATTTCTATCGTCTGACTTATGATCCGATCGCGAACCTGGAAGTGACCAAAAAATGGCAATTCCAAACACAAGGTGAGATCCGCGCCGGTGCACAATTTAATCAAAATGATGCCCTGTTAATAGGCTCTATGGATGAAGCGCTTTACTCACTGGACGCAAAAACGGGGTTAGCGAACTGGCACTATGAATTCCCTCAGAGTGGCGGGGTTGTGATGCCGCCTCAGGTTTCGGCTTCCGGACATATCTATGTCACGACAGCAGATAGAGAGGTACACGTCATCGATCAGCGTATGATTGGTGCCAACGCTGTGAAATGGCACGAAATCGGTGCTTTAGCGCTGCAATTCGAAGACGAAATAAAAGAGTGGGAAACTCAGTGGTGGCATCCGGACCAAAATACCGATGACCTTGTGATTTTGACCAAAGCCATGCTGATCCTGTTGCAAAGAACTCCCAGTAAAACTGAGTTGAGTTTTATGGCTTACCTGATGGCTAATGGCCACCCGCTTAATGAGATGGTCAACGCACTGATTAACATTGAGCCATCTTTGTCTGAGTCGTCCAATGCACAATTCATCAGTACGTTATTTGAATATTTGCTGCTACAAGACGGCGCCGATCAGGTGTTGAGTGGAGCCACATATGGCTCTGGTGATCAGGCTTATTGGGTTGGCATCCTCGAAATGGGGGTTACCCGGGCTGATGTGATCATTGATCTGTTAGGGGAGAGCAATCGCCACTATGAAGACGCCACTTTTAACCTGCTTAAATACTTTTATGGCCATTGTTTAGTAAGTGACTACTGTGACTTTGATTATGACAGTGATAAAGATGGTCTGAGTGACAGGGTAGAAGAAGCAATCGGCACTAACTCGGCGGACCATCGAGATGGCCTGCAAAGCCCCACGCTAATTGCAACGGAGCAAAGCGGTATCATCGATTTCACACTGAGTGCACCGGGTCGGGTTGAAGAATATCAACTGTATGCGCTGCAGCCGGGCAACCCTCAGTATCAACTGCTTGCAACCCTGGATGCTGACAAAACCACAGCCGATAATGTCGGTTCCCTGAGTAAAATATTCAAGCACAACGGCAGTTATCAGTTTAAGGCACTGGCATGTGTAAAACTCCCAGCCTCTCTTGCGGATAAAGTGGTGTCTCGTTGTAGTAATAATTACTCCAATGAAGAGTTAATTACCATCACCAGCTCTGCTGTCGAGGGAAGCCCGTCTGTTGCATTGCCATCCGTTGACGTTGCCCAGAAGCAAATACCGAGTGAAAGTGTGTTGCTTGCCCATGCTCGTTTACAGCCAACCACTGGCAGCTTTCGGGTGACCGAAAGTGGCGCTGCATCTTATAGCGTGCCAATTGCGCTCCCCGTGGGTATCACAGGTGTACAGCCTGAGGTTAGTCTGAACTACAGCTCTCAAGGTGGTGATGGATTAGTTGCTCTGGGCTGGAGCCTGGGGGCGGCATCAGGCATTTCACGTTGCCGGCAAACCAAAGCACAAGACGGTCAGTTCAAAGGACTGACATTAAGCGAGGATGATCGCTATTGCCTTGATGGTCAGCGCTTGATAAGTAAGGCGGTGAAAACGCACAGTGGTAGCTTCGAGGGCGAGCAAATTGCTGATGAATTTATGACTGAGATAGATGCCCAGATAACCGTTTATAAACTGGGTCAGGGCAGTCAGTCTCAGTTTGTTGTGCTTGCAAAGGATGGCTCGGTAAAACGATACGGTGCATCAGACACTAGCCGTACCAACCTGACGGATGCCGATGGTGTTGTTCATACCACGAGCTGGATGCTATCAGAAGTGAAAGATAACCTGGGTCACGAAAGCACCACCATCCACTATGAATACACAGAGCTGGTAGACCCAAATAACAGTGCAAACTCTGAAAAAGTCCTGTCAGAAATTATCTACAGTGGAAATCGAGTCGTGTTTACACATGAAGCAGGGGCGCTACGCCATGCAGGCTACGTAGATACAGCAAAAGTGATTCAGTTTGCACGCCTTAGCAATATCGAGGTATTCAATCATCACGGGGCGGAGCTTGCCCATTATGACCTGGATTTTGTGGATGCGACTAATGGCACACGCTTGCTGCAAAGTGTTGCGCACTGCCGTGGCAGCGTTTGCCGTGCACCTGTCTCTTTCATTTATGATACTTTTGCCAGCAAACTGGACTTTGAAGCGTTTAGTAATGTGTATTCAAAAGAGCGGATGGAAAATGCACTGTCGTCTGTCACTTTAGCCGATTTAAAAGCCACAGGTCTGGCACAACTGGTCACGCTGGAGCAGACAGACAAGGGCGCTAAACGTTATACATTATGTGTTTATCAAGGCCATACCTATCAAGCGGCCGAAGAGCTGGCATGTCGGGATATATACCGAAAGGATGATCAGGAAAGTGTCAGTATGTTTGCCATAGATCATGACTTGGATGGCCGACAGACTCTGATGATCAATATGCGTTCTGAACATACATCTGATGCTAATCCGGGTTATTGGGCCCATTACGCACTGAGTGACAACAATCAGCTGCAATCGTTGACTCTGCCAGAAGGCTGGCCTGCTAATCATTACATGCGCGAAATTAAGCCAGCCGATCTTAATGGCGATGGCTACGCAGACCTGGTTTATAAGCATAAAAAAGACGATCCTAACTTGTACGTCAGATTGGCAGATCCTGAAACCAAAGCATTTGGTCATCAGTATGTGCTCGGTACCGACGTGGGCGATGGCAGTTTTTATGGATATGGTGACTTTACGAGTAAGGGCACAGACTGGCATGTCATTGATATGAACTTTGACGGCCTGGCGGATATTGTTGCGCTGAAATGTGACTCTACCCACTGTAACAACGACGACGCTAAACGTCTGGCGGTGCACTACAACCAGGGAGAAACTGGTTATGGCGGGTTAAATCCTTTCCTGACGGAAACGATTGCATCGGATGAGAAAATAGAGCTGCTAACGCCAAGTGACGTCAATGGTGATGGCCTGGTGGATCTGATGTATCTGGCTACACCCACGTACAATCATGATGTAAAGCAGTGGCATGTACAGCTCAATCAATCCGGTGAGCGAGTTAAATTTACAAAAGTGTTTATTGCTACAGCTAAATCCAGTAATGACACTTTGTCGGTCAGTGAGCTTATTCCGCCAATGTCGATGGACATAGACAAAAATGGCAAAGCGGATCTGTTCTTCAAAGAAAAGAAAACGAAAAAATGGCGTCGTTATGAGTGGTCGATTCAAGATGAACGCTTTACCAAGGTCAGTGACAACGCGTTTGAGCTTGCCGTTGATACCAGAGGTGGTGACTTTGCCTTTTTCAGTGACTACGATGGCAATGGTGTTGCAGACATTCTGATTAAACACGACTACGGTGTCAGTGTCAGGTATAACCTGAGCCAGCGGCCCACAGCAGGCATGTTACTTGAGGTCAATCAAGGGTATACCGGTCATACAAACAACACCACGATCCACTATGGGTTAATGTCGGACAGGGCGGTTTATACAGACCTTAACGATGATCTGACGACAGATTCAGGGATTTTCAATACGCAAGAGCTATTAGTCAGCAAGATGACTGGTTCGGGTGTATTGGTTGCCAGTGTTGAAACCGACAGCCCGAGTAATCGCAGTGGTGCATTGTCGACCGATAAAGCGATAGTGGATTATCATTATCAGGGTGCACGCGTGCAATTTGGTGGTCGCGGACCTCTGGGCTTTAAAACGCTCAAGACCACCACACAAAAAGACGGCAAGACTTTTGAGACAACCACACGCTACCATCAGGCGTTTCCGTTCACTGGCATGCCGTATTCAACCCAAAAACGAATGAAATCAGCAGGCACCAATGAGTTGCTCAGCATCTCGGTTAATGAGTACAGCAAGCAGAAAACGCAGCAACTAAATGGGGTGACCGCTTATCGGGTTTACAATTCGGACAGCCGGGAATGTAGCGCCGCGGTTGATTCAGGAATGAGTGTGAGTGTTTACACTTGTACAGATACGACAACCTTACAAGACACGTATGGCAATGTTAAAAACCTGACCGTGAATACCTACGATGTGGGTGCCTCCGGTGCCGAGCATTTCACCTCCGCTGGGGCAACGGGCACTGTGCAGCACAGTGTTGTTACTGAAAGCCAATATGGCACAACGGAAGAGCATCAGCGCTTGGGTCGATTGTCTGAAACTAAGGTGACTTACAGTGGCGCAGGCCTCGATGCTATCTCTAAAACCAGTTACTTTGAATATTATCCCCAGAACCATGCTCACGAAAACATGCTGCACAAGGAGGTCGTTGGTAAAGGCTTAGGTTGTGAATATGAATTAACGACAGAACATTCATACGATAACTTTGGTAACAAAGTAAAAGTGGAAAGCGAAAACACAGCGTGTACAGGGCTGGAGCGTGAAACGCGTACCTCTGAAACTATCTTTGATGCGCAAGGGCGTTATGTGCTTTACACCAAGAAAAGTGGCAGCAAAAGTACGCTGTCGTTAATTTCTGAAAAAGTCCGTACCGTCGAGATGGGCCAGCATACTTTGACACGTCGCAATGCATTCGGCCAGCCGCTTGAGCTGATTGACAGCAATGGCGTATTGACTTACCTAACTTATGATCACTTTGGCGGAAAAGTGGGGTCGTACCGTACGACTGGAGCTCAGGCGTATAGCTATTTCACGGCGTGTGGCTCGAATGAAAACTGTGTGGTACGCCTGAATAAAGAAGTTAACGGCGTACTGCGTGAAAAGCACTTGCTGGATAAACTGGGACGCACTTACTCAGTGAGCAAGCTGACAGTACTTGAGAACCAGTGGCTGACCTCTGACTATCAGTTTGACCGCTACGGTCGTAACGATGTGGTTACTGAGGCCGGTTCACAGGCTGTGACAAACACCTATGATGCGCTGGATAGGGTTACGAATGTCTATGATGCAAATTCTGGCACAAATTCAGATACAACGTTTGAAGGTCGAAAGAGCACTGTCACTGTCAGCGGTTCGGATATCCGTGATCAGGTTAAATCTACGCTGAGTAATACCATTGGCCAGACAGTGCAGGTGATAGACAACATCAATCACACGCTGGACTACACCTACAACGCACTGGGCGCTCAGCTCACCGTTCATTCATCGGCAGAAGCGACCAATAATAGTCTGGTGAGCAGCATTACTTACGACAACATGGGCCGTAAAAAGTCTGTGCAGGATTCAGACAGAGGCTACTGGCAATACACGTACAGCGCCTTTGGCGAACTACGCAAGCAAACTGATGCGCGTGGTGTGGAACTGACCATGGACTACGACTTCTTAGGTCGAAAAATCAAGCAGGAGCAAATAGCGCCAGAGGGGGTTTTTGCCGAAGGCACCAGTACCTGGGTGTATGGAGATACAAGCGGCACCGTTCATCGCTTGATATCAAGTACGCAGGGGTCTGGCTGGGGGCAAACCTATTATTACGACAGGTTAGGGCGTGCGGCAGCGACGCTGACGTCACTGGATGGTACGAGTCAGTGCGCAGGGCAAGTCAGTTTTGTGGGATCAACGGGCGATTTACGTATTACGGATGGTTCAAACCTGGACCCAATTGACAATCTCTGTGTGATCCAACAGAGCTTCTATGATAGCTACAGTCGTTTGGCCTTGCAGTTTGATGATTATCGTCGTGACGAACAGGGCAACTTTATCGAAGCGCGCGGTGTTGCGATGACTTATCAAAACGGTCAGCTGCTGGCAAAAACAGAGGCGCGCAATAGCAGTAAAGGTCAGGTTTACTACAAAGTGACGGCGCTTAATGCTCGTGGTCAGGTTACCACGTACGAAAAAGGGGGGGTGACTATGAACATCTCCTATGACCAAAAGGGCATGGTCGAAAAGATTTCAGACAGCAACTTTGCAATTCAAAATGATGTTTACAGCTTTGACAGTCTGGGTAACCTGAAAAGCCGTAAGCAGATAGGCATGGATACCCGCAATTATCATTATGATGATATGAACCGTGTGCTGGGGGTAAATAATGTCGATCTGTTCAAGTACTCTGCATCGGGTAATTTAATCGAGAAAGCGGATTATCTGATTGGTACAGATGTTGACTGTCCTGGCTATGAAGGCTCATCAGTGCTGGTGTTGGGTCGCTGGACTCAACGATATAATGAAGACAATACGCCACTACATGCTATTTCTTCAAGAAGCCGTATAGCGAGTTCGAGCTGTTTGGGCACATTGCCTGCTAAGACAGAGTCGTTTAGTTATGATGCCAATGGTAATCAGACTGCGCGCTCAGGCAGTGATGGCACTACGTCAATTGAGTACAGTGCGCGTAATAAAGCGGTTGAAATAACGGGCAATGGTGAGACCGTCACCTTCAGATATGATGCGAATAATCGTCGCTACAAGCGAGTGGATGGGTCAAACACGGTATATTACGTGGGCGCTCTGGAGCTGACCAAGCCAAAAGGTGAGGATGGCAAGCCTGTGATTAATCGTTATATCGGCAACGACGCACAACAAACCTACTTTGATACAGGGATGAGTAAAACCAAGTGGTTGTTTACCGATCATCAGGGGTCCACCATTGTCGTGACTAACAGCGAACATACGGTCCTGACACGCTATGCGTACGATATATTTGGTAAGCAGCGTGAGGTTGAGCAGAATACGGATCTGATTGGCGAAGTGTTCAACAATATCAGTGACAATCTGAGAGCCTATACAGGTCATGAGCCAGTCTCGCTAGGTGGTGATAAACGTATCATTCATATGAATGGCCGTATCTATGACTCGGAGACAGGCCGCTTTATGCAGGCGGATCCGTTTGTTCAGGCACCTTCGAATTTGCAGAACTATAACGCTTATAGTTATGTGTTGAATAATCCGCTGTCGT
Organism: Pseudoalteromonas ardens; assembly: GCF_030125445.1. Taxonomy (NCBI): domain Bacteria; kingdom Pseudomonadati; phylum Pseudomonadota; class Gammaproteobacteria; order Alteromonadales; family Pseudoalteromonadaceae; genus Pseudoalteromonas; species Pseudoalteromonas ardens. Next base: position 273,286 of record NZ_JASJUV010000007.1, read on the forward strand.
ATACGGATCCAAGTGGGTATTTGTTTAGTGCACTTAAAGGTGTTAGTAAGTTCCTGAAGAAAAACTGGCGGGTGATAGCTGCCGCTGCGGCAACCTACTTTACAGCAGGGGCAGCCGCGGGTTGGGCTAACAGCTGGGCGATTAGTATGGGGATGTCACAAACCGCGACCATATCTGTCATGGGCTCAACAATTACGGCAACAGCAGTATCTACAACGGGTAGTATAGTTGCTGGAGCAATATCAGGAGCTATAGCAGGGGCTGTAGGTGGTTATATTGCTACAGGCTCAGGCAAAGGCGCGTGGAGCGGTGCATTGTCGGGCGCAGTATTTGGCGGTATAGGTAAAGCAATGTCAGCCGGGGGTATTACAAACCCTGCGGCTCAAATGGGTATACATGCCGTAGCCGGTGGCGTACTCAGCGATATTCAGGGTCGAAATTTTGGACATGGATTTGTATCCGCAGGTATCATGAAAGGCGTGGGTAAATTAGCAAATGGCCCTTCGCCTGGACGTGTTGTATTGCAGGCAATAGCAGGTGGTACTGTTTCGAGGATTACCGGTGGCAAGTTTGCTAATGGTGCAACGACTGCAGCTATACAGTTTGTGGTTAATGAACTTTCTACACATGTAAGTTCGAATGACTATTATAAAAGACTTGCAAGTAAATGGAATAGCAAGTTTAAGCAAACGAAGTTTGAGCGTGTAGTAAATGCAACAGGAAAAATACAGAGGAAAAAAGGTCCTTTCGCTGTAAGTCATAATAATGAAGGCGAAACAGAGTTAAGCGTGGAGCTTGTGAGTGGCAGTGTTAAAGTAATTGATGCTAATATCGAGCATGTGACGAATTTATCTACCGGCGAGAGTAAGTATGCACTTAATATAAGCAGGCCTATTGGAAATGATACATTTGGTATAGCACCTAAAGTTTCAGTTGATAGCACTTATGAGCTGGGACTCGGAGGTGAGGTATACTTTGAAAACCATGCAGTCGAACTTTCAAGTTCTTTCGCGCCAGTAAATGCTTTTAATAATTTTCAAAAGCTAATTCAAATTAACTTAGAAGCAAGTCGTGAAGCGGCAAGTCCAAATGGAATAAAGTAGAATGAGATGTTTTTTGTTTTTTGTTTTATCCATAATGATTTACTCAAATTTAGTGAAGGCTGATGACGCTGCCCCAAATTTACTAAATGATGCTTTGTCTTATTATGAAAATAGAGGTGCTGATTTTTCAGAAATAAAAGCGTATGAGAAATTTAGTAACTTGGCAAAGTTAGGTGATATTAAATCGAAGGTGATGTCTTTTTTGGTGTTTTATGAATTCACAGACTCTCTCTCAGAGAAAGCTCATGAATCGGTTAATTATTTAATTGAAGCAGCACGTTATGGTGATCATGAAGCTCAGTATTTTCTGGGTTTCATAATCAACCATGGTTTGTTTGTCAGACATGATATTGAAATTGCGAATAAATGGTTAAAAAGCTCAGCAGATCAAGGTAATAGGCAGGCCAGTGTTCTGTTAGGTGTAAATTTAACAACAAAATTCTTGAATGAGTTGAGCCACGATTCAGAAGGCGCTTTAGCCACTATGGATAGTCAGGTGATCTTAGGCTATCTCAGGCATGCTGAAGATATTAATAATGCAGATGGAATTTTAGCGCTAGCGACTATTATTTTTGTTAAAGAGCGTAACTTTACCGAGGCTAAGAGGCTACTATTAAAAGCAGATAAGCTAGGCCAAGATTTGGCAAAGGAGTTTTTAAAGGATTTTGAAGAACAGTACCGCTTGGAATCTAAGGTGAAATAAGAGAAATAGTTTAAGATGACACCCTTTTAAAATCGGCGCTCAGTGAGCGCTTTTTTGTAAGCTAGACGTGGTTGAATGGACATCGCGAGAGCGTCTATATATTTCACTTTAAAAAGAGCGCGAAAGCACTATATGGTAATTAAATGACTGATAAAATATTGGGCTTTGCTCTTTTGTTTATGCTTTTAGGTTCTTTCTTTAGTGTACTGGGGAATTTATTGGCTACTCTGATGAACCCTGTTGAATTAAAAGTCGTTGCTTGGAAGAGGTTGGGAGTCTCTCTATTAGTTCTCTTGGTGACTTTTATAATTGCTTATCACTTTGGTTATTTTATCGATAAATACGAATGGAAGAACTAGCGGATTGCGGCATGTACGAGCAACAATAAAGGAACTGAATGTGGCACCTATTCAATTGAACAAGATATACCTGCTGGTGATCTTCCGAACGCTTTGCTAAGGCGGGGTCACATCACCATTTCCCTAAAAACATGCACTGTAGGCAAAACTCATTGGACCGTTATGTAAAAGCCTCACATCCGCAGGCTTTCTTTTTGAGTTCAATTACCTACAGTCAGGCTATTTAAAATCAAATTAACAGGCATTAATTTTCATACATGGCATTCACCATACAAGTGGTCTCATCTATTTGCAGTGAAACACTTCTACCTTGCGCTTTGGCAGATAATAGTAACGAAAACTCCTCGTTGAATGAAACTCTGTTTCTATTCAGGCAAAACCGGTTTGGCCAGGTTGGATAGCAGGTACATTCTGTCTTTGTTGAGCCTTCCATGCCAATAGAAATTGTTTTGCCATCATAGCCTATTGCTATCATTTCAACCTTGCCACTGTGCCAATCTGCGTAAGCAAAACAGGGCAAAAGTAGGAATAGGTAAAACCATTTTTTCATGTGTGGTGTCTCCTTGAGACTATACAGTTATGGATAATTAATTTTAGTCTATATTATACTCAAATTAATGTTGGTAAGCCGCGATCTGAGTATCAATTTGGCCATAGTACCGGATAAAGAGTAACCAGTGAAGCATATGGAACAGATTGAGATTTTTGAAATTCCCAGCCCTTGCAGGGGTATTTGTGAGGTGAATAATCGGGGTTATTGCAAAGGGTGTTTTCGCAGTCGCGAAGAGCGCTTTCATTGGCATGCGCTGAGTGAGCAGCAAAAGCGTAAGGTGATTGAGCTATGCGCGCAACGCCAAAAGCGGGTGATGGCGGCGAAAAAGCGCAGCGCAGAGGCTGAACCAGCGGATGCTCAACAGCAAGGGGATCAGGAAGACTTATTTTAAATCTGGTATTTTGCTTTGAGCATGGCCACAGTGCCCTTTTTTGCCAGGGTATGTAAGGCCTCTTCAAGGCGGGGGATCAGGGCTTTGTGCTTAATGTGTAAATAATGATAAGTCTCAATGGTCAGCAGCGTATCAATTTTAAATGTCTCCAAATCCATATCCGCCAGATGCTCTCGCAAGTGAAAGTCAACCACCAACGCTGCCTGCACTTTTCCCTGGGTAACCAGATTGAGCTGAGTGATATTGTTTTTTACCTCGATTAGCTGGCCATTGAAGGGCGCGCTATCCAGATACTGGTTTGAAACCAGATAACCGCTTTGAATAACCAGTGAGTCGAGCTGCTCAAAGCTACAACTTAAACAGCGACTGAGTAACTGTAAGTTAAAAGTATACAAAGGAAAGCGTACTTGGAGTAAATTGGGGTAGGCCTTGGTCACGCCATGGATCCGCCCAAGTTGCCCGTCCAGGGCACCATTATTGGCAGCGATAAGGGCACTTTGGCGATTAAAATCAACAACCTCTAACTTATAACCCAGCTGCTGATAAGCGGTTTGTAATAACTCAATCACGTATCTCGCCTGAGGGGTATCCGCCGGGCGATTAAAGTACAGTGTGCGGTTATCGGTTGCGACGCTGTGTGCACTCAGACAGCATAACAATAACAAACTGAAAATTCGCAATGGTTCTCCCTATAAAAATCGACCCCACTTATTTTAGCAGTGGCGCTGCGGCAGAAAGTAGCACGTCGGTAACATGCGTTGAGCGTGTACATGAACGGATACACCTTAGCGTAATTATGATACACTTTTTACAGAGATTGCTGTAACCAAATTTACTATGAGCTATAACCTGTGTAATTTATCGAGACAAGATAAATATCAAATTCAATTAGAGTACGAAGCGTCTTTCTGGGCTTATCAAATCAAACGCGGCAAGAATAGCCGTGAGGCCATTTATGATGCGATTAATCAGCGCCCTCTGTCAGAGCAGGCGATGTTGAAAGAAAAATTCGAATTTTATCTGGGGCTGATGCTGGCATAGCCATGAAAGTTGTTGCTCAGGTATTACCGGCCATTCAGACACCTCTGGTGAATAAGTTTTATCAAACCCACAAAGCCCGGGGGAAGGCGACTCGCCAGGATCAAAACTGGGTGCTTAAAGGCCCGGATATTGTTGCGGCGTGCAGAGTACAGCACGTCACAGGACATTGTTTTTTGTCAACAGTGCTGGTTGCGCCTGAGCAACGAGGCAAGGGGTTTGCAAAAGTCCTCTTGAATGCCGTGCTGGCACACCAACAGGCTCCACTGTACACCTTTGCTTATCGTCATTTGAGTGCGTTTTACGCAGGTCTGGGCTTTAAGGCGATTGACCCATTGGCACTGCCTCAGGGACTGGCAGACAAATATCATACCTATGTTGCACAAGGTCGGCAGATCCTGCCAATGCAATGTATTAACCCTGAGTAGAATCGACTATGTTGCGAATAATTCTCAGCTTTATCCTTGTTGTGTTTACCTCCCTATCGTTGGCGCAGGTATCTCGCTTATCTCCGGCAGAGGGGTTGTCGCAAAGCTATGTGAACACCTTGCTGGTCGATGACAATGGATACCTTTGGCTGGCAACCGAAGGCGGCCTGAATCGCTATGATGGGTATCAGGTGCTAGAGGTCGGTGGGCCAAATCAGGACCTGAACAAAATGCAGATCGACCGCATTTATCAGGACGAAAATGGCATCATCTGGATAGCGTCGGGGCGTGCAGGCTTGTTTAGTTATGACCCCGAGAAAGACAGCTATCGTCGTTATACGTCAGCGCCAGAGTCTGAAGAGGATTACTTTAAAAATAGCGTGTTTCAAATGCTCAGTAAGAGTAGGTATGAGCTGTGGTTGGGCAGAGCACAAAATGTCGCTGTGATGGATACGCGTACAGGGAACATCACTCAGGAGATAATGTTGCCTGTCGAAGATCGTCAAATGGCAGTGCGAGGTCTACTTAAACACGATAACTTATTGTTCATAGCATCGGCTGAACGCTTGTTTGTGTATAACACGGATACAGAGCAGTTGCGCGCTATTACTCACCGTGATCAGATCACGCACCCTTTTCAGACCAATACCAAATCAATGCATCTGCTCGATGACGACACTTTGATCTTGGGGGCCGTAATTGGCATGTACCAATTGGATATCAGTGCATTACGCCGTGATTTTGAGGCCGACGTGCCTTACCAAACCTTGATTGAAGAGCTCAATATTTGGCAAATTGAGCGCAATGGCACACAGCTGTTACTGGGGACAGATCATGGTCTGATGCACTATGACATCGCCACTGGTGCAGTCCATCGCGATACAAGGCTTGCCAGTAGTCATTATGCGGTTTCGGACAGCAGCGTGATTTACTTCATTCGTGATGATTTTGGTGGTATTTGGATCGCGACCAAAAAAGACGGCGCATTTTACTTACCGGCAGAGTCGCAGGGGTTTGATAATGTTCATCCGGGATCTGTACAAGGACGCTTTTCGAAAGGCACGGTATGGGGCCTGGTCGAGTACGATGGCTTTATTTGGGCCGGTACACGAGATGGGTTAACCCGTTATGATCCACAAACCCGAACTTCCGAACAGTATTTAGCGGGCTTTTTGGGGGATGGTTTTTATCCCGAGTTTACCATCTTTGGTTTACTGAATTATCAGGACAAACTATGGCTGAGCAGTAACCGTGGGCTGTTTATTTTCGAGCCTGATTCTGAGCAAATTTACCGGCCCCAGGCACAGGATGACACTGCCACTGCCGTACTGTCCGGGTTTGTCAAAGGTGCGGTAATTGTAGGGGATGGTCAGCTCTATCTGGTCGATGAGAAAACTGGCTTTTATGTGTTTGACATTAATACCGGCACGCTCTCGAAATTAGGCGAAGAATTCGATCGGTTTGACCCTTTCCTGAGCTATGGTTTTTATAAGCCATTAAGTACACACCCTCAGGACCCTGTTTTTTATAGCGAGGGTCGGTTGTTCCGTTATGATACGCAGGCGCACCAGCTGGTTGAGATATACCAGGTGCCCAAAGCACATAAGCAAAGTGCGGTCGATTTACTGAGCTATACCATAGATAAGCATAATGTACTGTGGCTGTCGTTTGCCAGGCATGGGCTGGTGCGCCTTACAGCAGATGGTTACGAGTTGTTGCCTATGCCCAATGAGCAGCATACCGTCACCAATAATATCTTGTATGAAATGGTGCAGGATGATGTCGGCATGATCTGGATGTCGTCTCACCAGGGGATCTGGCGGCTGGATCCGGACAACTTTCATCTTCAGGGCTTTACCACGGCCGACGGTCTGATGAGCAATGAATTTAACGGTGGGGCGTCAGTCAAGCTGTCGGATGGCCGCATTGGTTATGGCTCGTTACAGGGCTTCACGCTATTCGATCCCAAGGCACATCGTCCTGCTAAATCCTTGCTAAATCGGGTGAACATAACCGATGTTGATCTGATGTCTCGGGATCTTTTGCCATCCGGGCTCAAGTCATTTTCATACATCGAACTGAATCATGATGATATTGGGCTGGAAGTGTCGTTTTCGGCCATGGCGTTTACGCTGCAAGAGCGTATCGTTTATGAATATCAGCTCTCGGGTGAGCAGCGCATTCTGAGCCGTAATAGTAACCGGGTGGTTTTTCCTAAATTAAGCCCCGGCAATTATCGCCTCAAAGTATGGGCGAAGGACCCACTGACGGGGGATTATACCCCACCTGCTCAATTAGAGATTGTGGTGCATTACCCCATCTGGCGTGCGCCCTGGGCACTGTTTTGCTATGTCCTGCTGGCTGCCGCTTTATTCGCTTTTTGGGTGCACCGGAAAAACAAAGTGGCGGGTATGATCCTGGCTGCGCACCGAGAGACACAAAACAGCGAAACGCGCCTGAAGATGGCTCTGGAGGGCAGTAACTCGGGCGTCTGGGATTGGCAATCCGGAAGCCAGTTTGTGTACCAGCCACGGCTCGTGAGCGACCTGGGTTACAGTAACGAGAGCCTGGTGTTAGACGAATACCTGGAGTTGATCCACCCACAGGACCGCGCTCTGTTCCGGATTGAATGGCTGGAATTTGTCTCAACCGAAAAAGGGTTTATTGACTGCACTTATCGTCTGCGTCACATCAATGGTCAATGGCGTTGGTACAAGGACTACGGCAAAGTGATGGCGTGGCAGGATGGCGTGCCAGTGCAGGTTGCCGGGACCTATACTAACCTGACTCGGGAGCGTGTGTTCGAAGAGCGGGCAACCCTGTTTGGTGCGGCGTTTGAGCAAACTCGTGACTGGGTCATGATCTTTGACAAGCATTTGCGTATTCTGGCTTGCAACAAAGCCCTGCAAAGTGCCTTCTCTGTCAGTGCGGCGCCCTCATCCAGTACCAGTGTTACTTTGGGTCTGGAGCGAGACGTCAGAATGAAGTATCTGCGTGCAATCAGTAAATTAAAAGTCGATGACTTATATGTTGCCGAGGAAACTTTGCGACTGCCCAGCGGCGAAAAGCGCCAGGTACTGCTAAAAATCAGTGCGACGGAAGATAAGCATTATATTTTAGTACTGACCGATATCACCAAACAAAAGCGTACAGAGAAAGAGCTGTATCAACTGGCCAACTATGATGCGTTGACCAAGCTGCCAAACAAAGTACTGTTCATGGACCGCGTGCAGCATGCGATAGAGCAGGCGCATTTATCACGTCAGCCTCTGGCGATTATTGCGATTAAGTTCAGCCGCTTGCAAAGATTCGCGGATACCTATGGCAACGACTTCCTGGCGCTTGTTACGCAAAAACTTGCAACCAACTTGCAGTGTTGTTTTCGGGAAGTCGACAGCCTGGCCATTGGTAATGAGCGAGACTTCTATATTCTAATGGAGCAGCTGACAGGCGTGGAACAGGTAATGCGATATATTCATTGCTTGCTTGAGCGATTTGAAAAAGGGTTTGAGATTGAGCTGCAACAGGTCCATGTGAAAGCGAAATTGGGGATTGCCATGTTCCCTGATGATGCCAGTGATGCCTTTGACCTGAATCAGGCCGCGGAGACGGCACTGAACCATGCGAGACAGTCTCTGGTCACGGATTATCAATTCTATCATAGTGAGATCAATGAGCAGGTTCAGCGTGCTCTGGCTATCGAACAGGCGCTGTTAAAAGCTTATCAGGAAGAAGCATTTCGTAATCATTATCAGCCCATCATCAATGCGACACATATGTCGGTAGAAGGCTTTGAAGTCTTGCTGCGCTGGCCACAAACGCCCAGTTATAGCATCGAGGAGCTCGCCCATACCGCAGAGCAGACGGGGATCATTACCCGGGTCATGTTGCAAACCCTGGAAAGGGCGCTGGTCGATTTGAAAGAGTGGCACACAACCCATCCCGATCTATATATTTCGGTTAATCTATCGGCGTTGGATTTCCAGTACGAAGAGTTACTGGCCCGGATCACCGATATTCTGGCACGTAATGGTATAGACGGTCGCTATCTGGTATTCGAAATCACCGAATCAGTGATGATGGCAGATGCGGAGCAGGCAATCGTGCGTATGCATGAACTCAGGGCGCTGGGCTGCCGACTTTATATGGATGACTTTGGGACGGGGTACTCCTCGCTGACCTACCTCAAACAGTATCCAGTCGATGCGCTCAAAATTGATCGCAGTTTTGTCAGCGACATTGGCTGCGACAAGGAACACGAAGTGATCATTCACTCCACCTTATCGCTGGCACATAGTCTGGGTAAGTATTGTGTTGCGGAAGGCGTAGAGCAAATGGAGCAGCTGTCTTTTCTGAGAATGCTGGGATGTGAGCGTTTCCAGGGCTATCTGTTCAGTAAAGCCTTACCTGCGAGCGAAGCCGGCGCACTATTAAGACGCAACTGGCATCAGGTATTTGCACGTGCCAGCTAGTGACAGGCCTGCGTGAAGCAGGCCTTTGTTGTGCTATAGCTTGCCGCCACAATGACGGCAGTAGTGGTTGTGTACGCGCTGGCTGGTCATCATTTTGATGGCCTGATTGGCTTCCGTTGCGCTGAGTCCCAGTTCAATTCGGAGGGCTTCAAGGTGCTCTTTTTCCTGCTCATCGACGACCCCATCAATCAGTGAGTGCAGCACGGCTTCATTAAAGGCATCGCGGCGTTTTCTCAGTTGATCGGCAAAGCTGGACGCCAGCAGACCCGTGGGGATAGCGACCATACCCATACTCAGTAAGGTGATCACTCCGCCAAAAAATCGCCCCAAAGGTGTGATGGGCACCACATCACCATATCCCACCGTGGTGAGTGTGGCCATTGCCCACCACATGGCGGCCGGGATAGAGCCAAACTTATCGGGCTGCACGTCATGTTCAATGAGATAGATGCCACACGACGCCACAATCAACACCAGTGACATAATAAAGAAAGCTGCCAGTAATGAACTGCTCTCTTCTCTGAATGCCGCTAATAATAGCTGCATTGCGCGAGAGTAGCGGGTCAGTTTGAAAATACGCAGCAAACGGAATACTCGTAAAAAACGCAGGTCAAAGGTGAAGAACACCATGAGTATCGTGGGGAGAATGGCCAGTAAATCGATAATGGCCAGTGGCGAGAACACATAACGCATACGTTTTTTCGTGTTGTTGCCTGACGTATGTTTAAATTCCAGTTTATCAACGCAGCACCATAGCCTGAGCAGATATTCAATGGTGAAAATCGCCACTGACGTGACTTCGATGAAAAAGAACAACCTGTGATATCGCGTAGCAAGTGCTGGCACAGACTCCAGTACTATGGCAATGACGTTGATAATGATGAGCGAGATCAGAAACACATCTATGGCATGCCCGGCTTTTCTGAATCGCCCACTGGCTTCCAGTAGCCCGGCGGTTTTTTGTCTGAGTGTCAGATCCATAGTTATCTTGTTAACCTTGCAATTTGGGGTTGTATTTCATGACTGTGCTGTGAGTGGCATTCTCATTACCACAGTGCCTTCTTCAAAGTCTCGGGTCACCGTGAACCCCAGTTTTTTCGCCAGCCCAATCATACCGGTGTTTTCTGGTAAGGTGATCCCTTCAATAGATCCGACGCGCTGACGTTTACAGTAGTTGATGGCTGCCTCCATCAGGAGTTTACCCAGGCCCAGACCCTGGCAATCTGAACGCACGACCACAGCAAATTCGGCGAGTAAATTGTCCGGGTCCATCAGCACTCGCGAAACCCCTAGTGTCCGTTGCGCGCTTTTATAGGGCTCGGTAATGATAAATGCCATTTCACGGTCATAATCAATTTGCGTCATTTTAGCCAATTGCTCATGGGTAAACTGTGGCAGCTCTCCGAAAAAGCGTCGGTATCTGTCTTCTTTACTCAGGGACTGGTCAAATTCCTGGTGGTTACGTTCATCCTCGGGGCGGATTGGCCTTAGCTGCGCCTGGGTGTCATTTTTCAGGGTAACCGATCGCTCCCACTCTTTTGGATAGGGTTTGATGGCTAATCGCTTGCGCCCGGGGAGCGGTTCGTAACGCTGCAAAGCAATATTGGCATCGAGGATCAAAAAGTGTCCATCGGTCGCTAAAATGGGGTTCAGTTCCACAGCCTGAATATCTGGTTGATCCACCACTAACTGGGAGACGCGGGTGAGCAACGCGCACAGACGATACTTATCTACTTTCTCCGGTAACAGGCGTTCTTTCAGGACGCCCTTATCATACGCCGCTGCTATCAGGTATTTAGCCAGATTCATGTTTAGCGGGGGCAGGGCAACGGCCGCCTGATTGAAGTTATATCCGGTGCCAGCCTCACCGAGCAATATAACGGGTCCGACATCGGGCTCGGTTTTGACCGCAATGCGTAATTCCTGACTGCCAGCCCTGGGCGCCATTTTTTGCAAAGAGAAACCTTCGATAATGGCATCCGGGTAGGCTTGCTTGATACGCAGGAGTATAGCGAAGGCACTTTGTTCCACTTCATCGCCATCATTGAGGTTGAGCACCACGCCGCCGACCTCAGATTTTGACGGTATAGACGGACTGAGCAGTTTGAGCGCGACAGGAAAGCCGAGTATTTGTGCCTGCTCTTTGGCCTCACTGGGAGTCAGTGCTATGTCTGTCTCTATGCATTCCATGCCGTAATGGCAGAGGATCTGGCTGGCCTGATGGGTCGAGAGCTGAGTGAGTGACTGATCAAGGTAGCTATCAATCTGCGCTTTGGCGCTGTGGCTGTGGATCAGTTCATCCTGGCTGATGGACTCCGGGGTTTGCGTCAGGTGTTTTTGGTTACGCCGGTAGCTGATCAGGTGCATAAAAGCCCCGACGGCGCCCTCGGGTGTGCGATACGTTGGAATGCTGTGCTCGACACAGACATCGCGGGCCTCCCAGGCAGCTTCTTCGCCCATAAAGTTGGTCATCACAAAGGGGCGAGCCATTTTAGGTAACGTACTCAGGGTTTGTGCAATGATCTGGGCATACGCTTCACTGGGGGCCAGGGCGGATGGCGTATGAATGATGAGTAAGTTCTTCACTTCCTCCGCTTTGAGTAAAATCTCCAGTGCCTGTTGATAGCGGTGAGGCGCTGAGTCGCCGAAAATATCAACCGGATTTGCAGTGTGGTTTGATTGCGGGATCACGGCATTGAGCGCCGCAATGGTTTTGTCACTGAGCTCGGCGAGTTTACCGCTGCGCTGTAATAAGGTATCCACGGCCATTATACCAGGGCCACCGCCATTGGTGAGTATGGTGAGATGTTCAACCTGTAATAGCTTTGGGTGCAGAGCCAGCGTTTGTGTGGCTGCAAATAGCTCTCGCAGATCGGTGACCCTGAGCATACCTGCGCGCTGAAACATGGCATCGTACACCGCATCGTCTGAGGTTGACCCACCTGTATGGATCACCGCGGCCTCAGCACCCGCTTGAGTACGGCCGGTTTTGATAGCAATGACGGGTTTACTAAATGCGGCAGCTCTTGCTGCGGAGATAAAACGACGTACATCTTTGATGTTGTCAATATACAGCAAAATCGCTTTCGTTTTGGCATCCCTACCGAATAGATCCAGTAATTCGTCAAAGTCGATATCCAGGCTGTCGCCCAGAGAAATAAAATAGGAAAACCCGATGCGTTTGCTTTTAGCCCAGTCTAGTATGGTTGAGCAGACCGCGGCAGATTGAGAGATAAAGGCCAGTTTGCCCGCGTCGGCGGTGGTATGAGAAAAACTGGCATTTAACCCGAGGTGAGGGAGCAGCATACCCAGGCTATTAGAGCCCAGCAGTGTGATTTGCTTGTCTCTGGCAAGTGCCTGCAAGCGTTGTTTTTGCTCGTTGTCGAGCCCCGCAGCCACAACAATAGCATTTTTGCACCCCCGCTCAGATAGCTCGGTTAAAATCTGTGTCAGCGTCGCTTTGTTGGTACAGATAACGGCCAGGTCGGGTACCTGGGGGAGATCGGCAATGGTTGGGTAAGCTAATACCCCCTGAACGGCAGCGTATTTTGGTGTAACGGGCATAATAGGGCCTTTAAACCCGCCGTGTAGCAGATTGCGCATCACCACGTTACCGGCTCGGCCTGGATTACTAGAGGCACCAATAACCGCCACCGAACGGGGATTAAAAAACTGGTTGATCCGCTTTATACTCATACTAACTCCTTGACTTGCCGGACTAAGGGCGGGCTAACAGCTAAATACTAATCGCTTTAGCGGCAGGTTGCGAGTCAAAGCCGGAGTTGTTTTGATCTCAGTACAGTTTGTTGGCACACAGCGTGGGGTAAATACACATTGTTAGGCCATTGATTTGTCGGATTGAGGGCGGGCTAACAGCTAGCTTTTAATCGTCCAATCGCTTTAGCGGCAGGTTGCGAGTCAAAGCCGGGGTTGTTTTGATCTCAGTACAACTTGTTGGCACACAGCGTGGGGTAAATACACATTGTTAGGCCATTGATTTGCCGGATTGAGGGCGGGCTAACAGCTAGCTATTAA
>NZ_JASJUV010000008.1:0-254738 GCF_030125445.1 Pseudoalteromonas ardens
TCTAGCAAGCTAGAAATGTTACCGCTCGACTTGCATGTGTTAGGCCTGCCGCCAGCGTTCAATCTGAGCCATGATCAAACTCTTCAATTAAAAGTTTTTTGAAACCGAAGTTTCGTGCTCATTGAATTCTGATTTTGATTCTTTCGAATCGAATTGACTGTGCTGAATAAACTATGTTTATTCCGTTGGTCACTCAGTTCAATTGAGATTCTAAATTTTTGTGCGTCATTCAGTAAACTGAAATCTGCTGTTAGAACTCAATCTGTACGAGTGCCCACACAGATGATTGCTTCATATTTTTAAAGAACAGTGCGACTTAATGTCGCTGCGCTGTTAGCGCCGAGGGTTGTGCATTTTAATCACTTCCCATTTTATGTCAACACTTAATTTTGAAAAATTTCAGAATCAAGTTTTATTTGACTCCCAACTCGTTGGCTCGTTGCTTTTCAGCGTTGTGCCCCGTGTCGGTGGATGCGCATTATAGGGAAATCGAAACCCAGCGCAAGCGCTTTTTAGCACTTTTTTGGATTAATTTTTTACCCCAAAAAACCGCACAAACACCACACAAGTTACCCACAAAAAACTGTGGATAAGACAATAATATTTAGAGTTGAACGCGGTCCTGTGGTAAATTACGCCACCTTATTTACCCGTTCTGCTATATCTATAATAAGGGTCGTAATCCAATGGCTGACTTTTTTAATACAATAAGCGGCTTGCTGTGGGGTCATATACTTATATACCTATTAATTGCAGCAGGTGTTTTCTTTACCCTCCGACTGGGTTTCATTCAGTTCACCCAATTCCCATACATGATTAAAGTGATGGCAAACAGCCGAAGCGGTGCCAAAGACGGTATCTCTTCTTTTCAGGCTTTTTGTACTTCCCTTGCCGCCCGGGTAGGAACCGGTAATATGGCCGGTGTTGCTGTTGCACTCTATTTAGGGGGGCCAGGTGCTATTTTTTGGATGTGGCTCATCGCGCTTATCGGCATGGCGACAAGCTTTGCAGAAAGTGCACTGGCTCAGCTATACAAAACCAAAGACGATGAAGGCAACTTCCGTGGTGGTCCTGCTTATTATATGGAGTATGGCCTGAACAAACGTTGGATGGGTGTACTCTTCTCTTTATGTCTTATCCTGGCGTTTGGCTTAGTGTTTAATGCCGTACAAGCGAATTCGATTGCCGCAGCATTTGAAGTTGCCTTTGACGTACCTAAATACGTAATGGGCCTTTTGCTAGTCTGTGGTTCGGCCTTTATTATTTTTGGTGGCCTTAAAACCATAGCAAGATTTGCCGAGCTGGCTGTGCCATTTATGGCTATCGCCTATTTATTGCTGGCAATCGTTGTATGTGTCATGAACGCCAGCCAATTACCTGACGTCTTTATGCTGATCATCAACAGTGCGCTTGGTTTTGAACAAGCCGCAGGCGGTGCTGTAGGTTATGCTGTGATGCAGGCCATGATCCAGGGGATTAAACGCGGACTATTCTCTAACGAAGCCGGTATGGGTAGTGCTGCAAACGCCGCAGCAAGCGCAACACCGAATCCAAACCACCCTGCTTCTCAGGGCTACGTTCAAATGCTTGGCGTATTTGTTGATACCATTGTTATCTGTAGCGCTACAGCGGCACTTATTCTGTTGTCAAACCAGCTAGTACCCGAGTCTGGTGTAACAGGAATTCAGTTAACACAGGCTGCACTGGTTGAGCATGTCGGTGACTGGGGCGCGATCTTTGTTGCCATCGCTATCCTGTTCTTTGCCTTCACGTCCATTGTCGCTAACTATAGTTATGCAGAAACCAACTTACTGTTCCTTGAGCACAACCATCCCAAAGGCCTGTTTATCTTCCGAGCCTGTGTACTGGCTATGGTGATGTTTGGTGCGGTCGGCGAGCTTGGTTTGATCTGGACACTTGCTGATATCTCCATGGGCCTGATGGCCATCGTCAACGTCGTCGCGTTGTTCATGTTATCCGGCATTGTTATCTGGTTAGCTAAAGACTACCGTGCCCAGCTTAAACAAGGCAAAACCCCTGTTTTTGATCCTTCGCAAAAACCTGAAGTGTTGAAAACTCTGCCTAAAGGTATCTGGCACAAGTAATCCATTACCGAGGTAGCAGCCAATGCTACCTCCCCTCTTTTCTATCCTCTGCAAATAAACTGTGCAACAAATCCGCAGCCAAACCAATTAAGTACAAATAACATTCAATTGAAACAATTACTTATTGCCTTTCATCAAAAAATCATTATAGTGAACCCCAAGTCGGCATATAGCGCAGCTTGGTAGCGCACTGTCATGGGGTGTCAGGGGTCGCAGGTTCAAATCCTGCTATGCCGACCATTTAACTCCCTCATAACATTAAAGTTTTTCCTCTTTAAACTCCTCGACACACACCTGTGCAAAATAAGTGCAAAACTCAAGTCAAAAACACGTACTCATCCATAGCAATCTTATTATACTCAACTGGTTGAATTAACAGGCCGATGCATACGTGCAAATAAGCTGGGTTAAATCAACGATAGCCAGCCACTGTTAAAGAGATTGCAAATAGACCCAGACAACAGGCTCAAGCTCACTACGCAGTTTACTAAGGTCTTTCATGGTGCGGTCGGGAGAAAGCAAGAGATGACAGATTACTGTGAGCACCATCATAAAAGGCAACGAGCCAATCTGATTCAGTGCAAGCGATGGATAGGTTAACACTTTTTCTTTTACATCATTTCGACTTATCCAAACTCAGTGTTAAGTACGTGCTCGTATTATCTGAGCTTTACTGCTTTTAAGGCTTTCATGCTTAAATTTACGACTCTCACTACTCAGAGCTTATAGAAAGCGCAGCATTTGATAGTCTTGCATTTCTTTATTGAACCTGCCCACAATTGGACTTTGAATTTACTGGTAGGTGTCACTTGAACTTAACCCCGCGAAAGGCTAATGGCCCACTGAAAGAACGTGTTTTTGAGACATCCAACTTCACAGCCATGCCTAATGCAACAGTAACTGGTGAAGTTCTCTTTTTGGTTCGCGTAGTTAGAACGAGCTAACACCTGGTAGTCATTGGATCTTTGAAAATCCAATTGCGGATTTATTTAAATGTAGCTACAGTAGCAATGTGAGACTAAATTTGGTTCAAATTTGGTTTCATAGAAGCGGGCAACTCCGTTTGCCCCTAGGGTGTGGATTAGAGACTTGTCGCCAAACAAATCAGCTCTAATCCCCACTCTGCTGCTACACTTCCCACCATGGCTATCTGGTCTCTTAGTTGATCCTCAAATAACCAAACGATGCAAAGTGCGCATTCCTTCATATTCAACAGTTTTTTAGGCCGTGTTGAGGGCCGTTGCGGGTTTTCTTGCAAGCTCATCCCCTTGCGTTGTTGGAAAACCTTTTCACCCGCCTTTTTAGTTCGCCAATAACATAAAAATTATCGCTTCAACTGTTCCATTACTATTAGATGGATATGATATTACGCAGTGTTGGGTCTAGTGTCGCAAACATGGAGTTTGCTACATATATTTTTAACCAGCTGATTTTTTTGAAAGTACTCCGTGTATTCACGGCCTGTGAAATAATATGGTTTCAATCTACTATCCTTACAGATCTATTCCCCGTCACCCTGCGTGAAAATTACACCCGAACAAAGATACACCAAAATAATATCGAAGTGTAACTGGGAATAAGTAGAAACTATCGGTCAGTTTAGAATAAATAAGAATATGCCCCAACACCATTGAGCGGTATAAGTCGCACTTTACAACCCAAGAAAACGTAAAATAATTACACAAAAGAATTTACCGGTGGGTGCCACTTAAAAAGCTACGCAGCCGCGACAACCTGCTTAGTGATTACGTAGTCCACCGCCTGCCGGCAAAGAGTAAACGTAAGATCAGCAAAGAAGTAAACCACGTCACCCAGCTAACCCCCGATTACATCAGCCGCACGTTTTCAAAAATCCGTGACGAACTGGGCTGCTGTGACCACTTAGAAAAAGAAAAGCGCCCTACCTTCCACGAAATCCGCGCCCTCGCCGCCCACCTGTTCGACACCCAGGGCGTAGACCCCCAATCCAGGATGGCGCACACCGACGCGAAAAGCACTAAGATTTACACTAAGAATCATATCGAGTGGGTGGAAGTACCATTTGCGGAGATAAAGTCGGGTACGGTTGATTAGCCTCATGGAGTTGTGATTTTGTATTGCACTCTATAGCTGGACTTGTAATTGGCCGCACTATCTTAAGCAGTAATTGCGATTTCCCTCCTAAATCAGATACAACCTGAGTTGCTACTAAGTTACATAGCTATTGAGATGTAATATTTTTTTTATTAATGTATGATTTACAAAAATATTTTAGTGGTTAGTCCATGCATCGGTTACCTCCTACCATACAAGGTAGCGCACCTTGTATGGTCTTACTAATTAACTGTTATGCAATAGGAGATATCACGGAACTATGAAGGAATTTCTATCCTGGCTAAAAGATAACCTCTCCCACATGTTTTCACTGGTGGGTATCGTGCTGACAATCTATTTCTCTGTTTTTTATGTTCCTCAATATTCGGAAGACATAAAGCTTAAAAGAATTGAGGGTATGAACAGTGAACTGATTAGTACAATCCAAGAACTCGTTTACAATAAACATCAAATCGATTCACATGATATCGAAACGCTAATAAAAGGTAAGGAGCTACGTGATAACATAGAGTACCCATACACAGTTGTTCAGCTTCTTGTTCAAGTGCAAGAAACCTTTTTAGCAAACAAGTTCATACCTTTAGAATCTAGAAAAGAGCTCGTAGAATCAATTGATACTGTTAGAGAAAGCCTGCAACCAGAAACAACTTTAGATGACCCGAGAGAGGATGAGATTAGCTTCAACTGGCCGGCATTAGTTGCCTCAGGTTTAGGTATTATTGTATCTATGCTTGGATCGTTCTCTTTGTTTTCTAGCGCTAGAAAACAAAGAGAAGAAGAGGTGGAAGAAAGGGTTGTTGATCAAAAAGAGAAGTTCCAACACCGTATAAAGAGAGCCTTTGCCCTTGAAGAGTTTGTTGGAAGGCAGCTTGATCGCATATATGGACTAGACAACGTTGAGCGAGAACAAGCTGATTATGGGGTAGATTATTTAGTAAGAGCCAACGGGAAGCCTAAGTTTGCTGTTCAGGTGAAATTTACAGATACAGACCTAATTCCACTTAGAGCTATTAATCAGATTGGTGAAATTGCCAAAAATCTTGGATATCCGGTAGTGTTAGTGACAAACGCTGCATTAACCAAAAATGCTAAATACAAGTTTGATAAATTAAATAAAGAGCTGGCTGGTTCAAACCTATATGTAGCATCTGTTAATGAAATTGATCAAATTGAAGAAATTATTAACCGTAATGCTTAACAAAGCATTACAGCGGGCGAGCCGCTGAATGCGACGTTAAGTGTACAAGGAGTTGTTAATGAGGAAATTTAAATACGATAACTCTGTTAGTCAGCAGAGGAATGTCATTTGCTATGCTTTTCACCCAGACCTCTTAGATGCTTCTGAAAAAGAGCTGAAAGAGTTCTTGGTTGTATTATCAAATTATTTTCCTAGAACTGATGATGGAAATGGCGATTTTATGCCAATGGATAATAGTAGTTTTGTGAATACTTGGAATAACGCATATAACAATGTATGTTCGTTGATCAAAGAACATCGAGAAAAACGAAGAAATCGTAATATCCTATGTGTTTCTGTACTGACACTGGTAGTTTTATCAGCAACATTATGGCATAGGCTCAGTACCACTAGTGCAACTGAAATGAGCAATGTTCAGCAAAGCACATTTAACGGCCTTAGCGCTACAATTAAGGAAAGATCATGTCGTCATTAATATTCGCTACAGATGAAGAGCAGATTCTTGTAGCGACGGATACTTTATCAGTTACACCGGAGGGTGAGCCTTTTTCTTTTGTCTCAAAAGCTGTGCATATACCTCACTTGCGCACGATTGTAGCGGGCACAGGAGCTGGTGGATTTGCGAATCGTTGGGCTTTAACTGCAAGCACTCAGATGATAGTAAAAGGCATTATGAACTTAGACTATCACACACCGGCTGGGCTAAGGGAACTTTGGTCTGACTACAAAAAAGAATATTCTTTATCCAACGATTTCACTACTACGGTTTATCAGTTCGGGCTTTCCGAGGAAAACGGTAAGGTAGTCTCGTTTGCTTATCGCTCCACGAATGATTTTGTATCTGAGCCAATCGGATACGGAACTGGCGTCAAGCCAGAGTGCTCTACACCTGACGGAAATCTAATCGAAGCTCTCCCCAAAATGATGGAGGAACAAAGAGCTATTCAGAACCAAATACCACCAGAGTCTCGAATATACATTGGCGGAGAAATTCAAGCACTATATCTAACCTCGCAAGGCTGCAATTCGTTTCTTGTTTCGCGGTTCACTGACTTTTTAGAAAACGAAAATGCAATATTCAAGAATCATGCGGAGCCAAAGCGCTAACAAAAAACGAAAGCGGGACAAATTGTCCCCTTCGCTGGGCGTTACCACCGTCAGTTTTTGGTATATGAAACCGTCAGGTTTGATTAAGCTTTACTAGTTTAGCAAAACAGAGTGTGCAAAACCCTCTCTGTAGCCCGCAACATCAAAGGCACAAATAACGCAATTGCAGTTATTTCACACCCCACCAAAAACCTGAAAAATCACATATAAAACATAGTAATAACACAAACATTTACGCAGTCATGGGGTGTCAGGGGTCGCAGGTTCAAATCCTGCTATGCCGACCATTCTTTCTCACACCACCAGCGATCTGTGCTTTAATCTCCCTTATTGCTCCTAAAACACACTTTCTATTAATTCGGTTTTCCGCCTTCTTTGGTCGATGTAATGTTCATACCCACAATCACAAACTCTGCTTCAACTGGCGCGACGGCTCTGTGCTCTGCGCCTTTTGGTACAATAAACATGTCTTGTGGTTTCAGCTCGATGGTTTTGTCTCTGAGTTCAATGTTTAACTGGCCCTGATACAGGATGAACAATTCGTCCTGATCGTCATGTTTGTGCCAGTTTGTTGCGCCCAGTCCTTTGGCCACCTTATATAGCTGACCATTGGCCTCACCAAGCACGCGTTGTGACCAATGTTCTGTCACCGATGCTAACGCTTCGCTTATATTTATTTTGTTATCCATACTCATCACCGTTAAAAAGGTGAAGGGGGCTGTGCCCCTTCAGGCTTGTGTTATTTGCTTTTAGGCTTATCGTCAAAGGCCGGGAAAGCCGGGAATGAATCTAGTTGTGTTTCGGCCGGGAAAGAAATCACAGTACGACCATTCACTTTGATTGTTTCATCGGCGCCGTCTCTGGTTAAGATGGTGCCCAGTACCAAACCTTCACCAAACTCTTCACTCGACAGGAAGCTTTGCAACCTGAAACCGTCTTCATCTGAAACCGCAGGAACGCGCGAGCGATAGTCAATAACCAGTTCTTTTTTCGGTTTTCCCTTTTTGTTCGTTACCAGAATATTGTAACTGCCGAACAGGAACTGATCATCAGGCTTGGCTAAACGACCCGCCATCTCACCAGCCATCGGCACCCCTTGAGGGTCAGTGATCGTAAGGTTAAAACCACCATCGCGGATGATCCAGCCTTCACCTTTTGCTTTCATGCCGGTAGCAATTTGCAATCGATACTCAAAATCCGGATTCAAGGTAAAGCTTTTGAATGTGGCGCGATTATTTGCGACCAGATCATCGGCAGCCAGTCCAAACCGTTCGAGGTAAAACGTTTTTGCCTGCTGCGCAACTTCAGCAATTTCAGCATCTGTACGACCCATGATCTCCTTCTGGAAAAACTCACCATCACAGATCAGGCCATCACAGTTAATAACCCCCGGATGAGGCTCTGGGTTATGCTTATCAATGGTGCCTGTTCCCATCAGAACGAGTACGGATTCAAACCCGTCTGGCGTTGTCACCCCTTTCTTTGCCATCGCAGCCCCACTGGTGAGCAGCAAACCTGTTGCCAGTGCGACGGTCCATTTTTTTATTGAGCTTACGTAATTATGTTTCATGACTTTTCCTTAATAAATTTATGAGTAATTAAAATTCTATTTATTACGCCACCGCCCTGCCCGGGCCTGACGTAGCAAAGTAATTGACTTGTTTTAAGATGCGATACAACTCGCCCGGTTTTGGCTCACCCACTTTAATGTGTTTGGGAAACAGTAAAGCGCCCGACTGAGCAGCCTGTACCGCAATACCCAATTGCGTGTGACCCAGTAATTGCCCGGCTTCAACTTCAGTAAAGTTTTGCAGCCCGGTATGTAACTGCACATATTCTTGCGGATACGCCTCAATATGCGACCAGGTCCACATTGGATTTACTTGCTTCGGTGCCTGTGATTTTACTTCTGTCCAATTTTCAACAGCGGCCAAAGCGCGCTTAGCAGCCAATATCCCTAGCTCAATGCCTTGTTGGTCGAATCCTTTTTGGCTTAGTTCCAGCGCAATCGATACACACCCGCAATGGGTGCCAAATTCATCACACCGCATACCCCCGAGCTTACTTGCCGTTGACTGTTTGTGGGTGATCACCGGTAGCGCGTTGTCTACTGCATGCGCAAACAGTGCAGCGAGTCGATTATATTGATACACAAAAAACGGCGTATTGGTTGGTTCTATTGTCTGGTGAAAATCCAGAATAAACTTGGAGTTTCTGACAATGGGCTCCAGCTGTTTTGCTCTTTGTGATTCAAGGCTGTCGTGTGCCTGAGTGTTAAAAGTGCGATTAATATCCTGTTCCAGATAACGTTTACCTGCTTTAGCCGCGGCAACGTTACCCAATAAAAATGTGACCCGTAAATCCGGGGTTAACTGACCATTGTCAATCTCATGGCATAAGGCATTTAGCACTGCCAGTCCGCCCACTTCATTGCCGTGGTTCAGTGCGATCAGGGTCAGATCGCTGTGGAAACCGCCGTCTTTAGATTCACCTCCTTTTGGCACCAGGGTAAATCCCCAATCATCAACTTGTTCTACTGAAAGATTGCCCAGCGTCTTTGCGTCCCGGAATGCACTAAACTGCGTCAGCGCCTGATCTACCTGTTTGTCCATGGTTTTCTCCTCATTCCCTGGGCGCAGCAAGTGCAGCCAGGTGTTCAAACGCGCTGCGCGTCATCTCATATAAATGGGCTTCAATCGGTCGGCCGAATATGGGTAGTTCATAAGTACATTCACCAACCTGCTTAATCTTGAGCGTTTGCTTTAGTTTGTTCGCTGCCCGGTTATTTTTCGGCGTTTTAAAGAGGATCCGCTGCAATGGAAAGTGCTCGAAGTACCACTGCATGGCCTTTACGTAAGACACTTTGCCGATGCCCAGACCACGAAATTCCGAAGTCCAGATACTGGCATGCATTACCCCACTTTCCTGTTCAACTACATCCGTTAATTCATGTACGCCGATGGCCTGTCCCTGGTACTCAATTGTCAACAAGCTACATGCCTGGGGCATCTTGTTGAGTACATATTGCAGTTGTTCACGCATTTTGTGCGCAGGTATTAACCGCTGACGGTCAACCCCCAAATCTTCAAGAAAGGTGTTCTCGGGGTTGTGCCAGTACGCAATATGCTGGTCTATATCCGACTCCTGAAATGCCCTGACCCGGACACTTTTCCATAAATCTTGCACGACGCGCTCCTTATCCGCTTGGTTCCTTAACTAATCAGCGATGAACTCATTAATTGTTTCGATAAACTCAGCTGGTGAATTTAAATATGCCAGGTGTGCGCCCGGTAACGTCACCTGACGACACAACTGGGGCACTTCACTGCGTACAACCCAACTGTGCACTTGCGGTGGGTCAACCAGGGCATCCTCGTCCCATGCCACCGTATGGATCGGCACTGCCAGCTTGATGGTGTTATCTATTTGCCACTCTTCTTTGCAGCAAATATCTGCCAGCAAGTACGGAAGTACCAAAGACATAAGCTTTTTATTTTGTGCGTACTGCTCACTGATGTACTGACGCTCGATAAACACCGACAATACGGCATCCATATCCGTAAGATTGACGCCTTGCAGAATACGGCGTTTTTCCAAAGCGCTGGCTGACAAAATCACCCGTTGTAGTTCAGGTAAAAGTCCATGTTTAGTGCAAAATGCCGCAGTTTCATAAGCGAGCACAGCACCAAAGCTATGACCATAAAAACTGGTTGGCATCGGTGGTAACTCTGTAAGTGCCGCGGCAATCTCACGTACTAATACCTGAATGTCGTTTACTGGTGTTTCCTTTACCCGCTCACACCGTCCTGGTAATGCAATGGCAATGATCTCTACGTTTGAAGGCAGAAGATCTCGCCATTTAACAAAATCAACGTGGCTGGCACCAGCGTGCCCAAAACAAATCACCCTGGCAGACTGAGTGCCCTCAGAGCTAATGTGTTTCAACCACATCACGCAGCCTCCTCAACAAACTGAACCAGATCCTGTATACATTCACGCACATAGAACTCTTGCATTGGTAAAGCAATGTTGAACGTAGATTCAATCTCACTCACCATCATCACTGCCTGCATGGAACTGATATTTAAATCAGCGATCTGCGTGTCCAGAGCAAGTGCCGGTACATCCTTTACCAGGGAAGCAACTATGCTTAAAACCTTCTCTTGTGTTTGCATTTCAACTCTCCTTTTCGAACGAATTAAGCTTCTCACTTGCCTGTGAACACATCAGGGCAATGCTACGAAGTAAGAAGCTTCACGACGCGATACAATGACTTAGCGCTTAAAGCTAAACCCATTCAGACTCTCATCCAGGACTCGGTTATGGCTATCATTTCGTTCACCGGATACCGAAACTACACCATACTTTTCAAGTGACAGTTCACTGCCGTACTCTGTGACTGAATCAGTGTCAGGGTAAATATCTACCGCAGCAGGTACATAACGTGCAGCAAAGCCCAGTCGAGTTTGGTCTTTTGTGATATTTGGTAATGATGAGTGCATCAAGGTCGACCAGAAAATCACAAACTGACCTGCTTTCATTTTGATTGGTACCGCCTGAGACTCATCCGGCTTCCAGCTTGGGTCCTTTTGCAGGTTGCGATAGTCGTAGCCAAAGAAGCCGCGTTTTACACCGTCTTTTTCAAGTGCGTTCACTTCATCAGGTGTATATTCCATGTCTTTTGATTCGTCGTAGTACATTTCTTCATGTGTACCCGGAATAAAGCACAAACAACCCACTTCTTCAGACACATCTGTCAGTGCAGTCCATACTGTGATTGCACCACCAAAGTCGCTTTCACCTGGCCATCTGATTTGAGGCGCGCCAGATGCGTGAGAAAAGGTATCCGCCTGGTGCCAGTCTGTGCCTTCATCGCCTGGATATTTGGGGAACATCTCTGAACGCCAGCAGATTAAGTCCGGGCCCAGGATTGAATTTACCTTGTTAACAATAATTGGATTCATAACGTGCTCGCTGAGCGCGTCAATATCCAGGTGACGGTCATAACCAGATACTACGCTGGTGTGTTCCAGGTCATAGGCCGCATTTTTACGGTCAAACATTTTGGCACGGATATTCTTGTACTTTTCAAGAATTTCGTCACGCTCATATAGGTCAAAAGGACCGATATAACCGTTTGTACGCATTTGTTGGATTTCTTCTTCAGTTAGATAAAAGCTCATTGTATTTTCCTTAATAAAAATTTGATTAAATTGGTTTATTTAAATAAGTTTGGTTTTAGTTGATGTTAATTAATTCAGTTTGTTTGCGCTGCAGACTCGTAAAGGTTTACCCAGTCACCTAAAGTCGAATTAGCCATTAACTCGGATGTTTCGACCGTGCAATTCAACGCTTGCTCAACTTCCATCTGAAAGTTAACCACTGCCAGAGAGCTGATCCCAACTGAGAAAAAGTCAGTTTTTTCATCAATTTCGATACCACTGAATGTGGCCTGTGCTTTTTCCAACACGATATCTTTAACTACATTACTATTTTGCATATTACACCTCGATAAGTTGATTTTTGGCAATTTTGCCATTCTTGTTTAAACTAAATTTCTCTTTTACTTCAATGATATCCGGCACCATATAGGGTGAAATCATAGTTGCCAGATCTTGCTTTATTAATTTCGATGACACAGGCTTTTTAGTCGTTACCTTTGCACATAAGGCATTATTACCTGCATGGTCTTTTATTAAGTGCACAAATGCATTTTCTATATAGTCAAGTTGATACAGTTTCTCTGTAACAAACTCCATAGATACCCGGTAACCACGTACTTTTACTAAGTTATCTTCTCTACCCAGAAAATGAATTTTCCCGTTTACTCGCTTCACTTTATCGCCGGTGCGGTAAATCAGCCCGGAGGAGATTTTTTCGTGATAAAAAAATGCGTTGTCTTTATCCCTGTCACCGACGTATCCCAGTGCAACTCCATCGCCGTAGGTATACAAGATACCAGCCTCGCCATCAGTCACATGCTCCAGGTCGTCATCCAGAATCGCAATGTGAGTGCCGCTAATTGGGTAGCCGATTGGCACGTTATCTTGGGGTAATGTCACGTCATCCATGACATAACAACATGTAAACGTTGTATTCTCTGTTGGGCCATAGCCATTTATCACTGTCAGACCCGGACAAGTCCCCAACACTGAGCGGATCACCGCGCTGCTGAGTACATCTCCGCCGGCCAGGATGGCCCGCAATGGCTGGAATACCTCAGGACGGTTTGCCCCCAACATGTGAAATAACCCTGATGTAAGCCAGGCAATAGTCGCCTCCTTAGCCGCAACATTGCGCATAAACCTGGTCGGACTAAATTCAGCACCATCAATAATGAGCCTTGCGCCATTTAATAACGCGCCCCATATTTCAAAGGTTGCGGCATCGAATGAAATATCAGCCGTCATATAAATTGCATCTTCTGGCGTGACTTGAATGTAATCACTGTCTATGACCAGACGCTGTATGGCTCTGTCAGGTACTCTCACCCCTTTGGGCCTGCCTGTTGAACCCGATGTATACATAATGTAGGCACAGGCTTCACGATTGCGGATAACTCTGGGTGCAGGTTGCGTAGGTTGTTGAGCCAGCATATCCACAATATCAAGCACCTCAATGCCCATTCCAGGAAGAGATGTAACATCTGTACAAATCACAAAACGCGCCTGGGTTTCTTGCAGCATAAAACTGAGATCCGACTCATTCAGCTTGTTCGACACCGGCAGGTATGTCGCGCCGACTCGCAGCAATGCCAACACAACCGTGATAAACTCAATGGAGCGTTCAAGTTTTACCAGTACAACATCCTGTTGCGTAACTCCCTGCTCCGATAATACCGCTGCGAGCTGCTCTACCGAGTGATATAAAGTGCGATAACTAAGCTGCTGTTTGTCGCTGTCCAGCGCAATGCGGTCTGGATGTTTTGCGACGCTTAACTCAAACTGCGTATAAACATTCTCTGCTGCTGATTTCATGAGAAATATCCTTTTTTAATTTCTGTAAAATGCCTGTTTCAGGGCGACAAAACGCGTAGTGGTCACCAAACTTCCCTCTGACCAGCGTGCTGTTTCTCAACACATTACTTATCACCACTGATGTATCAGTCCCGACATGCTTATCTTCATCGGAGCAATACACATAAACGTGTTTCTCAAGCTGCTTCGCATCTTCCAGATAATCGTGACTCACAAAATCCAGATAATTCAAAGCATAACGATGCAAATACAATTCATTGAAGTAAGGTTGATTGAAAAACCTCGCTTCATCGGCAACCTGACTGGCAAAACCAGCATCCGACATTTTGTCGCTTAACATAGTGCTAAACGCTCGGCTTTTGGCAGCCATTCTCAGCAAAGTATCAACTTCAAAGTAATGTGCTGGTACCTTGTACTCTTTGCTCCTTTCAGCCAAAGCGTATTCACCAAAAACCAAGAACAGTGCCTGATAATTGTCACTTTGCGCTGCAAAGTGCAGTGCCACGGCAGCGCCGGAGCAGTAACCCACAATCACAGGCTCGTGCAACGCGTATTCATCAATGAGTTGCTCTAAATCCGCAGCATGTGATGCCATTGTCAGTGCCTGAACTTGCAGTTCATCGTTGTCGTCCAAAATGTGACGGCTTTGCCACGTATACAGATTGCATGTCTGATCCAGGCTCGCGATGAAGCTGTTGGCCGCCTCCAGCTCAGTGCCAAAGGGCAAAACCAGAACCACATCAGGCCTGTTTTCGACCCGCTCGGTGTGCATGCTGAGTATTGGCATGGCCCCATTTATGAATGTATTCATTAATGTTTTCATAATTTACTCAGTCGAATATGCGCCAGCCGTCTTGCTTTATAAAGAACGAGCCGATGGTTTTACGTAACGTGTCACAAGTCTGGATACCATGCATTTTGCGACAATTAAAAATACACAGCTCTCCAACTTCCGGATTGATTTCCATACTTTCAAACTGCGCCAGGAATTCCATCCCCTGTGCTTCATCCTTGCCATACAGCGCAATAAACTCATCCAACTCACTGCGGCTACTTGGCAAATAATCCCACATTACAAAACCAGCTTCGTTTGCGGCATTTTGTACCGTTATAAAGGCAGCCGTTTGTGGGTAACTGGTTTTTATTGGCCAGCTATCATTTGCCCGTGCATAAGAGATAGAGTCTGCATGTGGCGCAAAGCTAAAATTCTTTTCAGTTGAAGGCGGATATTCACGTTGCGATGCAATCAGCATTTCACGTCCTGGTTCCACTTCCAGTGTTTTTGCACTCAGACCCTGTTCAAAAAATTCAAAGTAAGGCGTTTGCTTAAGCGCTGCGTTAACCACATTTGCAGAGTTAAAATATAGCTCCGATGTCGCCTGATATTCCTCATTAGTAGCCCGTTGTAACTTGCCCAATGTCATTCCGCTCGTCATGATACCGGTGTGGTAACGGTGGCCATTCATTGCCAGGTCGTCATGCTTTCCCCACCATAACTCAACACCTTCCTGCGACTCTACCTGTAACAAAATGACATCGTATTCACCGCCATGTACAAGATTAAACGCATGCTCAAGTGATAAAGAGTCCGTTTTCGCAGTGCCGTCAAAATCGTAAATTCTTGCCTTAAATTCTTTCATGTTTCCCTCAACCCTAGTGACTATGTGTTTTTCCGTTACTTGCTCTATCACCTGCAAGCGCTTTTTTATTCCAAAACTTAACCAGATGTGTGTTGCTCTGGCTTGGTATTTAAGTTGCCATAAAGTATCTTAATGCGTCAAGTCTTTACGTAAATTATTTTTATGTAAAGTTACTTTTCAACGAGCTACTTTGATCGCCATATTTCAAATATCGCAATACAACCAAGATCACCTTTAACATTTAGACAACAAAAATAAAGGTGAAAAACATTTAAATCAGAAAGTTAGCTAATACTTCTCAAAAATTCCGCAGCCACATTGCTGCATTTTTCAAAGCAAGTTCTTCGTGGAACTTTCCTGACTTTTTCTCAGATTAAAAGTCAATCAGGTGAAATTCTGCGCAACCATCTCATTTTCTACCGAATTCAGAACAACCACTCATAAACAGGTTTAGCATCAAATCAGGCCAAAAATTGGATCCCGGAAGCCCTGCGGCAGGCTTATTTGATGCACAGTGAACAAACGAGCAACCATTGCGGTGTCGTCTTCATGAAAAAGCCATACTGGTAATACCGAATTCGGTATAGAGTGAAGCGTGATTGCACGCTATTGCGGGGTGCACAGGTAATACCCCGCCAGATCGCTTAGGTATTTACAACGCGCAGAATCAGTCAGTACTGAGAAAATAGCTGAAAAAGCCGGTGCTTCTAGTGTATCCAAGCGACTCATACAGGGACTGCGCTTCTAAGTTGTCTTCTGCGGTTTCTAACGCCAACCCTTTCGCACGTGTCTCCAGAGCATGATCTCTCGCTGCATTTAACAAAGATTTAGCCACCCCCTGTCGCCTTGCACTCGGCAGGACATACAGATCATTTAGTGTCCAGGTTCGCTTCGCTGAGATAGAGGAGAAGTTCGGATACAGCTGCGTAAAGCCCAGCACCTCTTCAGATCCATTAAGCGCGATAAAAATAACTGACTCCTGATTCTCGAGCCGTTCGCTAATAAACTCATGAGCAAGGGCAAGATCGGTTCCTTGCTGATAAAACATTCGATATTCATTAAACAGCTCACTGACTGCATCAATATCTTTCGTTGTTGCCCTTCGTGTTGTGATCATCCTATCGTCCTATTACTTTTAAGTTTTATGCTAGTACAGTTAAAATAGATTAACGACATAACCATGGCATACAAGATAGCCATTTCATGTCAATCTATCACCAACCAGGACTGTACCTGACAATATAAGTGCCATCGCTCATATATCGCCAGGCAAGCCTGTCGTTCACAACATGTTATTATTTACTGTAAATGTCCAGGGTCGAATGACTCACTCTATTCTGGATCATGGCAAACAACGACAATCTTATTGTTGTCAACGTCGCGTATAAAGGCTGCATAGAAATTCGGGTGATCCTCTTCGCGAATACCCGGTTTTCCTGCACATTCTCCGCCATTCTCCAGCGCCGCAGCATAAAAAGCATCAACGGACTTTCTGGTGGGCGCCATAAAGGCTATGTTGGTGCCATTGCCGGCAGTCGCAGGATCGCCATTAAATGGTTTAAATAGCCAGAACACGCCAATACCGAGCTCACCATAGTCGCCATAAGCAGCCCAGCCATCCCCCTGTTTTGCTCTTGAGACACCAATTTCAGAAAAGACGGCATCATAAAACGCCATCGCTTTATCCAGATCATTCGTCCCTACAGATATATGACTAAACATTATTAATCCCCTTAAGATCGTTTTTTAACTCAAAAGTCGCTGGTGTTATTTATAAACTCTAGTTCTGCTTCTGTAGAGTCCCTACCCAGAGCTTTGTTACGATGGGGATAACGACCAAATTTTTCTATTATCTCTCTGTGCTTTACTTCATAGTCGTAGTAGCCTTCCAGGCCAGGTTCGGCGAATAGCTTCATCGCAGTGTCATGGATCACCAATGACTCACTGTGCATAAATGGCATGTACAAAAATGCTTTCTGATCAGGTGCCATATCGACCTGGGCATTTGCGCGCACGGCTTCCTGAGAGAGGACCAGGGCCTGAGTATCATTCTTGAACGCCTGAGGTGTCCCCCTGAACATGTTTCTTGAAAACTGATCCAGCAGAATGATTTCCTGAAGTCTGCCAAACGGGTTATCCCGATCTTCAAACAACTCACCTCTGACAGCCGCATAATGTAAATCAAGAAACTTTTCCCGAAGCAACGCATCAAACTGCTCATCCTTTTCCCACCACTTATCTTCTTCGATTTCATCAAACCAGAAATTGATAACCGGACGTACCTTCATATTCTTCTCCTTATATCTTTTTATGTACTTTTAAATGCTAGGCTAAATAGGCCTGTATCTTATCCTGAATGGCTTTATCTGACGGGTCGAGCTCTGGCGCAAATCGCTCAACGATTTGACCCGTTTTATCAATGATAAACTTCTCAAAATTCCAATCTATCTGACCTGGCTTAGGTGACCGTTCATTGGTTAGAAAATGATATAACGGGCACTGGTTCTCTCCATTTACATCCACTTTTTCGGTAAGCTTAAATGTAATGGCATAGTTTTTTTCGCAAAAGGATTTGATTTGTGCGGCATCGCCGGGCTCTTGCGCCCAAAACTGATTGCACGGTACACCTAAAACCTCAAACCCCTGATCTTTGAAAGTATCGTAAGTTTTCTGTAGCTGCTTATACTGCGGTGTATAGTCGCATTCACTGGCCACGTTTACTATCATGACGACTTTCCCGGCATAACTCGAAAGAGGCAAGATCTCACCCGTGAGATCTTGTATAGTTAAATCATAAAACGCACTCACGCTCTTCTCCTTAATGATTTGTAATCTAATTTCTCGCTTTACACACTATATAGCAAGCGCTTCATTGCTACTTTTGCGCTCAAAAGAGCGATACGCTGAAAAATAGCCTTCGTCCAACTTCTTATAGTGTTTAATCGCCAATTCCATAGAGTTAACTTGCTCCCATTTAACCTCGCTAACCTGAAATGCAGCAAGCAAATCCTCTCCCAGTTTCGGCATCAGCGGCGACACGTAATAGCCCAAGTACACCAAAGCGGTAGCTCTGAGCTGAAGACTAGTGCGCGCCTGGTTCTTAAAACCCAATGTGTTGAAAAGGTATTGTTCACTTTGAGAGAAATGCCACAAAGCTTCTATAAAATACACCAGTGTATTAGCCGCACTGTGAAGCGAAAAGCGCTCAGGATGGTAACTCTTCTCCATTTTTTCGGCAAAATGGCGCAAATCATCATAAAAGGCCACATGCTGTTCATTCCAGGCCCCTGCCTCGGACAAGGTCTCTGAACCAGGTGCATGCATGGACAGATGCGTATTGAAGTCGCCGATTACCCGACTAAACTTGCCAGCCCAAAGATGCTGAGACTTTTGCTGAAAATCAGCCAGACTAAAGTTAGACCGGAAAGATTCAGGACTGTTCAATGCCAGATAGAAGCGCCCGATATCTGGATTATTCTTTTTAAAGAACTCGTTACCCCAGATGGCATGGCCACGGCTGGTTGAGAACTTTTCGCCTTCCAAACACAGAAACTCGTTAGTAATGAAGCGGTCGGGAAATTTAATTTTTTCATTATAGCCCCACCATAAGCAGGGGAAGAGCGCGGTGAAAAAGTTGCCATTGTCGAACCCGAAGAAGTGTATCAGCTTTGCATCACCCGAGTCGGCCCAATTGGTACCTTCTTGCAAAGACCACTGCTCTGCAAACTGGGGCTGCTCAGACATATAAATAAATGCCGCGGCCATTTCTGCCCACACATAATAAACCTGATCTTCATAGCCACTTATGGTCGATTTGATCCCCCAGTGGGTCGGGTGTGTGACTGCAATTTCCAGATCATCATGGGCTTCTAATGCATCACATAACTGCAGCAGGTGCGCTTTCATCCCCGTATTCTGCCAAAATGCTTTCAATTGAGTCATGTACTTATGTATAGGAAGATAAAGTCGCTTGATGCGCTTTTTCAAGAGCTTCTCACTCCCAAACTTGGATTGCGGTGCTATGAGATCCACACATTGATTAGGCAGCCCGCACTGTTCACAGGCGCTCCCATCAGAACCGGCACCGCAGTGAGGGCAAGTTCCTTTAATATACGCCTCAAACAAGTACTCCCCAGTTTGATCGCAAAAATAAGCATCTTCTTCTTTCTCAATTAGCACACCTTTACTGTGCAACTGAGTGAAGAAAGCCTGAATATATGCATCATAGTCAGCTGCTTCATCAGGCGAAATAATCAAATCTAAATCAATCCCCGCCAGCTGATAAGTTTGCTTAATGCTTTCGCTAAAATGCGTCAGTGTTTGTTCCGCGGTTTGTCCGTGTTGCTGTGCCTTAAGTGGAACATAACTCTGGTTGCGGTCTAAACCAGTTGCATAGTTAACCTCTACTCCCTTAGACACCAAGTACCGTTTCATGACATCCGCCGCTAAATAGGGACCAGACAAATGGCCTAAATGTAAGTTGCCGTTGGGCGTAGGTGGGGTCGCGATTAACATCGCTTTGCGTGGTAACACAGGCATCGCCTGGCCAGCTAAAGCCTGGCGTTCAAGCTCTGCTTCTCGCCACCAAATGCTGACAAAACGCAGGTCTTCACTACCGGTGTTGATGATACTGTGGCGACTGAAAGACTCTGACAGTATTAAAGTCCCAGCTTCAATCGCTTCACTTTGACCGTTGCCATGATCAAACACCCCCTGGCCGGTTAGTATTATGAAAAACTCAGTTTCGTGATGCGCATGTGGTGTTGAACTTGTCCCCGCAGAGACTATTCCTACCATCCCCTGTGCTGTGTCCAGTGGTTTTCCAAGGCCTTCATCAAGCCCTAGATAATATACATTGTAGAACTTCTCTAACTCTGATTTACTTAATTCCTTGACCTGCATTTTAACGCCCCCACTCTCGTTTTTACGCGTTATTACTCATATAGATATCGCTCAAACAACAAA
This sequence comes from Pseudoalteromonas ardens, assembly GCF_030125445.1. Lineage (NCBI taxonomy): Bacteria > Pseudomonadati > Pseudomonadota > Gammaproteobacteria > Alteromonadales > Pseudoalteromonadaceae > Pseudoalteromonas > Pseudoalteromonas ardens. Next base: position 20,087 of record NZ_JASJUV010000008.1, read on the forward strand.
CCCGATCCTGTAACAGTGCAAAATTGATGGCCTGATACACGTCTTTATCTGTCACATAGCGCTGTTCAGTTGCCTGTGCGTGCTCTTCCCATTCCCCCTGTTCGGTGGGCGTGTGATTAATAAATTTAGGCGGATAGATGGTCATCACTCTCAATCCACTTCCAGCCATTCGGTCACGGATCCGTGAAGCAAAGGTGGCCATGGCTTTTTTCGCCGCTGAATAGGCTTCATGTGCCGGCTCTGAAGTTGTCGGTAGCGCACTCACAGAGGAGATATTTACAATATCCGGGCAATGAGAACGCGCCAGCAATGACAACAGGCTTTTCGTCATTAACGAGGAGCCTGTGAGTGTCGAACTTATTGCCTGCACGATATCCTCATCTTTGACAGACAAAAACGGCCCTTGTAACCAATACCCTGCATTATTGATTAAAATATCTATATGGTCGGTGTCTTTCTCCAGTTGAGATTTGAGTACCGCGATTTGATCGGCAAAGCACATATCTGCGCCATAGCAATGTAGCCTGGCTTCAGGAACAAAATTGTGAACCATAGCAGCTGTTAGCTGAGCCTTTTCCATTGTTCTGGCAACCAGAAATACCTCAGCGCCCTGCTGAGCAAAACGGATTGCAAGAATTCTACCAAAATCCGGACTGGCTCCCGTAATGAGTACTCGCTTGTCTTTGAATTGTGAAGTCATTTCCCATATTCCAAGTTTGTATTCTGGCACCAAAAAAGAACCAGACATGCTTTTAGTCGAACACAGCATTACCTGTACGCGCGCCGCATACATCACTCTGTCCATCTCTGAATGACCTGTACCTAAAGGGATATTTTTCTTTAGTCAGTAGTAATGAGCCATTTACAACGACTCGCCGTCATTATCTGGCTCATTTGAAAACGCAGTCCTTGTCGACTGATTTGTTAAGTGAGCAGACAAAGCACTAAGTATGCCTTGCCTGATCAAAGTGATTACGCTTCGTCAATCACTTCCGTCGCAGACGCGTTGTTGTTGCTTAATATAATCTTATCAATTGAGCACACCCGATCCTGAGATAGGGCAAATTTAATACACTCAAATACGTTGCGTGCGGTCAGATACTTCAATTCTGTGTGCGATCTGCGCTCATTCCACTGCTCGTCATCTAACGGCGAAGGATTATCGAAATTTGGTGGATAAACAGAAATAACGCGCACGCCTTGTCCTTTCATGCGATGACGTAACCTATCCGCAAAGGTAGACTGGGCAGATTTGGCCGCACTGAAGGCTTCATTGACTGTCGAATGTGTGTTGTTTTCCAGGCTTGCTGTACTGTTGACAAAAACGATGTCCGGAGTTTTCGAGTTTTTCAATAAAGGCAGGAAGTGTTTCGTCATTAAGATGCTACCTGTCGCCGTTGAATTGATAGTCTCGACAATGCCGGTATCATCAGCTTGTGCCAGATGGCCATCGAGCCAGTAGGACGCATTATTAATCAGGATATCCACTTCACCTGACACTTCCTGAACACCATGGGCAAACTTTTCAATATCAGCGGGCTTAGATACATCCACCTGAAATGTGGATATCTTGGCATCAGGAACCACCTCCTTGACTAACTTAGCCGTCGCATCAACCTTCTCTAACGTTCTGGCTGATAAAAATAACTCTGCGCCCATTTGAGCAAACAATATAGACAGTGTTTGCCCAAAGTCCGGACTTGCACCCGTAATCACAACCTTTTTATTTTCAAAACTCATTTGATCTTTCCTAGCAAAATGAAATTAAACTGTCTTTGCACCTTCACGCAATGCAAAGCACATTAGCTTTTCCTTTAAGTTCTACATTAAATGAGAACCATTTGTTTTGTAACATAAAAGACACCAACATCCAACCAAACAGCTGCAAACAAGCCACATGATAGTAATATATTAATAAAATTCATTTACTACCGCGTTGGGCAAGTCAAGGTGCCGGAGTGTAAATTCACTCATCGTGTATTCCCGATCACAAAACCCCTGATGGCGCTGCAAGTACGACATTGGTTCATGTGGCGCTTCAATCATACACTGGTCGGCAAGTCTCAAGGCGCGCTCAACACTTTCCTCAAACCCTCCAACCGGATAGATCACACTAACCCGTTGGCGAGTCTGCGCCACCATGTGTTCAAATTCATCGACTGCCGCATCATCACAGCAAATCACATTGGTACTTCTGTTATTCAAATCCAAGTGTAAGATTAATTCAGCCAGATTACGGTGCACGCCCAGTGCCAGAACAGTGTCTACCTGGGTATCTGCAACCAGCCTGCTTTTATCAACACAAGAAAACGACCGCCCTAATCGCAACCGCAGTAAATGCAAAAGATGTGCACCGTAGCGACTGCCGTCGCAAAAGACCGCAAGACGTGGCGTTTTTTCCAACACAGCCACCATCATATCCAACATTTTTCCTTCATCAGGACAAATACGAAATACGTTTTTAAAGTGCGTCAGTTCAGCTTTGGTTGCTGCCGGCAAAAGCAAAGGTATTCCTTTTTCAAGGTAGACAGGCGCAGCCAGCGTTGCACAAAAACTATTGAGGTGACCCACGACAATGCGTGCACCGCAACTAATAATTTGACTGGTGCAAGCCGCAATAGCGTCAGGTTGTGCTTCATCGTCAAATAACTCGCACTCAATACCTTCGCTGTGCTTCAGTTTGTCGGCGACTTGAGCCAACATGCGACCATAATCTGAACGAGGACCACTAAGTGGGCCGACTAAAGCAATATCCGTTTTTACCTTTTTCATCATAACCTACCCACTTAAACACGCGTTTCGTCAGGTAACAAACTGTCAAAGCTGTCCAACTCAGCGACCCAACGTTCTGTTTTTAATGCCATGAGAGACGCCTTGCTGTGTAATGAATAAGGGGCGAACAGCGCAAAGTTAAGGTCACATGCTTCACTGCTTTTTATATCCTGAATCGAGTCACCTATGAACAGGATCCTGTTGGTGCTTTCGGCATCCTGAATTTTTCTAAGGTTTGATACTTTGTCTACGGGTCCACCATATATCGCCTTAAAGAATCGACTCAGGCCTTTGTCTTGAAGCACAGTACATGCTTTTTCCTGAGGTGAGCCAGTCGCCACATAGAGTGTGACTCCCTTACTTTCAAGCATTGCGAGCAATTGCCTGACCCCGGGGATCACCTGTGCAGACAAATACGCCTCTTCGCTGTAGGTGGAAAACCCAAGATCCAGCTTTGCAAACAAATCACCCGCAAGCAGAGCGGATAGCATGTCCTGATACACACCAAAGTGTTGCTGTCTTGATTTGCCAAAATTGGATTCAAAGTAGCCAATAAACTCCGCGCTCAGCTCGGTATGCAACTCGTCAATTGTGCGTTGCATTGCTTGCACTTTGCTACGATTCGAGTCTATCAGGACACCGTCCATATCAAACACGACAACATCAAAATCCTCTACTCTGTTCACACTTTCACCCTTATATCGCACCTGCTCTTAGGCAGGCTCAGCTACACTCGCTTCCAGACACATATCCAAAACATCAGCCCGGAATCGACTCGCATCGTGCTGCGCCAACTCGTCGAGCACAGCCAACAAAGCCATCCTGTCCAGGTGCTTATTCGCGATCAGCACCTGTATATACATAGGATGAATTTTTTTCTCTGCCGCAATGTAATAAAACAGGTTAGTGCCCCATTTGTACTTTTCCAAAAGCGGCTCTATGTGACATGCAATCAATTGGTTCATATGCCCATGATGCGCTTTATATCGCTCATAATATAAAGCATTGAGCAACGACTCAGTCGTTACATTACCAGCGCCGCGCCCCATGCCATTTACCGTCGAATCTATCCAGGTTATACCTGTATTTGTAGCTTCAAGCGCGTTAAGCAGGGCCAGTCCCTTGTTGTCATGGCCATGAAAACCGATTTCTCCTTGCCATGCTTTTCTGATACTGGCGACCACTTTTGGAATATCCAGCGGAGTCATGCAACCAAACGAGTCTGCAAAGTAAACAGACTCGACCAGCTCAAGTTCTTCCAGTCCCAGCAGGCTGTGTGATAGTTCAGCTAAAACGCCATTGGTCACTTGCATCAAATTGAGCGCTACACGGTAGCCCTGCGCAGCCAGGCGTCTGATCAACGGGCTGACTTTACTGACCTCTTTGTAATTAATCGCCACTCGCATTAAGTCAACCACTGACTCACTTGCAGGCTTTATACAGCGACACATGAACTCATCGAGCGCTTGCGTACTCGACACGACCTGCTTGGCATCTAACATCACGGCATAAGTCAAACCCGCCGGCAAAGGTAAGCCTGCTAAGAATTCGTCCGAACAGTTAGCGAACCGCCCACGACGGTTATCGGGATTTGCATCGCGATAACCTAACTCTACGATATCGACACCACAACCAGACATCACCGCCAAATATTGCTCTACAAATTTGTCAGAAAAGTCCCAATTATTGTGATACCCCCCATCCCGGAGGGTACAATCTAGCAAGGTTATTTTTGCCATTTTACCTGCTCCATCAAGGAGTAAATGTAGTCAAAAGTTCTGTCAACTTCACTCAGCGTTTCCTGATCCGGAATATAATCCAGTGGCGGGCGTACACGATCACTTTTAAATACACCCAGGCGTTTCAAAGTATGTTTACCGATCGTCTGATAGCAATCGACACTGTTCATCATCAGGCACATCAGGTAGGACAGCGCATGCGCAATATTTCGAGCATCATCAACTCGATCTGCTTTGAGCAAACTCCACAGACAAACCAGAATTTCGACGGTGTCAGCTGCCGGGATAGTCCCCGCGAGTCCTCGTCGATAACAGTCTTGCAGCATCATGCCGCCATCACCTTCAAAGATCTTCGCCTTACCCTCCGACATATCTCGCAAGATGCTGAGTTTGGGCGGCGTAGGCGACGATTCAGGCTTGAACAATACCTTATCCTGACCAAACTCGTTTACCAGTCGAGCCTGATTTTCCTGCGATAATGGGATCTTCGCATAACTTTTAGCATGGTGGATCATCACGGGGATCGACACGCGAGTGATCACTTCCTGATAATAGTTATACATTTGCTCTTCACTCAGCGCAGTCGTGGTGGGGTGCATAAGTAGCAGGCAGTCTACTCCGGCGTCTTGGGCATGCAAAGAATAGTCAATGGCGTTCCTGGTACTCTCAGCACCGGTACTGGCAATAACAATTCCCCGATTTTCGTTTTGCGCAACAGCCAGTTCAATTAAACTATGACGCTCAAAGGTGTTGAGTCTGAGCAATTCAGACACCTGGCCAATCACAAACCCATTAGCGCCGGCGTTGTATACGTGATCAATTTGCTTGCGATAATCCTCTTCGTCAATATCGTATGCTGCATCGAAAGGAGTTAAACAGACTGGCAATACACCTTCAATTACTTTGTTCATCACTTTAGTCCTTGTTACTTATGATTTATTAATTCGTCTACACGTTGCGCAATTGCCGGGGCAAGCTTAAATCCGCCACCACTGAATCCGGCTGCGACAACAATGTTCTCGTTTTCGTTCACAAACTTGATTTCTCCATGCCCGTGCTGGGTATAGGAATCGAAACACCGATAGCCTCCCAAACTCTGCATGGCCTCGGCCCAGCTAAATCGCTTATCCGCCTGCTCGCAAATCAGTTGAGTGTGGTTTGCAGCAATAGGCGATTTAGGCAAGTCCAGTTGGCGGTTAAATGTCGGGTACCCAACCAGGACCGCGCCCTCTCTGTCTGGACGCCCATTCAGGTTATATTCGTCATCAATGTAAGCCGGGTGTTGTTTCGGGAAAACGTCACTTTTAAATCGGTTTACCTGAATTTCCTGAGCATACACTGAGGTCTGCAAGCCGGCTTGTTCTAATAAAGCAGTGGACAATGGTCCTGCACACACCACAACCTTGGCTGCGTAGATAGGTCCCATATTGGTTTGTAAGCCCTGAAACTGGTCTTTTGCCATTAACAGCCTTTCAACCTGACACCCCTCAATCACAACGCCCCCTGCTCTCTCACCCGCTTTTGCCCAGGCGATTGTTGTTTCATAGGTGTCCATAAAGCCGGCGCCAGGCTCATAAACAACACCTTGTCCGGATGAGATGTTCAAAAATGGAAATTGTTTTTTCGCTTCCTGATCCGTTAACCAGTGCATTTCTACAACTGAAGACAACCGGTCAACTTCACTCCTGAGCGCCTGATTTCTCTGTGGTTTATCCAGATAAATAAAACCGGTTTCTGTGAGCGAACAGTGACTGTCGGTATACTCTGCAAACTGGCGATAATAGTGATAACCCTGTACCGCCATATCACTTAGCACCGGATCCGAATGAAAACAGCGCACGATCCCACCGGAGTAACTGGTTGCTCCCTGACATAATCTGTCTTTTTCAAGCAAAGCAACCTTTACACCTTGCTGAGCCAGGCGATGAAAAGCTGCAGCTCCAACCACACCACCACCGATCACGACGACATCAAATGAATTCATAATTACGCTCCTTAACCGAGCTATCCTGCGTCGCCGCGGGCTTAGTTACGCTTTCATTATTAACGGGAACATCAAGAATATTTTGCAAGATCTCTTCGCTGCGAACAGACAGAGTCGATAGTAAGGTATCAGTAAGCCCATGTGCATTTTCACTGAACCCTTGCAATATAATCCTGGCATTAACATGCGCTTGCGTTTTGACACAAAAGTACCGAGAGATAATCGGCTTGTTTTGCTCAAACTCAATCAAACCATACAATGAATCAAGCAAAGGGTGTGGAGACGCTCTTTCATACCCTGTTGCCATAATCAACGCATCAAAGTGCTCTGTTACGGCCTTGTCATTGTGGATATCTCTTAGTGTCACCCTGACTTTGTTCGATGTGACTTTGGCGTCTTCGACACGGGTCATACGACGAAAATGTAAACGTGGTACGCCCTCCACCTCTTCCTGATAATGAATATGATAAAGCTTATCAATTAATTCAATATCTACGACGTTATAGTTAGTCTGGCTCAACTCCGCGAGCAGCGCATCCCGACGTTTAGCAGCCACGTTGTAAAACACATCCACAGCATCTGGATCAAAAATCTCATTCACAAAGCTGCTTTCATCAGCTGGTTTGTAACCAAACCCACCAAACACGGAATGCACGGTTGCCTGCGGGAAGTTGGCATGCAGGTACTCGACGATCTCCGCTCCACTCTGGCCTCCACCAGCAACGCAAAATGATGGAGTACCCGTGTGTTCAAACTGCGCAATATTCGATAAAAACCCGGAACTGTGCCAAATTTTACCTGGAAAAGGTTGGATATTCTCCGGAAATTTAGGAGTTCCACCTGTCGCAATCACCAGATTTCGACAAAACACTGACTCTATCTCACCGCTTTCCACATGCTGATAAAATACCTGCCATAGATTCACTGACTCAGTGCCAACAGGCTGCACATCTATCACACGTTTTGAATACTGCACAACAGCAGGTAGTTTGTCGGCAGCCCATCTAAAATACTTACAAAACTCCATACGAGTTGGATTAAAAGTTTTCAGATTTGAGAACTTCAGCAATCTACCCTGTGCTTTCAGATAACTTAAGAAACTATACTCACTGGCAGGGTTACGCAGCGTTACTAAGTCCTTTATAAATGACACCTGTATCGTGGCATCTTTAATCAACATATCCTTGTGCCAAATGAACTCTGCTGAGCGTTCAATAAAACTCATCGACAAAGGTGTATCGGCACTTTGGTTATACTCTTCAATAGCAATCGCTAAGGCCAGGTTTGAAGGGCCAAAACCTACGCCAACCACGTCCAGTATTTGCATAATATTCTACATCCTAACGGCTGTATTTGATTAAAATTCAGGCAAAGCAACACATACTCTGAGGTCACCCTGAGTGACTCAATGCGGCTTCATATACACATCTGTCAGCTTTACCCACTCGAATTAATACCTAGTCAACGCCAAAAGGTAAATTTAAAGTTAAAAAATACACTTTAGGTGCAGTAAAAGGACATATGCACCAGACTTACTCACTTATGCATTGACTATGTATCTAAGTAGCATAAAGTTAAAATTCGACGCGATGATCACGTCTGTCATACGCATAGATTTTTTCCATAGGTAGCCAATCTGTGACCCCCTGGTTATTCTCCAGACGTTGTAATAAGCCTCCACACAACTCATCCCACTCTTTAACTTTAGGGCCGATATTCACATACTGTTTAAAGTCGCGCTCAATAACCAATCGCTCATCGGCTTCGATATACATAAACAATTTTAAAGGCGGCATATGGAAAAGCTGCATCGATTTAATGCCCATTTTCTCAAAGGCATCCTTCACTTCAGGCCAAACATCTCGATGGAGCGCTTCGTAGTGTTCACGACTGGCATCGTCTTTGAAATTAATACTGAATCCATAAGATTTCATCGGTCAACTCCTTCTATTTCTACGTCTCTTGTGTCGTAGTGATAAATCTTGTTCATCACGGCCCATTCGGTTTTGCTGTCGTTTTCTGGCCATCTCTCTAACAATTCCATGTGCATGATATCGTCCCAGCCCTGAACTCTGGGGTGCAACCCCATCGCCGCGGCAAAACTGTCATATGGAACAAAGTCATTTTCTGTTTCCATATGCATGAATAACGTCAGCTCATCCATAAAGAAAATTTGTACCGAGCGAACACCTATATCATCAAGCGCATCGTGTACTTCTGGCCACACGGACTTGTGATACTGGAAGTAGCGCTCTTTCGCAGCTTCATTACGAAGCTTGATCGTAAAGCCATAAGTTTTCAAACCAACCTCACTATTCATCTTTAGTCATAATTTAAACGTACGTTCACCTCACAGAGAAGCCTAAAACGTGATACGTACAGCTGAATTTAAATTTTTATATGTCTGGTTCACGCAATGAACCCGTTTTCATTTCAATGTAGAGAACGATGAAATCTTTTCTAATAGGTGCGTCTCAGATAAACGCTCAATTGCTTGTACATTTTTATAGATAGAATGAGGATACACTCACGGCAAATCTCACGCGTGAGATCTGCAAAAACGCACGTATTTTAAACCTGAAACCATACTAAAAGATTAACACTTGTCGCTCTAGCACTCTATTCGACTTAGGTCTGAAGTGTGCTTTTTCTCTTGTTTTCCTGCTTTGTAAGCCACCATATCGGCCAGCAAAGACGATACTTTTTCCATTGATAAGCGCTGATTCATCACACACAAACGTAATACTGATTTCCCCTGATACTGGGTCGGTACCACAAAACCTAAGCCCTTAGACAACAAAGCGTTACTCCAATGTTCATAATCATTCTGTTGCCAATCGTTGCAGCTGATTAGTACTACGGTCAGATCCGTATGTTCTATCAGTTCCAGTGTTTTTGAGGCCTGGACTTTTTCACGAATTTGATGCGTCAAATCAAGTAGCTTGTTCAACGTAGCTGCATACGCCTCTGTGCCATACACACTCAGAGAAAACCACAAAGGGACACCTCTGGCCCGGCGTGATAAGTGCAGCGCATAGTGCATTGGGTTCCATTCAGCAGTCGCATTGATCTGATCCAAATAAGCAGCACTTTGCTCAAAAGCTGCCGGCACATGTGTAGGGTCACGATACAGTAATGCACAGCAATCATAAGGCACAAACAAGCCCTTATGCGGATCAATGATGACTGAATCTGCTAACTCTATCCCGGAAAACTTCTTTTTTAACTCAGGAATACACAAAAATGCCCCACCATATGCTGCATCAACATGGAACCAAATATTCAGTTCATTGGCCAACCCACCCAGGCCCTTCAAATCGTCAATTTGGCCTGTGTTTGTTGCGCCAGCAGAAGCGACCAGCGCAACTATATCATCACCTCTACCTTGCTGGACGAGATCTTCAATGGCACGCTGTGCCGCTGCCGCGTTGAATTTACCCTCGGCATCAGCAGCCACCTGGATCACTTCTATATTGAGCACATAAGCACAGTTGACGATTGAGGCATGAGCCGTATCGCAGATCACTAAGACTTCATTGTGACCCTGTAATTTTGAGCCGGAACGCTTGGACCTTGCTGCACTTCGCGCCGCAATTAGCGCGGATAAATTACCAGCCGTACCGCCAGACACAAAGCTACCACCGGCTTTTTCTTCAAAGCCAATAAGCTGGCAGAGCCAATCTAGAGCTTGGTTTTCTGCCCATATTAACCCGGCGCCACCTAACCACGCTGAACCAATCATACCAGTTGATGAGAGTAAGCCATCCATCAATGCAGCTGCTGGCGTCGGCGCGCTGCCAACGTAAGCAAGATAGTCCTTGTGATTTGTGGGTATTCCCTGTTGAGAGAGCAAGCTAGCAAATGCCGCCAAAGCGCGCTCAACCCCTACACCCTGCGAACAAATTGAGTGTTCTGAATCACATAACTCAGCGACCTGGCGGCTGATAGACAGGTAGTCCTGCGGTTCGCTGAGCGCAGCGTGTTCAGCCATGACCAGTTCTTTCATTGTAGACATGATCAGGTCAATATCCTGCTCGCTTGCAGCGTCGCTGTTAATGGATGGCAACACTGAAGCAGCGGCCTTGCTATGTGAGTCAGACAAATTAGGATCCTTTTAATCTCATCAATTTCAAATGTGTACACTTGCTGACGAAGTAATCGTCATGCAACATGAAAGCGCTTTGATAAACAGCACAAGGTGTATTGTTACGTCTTATATACCACCATAAACGAGCACAATCATAAATCCATGCATAACGATGCCGTGAGGATGCTAGGCATCCTGATTATGAAATACGATATTGGTGGCAGAAGGGAGCGATTTCGACTGTCCCTTAAACTGTGATTACTATGACATCAAATAATTCATAATGTAAAGCATGTACACAAATTATTTTTTACGATAGGGTAAATACTCATTCCATTTATTTTAACATGTATAACAAGTATGCTGCTAAGCAGCCTCCTTGCTTGGGCCTAGGCAGCCTTGAATGCTTAGTGATAGCGCTTTTTGTACACTGTACTTTAAGGAGAATAGACGTGGGTAAAATCTATCCATTCGGTTACAATGATGCGGCGGTCAACATTATGAAAACCCGTACCGCACAGGATAATGCAAAATTATTTTTAAACTATGCAAAACCAAATATGCACATTCTGGACGTAGGCTGTGGTCCCGGCTCAATCACGATTGGACTGGCTCAGGCATTACCTGATTGCCACATCATTGGTATTGACAAAGAAGGCTCTCAATTAGACATTGCGTCAGAAGCAGCATTGCAGCACAAAGTAGTTAACTGTTCATTCGAGCAAGCCAGCATTTTTGAACTACCCTACGAAAATGACAGTTTTGATGCGGTATACGGGCACACTATTTTGATGCACTTCAAAGAAGTTGAAGCAGCACTGGCAGAGATCCGCCGGGTGTTAAAACCAGGAGGCTACATTAGTTTCAGAGAAGTGGACTTTGGATCCAATATTTTCTACCCATCTGATAGTGCTTTGGCTGAAGTGATGGGCTTATTTAGGCGTTCTTTTTTCCACAACGACGCCAACCCGGATTTAGGACGTTCTCTCGCACACTTACTTGAGCAAAATGGCTTTTCTGTCAAAGAGTTTAATATCAGTATGTCACAGGCTACAACCCTTACTCAAAAAGAAGGAATGTATCAGTCAATGGTTGCTTTGTGGCAACAAGCTGAGTTTCCTGCTCAGGCCGTTGAACTTGGCTGGATAACTCAGAACCAACGAGATGCCATTCCCGCGCAACTCATCACTGAAGCGAGCCAATCACATACGCTTAATTCAACCTGCTATGTGGAGGTCGTCGCAACACTGACCTGATAGTGTGACCCTAATCCGCCGGGCCGAAACCGGCGTCTCCGGGCTACTGGACACAGCATAGTGAATGTGACAAAAAATAAGTGATAAAGATGAATACACACATCTTATTTGCGCTGTCTTTAGTGTTAACAGTGCAAATTTTAAGTACTTTAGGCACAGTGATCATCAAGTATATGGGAACGGAAGTCGCGTTTTTCCAACTCATCTTCTATCGTCAACTGGCCTCAAGCCTGCTGGTTATTCCTTTTTTATATAAAATGTTTGGCGCATTGAAGCCACCGGCACACAAACGTATACACCTGCTCAGAGGCGTATTGATTGCTATCGGGAACATCACCTTCATGATTGCAATCGTCAATTTACCGCTGTTGACGGTAACCGCTATCGTTTATCTATCCCCGATCTTTCTGGTAATAATGAGCCACTTTGTGATCAAAGAGCAATATACCTTTCAAAAGCTGATGTCTGCACTCGCCGGGTTTATTGGGATCTTAATTATCACCAATCCATCACAAATTAACATATATGGTTTCGTCGCACTGCTCACCGCCCTGGCATTGGCACTTAATAATGCCTGTATGAAGTACGTTGCACACAAAGAACACCCTCTCGAAACATTATTCTGGTCAAACTTATACACCATTATTCTGATGATCCCCCTGTGTCTGTGGGAAGGTGTGCCCGTTTCAGCACATTTGGTTTTCAATGGCGGCGCTTTAGGTGTGCTATATGTGGTTATGACATATCTGATTATTAAAGCTTACCAAATGTGTGACGCAAGCTTGCTGGCTCCGGCTGAATACACCGGATTGGTATTTGCTTCAATCACTGGATATGTGCTGTTCTCTGAACCCACCTCTCCTGTTGCAGCAGTGGGGATCGTACTCATTATTTTATCGGTTCTGGCTCCTGCACGACTGCGTTCATCATCAGTTAAACAAGTTAACCAATTGCCATCAAACCCGACACCTGAAAACGACACAAACAAACTATAACCTCTATCAAAGGAAACTCAAAAAATGACTAAAAACATTAACCCCTTCCATCTTATCGCGGCCATTCTCAGCACAATAATTGTCTTTCTGCATGGTGTATGGGGCGGAATAGATATTGCCGACCCCTTGCTCGCATCCAGTGCCATATCCGATACTGTCAAGTACGGCATGTATTACTGTTGGCATATTACCACCCTACAGCTTGTATTCATGAGCATTGCCTATCTGGCGTGTGCATTGAACGCGCATAACAGACTGTTTGCGGCAGGAACCTTGGTCTTTACTATCTGCATTGCTGTGCTGGGTATAGCTATGGCACAGGTGTTTAATTTGCCTTTCGAGATTCTGTCTCAGGCATGGTTATTTGTACCGGTGTCGTTTTTTGGCCTGCTGGGCATCGTAAAGACAAATCGCACTTTATCAGCCATTCCCGCAGCGCAATAATCGCCTTTTTGATGCTAAGCCATCGACTATAGGTGGCTTAGCACATTCATAAAATCTAAACGCCAAATTGCTTTTCTGACCTAACCTTGCAACTAACCCCCAATCTCACCTGGCTATATACTGGTAGCCACAGAGGTTAATTCGCTCTGCGCTTAGTTCAAATCTTGCCCTTATCCAAATTTCATTTTTAATACCATTATACTTTAGCCCTAGCCCTTAGTATCTCGCCAATAGATGATTCATCAACAAAACAAAAAAGAGAAATATTTTGAACATAAATCACTTTAAAGTATCTGGATACCATGTTACTTTTTTATGGCTTATTTGTAATACCTGCTTTTACAATGTGTATTTCGTACAGTAGGTATTCTATGTAATTTACAGTGTCGTTATCCTGTGATCCCTAGCAAATTGACAGAGGCATAGACTATGCGGACAAACGATGAACTGGTTAAGCTAGCCTTCAAAAGTGGATACTTACAAGGCGCATCAAACACCAGGGAAGGCATACATATAAAACTTGAAGAAGTGCAAAATCAATTTCTAAAGAAACTGAAGGAGGAGTACCCTACCATGGAAAATGCTTAACTCAATACTAATAGTGGGTAAAGCCAGTCGCGTAGTCTTTGACTATTAAGTGTGTCGTTTTATGGATCTTTATAGTGCTTCAGACCTGTGCCGTTTCGATGGCCAACAAGGTCACAATTTAGCATTTTACCAGTGCAGCGTTTGGCTTATTCTAATTTTGTTTTTGCATAAAGTTTTGGCTATCTCTACCTTCTCATACCCGCAATGTAACATTTATTTCATGCCAATACTGTATACCTTTTTAAATGAACGTTTTTTGCGCTAAATCAATAAATAGGTAGTTGTTACTTTTTCATGTAACAAAAGTATAAATGGATGAAAGCGATTGGGTGTTAGTATCACACGCCAACCAATACACCTTTAACAGAAGGTGAACAACATTGAGTCTAATTAGGGTAGTATAAGGGAAATTACGCTCTGGTGATGGCACAGTCTGCCATGATGACTTACATATAGCGCAGTTCATGCCAGTTAAGTGTCTTAGGACACAAACAAAACATACTCGACTAATATTGAATATACTTCCGCCTGAAACCGGATAAGCTAGTTACACTCTATGACACCGACACTTTTTAACCAAAAACGGCTATCCTATTTATGGTCATGGTGCCCAGTTAGCGCTGGTATATTGCCTAGTCTTGCATCTGAAACCTACAGCTTGGTCTAATCATCTTTTTTCTCCAGGCGAAGCTTTAAAAGCCAGGCGGTTTTGAAGGCCAAAGCGAAGGCGAGCCTGCTATTTTGATCAGATTAATCCGCCATAAAAAGACTAAATACCAGGGTTTATTTTGAGTTTTTTAACAATCTCGCCTTGCTTGGGAGTTACACCGAAAACGTTGCGAAGCCCATTTTCAGGGCTCTGTTCTGACTTAGCTTTTTCAAAGCCAGCTCAGTTAAATATGCGCCAGCCGTCTTCTTTAATGAAGAATGAGCCAATAGTCTTTCTCAATGTATTACCGCTTGGTATACCGTGCATTTTACGACAGTTGAAAATACATAAATCCCCTTCTTGAGGGTTAATTTCGAGGCTTTTGAACTGCTGAAGAAACGCCAGAGCTCTGCCTTCATCCTTTTCATGCATCGCAATAAATTCATCCAGTTCTCCACGGCTTTCAGGTAAATAATCCCAGATCCTAAACCCGGCTGTATTTGTCGTACTTTCAACAGTAAGAAATGCGGCCGTTTGCAAACAGTTTTCCTTTACTGGCCAACAATTACCAGCATGTGCATAAGCATTAGAATTTGCATGCGGTGTAAAGCTAAAATGTTTCCCGGTCGACGGCGGGTACTCACACTGAGATGCGATACGCATTTCCAGATCCTGATCACACTCCAATGTTCTGACATTTAACTCTCGTTCAAAGAAAGTATAGTAAGGTGTTTGCCTGAGCCCAGAATTGACACCTCTCGCTGAATTAAAATACCGCTTTGGTCTCGCGTTACACTCACTACCCAGGGCCCGCTGTGGCTTGCTGGATGTTATCTCTTTGTTCCTGCTACCAGTATAGTACTCAGGCCTGTTCAAACCGAGTTCACTTTGCCTCTCCCACCAAAAATCAACACTTTCCTGAGCTTCAACTCGCATCAGGACCACATCGAACTCGCCCCTGTGAACATAATTGAATGCGTGTTCTAAAGTTAATATATCGACTTTCTCCGCACCCTCTATATCAAACATTCTTGCTAAATACTCTTTCTTCATTCCCTCAACCCCTTCGTGAAAAAAGCTATCGTTATTACATACTCTGCGTGTCGCAAGCTTAGGGTATACGTTTGCCTACACGCCCGGTTCTCCCTCCTGACCGCAGTATAGCGCCAGATCTCACCCGTGAGATCTGGTGCTATACTGCAAATTCACTACTTCCCATGCATAAACTACGCAATTAGCATTAACGTAATCTGTATATTCCGCTCAACTTGCTCAAATAACATCATGCAGGATTAGCGCATATCAACAAGCGAGCTTAACAGGTTACATTTTGTGTTCAGAACATACCGTGAGCTTCGGCTTTGCATCTATTAAAGTTTTGACGTCACGCCAGATGCTCCCAGGCAAACGTACTCAGTAAAGATACAAGAAATCAGAAAAACAAACGAATTAACGGCATCGTACAAACTGTATGTTTTTCGAACAGAAACAGCGTAATACAGTAATGGGTAGGGATCTAGTGTTAATCAAGTTAGACATTTGTCTTATTGAATTTATAAAATATAGAATATTTCAAGCTGAATTATGCAAGTCAAAGTACTGAACGACTAATAGCCAGCGCCAATATGGAATGCCTCAGTAAAGAGTCTCAGATCAGCCCTGCGACTGATCTTGATTTAAATATTGACTCAACTGAACCAACGCAGAAGAAATGCTCGCATGATCTTCCCAGTCCACTGTTTGCCAGTTAACACCACAGTCGATTTGTGTGACATCACTGGTTAATAGCGTCTTCAGCGCCTTAGCTGAGCGAATTGGCTCAAGCTTATACATATCAGTGGCGGGTTTACGCGCCTGATTTTTACCTGTCATCCGGGCATAGATTGTTTCAGAAACAGTCTGCTTGTCTATAGCATTCAGCGCTTTTCTGCCCTCAGCAAGCTTAAATTCAGATTCAACAGTAATCACTATCTTTTTCGCTTTTCGAAAAGATAAAGAGTTACCTTCTTCATAAGCTTTAACCACACTTGGGTAACGGGTAAGCACATTATAATTGTCATAGGCTCCCATAGATATCCCCAGGTTTGCTGCCACTTCTTTTATAGTAAGTGCTCTTTGCCCGGCGCCTTTGCGGGCCTTGTTAAGCGCATCAATCTCACTTAGCGCATTTTGAAATGCCTGTAATTTTCCATACTGAGGCAGATCTTCACGACTTGCGTTCTCCTGAAACTGCTTAACCTTAGTAAATAACGGCTTTCTGTCATAAACCTTGAACTGTTCGTATGAGTCATACCCTTTTGCATACACGAGCGCAAAAAATCGTCTATGGCCGGTCAGAATTTGAAAATCCCCGTTGTCGAGCGGATAAATCGTTGGTACCTGGATCATTTCGCATACGGCAATGTTATCACCTAACTCAATAATGGTATCTATGCTCTTTTGCGCTTTGCTCCATTCCTGAGAGCCATATTTCATGCAGTTTATGATGCAACTTTTACCAATAATCACACGTTCTTCAGCTTCGTACTTATCAACCAGCTGCCGCTTAGATAAGCGCTTTTCTATGAACAACCTGGCGTCTTCGTCTGAAATAAACACGGAAGGTAAAAAGCGACCGTTAGTCGGATCTGGTCTGACCTTACTAAGAAATACGGATTGGTACTCAAAAGATTCACTATGCAACGGGTCTTGATTGTTGACGACACTTATAAAAATTTTTTCCATCTTATTCATTGCTAATCATACCTATACAAAGCACTTTTTCCGTTTAACAAAAACAGTAAGTACGAACGACATTCCAGGCGTCATGTACAACGCCAGTGCATCGTTTGTTTAATTTATTTTTATTATTTAACTTAAACATTGAGTAGAAAAGTTCGCTTGAACCTAAGAACAAACATGAGCATACAATATTCCATATTTTAAAACATTGATAGAACGCAATCAACTGGAGGTTTGCTCAATATCTTCATATTGAATACAAATTAATAACATTTGCTTCAAAGTTATAGTCGCGTTCATGAAATAGTGCAAGCATGCTTTTGCCCTACATTGTTGTCATTCTGCCTCACTCACGCATTAATTTCTTAATAACATCAACTGGCACCTTTGCAATAGCCAACAGATTGCTACTGAACGCTTTAAAGGTGATGAAGGAGACAGCATGGCTAATAAACATCCAAACGAGTTTGTGGGGTGTTGCCTTTCTGATAAAAATCATTATAGTGGCAACCAAGTCGGCATATAGCGCAGCTTGGTAGCGCACTGTCATGGGGTGTCAGGGGTCGCAGGTTCAAATCCTGCTATGCCGACCATTCTTCTCCCCCTTAAACACTTTTCTTACTCGTAAAAGCAATTCTAACTCTTTCTTTGATCTCTGATATGGTTAATACTCTGTGCTGCTTCCCGCACTTAAAGCGCGTTATGTTTGACAATTTACTCTTTTACTGACATTAATGACTTTGACTTATTTTGAATAAAAAGTTAAAGGAAATTAAATGAAATCACTTAAAGTCAAAAAAACAAAACTCAAAACACTGGTCAATCAACAAAAATCTCTACCTTATGATGCGACACCGCACGTTGGGGGAGGTATCACTCCTGTTACGATCGCTATTACTGTCTCTATTGAGTATTGCGCTGAGCCATAAATCGCATTCACTTATGCTGGGTAGGTCTATATGAGGGCTACCCTTAACTAAACCTACCGAGTACCAATTTTAAGACCTACCTGCGTAGCAATAATCCGCTGCACAATATCTAAGCAAATTCGGGCAACGATTTATCAAATTGACGCAATCAGAGCCGGTGTTCAACGTGATTTCCACTTCCCTTCCGCAACCGACTAGCAAAGGTATTACTATCATTAAAAGAACGGTCGTGCTATAAATACACTTAAAATAACATTTTTAGCGCCGCATGTCAGAGTAAAAGGAAACTTGTAAGTAGCTGAATTTGTCAATGAAGTATTAGTAGGGATTGTGATTTTGCCAGCTCTTGCAGATAGAAATAGGCAAATAAAGTACGGGGTTTAGGCCCGGCTTAGATCCAGGGTAAGCCACTTTGGAGTGCTACAACCTGTACCTGAGTACGCACACAGCATTCCATGCATTGGCTAAGAGTATAAAACAACTTACAGGCTCGGTATCGCGCGTTTTAAGCCCGGCTGGTATGGGGCCTAACTCTGGCGCCGCCGAATAAAATACAGGCTGCTCACCTTCAGCTTTTTTTGAACACATTAATAGCACGATCGCTCGTTTTCAATTCAACGGATGATGGTATTGCTTTGCAGAGGAATAAATATGAGTGACAAAATTTACTTTAAATCAGACAACAGGTTTAATCTCAAAAAACATATGCTCAATGTGATGACACGCGCGCATCACAGAGTCGCGCCAAGACATGCAGAAAAAACCGCGATTAAATTACTGCTCACACCGGTGCGGGCTAAGCCGAAAAATACAGTACCAAGTGATATGATTGAAGGTAGTATCTCATCAAGAGAAGGATTACTTAAAACCTACCAGATGGGAAGCGGACCCGTTTGGGTATTCACTCATGGTTGGTCTGGCAGTGCCAATCAGTTCTTCCCTTTGATGCAATACATCGCAGAGCAAGGTTACACCGCTTTGGCCTTTGATCATCCGGCTCATGGCAGTAGTGAAGGCTCAGTGGGCCACCTACCCGCTTTTGTGTCTGGACTGGAAGCAGTGCTGGAGAGCACAGATCAGGTAAAAGGTGTTATAGCACACAGTATGGGCTGCGCAGCCGCAATTGAATGTAAACACCCCAAACTTATCAACAAACCACTGCTGTTGATTGCACCTTTGTTAGATTATGTCAGTAACTTATTTGGCAGTATTGAACGTTCAGGCTATTCAATGCGCTTGTTTCGCTCCGTCGTCAGTAAAGTTGAAAATGAATACAACTATCCAATGGCATCAGTCGATCCATTTGAGAAGCTGAAAAACAAAACGGCCCCCTGCATTATCGTCCATGATAAGCATGACAAATTCGCACAGTTTGCCGTATCTAAACAAGCAGCCACTAAAATGTCTAAGGTTAAACTCATAGAAACACAGGGTCTGGGGCATGGCCGAATTTTACAGAGCCAGCAAGCACAAGAAGCGTTTGACGAATTAATAACGCAATAGATAGTCAAACTTGCCCTGCCTGATGCCGTTTCTTTATGTGCGCAGGGCTAATGGTGCCTAAAACAAAGCTCAGTGTTGATTCAGAGCTAGCTGACTCAACACGGGTAATTTTGTACTAGTTTCACCATAATTTCGTGCCATGTCATTTGTTTTTGCACAATATCATCACACAGAGACTTACGAAAATACGCCAGTCTCTTTGCTGTTAGCGAGGTCAACAACGCGTTATTTTAAAGTTTAAAGCCAAGACCTTATCCCTTGCCTGTCGATATAAATCTGACAACCCCCTCGCAAACTTATTGCAAAGGGGCAGTCGATATGATCACTGTTTTATTTCCAACCCAGTAACCACTTTATCCATGACCAAAACGGTGAAGGTGGTGAAGGATCCCACTCTTCTACTTTTTGAGGCACTCCCCAATCCTTCACAAAGCCGACTGAATGCTCAATAATAAAATTGACCGTTTCTGCTTTTACTTCTTCATGGTAAGCCGCCACTTCTTTAAAAATAGGCGCATCCGGGTTACTGATAGGGTTAAATGGGCCTGTCCCTTTTATCTCCTTACCAGTGAAATTATCCACGTACCGGTAAAAGGCCGATGCATTATTTGGATTTTGGGTCATGTCCTTTAATTCAATTTGCCCAAGACGCCACTGTAACGACTGCCAGGCAGACAAGGTAATAAAAGCCACAAACTCATTCTTACGATCTTCATGATGTTTTTTATGAACATTGCGATTCAACAAGTCATGCCACCAGCTTGCACGGATCACCATATTTCTGTTTGCCAGCTCCAGCGCGCAAAATGGTACGATATAGGGCAGCGCATAAAAAATCGCTTCTCCATCGACTTCGTCTGAGTCCCCTTTTTTAAGGCTTGACTGGATACTCTCAAACTTCTCAACAAACGTATCCGTGAGATTATTTAACTTGTTAAAGCGTTGCCCACCACGAAAGTCATTGGCCTGCCTAAAGACTTCCGTAACCCCGTTGTAGTGACCTTTAATGTCATTCAAATTTGCTTCAAGGATACTCCTGTGAATGGCTTCATAAACACGCTCTTTTATTTCAGCCCAGATATCCAATTTGCGTTCAGTCAGTACACCGATGATTGCTGAAAGCGCGCTACCAACATAGGGAATTGCAGAGATCCCGGCAAGGGCTAGGCCCCGTGCCATATCTTCAAACTTTTGCTCTGCTTCGCCTTCTGGCGCCGCGCCCAGCAACATCACCTGGCCGTCTACCTTGAGTTCAAATTCAGGCCCTTGCCCATCAAAGTCCGGCTCCGGGCCTTCTGGTTTTTCATTGTCGTCTTGCATCAACATAACACTCTCCATATATTATCGTTTGAAATACAACCTGTAACATTCCACTGTTGAGTGTATATCGTGTCCATAGGTACAGCCACCTGGCGCAATCGGCGCACATTAAGTTTCTTTACACATCATCTCGTTCATCCGTTAATACAGGACAATACCTGGACACCTGAATAGATGTAAAAGCACGAGTAAGCACAATAATGACTGACGTTGTTTAGAAGGCCATCATGAGCAATATAAAGTTAGACTTACATAAAGGTGAGGTCGATATAGGACGCTTTACTGTGCGGTGGCAGTCCAATTTGTTTGTGAATAATGGGCTAACACAAGGGGTGAATAAAGGTTTAGTTTGAAGCCATAAAGCCCGGACTGTTCCGGGCTAAACTGCCTTATCAACAGATGTGAGCTGTCGGACAAAACACGGGGGCAGTGTGACACGCACCATAGTCTTTACTGTAAGCACTGGCACCACCTGCAATTTGATTGGTTTGCTGTGCATTGATATTTTTGCCAGGACTGAGCGTTTTTAATTTAACCTTTTTAAGTTTCATGGTGTTTCCTGTTGTAATACTTTAATTGTTTAATCGACTGATGATGAAGTCACAATTATCTGACTGTGCTCACCAGTTAAACAATGTGTTTAAATTAGCAACAAATATCAAGCACTTTTACCCGTTTTGTCTGTGTATTATTTTAGGTAACTGTTTTTTAAGTTGTTTGTTATATTGAACTTTTTTCACACAAGCAAAAATGACAGCGCTAGACTTTTGAACTATGAGCGCCATTTAAGCACCACTAAAACAACGAAATCGTCGTTCGACATATACATTCAAACACCTTATTCAAAAAGCGCCTTAAAGTAGTCCCACAATCCCAAAGATTCGCCTGCGAAAATATCGATACCCAGCCAGGATTTAAGTAAGTAAAGCGCAACAAAAACAAGACCGATTAGAACCAACCCAACAATCAACAAACTAGCCAGGAACACAATGGCCGCAGTAAAGCGTTCGGTGTTAGTCAGGCTGCGTCGGTTGACGCCCCCCAGGAAAACGATATAAAAACTCCAGGGTAAAAACGGTAATGCCAGTGTCGGCCTGAAATCAATGGCATGACCCCGCCAGTCCCGGGTATTAATGACCTTTTGCAGCGCTTTACGCTGTTTATAGCTAAAACTTGCCGCTACTTCGGGATCCATCTTATTAAGCAGCTGCTTAACATGGGTATGCTGTTGATCAGAACGGTTACGCGTCATCAAGCCTCCAGAGCTACCGGTTCACAAGGAACTGAAACGGTCACTGATTAAAAGTAAGCAATAAGAACACATGACCTCAACAGCCCTGTCACATGCTTTGCCATAGCTTCCATAAGTTTAGACACACCAAGGTTAACGTTCAAAACCGGCGCTTAGATAGATTATTGTGTCTGTAACTCCTTCATTTACTGGCTCTGCATTTTCCTGCAGTTTTCCAGGTGTTGAACAAATATTTTGCAGTTTATGGTGGAGCTGCAGCAGGCATGAAACTTTTGACATCTCAGCATTAAAGAACGCACCCGGCCTCTTCCGTTTACTCTCATCCCATCACTATGAGACAATGGCGCAACGACTTAGATTTCCAGACTTTTGAGTTTGTATTGGACCCTGGCTGAATACGCAGTTGTATACACACTGATTGAGTGCAGTATACACAGTGATATACACACTTAGGCTTAAAAACAGCAAACTCTGAATAGCAGCCTGCTGAGCTTAATAAGAATAACAGGTTGATTAAGATAGGATTTATAGCCTGATGGCGACACAAGAAATAACTGATAATATCCCGACAATTTACTGGCACGATTATGAAACCTGGGGTGCCAGCCCGCAAAAAGACCGGCCGAGTCAGTTTGCCGGGATCCGCACTGACCTGGACTTAAATATCATTGGTGAACCACTGATTGAATATTGTCGCCCTGCGGCGGATTATTTGCCTCAGCCGGAGGCGTGTCTGGTGACCGGGATCACGCCGCAACATGCGCTTAAGCATGGTTTACCGGAAAGTGAGTTTATGGCGAAAATTCACACCGAATTCAGTAAGCCCAATACCTGTGTCGCTGGGTATAATAGCATTCGGTTTGATGATGAGGTGACCCGTTACAGCCTGTATCGTAACTTTTATGACCCTTATGAGCGCGAGTGGCAAAATGGAAACAGCCGCTGGGATATCATAGATTTAGTGCGCGCCTGTTATGCCCTGCGCCCTGAAGGCATTGTATGGCCAGAAAAAGACGATGGCACGCCAAGCTTTCGCCTGGAAGATCTCACCAAAGCTAATGGCATTGAACACGCGGATGCGCACGATGCACTGAGCGATGTCACCGCAACCATTGCGCTGGCCAAATTGATCAAAGAAAAACAGCCAAAGCTGTATCAGTTTTTCTTCTCACTGCGCGGTAAAAAAGCACTGGCCGATCTGATTGATGTGTTTAATATGCAGCCGCTGGTACATACGTCTTCACGCATTCCGGCCACTCAGGGTTGCACCAGCTGGATTGCACCCATGAGCTTTCATCCGGTCAATAAAAATGCCGTCGTGTGTTTTAACCTGACCAACGATCCGCAGGTCCTGCTGGACCTGTCGGTAGAAGAGTTGCGGGCACGCTTATATACCAAGCACAGTGACTTAGGCGAAGATGAGCTGCCGGTTGGTCTGAAACTGGTTCACCTGAACAAATGTCCGATATTAGCTCCGGCTAAAACGCTGTTGCCGGAGAACGCAGCGCGCCTGGGCATTGACCGTGAACAGTGCCTGGAAAATCTAAAAGTGCTGAAATCAAATCCTGAGCTGCGCAACAAGGTGGCTGAAGTGTTTAACGATCAGGGCGACTTTAGCGACACCACCAACCCCGACTATCAGCTATATAACGGCTTTATCAGTAAAGCAGACAAAGCCAAACTGGCCATTGTGCGCAGTGCACCGCCTCATGAATTAGGGTCGCTGGCGCTGGAATTCGAAGATCCTAAGTTCCACACCCTGCTGTTTCGTTATCGCGCCAGAAACTGGCCGGAGAGTCTCTCTGAAAACGAATTAGACCAGTGGCGTAAATACTGTCAGAACAAACTAATGCATGGCGAAGATAATCCGTCTATTAATGCTCAGGACTTTATGATCACGCTGGAAAACCTGGTGTACGAACATGAAGGGAATGAGAAGAATTTGGCAGTACTCAAAGCGCTCTACCACTACGCTCAGAGCCTCTAAGCTAGCCTGTTAAAAAGGCGGTGATTTATCACCGCCCTCTTCCGTTACAAGCTTTCCTGATAAACCTTAAGCGCTTGCTCCAGATCGGCAATCAGGTCTTCCACATCTTCCAGACCGATATGTAAACGGATCACCGGGCCATGCTGCCAGCCGGTAGTGCTTCGCAATGGCGCCATGCTAGCGTTAGCCGTTACCAGGCTCTCAAAGCCGCCCCAGGAAAAGCCCATTTTAAAATGATGCAGACTATCCAGGAAACGGTTAATGGCTTTACGATGTCCCTGTTTCATGACAACAGAGAACAACCCATTACTGCCGCTAAAGTCCCGTTTAAAAAACTCATGCCCGGGACAACTTTTTAAGGCCGGGTGACGCACGTGATCAACCAGCGGGTGGCCCGCCAGCCAATTTGCAACCTGCAATGCAGACTTCTCATGCTGCTGTAAACGCACCGGCATAGTTCGCAAGCCGCGTAATGCCAGATAAGCATCGTCTGCCGAGGTACACTGCCCCAACAGATAGGAATTCTCGCGCAGTGTTGGCCACAGGGTTTCGTTAGCAACAGCCACACCCATCATGACATCTGAATGACCAACAATATACTTGGTGGCAGCCTGAATACTGATATCGACCCCATGCTCAAGCGGGCGATAATGCCAGCCATTGCCATAGGTGTTATCCAGCATAGTAATGAGGCCCTTTGCCTTGGCCACTTTAACCAGGCTTGGCACGTCTTGCACTTCCATCGTGATAGAGCCCGGAGATTCCAGGAACAAAACTTTGGTGTTGTCCTGGATCAGAGACTCGATATCTGCGCCAACCAATGGATCATAATACGTTGTTGTGATGCCAAGTCCTGAAAGGATCTTGTCACAAAAATCGCGCGTTGGTTCATACGCAGTGTCCACCATTAACAGGTGGTCACCGGTTTTCAAAAATGACAACAAAGCTTGTGAAATTGCAGCAGCGCCTGACGGATACAGCGCACAACCCGCGCCATTTTCCAGCTCCATAATGGCGTCTTGCAATGCAAAATGGGTATTGGTGCCACGACGCCCGTAGAACAAGGTTCGTTTGCCGCGCTCGGAAATGGCTTCCTGCATATCAGCAACGGAATCAAAAACGACGGTTGACGCCCTTTGTACAACCGGGTTAACAACGCCTTTGGTGTACTGGGATTTGCGGCCTACAGCCACCAGTTTGGTATTCTTCTTCATAAAGTGCTCAATTTTGGACTAGGTGCATCATTGCTGACGCCAGTATTCAATCAGATATCGGGAGATAGAGTCTTTTCGGGTAAGTTTGTATCCCGGCGCATCGTCTCCCCACTCAGCAAAACCGTCGAGATCTTCCCGGGAAAACCAGTGTGCCTGCTCCAGTTCATCCTGTTCAACAAAGATTTCGGTACTTTTTGCTGTTGCAATAAAGCCTAGCATAATAGACGACGGAAATGGCCAGGGCTGCGAAGCCAGGTAGCGTACCTCATCAACATCAACCCCAGCTTCCTCTTTCACTTCACGGATCACGGCTCGCTCAAGCGTTTCACCCGGGTCAACAAACCCAGCTAAGGTTGAATACACGCCTTCTGGCCACTGCGCCTGACGACCAAGCAAACAACGCTCAACCCCATCGGGGAAGGTATGCGAGACCAGCATAATCACGGCAGGATCGGTACGCGGAAACGTCATATGGCGACATTCAGGATCATTACACAAGCGTGCATGTCCGGCTTCAACAGAACGATTTGGGTTGCCACAGCGGCCACAAAAGCGGTGCGTTTTATGCCAGTAACATAATCCTCGCGCCAACACGCCCACAGAGGCCAGCTCAACATCCAGCTTTGGACCTATGGTCCGCATGTCTTCGAAATGAAAGGCCTGATTATCGGTATGTTCTTCGAAGCTGACATCAATACAACCCTGAAGCAGCTCTTGCTCAACTTCGCTCACATCAAGTGCAAAATAACTATGGGTATCGTCAATACCTAAAAAAACCGCTTCTGCACGGTCGAGTGTGGCAATCTGAGACTGAGATAACAGCGCCAATTCACGCTTTTCGCTCACAATCAGGTTTTTATTATTCCACACCAATAACCAGCGACTTTTCTCACCATATTGGCCCAACAACCAGTTGGGATCTTTACGTTCAGCCGAGGCCCGATCCAGGTTCATTTGCGTGTAGTGCAGCACGACGTTCATCCTTTTCTTGTTCTTTGTCGACACGCTAACATAGCTGGGCCGAATGCCAATAGCTTTGCGGCAAAAAAAAAGCCCTTACGGGCTTGAACTACAGTGTGAAATCACACTACAGAGAGGCAAGATATTCCTGAAGCTTTTGGTTTTCAGCTTCAATGTGCTTGTAGAATTCGATGTCTTTTAGTTTGCTGGCTGCGCCTTCATCTAGCACGATAACGGCGTGACGGTGCATTTGCAGTGCCGATGCAGGACACGCTGCTGTTAACGGCCCTTCTATCATGGCATGTACAGCATCCGCTTTGTTTTCGCCAGTCGCAAGCAACACAACCTTGCGAGCGTCTAAGATAGTCCCGATCCCCATAGTGATCGATAGATGAGGCTGGTATTCGTCGGCCGCAAAGAAACGCGCGTTATCGTCGATGGTTGCCTTAGTCAGGGTTTTCACCCGAGTACGTGACGTCAAGCCTGAAGAAGGCTCATTGAAGCCGATGTGACCATTACGGCCTATTCCCAAGAGCTGAACGTCAATACCGCCCGCTGCGTTGATTTGTGCTTCATATTCTTTACACGCTTCAATTGGGTTTTTAGCATCACCCGGCGGAACATGCGTATTATCTTTGTTAATGTCTACGTGATTGAACAGCTGTTCATTCATAAAATAGCGATAGCTTTGCGGGTGCTCACCATCCAATCCAAGGTATTCATCCAGATTAAACGTTTTTGCTTTGCTGAAGCTCACCGAGCCCGCTTCGTTACGACGGATAAGTTCCTGATACAAAGCAACGGGCGTTGACCCTGTGGCAAGTCCCAGTACAGAGCCTGCGTTACGTGCTAACTGTTGAGTGAAAATATCGGCACCATATGCCGCAACTTCTGCTGCGTTTTTTAGAATTACTATTTGCATAATGTAAGGCTCAAGGTTGTGAACAAACAGGAAAAATGGGATCTGAACCTTGCTTTGCGTGCAATCAAAACAAGGTCAGATCAAAACCTAACTGGGATACACTGTTTAGGTTATTACCATTATGACAACGCTGTCATTATTAGAGAAAAAAGCGCGCTTGTAAAGTAAAAGTGATAAAAAAATGTACTTTTTTTATAGCCAAATAAAAATGGCCCTTACAACGGGCCATTTTGAGTTTGCTAACTAAATATCGGAGTTAGTATGTTTGCGCTATTACACACTAACAATGATCTTACGCTTGTACATCCAGTGTAATACCAGAAGCTGAACCGCCAGCAAAGCACAGACACTGAGCAATGCCTGCCAGTGCGCTGGCACAGCATTAATGATACCGCCAAACACACTGCGGCTAATAAAGGCCCAGTCGACCAGGCTCGACGCCAGATAAATAATGATAGAGTTGGCGCCGATGATCACGAATGGATAAGCCAGTTTTTGGCCATTAAGGATATCTACCAGCGTAAAGAAAACGGCAAGAAAAATCGCGCTCCAGCCCACTGTGACCAGCACAAAAGAACTCGTCCATAGCTCTTTGTTAACAGGAAATTGTAAATCCCACAGCCAGCCTAACGCCAGGCTGACGATACCTGCGGCAAACAAACGCCCTGCTACCTGCCACTGGCCGAGTTTATCCGATTGAGCTATCAGCTGACCTGCAAACACGCCCGCTATCGCATTAACGATGGCAGGGAAACTAGACAAAATCCCCTCCGGATCAACTGGACGGTTTTGATAGGTAATCCCGGGTAACAATGCCTGATCGACCCAGGCATTCCAGCTGCCTGCCGGTGTGAGTTCACCGGCACTGCCTCCAGGGACCGGAATAAAGCAAAGTAGCAACCAGTAGGCCAGCAAAATGCCCACGCCGGTCAAAGCTGTGGTCTTCAGACTACAATGCCATACCAGCATCGCACAGAAAAACCAGGCTATAGCAATCCGTCCGAGCACACTGGCATAACGGATCTCACCGAGATCGGCAGGTATACCTGTTCCCCAGCCATGATTATATAACACCCCAAACAGGCATAATAAGCCGAGTCGCTTAATCGCCTTTATGTATATGGGTTTGCGCTCTGCCATTGGCAGGTGGTCAATGCGCTTGGGTCTGAGCCCCATTGCTACGCCTGACAAAAAGATAAACAAGGGAAATATCAAGTCGTAAAAGGTAAAACCATGCCAGGCACTGTGGAGCGTTTGGGCTTCAAATATCTTCCACCCCTGCCAGCCGGTTAATACAAACAATGCGGCAAATATGGACTGACCACCGAGGATCCAGAACATATCCATACCGCGCAGAGCATCGAGTGATGCCAGTCTTTTCTTATTATTTGACATAGTTACTACCTACACAAACAAAAAATCCCCGCTAAACTGCAGCGGGGTTTTTTACCCAGGGAAAATTATACGCGTTGCCCGTTAATAAAAGTCTGCAACACATGAAGATCATCATCGAGCACAATAAAATCGGCATCGGCGTCATCAATAAGACGCCCTTTAGTTGCCAAACCCAAATACTGTGCCGGGTACAAAGAAGCCATACGCAGCGCTTCTGACAAGGTAACGTCAAGCGTATTAACACTATTGCGCACCGCACCGGCCATGTCCAAGACACTGCCTGCTAATTCGCCTGTGGTCGAATTCAACCTGTCACCCGTGCGGATCACCTTACGACCATCAAAAAAGTCGAACTCCTGATCATCCGTGCCCACTGGTGGCATAGCATCCGTTACCAGCATGATCTTACCGCGTTGTTTGCTTCGGATCGCCAGCTTTGCCGATGCAGGATGCACATGATGACCATCTACGATCAGGCCACACCAGGCGTTGTCTTCCCACAATGCCGCACCTACGACACCAGGCTCACGTGAGGTATATGCCGACATGGCATTAAACAAATGAGTAAAGCCATCAGCCCCAGCTTCCAGTGCTGCCATGGTGGTTTCAAAATCAGCGTTAGAATGACCAATCGACACTTTCACGCCCAGTTCAACCAGACGCTTGATGTCACTCAAAGGCACAGTTTCCGGAGCCAGTGTGACCATTTTGATCCCTAAATCTGTACGAGCGTAAATAGCAAATTCACGCTCAGAGATAGGGCGAATAAACTGCTCGCTGTGCGTGCCCTTCTTTGGGTGCGACAGGTGTGGACCTTCAAAGTGCACGCCTGCAACACCTGGTTCTTTACGGGCAATGGCCTCAGCAATCGCATCTGCGGCTTGCTCCATCACGGCAACCTGATCAGTGATCAACGTTGGCATTAAAGCAGTTGAACCAAACTGCGCATGTGCTGTAACTATGGTCGTCAGACACGATAACGTCGGGTCAGCATTTAAAAAGCCACCTCCGCCGCCATTAACCTGAACGTCGATAAAACCTGGTGCGGTAATGCCTTCAAGTCGCGTCACGTCACTCCCCGACGGATGCGATTCAAATCGAAGTTTGCCATTGTCGACAACAAACTCAACATCGTTTTTAAATTGTGTGCCGTCAAACAAACGGCTGGCCAAAAATCTGTTCATATTTTATACCAAATGCTCCGATTGACGTTGAATGCTTTGCATGGCGAAGTAAATAGCCCCCATTTCAGGCGGCTGCTTTGGCAGCTCTACTTGGTCTGCCACTTCCGGGTCTAACCATTGGCTAAGCGGCTCAGATAAACCACCAATCATTGATAATCTGGGCGGATTATTCTCCAGGAGCTTGCGGGCAAGGCGACTGACATAATCAGCACCCGTTTTAACAATCTCCAGCGCAAGCGTGTCCCCACTTTTCGCCGCATCCAATACATAGCGCGCCAGTTTGGCATAACTGCTTGAGGGCTGCCCTGCCATTTGCTCAGCAATGCCCATTGCAGTATTGGTATTAAAATGCTGTAAGAAAACCTGTGACAACGCCGTGTTTGGTCCTAACCCGTCTAAGTCCAACAGTACAGCCTTAACCGCTTCCAGTCCCATCCAGGAACCACTGCCAATGTCTCCCTGAGCAAAGCCATGTCCACCATAATTGGCACTTTTACCATCCACCAGCACAAAGCCACAAGAGCCAGTTCCAGTGATAATCACAGCACCATCTTCACCTTCATGTGCACCAATACAGGCTGTATGCAAATCGGTGGTCAGAAACATCTGTTTAAACGGGTGATCCCAGCGCATAATTTTGTCATATAAGCTAGGTAAGTTGACGCCTGCAAGGCCTAAACCTGCGTAGAGTTCATGTACCTGCTCTACTCTGAGTCCTGCGTCCTGTAATGCCAGTTGAGTAGAAACCATGATTGACTCTAAGGTTCTTTCAAATCCGTGCAGCGGGTTCGCAGGACCGCCAAGACCAGTGCCTAGTACGCCATGTATTGCAGAGTATATGGTGGCGCGACATTTCGTCCCTCCACCATCGATACCTATATATAACTGGTCATGTTCAACCTGTTTAGCCATCATGTAGCGACCCCTAAAAGTTGTGATTGGTGCCTCCTCATTCAAAGGCAACCGGTATTCAGTCATGTTGATTTGATGTTACACAACAAATGACAGCGTTGTCATTAAGTTTTTTATTATTTTTTCGCAGTGTGAAAAATTTTAATATTGCATACTTTTGCTTAATTGTCAGAAAAATTTTTGCAAGGAACTGAATATTGTCCTTTTTTTGCGACAAAATCCGTAATTTTCAGGAACAGAGCATCAGCTTGATTTAATACCCGTTTAATGAATGGAGCCGTCAATCTCAAGACTGTGAAATCACCACAAGTACAATGAGAAATTTTAACACCGCTCGCGACAAGCCAACTCTCTCTTTTTGAGGACCGAACAATGCAAGGTTAGTACATGGGTATATTTCGAAATGCAAAACGGCGCTTTCGCGCCGTTTGATATGCCTGTCAGGCTCAGCTCATACCCGTCGGTTATACACCCTCTCGGATAAGCTGGTTAGGATTATTTTACACCTAGCTCCTGAAGGCGCTCTTGCAGATAGCTATCTGCTGTATAGCGCTCAGACAGTACTACATCCGGACGCGGATGCAGGAAAAGTGGCAATGAGATGCGCGACTTATCACTGGCTTTACCCGTTGGGTTGATCACACGGTGAATAGTAGACGGGAAGTAACCACCAGATGCTTCTTGTAACATGTCACCAATGTTAATGATCAGGTTGCCAAAATCGCACGGCACGTCCAGCCAGCTGCCATCTTGTCTTTGTACTTGCAGGCCTGGTTCATTAGCTGCAGGCAATACCGTCAGCAAGTTGATATCGCCATGCGCTGCTGCACGGATAGCGCCAGGTTCTTCGTCACCTGTCATCGGCGGATAGTGTAACACACGCAGTAGCGTTTGCTCAGACTCTTTGATCATGTCTTTTAGATCAATCGAGAACTTAGCACGCACGTCCTCAGGCGCTTCGGCCTGAACCCAGCTTAGTAGCTGCGCCGCAAATTCATTTGCCAGACGGTAGTACTCACGAATTTCTGCATCCAACTGTGCCGGTACACGGCCTTTTGGATAAACGTGGAAGTACTCTTTAATATCTTTAATTGTGAAGCCCTTTGCAACTTCAGATACGTCAGGCGGAAAGTAACCGTCTTGTGTTTCCTTATTAAATAAAAACGCATGCTTTTCTTCTGAGTTAAAGAATTCTTGCCAGTTTTTATAGATAGACTCAACCAGTTCCTGAGGAATTGGGTGGTTCTTTAGTACACCAAAGCCCGTTGAGCGTAGAGATTCAACAAATTGTTTCGACGCGTCAGGCGCTTGATAGTCAACTGTAGGTAGCTGTTGCATAATGGTTCCACCGATATATTAACGTGACTTAAATTCAAAAAATTAACTGCAACTCGAACATTGAAAATTAACTTTTTGAATTAAGATAAAATCTTGCTCGCGAGCTTAGAGAAATACACCGCCGCAGATAAGGACTTATGTCCGCCCACACCATCAATACCCACGCTGATTGACTCAGATCAAACTGCATCCACAGGTAAAGATATTTGCCACTCCAGACCATCCTGATGATTGCGCACACTGTACGTGCCATCCAAAGCATTCACGATCAAATTCGCCGCCACCGAGGCACTCAGTCCCACATGGCCAGTGTTACCTCTTTTTGTCGTTACAAATGGTTTGAGCATGTCTTCTTCCGAAATCCCATCCAACCCTAAGCCATTATCTAAACAGCTGATACCCAGCAGCCCATTCTCTATTGAGAACACTATATTCACCTGAAGTGCCCCCTCCTGGCGACCATGAGACAAAGAGTTAGCAATCAAAGTATCTAATACCGATGCCACTAACCCACCATCAAACAAAGCTACCTGCTCCTCATTGACGTCAACATGCACATTGACGGGTTTGTCCGACCAGGCACTATGCACTTTATTAGCAAGGTCGACCAGACTCACTCGAGTGGGTGACACCGGGCACTCAACCCGGGCAATCTGTTTCACCATAGAGACAAATTTTGCCACCCGAGTCAGGTTTTTCTGGCTTAACGCCAGGCTGGTGTCACATTGTGCCAGCTTATCTGCAAATACTTCGGGGTCGGCCCTGTTTGCTTGCAAATCTAGCATGAGCTTATGCACCGTATCAGAGCAATGGCTCACCGCGGTAATGGCCGTGCCCAGTGGCGTATTAATTTCATGGGCAACGCCTATGACCATTTCGTTCATAACCTGAGAAAGCTGTTGTTTAACAGCACTTTTTTGTGCATCCAGCAGTTTTATTTGGGTATCAACTCTGGCGAGGATTTCGGCTGGAATAAAAGGCTTGGTTATATAGTCGTTGCCGCCTGCATGCAGTGCTTCGACTATCCAGTCGGTGTCACTGTGGACGCTGACAAAAATGACCGGGATATGACTGGTGTGTTTTTCCGTCTTCAGTATCTTACAAAGTTCAATGCCCGAAGTACCTGGCATTTTTATGTCCGTGATCACCAGTTCAGGTGGTTTACGCTTAATAATGTTTAAGGCTATCTCAGCATTTATCGCCGCCAGCACCGTATGTCCTTGCTGACGTAGGATCAATTGCAGCATATGCAGGTTTTCAGCAACATCATCAACCACCAAAATGTCGGCCATTCCTTTATCCTCCTCATTGCTTTTGCACACTTTCAGTAAGCATAGCTTGAGAAATGCCCGCACGCGACTATGGTTACTATGTTAGTAAACTCAACGGTGTGGCGCATATATGGGTGTAAGATTCAGAGTAAATATCGTTTATTCGGTGATACTGTCGTTGTTGTTTATTGCAGCGTTATTACTCCTTCTTAATTTTGCCAAAATAGCGCCCATTAATGAAAAGCTAGACAATCTTACTACCCTTAGTACTGTGTCATCCAGCCTCACAGCACATGCGCAAAACCACAACATGCAACTTGCTCAATACCTGAATAGTTCGCAGTCGGATCAACTCGAAAAACTGGCCAACTTCAGTACGTCCGAGCTGCCGGTCATCACTGGTAAACTGGGCTCTGCAGCTTTCAAGCAGGCAGTTCAACAGCCAGTCAGCCTGTTCCAGGCCATCTCGACTCTGCCTGTTGAATCCTCAGCAGCTCAGCTAGCAACCTTGCATAGTGATCTCAGGCAACTTTTTGTTCAGACCCAGACTGAACTCAACCAGCCAGGTTTTGTCGTTGCAGCGTTTAACCTGGCGAATTATCACTCAGAGCTGCAGCATATAATGGCCGAACTAGCACAATTAAATGGGCTATTCATGCAACAGAGCCAGCAATTGCGTGCTGACAAAGAGCATATTTTTGTGCAATTCAAAACACTCATTGTATGGGGCGTTGTACTAATTAGCGCAGCCACGATATTGGCAGCGTGGTGGAGCAACTTCGGGTTATTCGAGCCGCTGCAAAGGCTTTATCAGGCTTTACACAATGCCAACCAAACAGGCAACGCACAGTTACAACTCCCTGAACAACTTGGAGCTGAGCTCAGTGGACTGGCAAATGTTGTTGGCCAGATGCATGACAAACTTCACAATCGAATAGAAATCGCTAAATTGCGAGAAATGTTTAACCAGGGGATCAGACATAGCCGTGATCCGGATGAGCTGCGGCGCTTTGCTCTGGAATTTTTCGCCACCCATTATGCAGCCCCCAGTGTGGCAATTTGCAATACGGATGAAAATACACTGATACCAATACAAACCATTGGCTGCCCCCCCTGTTTGGATAACCTAGGTATCCAATACACGCAATTATGCCGGACATTAACACGACAAAGTCTGGATGCAGGCAATACTGCCTTTGAAGTAAAAGCGGGCGCCGTAGTCATTTCAATAAAAAGTGCGGCACTGTATCCCCTACTGGTCAACAATCAGCTCAGAGGTGCATTGTATATTGCCAGTGTTGAACACTTTGACTTTGAGCAACAAAGCAGCATTCAACAGCTGTGCGAGGACCTCGCTATCCAGATACAGCTTTGTGAGAATGCGCAACAGCAGCTTGCCGCTGAAACAGCCCTGTCTCAACATCTTGAAATGATGCTGCACATTCTGAATGCCATTCCTAATCCCACTTACTACCGGGATATTCAAGGCACCTTTTTAGGTGTTAACCGGGCATTTCTGGATTTTCTGGATCTGTTTGAGGCCGAAGTGACCGGTATGCGCATACAGGACGTGTTTGATGTCTACACCACAGGTTATCTGGAGCAAAAGTCGCGCTTCACAATAGAGCAGCAGGCGCAACATCAGTTTGAGCTTACGCTGAAAAATGGTCAGCAGGAGTCTCGAGAACTCATCGTTCATGAAGCCCCCTTCTTTGATGGGTATAAAGAAGTTGGCGGTGTGGTAGGCACCTTTTTAGACATGACTGAGCGCAATGAGCTGGAGCGCAACATGCTGGCAGCCAAGGAGCTTGCTGACAAAAATGCCAAAGTAAAAAGTGAGTTTCTTGCTAATATGAGCCACGAAATTCGCTCCCCCATGAACGCCATTATAGGTATGGCGCATCTGGCTCTGAATACACAGCTTGATATCAAACAGCGTAGTTATGTTGAAAAAATCGACAATGCCGCTAAGCAGCTGCTAAAACTCCTGAATGACATCCTGGATTTCTCGAAGATCGAAGCGGGTAAAGTCGAAATTGAATCAACCCATTTTCAACTTGATAAGGTCCTGGATAATGTAGCAACCATCGTCGGATTAAAGGCAGATGAAAAGCAACTTGAGTTGATTTTTGATGTTCATCCGGATGTGAGCAATGACTATATCGGCGATCCTCTGCGTATCAGTCAGGTGCTGATTAACCTGGCCGGCAATGCTGTGAAATTTACGGAGCAAGGCCATGTTACCATCAATATCAGCTATCAGAGTGAGGATGAGCAAAGTGCCCGGCTGCTTTTCAGTGTCATTGATACCGGAATAGGATTAAGCCTGGAGCAACAAACCCGATTATTCCAATCGTTTGCGCAGGCTGATACCTCTATTACCCGTAAATACGGCGGCACGGGCCTGGGGCTGACGATTTCACAACATCTGGTAAAGCTAATGGGTGGCGAAATTTTTGTCGAGAGCGAACTGGGTAAAGGGTCTACATTCTACTTTACCTTGCCGCTCCCCTTCGCAACCCCTAGCCGTCTTGTGAGTCAGCCTTCTGAACACTTCAAAGATAAAATGGCACTGATAGTAGATGACAATGCCCTGGCACGTGAAGTAATGGCTGCAATGCTGAAAAAGTTTGGTATCGCTTCTAAGCTATTCTCTTCCGGTGACGCCTGCATCGAGTACGTACGGAATCAACAGCCGCACTTTGATATTGCGTTTATTGACTGGCACATGCCGCAAAAAGACGGCATTGATACCATTATGGAGTTACATAGCCAGTCTCCGGCAAGTCAATATGCTCTGGTCACCGCCTATGGACGAGAACTAGGCCTGAAAGAAGAACAAAAACAAATTATCTCCAGTATTCTATTGAAACCCATTAACCCATCAAGCGTATTCGATTGCTTACAAGCCTGCCTGGCACCTCAACCACAACAGCTCAATACGAGTTGTCCAGCCCAGGATAACAGGCTATCCGGATTAACCATATTGGTGGCCGAAGATCAGCCTGTCAATCAGGAGATTGCGGTTGAGATCTTATCTTTTCATGGCGCAACCGTGGCGGTTGCCAACAATGGTCAGGAGGCGCTTAATGCGGTACAGAGTAGCACATTTGATATTGTGCTGATGGACATGCAAATGCCGGTCATGGATGGACTCCAGGCCACACGTGCAATCAGTAAACTTACCAACACAATCCAGCCTCCCATTCTGGCCATGACGGCCAACGCCATGCAAGATGATATTCAAACTTGTCTGGACGCGGGGATGGTGGGTCACATTGCAAAACCAATCGATGTTGAGAATATGGTTGCAACCATCCTGGCCCACACCCAAAAACAAGAGGCAGGTGATGTTAGTTCATTACAAGTCCCGGAACAGCGTCAGGACTCTCTGGAGCAAGACTCTGAAACGGAAGCATATACATTTGAAGGAATAGATATTGAAGCCGGTATTAACCGGGCAGCTGGAAACCGGGAGGTTTATTTTTCACTGCTTGAGAAGTTTGTTAAACAACAGATAGAAGAACTTATCAACCTCAAACAGGCCATCACCATAGGCAACACGGAGCTTGCCGAACATATACTCCACGCACTGAAAGGCGCAAGCGCCAACTTATCAATGACCTACCTGACGGGTCAATGCGCTGAATTAGAATCTCAGCTTAAGGACACTCGTTTAGATGGGACACAAATAGACAATTTGCTGGATTACATCAGAGACTGTCATGTCCAGGTTACACATCATATTGAATCTGGCATAACACACGCTCAAAAAGCAGCTGCGAACAGTATCTCAGACACTCACCCAAAACCGTCAGAAGCACCTTTGGTCGCGCTTGCTAAGGCGCTGAGAGAGTATGACTCATGTGCCACTGAGTTAGTCGCATCACTGCACGCCGACGCACCATTGCCGACCGATGTATTAGATGAGTTAAAAACGCTGATCACTCAGTATGAGTTTGAAAAAGCCCACTCTTTGCTTGAGCCTTATGTGCCGCAGCAAGCCTTTTCAGGCAGCGCTGCGGTAGATTAAACGAGGCCTGTTGCCCAGAAAAGGCAAGGTGTTACTCGTTAAAGCCCAAGGTCGGCCATAAAGTCATCGTCTGCCACATCTTCTGCTGGCGACTCGGCTTTTTTCGCAGGTTCTGCCTTTTTCGATCTCTGACTGGCGATGATATCATCTGGGTCCACCGCTTCTGTGATATCGTAATCGTGTAGCTTGATAAACTCCGTCTTGTCCATTGCCAGCTCCAGATAGAATATATTCTGGCCCTGTGTGGTGAAGGTCACGCGGCGTGCCTGTGGTCTATCCATGGTCGTATCAACCGATATCTGAACCTGCTTGTTGATCGCCATCATTTTAGGCTGGTTCTGTGTGATAGAGGTATGAAGTTGCTCACGCACTTTGCTGGTGAAGTCACCAACGATCTGGTTCATCAGTTCCCCCATCACATTGGATACATCGTCTGACAAATGGCTTTGTGCAATTTCACTTTCCGGCATACCCATTGAACGCATGTAGTCCTGATACACTTCCATTGCAGCCTGGGCAGTAAAGTTGGTCACAACCAGACCAGTAAAACCGCCATCAAACAGGACAAAACAACCAATATCTGGACGCATACAGGTACGGGTGATCTTCTGTACCATTGCCGAATAGGCAATCTGATTGCCACTGGCCGAGGACAAAACCTCAGTCACTGAGTGACAAAGTGTGGATAGGATATCTTCTGTGCTGATCACTTTATTTTTCGCCATGTTGGTTCTCTAACTTACTTCTTATTGTTAATACTAGCCAAGCTACTCAATTTATCACTGACTATCTAGTATAAAATGCTAAAATAGCATGATTATTTTTTTCTAAGACAAATTGGACTAGCAGTGTGACGGGCAAAGACAGTATATATGCCACAGAGCAAGAAGTCAGAGACTTCACCTTCGACGCAAACGTTGTAGAAGTATTTCCGGACATGATCCAGCGCTCAGTGCCGGGTTATGCCACCATAGTCAGTACCATGGGCAAACTGGCAGGACAGTATGCCCAGAGTAACTCAAATCTATATGATTTGGGCTGCTCACTGGGCGCAGTAACCCTGAGTATGCGCCGTAATATCGACAAAGAGAATTGCCGTATTATCGCTGTAGACAACTCTTTGCCTATGGTTGAGCGCTGTCAGATGCATCTTAAGGGCTTTAAGTCCGATGTCCCGGTAGATGTGCAACTGGGCGACATCAACGAATTAGCGATCGACAACGCCAGCGTAGTTGCTATGAACTTTACTTTACAGTTCATTCCTCAGGACCAAAGAGCCATAGTACTGGAAAAGATATACCAGGGACTTAAGCCTGGCGGTGTCTTGTTGCTCTCAGAGAAGATCAAAGGCGAAAATGATATCAAAGACAATCTGCTGATTGATCTTCACCATGACTTCAAGCGACACAATGGCTATTCAGAACTGGAGATCAGCCAAAAACGTACCGCAATTGAAAACGTGATGCGTACTGACAGCCTGAGCGCCCACAGAAATCGCCTCGAGCAGATTGGGTTCGCTCACACCCAGGTGTGGTATCAGTGCTTTAACTTCTGCTCCATGATTGCGATTAAATAAGAGAGAGACTATGAATTCCTGGTTTACCGATTTTTACGCCGCCATTGCAAAAAGCCCACTCAGTCACTGGCTGGAAACATTGCCGGCTCAGCTGTCTCATTGGCAAAAAGAAGCGCAGCATGGCGACTGGCCACAGTGGGAAAAAGTACTAAAAAACCTGCCTGATTTACCTGCTGATCAGGTTGATATTCAGAGCAAAGTCTCTTTTACTCGCCAACCCCCGATTTCTGACGGGCATCAAAAGCAGCTGACACATCTGTTCAAACGTATGATGCCATGGCGCAAAGGCCCTTTTCATGTTCATGGTATCGACATAAACACCGAGTGGCGCAGCGACTGGAAATGGGATCGCTTATTGCCTCATATCAGCGAGTTACATGGCCGCAATGTGTTAGATATCGGCTGTGGCTCTGGTTATCACCTGTGGCGAATGCGCGGCGCGGGGGCTGAATTTGTCGTGGGCATTGATCCTTCAGATCTGTTTTTGAGTCAGTTTCAGGCGATCAAACACTTCAATCCGGACCCCAATGTCCACCTGCTGCCGTTGGGTGTAGAGCAGCTTCCCGAATTAAAAGCCTTTGACACGGTCTTCTCAATGGGTGTTTTGTATCATCGCCGCTCCCCCATTGACTTCCTGGCTCAGCTGAAAGCTCAGTTACGCCCAGGTGGTGAACTGGTACTTGAAACTCTGGTCATCGAAGGTGATGTTAACACCGTCTTGGTACCCACAGATCGCTACGCAAAAATGCGCAACGTATGGTTCATTCCAAGCTGTGATGCGCTTACATTGTGGCTGCAACGTGTTGGCTTTAAAGACATACAGGTGGTCGACAAAGACGTGACCTCGCTGGATGAACAAAGACGTACCGAGTGGATGCAAACCGAATCGCTTGCCGACTTCCTGGATCCAAACGACCCCAGTAAGACCATTGAGGGTTACCCGGCTCCGCTCAGAGCAATTATTGTCGCAAAAGCCTAGATCATTAGCCTGATCATTGGGTACAAAAAAGCCAGCATCACAGCTGGCTTTTTTAATTTACTCTAACGGCTAACTTAGCCTAATAGCTCAGCAAGTTGCTGGCTTACCGCTTCAACAGCTTGAGTACCATCCAGTTTGTGGTACTGAGTATTGCCTGCATCCGCTTCTGACTGGTAGTAGCTTACCAGTGGTTTAGTCTGGTCGTGGTAGATACCAAGACGCTTACGCACTGTTTCTTCTGTGTCATCAGCACGAATGATCAGATCTTCACCTGTCTGATCGTCTTTGCCTTCCACTTTTGGTGGATTGTACACAACGTGGTACACACGGCCAGAAGCCGGGTGCACGCGGCGACCGCTCATGCGCTCTACGATGATTTCGTCAGCAACGTCGAACTCGATAACGTGATCAACAGCAATGCCATTTTCTTTCATTGCATCTGCCTGAGGGATAGTACGTGGAAAGCCATCTAGCAGGAAACCATTCGCACAATCTTCTTTTGCAACGCGCTCTTTTACCAGGCCAATGATGATGTCATCAGATACAAGCTGACCTGCATCCATCACTTTTTTGGCTTCCAGACCCAGCGGCGTACCTTCGCTGATCGCAGCGCGTAGCATATCGCCTGTTGAAATTTGTGGAATACCGTACTTTTCCATTAGAAATTGAGCTTGAGTGCCTTTACCTGCACCCGGCGCGCCTAGCAAAATAATGCGCATAGTGTGTTCCTCGTATGTGAGTTAACTGGATTTTAATTGTGTCGAATTTTTTCACATTGAGCTGGGATACTCAAGGGACTTAGACCAATTGTCTAGCGCTGATTGCTACAGGACGAACAAAATTCGCCCACCAAGTCGTAATATTCGAATTAGTAAAGACAACTGGTCAATTTAACTGCACCCGCTCTGGCAAATTTGTCAGCTGACTTTTCGCTTTACTGGCGCTGTGTTTGAAAAGAATTGAAATAGCCGCTCACCTAAAACGGAAAATGTCAGACCACAGAGGATCACAGCACCACCAATCAACTCAAATGTGTCGACCTGCTCGTTTAGGATCACGTTTGCACTCACGATGCCAACCAAAGGAATGAGTAACGCAAACGGGGTAACTACAGCAGCGCGATGCCTGCCAAGCAGCCAGCCCCACAGTGCAAATGCCAACAAAGTTGAAACAGGCCCAACATAAAGTAAAGCCAGCCAGGTCTGCCTACTGCTGCTTAGAACAAGGCTTATTGGCGT
Organism: Pseudoalteromonas ardens; assembly: GCF_030125445.1. Lineage (NCBI taxonomy): Bacteria > Pseudomonadati > Pseudomonadota > Gammaproteobacteria > Alteromonadales > Pseudoalteromonadaceae > Pseudoalteromonas > Pseudoalteromonas ardens. The sequence continues at coordinate 61,335 of NZ_JASJUV010000008.1, forward strand.
ATCGTTTTCAAGATAATAGGACAAGGCAAACAGCGGTAAAGGGACCACCACACTGACCCAGACCATGAAATGTAATAAGTTAACTTGCTGTAATTGCTTCATAATCAGATTCGACACTGCCCAACTTAAGGCCGCACACAGTATTAATGCTATCCCCAGCAAAGTCACACTACCAGTCTGGCTCATAAAGAACAGCCCAAACCCAGTGCATGCAATGACGGCGCCGACAATCTGAAACCGACTAGCTTGCTCTTTCAGTACCAGTGCGCTCAGTACTATCGTAAACACCACCTGTGCCTGAAGTAATAAGGAGGCAATGCCTGCTGAGGCATCATTTTCCATTGCAATAAATAACAAGCCAAACTTGATGACACCGAGAAACAAACCCACCCCAAGTACATGCAATACAGAGGTCCTGGGAAAGGGAATGAAAAACACGGCAGGAATGGCCACAATCAAAAAGCGCAAGCCGGAGAATAAAATAGGTGGCAACTCTTCCAGCCCCAGTTTGATCACTGAAAAGTTAACCCCCCACACTGTCACCACAAACAGTGCACACATGATACTTTTAAAATCCATACTTCCTTCCTGCACCTGAGACGGTCACACCCTATTTCGGGTCCAAACTACAACGCTAGCACAGGTTACAGGAGCAAATCAAAATGGGCAGAGAATATAATTGCAAATTTAGACATAATAAAATTGGTTTTGGAGGATTTTTACAAGAATGGTACATTCATGTAAATTTACCGAATACAAAGACAATACTATGCAAAAATAGAGCAAAATAAAAAAATTTAACCAAGTTTTATTGCAAAATTATTTCATTCCATTGTAGAATGCACGCCCAACCGAATAGCAGCTTTTGCTGGCCTTTCATTTTTAAAATTCTTGTAAATAAAAGTCATGCAGTCCCCATATGGTGATTGCTTTTTTGTGCGCGTCAATTTTATAAATGTCAAAAGCCAGCTCAGTGATAGCAATTCAACCCGGTTGGCGACTTCCCTCGCAGAAACCACCACACACGAGATTTAAAATTAACCGTTTCTAACTTGAGGAACATACATGAGCACCACAGCACGCAATCTTACTCCGATCGCAACCGCCATGGCACTGGCAATGGCCGGCTTATCATCTGCCCCCGTTTTAGCAGAAGAAGCACAAGCTGAGAAATCAAAAATCGAAGCCATCACAGTAACCGCGACCAAACGTTCACAGGTTATCTATGAAGTACCGATCGCTATGAGTGCATTCTCAGGAGATGATCTGGATGCGCAAGGTATCTCTGACATCACTGATGTGGGCAAATTTGTTCCAAACCTGAATATCACAGGCTTTTCTGCAGGTCATAACTCATCTGCAAACCCATTTATTCGTGGCATCGGCTTGCAAGACCACCTGATCACCACAGATCCAGGTGTCAGTGTCTATGTAGACGGTGTATATTTAGGTCGCCAGGTAGGTCAAAACTGGAACCTTGCTAATATCGAGCGTATTGAAGTACTGCGTGGTCCTCAGGGCACTTTATATGGCCGTAACTCAATTGGTGGTGCCATTAACATCATCACTAAGCAGCCAGACCAGCAAGCAGTGACTAAGGTTAGCGCGGAAACAGGTACGCGAGGCCGCATCAAAGCAAGCATGTTCACTAACCAGGCCGTGACTGATGAGCTGGCGTTCAACTTTAATATGGGCTTTAACCGTCGCGGTGGACTGGGTGAATTTACTAACCTGCCAAATGCTGAATACGATGTAGGTGAGAATCAGGAATTCCACGGTCGTATGTCCGTAAAATACACGCCCACTGATGATCTACGTTTGGTCCTGACTGCTGACGCCAATGACGGTGAAGGTGGTACACGTCCGTTTACTGTTTTAATCGATGAAATGCCGGAAGGCCGTTTATATAAAGCAGGCCTGCGCAACTCTATGGTCGCCGCCGACCCGTATGATAATGCAACCAGCAGCATAGAGACTGCTACCGTTTCAAACAAAGCAAACGGTATCTCATTAACTGCCGAATACGATATCAATGCCGATTTTGGCACTAAGTTTATCTTCAGCAAACGCTCTTCAGAGTACAAAGCGGGCCTGGATGATGATGGTACAGCTATCGCGCTCGATCACTATCCAGAACGTGGTGAAGCTGATCAGACGTCTGTTGAACTGCAACTAACTGGCTACCTGGGTCGCGCGGATTTCGTAACGGGTCTGTACTGGTTTAATGAAGAAGGCAGCAACCGCCAGAGTTCAGACGAAGCAAGCTTTGACGGTGGCCCAACTAAGCTTGAGTTGGATCAGGAAACCACCAGCCGCGCGGTATTTTTCAACCTGGGATATGACCTGACTGATGATCTGCGTCTGACCGGTGGTGTGCGTTACACAGAAGATGAAAAAGAAGCATCAACTAACGTATTTGACCCTGTTGGCACCATTTCATCAAGCAAAGACTGGGATGAGATTTCATGGGAAGCAGCTGCCAACTATACCTTTGAAAATGGTCTGAACTGGTACGGTACGGTTCAAACTGGTTATCAGTCTGGTCAGTACCCTGCTCGCCCGTATTTCCTGATCGGTCAGTTCTTCGGCGAAGGCGGTTTTGACAACCCGAATGCCGCTGCTGCTGTACGTGCAAATAATGCTTTCATGGCAAGTGAAAACATCAGTGCAATCAACTATGAAACCGGCTTTAAAGGTCAATTGACTGACGACTTCAGCATGAGTGTGGCGTTTTTCAATACCGAATATGAAGACCTGCCATATCAGGTGAACGTAGTAACGGACTCTGGATTCGACACAAACAACCTGATTGTTGAACAGACATCACGCGGTATCGAATTTGAAAGCACCTACTATGTCACAGACCGCTTTACCCTGCATTCAAGCTTCGGCTTCATGGATGTGGATGTGGAAGAGCAAAACGGCATTAAGCCGGTTGCCCCACTCACACCTGAGTGGACCGCTTCTATCAGCCCATCTTACGAATTTGAACTGAGTAACAATGCAACCGTCAACACACGTTTTGATATTTCATACCGCGACAGCATGTATGGTGAGCCAAGTTCAGATCCGCGCCGCATGACTCAAATCGATGACCGTACTACAGTAAACTTTGATATCTCTTACGCACCAGCTAACACCAACTGGGATATTTCTTTGTACGGTCGTAACATCTTTGATGAGCGTTATGATGATGCACGCCTGAATACCGGTGACTATATCCTGGTAATCAAGAGCAATGATGCCAGCGAGTTTGGTGTTCGTTACCGCGCAACATTCTAACCAAAATAACCTCTTACAGGCTGCCAGTTACTGGCTGGTAGCCTGCCTTCCCCGTTATTTACAATCACTCATTAATCACTACTGTTTACATAACTCAAAAATCACCAACATTCCGGCTTTTAAAGCAGCTATCAGTATGCTTCAAAATGAGATGCTTCCCCAATAAAAAGCGCTTTTTATACCAATTTTCTTAATTAAGTGTTCTATTTTGAGGCGAGAAAATATGTTCGATAACTAGCCAAAATTTTGCGAATTTATACCTTAGGTAAAGATTCAAAATGAGAAATTTTTAACACAGTGAGCGTCATCTTTGCTCCGTGAAATTGGTATTAGACATCACGATGGGCCTATCCCTTACTGCATACGGCGGAGGTTCCGACGGTGGCGATACGCCAGTCAAAGAAAACAGAATGGCTTATCAAAGTAAACGAAGGTGAGAAAGTCAACCAGCAAAGAAGACAGGTAGTTTTGAGCTTAAATTAGACTAGCCGATTTAAAACGACACAAACCAAAACGCTGCACCTCTATGAGACACGGCGTTTTGGTTTACTGGTTGCTCTGCAACCACTGTGCTGAATTTACAGCGCTTTTTTCTTCGTTACTTTCGTTTTATGACCCAGAATACGAATAGACCAGCCTTGTAATACACCAGCCTCTGGGTTGTTCTCTACCTGATGGACTTGACTCCCATTGACGAAGTCAAAGATCCCAAAAGCCCGGGTTTCGTTACTCATATCTGTGATATGTAGCTTCCACTGGCCATCGCCTGCATTGGCTTTCTCATCCCAAAACTTGTAACTGAGCATCAAATGATCTGTATAGCCATCCTGGCTACCGGGTGACTGCTCTGGTAAGCCCAGGTGCTGCCCTACCAGGTTATTAAAGGGTGACATCAGGATACTGCGGGTACCATTCGGTGACTCCAGCTCTACTTTCAAATCTGAAATACGTGCGTGTCGTGCATCTAGCCGGATCTGAACACCTTCTATAAACAAGTCATCGGTTACTTTAATGCTTGCTGTTGTCGTCTGGCTGGCATCATCCACAATGGTTGCATTCACAGCGTCATTCAGCCCATACCAGGGCGTCTTAACCAACTCAGAAGGGAGTTGTTCGATTGCATAGCGGCGCACCAGCTCTGTCGCTTTATCTACATCAATCAAACCAAAGCCATAGTAAGGTGAGAATGTGTGCCCTGCTGCATTGGTACTCCACCCTTCAAATGCCGTAATGCCATTCACGTCGATGTCGGCACGCGTCGGGTCCACTTTTGTCGCCGTCCGCGCCAGGAGATGACGGATGTCACGGGGTGTCAGGTCATGATTCTGTTGCTGCGCGGCAGAAAGTAGCAACGCAATAGCGCCCGACGTATTTGGTGCCGCGGACGATGTACCATTCATAAACACTGTAAAATCATCGCTTCCACTACAATCGATGTTTGCATCAAAGTTTTCCTGATACCAGGCACATGAAATACGCGTGGTCGCATGACCAGGGGTACCTCTGTCAAGCCCACCCGGGGCGGTCAGAAACACATTACTCCCCACCGTCGAATACTCAGACAACACACCATCGGCACTCAGTGCACTGACTGTCAGGTTCCAGAAGTTTGCAGGAGTATAAAGTGAGTTGCCGTTTGTCCAGGGTAAGCCATAATTACCGCCGACGGGAAAACTGTAACCTAAAAAGTCTAATCCAGTATCTGTAAAATAGTGAACGCGGGAATCCCGATATGAATTTCCGGCTGCCTGCACGTAGACTGCAGTGCGGGGATCCTCTTCAGTGGACAGAGAGACCGCTTCATAAACCTTTTCCTGCTCAGGCTGGCTAAACATCAGGATATCTTTGCCCTGGCTATCCTGAATGGTTTTTGAAAAAGTATAGGGCAGACTCACCGACGGGCTCATACCATAACTTTTATTAAAGATACGGATCCGATCTGTGGTTGAGTTATCCGAAAGGTCACCATCGTAACCATGACTTATCTTCCACTGCTCATGACTTTCGAAGGTTCCGCCATAATTGGTAAATGCCGTAACCTTTGCCATTGGCGCAACTCCACGCACCCCGATGTTGTTTTGTACAGCAGCAATTATCCCCGCCACCATAGTGCCATGATCGCCACCAGCATTAGGTTGTGGATTAATTAAGGGGTCATCTACCGTATTGGCATCTAAGTCTGCATGTTCCATGTCAACACCCGAATCCACGACTGCTACCAGAATATCCTGTCCTTTGTGACCCCAGATATGCGTCTGCCACAAGTTCAGGTCAATTCCAGACTGGGTATTTGCCAGTGCACCAGAATTTAGTAAGTTCCACTGCAATGCAAGCATAGGATCCCCATTTGGATCAAGCCAGCGGTGTTGATAGTCACGATCAGTTGTTGCAGAAGCACTTACACTGAGTAGTGTCGCGATAAGACAAGCAAGAGGCTGTTTCTTTATTTTCATTGTACAGTTCCTTTTTTGGGTTCACATCTATTACTAGCACTTCAACTTTTCCACTGTCAAGAACAAAAATACAAAAATGTATTTACAAAAAAACACAAAAGGTAACAAAAATACCCAAAACCTAGTTTGTGCGCTACGTCAAAAAACAACAAGCTGGGTAGGTAACAAACTGAAAGCTAGAATTAGCGACAACATATATCATTAATTAGGATAATGAGGGTTTAGAGGGAGCTGGGCTGTGAGAGAAGAGATTGCTCGCAGAGCGGATACTCTGCGAGCAGATAGATATTACGATTGCACCTGTGTCGTTGCACTCACTTTTGGCTGTACATCTTCACCATAACCAAATGTAACCGCAAGCACCAATACCACTGACGCAGCCAGCATCAACTTGCCGAATAGCGGCAGACAGAATCGGAACCATAAATGATAAGGTACGCCGGCCATTCCGATGATACCCATCAGCACAGCGTTGGTTGGAATAATCATGTTAGAGAAACCATCACCAAACTGGTATGCAAGCACAGCAACCTGACGATACACACCAATGATGTCACCAACCGGTGCCATTAGCGGCATAGTGACATATGCCTGACCACTGCCCGAAGGAATAAACAGGTTCAACAGTGTTTGCATAATAAACATACCAACCGCAGCCAGCTCAGCACCTAAATGTGACAGCGGCGACGACATAGCGTAAACCAGGGTATGCAAGATCTGTCCATCTTCCATAATTAACGCAATGCCCCTTGCAACACCAATCAGGATGGCAGTACTTGCCAGATCTTTCACACCTTCAATAAACTCATTTGCAGCGCGGTCAGCACCAATCTGGCCCACTAACGTTGTGAAAATACCCCAGGAGATAAACACCGCACCCAGCTCATACAGATACCAGCCCTTTTGAGAAATACCCCATACAGCCGTGATAATGGCAGCAACTAGACCAAACAAGATCATTTGGTGGCGCTTATTAAGCATCGGGTAATTTGCTTCTGCTGAACCAGCAAGCGGACAAGGCAGGCCTTTCGTCAGGGATAATTCAGGGTTTGCCTGTACTTTTTTGGCATAGCTCCATACGTGATGGAAACCAATTAAAACGAACGGCAGGAAAATCGCCAGACGTAGCTCAATACCTGAGTAAACCGGAATATCAGCAACCTTTTGCGCTACCATCACGGTAAATGGGTTAAAGGCTGACACACCATAACCAATCCCATACCCTGCCACGACCATGCCCACGGCTGTCATCGCATCAAGGCGCATTGCTTTACACAACCCCACCAGAATCAGGACAAAGGGAATATATTCGCCCGCAGTCCCAATGGCGCCGGATGCCAGAGCAAAACAAAACACCACCATAAAAATCAAAATATTTGGCTTATGACCAAATCGCTCAAGCAAGCGGCCAATCAAGGCATCAATGGTACCCGTTGCACGCGCAATTGACAGAACACCACCGACAATGAAAACAAAGAAAATAACATCTTGTGCAGCAGCAAATGCGCGCGGAATGGCGACCAGAAAATCCATGGGCGTTAAATGAGTTTGTGCTTCAGCAAGTGCATAAGTGCCGGGCACCACAGCCTGACGGCCATTATCGAGCGTGACGGTGTCGAAGAAACCTTGCGGAACCAGCCAGGTCGCAATATATGCCACCAGCATCATAGACAATAGCAGGATGAGCGTATGAGGTACTTTAAACCCTTCTTTCATGTTATTTCTTTGTCGTTAATTAAAATTGTGCGCAGTGTAATAAAAATCAACCCTAAGGTGCAAACACCACGCGCCTAATAAACCAACTTTGGCGTTAAAAAAGGTAAATACGCCGCTTTGCATTAAAAAGCGCGTACAAAAAAGCCCCACATGGTGTGGGGCTAAAATGACGCAAGAATTTAAATTGCTGTTAAGCGTGCTACTTACAGGAACGCAGCCAATGCTTTTGCCTGATCAAGCATACGATTTGAGAAACCCCACTCGTTGTCATACCAGGCCATAACTTTAACCAATTTTCCATCCACTTTTGTCTGCGTCGCATCAAAGACTGAAGAAGCCGGGTTATGATTGAAATCCACAGATACCAGCGGCAAAGTGTTATATTCGAGGATACCTGCCATTGCACCTTCTGCAGCCCCCTGAAGGATTTCATTGACCTCCGCAGCAGATGTTTCACGTTTAGCGATAAAGGTCAGGTCAACCACAGAGACATTGACGGTAGGCACACGTACTGCCATGCCATCCAGTTTACCCGCCAGCTCAGGCAGCACCAGACCGACTGCTTTAGCCGCACCAGTTTTAGTCGGGATCATAGATTGTGTGGCGCTACGCGCACGATATAAATCTTTGTGATAGACATCACACAGGTTTTGGTCATTGGTATATGCATGAATGGTGGTCATGCTGCCCTGCTCAATGCCTATGGTATCGTTCAGTGCTTTCGCAACAGGTGCCAGACAGTTAGTCGTACAAGACGCATTCGAAATAATAGTGCTGTCTGCATTTAACACATCACTGTTCACACCGTGTACAACAGTGGCATCCATATCCGTACCAGGCGCAGACACAATGACTTTCTTTGCACCCGCAGTGATGTGTTTGCCTGCAGTTTCACGCGAAGTAAACAAACCCGTACATTCAAGCACGATGTCGACATTCAGATCACGCCATGGTAATTGCTCAGGGTCACGCTCTTGGGTAAGCGTGATCTTATCTTCGCCAACGATCAGCGTGTTGTCTTTCAATTCAACAGGGAAGTTAAAGCGTCCATGTACAGAGTCAAACTGAGTCAGGTGTGCGTTAGTCTGTGCAGGTGCCAGATCATTGATCGCGACAATCTTGATTTGATCATTTTGACCTGATTCGTAAAGTGCTCTCAGTACATTTCGACCGATACGGCCATAGCCATTAATTGCAATATTAATCATAACCCTATTCCCCTAAATTAGTTTACTTCACTTGCTTGTCGAGCAAGCGCTTCGATGGCTTGCCAGTCTTTGTTTGCGATAAGTGTTTTATCGAGCATCCAGGTCCCACCAACACAGATTACATTGCTCAGTGCCAGATAGTTGGGTGCTGTTGCTAAGCTGATCCCACCTGTTGGGCAAAACGTCACCTGTGGTAAAGGACCACCGATTGATTTCAGCATTGCCGTGCCACCTGCGGCTTCTGCCGGGAAAAACTTAAGAAACTTAAAGCCCTGCGCTGCCAGTTCCATCGCTTCGCTAGGCGTCGCCGCACCAGGCAGAAACGGGATATCAGATTCTTTTGCCAGCGCCAGCAATTCTGAGCTGACACCCGGGCTCACCATAAAGTCAGCACCAGCCTCAACAGAAGCGTCAAACGAGGCTTTGTCGACCACAGTACCTGTGCCTACATAGGCCTCTGGTACCGCTTCTTTCATCGCCTTTACTGCTTGTGCAGCAACTGGCGTACGCAATGTCACCTCTAATGCGCGAAGACCACCGCGATATAATGCCTGCGCTAATGGCACGGCATCTTCTAAATCATCAATAACAATAACGGGTACTACCGGTGCCGCTGATAAAATCTCTTTAATGCTCATAATGTCCTCATTCCCAGTTGCTATTATTCTTCTATGCCGAATGCACTTGCACCTAAATCGGCGCTGCTGACAATATTTCTAAAGCCGCTAAATAACTCACGGCCTGTACCAAAGGTTGGACCAACTTCCGTTAGTTCAATCTCGCGCTGGGCAAGCTCTTCGTCGCTGACATGCAGTAGCAGCTCACCTTTTGGTGCGTCTAATGTGATCAAATCGCCTTCTCGTACTTTCGCAATCGGGCCACCTTCAACGGCTTCCGGAGCCAGGTGGATAGCCGCAGGCACTTTGCCTGACGCGCCTGACATACGGCCGTCTGTCACGATAGCAACCTTGAAGCCCTCATCCTGCAAGCTCGCCATGACCGGCGTCAATTTGTGTAATTCCGGCATCCCTTTAGCCTTAGGACCTTGCTCTTTGATAACGGCAATAAAGTCCTGGTTGAGCTCGCCTCGCGTATAAGCTTCTTGCAGTGCGGCTTGTGAACTAAATACTTTGGCAGGTGCCGACACCACCTGATGTTGCTCTGCAACAGCCGACACTTTAATCACTGATTTACCCAGGTTTCCACTCAGTAACTGTAAGCCACCTTGATTGTTGAATGGGTTAGAAACAGGTCTGAGTACCTCTTCGTCCAGTGAATCTACCGGGCAATCAATCCACTTCACTTTTGCAGGACCCTTGCTGTCCGTCATGATGAGTGAAGGATCGACATCCAAAACAGGTTCTTTGGTGTATGCATCCAGGCCTTCGCCAACAATGGTTTTCACGTCATTGTGCAGGTAACCCGCATCACGCAACTCACGCATCAGGAATCCCATACCACCGGCAGCCTGAAAGTGATTCACATCCGCCGAACCATTTGGGTAAATGCGCGTCAGCAGCGGCACAACTTCCGATAAGTCAGCCATATCTTTCCACGTGATTTCGACACCGGCCGCTTTTGCCATCGCAACCAGGTGAATGGCGTGGTTAGTTGAACCACCCGTCGCTAACAGGCCAACCAATCCGTTAATCACGGTTTTCTCGCTGACCACTTCCGCCAGACTATTTACTTTGCCATCACCCTGAAGTTGCTTCAGCATGGTTTCTACCGCGCTGGCTGTCAGGCCTTCGCGCAGTTCAGTGTATGGGTTGATGAACGAGCTGCCCGGTAAATGCAAACCCATAATTTCCATCAACATTTGGTTTGAGTTAGCGGTACCGTAGAAAGTACAGGTACCGGCGCTGTGGTAAGACGCACTTTCCGCTTCTAGTAACTCTTCGCGGCTCACCAGGCCCTGTGCAAACTTTTGTCTGACACGCGCCTTTTCTTTATTTGGAATACCCGACTGCATCGGTCCCGCAGGCAGGAAGTAAATGGGAAGGTGGCCAAAAGATAATGCGCCAATCAACAGTCCCGGAACAATCTTGTCGCACACACCCAGACAGAACACACCGTCAAACACATCGTGTGAGAGTGCAACCGCTGTCGACATTGCAATCACATCACGTGAGAATAACGACAGTTCCATGCCATCGCGCCCCTGTGTTACACCGTCACACATTGCCGGTACACCACCCGCAACCTGTGCGGTTGCGTCGTATTTTTCGGCAATCGCTTTGATTTGATCCGGATATTCTTTGTAAGGCACGTGGGCGGACAACATATCGTTGTAAGCATTGATGATGGCCAGGTTTGGCTGCTCATCGGCTTTTAATCTGGCTTTGTCACTGCTCGAACAGGCTGCCATCACGTGTGCCAGGTTACCACAGCCTAGTCCGGCTCTGACTCGAGTTTGTTTTTTTGCTTGTTCGATACGCTCAAGATAGGCATGACGAGATTGCTGACTGCGAGTGATAACGCGTTGAGTGACTTCATGAATTCGAGGATGCAACATAATTCAACTCTCTATTGTTAGAGGAAAAGGCTCAGTACAGCTCTCCCTGTACTGAGCAGCTTTGATTTACCCGTTCAAAGGTACGCTATCAGGTTGTCTCTCACCCCAACCTGACACCGGTGTCACTATATTTACTCACGTTTCTGACACCGGTGTCAACCCTTACGTTAAATTTAGTCTAAAATTCACAAATGAACAAATAACAAACAAAAAAGCCCGACCAGTAATGGCCGGGCTTTGGGCAAGTATAAAAATGGGATTTAGTGGTTTTGTGCTGTTGACTCACGGGTGATTAAACGCGCTTCCAGCACACAATGATAAACCTCTTCCTGAGGCTCCGAAATCTGCAGTATCAGTTGCTCAACCGCCTGCCGGGTCATCTCTTCGACTGGCTGTGCAATGGTCGTCAGGCCCGGCCAGATATGCCTGGCAATAGGTGCATTATCGAACCCGGCAATAGACAAATCCTCCGGCACTCGCAACGCCCGTTGGGTTGCCAGCTTAAGGACAGCTGCAGCCATGTAGTCGTTCGAAGCAAACACCGCGGAGGGACGAGGTGTCAGATCGAGTATGGCCTTAGCGCTATCTGCACCCGAGTGGTAACTGAAGTTACCCTCAGCTACAAGCCGTTCTTGTAAAGGGATTTTATGCTGTTCGAGCGCCCGTTTATAACCGTTAAATCGGTTTTCGGTGGCACTGTGATCCGGGTGCCCCTTGATAAATGCAATGTCCGTATGCCCAAGCGTAATCAGGTGCTCGGTAAGCTCATACGCTCCCTGCTCGTCGTTGCTACATACAGAAATAGAGTCATCATCCTGAATTGCAGAAGCCACCAATGCGTAATTGACTTGCTTCTGCTTAAGAAACTCTATCAATTCCCTTGAATCAGAAAATGGCGGCGTCAACACCAACCCGTCGAGGCGAGACGTCGTCAGCAATTGATCTATATTGTCAATTAACGCCTCCCCCCTGAGCTCACATGGGTGGATCAGCAAGTTGTAATTGTGTTTATGACACGCTTCTAACGCACCGCTTTGCACCCGAGTGATGTAACTTTTACTCGGGTTATCATACAGACAGCCGATAATGAAGCTCTTGTTACGCGCCAGCCCCCGAGCTATCGGGTTTGGCCGATAGTCCAGCTCTTTGAACACCTTGAGTACTTTTTCACGGGTCGCCGGGCTGACGTTAGGTTCATTATTCAGCACTCGAGAAACCGTCTTTTTCGAGACTCCCGCATACTGTGCGACACTGTTAATGGTCACTTTCTTCATTACACTTATCCTGACTATCTGATGCTCGCACGCTCATGTAAACACGCTGCGGCACCAATCAAAGGAATATTTTCCTGCACAACTAAGGTGACTGGGATCTGGCCTGCGTACTGACTCATAGGCCCTTTAGTCACAAAACGCTCAACAAACTGGCTTGATTTGAGTCGCTCTGCCATTCGCGGCAATATCCCACCACCAATAAATACGCCTCCAAGCGCACCAAACGTTAACGACAGATCGCCAGCTACGCTGCCAATCCAGTCACAAAAATGATTCAACGTGGCATCGCAGATCTCACACTCTGATGCGCGTTCACTGATCTGTGCAGCACTCAACCTTTCTGCAGTATGGCCTTTTACTTTAGCCATGGCCTGATATAAATGTGCCAATCCACGCCCCGAAAACACCTCTTCAACAGAGACATGTGCAATCTCCTGCTTCAGAGCCACCAACAATTGCTGGTCCAGCTCGGTCACTGCAGCCAGGCTAATGTGACCAGCTTCACAGCTCATCACAGCACTACCATTAATGTCTCTGGCCAGACATGCGGCACCAAAGCCAGTGCCAGGTCCCATAACCGCGATGTTGGCGCCGGCCTGTGCCTGACCCGATTTAATTTCTATATTTTGTTTTGGGTCTAGATACGGCGCTGCGTAAGCAAAGGCTGCAAAGTCATTGATCACAGCCAATTCATTAAAACCGAACTGCTGTTTAATATCCTGACTGTTAAACTGCCAACCGAGATTCGTCAGATAAACCTGTTGAGCCTTAACGGGACCCGCAACGGCTAAACACGCGCGTGTTGGTTTGGCTATTGGGAGTTCATTGAGGTAACGGCTAATGGCAGTTTCAAAAGAGGGAAATTCGGCGCTGGGATACGTAGACTGATGACTAATAACAAACTGATTGTTGCTCGATTCGTAGTGGGTTACGACGGCAAAGCGGGCATTGGTACCGCCAATATCCGCGACGACAATTGGCTCAAAGGCCTGTCCTGTGTCATTCGAGCTATGAGGTGTTGTCTGGCTCATGTTGTTTTTCTCTTTTATCTGGGTGCACTGAGTGCACAGCTTCCAAGGTAACTGGCTTGGGTGATGATGCCAAGATTCAGCTAGTTAACTTTGCACGTTCAGCTGAAAAAAGGCTGTCCCCGAAAGGACAGCTAAATACGTTTTGACAACAAAATGATAAAACAGTGACATTATGACACCGGTGTCAGATGGAGGCAATAAAAATTTTGTTCAGATCGGTGCTGCGTATGCCAACTGCGTGTTTTCACGCCAATTCTATTTGTGGTATACGTTATAGTGACAGTACAATCAGTCAAATATGTTACTAAAGAGGAAACAGAGATATTAAGCTTGCAAATTTTATTCATTTGCTGACAATAATCAGGTTATCACTCAGAACCAATGCACTATGAAACCTAAAGGCAAAGCCACCTCTTTTGATATCGCCCATTTTGCGGGCGTCTCCCAGTCTACAGTGTCGCGTGCGCTGAGAAACAGCCCGTTGGTCAATGAAGAGACACGTCGCCGCGTCTGGGAAGTCGCAAAGGAGCTCAACTATAAAGTCGACAAAAACGCCAGTAACCTGCGTACTCAGCAAAGCAGCACACTGGCTTTGTTACTGTTTGAAGACCCAACCGGTGATGAATCACAAATCAACCCGTTTTTTCTTAATATGCTGGGCAGCATCACCCGTGCCTGTGCAAAGCAAGGCTATGATCTGCTGGTGTCCTTTCAGTCCACGAGTCAGGATTGGCGAGCAGACTATGAGGATAGCCACCGTGCCGACGGTATCATTCTGCTTGGATATGGTGACTACATGGACTACCAGTCTCGCCTTCAGCAATTGCTCACTCAGGATACCAAATTTGTTTGCTGGGGAGCGACAGTCGATGGCCGTGAGGATTTGACGGTCAGCTGTGATAACTATGGTGGTGGTAAATTGGCAGCGGAACATCTGTTGCAGCAAAATCGCGCTCAGTATGCTTTTGTCGGTGACGCATCAGAGCACAGCCCTGAATTTTTCGCTCGCTTCAAAGGGTTTAGAGATACGCTGATCGCCAATGACTGTGTATTATCAGAGCGCCAAATCGCCAATGCGATTTCAACTGAGGAGTCGGGTTATCATGCAACCCGGTCCTTATTAGCTAATAATATTCAATTTGACGCGTTATTCGCAGCCAGCGATCTCATTGCAATTGGCGCGCTCAAAGCACTCAAAGAAGCAGGTAAAGAAGTGCCTGATGATGTTGCGGTTATTGGCTTCGATAACATTGCTGCCGCCAACTTTATTTCACCCGCCCTGACTACGGTGCAACAGAATACAACGCTGGCCGGTCAGATGCTGGTCAATAACCTGCTCTCTTTAATTAAAGGAGAAGCCGTCACAGATACCCTGTTACCACCTAAGCTGATTGTGCGGAGATCCGCGTAATAACCTTATTCCAGGTGGAATTTGCTGATCTGCTGCTTAAGCAATAGTGCATCTTCATCGGCAGCACTTGCCATTGAATTAACCTCAGTGAGGATGACACAGTTCGCCTGAGCCAATGTTGTGATGTCCGATATTTGCTGGGTAACGTCCTTGGCCACTGCGCTTTGCTCAGTGGCGGCTGTAGCCATTTGCTCATTGAACGCCTCAATTTTGCAAATTTGGTCGTTAATCTGCTGCAAAGAGTCACGCGTGCAATCCGTCGACGATAAGTTATTTTCCGTTAAAGCATGTGCTTCATGAATTGCTGACATCGCACTCGCTGCGCCACTTTGAAGGCTCTGTATCATTCGGTTGATTTCCTCAGTCGATTGCTGTGTTCGCTGTGCCAGGGAGCGAACTTCATCCGCCACAACAGAAAACCCTCTCCCCTGCTCACCCGCTCGGGCCGCTTCTATTGCAGCGTTCAATGCCAGCAAATTCGTTTGCTCAGCAATTGTCTGAATAACCTCAAGTACCTGACTAATGTTATTTGATTGTTCCTGTAGGCTGGACATCTGCTGCATAGTGAGCTCCATCGCCTGCTCCAGACTTCGGGACGATTGCATATTCTTATCAACATTACTCTTACCTTGCCGTGAAGCACTGACCGCATCATGACTGGCCTCGCTGGTGTATTGCGCATTTTTAGCCACATCCTCTGAGGTTGCGGCCATTTGTTCCATCGCTGCTGCTATGTGTACGGTTAGATCCGTTTGGTTATCGCTCTTGTTTGTCAACTCAGTGAAATTCGATTGAAGTTGTGCCATCTGATTGGACAATGTTTCTGCATTGGCATTAACTTGATTTAGAGTATCTGAAAAGGTCTCAAACATGGAATTTAACGCACGCTCTACCTGCCCCAGTTCATCCTGATTACCTGATTCATCAAATCTTAGGGTTAAGTCCAAAGAAGTCGCAACCTGATTAATGAAATGACTCATTCTTTGAATGGGCGTCGCTATGACATTGCCCATCGCCCATGCAATAATCAATGCAATAATGATCAACACGACCGTAATAACTATGGCTACCGTTGTGATCTGCTTGGTAATTTCTGCGACATCCGCAAAGGCTTCGGATTGGTCTAGTTCACTCATTAATGCCCAGGTTTTGCCATTAATTTCGACATCCGTATAGGCTGATGCCACCGCCACATTGCGATAATCCTGAATAATGGCAAAACCAGATTGTCCAGACAATGCCGCTTCTACTGCCTGCGTACGAACCGTCTGTAACCCCACCGAAGTATCGAACCTATCTATCGCGGCGATAACTGCCGGATCGACCCTGGCTTGTTCCAAAACCTGTAGATAGCTCGCTTTATCTTCCAGTAAAAAACGGCTCATGCTCCGCATTTTGAAGTCACTCCCTACCAGATAGGTTTCACCCGATTCTCCCAGTCCTCTGGCCCGCCAATTCTGCTGGTAAGTGAGGATGTCGTTAAGCCTGTCGATTGGCATTTGAAAAACCAACACAGCCAAGGTTTCACTATTTCTGACAATAGGTGTTGCAATAAAAGACGCAGCCGCATTATAAGACGGTGAGTAAGGCTCAAAATCAGCAAAGGCCACTTC
Organism: Pseudoalteromonas ardens; assembly: GCF_030125445.1. Classification (NCBI taxonomy): domain Bacteria; kingdom Pseudomonadati; phylum Pseudomonadota; class Gammaproteobacteria; order Alteromonadales; family Pseudoalteromonadaceae; genus Pseudoalteromonas; species Pseudoalteromonas ardens. The sequence goes on from NZ_JASJUV010000008.1 coordinate 77,838, forward strand.
ACCTTCTGGCAATGTTCTGGCAGCTCTGAAAACGGCGCCAAGTCCGCTTTGTGCGTATGGGCCACGCAGCAAAGACGTTGCGTAATCCAACTCCTTAAATACGGAATAAACCACATGGCCGCTTTGTGCATCGACAATAAAAATATCGTAGTAACCAAACTGGGCTAAAAAGGTATTGAAAAAGGGGTGGTGAAGACGATGCGCACTGTCATACTCACTGCCATCATGCAAGCTGTTCAGGGCATTTTTGCTGCCCAAAGGGTGCGTGTTTTGTGCAATATATTTGTCCTGCCAGTACCTTGCTGGTGCGTCCAACGCATCCAACAGGCTCAGTGTATCAGTTGGAGTACCATTTCTTCGTTCAAAGATCTGCCCGAACTCTTCACGATAATAGCGTTCAAGCGCACGCTCATCTGGTAATTCCCCCGTATGCTTAAAAGCACTGGTAAAACGCACTGCTGCATCGCGGGTAGCCTCACTCTGGGCCAAAGTCAGTAGCTGACCATTGATAAAATCAAAATACGCCGTTAACTGTTCTTTTTTTGCGTCCCTAAGTCCAACTAATCGGTGTTGGATCTGCATAGTTAGCGTGCTGGCAACATCTTTTTGTGTGATGATACCCACGCTAATTGACAATATAATGAGTACAACAGTTACCAGAGCTGAGACGCTTACAATGAGTTTTAACTTGATGCTCATGGCACCTCCAGCGTCATCCTGACTTATAATCCCGACAGGTTATATAAGAATAGACGAATACCAGTTATGTTGTGCTTTTTAATCAATATCGTAGATTAACGGCAGCTAACAAACCATTTGCGCCATTGTGCCTGATTATTTTCCAGCCAGTGCTTAGCAACCAGGCTTGGGGTGAAATTCTCCAGATTTACCATAGCAGCAAGCTGTTCAAGCGTTGCGCCGGTCATATTGAACTGACGCAACCCCTCCGCCAGGCAAGGGTGTTGTTCAACAAATAGCGTGCTAACCACTTTTTTTAGCCAACCAGATTTTGGGTTGCCGCAGTCAAACAAAAACTTGGGATTCACGCCCCAACCCGGCTCAGTTTCACAGCGCTCGTCAAAGTCCGGAAACTCAACAAACTCACCTGGATACACAGCACCCACCCAGTTAGGCGTCCAGTTAAACATCAGAATGGGCTGTTTAATTTTGTGCGCAATGGCCAGCTTTTTCCACAGGGCCTCACCGCTGTCGACTTGTTCCACAACAAATGGCAGCTTCAGTGCCCGGATCCTGGCTCTGTCTGGCTTTTCCCACGGACCTGCAATATACACTCCTTTACCCTGGGAACCAGGACGGGCAAATACCTCCGCACACTGGATCAGTGCTTCCCAATGAGGAAGCCCGGGACAATGTTGCTTGACATACAGTGGATACCACCAATCCTCTCGGGTTTTAAGCGCATAATCCCCCAGGTCGACTATGATCTGGCTTTGCATCAGCTGCGCATATTTATCCGCCATGGTGCCTTCCCACACTTCAACCTGTACATCTGCCATACCGGCTTTGAGTAAGAACCATTGGCCATCCGTTTTGGCTTCGATAAATTCAGTCTGGTAACCCAGCTCCGTAAAAATATCTGCCACAATATGGGACAGAACCTGTTGGCTGGTCCAGTCATTGTAGAGGATTTGCACTGGCTGCGTGGCCCTCAGCGACAACGACCATGCCAGAATCAAAACACAGAACAAACGATGCATAGTAAGACCGAAGTCAAAATACAGGTCTCTTCAGTATAGTTATAAAATCGTTCTGTCGTACCTCCTCATCACATGTCTTTTCTGTGACACAATTATTTACAAATACACATGAAAAACAATTTTACAACATTGTTACAACTGTACTAACGTGAATATTGTTCAACAAATGAACATTACGCGTTTTTTAAAAGGAATATCAAAATGAAACTCAATTTAAACAAAAAAAGCATCAAAAGACTCAGTACAGACAAAGCACTGGCAATGCAAGCGACGCCACAGGTGGCAGGAGGTCGTCCAAAAAGCTATTTCAATAACTGTGCACCTACCGAAAACCGCTTTTGCTGGGAAGAGTCTATCAACAATTGCCCGCTGTCTCAGGCTATCGGGTGCTAGTCCTTTAGCTCAGACCAAGTTACTCAGTCAGATGAAGCGTGACTTGCCTGATAATCTTGTCTTGATTTAAACTCTAATACGGTCGCATTGATGCAGTAGCGATCGCTTCCGCCGGGCCCTTCCTTAGCAAACACATGACCCAGATGAATTCCGGATGAACTGGACCGGATCTCAACGCGTTGCATACCATGGCTATTATCCTCATGATAAGTGACGCTGTCTGCGACCGGGTGCTTAAATGACAACCAGCCAGTGCCCGAATTAAACCTGTCTTTCGTATCAAATAAAGCTTGCCCACTGAGCTTGTCGACAAAGACCCCATCCCCTGTTTTCTTGAACAAGTCATATTGCTTACAAAACGGTCTGTCTGTGCCCTGTTCAAACGCGGTTTTAAAGGCGTCGCTGTCACCCAATTTAAATGCGCCCAGCGCCTGATAGAACTCCTTACGGTTCATATAACCCTGAAACCCCGCAACTTCTTTACCATTTTCAAGGAATAAAATAGTAGGTGTCGCCCAGGTCGCAGACATAATACTCAGCCCCTGCAACTGGCTGGCACGGCGATAATGTAAAGGAATGCTGCCCTGATAGTCGTTCACGACTTGCTGCTTAAACTTGTCACAATATGGGCAGTAAGGCGCATCAATCACAACCACGTGCTTGCCCGTTAACAAAGCGTCATTGTTAACTTGCTGCTCTGCTATATCGATAAAAGTGACACCCGTACTGTGATCCGGGCAATACCCATTGGGGTTTTTTACCAGGTAATTCTGATGATATTCTTCTGCTCGAACGAATGCTGCGAGCGGTTTAAGTTCGGTCTGGATTTGGCCATATCCAGCTTTCGTCAGCAATGCCTGATACTGCTCAGTTAACGAAATAGCCTGTTCTTTTTGCGCTTTATCGGTATACAGTATTATCGAGCGGTATTGTGTACCTATGTCGTTGCCCTGACGGTTTTTCTGAGTCGGGTCATGGCTTTCAAAATAAGCTTTAAGCAATGATGCGGTCGAGAGTCGACTGGCATTATAAGTGACCCGCACTACTTCAGCGTAATTGTTAGGATCAAAACGCCTGCTGGGTGCCGTAATTGCTTTGTAACTTGCTTTAAATCCACGACCATCAGCGTAGCCGGATTCAGCATCTATCACACCGGGCAAAGCCTCGTAGCGTTTTTCTGCCCCCCAAAAACACCCTGACCCCAAAACCAAAGTTTTGATATGTGAGCTGGCTTGTTCAGGCATTGTGCTGTTGACAGAGACTTCACCAGCGTTCACCAGACTTGCGGCACTCATCAGCGTAAATCCCAGAATTAGTCGTTTATTCACTCCGGTATCCTTTAAATAAATATCTGTTGTCTACTGAGACCGCGAAACCCTGACTGCTCTTTCACTATCAGGGAAAAAACCTGCCAGCCCGCACTTTAACTATGATTCTGTGTCATTCAACGACATTTAATTAATTAATCTGATGGTTTAGGGTAAAACAAAACCCAAATTAGTTATTGAGGGTTTAATCAATGTCATTATCTACTCGTCTTTGCGCACTCAGCGTCGCACTTTTCGGCTCAGCATCGGCTTTGGCCGCAGACATCCAGTTCACCAATAAACTGAACGAAAAAACCGATGCGCTGGTTGTGTTTCAGGACAGCGAGCAAAGCAATGCATTTAAATTTCTTGACAGAGATACCCGTAAACAGCTTTCTAAAGCACTTGAAGCAGACAAATTTACAGGTGAATACGGCAAGGTTGTAGAAGTATTAGCGCCTGTGGACTCCAAGCACAAGCGCATTCTTGTCGTCGGTCTTGGTGAGCGCGATGAGCTGGATAGCGCCAAAATGGCCAAGCTTGGTGGTAACCTGCATGCCAAACTGGAGAAAAAAGAAGCCGGCACCGTCAGTGTGGCATTCAAAGGCGTTAATGGGGAGCTAAGTAACCATGCGCTTGCTGCACAATATGCACATGGTGCAAATCTACGCGACCACACTTTCGAGGTATACAAAAAAGAACCTAACACGCACAGCATGACCTACAGCCTGAGTGTCGATGACCAGCGTAAGACCCAGACCGAGTACACCACTTTAAGCTATATCGAGCAGGGTGTGTTTCTGGCGCGTGACCTGACCTCAGAAGTTCCGACTGAAATGACGCCAGTTGATTTTGCAAATGCCGCAAAACAACTTGAGCAATATGGTGTTGAAGTCAAGATCCTGGAACCCGAGCAGCTTAAGTCTCTGGGAATGAACGCCCTGGAAGGTGTTGGCCGAGGCAGTAAAGAAGGTGCACGCCTGGTTGTAGCCCATTACAAAGGAAATAACGACACCCCAATCGCACTGGTTGGTAAAGGGATCACGTTTGACTCTGGCGGTTATAGCATCAAAACAGGTAAATCTATCGCCCGCATGAAATCAGATATGGCCGGCGCTGCTGCGGTACTGGGTACCGTGAAGGCTATGGCACTGGCAAAAGCTGATGTGAACGTGGTTGCCGTGATGGGCATGGCCGCGAACATGGTTTCAGAGAACTCTATCGCACCTGGGGACGTACTACGTACAGCAGAAGGTCTGAGTGTCGAAATCCTCAACACCGATGCGGAAGGCCGCTTAGTATTGAGTGACGCTATGTGGTATGCCCGCACCTACTACAAACCAGAAGTGATGGTTGATTTGGCAACGCTGACAGGCTCGAAAATCCGTGCTGTCGGTAACCGCTACGCAGCCGTATTCTCAGACGATGATCAGCTAGTCACGGAATTTACGGTTGCAGGCAAAGCTGTCAATGAGCCGCTATGGCGACTTCCTCTGGGCTACAAAGATATGCTGAAATCTGATATTGCGGATATTGCCAACATTGGCTCTGGCGGCCCGGGTGCAACCACCGCGGCCTCATTCCTGCAGCACTTTGCCGGTGACACGCGCTGGTTACATATTGATATTGCCGGAAACGCACTGACTACCACAGGTAAAGGTGAAGTATCTCCGGGTGGCACCGGGTTTGGTGTACGCCTGCTGAGTGAATGGTTGTTAAGCAACTAACTCAATCCCAACCGAAGAGAGCCATGCAACCCTTGCATGGCTTTTTTTTAGCCGTGGTCAGCTCTCAGACTGACAACGCTGGACAGGTTTGGCAAGACAGCCAACAATAAGCTTGCTATGCTTTGCCCGGATGTCCCTCTGAGTGAACCGACACTGACGGGCCGCCACATGTGAAGACAATAAAATGAAAATAAGAAACCATGACACAAGAACAGACTTACCTGCTCGGCGAGCAAGCTGTTGTACTCGACCTTAACTGCGCCCGACTCGACAACGAACAACAGAATCGCTTGTTTGCCCTGCATCGTCACCTGCAAAAACAAGCCCGGTACACTGATATTGTAGTTGGCAAGACTTCTCTTACCCTGGTTTTGCAAGACCACACACAGTGCGCCAAGTGGCAAGAAGCATTACTCACTCTGTGGCAATCACTCAGTGCAGAAGACTTTCAACCCACTACACACACAATCCCGGTTATATATGGAGGGGAAGCTGGCCCAGATCTGGCACCGCTGGCTGAACAGCTGAACTTATCACAACAAGACATCGTTGAGCTGCATAGTTCACCAACTTATCAGGTCAAATTTCTGGGTTTTTTACCTGGTTTTGCCTATCTGGGTAGTGTACCTGAGCAACTGCAGGTTGCCCGTCTCAACTCACCCAGAACACATGTGCCAGCCGGCTCTGTTGCCATCGCTGAAGATTTAAGTGCGATTTACCCCAGCGCCTCTCCCGGCGGCTGGCGGCTTCTGGGTAACAGCACGACCCGCTTATTCGATGCCAATGCGCTGTCCCCCAGCTTGTTTCAGTCAGGTGATAACGTCAAATTTGTGCCACAGAAGGAGGGCCTATGCTAGAAGTCATTAAGCCCGGCGTGCAAATGTGTATCCAAGATCTCGGACGACATGGGCATCGTCATCTTGGGGTCTCTCAAAGTGGTGTGATGGATCCCATGGCACTGCACATTGCCAACCTGTTACTGAAGAATGCGCCAAATACCGCGGTACTTGAGATCACAGTCGGACTCGCCCAGCTAAAATTTACGACAGCTACCAATTTTGCGCTGACTGGGGGTGACCTGAATGCGCGTCTTGACGATACACCACTGACGCCCGGCTGGCGCTATTTTAGCAAGCCAGGTCAGATCCTGAGCTTCGCCTCGAGCTCCGAGGCACTGCGTGCCTATCTGAGTGTTGAAGGAGGGTTCAGCCTGAAAACCGTGTTGGGCTCGCACTCGACCGATGTCCAGGCGGGATTTGGTGGCTTTGATGGTTCAGCATTGGCCGCCGGCGATCAGCTGCACTATGAAAGCTGTGCAGCAAAAAGCAGTGCTGGCGCGCTTCAGCCTCCCTACCATAAGCAAATACGTATATTGCCGGGCCCACACTGCGAACGGTTATCCCTTACAACACAACAGCTATTATGCACTCAGCAATGGAAAGTATCACCAGATAGCAATAGGATGGGTATGCGACTTTCGGGCTCTGAGCCAGTCACTCATCAAGTTTCTATCAATAGTCAGGCGGTGTTACCTGGCACCGTTCAGCTGCCACCAAACGGCGCCCCTATTGTGCTGCTGAATGATTGTCAAACCACGGGCGGTTACCCAATGGTAGCCCAAGTGATTGCGGCGGATCTGAGACACTTTGCTCAACTCAGTGCCGGAGATATGATTAATTTCACGCTGGTCACCCCGGCTCAGGCATACCAAGAGACACAACAACAACAATATCATCTCAACCAACTGCGCTTTGCGCTGACACATCGCGACAGGAGTATTTCGTGAGCGAACTTAATTTTTTGCCCCTTACAGGGATACTGGTGGTGATCCTCGGATTTGCCTTTCGTTTTAACCCCCTGCTGGTCGTGACCTGTGCCGGACTCGTCACCGGATGGGCTGTCGACTTAGATTACCTGACTTTGCTGGAAACCTTTGGAGAAAAATTTCTCAACTCCCGACAGTTAGCCAGCTTTTTATTACTCTTGCCTGTGATTGCCATTTTGGAGCGATATGGCTTGCAGCAACATGCCAAAAGCTGGATAGCCAGTATTAAAGGTGCCACCACAGCACGTATCCTCAGCGTCTACTTTGTTGTGCGTGAATGTAGTGCAGCACTGGGGCTCATCAACCTTGCTGGTCAGCCCCAAACAGTACGTCCTTTATTAGCACCGATGGCGCTTGGAGCGGCGAGTAACATGCATGGGGACTTGCCCAAACCTGTCCGGGATATGATCAGTGCGCATGCCGCAGCGTGTGACAATATTGCCGTCTTCTTTGGTGAAGATATTTTCATCGCCTTTGGTGCCGTGTTGCTGATGGATGCCTTTTTAAGAGAAAATGGCATTACCGGAATTGAACCGCTTCACATTGGTTTGTGGGCCATTCCGACGGCCATTGCAGCATTAATTGTTCACCTGTTTCGACTGGCCAGACTGGAAGCCAAGATACGAGCGCAAATAGCCTTACATGCCGAGCAAAACGGCTCCAGTACAAGCAATTCAGTCGCCCGGGAGGAATTGGCATGAGCACAATGACTTCTTCTGCCAGTGTGCAGCCTGCTATCCTGTCGATTGAAAATATATATCTGCTAATCGGCTTTGTGGTGTTATTTTTGGTGGTCAAAACACTGCAAGATAAACACCACCCAAAACGACTAACTACCGCCTTGTTCTGGGGGTTATTTGGTAGCGTATTTCTGTTTGGTGATTTATCTGTCGCCTATTTGGGAGAGAGCCTGACCTATCGCTGGGTAGGAAGCTTTGTCATCGCCATCGCAATCCTGGCCGGAATGGGCAGGGTCTCTATGGGCAGCTACGATGTACCCAGCGATGAAGTGCAAACTGCCAGTGCCCGGCGGATCGGCAATAAGCTGTTTATCCCCGCAGTGCTTATCCCCATCGTTACTGTGGTGTGTACTATCCTGCTGAAAGATATCCAGGTGGCGGGGTTGTTTGTATTTGATCAGAGTCATGTGACCCTTGCAGCACTCACGCTGGCCTGTGCAATCGCGTTGCTAGTCAGCTGGAAGTTCACTGGAGGTAGCCCATTTCAGGCACTGGGAGAATCAAGACGCCTGGTCGATTCAATTGGCTGGGCCGCGATTCTGCCGCAAATGCTCGCGATGCTGGGTGGGGTTTTCATCGTCGCCAGTACCGGCACAGCCATTCAGGATCTGGTCACGTTATTTGTTTCTCCCGACAACCGCTTTATGCTGGTGGTTATTTATTGTGTTGGCATGGCCCTATTTACTATGGTCATGGGTAATGCATTTGCCGCATTTCCCGTCATGACAGCAGGCATTGCCGTGCCATTTTTGATTCAGGGTCACGGTGCAAGCCCGGCCCCGTTAGTTGCCATTGGTATGTATTCAGGTTATTGCGGCACTCTGATGACGCCTATGGCCGCCAATTTCAATATCGTCCCGGCAGCGTTGTTAGATCTAAAAGACAAATATCAGGTTATCAAAGTTCAAATTCCGACAGCTTTGTCGCTGTTAATCATTAACATCTTGCTCATGTATGGAGTCATCTTCAATGACTAAAGGAACGCATAAAACCGTATTATTGACGGGCTTCGAACCCTTCGGCGGCGAATCGATCAATCCCTCCTGGCAAGCTGTACATCAGCTCGACGGCTGTCATATTGCAGGGCATACAATTCGTACCAAAGAGCTCCCTTGCGAGTTTGACCATGCCTTAACACAACTGAACAGAGCCATAGACAAATATGCTCCTGCGCTGGTCCTGTGCGTGGGTCAGGCAGGTGGCCGCGCGGACATTTCCATTGAACGTGTGGCTATCAATATCAACGACGCACGTATTCCAGACAATGCCGGTGCTCAGCCGATAGATACGCCAGTATTAGCGGGAGGCCCCGCGGCTTACTTTGCAGCACTCCCGGTTAAACACATGCTCAACGATCTCAGACAGGCACAGATCCCGGCCAGTATTTCGAATACCGCCGGCACTTATGTGTGTAACCATGTTATGTACGGATTGCTTCACTATATCAATGAGCATCAGCTCAATTGTCGTGGCGGCTTCATTCATATTCCTTACTTACCCGAACAAGCCACGCACCAAATCGGTGCACCCAGTATGAGTGCTCCTCAGGTTGTCGATGCGCTTAAAGTGATGATTTCCTCAGCTCTGACCCATGATACTGATCTGCAGATTGCTGCAGGCACCACACACTAGTCACATCGCCCTATCTTGGTTCATTTGCGCACCAAAATAGGGCAACATTTACTCGACAAAATCACAGTTTTTTATGTGACTTGATATGCCATTTCTGATAGTACTATGAGCACGAGACGCCGAAAATACAGGTGCTCGACAATAATAGTTAACAGGAATGAGGTCCATTATGTGTTCAATTTTTGGTGTGTTGGAAATTAAGTCCGACCCAACCGTTCTGCGTGAGCAGGCAATAGAAATGTCTAAGCGTTTACGCCACCGCGGGCCTGACTGGTCTGGTGTCTATGCCAGTGAGAAAGCAATCCTGGTGCACGAGCGACTCGCCATCGTTGGCGTATCCAGTGGCGCACAGCCTTTGTATAACCCGGAACGGACGCATATTCTTGCCGTAAATGGGGAAATATATAACCACAAAGAGCTGGCGCAGCAGCTAAGTGTCCCTTTCACCTTTCAGACTCAATCAGACTGTGAAATATTACTGGCGCTATACAAGCAAAAAGGACCTGAATTTCTGGATGATCTGAACGGGATTTTTGCCTTTTGCCTGTATGATGAACAAGAGGATGCCTATCTGATTGGTCGCGATCACATTGGTATTATTCCGCTATACACAGGTCGAGATCAGCATGGTAATTTTTATGTCGCCAGTGAAATGAAAGCACTCACCCCAATCTGCAACCAGATTGAGGAATTTCCGCCGGGACATTACCTGTACTCCAAAGAAGGCACTCTGAGACCCTATTATCAGCGAGACTGGCAGCAATTTGATGCGGTTCAAAATAATGAAGCTGAGCCCGAGACCGTCAAAGAAGCGCTGGAAGCTGCCGTTAAACGCCAGCTCATGTGTGATGTACCTTATGGCGTGTTACTCTCGGGCGGTCTGGACTCGTCGGTTATTTCAGCCATCACCCAAAAGTTTGCGGCGCGACGCATTGAGGACGATGATGCGACTGAAGCCTGGTGGCCCAAATTGCACTCCTTTTCCATCGGCCTGGAAGGATCACCCGACCTGGCAGCCGCGCAGAAGGTCGCCGATCAGATAGGCACAGTTCACCACCCAATTCACTTTACTGTGCAGCAAGGTATCGATGCTCTGAAAGAGGTGGTTTATCACCTTGAAACCTACGATGTCACGACAATCCGAGCGTCGACCCCTATGTATCTAATGGCGCGTTACATCAAAGCTATGGGGATAAAAATGGTGCTTTCAGGAGAAGGCGCCGATGAGTTGTTTGGGGGGTATTTGTATTTCCATAAGGCCCCCAACAGTCAGGAATTCCATGAAGAGCTCAACCGTAAAGTCTCTAAGCTGCATATGTTTGACTGCCTGCGCGCAAATAAGTCAATGGCTGCCTGGGGCGTAGAAGCCAGGGTACCATTCCTCGACAAAGAGTTTGTCGATATTGCCATGCGCACTAACCCGGATTACAAAATGTGCAAAGACGGACGCATTGAAAAGCACATTATTCGTGAAGCATTCGATGGCTATCTGCCAGACGATGTGCTTTGGCGTCAAAAGGAGCAGTTCTCCGATGGTGTTGGCTATTCCTGGATTGACTCGCTAAAAGAGTATGTTGACGAGAAGGTCAGTGATCAGGAGCTGGCCAGCGCCCAGTACCGCTTCCCTATCAATACACCAGATAGCAAAGAGGCCTACTACTACCGCTGTATTTTTGAATCACACTTCCCTGGGGATGCAGCAGCCAAATGTGTGCCTCACGGCAAATCCGTCGCCTGCTCGACGCCTGAAGCGCTAGCCTGGGATGCGTCATTTGAGCAAAACGCGGATCCTTCAGGTCGGGCCGCCAATGTTCACAGCCATGCTTATGACCATACTAGTTCATAATGATGGCGTACAAAAAAAGGGCCTTCAGGCCCTTTTAATTTAGATGAACTTTTTGATAATAAAGTCCACTTTGACCCGCTTTGCCTGGCCAAGTATTTTCTTAACCGGTAATGGATAATCATCCACCGTTTCGAGATCCTGCGGACCAGTCAGTTTGGTGCAGTTAGCAAGAATAGCATCTCGCTCCTGATTAATGGCCTGCTCGAGTTGCTGCTCGGGGTCTTCTATCAGAATACCATTTTCGATATCCAGGCCCCAGGCACGCGGATTAAGGTTATGGCCGGTCATCAGATGTACCTGATTATCCCGATTAATCCCCTTCAGATGAAACGAGTTATTGCCATCACGCCACAAGTAAACATTCAACTGGCCGGCGTTGAGATAGCGCCTTTGCGATTTAAGAAACTTGTACAAAATGGTTTCATATAAATAAGGCAAGGCACCAATACGGCTAAACGGCTGATCAGGCGAGATATAAAAGTCGTTTGCGGTTTTGTCACCAATCACTATGGTGACGGTCTTGCCTTCTTTAAGCAATCTTCGCAATGAGCGCAGTAACGGAGCCGGAAAATTGAAATAAGGTGTGTATAGCAACAGCTCATGCTCTGTGGTGTCAAACAAAGCTTTGATAAGGCGATTTAACTTGTTAGTGCGACGACCAAACCCCAAAAAAGCGCGTACATTTAAGCCATTTTCTGCCGTTGCCGTACTCATATCATACTGTGCTTTTTTAAGCTGCTTCATCAGCTGCTTTTGCGCCACCTTTAACTCGGAAAAAGGTTTAAGTGGGCGTAAATCCAATCTCGGAACCGCTTCACTGGACAACAAATAAGTATTCAGGAAGTGACAAAAACTTGCCGCCAGTGCAGGATTCTCAATCACAAAGTAGCGATCAAGGCGGTATTTATCACCATGCTGCAAGTACACATTGTTTATGCTAGCGCCACTGTAAAGCACCGTGTCATCGATCACGAACCCTTTAAGGTGAAGTACCCCAAATAGCTCTTTTGCCTTGACCGGCACTCCATAAACTTTAACCTGTGAGCCAAACTGTGCTTGCATATCACAATACAGCTTCGCATTGCCTTCTGATTTGGCTTCACCTATCAGACCACGCTGAGCACGATGAAAATCGACCAGCACATGGATCTCCAGGTTTGGCCGCGCTGTTGCCACCTCATGTAAGGCAGACAGTATTTCACGCCCCGCCTCATCGTCTTGCAAATACAACGCGGTTAAGTAAATGCGTTGCTGTGCACCGCGAATGAGTGACAAAAGCTGTGTATGATACTGTTTTGCGTCAGTAAGTATTGTGCAACTTTCCGCTTCCAGTGAAAACCCAGGTTTATCCTGCCAAAATGCCATAACTACCTTTAAAAACAGACTAACGTCAAATAGACAGAGAAAAATTCCCTAGAACATAGCAAAAAAAAACACTCAGGTCATGAAATACCGTTCATTTACACGCTTGTGGCGCAAATTCTCAGCAAGTACAGTATATTTGACAGCTTGTCATTTTATAAAAAATCGATTTTTGCAATTTATTTTACTTCTGGCTTGAAATTCATAGAATCGGCAGCACTAACTAGAGAAGATAAAATTTATTTTTAGGAATTGTTTACATGAGTGATGCAAAACATTGCAAACTATTGATCCTTGGCTCAGGACCTGCAGGCTATACTGCCGCTGTCTATGCAGCCCGTGCTAACCTTAACCCAGTACTGATCACAGGCATGCAACAAGGTGGTCAGCTGACTACCACTACTGAAGTTGAAAACTGGCCAGGTGATGCGCATGGATTGACAGGCCCTGCACTGATGGATCGCATGAAAGAGCACGCTGAGCGCTTCGAGACTGAGATCATTTTTGATCACATCAATAAAGTTGATGTCACCAAGCGTCCTTTCACTCTAACGGGTGATCAGGGGACTTACACCTGTGATGCGTTGATCATTGCGACAGGTGCTTCTGCTAAATATCTGGGTCTGGAATCAGAAACCAACTTCCAGGGCCGCGGTGTTTCAGCATGTGCAACCTGTGATGGATTCTTCTATCGCGGACAAAAAGTTGCGGTTGTTGGTGGCGGTAATACAGCCGTTGAAGAAGCGCTGTATCTGTCAAACATTGCTGAAGAAGTACACGTGATCCACAGACGTGATACTTTCCGCAGTGAAAAAATCCTGTCAGACCGTCTGATGGAAAAGGCAAACAATGGTAACGTTGTACTTCACCTGAACAAAACGCTCGATGAGGTCCTGGGCGATGACATGGGTGTGACGGGTATCCGTATCAAAGATACCGATTCTGATGCCACTGAGCAGCTAGACCTTGCTGGTGTGTTTATTGCTATCGGCCATAAACCAAATACAGACATGTTTGCAGGTCAGCTTGAAATGAAAGACGGTTATCTGGTTGTACAATCAGGATTGAACGGCAATGCCACTCAAACCAGCGTTGAAGGCGTTTTTGCTGCTGGTGACGTCTCTGACCACATTTACCGCCAGGCAATTACCTCTGCGGGCACAGGCTGTATGGCAGCCCTAGATGCAGAGCGTTACTTAGACAACCTTAAGTAACACCTGCAGGAAGACGTGTGAGTTAACGCACGTCTTCCAATATAAAATCCCCACGCCTGAGCAAAAATAGGTTAGACTGACTTCATCCCTGAGGTTTTTAGTTTGTAATTCAGATCCCCGAATATGACTCAGCAATTGTTTCATCTGTCTGCCACCGATTTTATTTTTCCCCCCTGCCATTTTGCACTCAAAGATCCAGATGGGCTGCTGGCTGTAGGTGGATGCCTGAGTACCACAAGGCTGCGCCGCGCCTATCAACAAGGTATTTTCCCGTGGTTCAATGAACGAGAGCCGATTATGTGGTGGACGCCCAGTGAACGGGGTATCCTCGACCTAGATGAGTTTCACGTCAGTCGCTCCCTCAAAAAATCTATGCGAAAACTAGCGCCACAGGTAACTGTGAACACAGCATTTGAGCAAGTCATTAAGGCATGCAGAGAGCAGCGGCTGGACAAAGAAGGCACCTGGATCAACAGTGCCATGCTCAATGCTTATCTGAAAGCCCATGATGAAGGGTTCGTACACAGCGTTGAAGTGTGGCACGAGAACACCCTGATTGGCGGTTTATACGGCGTGATGTTAAATGGTGTTTTTTGCGGAGAGTCAATGTTTTACCACGTACCTGATGCCTCCAAACTGGCTATGTGGGCATTAGTAAACTGGCTCAAGCGGCATGGCGCCCACTTCATAGACTGCCAACTAGAGAACCCTTATTTGGTGTCTTTAGGTGCAAAAGTCATCTCACGAAGAGAATTTTTAGCTAAACTTAAAGCAGCAAGCCATTATCAAGTGCCTGATTCGATGTGGCATCCGCAACCATTGAGGGCGATATATGACTGAACATTTCCCTTCAAAAATTGGACTGAGTCAACAGTTTGATTGCAGTTACCTCGCAGACAGAAAAGAGCAGTTGTTGGTTATCCTGGATAGCAACTGCTATACACCTGCTCGCTTTGAGACCTTGCTCTCATTTGGCTTTCGTCGCAGTGGCGATCAAATATACCGCCCACACTGCCCAGCCTGCCACGCCTGCCAATCAGTGCGTGTACTGGCTGATGCGTATGTTCCCTCACGCTCACAAAAACGCAAATGGAATAAAATAAACTCAGAGTTTCGCTTTGAATATAGTACTCAGGAACAAGCTGACTATTATCAGTTATACGAAAAGTACATCACAATGCGTCACAGCGATGGCTCTATGTATCCGCCCAACCGACTTCAATACGAAAGCTTTCTGTTTTGTCGCTGGCTGCCCATCACTTTCATCGAGCTGTGGCACAAAGACAAACTCATAGCCGTTGCAGTCACTGATACAATGCCCACCGCTTTATCAGCTATCTATACTTTTTTTGACCCCGAATATGCCCAATTAAGCCTGGGGACTATCATGATCATGGCCCAATTAGACTTTGCCCGACAGCATGATAAAGCCTATCTCTATCTTGGATACCAGATAGATGCCTGTCCCAAAATGCGCTATAAGCAACAATATTTACCTGCGCAACAGTTCAAAAGCGATGTCTGGGTCAACATTTAGATTACAAAAATAAGCGCTCCTGCCTTTACTTATCGCGCGCTTTTCGGCAAAATCTGCACCGTTAAACTTATCAAAGAGGTGATACGCTCCCCATGGCGAAAGAAGACGTTATTGAAATGCAAGGCACGGTCCTTGACACTTTACCAAATACTATGTTCCGTGTTGAATTGGAAAATGGTCACGTAGTTGTGGCACATATCTCTGGCAAAATGCGCAAAAACTACATCCGTATTTTGACCGGTGACAAGGTGACTGTTGAAATGACACCTTATGATCTGAGCAAAGGACGTATCGTCTTCCGCGCGCGTTAATTCGCCCAGCTCAGTAACGCTTACCACACTAAGCGGATACAAAGAGACGATTAAAACAAAAAGCCCGGCAATTGCCGGGCTTTTTGTCGTCTTAAATCAAGGTCAAGCGGGTTCAACCACATTAGACTCAAACTTAAACGACAGCTTCTTATCTTTAACGGATATAGTGACAGTCCCGCCATCAACCAGCTCACCAAACAGAATCTCATTGGCAAGTGGCTTCTTAAGGTTGTCCTGTATCACCCTGGCCATTGGACGCGCCCCCATCGACTTGTCATAACCAATGTCTGACAGCCAATCTCTCGCCTCATTAGTCAGGTCGAGACAGACAGATTTCTTATCAAGCTGCGCCTGTAGTTCAACAATGAACTTATCGACAACCTGCAAGATAACGTCTTTTTCAAGGTGGTTAAACCAAATAATATTATCCAGACGGTTTCTGAACTCAGGTGTAAACACCTTATTGATCTCAACCATCGCATCGTGTGAATGATCCTGTTGCTGGAAACCAATAGACTGACGCACAGTTTCCTGCACACCTGCATTGGTTGTCATCACCACAATCACGTTGCGGAAATCGGCTTTACGACCATTATTATCGGTCAGTGTACCGTGGTCCATGACCTGCAATAAGATGTTGTATATATCCGGATGCGCTTTTTCAATTTCATCCAGTAACACCACAGAGTGCGGATGCTTAATTACCGAATCGGTCAGTAAGCCGCCCTGTTCGAAGCCAACATACCCAGGAGGCGCACCAATCAATCTGCTTACTGCATGACGCTCAGAGTACTCAGACATATCAAAACGTACAAACTCAATGCCCATACACTTCGCCAGTTGCTTAGTCACTTCCGTTTTACCAACCCCAGTTGGGCCTGCAAATAAGAATGAACCTATCGGCTTATCCTCACTGCCCAACCCTGAGCGTGATAAACGAATAGCAGACGTCAGAGCATCAATCGATTCGTCCTGACCAAAGACAAGCATCTTCAGGTTACGATCCAGGTTTTTAAGCACTTCTTTGTCGCTTGATGACACATTTTGCTGAGGAATGCGCGCAATCTTAGAGACTATCTGCTCAATATCAGCGACACCAATGGTTTTTTTACGTCGAGAGGCTGGCAACAGGCGCTGGTTTGCACCCGCTTCATCAATTACGTCAATGGCTTTATCTGGCAAGTGACGCTCATTAATGTATTTTGCGCTCAGCTCCGCAGCTGCCTTCAACGCTTTTTGGGTATACCTGATACCATGGTGCTCTTCATAACGCTCTTTCAGGCCGCTCAGAATTTTGGCGGTATCCGCTACGCTCGGCTCCACCACATCGATTTTCTGGAAACGTCGAACCAGCGCACGGTCTTTTTCGAAAATATTTTTAAATTCGGAATACGTGGTTGACCCAAGGCAACGAAGCTGGCCGCTTGATAGCAGAGGCTTAATCAAGTTTGACGCGTCCATCACGCCACCTGACGCCGCTCCGGCACCAATGATAGTGTGAATTTCATCGATAAATAAAATGGCATTGGGTTTTGCCTGTAACTCCTTCAGCAGAGCTTTGAAGCGTTTTTCAAAGTCACCCCGATATTTAGTTCCGGCAAGTAACGCGCCCATATCCAGTGAATACACTACAGCATCGGCAATCACTTCTGGTACCAGCTCATTAACAATCCGATACGCCAAGCCCTCAGCAATAGCTGTTTTACCTACACCAGCCTCACCAACCAACAACGGATTGTTTTTCTTTCTGCGGCACAGGACCTGAATGGTTCTTTCTACTTCCTGGTCGCGTCCAACCAAAGGATCGATTTGACCCGCTTTGGCCAGCACATTCAAATTGGCGGTGAAGTTCTCCAATTTGGTTTTTTCTTCAGACGCAGCTTCGTGGCTCTCTTCATGGATTTCTTCATTATCTTCCGGCTCAACTTCATCGTCAGATTTTGAAATACCATGGCTGATATAATTAACAATATCCAAACGACTGACATCTGCTTTCTTCAGCAAATACACAGCCTGACTTTCCTGCTCAGAGAAAATCGCCACTAGCACATTGACACCCGTCACTTCATTGCGACCAGAAGACTGCACATGAAAAACGGCGCGCTGTAATACGCGCTGAAAACCAAGTGTCGGCTGTGTCTCACGGTCTTCCTCCAAATCTGGAATGACCGGCGTAGTCTCATCAATAAATTCAGATAACTCCTTTTTTAGCCCCTCTGTATCAACGCCACAAGCATTCAGTGCTTCACTGGCAGACGGGTTATCAATCAATGCGAGCAGTAAATGTTCTACCGTCATAAATTCGTGACGACGATTTCTTGCCTCACGGAACGCGGTATTCAGAGTAATTTCTAAGTCTTTATTTAGCATTGGCAACCCCCAACGAGAATATATAAGGTCATTCCTGCTCACAACTACAGAGCAGCGGGTGCTCGTGATCCCGAGCATATCGATTTACCTGCTCAGCCTTTGTATGGGCAATGTCGGCAGGATACAGTCCACATACCGCTTTTCCCTCGTGATGTACTTTCAACATCACTTCAGTTGCTCTTTCGCTATCCATACGGAAAAATGTCATTAAAACTTCAATGACAAAATCCATTGGTGTGTAATCGTCATTGTTTAAAATCACTTTGTACTTGCGCGGCGGTTGCAACTTTTGTTTCTGTTCCTCGCGGACCGCGTCAACCACACCAGATTCGTTTGTCCCACTCATAATAAAATATAGTCTTGTCTTATCAACTCAAGCAACTTGAATTGAAAAATAAATAAATTGTTAAAAAATCGCTTTAAAAACTTGACTGTCTGGCCAAATAAACTACAGTCTTTACCTAGCTGGACATAATAATCATATGGGCAGCTTAGCAAATTTCAAAGGTTAGATTAACTTAATTTAGTCAACTTATAGAAGGATGTAGAAGTATGGCTTGCGGAAAAGTCAAATGGTTCAATAATGCCAAAGGGTTTGGTTTCATCGTAGAAGACGGCAGCGAAGAAGATATCTTTGCCCATTACTCCACGATTGTAATGGATGGATACAAAACGCTTAAAGCCGGTCAGGATGTAACATTCGATCTGCAAGAAGGTCCCAAAGGGCTGCACGCTACCAACATCGCGCCGATAGCGGAGGAAGTTGTTTAGCATTGCAAGATTTTGGCACACTCAAAGCGGGTTACGTTTGTTTCTCGCTTAATCCCCTTCATTAATTAGTCTCATTTCTTCCACCTTAGTTCATAAAATTTTATATGTTTATTAAATTGCATTAGCGACTTAGTCATTTGGTTGATACAATCCCCGCCGATGTCAAACAAGCCACCCAATTTGTTAAGCCTCAGGGCGCGTCAGGTGTGTTAGATATTTTTATTGTGCCCACGAGTAACAATACCTAACAAACTTGCTATATGCCGAGCTCAGCCATCAGCTTGATGATCCCTAATCAGGTCACCAAGCTGATGGCTGAATAAAGATCGTGTATGCGGATACGTCCTTGAATAGCAAGCTTTTGCTTTGTTGAACGGCTGTTTAGCCCTAAACTATCTAGGAATGATGATGACATCAAAAATTATTTACACTAAAACAGATGAAGCGCCGGCTCTGGCAACTTATTCTTTATTGCCAGTGATCCAGGCTTACACCAAAGCGGCTGGTGTTGAAGTTGAAACTCGTGATATTTCACTGGCAGGCCGTGTCATTGCGAACTTCCCAGAATTTCTGAGCGAAGAGCAACGCATTGGTGACGCCCTGGCTGAGCTAGGTGAACTGGCCAAAACGCCAGAAGCCAATATCATCAAACTCCCTAATATCAGTGCGTCTATCCCTCAGCTAAAAGCGACAATCAAAGAGCTGCAGGAAAAAGGCTATGCCCTTCCTGACTACCCTGAAGAGCCTAAAGACGACAAAGAAGCCCAAATCAAAGCGACTTACGATAAGATCAAAGGCAGTGCGGTAAACCCGGTACTGCGTGAAGGTAACTCAGATCGTCGCGCACCAGCTTCTGTTAAAGCGTACGCACGTAAAAACCCACATTCAATGGGTGCATGGTCTAAAGACTCACAATCCTATGTTGCCAGCATGAGCGAAGGCGATTTCTTCGGTTCAGAGCAATCAACTACGATTGCACAAGCAACTGACGTTCGCATTGAACACGTTGCTGCAGATGGCACGGTTGCAGTCCTGAAACAAAGCACGCCATTATTGGCTGGTGAAATCATTGACGCGTCTCGTATGAGCGTAAGTGCACTACGCAGCTTCCTGGAAGCAGAAGTAGAAGCGGCAAAAGAAAAAGGCGTACTTTTCTCATTGCACATGAAAGCCACCATGATGAAGGTTTCTGATCCAATCATCTTTGGTCACGCTGTTAAAGTATTCTATAAAGAAGTATTTGCTAAGCATGGCAAAACATTCGAAGAGTTGGGTGTAGATGTAAACAATGGTATTGGTGACGTTTACAATAAACTGGCTAACCTGAACGAAGCGAAACGTGCAGAAATTGAAGCTGATTTAGCTGCCGTTTATGACCTGCGCCCAAGTATTGCAATGGTTGACTCTGACCGTGGCATCACGAACCTGCACGTACCAAGCGATGTGATCATCGATGCATCTATGCCAGCTGCGATCCGTACCAGTGGTCAGATGTGGAATGCGGAAGGTAAACAGCAAGATACCAGCTTCGTCATTCCTGATCGTTGTTACTCTGGCGTGTATCAGGCAACTATCGAGTTCTGTAAAGAGCACGGTGCGTTCGACCCACGTACTATGGGTACTATCCCTAACGTTGGTCTGATGGCACAAAAAGCCGAAGAATACGGTTCACATGACAAAACATTCGAAGCACCATCAGCCGGTCAAATCCGCGTTGTTGACCAAGCTGGTAACGTATTGCTGCAACACGATGTTGAGCAAGGCGATATCTGGCGTATGTGTCAGGTTAAAGATGCACCTATCAAAGACTGGGTTAAGCTGGCAGTTAACCGCGCACGTGCAACCAACACGCCTGCGGTATTCTGGCTGAACGAAAATCGTGCACACGATGCTGAGCTCATCAAAAAGGTAAACGCCTACCTGCCAGAGCACGACACTTCAGGTCTGGAAATTCATATCCTGGCACCAGTTGAAGCAACTGAATTCTCACTTGCTCGCATGAAAGAGGGTCAGGACACAATTTCAGTGACTGGTAACGTTCTACGTGATTACCTGACAGATTTGTTCCCAATTCTTGAGCTGGGCACCAGTGCAAAAATGCTGTCTATCGTACCACTGATGAATGGCGGCGGCTTGTTTGAAACAGGTGCTGGCGGTTCTGCGCCTAAACACGTGCAACAGTTCGAAAAAGAAAACCACCTACGTTGGGACTCGCTGGGTGAATTCCTGGCGCTAGCAGCCTCTCTTGAGCACCTGAGCCAGGTGTCTGGTAACAGCAAAGCACAAGTACTGGCAGACACGCTAGACGCAGCAACGGGTAAATTCCTCGATGAGAACAAGTCACCTTCACGTAAAGTGAAAGAACTCGACAACCGTGGCAGCCACTTCTACCTTGCTATGTACTGGGCACAAGCCCTTGCAGAGCAAACACAAGATGCTGAGCTACAAGCTAAATTTGCAAACGTTGCAAAAGGCCTGACAGAGAACGAAGCGGCAATCGTCGGTGAACTGAACGACGTTCAGGGCCAGGCGATGAATATCGGCGGCTACTTCCAGCCTAACGATGCACTGGCTTCTGAAGCCATGCGTCCAAGCAAAACGCTGAATGACGTATTAGCTAACATGGCTTAATACATTCATTACTGTAAAAGGTGGCCTGACAGCCACCTTTTTTCTTTGTCGCTATTCTTTGCTACACTCGCGCCATCGCAACTCAGCTTTACTAGTGACTATGCCTGCACAGCGCACAAAAAACCGAACACACACTGCCAAGCGCCCTACTCATAAACGTCCCGGCACAAAACGAACCAATAAACCTAAGCTCTCGCCAGATCAGGTTAAAGTCATTCTGTTTAATAAACCCTTTGATGTCCTGTGCCAGTTTACCGACGATCAAAATCGCCAAACACTCGCAAGCTTTGTTGATATAAAAGATGTTTATGCCGCAGGACGACTCGACCGAGACAGCGAAGGCCTGCTGTTACTCACCAATTGCGGCCGCTTACAACATAAGCTGACCGAGCCTGGCAAAAAAACCGACAAAACCTATTGGGTTCAGGTAGAAGGTGAACCCGATGACACCGCGCTGCAAGCACTGCGCGAGGGGGTCATACTCAAAGACGGGCCGACACGACCAGCCAAAGTGCGCGTGATCGAAGCGCCGGATGTATGGCCACGCACTCCCCCTATCCGCGAACGTAAAAATATTCCCACCAGCTGGCTGGAAATCACCATATCAGAAGGGCGTAACCGTCAGGTGAGGCGCATGACAGCACATGTTGGCTATCCGACCCTGCGACTGATCCGCTATCGGATCGGCCCCTACACGCTCGATGGGATTGAAAACGGCCAGTATCGCGTGATAAAAACCACTTAGCCCGACGATGAAAAACTTGGGATTAATCGGCCCGCGACTTCCGGGCACCTTGATTTACATGCTATAATGCAGCTCACTTTTTTGTAATCAAAATACACAGCGAGTTTATGAGCGATAACAGTCAAATTAAAGTCATCGTCGGCATGTCCGGCGGCGTAGATTCCTCCGTTTCGGCCTACCTGCTTAAACAGCAAGGCTATCAGGTTGAAGGCCTGTTCATGAAGAACTGGGAAGAAGACGACAATGACGAATACTGTGCCGCCGCTGAAGATTTAAAAGACGCTCAGGCAGTATGCGATAAATTAGGCATTGAGTTGCATACCGTTAACTTTGCTGCGGAATACTGGGACAATGTATTCGAGTATTTCCTTGCCGAATACAAAGCCGGTCGCACGCCAAACCCGGATATCATGTGCAACAAAGAGATCAAATTTAAGGCTTTCTTAGAATTTGCCGCCGAAGCACTGGGTGCTGACTACATCGCGACAGGTCACTACGTACGTCGTGAGGAACGAGATGGCAAGTTTGCTATGTTGCGTGGGCTGGATAACAATAAAGATCAAAGCTACTTCCTTTACACACTCAGTCATGAGCACGTGGCACAAACACTTTTCCCGGTCGGCAATATCGAAAAACCCGAAGTACGCCGCATCGCGGAAGAGCAGGATTTAATTACTCACAATAAGAAAGACAGCACCGGTATTTGCTTTATTGGTGAGCGCAAGTTTAAAGACTTCCTGCAAAAGTTTTTGCCTGCTCAGCCTGGCAATATTGAAGACAGCGAAGGCAACCATGTTGGTGAACATGAAGGTCTGATGTATCACACTTTGGGTCAGCGCAAAGGGTTATTGATCGGCGGAATGAAAGAAGGCTCCGGCGAACCCTGGTATGTGGTCGATAAAGACGTTGAACGCAATGTATTGATCGTCGGGCAAGGCAAAAACCACCCTCGCCTGTTCAGTAATGGCCTCAACGCCAATCAGCTCCACTGGGTTGATCGCCTAGGTCCACAGGGCACAACACGTTGTACAGTTAAGACCCGTTATCGCCAGGAAGACATCCCTTGTACATTACTGGTCGGTCAGGATGGTATGGCACGCGTGTTGTTTGATGAACCACAAAAAGCGGTGACACCTGGTCAATCTGCGGTCTTTTACCTCGACGATGTGTGTCTTGGTGGTGGTATCATTGAGTCGGTGATCAAATAATGCAACGTGAAGTCGTGATCCCACTGGCAGCTATGTGCCAAATTGCCAAGCTTGTTCAGAAATGCGCCCGATACGGCACCTTTAATAGCCACGAAACAGACAGTATATTAAAAAGTATCACTATTACTTCGCCGCAAAACCCTCAGGATGTCTACGAAGACCCCAGTGCCGTCAAGCAAGGCTGTCGTGCACTCGCAGACCAGCTGAGTGCGCAAGGTGAGAAAGACGTGGAAATGGTCAAATACGTCGGTAGCCTGATGCAATTAGAGCGCGCGCTGTCAGCCAATAGCAAAGCTCTGGCTGAACTGGGTAAGCGTATTGAACAACTCGACAGGCAACTTCAGCACTTCGATATCGGTGACCAACAAATCGTTGCCGCTCTGGCTGATATCTATAGCCAGGTTGTAAGTCCGGTGGGTCCAAAAATCCAAATTTTTGGTAAACCCGAGTTGCTCAAACAATCTCATGTACAACATCAGATCCGGGCCCTGTTACTGGCCGGGATCCGCAGCGCAGTGTTATGGCGTCAGCTTGGTGGTAAGCGTCGTCAATTTTTCTTTGCGAAGAAAAGAATCATTACTGCTGCACAAAGTTATATTTAAATATCGTTCAAAAACCAATTAGTTAGGAGAAGTTATGGAGCTTTCAGCGTTAACCGCTATCTCTCCAGTAGATGGCCGCTATGGTAGCAAAACCAGTGAGCTGAGAAGTATTTTCAGTGAATTCGGCCTGATCAAGTATCGCGTGACGGTTGAAGTACGTTGGCTGCAAGCCCTGGCCAACGCAGCTGCAATCAACGAAGTTCCAGCCTTCAGTGAGCAGGCGAATGCCCTGTTAGACAGCATTGTTGATAACTTCAGTGAAGCTGATGCCGCGCGAGTTAAAGAGATTGAGCGCACAACCAACCATGACGTTAAAGCCGTCGAGTATCTTTTGAAAGAGAAAGTCGCAGACAACGCTGAGCTTCAGGCTGTTAATGAGTTTATTCACTTTGCCTGTACATCTGAAGATATCAACAACCTTTCTCATGGTCTGATGCTGAGTGAAGCACGTGATCAAGTATTGCTGCCATACTGCGACAAGCTATTGGCTGCTATCAAAGAAAAGGCGATTGAATATAAGTCAGTTGCGATGATGACCCGCACCCACGGTCAACCCGCTTCTCCTTCAACAATGGGCAAAGAATTTGCAAACGTATACGTACGTCTGCAACGTCAGCGCGAGCAAATTGCCAACGTTCAGATACTGGGCAAAATCAATGGTGCAGTTGGTAACTACAACGCTCACCTGAGCGCTTACCCGGATTACGACTGGCACAATCATGCAGAGCAATTTGTAACCAGCCTGGGCCTGACCTGGAACGCTTTCACAACGCAAATTGAGCCGCACGACTATATTGCAGAGCTGTTTGATGCGGTTGCACGTTTCAACACTATTTTGCTCGACTTTGATCGTGACGTATGGGGTTACATTGCACTCAACCACTTTAAGCAAAAAACCATTGCGGGCGAAATTGGTTCTTCAACCATGCCACATAAAGTGAATCCAATCGACTTCGAAAACTCTGAAGGCAACCTGGGTATTGCCAATGCAATCTTCACTCACCTCGCGCAAAAACTACCAGTTTCTCGCTGGCAGCGTGACCTGACCGATTCTACGGTACTACGTAACCTGGGTGTTGGCATGGGTTACACTCTGATCGCCTACCAGGCCACGCTTAAAGGGATCAGCAAGTTGGAAGTGAATGCAGATCGCCTGTTGGCAGAGCTGGATGACAACTGGGAGCTACTGGCTGAGCCAATCCAGACTGTGATGCGTAAATACGGTATCGAAAAGCCGTACGAAAAGCTAAAAGAGCTGACACGCGGTAAACGCGTTAATCAGGTAATTATGGCTGAGTTTATCGATGGCCTGGATCTGCCAGAGCACGTAAAAGCTGACATGAAGCTAATGACGCCTGCCAACTACATTGGCCGCGCAGAAGCTTTCATTGATGAACTAAACTAATACCAAGTATTAATAACCAGTTTGAGAGATATAATCTGCCGCTCACAGTGTTAAAAATGCTCTTACAGAACCTATACTTCAGAGATAGGTTCGGACATTTTTGACCGGTGACAAACGAGGTCTTCTTACCTCAGCATTGGCGGCTTAATTATGCAAATTGGTATCACTCAGAAATAAGCCTGAGAAGCGAAAGTCGTGGCATAGTGCCGGACTTTCGCTTTTTTATTGGAGTCACTTTATGTATCAGCTATCTATCAATGCCCTGACTGAGGCGGCATTTCTCGCCCAGTACTGGCAAAAAAAGCCCCTACTTATCAAGCAAGGCTTTCAGGGTTTTATCGATCCACTGTCACCAGAAGAACTGGCTGGCCTGGCAATGGAAGACAATATTGAATCTCGGATCGTCACCAACCACGACAATCACTGGGATGCACACCATGGTCCGTTTGAAGACTTTTCGTTGCTGACAGAGCAGCACAGTACTTTGCTGGTACAGGCCGTTGATCACTGGCACCCTCAGGCTGCCAGCTTGCTGGAACCCTTTCGCTTTATTCCAAACTGGCGTATTGACGATCTGATGATCAGTTTTTCTACGCCAGGGGGAGGGGTTGGTCCACATCTTGACCAATACGACGTGTTTATTATTCAGGGCCAGGGGAAAAGACGTTGGCGCGTCGGTATGCCTGACGCCAGCCTGAAACAATTTGCGCAGAACAAAAGCCTCTTACAAGTAGAGCAATTTACAGCCTGCATAGATGCAGAGCTGGAACCGGGTGATATCCTGTACATTCCACCCGGCTGCCCTCATGAAGGCTATGCTGTTGAAAATGCAATGAACTACTCTGTTGGTTTCAGAGCTCCTGATCAAAAAGATCTACTCTCAAGCCTGGCTGACCACCTGATAGATTCAGAGTTAGGCACAACCCGTTACAGCGACCCTGACCTCTCGCCGCGTGACTCTCTGGGCGAGGTCAGTCGTCAGGACAAAGGAAAGATCCGCACCATGCTGGAATCGATACTGCATGACAGCGACATCTTCGACCAATGGCTGGGGCAGACACTCAGTGAGCCTAAACATGAAATGGATCTGGCACCACTCGATCCGCCACTGACTGCTGACACCTTACAAGATGATATTTCACCGCAAGACACCTTGGTACGGTCAGGAGGCGTCAGAGCACTGTATCAGTTAACGACACACACGGTGATACTGAGTGTGAATGGGCAAAATTTCACTCTTCCTCTTGAGGTCTTACCAGCCGTTAAAAAGCTGACAGATCAGAGTTGTACGCCCGTATCTTCATTATTAAGTGAGTTTGCATGTTTGGAATTTAAACAAACATTAACTACGCTTATTAACGATGGGTCCTTTTACATTGAGGACTGGGTGTAATTACCTGAATCTGAGGGTTAGTCACACAATAAGGCACCGACCAAGTCGGTGCCACAATAATAAAGAGCACAGGCTGATCCCCTAATCAGGCGTGATTATGATGTTTGATGCGAGGCAATCATGAATTACCACGTCGATAGAGTGAGTTGGCAAAAAACTCAGGGACAACTGCGCCAAATCCGCGAACGAGTCTTCGTTTGCGAGCTTCACCTTCCAAGGGAAGTAGAATTTGATCAACACGACAAAACTGCGGAACATGTTCTCGTACGGGACGAAAATCAGTGCCCAATTGGAACTGGCAGGTTATGTTGTGATGGTCTGATTAGTCGAATTGCGATCATTCGGGCACACAGAAACCGTGAAGCCTATCAGTCTTTGATCAGCTTTCTTAGTATACTGGCAGAACAAAAAGGCTATGAGAACGTCTTCGTGCAGTGCATTTTGGACGAGGTGCCCACCTTTTTGAAATCCGGCTTTTCCAAACAAGGCGGTGTATTTATGGAAGCAGGCATTCCAAGACAGCGAATGAAATGCCCGGTTAAAGAGATGAACTCTGAGCCGTTTACGATGCTACATTAGCCCATAACTGCTCTCTGTTAGCCAAATCATACACGCCATGAGCATGGTGAATAAGGAAATTGGCATATTCGGCCTGGGTCGGATCTGGATGCTCTGCGCCCAGAATTTTATCGGCTTTGATTTGCCATTGATAAGAAAAGTGTTTGAGTGCGGCGCGAGCATCCACAGCCCCGCTCACAGGCATCGCATCTGTCGGGACTTTGCCTGAGACAACCCAATACCCTTTGCCTTTATTGTCTTTAATTTTCCAAACACCACAGATAGGAGGCAAAATACGGGACTCACTGGCTTGAATGTTGATACCGACTATGCCTTTTTCTGCAAGGTACTTCTGCGCAGTCTGCAGAGAAGTGTGTTGCCACTGGGCAAGCATTTTTTGTTGTTCTTCTTTACTCATTTGTGTGTTGTCTTTCGTCATTCTTGTTACTGCTTGGGGAAATTTCCACTACTGTATGAATTAAATCGACCGGATGCAAGCATCACCCTTCTCAAACGGGTGTATTAAGCGCAAGAGTATTCAAGATGATTATTTGTATTTGCACAATAAACAGTCTCGACTAGGATTAAAGGATCATCTTACAGGTCAAAGTGGACGTACCTATGATCCCACTTTCCATTGCTATTCAGTTAATCATATTTGCTATCGCCTGGTATGGGTCAAACCTGGTCTTTGCGCTGATTATCACCGCTCTGTCTGGACTGGCACTGTATGTAGGCGTTCGTGCTGTCAGGGCAGACGTACCACAAGCAGCAGACCCACAACCAGACCAAGCACTCGGACAGCAATCTGATCTCACCTGTCTGGAACAATTGGGCCACACCATTACCCCGCAGTTGCGGGAACAAATAAACAGTGCCCGACAACAAACCAAGCAGGCGGTTGACAATATGTCTGGTGAATTTTCCCAGTTAGTGAGCAATATCACTGCAACCTTAGGTAGCCTGGATAACAGCAGTGCCAATACCTTACAACAAACTTCTCAACACAGTCGCGATCAGCTAAATCAGATCCTGGCTTATCTTGAACAATCCAATACCAGCCAACAGCAACGCACCGAGACGTTTAAAACCATGGTCGAACAAAGCAAAGAATTGCAGGCAATGTCCATCGATGTCGCGAAAATTGCAGAGCAAACCAATTTACTGGCTCTGAATGCATCAATTGAAGCAGCGCGTGCTGGTGACAATGGACGTGGTTTTGCTGTTGTTGCAGATGAAGTACGTGCACTGGCTAATTCAAGTGGAGACACAGGGGTCAAAATCAACAAAATGGTCGAGTCTATTGCTCAAGCAATGCAAAGCTCTATGACGATGATGGAAAGTGAATTAACCGAACGCCAGGCATTGACGGAAAAGTATCAACTCCAAATCAACGAAGTAATTGATACCTGGCTAACATTATCTCAAAACGTCGAGCAACAGGCGCAAATACTTCAGACCTCTAACGAAGATAATCGACAAAAAATTTCGGAGATTTTGGTTGACCTGCAGTTTCAGGACCGGGTCGATCAGATCCAAGACAGCGTAACGATTGCGCTGGAGATCATGACACAAGAGTTGGATAAATTCATTGAAGAGCGCCGCCAAAGTAACACCGCCCGATTTAATCATCAACGGATCAGTGACACGCTCTCTCGTACTGCTGCGACCCGGGAGCAACGACATATTCTGTCGTCCAATCATAGCGGCAGCAATCGCAAGGACGATGACACTGTGGACGACCTTACTTTTTTCTGACATGCAGCCTGAGGGTACATTATGAGTAAAACCATTTTAGTTGTAGATGATTCTGATTCTTTAAGACAGGTCGTAAATATTGCGCTGACAGGGGCTGGCTATCAGGTTATTGAAGCCTGCGATGGCAAAGATGCACTCAGTAAACTCACCGGTAGCAAAGTTCACCTAATCATCAGTGACGTCAATATGCCCAATATGAACGGCATTGAGTTCGTCAAAAATGTCAAACAGCTGCCACAATACAAGTTTACACCCGTCATTATGCTGACTACTGAAAATCAACAAAGCATGATGGAAGAAGGCAAAAAAGCAGGCGCAAAAGCCTGGATGGTTAAACCATTTAAGCCAGCACAAATGCTTCAAGCCGTTTCCAAATTATTGATGATGTGACCGTGATGTCAGAGTGCTTTAAGTTCCCGGCAGAGTTGACCATTTACGAAGTACAAGACGTGCACACTGAACTCAGCGCATTTTTAGAGGGTAAACAGTCAGTAGGGCTCGACTTAAGTCAGGTCGAAGAGCTCGACAGCGCAGGGATCCAGTTGACTGTCTGGCTGGTGAATCACTGTCGGACAACAGGGGTACAGATTAATGCCCTCACCCTGTCAGATCTGCTAACAGCCAGGCTTACCCTGTTGAATGTGTCCCTGGCCGCCCCAAATAAAAGCGAACCTTAACTATGTCTGTTGATTTAAGCGCGGCCATTACCACCTTTGTCAGTGAGTCCAAAGAGTTGCTGGCCGACATGGAAAACAGTTTGCTGGATATGGAAGCCAGTGACGCTGGCGCGGATCAGGAAGAAACCATCAACGCCATCTTCCGCGCCATTCACACCATAAAAGGCAGTGCAGGCCTGTTTGGTTTTGACTACGTCGTGAGCCTGACTCACATTGCAGAAACCGTGCTGGACGATGTTCGAAACGGAAACCGGGAAATGAGTAAAGCCCTGCTCTCTCTTTACCTGGAGACGGGAGACCTGTGCGAGGAACTTATCCTGCTCGCCGCGTCTGACAGTGAACCCAGTGCACAGCAACTGACCCAACTTACGGATCTAAGCGGTCAATTCCATGAGTTTATCGACGATGCTGCTTCACCACAGGATAACATTGTCACCTCAGACAGCCCTAAACTGCCGCAAAATGGTATCTGGTTTGTCTGCTTTGTCCCTAACGAAAATGTATTACGTAATGGCCTGGATCCCTTCCCTTTTATTCATTTTCTCAATAATGAAGTGACCGAGCTTGAAGTAGCCACGAATGTTGTTCCGCTGAATGCCCAAACCCCCTATGACCCCGAGTCCTGCTACCTGGCGTTTCTGATGCTGTTCCGTACAAGTCAAAACAAAGAGGCGATAGAAGAGGTCTTCGAGTTTATTAAAAACGATGCGGTCATAGAGATTTTGCCGCCTGAACAGTGCAGTTACGACGCAATCCAGGCATGCGCACGGTACTTTCCGGAACCATCTCAGTTCCAGTCAACCCTGTCACAGCTCACTCAGTCACTTTTACCGAATGAGCCATCCGCACCAGCGCCAGATGATGACCCGATAACAGCGCCCATTAAAGACAAGAAGAAAAACAAACTACACAGCAGCAAAACCTTGCGGGTCGAGGCAATGAAGCTCGACAGGTTGATCGATCAAGTCGGAGAAATGGTCATTACCGGGGCCAGAACGAATCTGCTGGCCCACGAAACCGGCAACGAAACCCTGATAGAAGCCATGGCACTACTAGAGCGATTAGTCGAAAACATTCGTGACAGCTCACTTAAACTCAGAATGGTGCAAATTGGCGAAACCTTTAATAAATTCAAACGCGTTGTCCGGGATGTCGCTGACGAACTGGGTAAAGAGGTGGAGCTCAATATTATTGGCGCGGATACTGAGCTGGACAAAACTTTTGTTGAGAAAGTCAGCGATCCGCTTATGCATATCATCCGCAACGCCATAGACCATGGTATTGAAACACCTGACGAACGTGTCGCCGCAGGCAAGTCTGCATGTGGTCAACTCACGCTCAAGGCCTATCATGACTCTGGCTCAATTGTGATAGAGATCCAGGATGATGGTCAGGGGCTAGATCAGAGTAAGATCCTGGCTCGCGCAATCGAAAATGGCCTGATCAGCGCAGAACACTCTTTGCAGGACAAAGAAATTAACCTGCTTATCTTTGAACCAGGCTTTTCCACTGCCGCCGCCGTAACCAGCATCTCGGGTCGGGGCGTGGGTATGGACGTGGTCAAACGCAATGTTGAAAGTTTACGGGGCAGCGTGGAAGTTGACAGTACCAAAGGGCTGGGCTCCAAAATTATTATTCGCCTGCCACTGACTTTATCCATTATTGATGGGTTTATGTTTACCGTTGGTGACGAGGATTACGTAATCCCCCTCGACACTGTGGTTGAATGCCTGGAACTGCATGAAGTGGTCTCTGAGTCCGACATTCAGGATAAAAACTACATTAACCTCAGAACTGAGGTCCTGCCTTTTATTCGTCTGCGTTCCCTGTTTGGGATAGAGCAGCAAATTGAACATACGAAGGAATCACTGGTTATCGTCCAGTTTGGCACGCTCAGAGCCGGTCTGGTCGTCGACTCATTGCAAGGAGAGTTTCAGACCGTTGTAAAACCCCTGGGGAGGCTGTTCGAAGGCCTCAAATGTATCAGCGGAGCAACCATACTCGGCAGTGGCAAAGTCGCCATTATTCTGGATGTATCTGCCCTGATCCGCACCGCAATTACGATGTACGAGCAATTAGAGCTCAAACATTAGTCAGATAAACCGGAGCGTAGAGATGTTTAAGAATCTGACCATTAAAAACAAGATCATTCTGGCCATGTTTACCATGGGGCTGCTGTTGCTGGTGATTGCTATGTCAGTACAAATGAAAAACGGCCGGATTGAAGGATTTGCCACCAATGTCGGACAATACGACATACCTGAGGCCATTTATGCGCTGAATATGCTCGATGAACTGGGTGACATGAACAGCAACGTGCTGGAATACATTGCCGGCGAGGCCGACGAAAAAGCAGATTTTTTGTCAAACTACAGTGAATTCACTAACTACCTTGAAGATCTTAAGCGACTCAATTCTGTTGATACCAGCTACATTCGTCAGTTGGAAGATTTAGTGCGTCGTTATGCCAGCGAGAATCAGGAGCTTATTTTTGACCGATTTGACCCCCTTCAGGAAGAAAAAGCGGTCGAGAAATATGAGTACATCAATCGTGAATTCGCGGAACCGCTCGAAAGTTTACTCGACTCACAAAAAGAGGCCGAAGTGGCTGATGCCGGCAGCAGTGGCGACTTTGCCGAAGTGGTCAACGATGATTTACCCGGGGTACGTTACTATCTGGAGCTGATTGACGAACAAGGCGACATGATGGGGTCACTCAATGCCTATATGCGTGGTCGAGTCGGTGCAACCGCTGCCTTTGAAAAAGACGCCCGTACCTTTTCTAATTTTCTATCGGAACTCAAACCTCTGGAAAGAAAACCTCTGGAAATTAAAGCCATTGGTGACATAGAGCGTATGTATCTGGGTCTCTACAACGGTGGTAAAGAAATTTTCGCTATGTATGACCCAAAACAAAAGATCCAGGCCTCCAAAGATGTGGACCGACTGGAGCACGATATTTTCAGCAAAATCGAAGAGATACTAGAAAAGATCTCCAATGAAGCGATAGCTGAGAGCACCACGTCGCTCAACGATCTCATGTCTGCCGCCCGGGACAGTATCCGTCTGGTCTGGGGGTTGCTGGTTGTCGCCATTGTCCTCGCTATCGCCACCGCCGCTTTTTTGATACGAGGCATAGTGCTGCCTATCAATGCGCTGGCAGAAGCAGCGGAAGATCTGCGATCAGGGGAAGGCGATTTGACCCGCCGTATACCAGATTTTGGTAATGACGAAATCGGTCAAACCGCACAAAGCTTCAATGGCTTTATCGAACGGCTACAAAATATCTTGCTAGATATTCAGGAATCTGTTGAGTCCATTGCCCACAGTACTAATGAAGTGAGCACTACTTCCCGCATGCTCAGTTCCACCTCCAACCAGCTGGCAGCCAGTGTGGAAGAAACTTCCGCATCGCTGGAACAAATGAGTTCATCTATTTCAATGAATACCGAAAACTCCAAAATGACTAATGACATTGCCAAGCAATCCAGCAGCGAGGCAAACGATGGTGGCCAGGCTGTAAAAGACACCGTTCAGGCCATGACCCAGATAGCAGAGAAAATCGGCATCATTGAAGACATCGCATATAAAACGAATCTCCTGGCTTTAAATGCCGCCATTGAAGCGGCCAGAGCCGGTGAACACGGTAAAGGCTTTGCCGTGGTAGCTGATGAAGTGCGTAAGCTCGCAGAACGGTCTCAGGTTGCCGCACAGGACATCAGTACACTTGCCGACAACAGCGTTAAGATCGCGCAACACGCCGGTGCCATGCTCGACAGAATGGTGCCCAACATTGGCAAGACCGCCGATTTGGTGCAGGAGATCACAGCCGCATCGACAGAGCAAAGTACCAGTGTGGCTGAAATTAATCGAACTGTGGCTCAGCTTGATGAAATTGCCCAACAAAATGCATCCGCTTCAGAGGAACTCGCATCTACGGCCAAAATGGTTCAGGATCAGACCGGAGATATTCGCTCTACCGTGGGCTACTTTAAATTAAGCAACAATGGCCGCGGTCACAAAGGACGCCAGTCTCATATCATTCACGACAGTAGCCATAACCGCGAAGATGGCTACACCCCGTTTGATGAGTAATGTGCGATGAGTGAACTAGTACACAACCCAGCCACAACGGCCTATGATCTGGATAAGTATCTGGCTTTTGAGCTCAATGGCGCATCGTACTCGATCAGTATTTCCATTGTCAGAGAGATCATGGAATATATCGAAGTGGATAAAATTCCCATGGCTCCTGATTTCATTATCGGTGCTATCAACCTCAGGGGCCTGGTCATTCCTGTTTTTGACTTGTCTGTTCGACTGAACAAACCCGCACAGCCTAACACCAATCGGACCTGCATTATTGTCGCTGAGTGCAACTATAAAGCGCAGAATATTACTGTCGGCCTGAAAGTCGATATGGTAACTAAAGTACTGGATATACCAGCGCAAGAGATTGACCAGGTGCCTAGCATCGCAGGTCAGTTTCATAGCCGTTTTGTTTATGGTCTGGCTAAATTAACAGACAGCCTGATGACCATACTGGACATTACCAAAATACTGACGCTGGATGATGTGCAGTTGTTTGACGACTTACAGCAACACAATAAACAACTGGCACTGGAACTGACACTCGACTCCGACCCCGCACACTCCTACGAGGAAAGGTGATATGAATTCAGCGCCCACTCTGACTGATAGCAATAAGACCAACGAAGAACTCCATTCACTGTTAGTGTCGATCGGATATGATACCTTTGGCATCCCGATAGAATCGGTGAAAGAAGTCATTGAGCTAACCGACACGACAATGGTCCCTATGTGCAATCAGGTGATCCGGGGGGTGATCAACGTCCGGGGCAGTGTCATCCCGGTTCTGGATATGCAACACCGTCTGATGCTGAAAAATCCTCAGCCATACAACAAATACAGTTGTATTGTGTTATATGATTTTTATGATCCCAGCCTGGACGAAGTCATGACCCTCGGGATGCTGGTCAGCAGCGTGATGTCTATTCAGTTTATCAATTGCACTCAGCTGGAGGACTCCCCGTCTTTCGGTGCCAATATCCCCCGTCACTTTGTCTGGAAAATGGCCAAAATTAATAATCAGCTCACCATTTTGCTGGACATGAACAGTGTGCTCAACATCAGTGAGATAAATACGCAACTGAAATCCTCTCAGGCTGAATTCTTCACCCGGTTTTGTCAGCGATAGGCAGCAATGGCAATTTCAACTCTGGAGTTTCAGCAACTCAACCGCCTGTTTGAGCAGCATACCGGGATCAGCCTGGGCAAAAACAAAGCAGATATTGTGGCAAGCCGCCTTGCTAGTCGCCTGCGTGCTAAACACTGCCCCTCTTTTAGTAAATACTATCGCTTGTTAATGACACCCGAGGGACAAAATGAGCTGCAAGTCTTTATTGATAAACTCACCACCCATGAAACCTATTTTTTCAGGGAGCAGGCCCAGTTTGAGTTTCTTTATCACTATTATCAGCACAATCGCCCACGACACTCACCTATTCGGGCCTGGAGTGCCGCCTGCTCAAGCGGAGAAGAGGCGTACTCACTGGCCATGATACTGGACGACCTATTTTATAACCGGCCATGGCATGTTATCGGCACAGACATTTCTGAAATGTCTGTGCTTATGGCCAGAGATGCACGCTATGCCATTTCAACCGTAGGCAAAATTCCGAAACGCTATCGGATCCGCTATTGCATGAAAGGAACGGGCAAGAACGCCGATAACTTCACGCTGATCTCAACGCTAAAAAAGCAATGTAGCTTTCAGGAAGACAACCTGTTAAAGCTGACCACGGTTGATTTTTCTTTTGATGTGATTTTTCTACGTAATGTACTCATCTACTTTGACAAATCCAAACAACAAGCCATCCTGAATAATATCATCAAACGTTTAAACCATGGCGGTTTACTCTTTTTGGGACATTCGGAAGCCATGCGAGACAAACCTGCTTGTCTGCAAACTCTGAGTCCCTGCATTTACAAGAAGGTGACCTTATGACCAGCGTCTTCATCATCGATGATTCCGCCCTGATGCGCCAAGTCATGAGTGAGATCATAGCCCATGAACGTACCTTAATGGTTAGCGGCACCGCCCCCGACCCCATCATTGCCGAACGAAAAATGAACTTGAATTGGCCGGATGTCATTTTGTTGGACGTGGAAATGCCAAAAATGAATGGCATCACTTTCCTTAAAAAGATTATGCAAGAACGCCCTACTCCGGTGATCATCTGCTCGGCACTGGCGCAGGAAAAAACCACCACCGCCATGGAGGCGCTTGCTTGTGGTGCTGTGGATGTGATTGCTAAACCCACTCATGGGCTGGGAGACTTCTTACACAGTGACTCGGTGTCGCAAATCATTGACGCTATTAAGGGCGCGACTAAAGCCAAAGTCCGTCAGCTCAAATACCTCGAAGAAGGCAGCTTTCGCGAGCTACATACGACAGAAGAAGTGCTACCTGCCCACAAAACAGCACAACCACCTGACAGTGCCGGAAAAGTGATTGCCATTGGCGCTTCGACAGGCGGTACTGAGGCGATCGCCCGACTTTTACAGCAGCTACCTGCCCTTTCACCGCCGATTGTTATTGTACAGCATATGCCAGGTAAGTTTACGGCTGCGTTTGCCCAACGCCTCAACGACATCACACCTCATAACGTAGAAGAGGGACAGACTGCCACCCGGATCCGCCGCGGCCATGTATATATCGCCCCAGGTGGCCAGCATATGTTGGTAAAACGTCAAGGCTCGGACTACTATTTAGAGATACGCGATGGACCACTTGTCAGTCGCCACAAACCTTCGGTAGATGTGTTGTTTCGCTCCGTAGCCCAGTCGGTAGGCAATCATGCCCTTGGTATTATTCTCACCGGCATGGGCAATGACGGCGCAAGTGGTTTACTGGAAATGAAGCAAAAGGGGGCTGTGACCTTTGCAGAAAGCGAGTCCAGCTGTGTGGTATTTGGCATGCCAAAAGAAGCCATCGCGAGGGGGGCCGCCGATAAAATCTATGCGCTGAGCAACCTCCCTTATCAGATCCAAAAAGCGCTTGGGTGATCTGTATGAAAAACCAACTAAGTCAACTACTGCACATTGCTTATCTTAGCTATGACAAGCAGGGGCAGATCATCTCCCTCTCTGATGTTGCCGAGCGCATGCTAGGCCTGAAGCCCGGCGACTTACTATCGCAAAAACTGGTTTTTATTGATGAAGACTTTGCAGAGCTTAATCTCGATGAAATCTTGTTCGATCCTATCTTTGACCAAATTGAGCTGGGCATCAGCATTGATAACAGCAGCGTTACCTGGGTCAGACTTTACAGCTTCAGGCAAGATGACCAATACTACCTCAGGCTCGAACCCATTGAAGAGCTGATCTCCGTCAGACGCCTGAATAAACAGCTCGCAATCCGCGATCCCCACACCGGGTTACTGTATCGGGATGCCTTTATTAACAAAATTAAAGAACAGCCTCATCAGGGCACCATTTGCTGTGTTCGGATCTGCAATTTTCAACGTATTTCCGAAGTCTGGAATATTGGTGTTGCCAACCTGGTATTTATGGAGATACTGGCACGATTTCAGGGGGAATTTGACAAAGGTATATTCTCAAAACACTCTTCCGACTGCTACTGCGTGTTCATTCCAAATACGGTTCCACTGAATATAGAAACCCTATACAAGCAACTGAATGAACCCTTTAATTTTAACGGCAATAGTTTTTACAGCAATGTATCACTGGGCTACTATAAAGAGCAGCCCAGTGACGACCATGAGTTAAGTCTGAACAAAGCGGAGATGGCAACCTTTGATGCGCTATCAGACCACAACCGTCTGGTCGAATTTAAAGAAACGCTGGCCAGGCAAATTGAACGACAAAACAAAATTGAAACCGGCCTGCGCAGCGCCCTCTATCAGGATAACCTCGCAGACAGCTTTGAAGTGGTATTCCAGCCAATTCATGACACCAAAACCGAACGCCTGATTGGGGCTGAGTGCCTGATGCGCTGGGAGCTTGATGGTCAGCCTATACCGCCTACCGAATTTATTCCAATCATCGAAAGTACGGGCGAGATCAACAAGCTCACGCTATTTACGCTGAGCCAGATTAATAAGTTAAAAAGTTTACTGGCGCAGGAGCACATTGAGGCCCGTCAGTTTCGCTTTGCCATCAACATCAGTGTTGTTGAAATTCTCGACGTTAACTTTACCGCCCGATTGCTGCAAGCGCTGGAGAGGTTGTCGCTTAACCCTGCTAAAATTAAGCTTGAACT
The DNA here is from genome assembly GCF_030125445.1 of Pseudoalteromonas ardens. Classification (NCBI taxonomy): domain Bacteria; kingdom Pseudomonadati; phylum Pseudomonadota; class Gammaproteobacteria; order Alteromonadales; family Pseudoalteromonadaceae; genus Pseudoalteromonas; species Pseudoalteromonas ardens. The sequence continues at coordinate 115,873 of NZ_JASJUV010000008.1, forward strand.
TACTGAATCAGCCCTGATCGATAACTTTAATTATATTAATGAGATACTGCAAAAACTACAAAGCGAAGGACTGATGATATCAATTGATGATTTTGGAACCGGCTACTCCAGCCTGAGCTATTTATGTAAACTGCATTTCGATGAAATTAAAATTGATCGTGCCTTTGTCACCCATGTCGTCAGTGACGGAAAAATGCAGTCGCTGTTCAATTCTATTGTGTCACTGGCAAAAAATCTCGATAAACCACTGGTTGCAGAAGGCATAGAACAATTAGACCAAATGATCTATGCCAAAGCCAAAGGGGTTGAATATATACAGGGATATTATTATAGCAAGCCGCTGAATATCACGGACTTCGTCGAGTATGTTGTAGCCGATAAATCCAGCTACCTACACTTTGAAGAGTAACGCATACACTGGGTATGCGTTACCTGCGCTAGCCTCCCAGGACTCTGGCTGGGTCTACTTTTACAGCCTGCCAGGCCGGGTAAAGGCAAGATAATACCGAAATAACAAGCGTAATAGACAACACAGAAATCACGTCTAGCCAATCTAACTGACTGGGCAAAAATTCAATAAAATAAACGCCCTGCAACGGATTATCCCCATCAAGCTCAATCCAGGCACGAAATAAGTCTGAGATATTCAGCGCCAATAGAATACCCACAAACAGACCAACCAGGGCCCCTATTAGCGCATAGCTGACACCCTGGATAGCAAAAGTCGCGAAGATAGTGCTATCTCTGGTACCCATGGTTTTTAAAATCGCAATATCCGCTTGCTTTTCTTTCACTTCCATCACCATAGACGACACAATATTAAAACTGGCAACAGCGATGATCAAAAACACCACCAGGTACACTATGGTCCTGACCATCTGGATATCCTGATAGAGACTCCCTTGGGTGCGAAACCAGCTGTTAACGTAAACCAGATCAGGTAAAGCCCGGCCTGCAGCCATTGCCACCTGATGAGCGGAGAATACATCTTCAACTTTTGCGCGAAGCCCCGTCACTTCATCATCCGAAAGCCCCATTGCCTGCTGCAACCGCTTCACAGAGACCAAAGCTAGCGACCGATCAATGGGGCCTCCCATATTGATCACATCAGCTAACACAAAGTTAAGCCGCTTAAGGGCAGCCAGAGGAGAAGCGGCTTGTGAATTTGCCACTAACAGCGTGACTTTATCCCCGCGCTTTAAACCTAACTCTGTTGCAATATGTCGACCTAAGATGATGTCATTGTCGGTCATTTCGCTCAATGAAGTGTCAGTGATAAACTGACCCACATCTGACACCTTATGATGAGAGAGAAAATCTACCCCCTTCACTTGTGCAGCTTTTAGCTCACCACGAAACTGTACCATGGCAGTGAGAGATATTTCAGGGGCTGCAGCCACGATACCTTGCTGAGCTTCCAGCAATCGCACTTTATCAGGCCAATTCGAAATTGGGTCGTACGGCGCCTGGTACGCGACATGAGGCACCACAGACAGCAATCGGGTTTTCAGCTGCTGTTCAAACCCATTGATCACTGAAAGTGCGACAATAAGCACCGCCACCCCCAGCATGACACCGAGCGTTGACGATTTACTCAAAAACCCGATCATACCAGCCTGATGCTTGGAAGCGCGTAATCGGTTGCTGATAAACACACTCAACATTGGCTTAGGCCTCACTATGTAAGGCATGCTCAATCAGCACACCGTCGTCCAGAGCAACGGCACGGCCCAGCTTTGCCGCCAGTTCGAGGTCATGTGTTACCACCACAAAGCTGGTTTTTAAATCCCGGTTTAACTCTTTTAGCAAGGCATAAATTTTCAAAGCATTTTGCTTGTCCAGATTACCGGTGGGTTCATCTGCCAATACCAATGCAGGGCGCGTGACCAGTGCCCTGGCAATGGCTACCCGCTGACGCTCCCCGCCGGATAGCTCCGACGGTCGATGGCCTCCACGGTGAGCCAGGCCGACTTTGCCCAACATCTCCTGTGCCTGTGCCTGCGCAGCTTTAGGTGGTTGACCGGCAATCAGCAAGGGCATAGCCACATTCTCCAGCGCAGTAAAATCCATCAGCAAGTGATGAAACTGATATATAAATCCCAAGTTTTGGTTGCGAAAATCCGCTTGTTTACGACGCGATAATTGCGCGACATCGGTATCTTTAATTTTAACTGAGCCACTGCTGGCGGTATCCAACGTACCCAATATATGCAACAAGGTACTCTTTCCTGAACCAGAGCTGCCGACGATGGCCAACATGTCGCCCTGTTCAAGCGCCAGATCAACCCCTTTTAACACTTCAACCTGCTGGCCCGCTTCATCATACGTCTTACTCAGACCCTGACATTTAATTACTAAATCACTCATACCTTAACACCTCAGCAGGAAGCACTTTTGCGGCTTTAAACGCCGGATACAATGTTGCAAGAAAACTCAAAACCAGGCTGGTCGCAACAATCAAACTCAAACTCAACCAGTCGAATCTGACCGGTAACTCTGCACCACCGAGCAAAGACAGCCCACTGACTGTCAGCACTTCGTTAATATGACTGGCCAGCAGATACCCAAATACGGTGCCGATCAGCGTACCCACAACACCGTTATACAAACCCTGCACCATAAACACCCGCGCTATGGCATCAGGTGCCAGCCCCAAAGTTTGCAAAATGGCGACTTCACCTTGTTTTTCACTGACCATCATCGACAGGGCCGACACGATATTGAATACAGCCACAATCACAATCAGTCCCAGCAATAAGGACATAATGCGTTTTTCCATGGCTACAGCAGCAAATAATGCCCCTTGCTGGACATGCCAGTCTGAGTACTCTAGCCCCGACAATAGCGGCGCATGAACTGTTTTAAACTCATTCACGGCAAAGGCATCTTTCAACGTAATGCTGACGTCAAAATCAGTCGGTTTGCGCTTAAGTAAACGTTGCAGGCTTTTACCATCGGCGAACGCCAGATTAACATCGGCCTCACTGTGGGTGTTGTAAATCAGGGCAACGGTAAATAAGCGCTGTTTAGGGACCCGGCCCATGGGCGTGTAACTGCTGATATCGGGCATGATAACCCGAACTTTTTGTCCTAATCGTACATCCAGCTGATTGGCCAGATAGCGACTTAGCGCCAGTTGATATTTCTGCTCACGAAACTGCGCCAGGCTACCGGCTTCAATATGGGGCTCAAGTGCTGATGGGTAACCGGAAAAAGCGCCCTGCAGACGCACACCAACCAAATCTTTATTTGTTTGCAGGATCACATCGCTGGTTACATAAGGGGTTACTCGCTTAACGTCTGGCAGTGCACTCAGTTTAGTCAACAGCGCCCCGGCGTCGTGCGATTGTTCATCTGATGATTTGTGTAGCTGCACATGAGGGATTAAATCGAGCATGGCATTTTTCAGGCTCTGCTCAAACCCATTCATCACCGAGCTGACTGTAATGAGCGCCATTAACCCAAGCGCTATCCCGGCAATGGAAAAAAACGAAATAAAAGATACAAACCCATTGCCCTTGGTGGCACGGCTGTATCTGAGCCCTATATAAAGGCTAACAGGCTGAAACATAATAGTTTATTTTTCTGCGTATAAGTTCAGTGCACGATACTAGCACAATCAAGAAAGCCGGGTCATACCCTTGACCCCAAAAAAAAGTGTAAAATTTTTTTAATAGCGGCTCTAAATTACACCGGGTTTTAGTGTAGAATGCGGCAAATCTCGCGGTATGGACCTTCAATGTTTTCGTTATCAAGATTTAAACATATGAATTTCAAGGGAGATTTGTTCGGTGGTGTGACCACTGCAATCATTTCCCTACCACTCGCCCTCGCCTTTGGCGTGGCATCCGGAGCCGGAGCTGAAGCCGGCATGTGGGGCGCAATTCTCGTTGGCCTCTTTGCTGCCTTATTTGGCGGTTCCACATCTCTGATCTCAGAACCAACTGGCCCGATGACGGTCATTATGACAGCAGTTCTGACCACCATGATATCAAAATACCCCGAAGCGGGGCCGGCAATGGCCTTCACAGTGGTGATGATGGCGGGTGCATTCCAGATATTACTGGGCACGCTCAAGCTTGGTAAATATGTAACCCTGATGCCATACAGCGTGGTCTCCGGGTTTATGTCCGGAATTGGGGTCATCTTAATCATACTGCAACTGGCTCCCTTGCTCGGGCATCAAGCGCCCCCAGGCGGTGTGCCAGGTACGTTGTCCGCTTTTCCTGAGCTATTTCTCAATTTACATTTCTCAGAGCTCTTTTTAGGGATCCTCACCTTAGGTGTGCTGTTTTACATGCCTAAGAAGTATCGCCAGTATGTGCCTGCTCAACTGGTTGCACTAGTCATTGTTACCTTAATTTCAATCTTGTTGTTTGATACTGACAGCATTCGCCGAATTGGTGAGATCCCCAGTGGCTTGCCTGAAATTGTCTGGCCAACTTTTACCCCGGAACTCTTTACCGAAATGGTTATCGATGCCCTGGTGCTGGGTACCTTAGGGTGCATTGATACCTTGCTGACAGCCGTTATCGGTGACAGTCTGACGCGTACAGAGCACGATTCTGATAAAGAACTACGTGGTCAGGGTATTGCAAACATGATTGCAGGCTTCTTCGGCGCACTACCGGGTGCCGGTGCCACCATGGGCACAGTTGTCAACATACAGGTAGGTGCACGCTCCCCATTAGCAGGGATTTTCCGCGCCCTGATCCTAATGGCCGTTGTATTTGTGGCTGGCAGTCTGACTGAACCGATCCCGATGGCTGTGCTCGCCGGCATCGCAGTATATGTCGGGATTAACATTCTGGACTGGAGCTTTATTCAGCGTGCACATAAGCTCAGCATTAGTCAGATGGCCATCATGTATGGTGTTATGTTGCTGACAGTGTTCGTCGATTTGATGGTTGCAGTTGGCCTGGGCGTTTTTATCTCCAATATTATGGTGATTGAACGCCTCAGCCGGGTTCAGGAACAACATGTAAAAGCCATCAGTGACGGCGATGCTGATGAAGACGTACCTCTTTCTACGCACGAGCGTGCGTTATTAGAGCAGGCCAAAGGCAAGCTCTTGTTCTTTTATCTGTCAGGCCCAATGATCTTTAGTGTATCTAAAGCAATCACCCGCCAGCACCGCCATATCGGTGAGTATAAAACCATGGTACTTGATTTAAGTGATGTGGCCATGCTGGACGTGACCGTCAGCCTCGCAATTGAAAACGCCATTAGTGATGCACTGGATGCTGATTGTCAGGTCTTTATTTACTCACCAAATAAAGACACGAGTGAACAACTTCAGAAGTTCGATATTCGTAGCAAACTGGGTGATCATGCCTTCTGCAAGAGTCGCGAGCAGGCATTAACCAGAGCGCTGGAAGCGATGCAAAGCGATACTATTGAGGCTTAGAGTGCGTCGGCCAAAAAGTCTATTAGCGCACGGATAGCCGTAGACAAATACTTTCTGGGCGGATACACCGCCCAGATCCCCTCCTCCATTGGTGCAAACGCATCCAGCACTGTTACTAGTTCACCACGTTCAATGGCATCTTGCACATAATAGTGTGGTAGCTGAACAACGCCTAATCCCTGCTTCGCCGCATCCAGTAACGCCCAACCACTGTTACATCTCAATGTACCTGTTACCTTAACATGTCGCTCCACGCCGTGATCCATAAAACGCCAATAATGTGCGTTACCCAACAGACAATTCTGTTTCTCCAGATCTCTGATTGCTGTAATAGGGCCCTGCTGACTTAAGTATTGTGGTGAAACACACACCAAAGTGCGCCTTTGCGACAGGCGCTTTGCATGTAGTGAGGAGTCTTTGAGTTGACCGATCCGAATTGCAAGGTCGACGCCCTGCTCCACCAGATCTAACTGTGCATTGGTGAGCTCCATATCGACCGTGACCGAAGGAAAATGACACATAAACTGATGTACCAACGGCATAATGTATTGCTCGCCGTACATCACAGGAGCTGTCAGCCTGATCTTACCCGTGGGCTCACTGTCTCTTTGTCTCAGTGCCGTCGTTGCGTCATCATAGGCGTGCTGGAGCAACCTGGCATGACCGAGAAACACCTGACCTTCGGGTGTCAGTGACAAGTTTCGGGTTGTTCGAGTCAGTAACTGATAGCCGAGTTCAGATTCCAGGGTTTTAACCCGACGGCTGACCTGTGCTACTGAGGTGTCTAACTGCTGCGCTGCCGCTGTGAAGGACCCACTGGTCGCAACCGCGACAAATTCATCTAAACCTGACCATCTATCCATTATTACAAATACGTAAAAGTCTTTCTTAATTTTTAAGATTATCAAACTCTCACAGCAAGTTATACTTTTGTTTTCACACTACAAAACTGGAGTAATGATGGCTGAGTTTATTAAATCACGGGCAGCGATTGCCTGGGGACCAGGACAACCACTGAGCATTGAAGAAGTGGATGTGATGATGCCTAAAGCAGGCGAAGTATTGGTTAAAATCGTTGCCACAGGTGTCTGTCATACAGACGCGTTCACCCTATCAGGAGAAGATCCGGAAGGCGTTTTTCCAGCGATTTTAGGTCACGAAGGCGGCGGTATTGTTGAAGCCGTAGGTGAAGGTGTAACCAGTGTCGCTATAGGTGACCACGTAATTCCACTCTACACACCGGAATGTGGTGAATGTAAGTTCTGTACTTCCGGTAAAACAAACTTATGTCAGAAAATCCGTGCGACTCAGGGCAAAGGGGTTATGCCTGACGGGACCACCCGTTTTTACAAAGATGGCGAGCCTATTTATCACTATATGGGCACGTCAACCTTCTCAGAATATACTGTTCTTCCAGAGATTTCTCTGGCTAAAGTCAATAAAACTGCACCACTAGAAGAGATCTGCCTGTTAGGATGTGGGGTAACAACAGGAATGGGTGCGGTGATGAACACAGCCAAAGTACAACCTGGCGATACCGTCGCCATCTTTGGCCTGGGCGGTATTGGCCTGTCAGCCGTGATTGGTGCTGTGATGGCTGGTGCAAGTCGGATCATCGGCGTTGATATCAATACAGACAAATATGCGCTGGCAGAAAAACTCGGCGCAACGGATCTCATCAACCCAAATGATTATGACAAACCTATTCAGGAGGTTATCGTCGAGATGACTGATGGAGGGGTTGATTTCTCATTTGAGTGTATTGGTAATGTGAATGTTATGCGTAGTGCACTGGAATGTTGTCACAAAGGCTGGGGCGAATCCGTGATCATCGGGGTTGCGGGTGCAGGTCAGGAAATCTCTACCCGTCCTTTCCAATTGGTAACCGGCCGGGTATGGCGGGGTACAGCATTCGGCGGTGTTAAAGGCCGTTCAGAGCTGCCAGAAATCGTCGAGCGTTACCTGGCAGGTGAATTTAAACTGGATGACTTTATTACCCACACGATGTCACTGGATGACATTAACGAAGCATTTGAGCTAATGCATCAGGGTAAGAGTATTCGTTCGGTGATCCATTTATAAAAGAGCACATTATGGAATTATTGAGCGAAAACAAAGTCGCCGGAGGCTGGCATCGACGTTATCAGCACGACAGCCTGAATACGCAATGTAAAATGACGTTTGCCGTTTTTTTACCTGAGCAAGCACTTAGAGGCCAACCTGTACCTGTGCTTTACTGGCTGTCAGGGCTGACCTGTAACGACGAGAACTTTATGCAAAAAGCTGGCGCGTTTAAACGTGCCAGCGAACTGGGGATAGCAATCGTCGCACCGGATACATCACCGCGTGGTGAAGCGATCCCGGATGATCCGGAAAATAGCTATGATTTTGGACTGGGCGCAGGCTTTTACGTCAATGCGACACAAGCCCCCTATGATAAGCACTACCAGATGTATAGCTATGTCAGTGACGAGCTGCCTACGCTTATCGAAGCGCACCTTCCGGTTTCTGACAAGCGTGCCATAGCGGGACACTCCATGGGTGGCCACGGCGCGCTGATCATCGGGCTGAAAAACCCAACCCGCTATCAGAGTATCTCGGCATTTAGTCCAATCTCAAATCCGGTGGATTGTCCTTGGGGCAAAAAAGCATTCACAGGCTACCTGGGCGCAGACAGCACAGCATGGCAAGCTTACGACGCCTGCCACCTGCTCAGGCAAAATGAGGGGGATAAGAAAGCACCTATCCTGGTTGATCAGGGCGATGCCGATCAATTCCTCACAGAGCAACTTAAGCCAGAAGCTCTGGAGCAAGCGGCTCTGGCAGCAGATCACCCGTTTACACTAACCATGCAACCGGGATATGACCACAGTTACTTCTTTATTTCGACCTTCATCGATTCGCACCTCGACTTCCATGCACAATATCTGAAGTAACCAGCACAAAAAAAGGCGCTAACGCGCCTTTTGTTTGCTTAACATAGTATTTTAATCCGTCAAATCACCATACTGGTTATTGACGTTCAGCTTGACAGCTTTATCAAAGCCAGGGATCTCCAGGGCTTCTTTACTCAGCTGCAATTCGGATTCATCAATCATGCCATCACCAAATCGGTAGATAAGCTCATACTGACCCAGATCAGCAGCCTTCTGGTAACTCGCTTGCTGCTGCTTCGTCTCTGCGAGTTTGGCACCATGCTCTGCAAGCGCGGCATCGCTGTAGCGCTTTGATAACATTTTCAGAGTGATGGCTGGCGACAGTACCGTTGCAGTTGCATTATTACCACCAAACCCTTTGGAGTTAATAAAAGCAATATCCATTTCTCCACAGTTATAATGGTGGGTACGGATATCCAGATGCTGATCATGAACGTCTTCTGCCACCGCATCGATGGTCGTCACACCTGGCATGATCTGATGACTGAAGACACCCAGTGCCATTGCTAGCTGGTCACCAGATGCCGGGCCAATGGTATGGCCGACAAATGCTTTAGGCGCAGCGACTTTCCAGCCTTCGATAGCAAATGTCTCTGCAATGCGATGGTAAATCAAAGATTCAGTCACGCGGTTTTGCGGTGTGCTGGAACCATGTGCCAGAATAAAACTACGCTGTTGAAGCGCTTCAGTACCCGCGATCTGCTCCGCCAATGCCACTGACTTTGCCATAGTAATGTAGTTACCCGGGCCAGGCGCTGTAATCGATTTCTTCACCCCATCAGCATTAACATAAACATCTGCAACGGACCCCATGATATCGGCGCCCAGCTCAAGCGCTAACTTATCATCCATCAGAATAGTTACCTGTGCGCCTTCTCCAATAGTAAAGCCACAGTTTTCGCCAAATGGGCGGCTGGTACGGCGGTAATCGACCTGGTCGGTGTTATCAAGCTTGCGCAGACCTTCTTCGTTAGCCAGCGCGCCCATATTGCCAAAGCCTTCTATGATCTCTGGGGTTAACGCACACTCAACACTGGCAACCACGGCAATACGGGTTCTGCCTGCCTGAATGTCATTAACTGCTGCACGTAGATTATACAAAAACGTCGCGCAAGCACCTGTCGTCGAGAAGGTAGTACCCACACTGCCCGTCACATAAGCATTAATGAAGTCAGTTGACATGGAGTTCAGACCCAATGCCAGCTGCTTGGTGCTCACCCGCTCCCCTTTCATGCGACTCCGAATAAGCCCACCAAGTCCTTCATCATTTACCTGACCTGCTATCGAAGCCGAATAAGTGCCAATCTGATCCGGCTCAACACTGTTCATCACTTTTTGCCAGTCCAGGCCAGTGGAGCGGATAGCATCGGTCGCGGCAAAAATGGTGGCTTGCAAACCTCGTGGTTGGTAACGGCTGTTATACATGGTCGAGGGGTCAAAGCCGGTTGGCAGCTGACCAGCTGCTTTGATCGGATTGTCTCTATAACTATCCACTTTTACAGCTAGTTGCTCTGGAATAAGTACCTGAGCCGTTTTTTCATCCAGCATTTCAATCTGCCAGCTAGATGGTACAGGCGTTGGTAAATCACGTTTGCGGCACGTAAAAGTTAAACCATGGCTATCGCTTGCCTGCATTGTCAGCTTTTGCTGCCAATGTGTTGCATCTACATCAAAGTGGTTTTTTTCGATTTTACGGATTAATGTGCCGTCAACAATCTGCTGGCCAAAGCGTGCTTCAATTTCGTCACGCTGAACGATGTCACCTTCAGCTGTTACCAACTCCGATCCCTGTAAAGACACCAGGTTCATCAAAGTCGCTAAACCCAGGAAAGTTTCCTGCCTTGCAGCATCATCCAGGCTGTCTAATACAATGCGACGAAAGCCCTGATGGAACGAGGTTCTGCCAGCGGCATTTACACCGCCCATACCTACGATAATTGGTAATGCTGTCATATCAAACTCTTATCAAATAAAACTAATGAACCGATTTTAGAACGAAGGAAAATATGATACTTTTCTTTTTTCGCCACATAACATGCAAATTACGCCACCAATAAGAGGTCGGATGAGATGGGTACTTACAATCACCGTATTGCCTTCACGCTTTATGAGCAAATGCTCATAACCAGCGTAACATTACCTATAGAAATGCTGCGCGCCGGTGAAGCGTTTGCAAGGCGCCATCTGGGCAATGAGTTTATACCGCTGGAAATTGCCTGGCTAAGTGAGACTGGAGAAGCTGTTCACTCATCAATGGGTGTGCCCTTTTCAGCACACACCAGTTTCAGTGCATTGAGTGATTTCGACTACATTATTATTCCCAGTATCTGGCGCAACCCTCGCCCGGTGCTGAGAAAAAATACCTCTTTGGTTTCAAATTTAGCCGAGGCACGGCGCTCAGGAGCCACACTGATTGGCGTTGGAACTGGCGTTTGCTTTTTGGCTGAGTCAGGGATCCTTGACGGACATTCCGCAACAACTCACTGGCATTATGCTGAACAGTTTAAGCGTAATTACCCCTTAGTTGCCTTACGTCCGGATTACTTCATCACCCAATCAGAGCGACTATATACCGTCGCAAGCTTAAACGCGCTGGCAGATGTAATTGTCCACTTTATTGGCCAGTTTTATGGTCAGGAGGCAGCTAATCATGTGCAACAAAACTTTTCTCATGAAGTGCGAAAACCCTATGAAGAACAAAGATACCTTGAAGGTGCAGTGGACCGACATAGCGATGAACAAATAGCCTCAATCCAGTTTTGGTTACGCAACAACAGTGCGAATGAAATAACATTCCCCGACGTTGCCGCGCAATTTGGTATGAGTTACCGAACGTTCAACCGCCGTTTCAAAGCTGCAACCGGACAAACTGCCGCGAATTATTTGCAAACGGCTCGGGTACGTCAGGTTACTGAGCTATTAGCCTCCACTAACCTGAGCATTCAGGAAATAGCAATGGCTTGTGGGTTTAGCTCTCAAGGGCAACTTACCAGGGTCTTCAAAAGTACGATGAATCAGACCCCCAGCCAGTATCGGCAAGTGGTCAGAAAAAAGCTCTTTTCATAATCACTGTAACTCAAGTAGCTCCAGCCATTGCGTTGTGCCATTGAAATTAAATTCAATCTCTTCACCCAGGTCACGCCCCCGGAGGGCCAGGCCGATAGGAGACGCGAGCGTGATCACTCTCACCTCTGTGGTGCCCAAAATCACTTTTAATCCGCCTTCGCAGGGGCCGACATAAAACCAGTGATGCTGACCCTGCTCGTCAACCAACTCAACCAGTGCCCCCACCTGAACAACATCGGGACGACTTAGGGTATACGTCTGCTCAAATGCCTGAATGGCTTTATGCGCCTGGTCGACTCGCTCACTTTGTCCTTCGGCAAGGTAGCCAGACTCAATACTTAATGAATCATACTGAGTTTCCGCAGCACTTTGTTCATGGATCGCATCGGCACGGGCACTATCCGCGGCTTCTTGTGCCTCCTGCAGCTTGCATTCCAACGCAAACCTTAAATGTTCAATAACATGGCTTTTATTCAAACTTACCCTCTTAAGACCTCAAAAAGGGCCCGAAGGCCCTTTCAAATAAAGACATTATTCTAACAGTAACAGGCACCATCAGAACAGGGATTCAAAACTCCCATCCGGGAATAAAACACCAGGGATCCCTCGTACCGTTTTCACGTCACCGATTTGCTGGTCACCGTAATAATAACCCCCAGTGAAATTACGACCCTTTTGTTTTATATCCAGCCAGTAGCCATCTTTTCCTTGCGCAACAATGTTATTGTTGTCTCCAGAGCGGCGCACATCAAGTTGCATAACCCGGCCACCGAGAAGGTAACTGATCTCAGCAGAGTTCAAATTTGTGACATTGCTGGGATCATCAACAGCCAGTTGTAATTGAAAATCAGGACCGCCCTTGAGATCAAAGTCGACATGTAACCCAAATGCTAAATCCAGGCTGGTATCAAACGCAAAAGGAGATCGCTCAGCAGCATATAAAGTCACAGGTGTCAGCTGATTGGCAGTTTCAAAGTCACCACGTACACGCAAATTGGCAAGGATACTTTCAACCGAATTGCGGGGAGACATTACCCGGTTTAAACGTAATCTCAGATCCGCTTTAGTAGTCGAGGCTGATGTTTGTAAGGTGATCTTCCCTGCGAAACGCGAAGTGCCGGTGGCCGTTTGCAGGTTATCATCATCAATAGAGCCATCGAACAATAAAAAGATATCGTCCAGGTCAGCTTCTAAAGACACGTCACCTTTACGCACAGAGGCGACGCCACTACCAGCGATGCGGTCGCCCAAAGTTGGGCTTTTACGCCACTCGGACATAGTGACGTCAATACTGACTTCAAACCCTCTATTGAAGCCTGTTACTCGCCAGTTGAACGACGGATCTGTTGTATACACTATATCGAGATCATCAACCTGATAATTACCAGGTTCAGAATTGCGGGCTGGAGACACAGCATCAACAACATTGTAGACCGCCTCTGAAAGAGCCAAAAACGACTCTTGTACTACTTCATCAGCAGCAAGACTCTCTATCTCGCGCAGCTTGGTATCCAGCTCATCACTGTATTTTTCTTCCTGAAGGCGGATTACGCCCAGAGAATCCCTGAAGTGATCAAGCAAGTCATTGTTAAACACTGTCTCAGAGTCTGCCAGCGTCACCATATCTTGCAATTGCAATGCTTCATTGGCATTCAGTAACACCTGCTCAACGACATTGGCAAACAGTGTGCTGTCCTTCTCGTCCAACAGTGTTTCTATGAAGTATTGATTGACTTCATCAATATAGCTTTGCCAAAGCGTATTGTCGCTGTGATTATAAGCAAGCTCAAAGGCATCAGCCAGCGATGATGTCTCGTCATCCTGGCGCCCCTCTATATTTAACTGCCTCATGATATCCGCATATGTAAATGCTCTGGCAGCATACTCTGCTTGCAATGACTGGTTGATACGACTGTGACTCAGGTGATAAATCGGTGTATTCGTCAAAGACAACACTGTACTGTCTGACTGCGATTCGCTTAGCAATGTTCCATAAGAAGAGAAATACAGCTGATTTTGGCCAGCAATGAGTTTTGCTGCCAGAGAATATGACACAGTCGCAGAGACAGGTTCGCCGAAATCAATTTCATCGTTGCCATTAAGGTCATTTGGATCGTCACGCAGGGCTCGGCCACACCCCAGCTTTCTGGGACAGAATGCTTGTTCGGAACTTGGGCTAAACTCAAATTGATACACCCTGCCTGCGTCCAGGGCGATGGTCATTTGATTTAGATCATTAACGGTAAACTGCTGTGTTTCCCTTGAACTGACCTGAGTGACTGTCAATGTGCCTGAGGTATCAGCAAATTTGGGCACAAAGAAAGCCACAGACGCTGATGGAACTTGAGTAACATCATGGCCAAGCCCAGGCTCAGCATCGTTTACAGTCGGGGCCGGGTCACTACTTCCACCGCATGCGGCTAAAGTGCCAGCCAACAACAAAGGTAAGATTTTATTGATTTTTTGCACCTTTTACCCCTTAAAATGCCAAGTTAAGAAACCAGTTCAAATTTACATAATGCGCATCTTCGATATCAGGGTTATCCATTTTAACCGATATGCCTGCATGGCGAGTTTTAATTCCCAACTCAAAAGCCTCGCTATGTGTTTCATACCCGCCAAATAGCTCCCAGCTCTCTCCAAAATGATAGGATACGGTTGCCTGAACGAAGGTATCATCAATAAACTTGCGTGCTTTTAGTGTGGTAGAAAACTGGTTGTTAATACGGTAGTTCACGCCCAAATAGTATCTGGCGTTCTGCTCAAAGGTGTATTCGATTTCTTGGTCATAGGCAGAGGTACGCAATCTTACAGACGGTGTTGTATCTATCCCATCTTCTCTCTCTGTAAAAGGAATATCGGTAGTGAATCCATTGACAAACCCAACTCCCTCATACTTCGTCTCATACATCAGGTCTTTGGCTGCGGCCCAAATATCTAAATCAGGTGTGATCTGCCAGCTAAGTGCAAGATCAAAACTATAGCCTTCCCCTTCCGGGTTTTCTGTCGGTGTAAATGACTTAAATAGGATATCTTTGGAAAAGTAGTACTCAGTCTGTAATTTTCCTTCAATTTCATCCGCAAAAATGGTGCCGTCGACTATCGCATCCTGAAAGTGCGTACTTTGAAAATACGTAAACTTTGGTGTAATGACTAAGCGCTCATCCAGCAACGTAAAATCGTAACTTAGAAAAACCCCGTTGGTTGTCGCCTGCTTACCTCTCAGATAATAGCGATAATTACGACGTTCAAATGGTAGATCATTTTTTTCTGTGTGTGTATAACGTGCCGTATCGGGATCAAAAGCAAGTAAATAATCGAATCGGCTCTGGGCGCCAAACCCAATGCCTTTGTATTTCATACCCAGTTCAAACACATTATAGGTAAAAGCACTGTCGCCATGGGTCAAAGGTTTATCAAAATCTTCGACAAATGCTTTAACGGGCTGGGCCTCAGTATAAATTTCGCTGTGAAACTGGTGAATGAGCTCAATGTCACTGGAACTTGCGTAAGCCTGATTAACTGAGGAAACACCAAGAAGAATGAGCAATGGAGAGGTTTTTTTTAATTTCATAAACTTCACTTTTAACAAAAAAAAGGGAAAGGTTGACCTTTCCCCCTTAATCCAGGCCTGTTTTAATTATTTGACTGGCCTAAAAAATCGATATCTGTATATTCGATTGACTCTCCGTTGATATAGTCGATGCGGAAACCATTGGTTACCTCTTCTACGTCACCAACCTTGATTGGTTGAGTCGTATCATTGTTGATTGACACATCTCCCAATAACGGACCAGCCTCATCGATCAAACTGACCTTAAATACATATCCGTTAAAGTTGTCCAATATAATATTGGCCAAGCCAAGTTCATTGTTGTCACTTTCATTGCGCAGGTCAAAATGCGCAGTAAATTCGGTCCCTTCACTATCACCTGACAAAGTCACGTCTGCAAGTTCAATGGCACCGTCAGTGAATAGCGGTAGAGGATTACCCTGAGCATCGACTGCCGTCGCCTCGGATGAGAAGTACCCACTAAAACCATATTGACCATCAACAAACTCTACAACGTTAAAGGTCTTGCCACGAGAAATATCAAAATCACGCGCATCTTCAACTTTCTGAATACTGCCGTCAACGTAAAGAATGGTACAAGAGGCATTTGGCATTGCAATAACGTCAAGCGCCCAACGTTCACACTCAGCCAAATCGGCACTTTGAATCTCAATTTTCTGACCAGAGTCTGCTTTCAGCAAGCCTGACCAGGTAAACAAGATCTTACTCTGAGCACCTGAGTTTACCTGCCCTGTTGCATCGATCTGCTCTTCGCCCTGAGTATTTTCCAAACTCAGTTTATAGCTCTCAGTATCATAGCTATAGTTCCATTGTGGGAAGTTTGGCGCCACACCCGAGTGTACACCGCTATCTAAGCCTGAATCCCAGACATCCCTCACAACATCATATATAATTTCGCCGGCATTAAAGACCGCATCAGCCCCTTCTTTGGTAACAAAGCTGATGTTCACCAATTTATCTGTACCTTGCTTACCAATTTCGGTGTTGTCATTGTCAGCGACATACCCATCTCTCTTTTCTTCAGAGAGCGTCTGTAATTCAGCAACTTCCGCAGGACGTGAGTCTTGTTCAAACTCTGTATTGGCAGCAACCGCTTTCACTTGTAGTTCAGTGGCCAATGTCAGTAGCTCAGTGGGATCTTCGCTATCTGTTTGAATCGTCACTAATGATGCAGCTTCACGACTATCCACTAAGTTTTTATAGTTCTGCGCTGCGATAACAGCAGCATTGGATAGCTCAACATAATTCGCAACAGCTTGCTTGTATGCGTCGCCTGCTGCGACCGCTGCGACCGCTGCATCCAGTGCCTGTTGGGCTGTGCCCAAGTTTTCTATATTGTTAAACGCAGCCTGTGCCTCATTATAAGCAGCTTCGAACTCAGCTTGCTTGGTAGCAACCTCAGTCTCGGCAGTTTGCGTTTCAGTGATTAAATCCTGAGCGAGCTTCAATGCCGCTGCAATTTGTTGCTCTAAGGTTAGTTTCGCTTCTGCATTGCTGACTTCAGCATCTATGCCAGACACCAAAGCAGACACTTTAGCTTGTGTTTGCTCAGTTGATGCTAACAGCGCATCTGCATTGTCTTTCGTAGACGTATACTCACTATTTCTGTTCGCCAACGCGGTCGCTGAACTGACAATTTCCTGAGCTTTATCAGAAACACCTGACAAGGTCGTGTTCCAGCCATTTTGCTTATCAACCGACACTGCCGTCTGAAGGCTTAAGGCAGCCAGGTAATACTCTGTTGCCAGGTCTACTGTATTGGTATTCGTGCCTTTTTCTTTTACCTGCACCAACTCAGTCTCAAAACCCGTTATCTCACCCTGAGGCACACTTAAGAGCTGAAGCTGTTCACTTATCTGGCCGACAAGCGCCTCGTTTAGCTCCCTATCGTCTTCAAGTTGTTGCTCATAGGCAAGCTTGCGCTCCTGAGCCGTTTCCTCAGCAGTGCTTAATTCGCTGGTATAAGCGGTGACACTAGATGCTGCGGTGTCAGCTTCTGCTTTAATTTGTTGCGCGTTTTGCAGTGCTTCAGTTGCCTGTTCAACCTGTTCGCCCTGCGCGTCTGCTTCCGCTTTATAGTCTGTAGCCGTCGTAACAGCCACTGTTGCTTTAGTTGTAAAATCTTGTGATAGGTCGGCAACGTTACTTAATGAACCCTGGGCTGATGTCACAGCATCAAGTGCCGCAATCGCAGAGTCAAGATCAACGATTTGTTCAACCAGACTATTTGCTGCTGAAATTTCCGCTTTGAGTGGTGTCTCAAGCTCAGTGAACGCATCTTTTGCCGTCGTAGCGGACTCAAGTGCAGACGTTGCCGCTTGTGCTGAAGCCTCAAGTTTTACGTCAAAGTCTTCCACTGCCTTTGTTGCATTACTAATCTGCTCTGCCACTTGTGTCGCAATACTGTCGTTGAATTGAACAAGGCTTTCTAACTTACCTTTCAACTCTGTCGCCAGATCCAGCGTAGCTTGATATTTAGTGTCTATATCAACAAGTGCCTGAGCGGCTGCGATATGAGCGTCGATATTTGTGGCCTCAGCGCTAAAAATGGCAGCGATTGCGTCTTTTTGAGCATCGAAGCTTGCGCTAAGCTGACTGGCAGCTGAAAAGTAAGCCGTTGCTTGCTCTTTTGTGTCCAACGTTTCAGACAGTTCTTGTACGTCCGCTAAGGTTGTGTTGAGCTGAGACAGATCAGTATCCGCTGAATCGAGTTGTGAAGAGCTCGCATTGATGGCAGTTAATAACGTTGCGTTTGCAACATCATTTTCATCATTTTCGTCCGGTATCACAACGTCTTCGTTACCTAGATCCTCAAGCTGTTCTTTAACCTGCTCGACATCTTTAGTTAAGTCATCATCTGTGGTTGCGCCATTTTCAACGGCCTTGTCTTTTGCTTCATTGACTTTTTCAGCGACTGAAGCTGCGTCGTCTGCAGGAACACCAGCATCAATCAAAGCTTGTTCTAGCGCGGATAAATCATTACTCACCATAGCAACCAAAATCTTAGCTGCTTTCGAGGTTTCATCTTTCACCTTGTTGAAAGTATCACTTTGCGTTAAGTCTCCACTGCCAACATCCTCTGAGAGGGTATCGAGCACTTCATCAGTACTTTTGCCCTCTTTACCTGCAATCGCTTGTAGGGTAGATGCAATCTGGATAAGGGCAAGTACACCCTCATCAATAGACTCGCCCTGACCAACATCAGTGAAGTCAACTGCACCGCCCAAAGACAGGTCACCAGTCAAAGAAGCAACAAGCTGAGTGTTACCTACCAAGGCTTTGAGTACTCGAGTACTGGCTTCACCGACTTTTGCTGCATCAATGCCCTGCTCTGCGGCTGCGTCCAACAGCAACTTCACTGCCGTTGAAGTAAAAATAGTCGCGTTAGCTGTGTACTGGTTATTATCTCCATCGGCAAAACTAGGCTGATTTTTAGCTGACGCGGGTCGCGCAGCGGTGTTGGGAGCAATGATTTTCACAACCGACAATTCAATGTCATCTTTGTACCATTCACCAAAGTCAATTTTGCCGTTGTCTTTTACAATCCCATCACCATTATCAATGGCAACGCCTTCACCACATCCAACGAACGCATCACATTTTACCAATGCGTCTCCATCTTTGGTTGTTTTAACCGTAATATAAACCGGACCAGTAAAGTTCTCATCAACAAACAACTGGAAGAAACCACGAGCGTCTGTTTTGACGTCGGTAGGGTTAGAAGCAACCAGCTTTGCTTCAGCTTTCTGCTTTGCATCTTCTGTATTAAGCGCTTTCTCTGTTGCCGATTCTTCGCCCGCCTGAGTTCGGTATGCAAAGTCGACCATATTTCCCTGAGCATCAAGTGCCTTGACACTCACTTGGGCACCACTGAGCGTACCTTTTACAGCCTTGCCTGATATGGCTACCGAAAAGTTTGCTGTTACCGTGCTTTCAACTTCCTGGGGGGTCGTCACCGGGACGTTATTGTCATCATCATCAAAAAGACTACAGCCTGATAGCCCCAAACTTAAAGCAATGGTGGATGCCAATGGAGTGAATTTACTTATGCGCTTTGCCACTAGATGTCTCCTTAAATAGCTTGCGTTTTGTTCTTAATATAGTTATTTGCCTGTGTGAGTGTTTTGTCAAACGAGACTCTGGCCAAATGGGTATTCTGTTATCGCCATGTGCGGTTTGGTTAAATATAGTGAAAACGCTTAACAAAGTCATGCAAAATCGAGAAGTTTTGTAAACGAACATGAAACGCTAAGTAAGAGTATTCAACTGCGATACATCAATTTCGCGTAGTGTACAGGCTAAATGTGACAGTTTTGTCACTTACTTTCACTGCCTGCCCGGTCAATTCTATCGTCAGCTGCCACTCCATGACCGGGTCACTGCATGCACCGACCATGACCTCAGCAGACCAGCGCGAGTTTTGCTCTAAGGTGAAAAAAACGGGGATTTTTCCCATATACATGCTCTTCCCCTCCAGCCAGGCAGCACGAACTTTAAGTGCTGGGTTTTGTGTGTCCAGAAACAAGTCAAACGGGGTTTCTGGTCGAAGTGTTTCGGCTGAATTCCAGAGCGTTATTTCGTGACTTTGACAGGGGGAAGAGGCAATACAATTCAAGGAAGTTTGCGAACTTTCACTATTTTCTGAACTTTCATGTATAATGGTACTTGGGTCTGAACAGGCCGTCAGGAAAGTGACTAAAAAAACACCGGGTAGTGTGCAAATTTTCTGCATAATGCGTAGTGTGTGACATCTTGAAAAGACATTCAGTTTATGTGGGATTGCTCTTTTCGGCCAGCCTTTGGCGTTAAGTTTTGCAATTTGTTTTGATATTGCGCAATTCGCGTACTCATTGAACAAATGACGCGTACAAAGTTTGATTGATGTCATTATTTTAGGTGTTTGTAGTATCTTTTCGTTTGCAAAAAAATTATTATTTCCTTGCAAAAATAAGGGTTTCTCAAGCTGGTGAGAGTTTTGTTCCACGGGATGTAACTCAAACGGGTTTGTTGAAATAAAAAAACAGGGCCTGTATTACAGGTTAATCATTTCTAATCGCATTAATTGCAGCGGAATCCAGAAAATGAGCCAAACAGTAGCATCACAAACTGAGTACAATTATAAGGTTGTACGCCAATTCGCTATAATGACAGTGATTTGGGGCATCGTTGGCATGGGTGTAGGTGTCTTTATCGCGGCGCAACTTGCGTGGCCTGCGTTAAACTTCGACATTCCATGGTTAACTTACTCTCGACTTCGTCCGTTACACACGAACGCAGTAATCTTCGCATTTGGTACTAGTGCACTATTTGCAACATCTTACTATGTTGTACAGCGTACGTGTCAAACGCGTTTATTCTCCGACAAGCTAGCCGCTTTCACTTTCTGGGGCTGGCAAGCAATCATTCTTGCAGCAGCTATCACGCTGCCACTGGGTATCACATCTTCTAAAGAATATGCTGAACTTGAGTGGCCAATCGATATTGCAATCGCTGTAGTCTGGGTTACGTATGCTGTTGTTTTCTTCGGCACACTGATCAAGCGTAAAGTGTCACACATTTATGTAGCGAACTGGTTCTACGCGGGCTTCATTATTACCGTTGCAGTACTACACATCGTAAACAGCATGGCAGTACCTGTGTCTCTAACCAAGTCATATTCTATTTATGCGGGTGCGGTAGATGCTATGGTTCAGTGGTGGTACGGTCACAACGCGGTAGGTTTCCTTCTGACTGCTGGTTTCCTGGGTATGATGTATTACTTCGTGCCTAAACAAGCTGGTCGCCCTGTTTACTCTTATCGTTTATCAGTAGTTCACTTCTGGGCACTGGTTTCTCTGTATATTTGGGCAGGTCCTCACCACTTACACTACACTGCACTACCGGACTGGACTCAATCTCTGGGCATGGTAATGTCTGTGATCCTGTTCGTGCCTTCTTGGGGTGGTATGATCAACGGTATCATGACCCTGTCTGGTGCCTGGCATAAACTGCGCACCGACCCTGTACTGCGTTTCCTGGTTGTTTCTCTGTCTTTCTACGGTATGTCTACCTTCGAAGGTCCAATGATGGCAATCAAGTCAGTAAACGCTCTATCACACTACACTGACTGGACAGTCGGCCACGTTCACTCAGGTGCACTAGGTTGGGTTGCTATGATCTCTATTGGTGCTATCTACCACCTGATCCCTGCACTATTTGGTCATGCTAACATGTACAGCGTTAAACTGGTTAACACCCACTTCTGGCTACACACAGTTGGTGTTGTTCTGTACATCGTAGCAATGTGGATCTCTGGTGTTATGCAAGGTCTGATGTGGCGTGCAGTTAACTCTGACGGTACTTTGATGTACAGCTTCGTACAGTCTCTTGAAGCGTCTAAGCCTTTCTACATTATGCGATTCCTGGGCGGTGTGTTCATCGTGATTGGTATGCTGGTAATGGCTTACAACGTGTACCGTACTGTAGCAGCTAAGAGTGGCTCTTTGACCACCGAAGCTAACACGCAAATGGCTTAAGGGGTGTCGAGTATGAGCAATAATAACTCTTCAAACAAACATGAAATCGTCGAAAAGAACGTTGGTCTGATGGCTATCCTGACGGTTTTTGCCATCAGCTTTGGTGCCCTCGTTGAGATCACTCCACTGATGTTCCAAAAAGACACCACTCAGCCTGTTGATGGCTTGCGTCCTCTAACAGCGCTGGAAATGGAAGGTCGTGATATCTATGTACGTGAAGGTTGTTACAACTGTCACTCACAGATGATCCGTCCTTTCCGAGACGAAGTTGAGCGCTATGGTCACTATTCTGTAGCTGGTGAATCTGTTTGGGATCACCCGTTCCAGTGGGGCTCTAAGCGTACAGGTCCAGATCTGGCTCGTGTAGGTCAGCGTTACTCCGACGACTGGCACTTTGCACACCTGATGGATCCTCGCTCTGTGGTACCTGAGTCAAATATGCCTGGCTACCCTTGGCTCAATGAGAATGTATTGGACGGTCAATTAACCGCTAAGAAACTTGAAGTGTTCCGTAACTTTGGTGTGCCATACACCGACGAGGACATTCAAGGTGCTGAAGCCGCAGTAAAGGGCAAAACCGAAATGGAAGCCCTGATTGCTTACCTTCAGCAACTTGGCACACATTTGAAGTAATTTGTTATGGATTACGGCACATACAGAGGCATTTTGACTCTGATAATTTTAGTACTGTTCATAGTGATTGTTGTGTGGGCATACAGCAAGCGTAGCAAACGTCGTTTTGATGACGCAGCTAATGCCATTTTTGAAGATGAAAAAAAGCACAACAGCACAATCTCAAACGAGGAAAAGGAGTCTGAAAAATGACTAGCTTTTGGAGTATTTGGGTCATTGTATTGACCTTGGCGTGTCTGGCTCTGATCTTTGGCTTGCTACTTTGGAACCTGAAAAACTATGCAGGTGTTGAAGAAGGCGAAAGCTGTGGTCACGAGTTTGACGGAATCGAAGAACTAAACAACCCACTGCCAAAGTGGTGGACTTACATGTTCTTCGCAACATTTATCTGGTCTGTTTATTATCTTGCTGCTTACCCTGGCTTAGGTAACTTTGCAGGCTTTTTGAACTGGACAAGCTCTAACCAGGGCGTAACGTCTCTCGAGGAGTCCAAAAAAGCAATTGAAGAAGCCAAAGCAAACGGTCACTGGGTTCAACTTGATAAAGAGTTTGAAGCTGCTGACGAGCGTTTTGGTCCTATCTTCAAGGCATTTGCTGAGCAAGACATCGAAACACTGGCAAAAGATCAAAAAGCACTTGAAATTGGTCAGCGTTTGTTCGCACAAAACTGTGCGCAATGTCATGGCTCAGATGCACGTGGTGCAATGGGCTTCCCTAACCTGGCAGACAATGATTGGTTGTACGGCGGTACACCTGACAAGATCAAAGAAACACTACTGCAAGGTCGTGTTGCTGCGATGCCTGGTTGGCAGGATGCACTGGGTGACCAGGGCATTAAAGAAATGACTGCATACGTACTGGGCTTGTCTGGCCGTAAAGTAAACCAAAAAGATGCTGATGCTGGTAAAGCGAAGTTCGCAATGTGTGCGGCTTGTCACGGCATGGACGGTAAGGGCTCTGTTGCTCACAACCTGCCATTCGGTGCGCCTGACCTGACTGACAACATCTGGTTGTACGGTGGTTCTCAACGTGCAGTTGAAGAAACGCTACGTCATGGCCGTGCCGGAGTAATGCCAGCTTGGAAAGACATTCTGGGTGAAGACAAAGTACACCTGCTTACAGCCTACGTGTACAGTCTCTCTCAGGAGAAATAATCGAATAGATTATAAGTTTATTTAAGATCAAAAAAGCCTCCAATCGGAGGCTTTTTTTTAGGTATTTAACCCCAAATAAGATAGAATATTGCCACTGAAATTAAGCTGTTGAGTCGTTATGAACCCTACTCCCTGGTATAAGAATTTTTGGCCTTGGTTTTTAATGTTTTTTCCGCTGGTTACCATTATTGCCTGCGTTTTCTTAGTGATTTTTGCCGTCGGTAATGGTCCGGACATGGTGGTCGACGACTACTATAAAAAAGGCAAGGCCATTAACCTTGAACTCAGCAAGTTCGATAAAGCTAAAGCCTTGTATTTACATGGTGATCTTGATGTCACTGAAGACAGAATCAGCTTTACTTTCACCAAAGGTGACCACAGTAAAGTCAATGCACTGAAAGCGTCTTTTTATCACCGCACAGTCAAGAAATACGACTTTGAAGTCACTCTGTTGGCCAATGCCGCTGGTGAATTCACAGCCATTCTGGATGAGCCGCATTATGGCGCATTCACTGTTTTTCTAGAACCCATGGACCAAAGCTGGAAGCTAAAAGAAAAGCTTCAGTTGCCCACTGCACAGAAAGTCGCCATTTCTCCAGAATATAAGTAGACACTATGACAACCAGTTGTTTTCATTGTCTGGAGCCCGTACCGCCGGGGTTTTCTGCTCACATACAATTTGAAGGCCAGCCGCAGCCTGTCTGCTGCACTGGCTGTCAGGCGGTCGCCGAAACCATTCTAGCTCAGGGCATGAGCGACTATTATAAATTTCGAACCGACAGTGCAGGCAAAGTCGAAGAACTGGTTCCGGAACAGCTAAAAGAGCTATTGAGTTATGACAATGCCGAAATACAGCAAGATTTTGTCAGTCAGCAAGGCGAGCTACAGGAAGTGTTACTCAGCGTCGAAGGTATTAGCTGCGCGGCCTGCGCCTGGCTCATTGAGAAACAATTACTTGGACTGAAAGGCGTTGCACGGGTTGACGTCAACACATCAACACACCGAGCCATGATCTTGTGGCACCCGCAGCAGTGTAAATTGAGTGATATTATTAAGTCACTGCATCAAATTGGTTACAAGGCCTACCCTTTTCAGGCCGACGACGAAGCCGCACAAAAGCAAACTGTCGCTAAAGCCTATTTACGCCGACTAGGTGTTGCGGGCCTCATGACCATGCAAGTCATGATGTTTGCGTTTGCCATGTACTTTGGCATGTTTTCCGGCATGGAAGACAATTTCGAGCAGTATTTCCGATGGATCAGTTTATTTTTGGCCTCTCCGGTGATCCTCTACTCTGCCATGCCATTTCTGACCAATGCCATAAAAGGGCTCAAAGCCAAACAGCTCAATATGGATCTCCCCGTCTCACTGGCCATATTTGGTGCATACGCTGCGAGCTGCTATGCCACGGTGATGTCTGTGGGCGAAGTCTATTTTGAATCAATTTGTATGTTTACCTTTTTGCTTTTACTCGGTAAATACCTGGAGTTTCGGGCCAGGCTGAAGGCCAGCGAATTTACTGCTAACTTGCAAAAACTGTTACCACTGACCGCACGTAAATTATTGCCCGATGGCGAGCAAAAAATCGTTGCTGCGAAAAGCTTGCAACTGAGCGATCAGATTATGATCAAACCCGGTGAAACCATCCCGGCCGATGGCGTATTAACCTCAGGCTCTACAACCGTTGACGAATCTATGATGACGGGTGAACACTTACCCGTGAAAAAATACCAAACTCATCAGGTCTATGCCGGCACCATCAATCATGATGGCGTGATCACCATTGAAATCAACAAAGTAGGTCAAAATACACTACTTAATCAAATCATAAAGCTACAGCATAACGCGCTGACAAAACGCCCCAAAATCGTCGAAGTCACAGATAAAGTGGCGCAGTGGTTTGTCGCCTGCTTATTGATTTTCGCCTCTATCACTGCGGTTGCCTGGTACCAGATAGACCCACCCCATGCATTTTGGGTCACCATTTCCGTGCTAGTTGCAACTTGCCCATGTGCTCTCAGTTTGGCAATTCCGACAGCACTCACATGTGCCGTCGCAACGCTCACCCGCAAAGGGATCCTAATCAAAGAAAGCCATGTACTTGAAACTGTGCCTAAACTAACCAGAATGGCGTTTGACAAAACAGGTACACTCACCGAAGGACGTTTCTCTATCGAATCCATCAGCATACTTGACAAAAGCTGGCAGGAGTCCGATGTAATGGCACTGGCCGTTGCTCTGGAGCGTTATTCCGAGCATCCAATCGCGAAAGCATTTACCGAACAGCTAGTGTCTCCAAGGCAGCTAAGTGACGTTGAAGTCGTCACGGGGAGCGGTGTTAAAGCCCTCTTTAATCAACAACCTGTTGCTATCGGTAAATCAGCCTGGTTTGGCAATCACAGCTCTTTTGCTCAGGCAACGCTGTTTGTCGATGACCAGCCAGTCGCTGATTTCTATCTGGCAGACAAAGTTCGACATAGCGCGCCCGAGATAATCCATTATGCCCAGGGTCAGGGCCTGAGCTGCCATTTGCTGAGCGGCGACAGCTCAAATGCAGTCAAAGATCTGGCTTTGGAGCTGGGATTAGATACCTACAAAAATGCCTGCTCTCCGCAAGATAAGCAGCAACAGGTTGAATCCTGGTCTGCACAGCAACATATCGTTGGCATGGTTGGCGATGGTGTAAACGATAGCCCGGTCTTTAACAGCGCACACCTATCCATCGCAATGGAGACGGGTGCAGATATTTCGAAAAATACCGCCGATGTAGTCCTACTTAACAGCGACCTGAAGTCACTGCAAACGCTACACCTGGTTGCTAAAAAAACCAAAACAGTGATAAAACAGAACCTCACTTTGTCACTTTGTTATAATGGTTCAATCTTACCGCTCGCTGCGATGGGATTAGTGCCTCCTTGGGTGGCTGTCATTGGTATGTCTGCGAGCTCAATTCTGGTGATCACTAACTCCCTAAGGTTATTGAAGCTATGAGTATTATTTACATCCTTATTCCCATCGCGATTTTATTTGTCATCATCGCGATTGGGGTCTTTTTTTGGGCCGTCAAAAGCGAACAGTTTTCTGATCTAAATAAGCAAGGACACAGCATCCTGTTCGAAGACGACAAAGAGCAACACAACAAAAGCAATGACCGAGATAAGTCTATTTAGTGCCTTTGTCATGGGCCTGGTTGGTAGCGGTCACTGTTTAGTCATGTGTGGTGGTATTGCATCAAGCCTGCAACTCGCCCAGACCAAACAGTCCGCCTTTGTGACCACACTCTTATACAACCTGGGCAGGCTAGGCAGCTATATGGTGGCCGGTGCACTGGTTGCCGGACTAGGCGCCGCATTTGCCAAACAAAGTACATTATTTGCAAATACGCTGAATGTGCTTAGCGGCGTTTTTATGCTGCTGGTTGGTGTATATGTCATGCGCCTGGCAGCCACGCTTAACTGGCTGGAAAAAGCTGGCAAATGGTTACTTTGGCAACGTCTTGTTCAACTTAACAAGTACTTGCTCCCTATCGACAGAAAATCCAAAGCATTGGCATATGGTGCACTATGGGGCTGGCTCCCCTGTGGGTTAGTCTATTCCGCCCTAACCTGGAGTCTGCAAGCAAGCAGCAGCTTAAGTGGCGCCCTCATAATGGCAGCCTTTGCACTCGGTACTTTTCCAGCCATGCTGGCGGTGGGTCAATCCGCTCAAGTGCTCAGTACGTTTTTAAATCACCAAGCAACACGAATTGCGTTAGGCAATATTTTTATTTGGTATGGCTTTTATCTACTAATCATTGCAACGGATAAACTAGTACATTAATCTAGAGCGAGTAATACTATTAGATGAGAGTCATCTATTTTGGTCGAGAAATGGGAGTTTTTTGACCTAAAATGATCAATACGCGGTTTGGTTCTTTGATGTTTAGTGCCTAAAACCCAACTAATAGATGGTATATCTGGGTACCAGATATCGCAAAGTTCAAGTATTAAAATATGACCGCATCTAATAGAATATCATTAACGTGCGTCATAGATAACGGATTTGTTATGGATTTAAGTAATCGTTCAAAAAGTCAATGTACTATCAGCTGCAATAACTGCAGTATCAGCCAATTGTGCCTGCCCTTTTCTCTTAATGGTAGCGAAATGGACAAGCTGGATGAAATCATCGAGCGTAAAAAACCCCTTCACAAAGGGGACTTTTTGTTCGAGTCCGGTAGCGAACTCAACTCAATTTTTGCTGTACGTTCCGGATCGTTTAAATCCTACACTATTTCAGAACAAGGTGACGAGCAAATCACAGGGTTTCACCTGGCTGGTGACTTAGTGGGTTTTGATGCCATCAATAAGATGCAGCATCAGAGTTTTGCACAAGCTCTGGAAACTTCCATGGTTTGTGAAATCCCCTTTGACACTTTAGATGAGCTGGCAGGCAAGCTGCCAAAACTCAGACAACAGATCATGCGACTGATGAGCAGTGAGATCAACTATGATCAGGAAATGCTGCTGTTGCTTAACAAAAAAACCGCTGAAGAACGCCTGGCAACCTTCATCTACAACCTGTCTAATCGTTTCGGCGAGCGCGGTTTCTCTCGCAAAGAGTTCCGTTTCACCATGACGCGAGGAGAAATAGGCAATTATCTCGGATTGACCGTTGAGACCATCAGTCGTCTGTTAAGTCGCTTCCAGAAGGCAGAGATCATCAAAGTAGAAGGTAAATTCATCACGATTCTGGATATTGATGAACTGGCTAAAGCCGCAGCAATTGCGCTTTGATCTGAGGCAATTAACGGCTCACTTTTTCTTTATCCCGGGACGATTTCGATTACACTGTATACAGAGATGAAATCGTCCTTGCAAGATTAAGGAGCCCATTATGGAACAAATCAAACGCATTCTCACCGTCATAGATCCGACCAAACAACAACAGAACAGCCTGGATCGTTCTATCAGTCTGGCGCAAAAAACAGGTGCCAAAATCACCGCTTTTTTATCAATTTATGACTTCTCTTATGAGATGACGACGATGTTATCACGAGAAGAGCGTGAGGCGATGAGAGAAGCTGTAATTAAAGACCGCGAGGCCTGGCTCTCAGAACTCACCAGTGGCTATCAAAATATTGATGTAGAAACCAAAGTGGTGTGGCATAACCGACCTTATGAAGCCATAATCAAAACGGTACTCGAGCACGAGTTTGACCTCGTTATCAAAGCCACCCATCAACATGACACGCTTAAGTCTGTGATCTTTACACCGACAGACTGGCACCTGATCAGAAAGTGCCCGGCTCCGGTATTGTTAGTCAAAGATCATGCCTGGCCAGAAAAAGGGGAAATACTTGCAGCAGTCAATGCGGTGAGTGATGACGAACAACACCAGGCGCTAAACCATCGTATAATTAAAGATGCACAATTTCTGTGTCAACTTGCCAACGCCTCTTTAAGCCTGGTCAACACCTACCCGGCAACGCCAGTGAATATTGCCATAGAAATACCTGAGTTTAATCCGTCTCAATATAATGAGGCAGTCAAAAAACATCACGAAGAGGAAACCTGGGCTCTGGCACAACGCTTTGGGTTGAGCGATTCACAATGTGTGATAAAGGAAGGACTTCCTGAAGATGTGATCCCCCATATTGCGAAAGAGAAAAATACTGAGCTGGTTGTGATCGGCACCGTCGGACGAACGGGTCTTAGCGCTGCACTCGTAGGTAATACCGCTGAACACGTGATTGACAGCCTGGACTGTGACGTACTGGCTCTGAAACCGGATGGTTACACAAGCCCACTCGCACAATAAACCACGCCCTCAGATCGGCACAGAGTCAAGTGCCGATCCCCTCTCCTTCTGAGCCTGCGTGTATTCACACCGCTAATATTGCAGTTTACTGGTCTGGCGGTATAATGCGCCCTTATTTATTTTTGCCGTCATTTTTACATAGGGGGGCGAGTGTCTCACTCACAAGAAGCAAAGCAAGCATATAGCCTTAACAAGTTGCAAAAACGCTTACGAAGGCTGGCCGGTCAGGCTGTTGGCGATTTTAATATGATCGAAGAGGGTGACCGCGTCATGGTTTGTCTGTCTGGCGGTAAATTATATTAAATAACAAATTTGTAAAGTATCCTATCTATACCCAAAAGCACTTCCCCAAGCATCAACATCTGCCGCTACCCACTTTTCAATCAATAAAAATTGAGATTTTTGTAAGCATAGCTATATTTAGTCATTGAGACTATCTATGAAATAAAGTTTGTAAGATATGAAAGTCAGTGTTTATGCAGCTGGATCTAGACGTTTCGTTTCGTTTGTTGATGAAAATGAGATCCCTGTTCAGCCACTTGCAGATGCTTTTATCTATAGTGAATTTTTGAATGCATCCTTTTCAACTAAAAAGCGGATTGCCTACGAACTGAAGATTCTACTCTGTTATTTTGAGTTACATGGGATTGAATTATCTAATAGAGTTGCATCAGGGAACTTTTTATCCTCTAACGAGATCAGCTGCCTTTATGGCCAAATGATGCTTAGGAAAGAATCTCTTGGAAAAATACAGAAAACCAGTAACACTACGGCAATTACAAGTAAGAAAATCAGAAATGCGATAAGTGCATCTAATCATAATAGTTATAAAGTGTCTTGCGAAACTCGAACAGGTAGAATAAGAACGTTAAGAAAATACCTATCCTTTTTGTTCGACTACTTTCACGGTGATGTGGTTCCTCCGAAAGGGCTCATTGGCGCATTTCAAACAATGCAAAACAGGTTAAAAGCAAAAGAAAATTATTCAACTACTAAGAGTAGAGCGCAGCCAGTTGAGCTAAGTGAGAGTGTGATTCCAGATAATATTTATAAACAGTTTCTACAGATCATCCACCCTAGCAATTCTAAAAACCCTTTCCTCAATTGCAAACTCAGAAACTATCTTATTATATCAATAATAGCTCAAACAGGGCTTCGAAGAAGTGAAGTTTGCAAGTTAAAAATATCTGATTGTCAGTTTCATGGTGACTTTAACAAAATTAGTGTATACGCCACACCAGACGACAAGAGCGACCCTCGAATCAATAGGCCAGATAAAAAGTGTGGTAGGCCTCACATGTCGGGTATTACACCACAACTAATGAGAGAAGTTCAATTCTATATTACCAATGAAAGAACTAAATATCCGAAAGCCAATAGTCATGATTTTATTTTCGTGGCAGAAAAGAACACTCATGCAACAGCGGGCTTACCTATCACTAGAGAAATGATAAATTACATATTCTCAAAAGTTTCTGCTTCATTGAACTTCAAAATTCATCCTCATCTTTTAAGACACAAATGGAATGAAAAATTAAGTGAAAATGCCGCATCAAAAGGCCTGGACAGGGAATACACTGAAGATGTAAGAAGGAACGCTATGGGATGGCAGCCGAATTCACAGATGGGAAGAGTTTACAATGACAAGCATGAGCAATTAATTGCC
This sequence comes from Pseudoalteromonas ardens, assembly GCF_030125445.1. Taxonomy (NCBI): domain Bacteria; kingdom Pseudomonadati; phylum Pseudomonadota; class Gammaproteobacteria; order Alteromonadales; family Pseudoalteromonadaceae; genus Pseudoalteromonas; species Pseudoalteromonas ardens. The sequence goes on from NZ_JASJUV010000008.1 coordinate 146,623, forward strand.
ATTAATATAATGACCGAACACCAGGAAACGATAGATGGCTCAAAAGAATGAAAAACAAACTTCAAGCGCAGAGGTAAAGATTCCAAAGACGTTCACTTCTCAAGCTGGTCTTATTGTAAATACTTACGACAATACGTGGGTACTTGCTGCTGCCGGCCGCGGAAAGTCTATTGAAGTTACATGGCTTCATTCTTTTAAACTAAAACGAATGTTAAGGGATATTTTACTCGATACACTTATTCATTATGCAGAAACAAAAAGCTCAGCTACAACTGCAACACAGCGTTCTGCTTTGTTTTGTGCTTTTCCAAACGATGGTGAAAGCCTAGTTGAATTCGGGCAAAGGTGGTGCCAACTTAGTAATTCAACAAAGAAAACTATTAAGGGCTTTATTAATACAGCTGTAAACAAGCTCAATCATAAGTACATAAATAAGTATTATGAAATTGCCAAAAGGTATAGACATAAGCCGGAATTCAATGCTCTTAGTTCAACCAAAGGTCGATTTACTGATTATGAATATGATTCAATATTGCACAACATTAGATTGATATGTAATCAACTACCGTTAGATCCGCCAGATGATCTAGAATTCTATCGAATTAGTAATAGCTCTTGCAATAATAAGTATTTTAGTCATGTAAAATCTGTTATTGCTTACAGATTAATGCTGCAGATTGCCAGAAGGCCCAAGCAAATTGCAGCGCTGAAGTGGTGCGATATTTTGCCGATAGGTGTATCTTTTAGTGATGCAGAAATTAACAAGGAGCCAACTTTTACTGGCGTAAGCTCACTTCATCTAAGATGTTTTAAAATTAAGCAAAGTCATAGTGAAAGTACTTTTAGGTATATGCCTGAAAAATGGACAATTCCACTTAGCGAATCGTGTTCATCATTAATCCTACAGTATAGGGCAGTTTACCTTAAAGGGTTGTCTCTGAACTTCAAAAGACTTGGTGTTGAAGATCACGAGTTGAAAGCTGCTAAACTCATTAATCAGTGCCCTATTATCCCAGACCGTGAACTTTTTAGCGCAGATTTAACAAACTTGCAGATATGCTCGGCCTTAGAGTCAAAAAACTCTCCTATTTTTCATCTATCAGAATCAAATATTGAAGCCTACGCCTCACGACATGGGCAAGGGTTATCTGAAAGGCACGGTGTAGTACGAGGCACAAATAATAGATTAAGGCACACTTGGCTATGCAACGCAGCGATGGAAGGAAAGCCTCTCATAGATATATGTAAAATAACAAATGTCACAATACCTGCCGCAAGAGCTTACCTTCAGTTAGGCTTGAAGGAAAGGCAGTTTATCGATGAGCACTATGCTGCCAATGAGTTACTTAAAGAAGCATTCAGCCCCATAAGTACTTTTTCTGACTCAGATACACCTGTCTTAAATGAGATTGGATGCGCTGTAGGAGTAGAAAATAGCGAACCAACTTGTTTAGTCTGCGAGCATAAAACTCGTATGGTTAGACCTATCCCCTGTTACGGCTGTCCGAATTTCAGGCCATTGTTGGAAGGAGATCATTCCTTTATTCTTTCACAAGCGGAAGCTAAACGTGATTTCATGAAAAAGTTCCAATTTGGTCATACCAAATCAGCAGCTTTAGCTAGAATGGAAAAGGCAATCGCTTATATAAAACTCACTATAGCGTTATGTGAGGAAGCCAAACGTCTTCGGAATGGATTGGAGGGTACCTCATAAGCGAGATTAATAAATACATTATCAACCTCGAAAACTTGGTAAAAAGCTACCCTAAGAAACTGCCTGGGAACGTATTTGGAATGAACGGAAACTCGGGGAATTGGACAGATCCTGTGTGGTATATTTTAGACCATAATACAGGTGTACGACATCGATACTTATTTACTAAATCCGTCAAAGGAGAACGTAGGGAAAGTAAAGATATTTTATTGCTAAATAACAAAAACTACGATTCCATAATCCACTCAGAGCCATATTTAGAGCTTTTAAAAATTTACACGCTCGAAGTGCAATCAGCCAGTATTGTCAACAACTCCAAGCAATATAGAGTTGTAGTCGCTTCTCACATTCTAACCGAGGCAGAGAAGCTTGGTGGTTTGAATAATGTCCCGTTGAACTTCTGGAACAGCATTCCAATGTCAAACATTTTTTGGGACTTTTGTACAAAAAATAAGTTAATCGTAAGGAAAAATCGACCGTCTCACACGGATAGGGAAAGAGGTGCAGATATATATCGTCAACGCAGCGAAAAACAGTTAAAAATGACACCTGATTCTATGATTTACGCGCTTGGAGATATATTTACACAGGTTTTTTGTGACATAGATGAAGATGGTAACTTACTAAAGGGAGGTCACATTAAATTAGACGAAGCAGTTTCTATGACAACTGTGCTTTTGGGTTTAGCGGCTCCGAACAGACTAAACAGTGAAATTCCTTTGTTGCAGAATCAAAGGTTAAAGGTACTACATCCAAAAACAGGGAATGAAGTCTACTACTTAGATTGGCCAGGTAGTAAGGGTTACCTCGACAATCAAAATCACATATTAAAAGTGCTAGCTCCACAAGTAAAAAGAGCTATCGGTTTTTTTAACTTATACCTCAAGCCAGAAAGACATTTTATTCGCTATTTAAAGAACCCTAATCAAACTTGGGAAGCCATTCTTAAAGGATTCAATGTAGAAAAAGAAAGAGCTAATAACATCGATTTCAGCACCGACCCAAACATATTCACAGTTGCATATTCTTTAGGTTTCTACCCCGTTAACTATGAAGTAGATACCCTCAGTACACCTGATGCGATTTCCATAACAGAAAACTCAAAAAAATGGCGTTTTAATAGTTTCAAATGGTGTAAGAGCAGGAAGCGCCGCCTTTCAAAAAAGGATTTTTTGATTCGAAAAAGTATTGGACGAATATGTCCGAGTGACTTGATATTAAATTTAACTGGTTCAAACAACGCCCTTTACTCAGTTCAAAGGGTTTTATACTGCTCCTGTATAAGCAAAAAATTTAAAGAATCTCTAGATTTACCTTTTTTGATTACTGCTTATGAATTGGAAAATTCGGTAATTAGAATGATTTATAGGGACATCCCTAAATTCCCGCTATGCTACACAAAACTAGATAAAGGGATTGATTTGGAAAGTGCACTTTTTTGTTTATCCCCAGGAAAGCACTCTATAACTTCAACAAAAGGGATGGCGGGAAGCCCTCTCTATATATTGCCAATCAAAAGAATAACTCACCTTTTTACCCAAAGGGTTTGCGATAAGAATAAAACAAGCTCGAATTTGTTTAATAAATATGGATTTGGGGCCCAATATCTAAAACTTCATTCGCTTAGACATTTTTCGAATACACAAGCAGAGAAAGGAGGAATACCGCTGAGTGTTATAGCAGCTTGGTCCGGTCGAAAAAGCGTCAATCAAACACTGGAATATATCCACACTTCAGAAGAAGAAAAAGCTGATAGGCTTGTGAGTACCTTAGATTATAGCGAAACTAAGAAAGAAATTAGGCTCATATCAAAGGATGAACTACACGAAAATCATGGGCTACCCGCAAGCCAAACCGAAACGGGTATATGCATTCAAGAATTAACAGTTACCCCATGCAGTTACGTCAATGACTTTTTAAGCGGATGTTTTGGATGTGAGAGCGCCTGTTATATATGCGGTGATCATGCTGCTATTAACGTTCTTGAGCAAGATCTCAAATTTCAGAAAATAAGACTTCAGAAAATTCAACGTGCTCTAGAGTCGTTTATTTCCCAGGCAACTAAAGATTGGTGGGTTAAGCATTCTCAAGGTACTTCACTCCTGGAACAGCTGATTGCAGTTTTAAAAGACTATGAACGTGGTCAACTAGTAAGGATAGCACCAGATCGTTCCTGTTTTTTCATCACAAATTTAAATACTAAGCATGTTGAAAAGAAAACACTACTTCTGACCTCTGAAAGTGAACTTTTGGCAGCTTTAGAAGTGGAATCCAAAACCGAAGAATCTGTTCCAGAAAGTATGAGATCACTAATTGCCTCATTTGGACTGAAGAACAGATAGTAAGTAGCCTACTAAAAAGCAAAAATATCTGACAGCAAAGTCTTAGTGCTATCTACACTAATCTACATAGAGAGAAAAATGCCAGCTCAAACTAAAATCACAGAAGACGTCCAATTCAAAATTGAGCGATTAATTAGGCTCTGGGAAGGCAAGTTAACTTGGGAGCTGTTAACACAAAAAATCTACATGGATATGGGGATAAAGGTATCTCGGCAAACATTAGAGGGCTATAACAGCATATATATAGCTTATAGAAATCAAAAAGAACTTCTCAGAGGTGTTAGCCAAAAAACGCCAAAAAGTGTCTCTCTAAAGGAGGTTAACTTAATAAAAAGAGTTGAAGTTCTGGAAGCGGAGTTACAGATAAAGGAAAAGATAATAAATGAACAGAAGAGGTTTCTGCAAAGGATTCTCCAAAATGCTACTGAAATTCCTGCGCTAAAAGGTAATTTGGACGCTCTGATATCCGCTAGGCCAGAGGATAAACTATAATATATAAATCCTACTTATGATCTATTTCAGTTTATGAAGGAGTTACACAGATGTAACTCCCTCATAAACTAGCACATATCATCATTTAGAATGAAGAGCGGTAAGTTCTTCATTCAGTCCTGCGCGAATAGATTTACTTATTTCTTCAAATGTTTCTAATTGCTCAATTCTGTTGGTCAAGAGAGCTATCCGTTGCTCTGTTTTATCGGGCGCTCTTTCTTCGTAGAATTCACCAATTAAGTCAAATTCGCTAGCACCTACAGCATCCGACATGCTTGTAAACCAGTCTTTTATATCTTCTGTAATTGCGTCTGCAATTGCCAGCTCAAAGAGAAATGTGATTATAGTTCTTGCGGCCACATCTAGTCTTTTAGCAGCTTCTAGCCAAGTTGCAGAATTACTAAGTTGTTCCTCAGTGTAGTCTTCAGTCTGATAGTCGAAATAACGAGGGTAAGCGTTCTCAGGACTTAAAGAATCTAATGCTTTGAATACAGGCTCAAGATTTTCAAATGGCCGCGTCCCTTCAGGAAGTATCGCTCGGTTTTCCCAAAGTTGTAAAATTGTATTAAAGCAATTCAGCTTTGCTTTTTCACAATGTGCACTTTCAGCGAGCTTAATCTGCTCAGCTAGATAATTGATCATCCAAGAGGTTATTTCATCTGGACTATTTGCTTGAAAACTAGCCGCTAACTTTTTACCTAAGTTGATAACCTTTTCTTGTGTCTCTAAGTTGTCCACCTTTAGATAGGAGGAAGGTTTTGCTGTAGCCAGGGATGTATCCGAGTTCGTCATTATTATTCCTATGCATTGAGGAGCTTGTGTATGAGCGGTCAATATTCACCTGAATTGCAATTTCAACATTCATTCTTTCACAGATAAGTTCTAGAAATTCCAAAGAAGCTAATGCGTAGCTTCCATTTCTGACATAGGTGTCAGAGTCAAGGGGTTTGTCGTCACTCCAATATTTATTTTTCAGGCAAATGGACTTACTATATTCTAAAAAACAACTTTTCTGATCGTCACTGTAAGTCACTTCAAATACCTCATTTATTTGATGGCTCAATTTAAAAGGACGAGCATCTATTTCTCCAACGAAGGGATCTTTTGACTCAATATCATTGTTTTCTTCATTTCGGCTTAGCCACTTTATACAATAAAAAGGGTGGTTGGGCGGTGTATGTTCGTCAACGCAGTAGTTAAATAAATAACAGTCATATGTATGGCTTTCAAAATCTGTAACTGTGTTTAAAAGGGACTGAGCTACCTTTTTAGGCACCAGTATACTTGTGAACGAGATTCTTTCTTTTCGGCCATCTTTATACTCACTTAGCTTTCCACCTACATTAAGCCAAGTTGTTAAATCTTCAGTTACTATCAATTCATCAATAAAGTCAGATGCAGTGATTTGCCAACGCCAATCCTCATGATCCTTTTCTTGTACCCAACCTCTTCTTTCAATTGGCATTGAGTTTCTATATTCAGACAAGAGCATTCGGTTATTATTTAGAATTAAATGCTCTTTTAACCATTCGTCCCATGCTGAGATATCATTCTCCTCTTCATGGAGCACCGGCATTGACTCTAGTAGCCTAGAGGCAACTTCTAACAACAAATGATATGAGATATAAAATGTAAAATTATCAATTTTTGGATAGCTATACCTTGAGTTAAATACTTCATATGAATTTCTTTGGCTCTTCCATAGATCACTTCTCGGATCTGGTATATGGGATGAATCAAAAGAAATTCCCCACTGGTTCGTTAAAATATCTTTCACTAGATCTTGCACTTGAGAACCAGAGACACCAAATACACGTCCTAGCGGTCTACACCAATTATTTTCGAAATCGTACCCAAACCGAATATCAGGTAATGTAGGGAGTAATTTCGCCTTGTGCCACTTAGACTCTGTGTGGAAACAATACTTACTTTCATTGACACAAGTATATTGAGTTACGCAAACTTTCTTTATACTTTCAATCAGTTGGGCAGGATAACTATCAGGACTGTGCCTTTCAATTTCCAAACATATCTGCTTTGCGTAATATTGAAACAAAATCCCTTGTTTTCGATTCAAAGCGATTTTTGAAAAGAAGTCTTTATGTTTAAGCAATAATTCAGGGGATTTATGCCCCCCTCTGGTTAGGGCCACAAGCAGGTATAGTTTTGCATGTAAGTCGTAAAATTTGTACTTAGTTGGTATGTAGGATTTAGGAATACCGCAGCTATAGCATTCGATGAGTAAGCTTATTTCTGTTTGACAATTAAGATCATATAATCGAAGCACAGCATGTACTGCTCGCCAGCGTTCCTCTGGGTATGGTGAGCCTAAGTTCGCATAAATGTAGCAGCTTAAAGCATGTGTAACGTTCTCTGGAATTGAGTTATCCGTACTCCAGTTGCCATCAGCATAATCTTCATCTAGAAAACTCTCTAGTCTAGATAAACCGCTCTCAACTAACTTTTTAGCTTGTAATATTGATAGCTTACTAGCGCTGTAATGTACAAAACTAAATAAAGCACTTGCAGATTCTATATCTACTGAGTTTGAGAGCCCTTTTAATACACCTTGCCGAATCGCTTTGTGGGTACTGTTTGTGAGTATAAAGTGTTTTATTAAATAGTCTCGTTCTCGCCCTTGGGTAAACCTATTTGGAAATCTAGCTGCAAGATATTCAATCAGGTTATCCCAGGCTTTAACTACCGAGGTCTTCTCTTTCCATGCGGAAGGGATTTTTTCAAATGCACTGTGAATATCAAAAAAATTTAGCAGATCCGCCTCAGTTATAATTTTAAGAAACGTTATCAACCTCCTAGAGGTTACTTTTTGAAAGCAGCCAGACCAAAATTTGTCTGGCTCACCAGGACTTCTGCGGGAGTCAAAAGTTTTGTATGCTTCCCTAAAACCCGTTGGTGTTAGAATGTCAAAATGACCATATATACTGAACCATAGTTCGCTTTCATCCTGTTCTTGCTTTGTTCTAGAGTGATTGGTGCATTGTGCTGAGATTTCGGGCTTAGTAGTGCCAGACAGTAACTTTACATCATTCAGCTCTTCATTATGTAATCCATATTGGCTTGCTAAATTGGATATTTCTTCCCACATTGTACCAGTCGTACCGTTTATTCTTAAGTCCCTAACTAGGTGGTTTAGGATTTGCTGTTGATTGTCCTTTGAAGGTTCTAGTGATAGGCACTTACTGAAAAACTCAACTAGGCCAAACTCCCAAGTAAAGGCTGATAAAGACCACATTGAGGCAGATGTTGCAAGCTTTGAGTCAATAGCGCTATGTGCCAAGGGATACATCTGTCGGTCACTCCACCCAACACCTCTCTCTTTCCAGCGGTTTGAAATAGCGAATGCAGACTCAGGCGACAATTGAAAGCAAGTAGCGACAGCATCGTTGCGATCCCAATGCTTTTCTCTGGCAAGAGAGTCACCAATCATTTCTGCGCATCGCATATATCTGTGCGCTAGTTCAGGGTCATGTAGGTTATCTTCTGCACTTCGCTTTGCTGTAGCGGTTAACGCCTCCCACCTAGCTACAGATTCTTGCCCAAAATTAGCAGCTTTAATTAATGCCTCATCAAAGTATGACCCAGCATCATCTGGCCCCACGCTCAAAACAGCTCGAGCTAATTTAATGTAATTTTCGGAGTAAGACTCAGGTGATTCTTCCACATCAAATTTAGTTAATGTTTTAGCGCAAGAAGCTTCTATAAGCTCGCCCAATTCAAGCAATTTTTCATTCCTACAGCTTACCCTCAGGTAATACAAGTCTTTAAAGAATGACGTCTTTAACTTATTCTCTTTATAATCACTGACAAAAGCGTTAAGCACTTCAGTGCAATCTGAGCGGTACAATAGAACGTTTTGGAACTTAATTTTAGCTATTTCGTATGGGGCTGGTTCATGTTCTCTGTACGCGCTATAACCTATTTTTGACGACGCCTGGTGAGCATGTTTAAACCCTTCTGAAATATTGAACTCTTTACCTGCAAGAATTTTTGCCCTGAGCAAATACCATGGGAGTAGCTTCCCCACTAGTTCTTTAGCTCGCCCAAGTTCTCTTGAACTATCATATGAGTCCCCATCATCGCTCCAGCCTCTTGGTATATGATCTTCAAGTTTTAACTCGTAGTTACTGTCTAGTGCCGCTTGAATGGATAAAAAGCGAAGCAATGATTCTCTTGCATCGTCGTACTGATGCTCATCAGCAACTCTGTAAAGGCTAGGGTAATCATAATAATGGTTAACACCTAGCCGTATGCTTTTTGTCGGTAAGTTGTGAATTAAGCAGGCTTCAAAGAATGACAAGTATGCGTCAAGTGAATATCCGGTGTTATCAAAAGAGTAAGAAGGCTTTTCTAAATAAGAACTGGGTTGAACAATTTGAGTTAGGCAGCTATCTAAGCAAGTCTTAGGGGGCGCTTTTCCTACTTTCATTAGTTCAGCAGTGATAGCCAAAATAAAGCTCGGATTATCCTTGCCATAGGTTGCCATTGAATCAATTGTTTCAAATTCACCAGTGTCTACCAATCTAGATACAAATTTCGATGTTACCCTAAATACATCAGGTGGGCGCCAAGATAACAAGAAATCTACGCATTTTTCCCAACCATTTAATCGATAAATTGCCGCAGCCAACTCCAAAAGTTCGGTCAGTTCTAACTTTTCATGAAATCGTTCTTTTTTTTGTTTGGCTTTTTTTCTTTGTTGAAGATATCTGCGTAACCAGTGGCCGGCAGATCTGAGGTAACTGCGAGCTTCCCCGCTGAAGCCGGGCAAGCTTGAAAGCAAAGAAGCTGAATAAATGGTCTCAGAACCATTCCAACCACCTTGAAGCTCTTTCCTATGCGCTAGCTCTTGAATGCGAGGAGGAGTTAGAAATTGGGTAGCGAGATCTATGTTGTTAGAGAGTATATCGAGCTGGCGTTCACTTCCTGCGATCTCTTCGCCCGCCCTAAGGGCTAGTTCGGCCGCCTCATATAGTCTACTCGCTTTTAAGGCCGCTCTAAAAGCATATTGCAGTCTTTGTACTTTAACTTGGTTATCGTCATATGAGCTGACTGAAGGTAGGTAGTCTTCGGATAACGCCAGTTGAACTAGTTCATCAAACCGCTCAGATTTTAAAAGAAGTACAGGAATAGCTTCAGCTACATAAGGCAGCTTTTCGACTAGTGGCTTAATGGTATCCACATATTTTGAGATTTCTGTTGGAGATCCAGAATAGTTGTCCTGGAACCATTTTTCGGTTGGTTCATCTCTGAACTGAACAGAGTCATCGATTAGCCATAGCGGGCGGCCTAAATCAGCAACAAAGCTTCTAACAGAATCAGCAGATACATGTGCAGCACTAGCTAAGACTTCTATGGGCACAAAGGGCGGAAGTGTAGCTAAGCCCGTACAGATACTCTCTATGCTCTCTCTAAAATCTTTGGGAAACTCATCTTTTATTCTTGCTATTGATTCTTCTAACTGCCTTTCTATTAAATCTTCTACCGTCATCTGGTTAGAACCAAATGATAGTAGAAGCTCGTTGAGAGATTTGGACTTCAATGCTAGTGCATTTGATTGAACGCGAGGGTTACCATCTGTTAAACGCGTAAACTCTAAGGCTTGCTCTAAATGTGCTTCTGGGTATTTCTGCTGTAAATTTGACAGCGTTTCTTCAGCCGAGAAAGTGGAAAGCTCAATTTTGTTAATACTGTTTGGTGGATCTAGTAGGTCTAACCTTTCTGGTCTACAGGTAAATACTAGTCTACAATTTTGAGGCACTGACTCTTTCAATAATTGGTTTGCAAAACAAGCTTCTCCAAATTCTTCTGCTGCCATCTCCGCGTTGTCTGCGGCATCAAATATTATAACTAAAAGAGCTTTTTCATCCGTCGATAAGAGAGTTAAGCAAACTTCATTAATCCGGTTTAGAAATGCCTTTATCCAATAATCATCAGGTTCATTTCTTGCCGGAATTATTTGGTCACATAGTCCATCCTTAGCAAGAGTATTAATTACTTGTATAAAAGCATGCTTAGCACCATGGCGCTTAGCACTTGGCCTTCTGTAATTACCATTACCAAAACAATCATAAGCAATTACAATGGACGTCTCAGTAAATTCTCCTGCTAAGTTACAGCTTAAAATCGATTTACCAACACCACCATTCGCAGTAATGATAGTGTGATTTCTAGCTTTTTCTATTGATGAGACGATACTCGTTTGTTCTTCTCTAGGTATGTAATGTGGTATAGGTTCGAACATTGGAGGAGCAGGAAAAAAATCATTAATGTCTGTGACATCAAAAGCCTCTAGCATATCTTCTTTTTTGATTATATTGGATTTACTGGGTTCTATCTTTTCCCAGACTTTAGCAACAAGGAGCTTTTCCCTATCCTTGATATCTTTAGAAACAGACAGCTTTGCTAGCTCTTTATGAATGTCGTATTTCTGCTCGTCGTAGTTTCCTTCAGAGTCACATAGTCTTAAGCTACTACAAAAGCCTTTAAGCTCAACCCCGTCAAGCTTTGTATATTTTTTGAGTGTCTTTGTAAACTGGTTGTCAGCCTGCTCACCATTGGCAAGTTTCTCTATATTTGCTTTAAAATCAGGCGCGATTAACCTATTAGTGATCACAGAAAATGTTGCACTTTTATAATCTAGAGCATTGGTCGTTAACTCCAAAAAACGTTGTGATAAGCCTATGATCGTGTCTTTCAATAAAGATAGAGTAAAGGGTTTATCAGCTCGAACCGTTGAGTGCTTAAGCTGGAAATACTCAACGAACTTGTCTCCACTTTTTGATTTCCTATATTCAGCTAAATCGACTACACACTCTCCACTCATTTCGGACTCTTGGGAGCCTTCGATAGTGACATATAACAAATCGGTATTGAAATCCAGCAATTCTAGGCATCGTTTTATTGCCCATCTATAGTGAAAAATATCACCAGCCCTTGAGTAGTGAATTAAATCAGAGTTCTTTTTCATATCTGCTTTATTATTCAATAAATTATGACGTTATAGAAAATAAACAAGTGAAACTATTAAAACTTTCTAAAAAACTGTATGCATATGGGTTCAAAATCAATACTCACATTTTAAGCCTCTGCAACCATAGATTTATTCCGCATCTTATCTTTGCGGCCATTAGCATTTACGAGAGCCGGCTCTATACCGTCCATATAGCTATGCTCATAAGTGATTTCTTTGGTGGGAGTTTTTAACACTGCTTTAATGCTCACATGGCAACTTTGCCCATCCTCCAAACCTGCAATATAATCAGCTTGTTCAGTTGTCAGATTACCCTCAAAAAGAATAACATCATTAAAGGATAATCTAGGGACGACGCACCTGTGCATGAAGTTGTCACACTTAACGTTCACACCGCCATAATTAAACTCAATAGTTATATGCTTTATCGTGATATCAAATGAGTTAAAGTTTATTCCACGCAACCATAATTTACACTTCGGTAACTCATTTAGCCACAACTCAAATGGCTTATGTCTTGGCCGCAGATCAATGTTCACTTTAGTTACTACGAGGCTTTTCGGATAAAAAACACTAATCAAATGAGTATAAACTGTAGCAGCTGCACTCGCAAAAATCTTTAACACTTGGCTTACATCTCGTTTCCTAAATAAGGTAAAGAAAAACACACCAATACCACTGAAAATCCACTCCTTGTGATCCATCAACATTTCAATCATACAAATATCCTTAATTTAGTGCCCATGTGCATTCCCGAGGTAGACTGGTTAGTGCTCTTTTGCCAAGCTATTTAACTCTAAGTGCCTCAGGTAGGACTCGAACTTCTACTAGCTATTCATTGTTAAACAATCCTACCTTGATCGACAAGTATTAATTTTTAGAATCAAGGGTATGCCCACGTAGAGTAACCCTCTTAAGGGATGCACGACATTAAAATCGAGTCTGGAATAGATAAATGCGCCAAATATGGCGGAACAGTTGCCAACATCGTATGCTATAACGCTTATAGGGTTAAGGGTGTTCAAAAAACAGTCCACTGAGATTAACCCTCTTTAAAAACCGGGTAGCAATGTCACTCAATACAGCTCTTTAGCAAATATTGATGCAGCTTTAATAAGGATATCACGCTCTTCTGACACCTCGTTGAGACGCTGTTTTAGTGATTTAACAATCAAGCTACCGTTTGAACAATCATCTTGGTTAGCCGCTTTGATCCAAGAATATAAGGTGCTCTGCCCTATCTCTAAGTCTTTTGCTACATCAACGACTCGCTCGCCATCAAACAGTACTCTTTTGGTCGCTAATGACTTAATTTCATTTGAGTAAGTTTTACTCACTTTCATGTTCCTTGATCAATGCTTAGGATTACTAAGTATACATGATAGAGTAAAGCTTAGAGAATCTAAGTACCAGCTTTTTATTATGATTTACCTTTGGATTTTACTAACCCCCTCCCAATTCGGCTTAAGGAAGCTAGGACAAGAGCAAATATTTCTCAAAGAGACTTGGGAATCAGAATTGGCTTGGAGCCAGGTTCTGCGAGTGGGCGCATGAACCATTACGAGAAAGGTAGGCATACACCTGATCTACAAACGCTAAAACGGATAGCTGAAGAGCTAGATGTTCCATTAAACTATTTTTTTTGTGAAAGTGATGTAATGGCAAAACTAGTCTTGTTCTTCGAGCAGTTGTCAGAAAAAAGAAAGTTGGAACTACTACAAAATTTAGAAAGCGAACTAAAGAACCGACGAAATTAACTACGGAACACATTAGTTTTTGTGGCTCATATCTGACCTTACGGATTGAGCTCAGATTTCCTCCGCAGACTGCTATGGTCGAACACCTACCATTTAAGTACATTCGGTTCATATCACCTACTGTCTAAATCAACTTAATTTTTATTAAAACAGTAGTTTAGGCGTGTTACCTCCTACTTTAAATAATGAGTATTCTTGCAAAGCCCCTCCGATAAACTACTATGTACGCGCAGCAAAAGGAGCTATAGCCACATTGACCGGAGTCAAAGAAATCTCAATATAAGTGCGCGAAGCTATCGAGGCAGATTCAGACACACTTCGTATGTTGATAGAGGTTTTACGTGATAACGTTGATTATAGAGGAGTTACATAGTGATCTCTATCAATTGCAAAATTAGCTAATTTTGCTAATTTGACTAGATTGGTTATCTGTTCGAGTGAGTATTGAGAGTCACTGAACAAAGCTCAGACTTTCCTGACGATACACCAAGCACTTGAGAGCGTGCCACGTAAGCAATATATGGCAGAATCTCACTTCCAATTACTCAAGTATGCAGATGAACTTCAAAGCATAACTGCGAAAAAGTCAGCCTCAGGCCGATTGAAACAAGCAGACTTGGACGTGGGCAAAATGTAGGGAAGAAAATGACTAATAGTAAATATCCTCGTGGTTCTGAATGGCGTAAGTGGGACCTACATATTCACACCCCAGCGTCTTTTCATTGGGATGGCCCAAGATTTAACTCAAATCCATGTGCACCAGAAAATGCTCCTTTAGTAGATGAAATGATCCATGCAATGAATGCAGCAGAACCAGCTGTATTTGCAATTATGGATTATTGGACTTTTGATGGGTGGTTTGCGTTAAAGCATCGTTTAACACAAGAAGATGCTCCCAAACTGGAGAAAACAGTGTTCCCTGGCATTGAACTGCGGTTAATGGCTCCAATGCGAAGTAGGCTAAATGCACACGTTCTTTTCTCTGACAGCACTCCTGACCAAGAGCTTGTTGATTTCAAGAGCAAACTACAAATTGCACTAATAAGCAGGCCGTTGTCTGATACCGCCTTAATACAAGTTGCAAGAAGTGTTCAACCCGACAAGCTACGCCACCACGGTCTAAATCAACAGCGTGTGAATGACTCTGACAGTGAAGCTCTCAAAGCGGGGTCCATAATCGCTGAAGTCACATGCGAAAGCTACCTAGATGCCATTAGCAATGTAAGCGAAAATCAGGCAATTGGTTACATGCCGTTTAATACTTACGACGGCCTTACTGAAATTGAACGTAATGAGCATTACGCCTACTCATTAACCCTTTTCAAGTCTTCGCCAATCTTTGAAACAAGAGACTATGCAACATGGGCTGCGTTCGCTGGTGTAAAAGTCACTGAAAATGAACGATGGTTTGATGCTTTCCAGACGGCTCTGGACAACCAGCCTAGACTTGCTGTTTCAGGTAGCGATGCTCATAGGTTCACTGGTGAGTCAGGAAACAATGATCGCCGAGGGTACGGCGACTACCCGTCAGGCAAAGTAACTTGGATAAAAGCGAACCCAACATTTGAAGGGTTACAGCAAGCAATAAAGGAACCAGCAAAGCGATCATTTATTGGCGCAACTCCGCCAAAGCGACAACTTGTAAATGAAAACAGAAGTCGTTTCATCGAAAAGCTAGAAATCAGTAAATCTACTGGGGCACCACTTTCAGGTACCTGGCTTGACCAAACCGAGTTACATCTAAACCATGATTTGGTAGCAATTATTGGCAATAAAGGCAGCGGTAAAAGTGCATTAGCTGATATTGCTGCACTACTTGGTAACTCCAAACAAAGCCACCATTTCTCTTTCTTGAGAGAAAACCGATTCAGGGGGAAAACAGGCGAACCAGCGCGTCACTTCAATGCAAAAGTAACATGGGGTGATGCAGAAGAATTAGCGAAAAATCTTAATGAAAACCCAGCAACTGAAAATGTTGAACTCGTAAAGTATATTCCTCAGGGACACTTTGAAGAACTGTGTAATGCACATGTCTCTGGCCAGTCAGATGCTTTCGAGAAAGAGCTAAGATCTGTAATTTTCTCACATGCTGATGATTCTATACGTTTAGGGGCTCATGACTTTGGCCAGCTTATCGAGCAGCAAGAAAGTTCACTTCGAAGTCAGCTCGAAAGCTATCGCAGCGAATTGCACAAGATAAATGAGCAAATTGCATTCGTTGAAAGTCAGATGACTGATGAATCGAGAAAGACACTCGAAGAACTATTAGCTCAAAAACAGAGGCTACTCGAAGAACATACAAAGGTTAAGCCAGAAGAGGTTCCAGAACCAACGAGTGAGCTCACGAATGAACAACAAGAAGTAGCTGAACAGCTTACTGCAATTAGCCAAGAGCTTGAAGAACTACAGCAACAACAAGAATCAAATCGAGAAGAGATAACAAAGCTAGCAGCAAAGAAAAAATCATGTAAGAACATCAAAGCCGGCTTCGAAATTGTCAAACGCGCAGTGAGTCAATTTACTTCTGAGTTTAACTATGACGCCGACCTTGTGGGCTTAGACGTCGAGAGCCTAATCAAGCTAGAAATTGATGAAAAAGCAGTTTCAGATTTCGAAAGCGCCAGCACTACACGTGGCAATGAACTAAAAGAAAATCAATTGTCACTTGATGCCCAAAAGCAATTTCTTATAGAGAAGAAGGCTCCATTAAACGCACAGCTAAATGCACCACAGCAAGAATTTCAGCAATATAAAGAGCAACTTAAAATTTGGGAAGAAAAGAAGACAGCGTTATTAGGGACCAAGGATGAGCCAGACTCTCTTGAGGGTGTTAAACATAGAAAAATTCAACTTGAACAGCTGCCAACTCAAAGACAGGAACTACATGAGCAACGGCAGGAATTAACTCGCCAAATATTCAGAGTCCTTAATGAGCAAAAGGCGAATCGCGAGGCACTCTTTGAGCCAGTACAATCTCTCATCCAAAATAATGCCCTGATCCGTGATGAATATAAATTGCAGTTTAGAGCCGAACTGAGTAGTACAATAGACCAAGTTTCGAACAAATTATTCTCTATTGTAAAACAAGCGTCAGGAGAGTTTAGAGGCGAGTCTGAAAGCCTGTCAGTAATGAAAGAGCTAATGGATAGGCACGATCTTGATAACGAAGAGTCTCTTATCGGCTTTGTTCAAGAGCTACATCATAAACTAGAGGATGCGTCTAAGAACCCGACAGGCATAGATTCACTGCTACGTAAAGACCGTACAGCAAATGAGGTCTATGATCTTATATTTGGCCTAGATTACCTTGAGCCAAGGTACACTCTAATGTTCCAAGATGCGCACATTGGGCAACTGTCACCAGGTCAAAGAGGTGCATTACTTTTAATTTTCTACCTACTTGTGGATAAGGGCAACACTCCCATTATCTTAGATCAACCTGAAGAAAACTTGGACAATGAAACAATTGTCAGCTTACTTGTGCCTGTGTTGACTGAAGCAAAACAAAAGCGACAGATCATTATGGTTACACACAACCCAAATCTTGCTGTCGTCTGCGATGCAGAGCAGATAATCCACTGCGAGTTTGACAGAACAAATGGGCACAACATCACATATACATCAGGGGCCATTGAGTGCAGCACAATCAACAACAAAGTGGTTGATGTGCTTGAGGGTACAATGCCTGCATTCGACAACCGTAGAATGAAGTACATGTAAACCAATCACAAGCTAAGCCAGCCAGAAGGCGGGCCTGCTTGAATATCAGGAAAATTTCTCTAAGAATGATATGAATTAGTGTGATTACCAAGGGATACTGACGGTATAAGTACCAAGCGATTTTGACGTAATCACACTATTACAGTTTATATATTCACCTTAATTAGTTCCATCCACATTTATACTTGATAAATTAAGAGATTTTTATCAAGTATAAATCTTGTGGAAATCACCTTCATCATTTACTTTTCTTTTGTGGCTCTAGTTTATTATAAAAATAATCTACTCACATAGGCTGTCTAATTTTTAAACTTCGTAAAACATTTCGATAAGGTTAGAATGAGAAACTTCAGGACCTTGAAATTCATATTTTGCTCTCTTCCCAGAACGGTCGATAGACAAATCTTCAAAATTAAATAAACTCTTGTCCGCAAGTTGGGATGGACTAACATTTTGAATACCGTTAAATATATTTTCTACCCGTCCTGGGCTAGTTTCATCCCAGTCAGCAAGCATATTTTTTATTACCTTTCGCTGGAGGTTTTCCTGAGAACCACATAAATTGCATGGAATGATTGGAAATTTACAGATTTCTGCATATTTTGCTATGTCCTTTTCACGACAGTACGTCAATGGTCTAATAACAATGTTTCTTTTATCATCACTAAGCAGCTTTGGTGGCATTGATTTTATTTTACCATTGTTAAACATATTCATTAAAAGCGTTTCAACAGCATCATCCATATGGTGCCCTAAAGCAATCTTTGTAGCATTAATCTCTTCTGCAAAGGTATACAGAGAACCTCTACGAAGCCTAGAGCAAAGTGAGCAAGTGGTTTTCCCCTCAGGTACCTTTTCTTTCACAATTGAGTAGGTATCTTTGTCAATGATATAGTAGTCAACCCCTTTTTCTTCTAGATATTCTGGAAGAACGTGTTCAGGAAAGCCAGGCTGTTTTTGGTCTAAGTTTACAGCAACCACATCAAAGTTTATTGGAGCCACACGTTTAAGATGTAGCAGAATATCAAGCATCACGAAACTGTCCTTGCCACCCGATATAGCCGCCATCACTTTGTCACCTTCTTTGATCATATCAAAGTCAATTACGGCCTTACCTGTCAGACTGCGCAAGCGTTTTTGCAGTTTCAGTTGGTTTTTAGATAGTTCTGTGGTCATGTAATGCAAATCCTATGCTCCATAAAAGAGCAATTGTTACTTTGAGTCGTTACAGCTCCGAAAGACGGCACACTGTAGTATCTATTAAAAAATATCGCATTTTACAAAAATAAACCTTTTAGTAAAACCACTATTTTTTTATCTGGTTAAGTTGCGAATTAGGCTCTAAACATCGCAATCGACCCTCCACACTGATCACTTATTAAAGATAGCGAAAGTAAGACCCAGAGCTGAAAGTTAACGTAGTGTAGAAACCATTACAGAAACAGACCAGATGGCTTGAAATCTCTCCAAAATGAGGGAGTTTTGTAAAGCTTCAAGATACCACTTTCTAGTGATGATACCTACTGTTTCACCTTTACATTACAAAAGTGACTATAAATGTTAGCTTTAAAATTGTTATCAAGTCCTTTACTTTATATTTTAACTAGCATTTCGTTCTACAAACACATTTGAGTGCTATGGTTTATTGAATATAAGGTAAAGATAGCTACACCTTACTGGACGTACTACAGCACCTTCAGCGTGTTGCCCCTATCAAGTTCGATGTATTCGCCATTAACCTTGATCAGAAGCAACCCGGGTTCCCTGAACATATCTTACCCGAATATCTCGATACCCTAGGCATTGAGTATAAGATTGTTGAGGAAGACACCTATTCAATCGTAAAAGACAAGATCCCCGAAGGTAAAACCACCTGCTCGCTGTGCTCACGCCTGCGCCGTGGTATCTTGTACCGCACGGCAAAAGAGATGGGGGCCACCAAAATAGCGCTGGGTCATCACAGAGATGACATGATTGAAACCATGTTCCTCAACATGTTTTACGGCGGCAAGTTAAAAGGCATGCCTCCTAAGCTGATGAGTGATGATGGTCAGCATATGGTGATACGTCCTCTGGCCTACTGTAAAGAAGCTGATATCGCGCAGTATGCGCAAAGCCAGGCTTTCCCCATCATTCCCTGTAATCTATGTGGCTCACAAGAAAACCTGCAGCGTAAGCATGTCAAAGCGATGCTCAACGAGTGGAATAACTCTCACCCAGGCAGAGTTGAAAGTATTTTTACCGCTATGCAAAATGTTGTTCCTTCCCATCTTGCCGATCATGCACTGTTTGATTTCAAGGGTTTGCAAAAAGACGACATCATTGATGGTGGGGACATTGCGCTCGATAAACCACAGTTCCCTGACGCGCCACAAGGCACGGTACAGGATGAGGACGAACAAATCGTTCAGATCCAAGCTATTGAGCTTAGCTAAATCATACCAATTTGCTTAGTTAAGTGTTCTATTTTAAGGCGAGAAAGTAGGGTCGATAACAAGGCTAAAATTTGTGAACCTATGTCTAAGGTATAAGGTTCTAAATGAGAAATTTTTAACGCCGTTAGCGCCATATTTACGTCTTCAAATTGAACAGGTATTAAGTGAAGTTGGTATAAAGTGTTCCGGATGCGCCGGCATCCGGTTCCGACAACGCAGATCCCTGCCATACAATCCCACACAGCGGTGCAAACAGCAAAATACCGATACAAAAATAAGAATTTAGTTTCTTTTTTTTAACTTTTTGCCCATCAGAGTTCCCACTAAAGGGATTTTTGTTTACAATGTGTGATGATAATCATTTTTAATTGCAATTAGCAAAACAACCTAAAGTCAGGTACTCCATGTCCACCAAACTACGTTTGTTGATTTCATTCTTACTGGTTGGCTTACTGCCCGCCGCATTTATGGCAATCACATCCTTAATGACCGCATCCGATGCGTTGGAACGTCAGGCTTATAATCAGCTGACCTCAATCAAACATATAAAACATCGCCAAATTGACGATTACTTCCAGGCACGCAAGGCAGACCTAAGTCTGATTGCCGCACAATGGCAACAAATCGCCAGTACTGAAGTAAATGCAACTACAGCTCAGTTAGCGCATAAAAACCATGCTTTGTTTAAACACTTTATTGAACAGAAAGGATTTTATGACTTGTTCATTATAGACACTGACGGCTTTATTGGTTACACCGTCGCACAGGAGAGCGATTATGAGACCAATCTGAGATCTGGGCCCTATCGCGACTCCGGACTGGCACAGTTGTTTCGCAATACACTCAGCCGTAAGCAGTTTTCTATTACTGACTACCAACAGTATGCCCCCAGCAACAATGAACCAGCCGCCTTTATAGGCGTCCCGATCCAAATCAACGGACGAACACACTCTGTTATTGCTTTGCAAATCGCCATTGATACCATCAACGACATCATGCAACAACGCGATGGTATGGGTAAAACCGGTGAGTCTTATCTGGTCGGCTCAGATTTGAGAATGCGCTCTGATTCATATCTCGACCCCACTGCACACAGTGTGACAGCGAGCTTTGCAGGTTCAGTTGCCCATAACGGGGTCGATACCTACGCGGTCAGACGCGGTTTACAGGGGTTCTCTGAAACTAAACTGATCATTGATTACAACGGCAACCCGGTCTTGTCTGCCTATATGCCCTTTCAGTTCGAGAATCTGAACTGGGTATTGTTGAGCGAGATTGATAAAGCGGAGGCTTTTGCACCGATTTATCAATTATATTGGTTTATTGCGATAATTGGCGGAATTGCAATTATTACAATCAGCATTGCTACCTGGTTAATAGCCAATTCTGTTTTACGTCCACTTGGCGGCGAACCCAGTATGATGCGCGATATCAGTGAACGTATCGCCTCAGGTGATTTGCGCCAGGATTTCAGCCAGGATACCAATGTTACCGGTGTGTATGGTGCGATGCGACAAATGACCAGTTATCTCACGGGCGTGATTGGGACCATTAGTGAGACAACCTCCCAACTTGCTGTCACAGCCAGCCAGACCAGTGCAGCCAGCGAACAAGCTAATACCAGCCTGCAAGAACAACATGCAAATATAGAGCAAGTCGCGCTCGCTATCAGTGCAACAGCTCAATCCATTGAAAGCGTTGCCAGCAGCGCTAATCAGGTTGCTGTACTCAGTGTCAGAGCAGAAGAAAGTACAGACGCAGCCAGTCACACTTTGGCACAGTGCGTTTCAAAAATGAGCACTTTGGATCAAGTGATTAATGACTCTGAGCGTGCAATTAAGAATGTAGAATCTGGCGCCCAGAACATCGGCAAGGTCATAGAAGTGATACAGGCAATCACCGAGCAAACTAACCTGCTTGCATTAAACGCCGCCATCGAAGCTGCTCGCGCAGGTGAACACGGCCGGGGCTTTGCTGTCGTTGCAGACGAAGTACGCCAGCTGGCGCACAAAACTCAGCAATCGACTGGCGATATTGAAACCATGATCCTTGAGCTGCAAAGCGCTACCACACAGGCTGTTGATAAAATGCATCAATCTTCCGAAGTCGCACAGGCCTCTATCTCAGCCACCAATGAGAGCGCCCAAAGCCTGCACAAAAGCGTCACACAGATCCAGGAGATTTCAGTAAGTGCCAGACGCATCGCACAAGAAGCACAGCAACAGACCTCGACGACTGAAGAGATCAGCTACAATATTGATGCGATCAAACAAGCGGCACTGGATAACGCAGCCGGAGCCGATCAGGTTGCCAGTGCAAGTCTGGATCTGGACAAACAGTCAAGAAAACTGAAACAAATTACGGCCAGCTTCAAGCTGCCATAAATAGCATTCCATTGCTTACAGCGTAAGCCAACTGGTTAGAATCAGTTGGCTTACGCTATTTTGGAGAGTTTATCATCTGGTATGGCGTTGCAATCCGTAGGTAAGTACTGTCGCTAACACAAGCAAAACGCTGGAAATCAACAAACAACTAATCAGGCCACCATACTGGTACGCGAGTCCTGATAAGATTGTGCCAGCCAGGCGCCCCATAGCGTTGGCCATGTAGTAGAATCCGACATCCATAGATACCCCGTCTTCATCCGCAAAGTGCACTATCAAAAAACTGTGCAAAGAAGAATTAACGGCGAACACCGCACCAAATATCAACAGACCCGCAATAATGGAAATCTGAATATACCACTCATACCACAACGCCAATGCAATAAGCGCAGGCAGCAAGCAAAGCGTAGCCACCCAGATAAATGCCTGCTGGGTATTAGAGCGCCGCTTGCCTAACAATTTAGGCGCGTTTGCCTGAACCAGCCCGTAAGCTATGACCCAACAAGCCATAAATCCGCCAACCCACCAGTGATCCCAGCCGAATACACTGGCCAGGTAAACCGGCAATGCCACCACAAACCAAACATCTCTGGAAGCAAACAAAAACAGTCTTGCACCTGACAGCCAGTTGACCTGTTTGCTGGTCGAAAACATCTCAGAAAATTTCGGCTTATGCTTCTTCTTACCCAGATCCTGCTTGAGCAGTACCAGACTAAGTAACCAGGTTACCAGTAGCATCGCACTCATAAACCACAATGCCCCCTGGAACCCCAGCTGGGTCAGCAGCAAGCCCCCCAGAAAGAAGCCAACCCCTTTGAGTGCGTTTTTCGAGCCAGTCAGGATTGCAACCCACTTAAACAAAACACCGTCCTGCTCCTTGGGCACCAGCAACTTAATGGCGCTTTTCGCACTCATCTTATTGAGGTCTTTGGCAATACCTGACAAAGCCTGTGCAACCATAACATAGGCAATACTTAACCACTGTGGGTCCACGGCCAGCATCAGCAGCGCGACAATTTGCAAAAACAGGCCGACATTCATGGTTTTGTTCAGGCCCATCCTGGCACCCAACCAGCCACCAACCAGGTTGGTCACTACACCAAAGACTTCATAAAGCAAAAATAAGGAAGCAATGGCGAGCGGACTGTAACCCAGTTGATGGAAGTAGAGCACCACCAGCATTCTCAGTGCACCGTCGGTCAGGGTAAACGACCAGTAATTACCGGTAATTACCAGGTACTGCTTTATTGGCGCGGATAACTGCTGCAACACGCTTTTATCCCCAACGCTGAGCAATCACGTAACGCACAAGATCAGCAGTGCGATTTGCATAGCCCCATTCATTGTCATACCAAACATAAAGCTTAACCTGGGTGCCATTCACGACCATAGTAGACAGAGCATCAACGATGGCGCTGCGTGGGTCCGTTTTATAGTCTATGGATACCAAAGGGCGAGTTTCATAACCCAGAATACCCGCCAATTCTCCTTGTGCAGCCTGCTCCATCCAGCTATTGATTTCTTCGACGGTTGTTTCGCGATTTACTTCGAATACGCAGTCGGTGATGGACGCATTCGTCAGCGGTACACGCACCGCGTGACCATTCAGCTTCCCTTTCAGTTCCGGAAATATATGAGTTATGGCGGTTGCCGATCCAGTCGTAGTAGGAATCAAGCTTGTGCCACAAGCGCGTGCTCTGCGCAGATCTTTATGCGGCGCATCAATAATGGTCTGAGTATTGGTGATGTCATGAATTGTGGTCATTGACCCATGTTTAATACCAATGTTGTCCTGCAACACTTTGACAACGGGTGCAAGACAGTTAGTGGTGCACGATGCAGCCGTCACGATGGGGTGAGACTCTGCCTCGAACAGCTGCTGGTTTACGCCCATCACAACATTCAGTACACCCTCTTCTTTTACCGGTGCTGTTACTACGACCTGTTTGACGCCCTGCTCAAAGTAACCTGCCAGCTTCTCTTTAGTTTTCATCTTACCACTGGCTTCAATGACCAAATCACAACCAGACCAGTCAATACTTTCGATCTGTTTTTGCTGCGTCACGGTAATGTTTTTATCTGCAATCACCATAGTGCTAGCATCACTGGCTTGCGCTTCGAATTGCCACTTGCCATGCACTGAGTCAAAGTTCATCAAGTGCGCCAGTGTATGCGCATCACCACCCGGGTCGTTAATGTTTGCAATTTCTATGTCTGCTGATTGCCATAATGCCCGCATGGTCAATCTGCCCATACGTCCAAATCCATTGATACCTACTTTGATTGTCATGTGAATTACCTTTTTAATTACACTGGAGTTACTCAGAAGCGTTTCAGGACAAGCCTTCACCCTCCAAACCAAATATGCGAAATATATTATATATGTTTTTCCGTATATTCAAGATAAATGGCAAAGCATTACCTTGCTACGAGGAATATAGCCTCTTGGGGTCAGTCTATCCCCGTGTGATGTCAATTAGTGGTAAACTAGTCGCTAAAAGTGCAAGAGATACTGACTTTGGACAACAAAACTTATATCCCCGATGATTTTATTGCAGATGTCGCCAGCTACCTGCCGGCGCACCTGACTATGGATGGCTTTATTGCCAGCTGTCGCACCGGCCTGCGGCGCGCTGTCCGTGTTAATACCCTAAAAATGTCGCTGCAAGAATTTGAACATCAGGCAGCACAACTAAACTGGCACATTGAGCCTATTCCCTGGTGCGAGCAGGGCTACTGGCTAACCCGTTCAGCAGAAGAAGAAGCCAACTTGCCTATCGGTAATACCGCCCTGCACCTGAGTGGCTGTATCTATGTTCAAGAAGCAAGCTCTATGCTGCCACCCATGGCGCTGGCCACTTGCCTGGTTCCGGGAGAGCATGTTCTGGACATGGCCGCAGCGCCGGGGTCAAAAACGTCACAGCTGGCCGCTTTAATGGACAACCAGGGTGTTCTGATAGCTAATGAACTTTCCTCCTCGCGGTTAAAGACACTGGCCGCAACACTGAAGCGTATGGGTGTAGCCAACTGCGCATTGTCGCACTTTGACGGTCAGGTGTTTGGTGATTACATGTATGAAAGTTTTGATCATATATTACTGGATGCTCCCTGCTCTGGAGAAGGGACTGTGCGCAAAGACCCGGATGCGCTCAAGAACTGGTCACTGGCATCGAACCTGGACATCGCCGAGGTGCAGAAAACACTGATCCACAGTGCCTTTATGGCTCTCAAACCCGGTGGCACTTTAGTGTATTCAACCTGTACCCTGACGCCAGTAGAAAACCAGCAGATCTGTGAGCACCTGCTCGAAACCTTCTCAGAGCACGTTGAAATAGTACCGCTTAATACTCTGTTTCCGGATGCTAACAAAGCCGCTACGGCACAAGGCTACTTGCATGTCTGGCCACAACTCTACGATAGCGAAGGCTTTTTTATTGCCAAATTCAAAAAAACAGGCAGTGTCGAGCACCTACAGCAAAAGACGAAAAAAGGGCAATTTCCCTTTTCGTCAGGCAGCAAAAAAGACCGACAAGCATTTGAAACGAGCATTAAGCAACAGTTTGGGATCAAGTCTTTACCTGGCACACTAATGAGTCGGGACAAAGAATTATGGTTATTTCCTCAACATATGGAAACACTGCAGGAAAAAATCAAATACTCACGAATTGGCATTAAAGTCGCCACAACCCATAAAAATGGGGTCAAACTTGAGCACGAGTTTGCTACCTGCCTGGGTCACCTTGCAACAAACAATGTGTTTGAGTTAGATCCCGCACAAGCAAAAGCATACTTTCAGGGACAAGATATCCGCCTTGATCCCCCGGGACCCGCACAGGGTGAGGTGGTACTTACACTATGCGGCGCACCAGTCGGGCTCGGCAAGTGGCAGAAAGCTAAAATCAAAAACAAGCTACCACGCGATCTGGTACTCAATGGCCAGTTAATAACTTGGGTATAACCTGAACAAAAGTTTTTGATAATTTTAAGACCATTCATTTATATGTAAGTAACGTATTGTTTTTTATAAAGTAATTAATATTTCAAATGTTTGTAAATTTTATGAAGCCTTGGCTACACTTAAATGACTTTCTACTTCTCCCTTGTAATTAGAAGGTGTTTTTAAGTTAGCGCATGGCTCCAAAATTGAGCCTTTCCCTAAGCCCGACTCCCTCAGAGTCGGGCGTTTTTTATGCCGCGGGATCTCATTTCAAGTGTCCCTTAAACCGCTTTGTTTCAACCACGCTGCACTTGTATAACTGGTTAGAGATGTGAAACAACCCAATGTGTTTAAGTTCAACGCACTCATCATCAATCATGAACAGGCAGACAGTTTCCCCACCTGTAATATTACTGATAAGTACTATTTCAATTAAGTAATCACCGCCAGCACACAATCTTGTCTCAGGTATGCAGAAACACGACGTTTGTATCCATGACCATATCAAACCGAATTAGAAAGTACCGCTCAGTCAAGAAAACGGGTAAATGCTGGCACCTGAAATACATACGACAAACACTGCGCCCTTTTCATTGCAAATACTTGCACGAGCGCCCGAAGACATGAAGTCTGAGTGCTTTATTGAGCAACAGTGACCTGAATTGACAATCTGCTGACAAAAATAACTTGCATCCTCTTTATACAGCAATGTATGATTTATATATGAATCATATATAAATCATATATAAAATGGGTATCGTTAAAATTTCAGACGAAGTACACGAAGAGCTACGACAGGCCAGTCATGTTATGTCGCGCTCTATCAATGCTCAGGCAGAATTTTGGATCAAAATGGGTCGACTGGCGGAGCTGAACCCAGATATGACCTTTGCCCAAATAATCAGACAACAACTTAATCACACAAGGAATGACACCATTGACTCAGGTCACGATCAAAAATAATGCAGCTATCTCGCTTATGCGCGAGTCTGGAGCCATGTTAGCCCAAGTTTTTAAAGCCCTGGACGAGCAAGTAAAACCGGGCGTTACAACACTACAACTGGATGAATTCGTTGAGCATTATATTGTAGATGTGCTTGGTGCGATTCCAGCGAGTAAAGGTCAGTATGGATACCCCTACTCAATTAACACGTCAGTTAATGAAGTCGTCTGTCACGGCATGCCGAATGCCAAGCACGTCATTGATGACAGAGACATTCTGAATATCGATATCACCCTTAAACATCAAGGTTACATTGCTGATTCCAGCAAAATGTACGTGATGCCAAATGCCAGTGACGCAGCCCAGACGCTGGTAAACAACACTGTCAAAGCACTATGGCGTGGTATCACTCAGGTAAAGCCCGGAGCAACACTGGGCGATATCGGCCATGCGATTGGCACGTTTGCACGACTAAAAGGGTTAAGTGTCGTGCGGGAGTATTGCGGACATGGAATTGGCACTGAAATGCATGAAGCACCTGAAGTGCTGCATTTTGGACGCCCCGGTACCGGACTGAAGCTCATACCCGGCATGACCTTCACCATTGAGCCGATGCTTAATCAAGGTAGCCACAGGGTTAAGACGCTCAAAGATGGCTGGACTGTGGTAACAAGAGATCGCGCTTTATCTGCTCAAGCGGAGCACACGCTCTTGGTAACCCCAACAGGATTTGAAGTGCTAACCTTACGAGAAGAAGAAAAATTAAGTGGCTTGCCAGCCAATACAAGATCACACACTTAGCTCTCTCCCGAGGGGATTACATCTCATTGATTGTTAGAGACAGCTTTTTATTGCGGGCTGAATAGCAATGTTAAAACATTTCAGGGTCGGTTTAGGTTATTCCCCAAATTGACTCTCTGTTGTTTATGATGGCTTTAAGTACATTGCTCAAGCTCAGTGATCAGCCACATGGCATGCGCATTATCTGTCCCACATACATCTTCGCAAGGCACGAAATCTCCACATACTTTGGGTCGACGGGGATCACCAAACAACTTACACAAATTGTCATCATCCAGTTGTACACACCGCTCCCCCGCGGGTTTGCCCTGCGGCATTCCCGGAATTGGCGAACTGATACTTGGTGCTATGCAACATGCACCACAACCCAAACGACACTCCATCAGACCCTTCATAATTTGAATTTCACGAATAAAGCCGGTGATTATACGCCAATCCAATGATGAAAACACCAAGCACACAACCAATAGGTAAGCATTCAGACATGATTGCAATGCCTTGTTACATTATTTGAAATGATTAAAACACCTAGACACATCTGTTCGCGTATCCTTAACCAGGTTAGAGAAATCGATTCAACCGTTATTGATGGAAGGAATAACTCGTGGCTAGTAAAAAACAAATCCTATTACCCGTTGCGGTGCTACTCGGTGGCCTGGCCACCGCTTTTGCATTTTCTGCAATGAAGCAACCGCCCGAAGAAAAACCTGAAAAAGTCATTCATCCGCTGGTTGAAGTGCAGCCAATTGATATGGCCCCAATGCAACTGATGGTCGACTCTTACGGGCTCGTCACCCCTAAGTACAGCACTGAACTGGTCGCTCAGGTCAGTGGTCAATTGATCGAGCTGTCAGATAAATTTGTCAAAGGCGGATTTGTTCACCAGGGAGAAACCTTGGCGCGCATTGATCCTAATGACTACGAAGCGGCGTTGATTGAAGCCGAAGCCAGCCTGGCTCAGGCGCATTCTGCACTAGAGATTGAACAAGCCCAGGCGCATGTAGCCAAAACAGAATGGCAACGTATTAAAGACAATGCACACTCGACTATTCCCTCTGAGCTTTATCTGCGCAAGCCTCAGCTGGCGGAAAAGCTGGCACGCTTCAAAGCAGCTCAAGCCAGTGTCAAACGAGCAAAACGTAATCTCGAGCGCACCTACATCAAGGCGCCCTATGATGCCATTATTACCAATCGTACATTGAGCCTTGGCAGTGTTGTTAACCCTGGCAGTACTTTGGGTGTTCTGAACGCAATATCCGTTGCAGAAATCCGCTTACCCGTTGCGGACCACGAACTGAGATACCTGCAAAACAATGGTATAGACGCCACAGTGAAATTATCAGCAAAAGTTGCAGGGCAAGCCGTATCCTGGCAAGGCACTATTGTACGCAGCGAAGGCGTTGTCGATAACAGAAGTCGCATGACTTATCTGGTTGCTCAGGTCGCTGCGCCATATGATAGCCCAAACCAGCCACTGCGCTTTGGTACCTACCTGAATGCACAGATAGAAGGTGTATCGGTCAGTAATGCGGTGCGGATCCCTCGTCACTTGATACGCGAAGGCAAAGTGGCGTTACTTGACCAGAATCAACAACTCACTTTTAAGCCCGTCACCATTATTCGCGAAGTAGACGGATATGCGGTGGCCACAGAAGGCCTGAGCGACGGACAACAGCTCATTACCTCTGCACTGGAGTACCCAACGGAAGGAATGCAATTGCGCCTTGATGCATCGCCAGTGATGGCCGCAGAGACTCAACTGGCTTTGAAGGAGGAGTAATCTATGCAAGGCACACGAGAAAAAGGCTTAATAGCCTGGTTTGCCCGCAATCCGGTTGCGGCAAACCTGCTGATGATTTTTATCCTGGTGGGCGGCTTGCTCAGTGCTTTTACCATACGCAAGCAGATGTTTCCCCAGTTTGAGAACAACTGGTTGAGTGTTCAGGCCGTGTACCCAGGCGCAGCACCACAAGAAGTTGAAGAAGGGATCACTATTAAAGTTGAAGAGTCTATGGAAGGGCTTGAAGGGATCAAACGCCTGATCACCTACTCTAACCGTGGCTTCTCGCAAACCTGGATTGAAGTTGAAGAAAAGTATGACCCGCAGGAAGTGCTGGACGAAGTAAAAATGCAGGTCGACTCTATATCAACCTTTCCAGCCGGCATGGAGCGCCCCATAGTCCGTCGCGATAAGTTTGAGCAAGAAGTGATGTTTTTATCTCTCAATGGCGAGATGAACTTCCACCAGCTGAAACAACTGGGAAATGAAATACACGACGAGATGCTCGCCCTGCCCGGCGTCAACCTGGTCGGCTTCAATGGTGGCCTGAATTATGAGATCAGCATTGAGATTAGCCCAGATAGACTGCGTGAATATGGTCTGACATTCAGAGACATTTCAGAGGCGGTTAAGAACTTCTCAGCCAATATGTCGGCAGGTCAGATCCGCTCAGACAACGGTTATATATCAATGCGAGTCGAAAATCAGGCCTATCGCGGACATGAGTTTGAGCAACTGCCGTTGTTAACGCTTGCTGATGGCGCACAGATCAAACTGGGAGACGTGGCGACTGTCACAGATGGCTTTGAAGAAGGCCTGTTGTACTCTCGTTACAACGGCAGAAACTCACTGGTATTTGAAGTAAGAGCGTCAAAAGATCAGGATATCACCAAAGTCGCTCAGGTGATGAAATCTTACCTGGCCGACAAAGCAACACAATTGCCTCAGGGAGTCGAGCTTGAACCCTTCATCGATCTCACTTATTACCTTGAAGGCCGCCTCAACATGATGGTAGAAAACATGTTGTGGGGCGGTATCCTGGTTATGCTCATGCTGGCACTATTTTTACGCGTTCGCCTGGCTTTTTGGGTCATGATGGGGTTACCGGTGTCGTTTTTAGGGGCGTTCTTATTCATGCCAATGGGCATGCTGGATGTGACGATTAACCTCGCCTCTTTATTTGCTTTCATTCTGGTGCTGGGCATCGTGGTCGATGATGCGATTGTCGTTGGCGAATCAGCCCACGCTGAAATTGAAAAACATGGTCACAGCCTGGATAACGTAGTGCGAGGGGTCAAGCGTGTCGCCATTCCCGCAACCTTTGGGGTATTAACCACAGTCGCCGCATTTTTGCCACAAACCTTTGCAACCGGGCCCGCCGCCGCATTCTCCAAAGCCATTGGTGGCGTGATTATTTTGTGTCTGCTGTTTTCTCTGGTTGAGTCTAAGCTTATCCTGCCAGCGCATTTGGCAGCGATGAAAGACCGTCCGGATAACCCTAGAAACCCATTGCACCGCGCCAGAGCTATCATTGATGGTGCGCTTAAAAATTTCATTGAGAATCTGTATCGCCCCTTTATCGAGCGCTGTATCCATTACCGTTACACAGTGATTGTCGCATTCTTGTCAATCATCATTGTCAGCGGCGGTATGTTTGCAGGTGGCCTGGTGAAATTTGTGGCAAACCCTAAAATCCCCCATGACTTCCCTCGTATCACCATAGATATGAACCTGTCATCGTCCGAGTCCGCGACTTTGGCTACGGCCAAAAAAGTGGAACAGGTTATTCTGGATGTTGAGAAGCAGATTGAAGCACAGTATGGTGAAAACATGATTAAAGACCTGTCTGTCAATTTGCGCGGCAGAACCACAGCGTCAATCATGGCCATTTTAGTTGAACCTCATAAGCGCCCTATCGACACCTTTGCCCTGAGTGCACTTTGGCGAGAAAACATGCCACCTCTACCAGGGGTAAAATCACTGAATATTCAGGACAGCATTATGAATGGTGGTCGGGACGATGGGGATATTAGCTTCCGCCTGGAAGGCAAAGACAAAAAAGCATTGCAAGAAGTCGCAGGCAAGCTCAAAGAGAAGCTGCGTACCATTGCCGGTGTGGGTGATGTCAATGATTCCATGCAATCAAGCACAGAAGAAGTACAGCTCGAACTTAAACCGCTTGCCTATAGCATGGGCCTCACTCTGGCTGACGTGGCGTCTCAGGTCAATTTTAGTTACTACGGTCTTGAGGCACAACGGATCCTGCGTCGCGGTGAAGAGATCAAAGTCATGATCCGCTACCCGCAAGAGCAGCGTAATACCATCAGCGATATTCAGTCAGTCCGGATCATTACGCCGAGCGGTGCAGAAGTCCCATTGGGAGAAATTGCCGATATCAACCTGGTCGAAGGAGTCAACCGCATCCGTCGCGAAAATGCAAAACGGACTATCAATGTCTGGGCATCGGTTGACACAGATCAGGCTGAGCCATTCAAAATCGCTGAAGAGATCCGAGATGAATACTTACCTTCGCTATTGCAAAACTACCCGGGTGTGAGCAGCAGTGTTGCCGGCCGCATTCAGGAAGAAATGGACAGTGTAGCTGAGCAAATTCGCGACTTTGCCTTGTCTTTGATGATCATATTTGCGCTGCTGGCAATTCCACTGCGCTCATACTCTCAGCCTATCCTGATTATGTCAGTCATCCCTTTTGGTGTCGTAGGTGCAGTTTTTGGCCATATGGTGCTCGGTATGACTATGAGCAGCTTATCTTTCTTTGGCATCATCGCAGTCGCAGGCGTGGTAGTTAATGACTCGCTGGTCATGGTCGACTTTGTCAACAAGGCACGAGAGCAAGGAATGACCATCAAGGAAGCCGTTGTTGAGGCTGGTTGCAAACGCTTCAGAGCGATTTTATTGACTTCTCTGACTACCTTTATTGGTCTGGTCCCCATTCTTCTGGAAACCAGCCTGCAGGCACAAATTGTGATACCTATGGCAGTCTCTTTAGCATTTGGTGTGTTGTTCGCAACGGTGATCACGCTGATCCTGATCCCTTGTCAATATGTGGCGCTGGAAGATCTCAAACGCATCATCAAGCGCATTAAAAAGCCAGAGGCTGATGAGGAAGCATTGCAGCGAAGCTAACAGTTTATAATCTTAGTTCTACCCAACCAACTAAGCCCGATCCCGTATCGGGCTTTTATTTTCGCCTCTGTTCACCACAATTCGTTTAAATTTGTTGATGAATTAAAATACACAATCGAACAAATAAGTGTTTCCAAAATTGCACCTTTTTGTTGTACTCTGCATGTTGAAATGAAAACGCAATAAAAGGAATGAATAATGCGGAACTATCTGCTGCTCTCCACTTTTGGGGTTCTAGCCGCCTGTGGCGGTTCTTCTAATAACGACAGTAAATCGCCTTCAACAGACAATACACAGCAAGTCGTCAACCAGGCACCCAGCGTCAGCCTGGAAGGTAATACCTTGGTCAACTCGGGTGGTACCTTATCTCTGACCACCACAGTGACGGATCCAGAAAACGATTCAGTCACCGGAGTGTGGGCCAGCTCTCTTGCTGGTGTTAAGTTTGTCGATACAACTAACGGCATCCATCATGTGACTTTCCCGGAGGTTGACGAGCAAACGCAAGTCACCTTAACCTACACGGTCACTGACAGTCACAATAACCAGGCACGCAAAACCTGGCAGGTGACTTTGATGCCCAAATCTACTGCCGGGCACATTGAGCTTACCGACACCCTGACGCTGGCTGGCGGTGGCAAGGCATCCATTACCGCAACCTTCGCCATGACTTCCAAAATAGAAAATATTAACTGGCGAAGCGACGGTTTTGAATTGACTAATACGGATACCCAGTCGAACCATGACACCCGTGCGGGACAAAGTACTTTCAGCATTGAATTACCAAAGGTCACGCAAACTCAAGAATTTGATATTATCTTCGAAATTACCACCAGTGACGAAGTCATCTCCAAAACTATTAAAGTCACACTGACGCCAGAATCTGAGCCATCACTCAGTGTCAGTCTGCCTGAGCAGGTTATTGTAAATGAAAAAAATTCGCTGACAATTCAGGCAACAACGGCCAGTACCGATGATATCATCAGCTATGAGTGGCAATGGCAAGGCACGCCTCAGCCTTCCCAACAAACTCAAGGAAAAGCGAGCTATACTTTTAAAGCCCCGGAAGTGAGTGCAAACCAAACCTTTACACTCCAGCTCACTGTAACAATGAAGGGTAACATCACAAAAACGGCTGAAACAACCGTTGTGGTGCAAAACGTCACTGACTTACAAAGCCTGGAGCTCACAGTAGACCGCTCGGTCGCGGTGCCAGGACAAACAATCACGGTAAATTCCAACTTAACTAATTTCGACGATGTTGAAAGTGCTTCTTGGATTATTCCAGAGTTTAGCGAAGACTTGATGGAACAATCTAACAACAAACTCGTGATTACCATTCCTGACGAAGACATCATGCAAACGTCACGGCAAATTGAGTACAAGGTGAAACTCAAAGACGGGACCGAACAGTCAACCTTTGCTCTTTTCACCTACGTCGGCAGCACGGTGGCTAAAACACTGATGATAGTCAAAGACCCCGGCGAGTTTTCTATTTATCCGGATACCCCTGATACGTTAGATCTGGTATTTAATGGCGATGTTGATATTGAAGAAGTCATCGTCTCCAGCAGCGATAGAGATCTCTATGACACCCTTGAAGCAATTCATGCGGGTCAGAATTTAACGCTGAACCTGCATAAGAAAACGATTACCCGTAAAGGCCTGACTATAATAAAAGTCACTGCTAAAGCAGGTGATATTGTGCGTGAAAGTACGATTATTGGTACGGCTCATAACGCCATCGTCATTCCCTATGCTGGCGTAGAAGAAACCTATATTATGGGCAGCGAGGCGCAAGTGTTTGGGCAAGTTTTTCACCTGAATGATAAGCAAGATTTACCGAGTCACTGGCAGGCAAAAAGCACGGAAGACAATGTAACCATTAAGCAAGTGTCTGATACCAGCGCATCTATCAAGTATAATGGAGACTTAGCACGCAAGGTGACACTTGAATTTCACGCCACAGATGAACATGATCAGAGCGATTATGGCGAAGTTGAACTAAGATATGAAAGCAACCACACTGTCCAAGGTGATGACTACACTTGTAAAGTAAAAGATGGCGAATTTGATTCTTGTAGTGAAACCCTGGGGCAGACACTTGCTCTGGACGCCCCTGTCGAACTCAAACAGGTGATAACTAAAGGCGACTATGCCTGCTTGCTTGGCAATTATGGTACCGTCGTTTGTAATGCCAAGGGTGATAACCCGGTGAAAAACGTGCCAGCACAATTACTCGCTGCAAAACTTAACGCTGTCGACGCAAACAATGTGTGTGCTCAACTCAGCGATGCCAGCTGGCAGTGTTGGGGAAATCGAGGCACTGAACTGACTGATCTGCTTGCGGCGAATGCAACCGTACATAAAGTGCTGGCAAACGGCTCTCTCACCTGCCTGGTAAGCAACAAAGACATTAAGTGTTATGAAGGTGACACGCAAACTAAACTAATCGAAGACGTATTACCACAAGATCTATTGCTGTATATAGGAGAAATTTGCTACCGAACAGGTCGCGGAACACTAAAATGCGATATTGAGTAAGTTAACTTTCAAACAGTTGCGGCAACATGCTGCAACTGTTTATCACTTTCCCCTAACCCAGAGCAGCTCCCGTTATTCACCCTGTATTTTATCGACCGATACTTTACAAACCCTCGATTAGAAGACAAACTAAAGTCATATTCACCTGAATTACTACTAAGATGAAATTACTACTTACTTTTTCAACTGTAATCCTATTGATGCTATCCGGTTGTGGTGATGATGACGCTGCGCGTGGGGACAAAAATACTCCTGGATATGCAGCAACGGTGTTCTTTGACGCATTGTACAATAAGAAAGACATGGAGCTGGCCCTAAGCCGCTCAACGCCACGGATGGGCAGGATCATGCGCTCTTATGGCACACCATCTCAATTCGCCAGGAATCTGGTAAACATGCAATACGATCAAGTGACCATTGAAGTGGATATGACGAATCAAAGTTTACGGGAACAATACGGCAACGAAGCCCGCATCAATTTAATTTTTACCGGTATGTTGCACGGAGAGCAAGTAGATGACATGCGCAGCGTCCAGCTTATAAGGCGCAAAGGTGAGTGGTATGTTGACAAAATTAACGCCGACCCATTTGCTCGCTAAGCCTATATGTCCATCCCCCACTAATTTTCATTAGTCGCCTGTAGTTTGTGTGAGTCAAATAGCCAACTCACACAAACAATTAAGCGCAACAATACATCCTATCACACATCGAATGACATCAAACGCTCTCATCAACACTCAGGGCCTTCCGGCTGACCTGGAACCACTCAACGAGCAACTCTCGCTCCTCCTCGTCGAGGACACATTCAGCAACGGCCATCGCAAGCTGCTCATCTGTATTTAATACCAGCAGTTTAGCCTGATGGGCCTTTTGCCAACATTCAAACTTATGCAAACACTGCTCACATTTGGGAAATAACTGAAATGCCTGCTCCAGTGCGGCTAACCCTGCGTGCCCTGAGGTATCACAAAGATTGCTTACCCTTGCAAGAGTGAGCTTATTACAATAGAGGCTCTCGCACAGTGCCGTAATCAGCCGATCCGACGGACCATCCACAGCGCCCCCGAAAGGCATAAACCAACGCTTTGCTATGGTCTTCAACCCAGTAGGTGCAAAATTATCGATAAACCCGGTAAAAGCCCGCTCAAATGCACTCAGATGAAATTGCATCACATAATGTAGTAAAGGTAAATCACTACACTGACGACCGTCATCCTCAAACTTTTTCAACACACACGACGCCAAATAGAGCTGGCTCAACATATCACCAAGCCTGGCGGAACGCATTTCCTGAAGCTTTAGTTTGCCTCCAAGTACCAGCATTGCCAGATCACTCTGAACAGCCAAAATCTGGCTATACCAGGTGAGCGTTTTGTAGTAGCGTGCCACCTCTCCGGCAACGGGCGCAGATGAAAACACACCCCGAGTCAGGCCATTGAACGACGCTTTAAGAAAGGTTTTGCCACTGTGGGCCAAATGCTGCATTAGCACCTTGTCGAATTGTTGCAATGCCATGTCCGCATCTTGCTCCTGTGCGGCAGCCATTTCCTTGAGCACATATGGATGACAGCGGGTTGCACCCTGCCCAAAAATCATCAAGTTTCGCGTCAGGATATTCGCCCCCTCGACGGTAATGCTGATGGGCATCCCCTGATAGTGCAGCGCAAGATAGTTAAGTGGTCCGCGCTGAATTGCTTTGCCACCATGTAAATCCATTGCATCGTTGATAGCAACTCTGGCCATTTCGGTCAGATGGTATTTGGCTATCGCCGTGATCACCGCAGGACTTTTATTGAGGTCTATGGCCATCGCGGTATTCTGTCGGGTGGCTTCTATGCTGTAGCTCAGCCCCGCGATTCGGGCTAACGCAACCTGAACCCCTTCAAATCGCCACAATGACTGCTTAAATTGTCGCCTGACACGACAATAGGCAGTCGAAGCCTTAGCACTCAATTGTGCGGTTCCTGCACTTAGAGCCGGTAATGAGATGCCCCGCCCGGCGCTCAGACAGGACACCAACATACGCCAGCCCTTGCCTATCCCGTCCATCTCCCCGATGACCCAGTGCATAGGGATAAACACCCCCTGCCCTTGTGTTGTGCCGTTCATAAACGCCAGCCCCATAGGATCATGTCTTGCACCGACCTCAACACCCGGGTGATCGGTAGGGATGAGTGCACAGGTAATGCCTAATTCAGTTGCTTCTGATATTAGCTGATCAGGATCATACACTTTGAAGGCCAGCCCCAGCACGGATGCCACGGGTGCCAGAGTGATATAACGCTTATGCCAGGTAACTTTCAGGCCTAAAGTCATTTCCCCTTCAAACTCTTGCTTACACACCACTGCAAAATCGGTAATACCACCTGCGTCTGAGCCAGCTTCCAGGGAGGTCAATGCAAAACAAGGCAACGCCGAACCATTTGCCAATTTAGGTAACCAGGTTTGTTGCTGCTCGGGAGTACCAAAATGCAGTAATAGTTCAGCCGGGCCCAGGCTATTTGGCACCATCACAGTCACTGCCGCAGACAAACTGCGCGTGGCAATTTGCGCTACAATGGCCGAGTTGGCCTGTGCACTAAAGGCTTTGCCGCCGAATTTTTCTGGAATGATGAAAGCGAAAAACCCTTTTTCTTTCAGAAATTGCCAAACTTCTGGTGGCAAGTCGCCCTGGGCGCAGATCTGGTTTTCATCTAGCATTGCCATCAGTTCATTCAATTCATGTTCTATAAAATCTCGCTCATGATCACTCAGTGCAGGCTTGCCCGTTTGCAGCCACTGCGACCAGTTGGGTTTCCCGCTGAACAAACTTGCGTCCCACCAGGTATCGCCAGCCTCCATCGCTTCGCGCTCAGTTTGTGATAATTGGGGTAATGCACGCTTAAAATATGCTAAAGCCGGGCTAGAAACGACTTTGAGCCTGGCTTCCTTAACGTAAAAAATAAAACACACAGCAATTAAGACAAGTATCAGTAACCACATGGTTTCGGCACCTCCCGGTTTATGGCGCTATAAGTATGGAACAAATGCCACTTATCACAATATTTTTACTCAGCTTATACAACGCGAATTGTCGCAATCAGCCGACACTGGTATTATCACGTCTCTAATAACGATAATTGGAACAATGATGGCACTACAATTCAAACTCAGCCTGGGCGCCCTCGTGGTTGCCGGGGCACTCTCTCTGAGTGGATGTAACTCAACAAGCACGTCAACCCTGACCGAAAAAGACGCTGAAGCATTTTTAACCAAAGCAGAAAAAGACCTGCAGGACCTGAGCTATCGCAGTGCTCGTTCAGCCTGGATCTATGCCAACTTCATTACAGAAGACACGGCCTCACTGGCCGCTGACGTGAGCCAGGAATACACTGAAAAATTAGTCGCATTGGCCAATGAAGCAGCCAAGTTTGACGAACTTGAGCTGAGCTATGACAATCGCCGTAAACTCGACAAGCTGAAACTTAACCTGACATTACCAGCGCCAAAAGACGCGGCAAAAACGGCTGAGCTGGCTAAGCTATCGGCTGAGCTGGACGGTATGTACGGTAAAGGTAAATACTGTAAAGACGGCAACTGCATGAGCCTGGGTGAGATGACATCCAAAATGGCCAACAGCCGAAACTACGACGAACTGCTGGACGTATGGCAAGGCTGGCGTCAGGTTTCTCCTCAGATGCGTCCTTTGTATAAAGACTTAGTATCTTTGGCAAATGAAGGTGCTCAGGAGCTGGGGTATCGCGACACAGGCGCAATGTGGCGCAGCAAATACGATATGCCCGCGGATGATTTCGCCAAAGAACTTGATCGTATCTGGGGTCAGGTAAAACCACTTTATGACTCATTACATTGTCATGTTCGCGCTAAGCTTGGCGAAAAGTACGGCGAAGACAAAGTACCACAAGATCAGCCAATCCCGGCACACCTGCTAGGTAACATGTGGGCACAACAGTGGGGCAACATCTATGATCTGGTCGCACCTGAAAATGCCGATCCGGGTTACAACGTCACTGAACTGCTTGAGCAGCATAATTACGATGAAATCAAGATGGTAAAAGGTGCTGAGAAGTTCTTTACTTCAATGGGCTTTGAACCACTGCCTGAGACCTTCTGGACTCGTTCATTATTCACCAAGCCGCAGGATCGTGACGTACAGTGTCATGCGTCAGCCTGGAACTTGGACAACAAAGACGATCTACGTATTAAGATGTGTATCCAACGCACTGGCGAGGAATTCTCTGTTATTCACCACGAGTTAGGCCACAACTTCTATCAACGAGCTTACAACAAACTGCCGTTGTATTATCAGGAAAGTGCCAACGATGGTTTCCACGAAGCTATCGGTGACACCATTGCTCTGTCTGTAACGCCTGGTTACCTCAAAGAAATCGGTTTGTTAGAGCAAGTACCTGATGAATCAAAAGACATTGGTCTGTTGATGAAAATGGCGCTGGACAAAATTGCCTTCATTCCATTTGGCCTGCTAGTTGACCAGTGGCGCTGGAAAGTGTACTCCGGTGAAATCAGCCCGGCAGAATACAATCAGGCGTGGTGGGAACTGCGTGAAAAGTATCAAGGTCTTCAGGCACCGGTTACACGTAGCGAAAACGACTTTGATCCAGGTGCAAAATATCACGTACCAGGTAATGTACCTTACACACGTTACTTCCTTGCACACATATTGCAGTTTGAATTCCACAAAGCACTTTGTGAAATTGCTGGTAACAAAGAAGCCATTCATCGTTGTTCAGTTTATAACTCGAAAGAAGCAGGCGAGCGCTTAAATGCCATGCTTGAAATGGGCAGCAGCCGTCCATGGCAAGAAGCACTGGAAAGCGTCACTGGCAGCCAGCAAATGGATGCAACCGCTATCCTGGATTACTTTGCACCACTTCAGACCTATCTGGATGAGCAAAACAAAAACCGCCAGTGCGGTTGGTAATTCCTTCGATTTAAAAAAGAGCCTGCGGGCTCTTTTTTATTTGCCACACTCTGAAACAATTCTCACCTTTCCCATCTATTTGCTTTTGCGTTAAGGTATCCGCAAAAGGAGTGCACTATGCCACTAAAAAGAATCATGTTATTGAGTCAGTTTGAACTGACCCGCTTGTTTGCGACCAAACGGGGCTGGCTGGCACTGGCCGCCTTCACTATGGTTTGGCTGATGATTTTACGCTACCCAATTTATCATGCAGTTTCTGTACTCAACAGCCCAGAATTCTCAGGTATCGCGGTGCAAATAGCCGGTTCAGTGGGGCTCTATTCACTTGCACGCTGGCCAGAGGCTGAGCTGTCGGTCTACTGGGTCATTGCGTTATTTAGCTTCCCAGTCTTTACCTTGTTTGTCAGTGCAGATCAAACGGTTGAGGACGCAAAACGGGGCACGCTCAGATTCCTGACATTACGTGCCAGCCGTGGAGAGATCCTGCTCGGTCGCTTTGCAGGCCAGGTGCTTATTTTACTAACCCTGATCACGGCCTCAGCCATTGCTGCCTGGGTACTCATGCTAACCCGGGACGCCACATTGGCCATGCCCGGCTTGGGTAAAACTACCTCGATTATTGCGTTACTGGTATTGACCACACTTCCGTTCATCGCACTGATGAGCTTACTTAATCTGCTCGCCAGCTCAGCCAGACTAAGTATCATTTATGCTAGCTTGCTGTTCACCGTCGGGAATATGCTGATTAGTTACCTGAGCGCTTTGTTCGAACCGGCTCACTGGCTATATTATTTGCTACCCGGTATGCATATCAGCGACATTGCTCCCTGGCACGGTATCGGTTTGTACGCCATTGCACTTCCCCTGCTGCAAACTACGATATTGCTGAGTGCTGCATTTTGGCTAATGAAAAGGAAAGATCTATGAGTACATCATCGCCATTTGTCATTGAAGTCAATGATGTCACCAAGCGATTTGCCAGCAAATGCGCGCTGGACAAGGTCAGCTTTACGTTAGATCACGGCCATACGGTTGCGCTGGTAGGCCCCAATGGAGCGGGAAAAACAACGTTATTCAGTATCTTGTGTGGCTTTTTACAAGCTGACACAGGCAGCGTCAGAGTATTTGGACATACACCAGGACACAACGCCCTGTTCGGTGTACTGAGTGCCTTACCGCAAGATGCGCAGCTGGACCCCCGCTTTTCTGTTGGCAAACAACTGACCTTTTATGGTCAGTTACAGGGATTAAGCCGCCGTGACGCGACGCGTGAAACAGCGCGCGTTCTGGAACTTGTTGATCTCGGTAACCAGCTCAATGCCAAGGCCTCTGAGCTGTCCCATGGAATGAGAAAACGGATCTGCATTGCACAAGCTTTGATAGGACAGCCCAAAATCGTTCTGCTCGATGAGGCAACAGCAGGGTTAGATCCCATCAATGCAAAAGCCATCCGTTCATTGATTGCCAGTCTAAGTAAAGACATCACCTTTATGCTCAGTTCACATGATCTGAGTGAACTGGAACGCTTATGTGACACTGTGTTGTATCTTGAACACGGTAAACTGACCAGTCATCAAAGATATACCCAAAACAATTCCGGTACCGCCTTCTTAACCTTACAACTTCAGCAGGTTACCGATCAGATGCGGGAGCAAATAGCACACCTTACCGGGGTAAAGCACGTCAGACAATCTCAGCCGGATGAATTTGTTATCGAGTATGATACCTGCCATAAGGCGCTGGATATTACATTGCTAGAGCTCTGTCATCACCAGGGCTGGACTTACAAGCAGCTAATTAATGGCAATACCCTGGAAAATGAGCTGTTCACGTCACCCTAGTCTACACTGACAACATACTTATTAGTTGGATTAGGTATGAATAAAACACTCAGATTGATCCGACACGCCAAGTCCAGCTGGCAGGAGCCTATGCTGCGCGACATTGACCGGCCGCTCAAACCCAAAGGAGTACGCCGGACTCAGGCGCTGGCAAATCGGTTAGGTCCGCTGCCTGATACGCATATATTCACCAGCCCTGCTCGCCGGGCACGGGATACTGCGCATATCTTGCACGCTCAATGTCAGGTGACTCAGGCTATTGAGGAAATACCTGCACTCTATACCTTTGATGCCGTCGACTTAATGGACTGCTTACACCTGCTGCCGGACGAGTGCAATGATGTGACGATAATTGGCCACAACCCAGCCATGACGATACTGGTAAATCATCTGAGTACACACCAGTTTGATAACATAGTGACAGCTGGTTATGTCGAACT
This sequence comes from Pseudoalteromonas ardens, assembly GCF_030125445.1. NCBI lineage: Bacteria > Pseudomonadati > Pseudomonadota > Gammaproteobacteria > Alteromonadales > Pseudoalteromonadaceae > Pseudoalteromonas > Pseudoalteromonas ardens. Next base: position 188,833 of record NZ_JASJUV010000008.1, read on the forward strand.
GAATATAAGAGCTGAACAGTGGCACACTCTAGCGCCAGGCATAGCCACGTTGCAACATTATATACTCAGGCCTGAAAAAACAGGCCAAAATAAGTAGGCAATGTGCAAACCACACTGCCCTAAGTGCTTAATAACTCGATTTTTGCCATTTAGAGAACAAACGCATCGCGCCTTTTTCAAGGCTAAGACTGACACCTACGCCCAGTTTCTCAGCCAGCGATTTTTTCAGCTTAAACCGCACCTGATAGAGCTGATGGGCCTGATTTAAATCTAACAACAGATCGTCACTGGTGCGGATTTCATCTACCAGAGCAAACTCATGTGCGTGTGTGGCCAGCCAATGCTCTCCAGTCGCCACTTTATCAATATCCATATTCGGTCTGTTATCACTGACAAAACGCTTGAACAAACCATGAGTATGCTCCACTTCTTCACGGAACTTTTCTCGCCCTTTATCCGTATTCTCACCAAACAGAGTCAACGTACGCTTAAACTCACCAGCGGTAATTTGCTCGTAGTCAATGTCGTTCTTTTTTAGTAGCTTATTAAAGTTAGGCATCTGAGCAATCACGCCAATTGAACCAACAATGGCAAATGGCGCAGCGATGATTTTATCTGCCACACAGGCCATCATATAACCGCCACTGGCAGCGATTTTATCCACACACACCGTCAGTGGCAGACCCGCATCTTTGAAACGTTGTAGTTGTGAAGCTGCCAGCCCATAACCATGCACAACCCCTCCACCGCTCTCCAGATTAACCACGACCTGATCCTGCTTTGCGTCTGCAATGGTCAGAATAGCCGTCACTTCCTCTCTGAGATTTTCAACCTCATGAGCATCCATACTGCCGCAAAACTCAACCACAAAGACCCGCTTTTTTGTCTCAGTTGCGTGTTCTGATTGCGTCTTTTTCTGCTGCTTAAGATGAGACTTCAGCGCTTTCTTATCCAGGGTTTGTGCCAGAAACTGTTCTTTAGCCTCGTCCAGTCGTTTGGACAGATTGGTCAGCTCGATTTCACCAGACTGTGAACTCGGCTTATGGCTTGCGGCAACTATCATCGCAATAATCGCACCTAACGCAGCGACCAGTGTCACCGCTTTAGCCAAAAATAATCCGTATTCGTATAAAAATACCAACTTTCTACTCCTGAAATTTAAGTAAAAAAAAGCCGCTAAAACAGCGGCTTTTTCATAATCTCTCAAATGCGATTATTTTGCAATAACAGCATCATTGGTGATTGGTAACATCAGGCCTTTTGAAGCCAGGAAAGTCGCCAGTTGCTGCTGGATTTCCATGGTCGCTGCAGCATGACCTTCTGCTGTGCCACCCGAACGTTCGTCAAAGCTGGTAGTCAACAGCGAGCTGTGATGTCCCTGACTAAAGCGCACAACATAGCTACCCGCTGTGCCGTCGGTTGACGTTTGCGTTTCGCTCACAGGCGTCAGCCCCATTACAGCGGCCATTGGTAAGCTGCCAGACAACGGATTGCTTTGCGTTGAAGGTGGGATCACCTGATCTTCTTTATTGCCATTCTCACCACCCACAACAACACCCATATAGATAGGTGTACCCAGCGCGTTTACCGCGCCAGCATAGTTGAGCGGATCAGCGCTACCCAGTACGCTTTGTGCTGCATAAGCGAACTGCGTTACGGTTGCATCAATAGCTCCCAGTGAAACGGTATCACCGTTCGCCTCTAGCTGTGCAGTAAAGGTGGAATATGCACAGTTTGCAAACGCACCTGCATCTGCCGCATACTGGCCGCAATCTGCGATAGCACCTTCTCCCAGGTAAGCATTAAACTGTTTTGATACAGCTAAGTCTGTTGCCGCAGACAACACAGCGCTTTTCACCACAGGACCAAACGAAGCAGATTCCACCAGGAAGTTTGCAATACCCGAACCGCCGCTTGATAAGGCGCCCGCTTTCACGTTAAACAAGGCATCAACCTGCTCATCCAACGGTGTATTAGCCAACGCGATGAAGCTAGGCCCAACAACTGACCCCAAAGAGTGGCCAATAAAGCTCACATCCTGCGTATTGAACAGCAAAGGAACCGCCGTCGCCTGATTGATGAAATTCAGACCCAGACGCAAACCCAGCAGGTCAGCAGTTGATTGACGCAGGTTATCACGTGCAACCAGCAGTGATTGCAGGTTCATATAGTGAAGTACACTCTTCGTTGACGCGTTGAAATCAACCTCACCATCGCCATCTACATCAATACCACGGTCACCATGCAATGGGTGGTCAATTGCAACCGTTGCAAAACCAGCCTGAGTCAATGCCAGCGTCAGACCCAGCATGTCTTCTTTCTTACTGGTGATACCATGTTGCATGATAATAACCGGCCAGCCTGTTTCCGGGCGGTTTGTCTCGTCCGCAGGCATAGTGATCTGGACCGGAATGTTATTCGCGCCCAGCGCTTTTGGAATTGGGTTATATTTGCTGACAAACTTGTGCTGATCCAGCCCTAAGTCTCTCAAACGCCCTTCAGATAACGCATTACAAAGCGTATCGTTACCTTCTCTTAGCTCAGGCGTGCCACCCGTTGCCTGAATATAGCCGGCAACCGCTGCCGCGTTATCACACTGTGCCTGCCAGTAGGTATCTGCCAACGCTGCGTCGTCTTTCGTTTGCGGCTCACCCAGGTAACGCGGTAAAACAATATTACCTTGCAAGTATCTTACAGAGCGGAACAAAGGACGAATTTCGTCAGATAATGGGAGATCCGGCAAATCGGCAACCGTCAAGCCATCAGCAGGCTGCTGACCAACGCTCAAAACGGGTCTTTGCTCAGTCGTCAAAGACGCTGCCAGCAACTGCTTCACGGCACCCATGACTTCAAAAGTCGAGTGTGTTGTCATTGCAGCTGAGTAAATGATTTCTTCACTGGTCACGGTGCCCAGAGATGCCACCGCACTTTCGTAGCTACGCACAACCGCTTGCAAGCCTTTTTGTGCAGGTGTAACCAAAGGCGCTTCTTGCTTAAGCAATGTGTAGGAAGAAGAAGGTGCGACACTGCCCGAGCTGTCTTTCAGGCTCGTTGTTAACACGGTGATGTAAGTCGTTGCCGATTTTAGCGGCTTCACAGGAATAACATTAATGCTCTTACCGTCTGCACCTAACTGAGCGATGAAATCACCAGTTGGGCCAAAGGTCAGCTCAGCGACCCCTTTACAGGCAATCCCGGCTGGCACAGTTGCACAATCCTGGTCAGTCAGGCTGGCGCCCATGACCACTTCAAAAATTCTCACAGCACCAGGGGTTGCGACACTCGCCGCATCAATTTCAACACCGGCTGGCACCGTTAAATCAATCGCAAATGGCATTTGTGTTGACCAACCATCCAGTGCACCCAACGCCAGTGAAGGGTCAGCATAGTTTGCACGCTGGATTTTAACAGAGCCGTCATCGTTCAGTTCGCCTGGAATATTCAGCGTGCCATCTTTAGTGCCGTTAAACAGCAGGTCGTTAGGCACCGAAATCACCCCATTTGCAGGGTCGAATTTGATCGAGGCGCTGGGTGTTACAGCTGTGCTTTCTTGTTTTACATCTTCAAGGGTTTCACCGCCACCACAACCTGCTAAGGCTGCAGAAACCGCGAGTGAGAGTAGCATTTTTTTCATTTATTTGGCTCCGACATAATCTTATTATTATTCTAAGCCCTGAATTCAACTTAACTGCTTAATTTAGCTGATAAATTGACCGATCAGAGAATATTTAGTTAAAACCTTTGCAAAAAGGTACTTAAAGGTAAATCTGCTTTTAATAAGACATTAGACCAGTTTAAGTTAACGCAAAGTGTAGCGTTTCGCCAGCCATATTTACAATAAATTCGATAACTTGGCTGTGGTATGTGGTAAAATATGCGGAAAAATTAGCTCAGAGGTTCAAAATGCATACTTATCAAGCAGCTGAGAATGCTTTAGAAAACAAAGTGATTTTGGTCACTGGTGCAGGCGATGGCATTGGCCGGGTTGCTGCACTGACCTATGCCAAACATGGTGCGACGGTTATTCTGCTGGGGAAAACCACCAGCAAACTAGAATGTGTTTATGACGAAATCGTCGCCGCAGGTTATCCAAAGCCTGCCATCGTGCCTTTAGACCTTAAAGGTGCTACAAAACAACACTACCGTGATCTTGCCGCCACTATCGAACAACAATTTGGCAAGCTTGATGGACTGCTGAACAATGCCTCTATATTAGGTGCATTGGGTCCGCTGGAACACTTTTGTGTGTCCACATTCGAAAACATCATGAAGGTAAACGTTACTGCACAGGCAATGATCACTAAATACCTGTTCCCTGTTATGCGTAAAGCCCCCAGTGCCTCAGTTATCTTCACTTCATCCGGAGTCGGCCGTCAGGGGCGTGAATTCTGGGGAGCCTATGCGATTTCTAAGTTCGCTACTGAAGGGATGATGCAAACCTGGGCCGCAGAAGTAGGCAAAACCAACATTCGTATAAACTGTATCAACCCAGGGGCCACGCGTACTGGTATGCGCGCCACAGCCTACCCGGGTGAAGACAAAGATAAATTAAAGACACCTGAAGAGTTGATGCCTACTTATCTTTATCTGATGTCCGATGATTCGGCCGAAGTAAATGGCCAGTCGCTGGACGCCCAGGTAAAATAAAGACATAAAAAAAAGCCGCTTACGCGGCTTTTTTTATGTCTGTTAACGACGTTTGCTCTGCTTAAGACGCTGATTATGCTTGCTCACCGCCTTGCGAATACGGTTGATCTTAGCACGCTTGTCTTTACGCTTTTCAGGCATCACCGACAGCTTAGTTTGCGTTTCAGGACGCATGCCGACAGATTTACGAAGGTAATTCACATCTTCCAGCTTCAGCTCTTCCCAGCCACCCTGAGGCAGCCGTTTGCCCAACTCTAACTTACCGTAGCGAATACGAATAAGGCGTGACACTTCAAGCTCCTGAGATTGCCATAAACGACGCACTTCGCGATTACGACCTTCAGTCAAAGTGACATTAAACCACTTGTTCAAGCCTTCACCACCGCGTGGCGCCAGCTTCAGGAATTTCGCCGGGCCATCTTCCAGCTCTACGCCTTTTTTCAGGTTACGTAGGTGCTCATTAGTCACATCACCAAATACGCGTACCGAATATTCGCGCTCTACTTCATATTTGGGGTGCATCAGACGATTGGCCAGTTCACCATCATTGGTGAACAACAACAAACCCGATGTATTGACATCCAGTCGGCCGATGGCAATCCAGCGATCGCCTTCAATACGCGGGAGACGGTCAAACACTGTACGACGGCCTTCCGGATCTTTGCGCGTACACAACTCACCTTCTGGCTTGTGGTACATCAAGACACGGCAGATCCTATCATCCTGCTGTTCTACTTTTACGATATGCCCATCGACCCGGATAACTGCATTTTCCTCAACACGATCACCCAGTCGGGCCACCTTGCCATCAACACTAACACGGTTGCTTTCGATGTACTTTTCCATTTCACGACGCGAGCCAACGCCAGCGCGTGCTAAAACTTTTTGTAACTTCTCACTCATTCTGATGGTTCTCTCACAGAAGGATCATCTAACATCTGATCTAGCTTTTCGCCCTGTTGGGAAGGCAGCTCAGGGAGCATATCCAATCCATTAAGCGAAAAGTAGTCTAAAAATTGTTTCGTTGTTGCATACAGTGCGGGTTTACCCGGCACTTCTTTATAGCCCACTATCTTTATCCATTGTCGCTCTAACAGGCTTTTGATGATATTCGAGCTGACCGTCACACCCCGCACCTGCTCAATCTCGCCCCGGGTTATGGGTTGTCGATAAGCGATCAGCGCCAATGTTTCGAGCGTTGCACGAGAATACTTTGGCGCTTTTTCCTGCCACAGATTACTGAGCCACGGACTTAGGCTGGCACAGGCCTGAAAACGGTAGCCCGTTCCGACTTCAACCAGTTTGACACCGCGGGTTTGATAATGCTCGCTTAAGGTATCCAGCGCCTGCCTGAGGCGGACATCAGAAACATGAATATCCTGCAAAACAGTTTCTTTCAGTTGTTTGCGAGACAAAGGCTTATCGGCAACGAATATGGCTGCTTCAACCAGTTCAACCAATTGTTCATCACTGATACGACGTTTCATGCAAGTAAGATAAGGCTAGTCTAAAGCGGCGTATTATGACAGAGCCCGCGTCACTCGTGTAGCTTTAATGACAAATAAATTGCACTGGCGGGCGTACCCGCGGGAGTCACCTGCAAGCAGTTAATCAATTGCTCCTTCAATAACTCAAGCATAGCGATAAATGTGACCACCACACCACTGCGCCCCTCTGAGAAAGTAAATAAACGTGTAAACTCAACCGGCTCGGTATGTTCAGATAAAAACTGAAGGATTGCAGCCATGCGCTCACGAGTAGACAACACTTCGGCACTGATCTGATGATGTTCAAAGGTTTTTGCCCGTGCCATCACATCACTCAGGGCCAAAAGCAGCTCGGCCATCTCAATGTCGGGCAGTCGGGTTTGTGGTTCTTCTGATTCTTCCATCAGCGCGCGGGCAACAAAAATTTCCCGATCGACACGGGGGATTTGGTCAAGATTTTCAGCCGCTTTTTTAAATTGCTCATACTCCTGAAGCCGCCTGACCAACTCTGCACGCGGATCTTCCTCATCCTCCAGTTCTTCGTGAACCGGCAACAATAACCGCGATTTAATCTGTGCCAGTAAGGCCGCCATAACCAGATATTCACCGGCCAGCTCCAGCTGCATATCCTGCATCATCTCCACATACTGAACGTATTGCTGCGTGATACTCAGTATCGGTAGCTCAAGAATATCCAGCTTGTGACGTTTAATGAGATACAACAACAGATCGAGCGGCCCCTCAAAAGTCTCCAGTATGACTTCCAGTGCATCCGGAGGAATGTACAGGTCCTCCGGCTTTTCCAATACCGCTTCACCGTGTAAAAATGCCAGTGGTAATTTTTGCTGGGCGTTCTGATCAGGCATGACTATTCGAACTGGGTCGTGTCGCCGCAACCACGGCGCAGGATCACCACTTCATCGTCGGACATATCAATCACAGTCGTTGCCTGCTCTACCAGATACCCACCGTGAATGATCAGGTCAACGTGCTTTTCCAGACGCAGGCGAATGTCGTCCGGGTCCGATTCGGTAAATTGCTCATCCGGCAAAATTAACGAGCAAGACATCAGGGGTTCGCCTAATTCGGTTAGTAAAGCAGCCGTGATCGGATGTTCTGTTACCCGGATACCGATGGTTTTTTTCTTCTCATTAAGCAATCGCCTGGGAACTTCTTTGGTCCCTTTGAGAATAAACGTATAAGGGCCCGGCGTATTGTTTTTGATCATCCGGAACATTTGGTTGTCTACACGCGCATAAGTCGAAAGTTCAGATAAATCACGGCACATCAGTGTAAAGTTATGATGTTTCTCAATACCACGAATACGCTCAATGCGCTCCTTAGCCTGTTTGTTACCCAAGCTACACCCAATGGCGTATCCTGAATCGGTTGGATATACGATTACGCCACCTTGCTGAATAATGTCAACGGCCTGACGGATCAGACGACCTTGTGGATTATCAGGATGGATATGGAAAAATTGGCTCACGCTGTCACTCCTCTGTCGCGCCCCAGAACTGCCAAACACCTTGGCAATCTTTTGGTAAGTATAGATTTTTTCCAAGATCCAACCAGTTCGTTGGATAATGAAAGTCAGATCCCTGGCTGGCCAGTAAGTCAAACTCACGACTCAACTGCCCCAGAAACTGTCGCTCCGAAGGTGCCTGTTGTGGCTGTGCGACCTCCATTGCCTTGCCGCCCGCTGCACTATATTCACTTAGTAGTTTTCTGAGCCATTTATTAGACATCTGATAACGACCCGGATGCGCCAGCACGCTCACACCACCAGCCTGATGGATCGCGTCTATTGCCTCTCCCATGCTGCACCAGCTGCTGGGCACATACCCGATTTTGTTACGCCCCAGAAACTTTTTAAACACACCCTGAATATTCTTGGCGACCCCTCGGTCTACCAGCGCTTTGGCAAAATGCGCACGGGTAATCTCAGCGTCCTCAGCCAGTATTTGCGCCTGCTCATAAATCCCCTCATAACCGCGCTTAGCCAATCGTGCACCAATCTCTTTCGCGCGTTCACGACGTTTTTGCTGTTGACTGGCAAGCAAAGTGCTCAGTGCATTGTTCGACTCATCTATATTCAGACCCACTATATGTATTTCAAAGCTCTCCCACTTAGTTGAAATCTCAACCCCGGAGATGAGTGACAATGGCAACTGTTGATCCGTGATGTATGCCCGAGCAGGAGCAAGACCTGCGGTGGTATCGTGATCTGTAATGGCAAGTACGTCCACACCTCTTTCGGTTGCTCGTTCAAGCAAGGCACCGACCGCCAAACGACCATCCGAAAAAGTACTGTGACTGTGTAAGTCGTATTTTATCAAACTCTCATAACCTTCTAAAAAAATGCAGATTTTAGTATACCATGTTGTTTACTTCTACGGGCGGTTATCTGACGCACTAAACAGTGATAATGCAGCAATCAGCTAGGCCAAAATAACCATTTTTGCGGGCTGGCCGCATTTTTTCCAATTTGACCTTGACACTTTGTCCTATAGTGCGGTTTACTGTGGTCACTAAATTTACATAACGACGACTTAACAAATGAAAACACAAACAACTTTCAACATTTGGTGGTGGCACTCGTAATTAGCGGGTGAGTCGTTGTGCATGCAAGATTTTCGAAACCCGCGCTAAACACGCGGGTTTTTTTGTAACTTAATTTTCTCAAAGATATTGTATAGTGATCAATAATATAACAACTATTTTACTAGTGAAATCTTGGTGGTGGTGCCTGAATTAGCGGGACGGCATCTTTGTACCTAATACACAGACCCCCGCAAGCAAATCGCTTTCGGGGGTTTTTTTTAGATTAATTTATGAAAATTACGAGGAATGAGGTGTGATTTTTAGTCATATAACGACACAGCCCGGGGAAGTAACCAGTATTCGGTTACGGCGAGAATACATCGCCAGCCCTTTGTCTCTGTTCGCAGCGCTGGATAAGCCCAATTCATTGTTGCTGGAATCTGCAGAAATAGACTCCAAAGACAATGTAAAGAGCATTATCCTGGTTGATACAGCACTGCGCTTTGAATGTAAGGGCAAAAATGTCATCGTCCGGGCGCTGTCCAACAACGGCGAGCAGCTTCTGCCCTATCTGGCACAGGAAGTCGAAAACTGTGACGTAACGCTCGATAACTCAGTGCTGACCATTACTTATCAGGACACATCGGCCGATCTCGATGAGTATGCCAAGCTGAAGGCCGATAACGCGTTCAGCGCGCTCAGAACCTGTATCAACCGCATCAAGTGCAACTCAGACACACCATTTTCTCTGTTTCTGGGCGGTGTATTTGCGTACGATATGGTCGCCAATTTTGAGCAACTCCCTGACGTTCCGGACGGTGCCAATAGCTGCCCGGACTACGTATTCTACCTGGCCGAGACCCTGCTGATCATAGATCATCAGGCTCAAACGACTGAATTGATAGGTAATGTATTCAACGGTCCCGATGTTCATGCGAACTGTTTTGAAGTAGGCCGCCAGCTTGAAGTCCTCAATCATCAATGTGATGCTTTGCAGTCATTTTCGCCAAACCCGCTTGCAGGTAGCTGTGAGGTCAGTGTTGATATCAGTGACGAAGCATATATAGAGCAGGTAATAAAACTGAAGCAGCACATCGTGGATGGCGACATCTTTCAGGTTGTGCCCTCTCGCACCTTCTCTTTACCTTGTGCCGATCCCCTTTCGGCTTATAAAGCGCTCAAACAGCAAAACCCAAGCCCATACATGTTCTACATGCGCGATGAGGAATTTGTTTTATTTGGTGCCTCTCCTGAATCGGCATTGAAATATTGTGAGCAGAGTAACCAGGTAGAAGTCTATCCGATTGCGGGAACCCGGCCTCGAGGCAAGTTCGCTGATGGCAGTATCAATCCGGATCTCGACAGCCGCATCGAACTGGAGCTCAGAGACGATCACAAAGAACGCGCAGAGCACCTGATGCTGGTTGATCTGGCACGCAATGATGTGGCGCGGATCAGCATACCGGGTACCCGCCACGCCAAAGAACTGCTTAAAGTTGACCGGTACTCTCAGGTCATGCATTTGGTTTCCCGCGTAGTCGGTCAGCTAAAGCCAGATCTGGATGCCCTGCATGCATACCAGGCCAGCATGAATATGGGCACCCTGGTAGGCGCGCCTAAAGTCAAAGCGGCTGAGCTGGTCAGACACACAGAACAACAACGACGTGGTAGCTACGGCGGTGCTGTGGGCTATCTGACCGGCGATGGCGCAATGGACTCCTGTATCGTGATCCGCTCAGCTTTTGTCAAAAATGGCCAGGCGCTGGTTCAGGCCGGTGCCGGCGTTGTTTATGACTCCGACCCACAAGCCGAGGCCGATGAGACCCGGGCCAAAGCCAGTGCCGTGATCAAAGCCATTCAATCGACTTATGCAGGAGCACCGGCATGATACCTAAGATATATTTTCTCGATAACTTTGACTCCTTCTCTTACAACCTGGTCGATGAGCTGTCGCTACTTGGGGCCGAGCTCGTGGTGTATCGTAATCATCTCGATGCCAGCACCATTTTTGCCAAAATGCAGCAAGAAACCGATCCGGTGATCCTGGTTTTGTCCCCGGGTCCGGGCGCACCAAAAGACGCAGGGTGCTTACTTGAGCTGATTGAACTGTGCAAAGGTCACTACCCCATGCTTGGGATCTGCCTTGGCCAACAGGCACTGACACAAAGCTATGGTGGCACCATTGGCCATGCCGGTGAGACGGTACACGGTAAATCTTCCCATATTAGTGTCAAACCTCACCCCGTTTTTGACGGACTGGGTAAGTCTTTTCCCGTGGCTCGCTATCACTCTCTTATGGCAACTCAGGTACCTGAATGCCTGGAAATCATTGCCAACTATGAAGAAATCCCAATGGCGATTTATCACCCGGACGATAAGGTGATCGGGTATCAGTTTCACCCAGAATCAATTTTAACCCCATGCGGCGCTCAGCTGTTACAGCAAAGCATCGCCTATCTCACATCGGAGGAGTAGACATGGACAGTTTAAACTTATTACTAGAACAAAAATCACTGAACTTTGCCGAGGCCACAGAGTTGTTCAGTGCAGTCATGCAGGGCCAGCTGGATGAAGTACAGCTAACCGCCGCCCTGGTCGCCCTGAAAATAAAAGGGGAAACCGCCGAAGAAATCGCCGGAGCCGCAAAAGCGATGCGCGATCACGCCACCGCGTTTGACACCCATGGCCTGCTTTGCGCAGACAGTTGTGGCACTGGGGGTGATGGCACCAACACCATCAATGTCAGTACTACAGCAGCAATCGTTGCGGCCGCTTGTGGGATCCCTATGGTGAAACATGGCAACCGCAGCGTGTCCAGTAAATCTGGTTCTGCTGATCTGTTAAAAACACTCGGCATAAACCTGGATATGGACCCGCTACTGGGTGCTCGCTGTTTGCAACAAACTAACTTTACCTTTTTGTTTGCGCCGCACTATCATGCTGGCGTCAAACATGCGATGCCGGTGCGTACTAAACTCAAAACCCGCACTTTGTTCAATATCCTTGGCCCACTAGCGAATCCAGCAAGGCCGCAGGTGCAATTACTTGGCGTTTATGACCCTAAACTTTGTCGTCCCATGGCTGAGACTTTACAAAAACTCGGTACTCAGCGCGCCATGGTCGTTCATGGTTCAGGTTGCGATGAAATTGCTCTGCATGGCGAAACTCAGGTCACCGAGCTCAACCAGGGCGTACTGACAGACTACACGCTGACGCCTGAAGATTTTGGGCTGCAACGCTATCCGCTTGAAGCCATTTTTGGCGACACCCCGGAATTTAATGCCCAGGCAACCCGGGACATTCTCGATGGCAAAGGCAAAGAAGCGCATAACGCTGCCATCATTGCCAACGTCGCCGCGCTGCTGGTCATGACAGACAAAGCAACGGACCTGAAATCAGCCAGTGCCCAGGTTTCAGAAATACTGGCGTCCGGACGCTGCGCGCAGAAACTTGCCGAAATTGTGGAGGTGAGCAATGGCTAATGTGTTAGAAAAAATTGTTGCTGACAAAGAAGTCGAAGTCGCGCAAAGAAAACAAGACCGCCCGCTGGAAAGCTTTGTTGATCAAATCACGCCCAGCGATCGGGACTTTTACGCTGCGCTGAGCCGCCCGGGAACTCAGTTTATTCTGGAGTGTAAAAAAGCCTCACCGTCGAAAGGTCTGATCCGCCAACACTTCGATCTGGATGAAATTACCGCAGTTTACGGTCGTTACGCCAGTTGCATCAGTGTGCTCACTGACGAAAAATATTTCCAGGGTAATTTTGAGTATCTTAGTTATGTCAGAACTCAGGTCTCGCAACCCCTCATCTGTAAAGATTTTTTTATCGATGAATACCAAGTGTATCTGGCCCGTTTAAGTGGTGGCGATGCCATTTTGCTAATGCTATCAGTACTCGATGATGCGCGTTACACAGCTTTGGCTGAACTTGCGCACAGCCTGAACATGGCAGTACTGACTGAAGTCAGCAACGAAGAAGAAGTCCATCGCGCACTCGCGCTAAACGCCAGACTCATTGGGATCAATAACCGTAATCTCAGAGATTTAAGTACAGATCTGGCAACCAGCGAGCGTTTACGCAAATTAATCCCGGACGATAAAACCGTGATCTCCGAGTCCGGTATCTATACCCATGCAGACGTTAAACGCCTTGCCCCCATTTGTAATGGCTTCCTGGTCGGCAGCTCTTTGATGGCTGAGCAAGACCTGGAAACCGCTTGTCGTAAGCTGATCCTGGGTGAAAACAAGGTCTGTGGCTTAACCCGCAGTCAGGACGCCATTGCCGCTTATGAGGCCGGTGCAGTATACGGAGGATTGATTTTTTATCCCAAGTCACCCCGTTATGTTGACATTGACTGTGCAAAAGCCGTCGTAGACAGCGCACCGCTCAACTATGTGGGCGTATTTGTCGATGCACCACTTGCACAAGTCGTTGAAAACGTCCGCATCCTAAAGCTCAGCGCAGTACAATTGCATGGCAATGAAGCGCAAGAGTACATCGATGAGCTGCGCAAACAATTACCTGTTAACTGCCAGATCTGGAAAGCCCAGGGGATCAGTGATCATTTGCCTGAGCCATTACAGGGCGTCGACAAACATTTATACGACACTAAGGTCAAAGGTCAGCTTGGTGGAACAGGACAAGCATTTGACTGGCAGTTGCTTAGCCAAACTCCGGGCAGCTTTATGCTGGCAGGCGGACTGAGTGCTGACAACCTGACACAGGCCTCATACCTGGGCGCAGCAGGATTCGATCTGAACTCTGGTGTCGAGATCAGCCCGGGCAAAAAGTGTGCCGACAAACTCAATACAGCTTTTAACACAATTCGTAAATACTGAGGTGGAAAAAATGAATACAGGATATTACGGTGATTTTGGTGGCATGTTTGTCCCTGAATTACTAGTTCCTGCGCTCAAGCAGCTTGAGCAGGAATTTAATAAAGCACAACAAGACCCGGCATTTCAGCAGGAATTTTATCAATTACTCAATGAGTTTGCAGGGCGCCCAACGCCACTGACGCTCACCAGAAACCTGGTTAAAAACCCAAAAGTGAAGCTGTATCTGAAACGAGAAGATCTGCTCCACGGTGGCGCACACAAAACCAACCAGGTGCTTGGTCAGGCACTGCTCACTAAACGTATGGGTAAATCAGAAGTCATCGCAGAGACCGGCGCCGGGCAACATGGTGTTGCAACAGCACTGGCCTGTGCCCTGCTGGGTCTGAAATGCCGCGTTTACATGGGTGCCAAAGACGTTGAACGTCAGCAACCCAACGTGTTCCGGATGCGCCTGATGGGTGCAGAAGTTATCCCGGTTACAGCAGGCTCAGGTACACTTAAAGACGCCGTAAATGAAGCCATGCGCGACTGGTCAGCCAATTACAAAACCGCCCACTACCTGCTTGGTACCGCAGCGGGCCCTCATCCTTTCCCGACTTTGGTACGTGAGTTCCAAAAAATGATCGGTGAAGAAGCAAAACAACAGGTACTGGAAGCTGAAGGCAAACTGCCGGATGTAGTCATGGCCTGTGTGGGTGGTGGTTCCAATGCGATTGGGATGTTTGCAGACTTTATCGACGAAAAAGACGTCAAACTGATTGGCGTCGAGCCAGCAGGTAAAGGTCTGGACACCGAAGAACATGGCGCAGCATTGTGTAAGGGGACTAAAGGCATTTTACATGGTGCTTATACTTATATCATGCAAAACCAGGACGGTCAGATAGAAGAGTCTTACTCGGTCTCTGCTGGTCTGGATTACCCAGCTGTTGGACCGCAACACGCCTATCTGCACGAGACCGGTCGGGCTCAATATGTCGCTGTAACCGATGATGAAGCGCTGGCCGCCTTCCAGTCATTGGCAAAACATGAAGGGATCATTCCGGCGCTGGAATCCAGTCATGCGTTAGCCTACGCATTGAAATATGCAGAGGCACAAGAACAAGACACAGTGATAGTGATCAATTTAAGTGGTCGTGGTGACAAAGACTTAGCCCATGTCCACCAGGTATTAGAAGCGCGAGGTGAGCTATGAGCCGTTACAATGAGATGTTCCAGCAGCTAAACGACAAGCAGCAAGGCGCGTTTGTCCCGTTTGTCACCATTGGCGACCCGGACAAAGAAACCAGCCTCGCAATCATCAAAAGCCTGATTGAAGGCGGTGCGGATGCTCTGGAGCTGGGGATTCCGTTTTCCGATCCCATCGCGGACGGTCCGGTTATCCAGGCTGCAAATATTCGTGCTCTAGAACAGCACATTGACACAGAAGATTGCTTTGACGTGATCCGTGCAGTGCGCGAGCAATATCCTCATATCCCTATTGGGTTGCTACTGTATTCAAACCTGATTTTCGCTCGTGGTCTGGATGCATTTTACCAGCAAGCCAAAGCCGCTGGCGTCGATTCGGTATTGGTTGCAGATGTGCCGCTGCACGAGTCAAAAATGTTCCGCCGAGCAGCGATAGAAGCAGGCATTGAGCCAATCTTCATCGCAACGCCTAATGCCAGTGATGATACCTTGCGCGAATGTGCCAGTTACGGCAGAGGCTATACTTATTTGCTCTCGCGCGCCGGTGTGACCGGTACAGAAAGCCAGGTGCAAATGCCAACCGGTGAGATCATCACTAAGCTCACTGAGTACCATGCAGCCCCTGCCCTGCTGGGCTTCGGTATCTCCACGCCGGAACAGGTCAAAGCAGCACTTGACTCAGGTGCCGCGGGGGCCATCTCAGGTTCTGCTGTGGTCAAAATCATTGAGCAGCACCTGGATGACAAGCCAGCGATGTATCAAGCCCTGAGCGCTTTTGTACGCGACATGAAAGCCGCTACTGCGCGCTAACATCTAGGCTATTTGTCAGCCAGAGCGTCCTTGAGCGCTTTGGCTGGCTTAAATAGCACTTTATTCTGCCCTTCGATCATGATCTCTTCCCCTGTTCTGGGGTTTCTGCCCGGCTTGGCCGGATGATAGCTTAGCGTAAAGGTGCCCATACCATTAAGCTGGACCTGATCTCCTTCAGAGAGACGTTTGGTGATAAGTTTTATAAGACTACCCAGTGCAGCCTGTGTGTCTTTCTTGGTCAATTCACTGTGCGCCGCCATGGCTGTAACCAGTTCACTTTTATTCATCATGCATCCGTCTTTATACAACAAAGCCCGGCAGGCTAAGGAGTTCTGTCTTAAAAGTCAATCCTGAGCGGATGAATACCAACTTTACTCAATACCTGTTCAATTTGAAGGAACAAATATCACCTTGGCAGCATTAGAATCTTCTCATTTAAAACAACTAAATAGCAAAATTCTTAGCGGGTTATCGACAACATTTTCCTACCTCAAAATAGAACACGTCATTTAGCAAATTGGTATAGACAAAGTTTTCCTTGTTCTGCCATACCCGAGTTGAAATGCCTTGACTATAGTTAGGCTAACACTGACAGACATACCAGAGGCCACATTGAACGCAAACCAATATCGCTGGTGCGAACTATTCCTGGTGTTTTTCCTGCTACCTGTTATTGCCTATGCATTTCGCCATCAACTCGCCAATTGGTTGTTTCCGGCTTTGATTATACTCACAGCTGTGTGTACATATTTGTTACTCACCGATCCACATTTCAAACGATTTCGCCTGACCAGTCTGGGCACCTTTTCTACAGTAAGGCGTCGGCTGTTTTCAACCTTCTTTATCGGTGCCCTGTTTTCCGCCATGTTTTATGGCCTGGTGAATCAGGAAAGCTGGTTTGATATGCCGCTCAACTCCACCAATGACTGGTTGGTCCTGCTAATAGCCTATCCAATATTATCGGTGGTACCGCAAGAGCTGGTGTTCCGCAGCTACTTTTTTCATCGCTACAAACGTATTTTACCGAGGAAGACAATTCGGGTTGTGTTGAGTGCTGCTGTATTCGCACTGGCGCACTGTGTGTACGACAACTGGGTTGCCATTGCACT
Source organism: Pseudoalteromonas ardens (assembly GCF_030125445.1). Taxonomy (NCBI): domain Bacteria; kingdom Pseudomonadati; phylum Pseudomonadota; class Gammaproteobacteria; order Alteromonadales; family Pseudoalteromonadaceae; genus Pseudoalteromonas; species Pseudoalteromonas ardens. The sequence goes on from NZ_JASJUV010000008.1 coordinate 205,454, forward strand.
TTCTTTTGCCGGCGGGTTGTTATTTGCCTATACCTACGCACACAGTCGCTCTTTAGCCGTCTGTGTACTCGAACATAGTCTTTGGGGATTATGGGTTTTTACCCTGGGGCTGGGTCAGTATCTGGATTCGGGGGTGACGTTTTAGCAAAGGAGCACCACATTGCTGAGGTGCCCCTGTGGCATGCTAAGAACGATTAGAAGCCAAACAAACTAAATGCAAAGAACTTAGTCGTTACTGTATTAACGAAGATGACGGTCAGTATAACGGGTATGAAAGTAGATAACGAGAAGTTCACGTACTTTTCCATCAGGCTACCTTTATAGTTTGGTGACCCCTGTGCCAGCTCTTCTGACAAGTTATGCTTTTTCCAGCGGTACATCACAAACAAGCAAACCAGTAAACCGTTAAAAGGCAGAATGGTTTCGTAGAATACATCCGAGATCAGCGCAAACATGCTCTGACTGGCACCACCATAGTTCACAAAATCAGTCAGCCAACCAACCATACCAAAAGACATGGTACACAGCACAGTCAGTCCGCCCGTTGTCAATGCCAGCAAGCCCAACGCCTTTTTACGGCTGATGTTCTTTTCTTCCATTAACGCAGCAGTTGGTACTTCGATGATCGACACCAATGAGGTGATTGCTGCAAAAAAGACCAGCAGGAAGAACAACGCCGCAACCGCAGAAGCGCCGAAGTAGCCGATGTCAGATTGCAATGCCAGCAACAACTTTGGCAGATAGACAAAAATCATGGATACTGACGAATCACTTAGCTTCGCAGGATCGGTATCCGGGTTGAAGCTGAAAATGGCTGGCAGCACCATCAGACCTGCGATAAACGCGACCAAAGAGTCTGTAATTGCCACCATTTTAGAACTGCCAACAATGTCATCTTTCTTAGAGATATAGGAGGCATAGGTGATCAGGATACCCATTCCCAGAGACAGCGAGAAAAACGATTGTGATAAAGCACCGTTAAGCACACTGGCGTTCATTTTAGAGAAATCTGGCACCAGATAATAACGCACACCCGCCATGGCATTGTCCAGCGTTAATACATAGACCACCAGGCCAAGTAACAACACAAAAAGCGCCGGCATCATAAACTTAGCGGCTTTTTCAATGCCTTCTTTTACGCCACCAACCAGAATAAGGTTAACAAACAAACCAACGAACACCATGTAGATAAACATAGTGTATTCATTTACAAAAGCATCGAAGTGACCCGGATTTGCCAGCATATCCAGGTTCCCCAACACAGTTTGCACCAGATAACCGAAGATCCAAACAGTAATGACCATGTAAAACACGGCTATCATGAATGGGGTTAAAACGGCGATTGCCCCTGCCAGGGACCACTTTTTATCTCCCTGTGTTAGCGACTTATAGGAACCATAAGGGTCTTTTTGCGCCTTACGCCCCATCGCCATTTCTGCCATCATCACCGGCAGACAAATAAAGATAACAAACAGGGCATAAGTAAGCAGAAACGCACCGCCCCCATTTTTTGTTGCAGACACGGGAAACCCAACCAGGTTACCAATCCCGACTGCGGAACCTGCTGCGGCAAGGATAAAACCCAGCCGCGAGCTAAAGTGCTCACGATTTGCGCTCACAAGAACAACCTTATTATTATTTTGTAAGAATAGTCGAAGGACTCTACCAGCCATCCGCACGGAATTTCAAGTATAAACGTCTAATCCGGTGCGCATTGATGTAAACCTCACACCTTCGCACGCTTATACAACGCACTCATAACATGTTACACATCCATGACACCTTGATTTGTCTTCATTCGTCAGTAGTTCCGGCATTTACACACAGGGCCAGTTCAGTCTATGATAGGCGCAAATAACACAATAATTGTTACATCCTATGCTTTACATGATCTACTCAACTGATGTTGAAAACTCTTTACAGAAGCGCTTAGCAGCACGCCCGGCACACCTGGCCAGACTGAATGAGCTTGATCAGCAACAGCGCTTGTTCGCCGCCGGCCCGCTGCCCGCTATCGACAGTCCAGATCCGGGCGAAGCTGGGTTTACAGGTTCTTTAGTTATCGCAGAATTCGACTCCCTGTCGCAGGCCGAAGCATGGGCAGCGGAAGACCCCTATATCGCAGCGGGTGTTTATGCCAACAGTATCGTCAAGCCATACAAGAAAGTGCTGCCTTAACAAGTTCAGCATGGGTTAAGTCGTTTTCCAATAGCCTGTGCGACAAGATGTTAAGCAACCCAAACCGTGGAGCTTTTAAATGCAGTTGCCAAGATGTCTTACAGTTACGTTAGCCTTCTGTTTGCTGGGTTCCCAGCCCACTGAAGCTTCTGAAAAGCAAGATACGATAAGCAAAAAGCAAGCTGTTAAACTTGCAACCGACCAGTACTCAGGTAAAACACTCAAGATCTCCAAGCAAGGAGACTATTACGTAGTGAGAATTTTGCTCGATGATGGCCGGATCATAGATTTAAAGGTTCACCAGGTAACGGGCGAAGTGAAGAAGGACTAAGCAATGCGAATTCTTGTAATAGAAGATGATATACAACTGGCTGAAAACTTGCGTACAGCGCTGGAAAAAGAGAAGTACAGTGTTGATCTGTGCCACGACGGAGAAAATGGTCTTTTTCACTTAACTGAGTACCCATTGGATTTGGCTGTGGTCGACCTTGGTTTGCCTAAGCTGGATGGCATAGAGCTCATTCGCCAGGCACGCGCCAAAGGCATCAAATTACCTATTTTGATCCTCACTGCACGTGATCGCTGGCAGGAAAAAGTCGAGGGGCTGGATGCTGGTGCCGATGACTATCTGACTAAACCCTTCCATACAGAAGAGTTGATTGCCCGCTGTAACGCCCTGATCCGAAGAAGTGCAGGACAAGCGAACCCGGAGATCAGCATAGGTCCGGTAAAAATACATACGCGTTCTCAGCAGGTGTGGGTGGAAGACAGAGAGCTCACACTCACCGCTTACGAATACAAAGTACTGGAATACCTGATGGTTAATCCACTCAAGGTGATTTCAAAATCCGAGTTGACCGAACATATTTACGATCAGGATTTTGATCTTGACTCCAATGTCATTGAGGTGTTTGTACTCAGACTGAGAAAGAAACTGGATCCAGACGGCACACTTAACCCCGTTGAAACGCTCAGAGGCCGAGGCTATAGGTTTAAAAACCAGTGGTAAATCGCGCTCAAATTTCCCTTAAAATAAGGCAAGGATTTATCCTTGTCTTTGTTCTTATTGTTGCATTGCCCGCATTGTTTTTCTCAATCAGCCGTGCTTATCACGCAACCTTAGTCGAAGCAACACACAAAACCCTTGAAGCCCATCTTTACTCGCTTATCTCAGAGGTCGATTTCGTGACCATGGAGATGCCCAACAGCATTTTAGCTCCTGAATTGAACCGACTTAACTCAGATACCTATGCGCTTATTTATCAACAGAACACGCTGGTCTGGCACTCTGAGTCGGCAATGGATCTGACCGTCACACCGGATATATCGCAAAGCAAAGCCGGCGCGAAAGAGTTCGAGCGGGTTGAGTACAATCAGGAGCTTTACTGGCAACTCGGCATGACGGTCATTCTGGGCAATGCCAGTCACTCACAACAGGCCAATTTTATACTGCTGAAGAAAAACTCAGCCCTGGTCGCACAAATGGCTCAGTTTCGTAATACCCTGGTCAACTGGATGTTGGTTATGGGCATTATGATAGCTGTGCTTATGGCGCTTGGGTTTATCTGGAGTGCCAGGCCCCTGCAACGGCTGGACAAAGAAATAAAAGCCGTCGAAGCAGGCGAGATTGACAAAATCAGTGGCCTCTACCCTGTTGAACTCAATACCATCAAAGCCGACCTGAATTTACTACTGGACTCGCAAAGAAGGCAGAAAGAGCGCTACCGAGCCTCACTGAGCGATCTTGCTCACGCACTTAAAACCCCTCTGGCGGTGCTCAAATCCAGTCCGCTGGCAGAAAACGCAGACGCTCAGGAGCAGCTTGATCGCATTAATGCCATGATTGAACACCAGCTGAAGCGTGCCGCATCGGGCGCATCAGACACCTGGAAAAAACAAACTCAGGTGCAGCCTGTGGTCAGTGCTATCCTCAATGCGATGAGCAAGGTCTATCATGATAAGCAGATCAACTTTAGCACTGCGTGCCCAGAAGACGCGGCATTTTTGGGCGATAAAACCGATCTGATGGAAATTTTGGGTAATTTGATCGACAATGCATGTAAAGCTTGCCAGTCGCACGTTGATATCAACGTGAAGTATAATCAAAGCAAAGGCGTGCGTTTTATCATCAGTGACGATGGCCCGGGCATCCCTGAGCAGAACAGAAGCACCCTGTTGCAACGTGGGACACGCCTGGATACCTATGAAAGTGGCCACGGTGTTGGCATGGCCATTGTGTCCGACCTCGTCTCTTCCTATCACGGAAGCATAGACATAGATTACAGCCAGCTGGGCGGTGCCCAGTTTACGATAGAATTTAGTTATGAACAGAACCAATAAAACACTGTGTTTCTTATCATTGTTAACGCTCAGCCTATCTGCACAAGCAGCCAGGCTGACTTTACAGCAATGTGAGCATCTCAATTCGGACCACCCTGAAAAAGCCAAGCGCTACCTGATGTGCCTGGATGGAAATATTGAATTGCTGGAACGTGAAAGAAAGACCTGGGTAACTAAATTGGTGATGGACACCGAAAACCTGCAAAAAGAAACCGGCAATTCTCAACTATTGCCTATTATCCAGCGTAGCTTTATCAATCAGGAAAGGTACATGGAAGACGCCTGTCGCTGGCGCTACTTAAAGCAAATGCCCAACGCCACCATGGCAGCCAAGATATACAAACGCTGTAAAATAGAGTTTATCAAGCAACACACACAGGAGCTACAGGCCGACTTTACGCTCCAGTAAGCCTGTAACTGAATGCCAGATAGCGATGATTATCTGGCATTGTGCTGTTCTTCACCGCCTAACATTGTTGCCAGCCAACGCCCATCTTCGCTGTTTTCAAGGGCAATTTTAACCACCATAGTCAAAGGCACAGACAGCAGCATACCCACAGTACCCAACAACCAGCCCCAGAAGATTAGAGACAAGAACACCACCAAAGTGCTCAGGCCAAGTCCCCGGCCCATAAAACGCGGCTCAACAATATTTCCCATAATAGTATTGATACTAATGTACCCCGCAGCCACAATTGCGCTGACCATAGGACTGTGTGTCACCAACGCCAGTAACACCGGTGGCACCGCCGCAATAATCGAGCCTATATTGGGAATATAATTAAGCAAAAAGGCAAACACGCCCCAAAGCACAAAATAATCAACATCCAACACCCAAAGAAATACAGCCGCCAGCAGGCCCGTTGCCAATGACACTAACGTCTTAATGGCCAGGTAACTGTTTATCGAGTCCAAAAAGCGGTCAATCTGCTTCATTTTCATATCCGGATCATCCAGTGCAAGGTGTACCTTGGTACTGATCATGGGCGCTTCAAAAAGCATAAAGACCACAGTTAGCAGGATCAGAAAGATGTTGGCCATCACACCACCAAAGCCGGCTAACATGTTGGTTGCCACATCAATCATTTTACCTGGATCAAACAACGCAATAAGCTGTTGTTTATCAATTAAAATATTATATTGGGCCGCCATATCAACAAACCAGATAAACTTGCTGCGCAAGGCTTCTCTGTATTGGGGTAACTGGCTTGAAAAGTCATTTAACGACTGGCCAACCAGGCCTGTCAAACTCATCCCCATCAGCATAACCATCATGATGATCAGGACAATTGCCAGTCCTTTTGGAATGCGATAGTTTGCAAAAAACTTCAGAAGTGGGTTACATATAATCGCGATAAAGGCTGCTAAAACAAAAGGGACAACGATGTCGTTCGCCAGTTTAATTCCGGCCAAAACAATGAACAATGACGCAATAACGACTAAGCTTTTAGTGATCCCAGACAATGAAGACACGACTTTTCCTTACATTAACTTTGCAAAACCCCACTACAACACTGGGGGATGGCACCGGGTAGCTGCCATTAGCGCATTAATTTAATTATTGCCCGGCGACTTCATTGTAACGGAAATTTGCATCAAAGCACGCAGAACTAACAAATTGATCGACATTGCAATACGCTGAGTATAAACACTAAATTATTAAAATGGATTATACATGAAGGTATTAATGACAGGTGCCACCGGGCTCATCGGGTCAGAGTTGTGCAAATTCCTATTCAATAAACACAAAATCATTGCATTGACACGCAATATTTCCAAAGCCCGGCGCTTGCTGGACAGTAAAATTGAACTCGTCGACAGCCTGGATCAGGTCAACTTTAATGAACTGGATGTGGTCATCAACCTTGCAGGCGAACCCATTGCTGACAAACGCTGGACTGAAAAACAAAAAGCCCGGATCATGGACAGCCGCATTTTACTGACCGAAGCGCTCAGCGCGCGGATCCGCAATTGCGACACGCCACCGCATACCTTTATTTCAGGCAGTGCCATTGGCTATTACGGCAGACAACCAGCTACGGTTAAGGTAGGTGAAGACTTCGACGACCCCTACCCGGAGTTTAGTCACCAACTCTGTAAAGACTGGGAAGCAAAAGCGAATTCAGCCCACAATGAAGCCACCCGGGTCTGTATAATCAGAACCGGCGTGGTGTTGTCCAGACACGGCGGAGCATTGAAGAAAATGCTGCCAGCCTTTCAGTTCGGCATGGGTGGGCCAATGGCCAGTGGTGAGCAGATGATGTCCTGGATCCATATTGACGATATGGTGCAACTCATTTTATTTCTGATTAAACATCAGGAGCTATCTGGTGTATTCAATGCGACAGCGCCAGCCCCGGTATCCAACAAGGAGTTTGCTGAGCGTCTGGCTATCACTTTAAGACGCCCTGCCATGTTCACTATGCCTGAATTCGTACTCAAGGCGTTGTTTGGTGAAATGTCTGAGCTGCTGATTTACGGCCAGCGCGTGTTACCCCGGCGTGCACTCAAAGCAAATTACCGCTTTCGTTACCCCAATCTGGACGAGGCGCTTCAGCAAATATTTCATTGATGAAGGTATAAAAAAGCGCCTTGCGGCGCTTTTTTTATTTCTTCGGTTAGGCGGTTAACACCTTAATTAAACGCGCCTGTTCAACCTGCTCGTTATCACTAACCACCTGTGACAGATAACACGTCAGATAATATTCAAGCGACTGAGCACCACCTTGCAGCTTGGCTTCTAACAAAGCAACCTGCTCTGTCATTCGTGCCTTTGCACAAGAGTCCGGGGACTCATTATTGGTCATGATTTCAAGACGCAGCAATAACTGCTCAGCAGCAAGTCCAGAGTCATTGCCCCTTAACCAGTTATCCGATGGCGTCTGTCCAGCACGCACCGCTTCGACCAGGTCATTAAACTTTTCACGGCTCTGAGCTGAGAAGAGTTCATTTAACTTGGCTTCTATCTGCTCCAGTAGCTGTTGTTTAGTTTTTCTCAGTGAACCAAGCACATCTGTTTCAATAACAGCCTCTTTAACGCTTAGCAGTTCTGATTGCGTTTTAGCATCGATCATTTGACTGTCCAATTCAGCCAACAACTGACGCTGTTGTGCTTCCTGTGCCTGTGCTTGTTCACGTTCAGCATTTTGTTGCGTCTGACGTTTTTCAAACACAGCATCATTATGCTTTCTGAACTCCTGCCACAATGTGTGCTCCTGCTTGGTACCAGCAAAGCCAATTTCCTGCCAGCGCTTTTGCAAGTTTTTCAATGTATCACACGCTTGCATCACATCATCTAACTCAAGCTGGGCCTGTGCTTCTGTCACTAATTGTTGCTTCAGCTGCGCATTAGCCTGGTGGCGAGATTTTAATTGCTCATTGATCTGAGTATAGGCATGGCGATAACGTGTATTAAGTGCCTGATATGTAGAAGCATCCAGGCTACCGGCACCACGCCACTGCTTATTGATACGGTTAAACGTGCTTTCAACCTGACGCCAATCGGGTTCAGCGGCTTGCGCCTGCTCCATCAGCTCGGCCATTTGACCAACCAGCGCCTCGCGCTGCTCAATCACCTTTTTACGTTGTGCGTCTTGCTCTGCAAAGTATGCTCGACACGGGGCGAATAGCAGCTCGATTTTCTCATCAAACTGAGTTGCCTGTGCTTTTTCTTCGTCGCTTTCTACACGGCCCAGTTCATTCCAGCGTACGCGCAATAATTTTACCTGCGCTGCACGGGCCTTGGGGTCAACGTCTTGCTCAGTGAGCATGTCATCAAGTTGTTGCAACAACTCTGCGCGCTTCGGCTGAGATGCATATTTTTGCCAGTCTTTAAGCTCTTTAAGCGCTTCACTCAATGTCGTATGCTGTTTTGCCAGCTGCTGTTGATATCCTTCACTGAGCAATTCATAGCTCTCAATAAAGCCATTAAATACACCGAATGCCACATTAAAACGGCCCTGATCTAACAGTCGCTGTACATCTCTTGCCTTCTTACGTGCGTCCTTGAGGTGCTTTTCCTGTCCATCAACCAAAGGCTTCATACCCTGATTAAATTGGCCACTGACAGCTTTAAGTTGCTCTGAAGCCTGCTTTTTCAGCTCACCTGGCAACTGACGCAACTGCGACTGAGCATGCTGATAGGCTTGTTTTTGCTTTGCCATGACAGCATCCAACTGCTCAAGCGCTTCACTCGGAGCAATCTCGGCCAGTGCTTTCAGTGCTTCATCGAATTGCTCTTTCGCACTGACAAGTTCAGGCAGGTTCTTAAGTTGTGTTGCACTATCACGTAGCTTTCCAGATAAAGTCTGAAGTGTCGCCTCTGTTTGATAAGGTGAGGCCTCTAAGCGGCTCTGAAGTTGCGATAACTGGGTCTCTAAAGCTTCCTGTGCAGACAGGTTCAAAGCGTCAACAGCGCTTGACAGGGCCTGCTCCAGCGCCTGGTAATCAGACTCGAATTCACCGATAGCTTTGGCTTTGCTCGCAGCTTGTTCAGCCTGTTGCTGCGCTTGATCAAAGGCCAACTTTAACACATCACGGTGCTTACCCAGTTTCTCAGAGATAGTGGTGAACTTTTCCTGATTAACCTGTTGGACTTCTTCACTCAACCACTGTACTTCCAGTGCCTGCCATTGCGCTACCAATGCATCAGACTGACTTGCAACCACCTGGTAATCTTGTTTTTCACGCAGGGCATTCAGCTTGGCCAAAACCAATTTTGCTTCCTGAGCAACCTGTGCAGGCATAACCTGGCTCAGTCGCTGCTGTTCCAGGGTTTGCTCCAGCGCGGTACGTGCCTCGCCATTGGCGGCTTTGAGCACGGTTTTTTCTAGCTGATACTGTGCGATCAAAGGCAATAGTTGGCTCTGGAGTGCCTCGTTACCTTGTTTAAATGCCTTTTCAATCAGCTTGGCATTGGCAAGACGCTTTAATAATTTGGCTTTTTGCTCGTTCGCAATATCACTAAAAGCCACTTTTTCCAGTGTCTTAGCCGGTGCGTATCGGTCAATATACTCATCACGAATTGCCTGGCTCAGCGACTGTGAACCGGATAAAACTGCCTGCGAGATATGCTGCTCGGCCAGTTCTTTCAACTCCTGGTCTTGCTTATATACCTTCCACCACAAACTCAAATCATTAATTTTATCGAGCACTTTTTTTCTGATCTGGCTAGAGTCATCTTCCAATGCCAAAGTCTGTAATACCTCGGCATCTTTGCTCATGTCTAGCTTATCGATTGCGGCTAATCGCACCTGTGTTTTCGGGTGCTTCCATTTAGGGGTAAAAAGGTTTTTAAAGATCATTTTCACTAAACCTGGCTATTTCATTTTCTGCTTTAAATTCTTGTTGCAACTCACGCTTTGATTTTTGCACCATTTCACCTTCTTCGTTGATGGTGAATTGCTCGGTGCTTTTCGCGACTTTTGCCTGATATAACATGACCAGCTGAACGGTTTGTTCTTTTTGTGCCTCGCTCAGCGGTGTACCATCCGGCCAGCGTCCGGTTGAAGCGCCATACTGCAATCGCTCGTAGAGTTCCGGTGTAATATTTTTAACTAAACTGTCTATATTCATGTTCACTTTTTCTTTTTCAGTACGACTAAAATCACCCGATTAACCAGATACCAAACCAGGCCTACGCCAATTGCACTTTTAGCTGCCAGCATCTCCAATGTTCCCTCTACCGGCTGCTGCCAATATAAGTATAAAAATCCACCCAGGAACAAGATCAGTGCCAGAAATGAATAATTCATGATGGTCTGCTGTTTCTTAATTCGCCTGCGAACCGTTTCTCTGTGCAAAGATTCCTCGTCCATATTCGCAAGATCAAATTCACAGTGTGGGCAGGTTTTGTGCATAGAAGATATGGGCTTGTTACAACTGGGGCATTGGGCAATCGCCATACTCGAGTGACTCCTAACGAAAAACTAGCATTTACACGCCGGTCACCTTTAGAGTGTTGATACCAAAGTGCTTAATGTCATCTTGATTGAAAAAGGCCAGCTGGCAAATCAAGCAACAAATAAGCGCAAAAAGGTATGACTGCTACTTAAAGAGTAAGACCAAAAAATAAGGCGCCATGTGGCGCCCTATTCTACTTGGTTTATTCAGGTTTGTCTTTTTGGAAATGCATAGAATTGTCTTTTTGTACCTCTGCATTTCCTTCCGAGCTACGCTGCTCTTTATCAAACTTATCCCAGTACTCGTCAATAGACTCTTTCATCTCTTTACGCAGTAACATGATCCCGAATAAGTTTGGCAGTGTCATGACCACTATCCCCACAGCTGCGAGCTTCCAGATCAAAGTGGTGTCTGCAAATGACGCCCAGAAAAAGCCAGCAACATAGAATACCCGATACGGCATCACAGAACGTGAGCCCAACAGATACGTCATGGCACGGTCACCATAATATGACCAGGCTATCGCTGTAGAGAACGCAAACAACAACAGACCGATTGATACAATATACTGGCCGCTGTCACCAAAGAAACCACGGGTGAACGCTTTCGTTGTCAGCTCAGCAGAGTGCACCAGAGATTTACCTTTGATGCTGATGCTGGTATCGACGAGCATACCTTTGCTTACTTCAACGGTACCTGTGTAGCGATGCTTATCGGTGATACCGAAACGAATGTCCTCACCGATCGAACGCGAATGAATCACGGTGAAGTCTTTATTCACTGCCACCCCTTCGACTACCCGGATATTTCCGTTGTAGGTCTCAACACTGTGGCCATCAATACCATTAAGGTATTTGTACAACTCTTCCCTGTCACTGTCGTTTGACTCAACATAGTTACCCTGAACTATGGTCATTGACGAACGCTCAAAAGTGGTTTCGAATTTTTCTGTCCACACACCGGATGACAAGATCACCAAGCCTGTCAGCGTACAGATCACTATGGTATCGATGAAAGGTTCAAGAATAGACACCATACCTTCGGATACCGGCTCATCAGCTTTGGCAGAGGCGTGCGCAATCGGTGCCGACCCCTGACCGGCTTCATTGGAGAATAAACCACGGTTTACGCCCCGGTTAAAGGCATAGGCAAAAGACGCCCCCAGGAAGCCACCAACCGCAGCCGAGCCACTAAATGCATTAACAAACACAGCAGAAAAAGAGGGAATGATGTTTTCAGCATTATAAAGAATAACCGCCAGCGCACCTATGATGTACACAGCAGCCATCAAAGGCACAACCCGAGAGGTAATTGCAGCAATACGCTTAATACCACCCAGGATAACAAGGGCTAGTAGGATAGACAGCACCGCACCGGTGACCATAGGCTGGATGTTAAAAGTTGCCTCCATACCCTGTGCGATGTTGTTGATCTGCGGCAAACTACCCGTGCCGAATGAGCTGATAACCGTTGCAATGGCAAACAATACAGCAAGCCATTTCATATTGAGGCGACGATCCATATAGTACATGGGACCACCAGCCATTGTGCCATCTTCTGCTTTAGTACGGTATTTATGAGATAAAGTTACCTCAACGAACTTAGTCGTCATACCGAAAAATGCCGTCATCCACATCCAGAATAAAGCAGCCGGGCCACCAATTGAAATGGCCAGTGCAACACCACCGATATTACCAGTACCTACCGTGCCTGACAGGGCTGTGGACAACGCCTGGAAATGCGTGGTGTCCCCCTCCTGACCTTTCTTGTCGTATTTACCCGTAACGATTTTGCACGCATGCTTGAAATAACGGATCTGTGGGAATTTTAAGTACAGTGTAAAAAACAGACCCACCCCAAGTAATACATAAGGGAACCACCAGGAGCCCCCCAACAAGGCATCCAGACTATCCAGAAAACTTCCTAACGCGTCCACGATTCTTCCTCTTTCTCGTTGTTATTATATGCGACAGGCAACCAATGAGGTTGCCTGCGATGATGTTTATCTCAGATTGTCCACCACATTCACGATGGCGGCTAAAGTATCCTGGCCAAACTGATATGAGCGGCGGTCAGACCAGCCATAATACGGATCAGGTAAATTGGCATTGTCTTTAAATGGCATCTCGATGGTGTATGCAAGCGCTTTAAAGGCTTCACCTACCGCACAAGAAGCAACCGTCAGGTTAGCCTGACCCGGCTCATCTTTAGGATAGCCAAACTCATCCTGAAACTCAGGAGTAATCGTCAGTAAGGCCTGCTTAAACTGTTCTTCCAAAGACTCAAGACGAGCATCATAACTTGGGATCCCTTCACTGCCTGCAACGAAGTTGTATGGCAACGCTTCATCACCATGGATATCAAGATACAAATCCAGACCCGTTTCATGCATCTTATTCAGGACATGATACACTTCAGGCGAATTTTCAAGTGAAGGCGTTTGCCATTCACGATTCAGGTTCACGCCTTTCGCGTTAGTACGTAAATGACCGCGCACACTGCCATCAGGGTTCATGTTCGGTACGATATAAAACACCGCTTTTGATAACAGCGCTGCTGCATGCGGGTCTTCATCATCCAGTAGTTTGTGTAACAGACCTTCTACAAACCACTCAGCCATGGTTTCACCAGGGTGCTGGCGCGCTGTGATCCAGATTTTTTTCTTTTCATCGCCCGGCTCACCGACACACAATAAACTAATATCACGACCGTCCAGTGTTTCACCCAAAGTTTCAACCCGGCACGCATCATGACTTTGAGCCCAGTAAACCAGATCCAAATGACGCTCGTAGCTATACGGGGCAAAGTAAGCAAAATAAGTGTGATGACATTCAGGTTCAAAGTCGATAACCAGCTGGCCGTCTTGATAAGTACTCGGTACCCGGAACCAGGTTTGTCTGTCATAGGAAGCAACAGCCTGATAGTCATCCCACCCTTCTGGGTAAGCTGAATTTTGCAGATTATTGATATGCAGTTTGTGTTCTACAAATGGTGTTGATTCGAGACGAAAGTGGAACCATTGAAAGAATTCAGATTCGTTGTCGTGGTTAATTTCCAGCTGAATGTCGAGTGGAGCCTCAGCAGAAATCACTTTGATATTTCCGCTGTCAAAATTACTGGTGATCTTCATCATATACCCTAAATAAAAAAACCATCTCATTGCGCCAGGTGTTATGTACAAAGCACTTAACAGCGCAGTACATAGTCAAGGAACTTTGTTTTAACCTTGATGATTTTTGTTAGTGATTTGTAGCAATAAATCAGCTGCAAGCCTAACACACCTGGTGCGAGACAAAAACAAAAAAAGCCAGCAATCGCTGGCTTTTTTAGATAAACCGAGAATTAACGCGGCAGGCTTGGGAATTCTACCTCAGCCATGTCACGCATTACACGTACAACCTGACAGCTGTAGCCAAACTCGTTATCGTACCATACGTAAAGTACTACACGATCACCGTCAACGATAGTTGCTTGTGAGTCAACCACACCAGCGTAGCGGCTACCAACCAGGTCAGTTGATACGATTTCAGTTGATGCTGTGTAATCAATTTGATCACGCAATTCTGAGTGCAAAGAAGTCTCGCGCAGGAACTCGTTCAGCTCTTCTGCGGTCGTTTCTGCTTTCAGATTCAGGTTCAAAATAGCCATAGAAACATTTGGCGTAGGAACACGGATTGCGTTACCCGTTAATTTACCCGCCAGCTCTGGCAATGCTTTTGCAACGGCTTTTGCAGCACCGGTAGAGGTGATAACCATGTTCAGTGCAGCACTACGACCACGACGCTCAGCTTTGTGGTAGTTGTCGATCAGGTTCTGGTCATTGGTGTATGAGTGAACCGTTTCAACGTGACCATTCTTGATACCGAACTTGTCATTCAACGCTTTCAGTACTGGTGTAATGGCGTTTGTTGTACAACTTGCTGCAGAAACAATTTTGTCTTCAGACAGAATGTCAGCATTGTTAACACCGTATACAACGTTCTTGATGTCGCCTTTCGCAGGGGCAGTCAGAAGTACTTTAGACGCACCTTTAGATTGTAGGTGTTTGCCTAAGCCATCTTCGTCTTTCCACACGCCCGTGTTATCTACAACCAGTGCGTTCTCAATGCCGTACTGGGTGTAATCCACTTCTTCCGGAGAGTTAGCATAGATGATCTGGATGTAGTTACCGTTTGCTTTGATAGCGCCTTTTTCGTGATCAACAGTAATAGAACCATTGAAAGGACCATGAATTGAATCACGACGCAACAAGCTAGCACGCTTCTCAAGGTCGCCATCGCGGCCACCACGCACAACAATTGCACGTAAACGCAGGTCAGCGTGAGAGCCACCGCGCTCAATCAATAGACGAGCAAGTAGACGACCAATACGACCAAAACCATACAGTACCACGTCGCGAGGGGCCGGACGGTTGCCTGTATTTAGCAGTGCAGACAGCTCAGCGTTGAGGTATTCCTCAATTGAGCGGCCTTCGCCTGCGTTCTTGTAAATATATGCATAGGCTAGTTTACCTAAGTCAACACGGCCTGGAGCCAGTTCCATCTTGCTGATTGCTTCTAAGAATGGGAAGCTCTCGCGCAGACGCAGTTTAGTTTCTTCAAAACGTGCGACTGTTTTATGGGCTTTAATAACATCGATAGTGCTGGTGTTAACAAGAGGACGGCCATAAACCGCAATTTCTACACCCAGATTACGATACAAACGACCGATGATCGGTTGCATGCTTTCTGCGTAGTCTTGACGTTCTTGCCAGCTGTTTTGATATTCTTGCTCGTGAGATAAGGTCATTTTTTCTGCCTAATAAACAATTTTTGAACGGATAGCCTAACCGAGCCTGATGTATTGCATAATTTGAGAGTCAACAGGCCCCAAGGCAGCGACATTTTAATTTAATTGGCTCGGATTCTCCACCATTTACTGACAATTGTTGCTGTAAAATTAACTGCACAGTTAATCTCAACGCAGATTTTCAGGTTCAGAACCCACATAACACAAGAAATTCCGCGCTAATCTGCCAGGCACGTGATCCCTTGCTACACTTGACCTAAATAAAGGGTGTCCAGAATTGTCGAAATTGGTACTATACGCAAGCAACAACAAAGACTTGGAGTACGGATAACAATGAGGTGGTGGCTAATTTCAAGCCTGTATATTACAACAGCGCTGCTCAGTGGCTGCGATGACACGATAACGCTGAGTAAAATTTGCTCGGATACACCGGGGTTTTGCGCAGATCTCAATAAAGACAGTCATTGCAAAGAAGAACGTGCATCAGTCATATTCTCACGTTACCGGGAATACAAAGCCCCGACTGACGAGAATAAATACACGCTGCTAAAAGATTTTGAACAGTATAACGAGTGTGTTTCGCTCGCCGCACAAATTGAACACATCAAATTAAAAGAAAAAACCACATCACGTGTTGAAGGCCATCTCACCAGCCTGAAAGAAATGACGCGCATCTATCAGGACACGATAAATACTGAACACCCGGGTTTGCTTTACTATCACTGGTCCCGACGCAACAACCGCATGGCATTAAACAAGCTGCTAAATATGCAGGATCAGGAACATGTAAAAAGTGATCGGGAAATACAACTCTTTTTGGCAACCTTCTATGCCAAGATTGATGACGACAAGACCATAGACATTCTTTATCGCGTGCTGGAACTGAATAAAGCGGGCGAAACCCCAGACCCGGAAGTATTCGCCAGCCTGGTCAGTATTTTTTACAAACAACAAAAATATAAGCACGCTTATACATTTGCCCGGGTAGCGCAGCTATCTGGCTCTGAGAATATTGATATTCTGCCCGTGGAACATAAACTCTCTGCCGGCGGGAAAGACTTAGGCGCACTGGATACGCTGGCTGCAAAAACCTGGGAAGAGATCAGTAATGGCGAATTCCTCTCCCCTAGAAACTTTTAATCTGTATCTTAACAAAGTGGCCTTTACGGGCCACTTTGATTAACTTTTAGCATTAAGCTCCGCCGTTACCTGCGCTAACCCCACTTCAGAGATCCGCACCGAAATTTCTTTTTGCTTAGCACTTAACAGGGAAATTCCTTCTGCGACCAGGTCGTATACCCGCCATTCACCTTTGCTACTTTTGCGAAATTTAAAGTGAATGTCGATGTCCGGGCCCGAAGGCTGTCTCACCACAGCTTTGACCGTGGCGTATTTACTTTTGCTGTCTGTAGGCAGGGCTTCGAACGTCACTTGCTGTCCTTTATATTGCATCAGTGCACTGGCGTAGCTCACTTCCAGATAATGTTCAACCGCAGAAATAAACGCCAGCGCCTGTGGTTTAGTTAACCCTTTAATATGCTTACCCAGTAACTTGTAAGACACAAAGCGAATATCAATGTGTGACATCAGATGTGCCTTAACGATCTGACGCATTTCCAGAGGGCTGGCATTGCCATCCTGATTAACTGCTTTAATGTCTGAAAATAGTGAGTCGCCTACTTCATGGATTAACTCTAACGGTGGTTTCGATGCCAGAGTCAGAGATGAAAACAGCAACAGAAAAAGTCCAGCAATTAATTTGTTCACGTTCGTTCCTCGATACTTGAAAAAATGACGTCCTGGTCCAGCCCCGCCAAATTAATGGGGGTCGGATGGTGCGAGATTTATAATGTAACGCTAAAACGCGTCTGAATGTGTGAGAAAATGTATGAAAATATATCAGATTCAGTAGCCAGTCAGCTTACCTCTGCGGACCCTTTTAGGCTTTGCTGCAAAGAGCAACCGGGAAGGTTAACGCTTAAGTACTCTTTTCACCATACGATGAGAGTGTAACCACTGTTTTGCGCTATTTTTCTCCAGTGCTTCACTTATATAGTAGCCTTGCAAGTAGTGACATCCTTTACTGTTGAGATAGGCAGCGGTTTTACTGTCCTCCACCCCTTCAGCAACCACCGAGCATCCCAGGCGATTCGCAAGATAAATGGTTGTTTCGACTATGGCCTGATCTTTGTCACTGTCCAGGCAGCTACTCACAAATGAGCGGTCAATTTTAATTTGGGAAATAGGCAGCTCTCTGAGCATTGAAAAAGACGAAAATCCGGTGCCAAAATCATCTATGCTCACCGCAAACCCCATATCAATCAACACGCCTATCATATATCTGGCCTGCTCAACATCAACCATCACCATACTCTCTGTTAATTCGAACACAATACAACTCGGCTGAATTTGATATTTGGATTGCAGCTCAACCAGTTGATTGATGAGGTAACGGCCATGAAAGTCCTGACAAGACAAATTAATGTGTATCGTGACACCCGGCTCTATGGTCAAAAAATTGTCCAGGTCTTTAAACACCTGCTCAATGACGAAACTGGTGATCTGCTTAATATAATTGTTTTT
Organism: Pseudoalteromonas ardens; assembly: GCF_030125445.1. Taxonomy (NCBI): domain Bacteria; kingdom Pseudomonadati; phylum Pseudomonadota; class Gammaproteobacteria; order Alteromonadales; family Pseudoalteromonadaceae; genus Pseudoalteromonas; species Pseudoalteromonas ardens. The sequence continues at coordinate 223,244 of NZ_JASJUV010000008.1, forward strand.
CTCAGCAATGGGGATAAACCGCAGCGGGCTAATGTATGAGCCCGGCCCGTCAGTCCAGCGCAATAAGGCTTCCAGCCCATGCACTTCGTTATTGTGTCCACACACCAGTGGCTGATAAAACACCTTGAGTTTTCTCTCGCTTAAAGCCACTTTTAAGGCATTAAACAGTTCGAACTCTGCTGACACGCCGTCGTGCAGCGCCTGATCAAATATCACCAGGCTTTGCCGGCTGTTTTTAGCCGCATACATAGCAATATCCGCATGCTTCATCAGCTCTGTGACAGACGACTTTTCTTCGGCATCAAAGATACGTGCACCCGCGCTATAAAAAACATCAACGTGAACCTCATCGATCACCAGACCATCATTAAAGGCCTTCAGCAGTCCGTTGTTGAGTGAAAACAACTTAGTTTCGCTTGCCGCATCCGTCACAATAACGAATTCGTCGCCTCCCATTCGATAGACTTTGCTGCCCTGTTTGGCTAGTGAACGCAATTTGCCAGCAAAGGCAACCAGCAGCTTGTCACCAAAGAAATGGCCCAGCGCATCATTTACCTGCTTGAAGTTATTAATGTCCAGGAGTAAGACGCTAAACGCTCTGCCTTGCTGTATGCATTGCTCCACATACTTAGTGCACTGCTGGCGGTTTTCCAGCTCAGTTAAAGAGTCATGCCGGGCAAGATGGCGCTCACTTTGTGCAATCTCCTGCAACAGCAACAAACTGGAGCGACTTAACTGTACAACCACAATTACAAATACCGCGCCCAGCATCAGGATCACCGACAAACCGAGCACCATGGGAGAAGCATCGGCTGTGCGATACACATGATAAGCAAAGGCCAGGTATCCGCATACAAAGAAAAAGATCAATGCCAGCAAAACGCGCCAGCCGCGGTTTTGAGTGATCTGACAGATCTGTAGTGCCGGCAGCAGTGCCACCACCAGCAGCAAGAACCCAACTAAGATGAAACTTAAGCTCAGGCTTTCCACATAGACCACATTCACACAGACTAAAATGTAAAGAGTATAGTGAAGAATCCCCCACCCTGCGCAATTGATAACAGGTACAGCCAAGCGCCAACGATGCATTTGTAGCCACTTCTGACACGCGATATCTGCGTGTATGCGAACCAAATCGACTAGCCGCACTCGTGCATTTGATGTAAAATACGCGCGTTTCTAAGCAAATCCATTATGTTATTTTTGAGGAAAACCTGTGAGCGAACAAAAACAGTCTCTGAGCTATAAAGACGCAGGCGTTGATATCGATGCGGGCAATGCATTGGTTGAGCGCATTAAAGGGGTAGTTAAAAAGACGCGTCGCCCTGAAGTGATGGGCGGTATTGGCGGCTTTGGCGCATTATGCGAACTACCAACCGGATATAAAGAGCCTGTCTTAGTTGCTGGCACAGATGGCGTAGGCACTAAGCTGCGTCTGGCCATCGATTTGAAAAAACATGATACCGTGGGCATCGACCTGGTTGCCATGTGTGTAAACGACTTAATAGTTCAAGGTGCTGAACCCCTATTTTTCCTTGACTATTACGCGACTGGTAAACTGGATGTTGATACTGCTGCGGACGTAGTGACAGGTATTGGCACTGGTTGTGAGCAAGCTGGCTGTGCCCTGATCGGTGGTGAAACTGCCGAAATGCCTGGCATGTACGAAGGCGAAGACTACGACATGGCTGGTTTCTGTACTGGTGTGGTTGAAAAGTCTAAAATCATTGACGGCACTAAAGTCGCCGAAGGTGATCAGCTGATCGCACTGGCTTCAAGCGGCCCACACTCAAACGGCTACTCGCTGATCCGTAAAGTACTGGAAGTTTCTGGTGCTGATACCAGCGAAGAGTTCGCAGGTAAGCCTTTGGCCGAACACCTGCTTGAACCAACCCGTATCTACGTTAAGCCTATTCTGGAACTGCTTAAAGAAGTCGATGTGCATGCACTGTCTCACATCACAGGTGGTGGTTTCTGGGAAAACATCCCGCGCGTATTACCTGAGTCAGCAAAAGCCGTTGTAAAAGGCGACAGCTGGGAATGGCCTGCTGTATTTAACTGGTTACAGGAAAACGGCAACATCAGCACCCATGAAATGTACCGTACTTTCAACTGTGGTGTAGGCATGATCCTGGTTGTTCCTGCTGATAAACTTGCACAAAGCCTGGAAATCCTGAAAGCACAGGGCGAAAACGCCTGGCACATCGGTGAAATTCAAGCTGCAAACGCAGGTGAAGAACAAGTTGAAATCCTGGGTGGTGCCGAGTAATGGCACCCGAACGATCTCCAATTCGGATTGTTGTGCTGATTTCAGGTAGTGGCTCTAATTTACAGGCCATTATGGACAGCTGTCAGCACAACGAAATCAATGGCGAGATCTGTGCCGTCATCAGTAATAAAGCAAATGCTTACGGGCTGCAACGTGCCCAGCAAGCGGACATTGACACGCAAGTATTAAGTCACAAAGACTTTGACAGCCGTGAAGCCTATGACCAACGTTTAGCACAATTAATTGACTCTTATAATCCAGATTTAGTTGTATTAGCTGGATTTATGCGTATTCTAACTGCTGACTTAGTGCAAAAATTTAAAGGAAAAATGTTGAACATTCATCCTTCTTTGTTGCCTAAGTATCAAGGGCTGAATACCCACCAAAGAGCGATTGATGCAAAAGAAACGTTTCATGGCGCCAGTGTTCACTTTGTGACAGAAGAACTAGATGGTGGACCGGTCATCGTACAAGCCAAGGTACCAATCCTGGCTGATGATACTGCGCACACGCTGTCACAGCGGGTTCATGAACAAGAACATATAATCTATCCTTTGGTGGTCAAGTGGTTCAGCGAACACAGACTAACGATGGAAGCAGACTATGCCGTTTTTGACAATCAACCCCTTCCAGCTCAAGGCGCAACCTACCCAGAAGAATAAAAAATACAGCGCTTTACTATTTGGTTTAAGCGCTGTTTTCTCTTCTTCCTTATTGGCCAGTGATCTGGTTCCCTACCGCGCAGAATATGATGTACTGCGTAAAGGCTCAGTGCACGGCAACGCCATCAGAGAGCTGTCAAAAGTCTCAAACGACACTTACTCCCTGAATTACGAAAGTAACATCGAATGGATGATTTTCTCCGACGAACGCACAGAAAACTCACTGTTCACTTACCATGATAAGCACCCCAAACCTTTGCTTTACACACTCAAGCGCGAAGGCACCGGGCCGGACAAAAGCTACAAAATCCGCTTCGACAGAGACAACAAACAGCTGTTTAAAGACAATGAGAAATACCCCATCAATGCCGACTGGAACGAGCAGCGTCATGATGTTCTGTCTTACCAGATAGCCCTGCGCAACGATGTCAAAGCCGGTAAAACCAAAATGAGTTACCCCATTGTCGATAAAAAAGGCAATGTGCGTAGCTATGACTTTGAAGTGGTTGGCACCGAAGCCATTACCCTGCCCATCGGCAATGTCGAAACCATTAAAGTGAAGCGCCTGTACGACAACGATAAGCGTCAGGCTATGGCCTGGCTGGCACCTTCATACCACTACTCTGTAGTGCAAATGTTTAAAGGCAAAGATGGCGTGGAGCAGTTTATGATCCAGCTGAAGAGCTTTGATGCAGAAAAGTCGGCTGAGTAATATTCCAGCAATATAAGATAAAAAAGCCCTGATAATCAGGGCTTTTTTATGTCATTCATTTCACGAACTGGCTTTTCAGGATGAGCGCTAGATTTTCTCACCCAGCTTAAACAGCACAGACTCGCCGGGTTCCATCTTATTCCACTGCTCATCATTCGTCAGCGGTCGGGTTGCAATCACAGTCACCACGTCATTCGGGGTCGTTTCTTTTTGAAAGTCCACCACCATATCCGCATCGATTAACGTCGCTTTACCAAACGGCGCACGACGCGTGATCCAGTGCAGATTATTAGAGCAATACGCCAACACAAACACCCCATCGGTCAGCAGCATGTTAAACACCCCTTTATCCATCAGGGTTTTCGCCAGCTTAGCCGCGTAACGAAACACAGAGGCCATGTTTTTGGGCCTTTTCGGGTATTTCTCACGGATCTTGTCCAAAATCCAGCAAAATGCCAGTTCACTGTCGGTATTCCCCACTGGCTTGTAAAACTCAGTGGTCAGATCTTTATAGTTAGACAGCTGACCATTGTGTGCATAAGTGATCTCCCTGCCCCACAGCTCACGGGTAAAAGGATGGGTATTTTCAAGACACGTTCTGCCCCGGTTGCCCTGGCGAATGTGGCTAATCACCGACACACTTTTGATCGGATAGGCTTTCACCAGTTTGGCAATTTCCGACTGACAGCTTGGCTCCGGGTCCTTAAACGTACGACACCCTTTACCCTCATAAAAAGTGATCCCCCAGCCATCTTTATGCGGCCCGGTATTCCCTCCACGCTCCAGCAACCCGGAAAAACTAAAACAAATATCCGTGGGTACATTGGCAGACATGCCCAAAAGTTCACACATAGAATAAAAAGCCTTTAAATTTCAAATATATTAATCTGAGACATTCTCTTTCTTACTTTCTGGTCTCAGTGTTGGTCACAGTTTGTATTGTCTGTGACCACAATGCTAGTTAGCCAAATTTTATCACCAAGTGGCGGAGGGTACCAATGAGTAATCCGGGGTTTTGTTTTATGTTGGCCTTGTAAAGCGACTGTCGAGAAGAAGTGTCTCCAGACAATCGGGTATTTGCTTTACATGTGATTCGAAATTCTATTCCAATATTTAATATTTGGTGTATTACTTTCGCTCTTTTTCAAAAACGACTTGTCCACTAGAAAGCACCGCCAGCCTAGTTTTCCCAATGAAAATATCGTAATACCAGCTTTTTCTATTAGAGTGAAATGGACGTAATGAGACTGACTTTATTTGATAGTATTTCTGTCCAGTCTTTTTTAAAAAGGCGACTTCAGCTTTATGTATCGCCTTTTCCATTGGCATAGATATGTTATTTAGCGGATCAAAATCTGGTTGAGATCGTGCAACTGAATCAGGGATCGCTAAGTCATAAGTCTTCGATGACTTAACACCGTTTACGGTAGTGGTAATTGAGCGGCCACCCATCACTTCAGCGTTAGCAACAAGAGGCAAGAATAGTGCGATAAATAAAAATCGTTTTCTAGGCATTTACTATATTCCTTATTGTTAGCCATAGAATTAATGGGAACTGATCGCCCGAATGACAATTACATTATCTTCCAATTAAACTTTTGAAATCCTCAACGGTTGAGGATTTCAATTTTCAACACTGAAATATGCGTACCAACCATTACGCTTCTAATGGGTTGTGATTAAAAAACGGCTTAAGCTCTTCAAACTCCATTAAGGCATAGTACTCTTCTGGTTTTATACCTATTGCCACAAAAGAAGCGTCAAGGCCCGGGATACTTGATGTTATATAAGCGCGACCAATCCCCATGTACGCTTTCGCCCCCTGGCTGATTTCAACCTCATCACATGAGCCTTCGATTTTAAACCACTCCTGGGGGATCTCTATGTGTGAGTCGCCTTGTGTAATGAAAAAAGCCCTATGAAGGTTGAAAGAAAGCATCACCGTCTGGCCGCTTGGTGTATCTATTAGCCAGTTGTGATCATGGCTGTCACAATATTCATCTTCTACAATTTCAAATTTCATAATTTTAAATTCCGTTTAGTCTAAATGTACTCATATCTTGATTCACTCCACTAAGCGCAGCAAGCTGCTCTAAATCAGGCTCACCTGTTAGTTCGCCTTTTTGCACACGAATGAACCAGGCGGTGTCGTGCTTGTCGTCTAAAAATATCTTAAACCCGCATTTTTCATAGAAACGATGCACTCTGTGGTCGTCAAAAGCGGTATGCCCAAAGACAAAATCAATGTCCCTTTCTGACGCATACTCGAACGCATGGTTAATCAAAATTGAGCCAAACCCTTTTCCCCTAAAATTCTCGGGTTCCTCGTGTATCCAGAGGTCGCATATTTCAAGCCTGCCATCATTTGCATGCATCTGTAGATAGCCAATATACTGACGCGGGCTGATCCTTTCAATTTTAAAGTGATCTGACTCGGCACAAGTCTTCAAGCGGTAGTTTTGTGATGTGTACTCTGTTACTAACATACTGTTCCTTAGATAATAGCGTCTTGCCCGCAGTTCTTTCCGGTAACCTCTATTCCAATGTCGTTAGTTAGACCTGTTTAATACAATCTACATGCTGTCATTCGATGTGCTTTTACTGGCCAGTCGTATCGCTTTCGCATGATTTAAGTTTCTTTTTACCGTTTGGGTATAGGGGTGGTTGTCACCCAGTGATGTTTGCAAACCAGCAAGGGCCTGCTCAAAATAAGCAATGGCTTTGTCATAGTCGCCTTTTGCTGTCCAGGCTGAGCCTAAGTTGTTGCGCCGATTGGCCACCGTGGGGTGGTCTTCATCGAAGGTCTTGAGGTCACTTTTCAGGGCCAGCTCATAATAACCAATGGCTTTGTCGTAGTCGCCTTTTGCTTCCCAAGCTGAGCCTAAGTTATTGCGCCCAATGGCTACATTGGGATGGTCTTCACCGAAAGTCTTGAGGACACTTTTCAGGGCCAGCTCATAATAACCAATGGCTTTGTTGTAGTCGCCTTTTGTTTCCCAAGCTGAGCCTAAGTTATTGCGCCGAGTGGCCACATCGGGATGGTCTTCACCGAAGGCCTTGAGGTCACTTTTCAGGGCCTGCTCATAATAACCAATGGCTTTGTCGTAGTCGCCAAGTGTTTGAGCGAGTAATCCGGCCTGATTATTGTACAGTGCGTTTTCGAAGGATAACCTGACCGCTTTATGAAAATGCTCATAGGCATCCCTATACCGAATATCCTCTCGGGCGATTATTCCACGCTGATAACTGGCTTCTGCCAGGGAGTTCAGTGTTTCTTGCTCACTTTGTTCAAATTGAGCAAGCAACCTATCTGCTTTCACAGAGTCCCCTTCAATCAGCGCCTGCTTTGCCTTGTCGAACAGCTCAGACGTGACAGTGCTTCTGAACGACTCTAAACGTTCAATTGATGACTGTAACTGAGATATGTGTTGTTGATAAGCGGTCTCGATATCGGCAATTTTTACCTGTAATTCTAACAACTGACGCTCAAGAATCGCTTTATCCTTGTCATGGGCACGGCTAAGCCGGTCGGTGACCTCCTTCTCTCTGTGTTTTAGCCCGGCTTCATATTTCTCAAATGATATACCGTGATGATGCTGAACAATATCGCCGGAACCTGTGTGAACGGTGTTTACTTCTCCGTTTATGTTTACATCCGTGGAACCGCTGCCACCTGACATTATGGCTACAATGATTCCACCCACAGTTGTAATTATTGCGGCTGCGATAGCGGCCTTGGCAGTAATGCTCGCACTTTTGACTCCAACGCGATTATCTGTGTTGCCACTGAACATTTCGGTTTCCTTTTCATTGTTGAATGCCTTTTACTTCAGTACATTATATAACCACACTGCCTCACTACTTTGAAGTTAAAGGGAGGTTTTTTGCTTTGGTAATTCGAATTCAGTTTGGTCCAGATATCCGGATTTATTCCAATACAGCTACACGAGCTTCTCATAGATATGTTCAAACTCATCACCCAGACTCTCCACATTAAAGCCTCAGCGTTTAACCAATTCAATTGGGAATCTGTCTGGTGGTATGTAGTCTGCTACCTTACGAGAGTATTCTTCGATATCTATTGAGGAGTTGGTTATAAACAAGCTCGATTCCTCATCAAATATTTGTGAGTCAACAGTGGTTGTTACTTTATGAACACCTGAACCAAACCTCATTTTTGACCCCAATACTGGCAAGCCTGGCATTTCAATAGTTTTTATAAAGCTACCAATGTAGCTGCCATCTGAATAAACTGAAACTCTGTGCTTTACTTTCATTATTGTTCCCGCTTTCCTTCTTTCTGCTACTGTATATCCAAGGTTGCTTTTACATTTTTTTTATCAGCTCACTAAAGTAGCTTTCTGTTTCGTGGGAGAACTGATCAAGCAATTTATCCATGGCTTGCTTACCAACTTTCTTTTCAATTTCATCACGATAAAGGCTCAACGAACCAAGTCCTGATATTTTCTTTTCTTCAGCACTTACAATCCTTAGACTTTCAGCATGAAAACCTATCCAGTGTCGATGAAGAAGTAACTCAAGAAGCGCGTCTCGACCAGCGTCAGTTTCAATGGCATCTTGATAGGAAATATCGTTGTCTCTCATTACATCATATATTTTCCAAAGAGCTAATTCTGTAGATTCATCGGTTTGGTCTACATAGCAATTCAAATCACGCTCAATGCACTCCTTTGGTGTTAAGTTTTCATCACGGTTCCAAATAGACAGGGATAAGATGGGATGATTTTTCAACCTACTAAAAAGCTTCATGATATCTCCTTTATTGTCTGTGCCCTTTGGCTTGTATGCGTGCATATACACCGTTCAGCGCTTCTGACAACTGCAACAGGTTACTGTTGTATTTGTCTGTAACCACTTGGCGCGAGCTAAACCCAAACAGATCAGCGACAACACCGTGATCAACATTTTTAGCCAGGTGAATTATTAATGAGTCCTCAAACGTTTTTGCCGTTGCCCAATCAAGTCCGGCGTTTGAGAGTAGTTTATTAACCTTGGCTCTTAAGTTTGTAGGTTGCTTATTCACACCCGCTTTTACCACGCGTTCACTCATTGAATAACCATGCAGCCGATCATTTAACAACACCGGGGCATACTCACTTAACCCCAAGTAAGTATTTAGATTGTGCCGGAACTCTTTCGGTAACTCCTGCTCAACGTACCAATTCAAGTAGCGCTCAAGTGACTGACAAAAAACCTCTGGTACTTCTATCTCTCTGTCTTTACCGTTTCGACTATAAGCACCTGGTAACAGCCACTTCTTATAGGCATGGCCATGAACATCAATAAGCTGATGTACTTTTAACTGGTTATGCTCAGTTAGTGACAGCGGAACATAGGCAAGCTGCGTAATTAGATACTGATCTTTAATTTTGAACTTGCCTGCACACGCGCACGTAAGCAGTAGACGAATATGATCATCTGTAAAAATCTGCCTTATCATCTATCGTTGCATAAACCATATAGCAAAGTATGCAATATAGATTAGTCAATCTCTGAGCAAAAGCAATGTGCCCACCTTTGGTAACTAATGGAATATTGGAATAATGGCGGGGAGGATAAAGCTGGATCAAATCACACATTCGATAATAATTTTCATTATTGTTATAATAAAATCTCAGCCAACAAATAATTAAAACCAAAAAGCTGGATTAAACCACGCACTCGATAATGATTCTCATTATTGTTATAATGGTATATCAGCTAAAAAAACTAAAATCATCTAGCTGGTCACCGTCCCTAACCAACCAAACACCGATTTGTCACTGCAATTTCAGTCATGAACTTGCGGACTTTTTGCTGTGTGAAATTCAATAAGTGTGCTCAAGTCGTTCAAAAGCAAACATGTTTTCACGTATTTCTCCACCACAGGTCGTAAAAGTTGGTTGCGTTAGGTCTTTAAAATAAAAAAGAGACAAAAAAATGAATAAAAATAGAGAATTAAACACCAACACCAACACTAACACCAAAGATAACGATTTAATAAAAGGGTTAAAGCAAGGATCTATATCTTTTATCTTCAGAGAACTTTTAAGCGCAATATTTACTCAGTAAGAAAAATAACTGTGCAACGCTGATTGTGTTGCACAGCGGAACTTTCCAACATCAATGCAACTCACTCCCCAACCCGCGTAGCCCTGAGCCGCATATCAACATACCAGCTGTCGCTGCCATTAAGTTGCTTGCTGCTTTCCCAGACAAAGCCCTTGTCGCTGATCTGGCTGAAGCGAAAGCGTGCGGGTTGCAGCTTGCCGCCAGGCAGGCGTTGTTCAACCTTCAGGTGCACGCCGTCATTATCCCGCTGTGCGGTAAACGGGTTGAGGGTTGCGTTCATTTGTACGGGCAGAAATACCTGATGCCAGCGCTTGTCCTGCAATGAGTAAGTTCTAAGTGTTCTGCCGGCGTAGGTTACTTTGCCTTGTGCATCGAGCAGGCTGAAGTCATCCACCACCATTTTATTGTCAAAGGCATATTGGGCTTGCCAGCGGCATGGGGATGAGAACTGCACTTTCCCTTGCAGGTCAAGCTGCTCATACTGGCACTGCCAGTGACCAATCAAAAAAGCATAATCACTGGCCGCCGCAGGTGCGCCAGGATAGAGGTCGGCACTATCAGAAGCAAAAGAATAGGCACAGAAAAAACACAAAGATAAGCGTCGCATAATGGGCTCACTAGTAGAAACAACCAGACTCAGTATGCCGTCAAATATGGCGATGGCAAAGTGTTGGCTGCAATATTCATAAAGCGAAAACAGTCAGATTCACCCTGCACACACTTTTACACCCATCAGTGTCCGAAAAATCACGCATTGCTGCGCCTCACAGGGTATACCCAGGTAAAACTCTGTGCATAACATTCTTTTATATTTCATAAAAAAACAGGGTGTTACTTTTTGAATAAGCCATATAATAGGAACATCTCAATAAAAGGAGCTAACAATATGAGAAAAACACTTATCCTTGCACTTTTGGCTTTGGCATCAACTCAGAGCCTTGCTGCGCGTGAAACCACGTCGGGTCATATCGACAGAATGGTTACCTACCCTGATTTTGGCAGCGGAAACACCATTGTTGAACTGAGCAACCGGGGCAATACCTGTTACGGATATTGGATTGAAACGGGATCAAAAGGTCATGATGCCGCACTTTCTGCCTTGCTGGGGGCGTTTCATAGCAAAAAAGTCGTCAGCATCGTCGGGCTGGATGACAGTGCCAGTAAATGGAACGGGTCTCCAGGCCGACACTACTGCAAACTTTACGCGGTCGATGTCAAACAGTAATCCGCCCGCAATTAAGCAGACCGTGTGTCTCAAATGAGGCACACGGCGTTCAGCTGAAAAAACCATCACGGAATGAACAATTCTGCACACCTATGCACTGTACAAATAACCCCCAAGCAGTCTTCCTCTGACAGCGCCGCATACTTATTCAATTCCCCCAATCCAAACAAAATTCGCCATCAGTCCGAAAAACAGCAGCATAACCGACTTTTCTGCGCCTTTAGAATTGGCTAACCCCGGCTATTTAACGCATAAACTTTCACCTTTCTAACGCTGTAAGGCGATTCAATAATAACTAAAAATGCATATTCAATTCAAAATACTGCATATCAAACCCTAAAAACCAACTAAAAAACCCAGAGAAACCAAAATAACGCAAAAAATTTTTTTACTGCAATTTCATGCACGATTCCGACTAAAAACCCATTGATAGTGAATATTTTTGCAAATATAATAAATAATTATCTCCGTACCTTTTTTGATAATCTTGTTACGAGATTCACTTTATGCTTTCTTAGTTTGCATAAAAACAACAACCAGAACACATCCGGGATGTAAAATAATGCTAAAACCAAAACTCATATCTCTGGCCATCGCTACGGCTTTGCCAGGCTCAATTATGCTCAGTGCAACAGCGCAGGCCGATGAAGCAGGTGCCGAAGAAAAGTCTCTGGAAGTTATCCAGATCACTGCCACTCGCCGCAGTGGCTCTGTGCAGGAAGCCCCTTTAAACATCACCGCACTCGATGCAGATATAATGAAAGATCAAAACATTGGTGAACTGGCCGATGTGGCACGTTGGGTGCCAGGTCTGACTGTGACCGATCAGGGTGGTCGCTCTGGCTCACCGATTATCGTTCGTGGCCTAAACACCAACTCATCAGGCCCGGATCAGGATGGCGGCACCGTTGCAACCTATGTGAATGAGATCCCCGTTTCACTGGATATGCGCCTGACTGACGTAGAACGTGTAGAGGTATTAATCGGTCCACAAGGTACCCTATACGGCGCGGGTACCTTAGGCGGCGCTATTCGCTATATGCTTAAAGCACCAGAGTTAGACATCACCACAGTGCAACTGTATGGCGACTTATTTCAAAACTCAGAGAGTGATTCGGTTGGGGGTGAAGGCGGCTTTATTTTCAACACACCTATCATCGAAGATGAACTGGCGCTGCGTGCCAGCCTGAACCAGTATGAAGATCCCGGATTTATTGATTACAACTATGTGGTCCTCGAAGGCGGGGCTTCTTTGGCAGATCCAGACTGGAGCAGTCAAAGTGACGTTGATAACAACCTCAAACGCGTAGCCGATGCCAACGGCGAAACCACCACCACCGGCCGTATTTCTGTGCGCTGGAAGCCAAATGACTGGTTCGATGGCACGCTGAACTACTTTTACCAGAAACAAGAAAGTGAGGGCCGTTCGATAGTACATTACCAGGCACTCAACCCGGCAAACGGACTCAATGATCGCATCGGCAAATATGAATCAGCCTATCGCTATGAAGAGCCCAGAGACAAAGAAGATGATCTGCTGAGCCTGGAATTAAAAGCCGATCTCGGATTTGCAGAACTGGTTTCTGCATCGGGCTGGTCCAGCTTTGAAGCCGATGGTCAGCGCGACCAGACCGATCTGCTGATCCGCCTCGATTATGGCTATGAAGAATTCCCGTCCTTCTCGGCGTTTACCCGTGAAGAGGAAGAAGAAGACACCTTCACGCAGGAGATCCGTCTGGTGTCACAAGGCGACTCTGCCTGGAACTGGATTGTGGGTGGGTTCTACAACAAATTCGAAAGTGATGCCAGCAGTAAAGAGTTCACCCCTGGTTTTGGTGAATTTGCCGTGGCTAATTTTGGTGGCGAGCAAACCCGCCCGGACAACCTCGAGTATTTCTCGGTCGACCGCAGTGAGATCAAAGAGCAAGCCCTGTTCGGGGAAGTCGGTTATCAGGTCAATGACAAACTAACCATTACCCTGGGTGCACGTTTTTATGAGTACGAAGTAAAAGCAGAGTCTGCCGTTGACTTCCCGCTGGCTAATACGCTCTACAGCGGCGCAGGTCCAAGCGACATAACTCTGGACTTTAAGCAAAACAATGCTGAAGACGATGGTAACCTGTTTAAGTTCAACGCCAATTACCAGTTTACAGACTCAGTCATGGCGTACATCACGGCCAGTGAAGGTTTCCGTATTGGAGGTTCCAACGGTCTGGCACCGTGTCCGGATCCCCTGCCTGACAAACAGATCGGTTGTGGTATGCCCGACGAAATGCTGTACACCGCGGACACCACCACCAACTATGAATTGGGTCTGAAGAGCACCTGGTTAAAGAACCGCCTGCATTTCAACGCAGCCATTTTCAATGTAGACTGGGATGATGCACAAATTGCCGGTGCAACAGTCGTAGGCCAGCTTCCGTATACCTCTAATGCCGGAACAGCCAACGCCAAAGGGGTTGAGATCTCAACACGTGCCATCCTCAGTGACTCTATCAGCACATATGCAACCTATGCCTACACTAAGGCTGAGTTAACCTCGGATGCCCCTTACCTGTTTAATGCCGATGGCACCGATGGTGGTAAAGATGGTGACAGACTGCCCGGCTCTCCTGAGCATCAGTTCTCCCTGGGTATTAATTATGAGACTGAAGTCCTGGGCGATAAAACCCTGGATATCAACTATGGCCTGACGGCACAGAGCGATATCATTTCCAAGGTGGGCCTGCGTGACAGTGGTGAAACCCTCTCTGGTTATGGGATCAGCAACCTGTCTGCCAAACTGACCGGCGATATGTGGTCAGCCACTTTGTACGTCAACAACCTGTTCAACAAATACGCCTTTACCTCAGTGCGTCGCGATGTGCGGGATATTACAACCGCCAACGGCGCTGAGATCCAGCGTAACTATGGTCACTACCTGAACAAACCACTGACAGTCGGCATTAAGTTCGACTATCAGTTCGAACTTTAGTAAATTGAACTCTCCCGCTGAGGCCCATCCATTGTGATGGGCCTTTATGTAATTTGAAGTGACAACCCACAATGACGTCTATCCAGCAATTACACAGAAGCGCCATTAGCGCACTCAATCAGGGCCAGCTAGAAACCGCCCATCAATACCTGGTCAAACTGCTCAATGCATCACCAGACTATGCCGACGGCTACTTTCTGCTCGGTGTGATCAACCTTCAGGTTGGGCAGTTAAAAAAAGCAATCAAATTGCTCGAAAAGGCGCTGGGACTGCATAGCAGCGATGAGTATCGAGCTCAACTGACTAAGTGTTATGCCCTGCAGGGTGAGCTGACACTGGCCAGACAAACCGCTGAGCAGACAAGTCCCGCTGCGTTGACTCGAGCGCTTGATGCAGACACGTTTGGGGTGGCACTGAGCCATGTTGGCCTGCACGATGACGCCCTGGCATTTTTCCGCCAGGCACTCAAACTCACTCAGAGCAACGCGCAGTATTATTATAACTTTGGGGTCAGTGCTAAATTTGTCGGCCTATTTGGTGATGCTGAGCAAGCCTTTGAACAGGCACTGGCATTAGATAAAGATCATCACAGAGCGCACTTTGCTTTGTCTGATCTGAAAAAAGCCAGCGCAGAGCACAACCACCTGACACGCTTACAAAGCGCCTTTGAGCGGGCAAACACACCCGAATCTCAGCTCCATCTGGGCCATGCTTTGGCAAAAGAATATCAGGATCTGGGTGAGTTTGATTCAGCGTACCATGCACTCAAACAGGGTAAAGCGGCCTTACACAGTGCACGCCCCTTTGATCATCCAAGCAACGACGTCTTGTTCGAGCGCATTCAGGCACTCAGTACCACCAGCACAGTCGACCCAAAGGCTGGCCACAGCAGCCGCGAGCCCATATTTGTGCTCGGGATGCCGCGCTCTGGCACCACGCTGGTCGAAAGGATCTTATCCAGTCACAGCGATGTGATGTCGGCCGGGGAACTACAGGATTTTGGGATCAGCGTAAAACGTCTGGCTCAGACCACCAGCCAGACCGTACTCGACCCGCTCACACTCGAGCAGGCTTATCAGTGCGACCCACACCAACTCGGGCTGACCTATCTGAATGCAACCCGGGTGGTTACCGGCAGCCATGCACATTTTGTTGATAAGCTGCCATTTAACTTTTTCTATGTTGATCTGATCCGCCGGGCGTTACCCAATGCCAAAATCATCTGCCTGATGCGTGACCCGATGGATACCTGCATTGGTAACTTCCGCCAGTTGTTTACCATCAACAACCCCTACTACGCATATTCACTGGATCTGATGGATACCGCACGCTTTTACAGCCGCTTTTATGATCTGATGCAGCACTGGAAACAGCTTCACGGTGAGCAGTTTTATATGATGCAGTACGAATCTCTGGTTGATAATCCGCAGCAGGAAATCGCAAAACTACTGGATTATTGTGATTTGCCCTGGCAGGACAGCTGTATGCACTTTCACCTTAACGATGCGCCTGTGTCAACGGCCAGTAAAGTACAGGTGCGTGAGCCGCTTAACCGCCGTGCTATCGGGCGCTGGAAACGCTTTGCGCCACACACAGATGCTGCACAGCAGTATTTGCGAGAGCACGGTGTATCGACATAGGTAGCCAGTCATTGCCAAAGCAAGTTCAAAGACCAAGTTTATTGAGAGCCAGTCAGAAGACTGGCAACTAATTCAGACACTACACAGCGGAGAAAAAAACGGGTCCGGTGTGCATAGCGAAATAACGCGTTAGTTATAACGCATTAATAAATACGGCTTATTGTGCTTCTTGCTCAAGGCGCAGGAGCAAAGCTTTAATGTCGTCTTTTGCGCCTATGATGTGCTTTTTGAGAAATTCGCAGGCACCGGCTTTGTCTTTTTCGTGACACAGCTTAAGTAAAGTGCGGTGCTCTTCTGGTGCCGTTTTCAGGCCACCGGCAAGCAATATATGCATACGAACGTAACGTTCTGAGTTCTTACTGTAAACGTCGACCAGTTCTCTTGTCTGAGGGCGCTCAGCACGACTGTACAACTTACTGTGGAATTCGGCGTTCAGTTTTCCGGTTGCCAGCTGAGTATCACCCGCATCGGTCGCGTCTTCGAGATCGGCCAAAATGGCTTCGGCTTCCAGTAAGTCGCGTTTGGTCAGATTATCAATCGAATGGCTCAGCAGCTCAGCTTCCAGTATGGCGCGTAAATCAAAGATCTCATCAATCTGTTCGGCACTCAACCGGGTGACTGTGGCCCCTTTGTGAGCCTCAAAATTCACCAAGCCTTCTGCTTCGAGCTGCAATAACGCTTCTCTGACCGGGATACGGCTAACGTTCAATTCATCGGCCAGCGCAGCCTGACGCAGTGGTTCACCGGCTTTTATTTCGCCACACAGAATTTTTTCTCGGATCGCTTCCGCAACCAATTGGGTTCGAGTTTTATGTACAATCGCCATAGGGTTAGTTAATTATTATCATTGGGATACATTATACGTGCATTGCCATAAATTGCACGCTGTGAGAGAGAAGGTTCACAGTCTATGAAATCATATCATGATCAAATAGGCGGTTGCACAGGCTAAGGAACAAGCCTGTGCAACCGCACTCCACGGGGTTACAGAAGTTCTATCTTCTGAGGTTGCCTAACTCTGTACACATAACGGGCGTAAGAATCGCGTCATGGCCTGTGTCCCGACCGACGTCGAGCGCACATCTGTCGACGATGGATAAGGTCCGCCATGATTCATCGAACAACACACTTCCACACCGGTTGGCATCTGGCCGAAGATGAGGCGGCCCACTTTGTAGCTCAACTCATCCAGTAGTGTTTCCTGAACCGCCATCTCCGCTTTGGTGGCGTGCACGCTGGCAGTCAGCTGGCCTTCTAATTGTTCCACCACTCGCAGCAACTGTGCTTCATCTCGATAGCGTACAATCAGGGCACTGGGGCCAAAGACTTCTTCATGCAGACTGGCATCTTGAATGAAGTCCTCTGCCTCACAGGCAAATAGATGTGCATTGGCATGAAACGCCTGGCTCTGCTCACCACTTGCCAGCAAATCAACATGGGCATTATGCTTCAGCGCAACCATCGCCTTGTTAAAGCTGTCCAGAATGCGGGGCGTCAGCAAAGTATCTGAGGGTGCGGCATTGATTGCGCTCATCGCACTTGATTCAAACTCAGTCTGCCCGTGAGGTATCAACCACAGGCCCGGGCTGGTGCAAAACTGACCGTTGCCCATCAACAGTGATTGCGCCAGAGACTTTGCAAGCACATTGCCCTGCTCGTCAGCATAGTCGGGCAGGATGATCTGCGGGTTTACACTGCCCAGTTCACCGTACAAGGGGATCACTTCTTCGCGCTGGTGAATGGTTTCAAACAATGCTTTTGCCACATTCAAAGACCCCGTGAAACCCACCGCTTTCACGTCCGCAGCCCCTACCAGCTGGTGAGACAACGCATAATCCGTGCCCTGGATCATCGAAAACACCCCATCTGGCATCTGACAGTCGCGGATCGCCTGCTCGATAGCCCGAGTCATCAACTCACTGGTACCCGGATGTGCAGTGTGGCTTTTCACAATAACAGGGCAGCCTGCAGCCAGCGCAGCTGCGGTATCACCACCTAAGGTAGAAAAAGCATAAGGGAAGTTAGATGCACCAAATACGGCCACCACACCAACAGGCAAGTAGCGTAGCTCTGTCGCTGGCTTAGGCACAGGCGCTCGATCCGGATCAGCGGCATCCTGACGTGTCAGTGCCAATGGCGCAAGATCCGCTTCCAGTACAGCTGCAAAAGCATTCAACTGATTTACCGTACGCATTCGCTCACCTTCCAAACGCGCTCTTGGCAGGCCGGTTTCCAGCATGGTGGTTTCAATCAGGCCATCACCCAGCGCCAGGATTTCTTCCCCAATCTTGCGTAAAAAAGCCGCGCGCTGCGAATAAGGCACGCGCCGGTAAGTCTTAAATGCACGTTGCGCGGCCAAAATACCGGCATCCAGGTCGCCAGAATCTGCATTGAAAAATGGCTGATGATGTCTCTCATTGGTTTGCGGGCAAAACGCAAAAAATTGCCCATTGTCTGCGTTACCGCGCCATTGCCCGGCAATAAAACTCTGTCCTGTCAAAGTCATGGCTGTCTCCTTAAGACAAATAGAATGATGAGGCAACCTGGTCGCCTCACCTTAGTTAAAGCACCTGAAACCCAAACGCGTACGGGTCGTCGTCATCCACAGTGATACAGTTATGGCCTGTAATACGAGCCCAACCCTGTATGCTGGGTAATATGGCACTGTGACCCGCTATTTCTGTTGTACCTTCAATCCGGCCAATAAATTGGCTGCCGATGTAGCTTTCATGGACGAAATCCTCGCCACTTTGCAATTCACCTTTCGCAAACAGCTGCGCCATCCGCGCGCTGGTACCGGTTCCACAGGGTGAGCGGTCTATTGCTTTGTCACCATAGAACACCGCATTGGCAGCGCTGGAGCCGGGTTGTTTTGGGTCGCCGGTCCAAAGCACGTGAGAGGCGCCACATACAGTCGGATCTAAAGGGTGTACACAAGCAATCTGTGCATTCACTGCATCGCGTACTTTAGGGCTCATTGCCAGTAACTCGGCTGCGCTCGTCGCATGTGTGCCTTTAAAATTCCCCTGGGGTTCAACGATAATGTAAAAGTTACCCCCATAGGCAATATCGACCTGCAGCTCCCCAATACCGGGGACTGAGATCACCTCATTCCGATGTGCCAAAAATGCGGGAACATTAAACAGCTTGACCCACTCCACCCGGCCATCGCGCATTGAATAATAAGCATCAACACGACCCGCAGGCGTATCGAGCCGCAACCGTCCCGGCTCTTTTGGTGTCACCAGGCCTTGCTGTAGCGCAAAAGTCACTGTGCCTATGGTGCCGTGCCCACACATGGGCAGGCAGCCAGATGTTTCAATGAACAAAATAGCTACGTCACCATCTTCTGTGGTAGGTGGATACAGGAATGACCCGGACATCATGTCGTGACCACGCGGCTCAAACATCAGCGCACGGCGCACCCAGTCAAACTCAGCCAGAAAGTGCTGACGTTTGTCGCTCATAGTTGCGCCTTCAAGCTGCGGATGCCCACTGGTGACCAGTCTTACCGGGTTGCCACAGGTGTGCCCGTCAATGCAAAAGAATGTTCCCTTATTCATAGGCTTAATCCAGATTAAACTGACTTAAATCAATCCGGTTTGTGAGCGCTTCATCATACAAACGGCGCACATAAGCTTTCTCTTCCTCGGTCAGTGGCAAGCGCGGTGAACGTGTTACTTCGCTGCCGCGACCCGCCAGTTGTTCAGCATACTTGATGCACTGAACCAGAGTCGGGATAGTATCCAGGCGTAACAAAGGCAGGAACCAACGCCACAACTCGCGAGCTTCTTCGTAACGACCTTGCTGAGCCAGCTTGTAAATAGCGACAGATTCGCGTGGGAATACATTTGTCAGACCTGAGATCCAGCCTGTTGCACCCAGCATTAAGCTTTCAAGCGCGATGTCATCCACGCCACCGAACACCACGTAACGGTCACCAAAGGCTGAAAATAGTTCACTGATCCGGCGCGTATCTTCAGTCGCTTCCTTCACTGAAACAATGTTGGCTTCCTCTGCCAGCACTTTCATGCCTTCGATAGACACATCCACGCCATAGGTCACCGGATTGTTATAAATCATGACAGGCAGGTTTGTGTTACGAGCTACCTGCTGATAGTGATGAATGGCCTCGCGCTCTGTTGAACGGTAGACCATCCCGGGCAGTACCATATAACCATCGACCCCGATTTCCTCTGCGTCACGCACAAACTCAACGGCCAGTGCAGTCGTGGTTTCAGCCACACCAGAAATAACTGGTACTCGTCCTGCAACGACTTCCTTTGCTGCACGCAATACATCACGTTTTTCTTCTGCACGTAGTGAGCAGTTTTCACCGACTGTTCCCAGCACGATGATGCCATGTACACCCTCTTCAATCAGGGTGTTGATCATGGTTTTGGTGGTTTCAAAGTTAATGCTTTCGTCGTCATTAAACTGGGTCGTTACTGCGGGATAAACACCCTGCCAATCTACTTTCATGATAAGTCCTCTACTTAGTTTGTGCTTGCCATCATAGGTATATTGTATACAATAATCAATATCCAAATTTAAGAAAATGATCAGAATGTCAAAAATCGGGGCATTAAAATTAGTAAACCAATGAAATTTATGGGGTTAATTTTTTCATGTGCTTCACGGGGACTTCTGGTAGGTAAAATGCAATCTGACAAACGAGAATAAAAATGACACATTCACTTCAAATTGCAGTTGTGGGAGCCGGAGTCGTAGGCCTGTGTAATGCATTGCAACTTGCCCGTCAGGGACACAAGGTCACACTTTACGACCCGGCTGGTATTGGCGAGCAGTGTTCGCGGGGTAATGCCGGCCATTTCGCAACAGAGCAAGTATTTCCACTGGCAGACAAAGCCCTGCTGCCCCGCTTACCCATGATGCTGCTGGATAAGCTCAGCCCATTACGGATTGACCATAAATACCTGCTTACCGCATTTCCCTGGTTTAGCCGCTTTTGCCTTAATATGTTACCGGGCCGGTTTAAACGCCACACCCGGGCACTGCGCGCACTGAATGAAGCCGCCCTGCCAGCATTTAAGCAGCTCCTGCAAGAAGACTTCGAAAACAACATCAGCATGCGTGGCAGCTTGCTGACCTTTGAGCATGATAAGATTGAGCAGATCCGTGCTCTACAGCAGAAATATCAGCAACAAGGCGTTGCCGTTGAGCTATTGAACCGCACTCAACTTTTTGCCCTTGAACCCGGCCTGGATCAACGTGTTCAGTACGCACTCTTTTTTACTCAAGTCGGCCACACACCGGACCCTTACCAGCTGAGCCAGACCCTGTTCCAACAGTTTACCGCGTTAGGTGGCACCTTTGTTAAAGCCAAAGTTGATAAGATAGCGCTACTTAATGCAGATACAAAACAGCCTCAGCGTGCAAAGATAAAGGTAACCACGCAATCACATGGCTGCCATACCTTTGAACGGCTTGTAGTGGCAACCGGGGCATGGAGTAAAACGCTATGTACACAGTTGGGCTACAAGCTCCCTATCGAAGCAGAACGCGGCTATCACAATATGCTACCCATCACCAGCAATCTCAGCCGCCCGGTTGCCTCGGCAGACAGACAATTTATTATGACCCCCATGCAAGGGGGCCTGCGCCTTGCGGGCACGGTGGAGTTTGCCGGGCTGGACACCCAACCCAACTATGAGCGTGCGGATATGTTACTGACGCATGCCCGGGCTTTGCTTGAAGGCAGCGACACTTTAGTACAAGGCGAACATTGGATGGGTCCCAGACCCTCACTCCCTGACTCCTTACCTGTTATAGGGCAGGCGCCAGATCACCCAAATATCTTTTTTGCACTGGGACATCAGCACCTGGGCCTTACTCAGGCCGCAATCACCAGTGAGCTCATCGCACAATGCATTGCAAACCAACCCACAACGCTGGATATTGGCCCGTACAGTATTGCGCGTTTTCAATAACGAATAACAAACAGGAATCACTATGAAAGGCATAGGTTACCAAAATCGTGAAGCGGCACTGGCTGCACTGACAGACATGACCCGGGACGTAGTTGCAATTAAACCAGAAGAATATCAGCAGCGTATCGCAACAGCGCAAGCCTATATGCGCGAGCATCAGATTGCCGCAGTCTATCTTAATGCAGGCACCAACCTGAAGTACTTTACTGGCTTGCAGTGGTACCCAAGCGAGCGTATGGTCGGGGCAGTTTTACCGGCGCAAGGCGACGTCCAGTTCATTGTGCCCTTTTTCGAAGTTGGCTCAATCAAAGACTATCAGGTCATTGAAGGTCCCATGCATACCTGGCAGGAGGAGCAGTCGCCTTACAGTTTGCTTGTCAAAGTACTGAACGACTTACACATCGCACCCGATGCCACGCTAGGTATTGATGAAAGCGCGGCCTTTTTTATCGCCGATGGTATACGCCAGGCAGGGCCTGCACTTAACCTGATCAATGCTAAATGTGTCACTGCGCATTGTCGTATGCATAAATCCGCTAATGAACTGGCCCTGATCCAGCGGGCCATGGACATGACGCTGACCGTGCACAAAGCGGCCGCCTCGATACTCCATGAAGGGATCACCACAACAGAAGTAGAAACCTTTATTAACGAAGCGCACCGTAAAGTAGGTGCAACGGGTAACTATTTTTGTATTGTGCTATTTGGCACAGCGACCTCTTTTCCTCATGGTGTGAAAGATCCACAAACACTAAAACAGGGTGATGTAGTTTTAATAGATACCGGCTGTAAGCTCCATGGCTATCTGAGTGACATTACCCGGACCTATGTATTCGGTGAACCAACAGCGCATCAACGCACTATGTGGCAACACGAAAAAAATGCCCAACTCGCCGCATTCGAGGCCGCACAAATTGGCACTCCGTGTGGTGATGTCGATTTCGCTGCCCGCAGCTATCTGGCCGAACAAGGCCTGGGGCCTGACTATCAGTTACCTGGCTGTCCACACCGCACCGGACACGGTATTGGACTGGACATTCATGAATGGCCGTATCTGGTAAAAGACAATCCGCAGCCGCTGGCGGCCGGTATGTGCTTTTCCAATGAACCTATGCTGGTCCTTCCGGGTGAATTTGGCATCCGACTGGAAGATCATTTTTACATGACCTCAAACGGACCAAAATGGTTTACCCAACCTGCACAGTCAATCGACGATCCATTTGGGTTAGACAACTAACCAACCTGAGGCGCCGTGCTCCAAACGGCGCCGCGATAAACCAACCCACTTCAATCGACACACGCTTCTGCACTCAACACAGGTTTACATCAAATGCATTGTTCTATTACACAATAAGAACAATATACGATGGGAAGTGATTTTCCCAATCACTTAGTAAGTCGACCAGTCTTCCTTGAATTACTGACTCAAAAAACACTACCCCACTGTATTTATTAGATATATTTTTATTTAGTAAAAATGTTTGACCAATTAATTTGTATGCGATTAAATACAGTGGGCGGCGCACCTAATCAACCCAAAAAAAGACGCTGTCCGAGACTATTAAATACCCATATCAACAAGGAATAATCATGAAATTAAAGGTTAAAAAGACCCAATTAAAACGTTTATCGGATAAGCACGCTGGATTGGCAAAGGATGCTACACCTCAGGTAGCTGGCGGTCAGGAAGCTGCATCTATTTCTGCAGGCATATTATGTGTGATTACGTCGATGGTAGACTGCTCTCAGCAGTGCTCAAAACTGGCTTGTTCTGGGGATTACTGCAAGCTGTAATTCACGCTGCTCAACGCAACCTCTGAGCATTCAGCTCAGAGGTTGCGTGATGGCCGGAATTAGAAGTAATAGCCTACGTTGATGTTAAAACGGCGCTCAAAGTCATCACTATCACCGACAAGCGTGCCACCAATAAAGGGCTGATTTTGAGCATGTACCAGATCAATATAGGCAAATATTGGACCCGCAGCGACAGATACACCGGTAATATTCATCCAGGTGTTAGCACTGTCATCGGACTTATCGTGCATCAAACCAAAATCATTATACAGAGTCAGATCTTCGATGGGTCCCAATGCCACCGATAAATCGTACGACACGCCCAAAGTGGTTGAGGAAGCTTTTGCCGCTATGGTGTCATACATGGCATTTGCCGCCACAACCAGTTGTGTTGACGCATCAACCTGATAATCATACTCAGTATGTTGAATGTGGAAATACCATTGCTCATACCGGTTGGACGCATGCACTGCCCAGGCCTGATAGTCGCCAGCGCGGGAAATTCCATTATCCAGACCACCATGCAGCGCAGACACGCCAATCTGGGTTTGCCCTAGCTCATGCTCAAACTGATATGCATAGCGTCCTGCCAGCGTATTGTACTCAGCTAGTTTTTGACCGGGCGCATCATAGACCCCTTCACCTGCACCGCGCAGGCCAACGAGATCTACAGAGTAGCGGTCCTGACGATCTTCTGCCGACCCGTCAATCCCTCCATGGTCATCATTTTTAAAAAACGCCAAATCAAGCTGCCAGTTGTCCTGCATAGCGCGTTTAAACACCAGACCTAAGTCATAGTCCTCTTCCAGACCCACAAAGTAATTTGGTGTCATAAAATAGCTGCGCGACGCAACCGGTGTATTGCCAAACGGGACCGGCGCTAAGCCCAACTGAGCGTGCCACTGTGGCGTGATGTCATAGTCCAGATAAGCGAACTTAACAACGCGCATATAGTCATGAAAGCGCACTTCCGCATTGATCCCAACCTCAGCAACTTCTCCGGATAAATTGATACGAACCAAATCAAAATCTATGTCACCACCGCGACGTTCACTGTCCTGATCATAAGAGTTCATACCATAGTTAAAACGGATTGCTCCGCCGACCTGAACACCTTTTTCAGGTTCTTCTGTGTGTATATCGGCACTGTCAGAGTGTGCCTCAAGCTGAGCCACTTTTTGTTCCAGGCTGGCCAGTTCACGCTTGAGTGTATCCAGTTCAGTGGTATTGGCGAAAACAGGTGAAGCGCCAAACAGTAAGGCGTTCGAAAGCAAAGCTGTATGTCGAAAACTAAATGACATAGGTACACATTCCGGGGAAAGCTAAAAAATTCGCGCAAGCCTATATGACAACGCTGACACGTTCAAATTAAAGAAATTCGCAACAATGTAAGGCATGTTAAAGACTTCGGAATTGGCGTTTCTGTTTGTAAAACTTGTAGTGAAAATGCAGTCAGGCTGTTTTTATCCAAACCCAAACAAAGTTACCGAGATAAAGCAAATTGCGATAACTATCATAAAGTTAAAGGCAACCCAGTTGTAACCAACACCGACAAAGTTAAAGAAACGTTAGGAATGATAGAGTCATGAGCCATTCTGGCTGCATTTCACTCAACTGACTTAAGTGAGCAAAAATTCGTCCACACGCAACCCCAGAAGGATACCTGTCACTTACCGCACCTGCCGACATTTTTTACCAAAACACGCTAACCTGTGAGTATCTTTCTGTGGACTTAAGTTGAACAAGCATGAAGAAAACACTAAACAAAATTGCGTTAAGCTTATTATTTATCTCTGCTCAAGGCGTTCAGGCTGTGGAGCCGCAGACCATCGAACTGGCAAAGAGCGCGGACAGCTATCAGCTGGAGCTGGTAGCCAGAGGCATTCAGATCCCCTGGGGAATGGTTTGGCTAAATGACAAGGAATTGCTGGTCACGGACAGGTCGGGTCAGCTCCGCCTGATCAAAGAAGGGAAACTAATCGACAAGCCTATTGAAGGCGTACCTGAGGTACATGCAGAGCGCCAGGGTGGCCTGCTGGATATCGAGATCGATCCTAACTTCGATAAAAATGGCTGGATCTACTTTTCTTATTCGGGCTTTGAAGGCAAAGAAAAAGGCAGTAACACTTCTATCATGCGTGCCCGACTGAAAGACATGAAGCTGATCGATAAACAATTAATTTTTGATGGCTACCCAAATACCGAACGTGCGTTCCATTTTGGTTCTCGTATTGAATTCGATAAAGACGGCTATCTGTATTTCTCAATCGGCGACCGGGGCAACCGGGATGTACATCCCCAACGCTTAGATCATGATGCTGGCAAAATACACCGTATCAATGCTGATGGCAGCATCCCGGAATCTAACCCGTTTGCAAAACAAAAAGATGCACGGAAAAGTGTCTACTCGTATGGCCACAGAAATCCGCAGGGAATGGCTATGCACCCCGAAACTGGCGAGATCTGGACACATGAACATGGCCCGCGCGGCGGTGATGAAATTAACATTATCAAGCCAGGACGCAACTACGGCTGGCCCGTCATTACTTATGGGATCAACTACAACGGCACCAAGATCACCGATGAGACCTCCCGTACCGGCATGCAACAACCGGACTGGGTTTGGGTACCTTCAATCGCCCCCTCAGGAATGGCGTTCGTTACCAGTGATAAATATCCACACTGGCAAGGTCACTTAGTTGTTGGCGCGATGAAGTTTGCTCACCTGGTATTAGTTGAGCTCGATGGCAACAAGGTGGTTGGCCATAGCAAACTCTTCGAAGGTGCCGGACGCGTTCGCAGCATCGCCACGCATCCGAACGGTGATCTCTACCTGGGCATAGACGGCAGCGGGATCTATAAAGTGGTGCCCAAAACCAAATAGCCAGCAATACCCTATTCCCGGCCCCGAGCCGGGAGTTATTTGACCTAGAGAACACCAACCAGCAACGGGATTTACCTGCCTAAACCCAACCCTTTGTAAACCATTCGAGTAAAAAATGTAGGCCCTTGGTGGCTGTCATTAAGCGTTTAAATTCAGCGGACCAACAGCAATGAACACAAGTTCATTGAGCATAGAGTAGTAATGTACAGGGGATGTATGAGGCGTCGAAAGTTGAGGAAAGCGGTGTACCTAGATATCATAATGTATTAGAAGGAAGGTACACCATAGCCTCGGTTCTAGTCTAACACAAAATAAAGTTATGAAGAGAGTTTAATGTCACAAATGTTGGAAGATGATTTCTGGGCAAAAATTCTGCACACGCACTTGACCAGGGAAGATGCTTCAAAAGATAATCCCGATTCAAACCCGTATCTCCCCTTTCCTGCCCAGGAAATAGCCATACGCAAGAAGCTCTCAATTGTACTTCCTGCTTTGGCATCGAGCCGGAAAGAAAGCAAAATGCAACTTCAACTTGAAGCCATCGAACTGGGGTTTATTTTTGAGGACGAGGCACTCAATGCACTTATCTGTAATCCCCAGCAAAGCGCATCGATATTTCAGACTCTTCAGACATTGGTGGGGGCAGACAAGGTATGGGAGCCACTATATCCCAATTTCCCAAAGCAAGTTTATGATGCACACCAGGTCGAACTCTTCTTTAATGCAATGGGGCACTATTTTAGCCAGGGTGCCTGGCAACCAGATTATACAAAAGAACTCAGATTGCCATTGTCAGAGGCTGTCAAGTTAAAGCCCATTGGACTGATTTCGAGTAACGAGTATATTCGTATTTTCAGCGATATACTTTCCAGCAACGCGTCACTTCCCGAGTTTGACCGGGAAATTATTCGTCACTTTGTCAGCCAGTTTGATGAACAAATGCTGGAAAAACATATACCAGATGACATTCCATTTAAGGAGACGCGCTGCCAGCTAATCGCTGAAGGCAGACTGGCCAATATGCCGTCTATTTCAGAGCTTCCTCTTACCACTGCAACAGATATCCTGCGCGTTGCAACGCACTTGTCTAAAGGTGATATATCCCTGGCCTCAAATACGAAGTTCAAGTTGAGCAAAGCAGATCGCCGTTGGCTTGTAGAAAAGCTAGAGCCAGTTATCAACATAGATGACATCATTCGCCAAAAGGGAAAATGGAAACGATTGTTTCATTGTTTACACATTGGAACATTCGAAGAGGCACCTGTTAGCAGAGAAATCGCAGCCAAACTCAGAAATGGCAAGCTTCAGGGATACAATGGCAGTATTGAACAAGCACTGACAGATCGGTCGCTGACGCCTCTTTTGGACCTGCTTGCTAAAAAACCCGGAGAGTTTGCCAGGCGGGTCGACCACCTACTTCGTGTGTTCTCTGAAGATGAAGCAAAAGTCATACTGGATAGATTTTCAGGCGTAATTTCAGATGTCGATACTCGGGTTCTGGTACAAATGTTGGGGCACTTTAACCATCGTAGCGCCTGCGATAACGCAAAAAGCGGCGCTGATCAGAACACTGTAACAATGACTCGGGTCGCGATACCAAAAGGCCAAATAGCCAAAGCAATGGTGCTTAACGGTGACTTACCACGGATTGCCGCGTCGATACTGCAAAGATTAGTTGAGATGATAACCAATGCACTTATGGCACGCTTTTCGCGATTGCCCGGCCTCGGAAAAGTCTGGATAGCTCCAGCACTAGCAAAAGCACCGGTACCACTGCAAATGCGAACCGCTGCTGAAGGGTTGAAGGTTGTTCAACGTGGAACCCGGTTACCGATGGGCGATAAAAATGTACTGCGATTTTTTGTCCATTGGATTGGAGACGACATCGACTTATCAGCGTGTTTTTTAACGGAGTCCCTGACTTTTCACTCAGAAATTGCCTATTACGCACTTCGCAGCGACGGGTCTTGTAACAACTACAGGGCTGTCCACAGTGGCGACATAACCCATGCGCCAGAGCCGCATGGCGCGTGCGAATTTATTGATATAGAGCTCGACTCTATCACAGACAGCAGTATTCGTTATATCTCGCTGGATGTTAGGGTTTACTCAGGTGGCCCACTACCTTCACAACAAGCCAATGCAGGGTGGATGTTTCGAGAGCAGCAAGGCCAGGCCGGTGAAATATTTGATGCAACGACTGTAGAGCAAAGAATCTCTATTAGTGCGACAAGTCATTCATGCATGGTTGCGGTATTCGATATTAAAGAACGAGAGGTTATTTGGCTTGATCTGGCCGGTTCTTCTAACCAGCTTGAGTCTTGTAATAATGTCCACAACAATCGCGCCAATATTGAAACGCTGCTCAAAGCATCTTTAAACTTCCACCAGATATCTGTTTATGACCTTTTAAAACTACACGTATTAAGCCGGGGGGAACTCGCGGCGTCGGAACAAGAAGCCGAGCTAATATTAGATGAAAACTTGGTATATCAGAGCAATGTAATTAATTCGGAATATCTCTGCTAGCTTGCTTTCTATGGGGCGTAATCCATTGCCCCTCAGCGAGCATTATGCTGTTTATTCTTCAAATAAGATCTTCAATTCCAATTTGTCAGGTAGTGCTGAATATTAAAGTGCGTGATGAAAATGCGCACTTATCAGCGGTGTCCACAAGAGAAAATGTACCCGCCGGTCATTGCGAACAGGTCACTAAACTCCCGCCTCCCCACGACTATTTCATTAATCGTTTTATAATTTTAATAAATAAAGGTTACAATACAGTTTTGCAATAAACAATATAAAGTCTTGTTCAATGTCTATCAGAGTCAAAGTTGCTACTACGCCGGTTGAGCTTAATCATGTATACCAACTCAGGTATCGGGTTTACGTGGAAGAATACGCCTATATGCAGGCAAATCCGCAACAAATTATTATGGATATGTTTGATGGTATGCCTGATAGCTATAATATTATCGCCTATGATGGCGAAACACCGGTTGGCACAATACGTGTGGTTATCGATGGTGCGCTAAGACTGCCAGCGGACCAGATGTACGATTTCAACCAATACCGCATGCAACTTATTGAACAAGCCCAATCACAGGACTTACCCCTCCCCTTGCTGGCAAACTCGGGGATGTTTGCGATTGATGCCAGATGGCGAAATCGTCGCGATTTATTTCGAGCGCTTTTTAAACTGAGTTGTGATATCGGCGAAGTAAGAGGCGTCACTGATATAATCACGACCGCGAACATAGAAACGCTGGCCCTATACAAACGCATGGGCCTGAAAGCCCTGGGCGCACAAGTCCGACATGAACATATTTCCGTTTCTATGGTACCCATGCACTGCACCATGCAGCAGATCACTCAATGGGCATTTGGTGGCCCAAGAGCACACTCAAAACTGACAGAGTTATTCTCACAATGCTATGAGTATTTGCTGGTCAGCGCTGGAACAGCGATTTTTAACACTGAAGATGAAAATGCGAATGAAGCTTACCTTATCAGCAGTGGCGCCATCAGCATCACCATGGACACAACGACCGAACAACAGGACTTTGACCTTGCGACCCTAACGGCCGGAGAGTTATTCGGTGAATCATGTCTGTTTGATGAACAGGCACGCACTGTCAACGCTACAGCCATCGTTAACACCGATCTATTGGTACTAAAGAAAAAAGACTTCTGGCACCAGGTCAATCAAGATCAGAGCTATATGAAAGTAGTCCTCCAAGTGATGGAACAAAAACTTCGAGATGTTGGCCGCAGAGCCCTCATTTATGCACATGCCTCGCGCGAGGAAAGATTAGCGTTTTTTCTGGAGCAACTGGCAAAAACCGCACAACCTATGCTGCGAAAGCCGCATCAACGTGTTGTCAGAATGGGCGGACATGCGTTTTCTGTAATATCAGGGATTAAGCGTGATGAAAGCCAGGCCTTTTTGGAGCGCCAGGCACAAGCTGGCTGTATCGGCCTAACAGAAAACAGCATTGTTTTTTATAGTGAGGCCAGATAATGAAAGACAATGAAGCCAGTTCTACCGCTTTTACCGTGGCTCAGGGCCTGTTATTTGCCGCTAAAAACTCTCCACACGGAAACTTAGTCGACGAGAACGTGATTTCCGTATCACGTCAGATACTGCTAGGCAGCCAGCATGGCCGCCACAGACTCAAACAACTCGATAGTTGGTGGTTTTGCAAACTTTCAAAATTAAAGGAGCGCCTGTTGCTGCCGGGTATATCCCTGCACTATGTTCTGCGCAAGCGGCATATTGAGCAACTAACGCTGAATGCTATCTCAAATGGCGTCACTCAAGTTGTGGTGTTAGGCGCAGGGTTTGACTCGTTATGTTGGCGTCTTCAACAAGTCCACCCTGGGGTTAACTTTATTGAAATTGATCACCCTTCCACCCAAGCCCTCAAGGTCAAGGCATTCGAACAGGGAACTGCTCAGGATCAGAATATCCATTTTTTAGCTGTGGATTTTGCTCAACAAAAGTTAAATACCGCACTCGCTGAATTTAGCGCATTTTACCGAGAACGTTTAACGCTGTTTATCTGCGAGGGTGTTTTAATGTATTTAAGCGAACAGGACGTCAATTTGCTTTTTGATTCGATCCGAGTTTTAGCGGGTCGTGACACTCAATTTATTTTTTCCACCCTGGAACCCCAGGAGAGCCCCAAAAACACGATACCTAAATTACTGTATCACCATTTGGACAAGCTGGGAGAGCCAATAGTGTGGGACATAGACAGCAGCCAAATGCCAAACTATTTAGAGTCACGTGGCTGTACGCTCCACTCGGTTGCAGGCAGCCCGGAGTTAGTCGCACAGCAACTCACTGGCGGACTGAAACAAAAAATGCATCAGGGTGAATACTTAGTTCATTGTACCTTCCAGTGAGCACAGGCTTTCTAGCATGATGAACCTAGATATGATTGTCAGGGTGACGAGAAACCGAAACACCGCTTCGCAGCTATCGTGCAAAGTCGTGCTTTAGCGCGGCCTTTGCGCAAGGTGAAATGAGTAATTGTAGAGAACGCAGACCTATTCACAGCGCAAAAGGAGCCCTCCACAGGGAAGTGTCCCCAAAGACTGCCAGATACTCTAGCTTCATGGATGAGTAGACAACACCGCTCTGTCTACAACTTCATCGACGCTTTTTTAAATTCAAAACGCAAAAAAACCCGACTCTTTCGAATCGAGCTTTGATGTACAAGGAGGTACGAATGTCGATGATATTCATGGGTGAATTGCGACCGAAGCACCGCTTCGCAGCTATCGTGCAAAGTCGTGCTTTAGCGCGG
>NZ_JASJUV010000009.1:0-252801 GCF_030125445.1 Pseudoalteromonas ardens
TTTCTTTGATACCTACGATTTCAACTTCGTCGTTCACGTTGATGATACCAGCTTCAACACGGCCAGTTACAACAGTACCACGACCCTGGATTGAGAATACGTCTTCGATAGGCATGATGAACGGCTTATCGATGTCACGCTCTGGCTCTGGGATGTAAGAATCTAGTGCTTCTGCAAGCTCAACGATCTTGTCTTCCCACTCTTTCTCGCCTTCTAGCGCTTTAAGAGCTGAACCCTGGATTAGAGGCAGGTCATCACCTGGGAAGTCGTACTCAGAAAGAAGTTCACGAACTTCCATCTCTACTAGCTCTAGTAGCTCTTCGTCGTCAACCATGTCACATTTGTTCATGAATACGATGATGTAAGGTACACCAACCTGACGAGAAAGTAGGATGTGCTCACGTGTTTGAGGCATAGGACCGTCAGTTGCAGCAACTACCAGGATCGCGCCGTCCATCTGAGCAGCACCAGTGATCATGTTTTTAACGTAGTCAGCGTGTCCAGGACAGTCAACGTGCGCGTAGTGGCGAGTTGGAGTGTCATACTCAACGTGTGAAGTTGAGATTGTGATACCACGCTCACGCTCTTCTGGAGCGTTATCGATTGATGCGAAGTCTTTCGCTTCACCACCGTATACTTTTGCAAGTACGTTAGTGATTGCTGCAGTTAGGGTAGTTTTACCGTGGTCAACGTGGCCGATAGTACCAACGTTAACGTGCGGTTTCGAACGTTCAAACTTTTCTTTTGCCATGACGGAACCTATAAGTTTTGTGTATCTAGATTACATATAAAAATAATCCACACGCCACAGCGGCGGCAGATTAGAATTATTCAGTACAATTATAAATGTTTTTATGACAAATCAAAGGAAGTATTTAGGAAGATCCGAAGACTGGTGCTGATAGGCAGATTTGAACTGCCGACCTCACCCTTACCAAGGGTGCGCTCTACCAACTGAGCTATATCAGCACACCAGAAAACTGGAGCGGGCAGCGGGAATCGAACCCGCATCATCAGCTTGGAAGGCTGAGGTAATAGCCATTATACGATGCCCGCTTTAGGAACCTGTTCTTAACTACCTCTAACCGTCAAGAATAAAGTGGTGGAGGGGGCTGGATTCGAACCAGCGAAGGCAGTGCCGTCAGATTTACAGTCTGATCCCTTTGGCCGCTCGGGAACCCCTCCACGTCAAAAAATTCTTGTCTAAAGCGTTGCTATTTAAAAACTGGTGCCGACTATCCGAGTCGAACGGATGACCTACTGATTACAAGTCAGTTGCTCTACCAACTGAGCTAAGTCGGCACTGCTTTAGTACGGGGCGAGATATTAGAGGAATGGCCGGGACTATGCAACACCCAAATCAAAAAAAATCACAGATAATTGTTTAAATGGTCACATTTACAGCAAAAACCTGTATTGCAGGCAAATTATTATGCAAACTGCTGATATTTACGCCAGTACATCAGACCTTGCAGGACCAAAATATCGTTATATGTACTGGGACGGGTCAAGTGTTGTTGCATTAATTCGCCGTATCCACCGGCGCATACAATCACAAAATCCTCATTCGCCTTGCTCAGGTAAAACTCCAAAGCGCCGAGCGTTGCAACCAAGGCCCCATTTTTTACCGCATTCGGTGTATTAGTGCCAAGCTCCGGCAAAAATAAACTGGTATCATCACTGAATACTTTCTGAGTGTTTGCAACCAAACTACTGAGCATCATATCCAGGCCCGGTAAAATCCAACCACCGAGGTGTTGTCCTTCACTATTTAGCACATCAATTTTACTGGCGGTCCCGCAATCCAGTATCACGCAGCTTTGTTGTGGATAAAGGTGATAGCAAGCCACCACGGTCAGCCATCTATCTATACCCAGATTTTCAAATTGCGGATAGGCGCATTGCAGTTTACCCAATGTCGCGCTCACAGCTGCATGGTAATACGGGATCGCCCGTTGCTGCGCACGTGCAATCAACGGCGCCACCAGCTCGCCTTTACCAACCTGAGCGATCAGCACTTCTTCTATTTCTGACCAGGGAATATCCGCCTCATTTACCACGGCAATCGTCTCACCTGTCAGGGTCGCAGTTTTCAGTGCCGTGTTACCCACATCAACTAACAGCTTCATGACGGCTCCTTACGCACTGAAATTTCTCCTCCATAATAGGTCTTCAGCTCGCCATCCTGACGCAACACCAGCCCACCTTGCTGATCGATGCCCTCACAAATACCCCGCCATTGTTTCTGTCCGGTGGTCAACGTCACTGCCTGCTGGCGATATACGTTCAACCCATTCCACTGCTCGCTCATTACACTCAGCCCATGACGCTGATAAACCTCCAGGCGCTTTTGCAAACACAATGTCAGCACAGCCACCAACTGGTTCTTATTCACCGCACTGACGTGCTGGCTCAGATCGGTCCAGGCCTGATCTATCGCCCCGGCAGCACTCTCTGGCATCGCCACATTGAGACCAATACCAATCACCAGATGACAGGGGCCTTCAACCTGACCGTCTAGCTCGACCAAAATGCCCGCCAATTTCTGTTCATTCAGATAGACATCATTCGGCCACTTCAATTGTACATCCAGATCGAATAACGCTTTGAGCGCATCATGTACCGCCAGACCGACGGCTATCGACAACCCCATAGCGGCCTGCATGCCCTCTTCCAGCTGCCAATAGCAACTATAATAGAGGTTCGCACCAAATGGAGACTGCCATTGACGCCCTCGTCTGCCGCGCCCTGCCTGCTGCATTTCCGCAACCAGCACTTGGCCACGTGGAATTGGCTGATTGGCCTGGATACGGCGCATCAGCTCGCTATTGGTTGAGTCAATAATTGAATGCACTTCTATCTGGCATGGGGTGTCGCTGAGCTGTTCCCAGCTCTGACGGATCTCGGCTTCCTCTAATAAAGGCAGGCTGTTATTGAGCCGATAGCCTTTACCCGTCACCTTGAAGATATCAATGCCCATTTGCTGCAGAGACTTAATATGCTTAGACACCGCCGCGCGGCTGATCCCCAGCTGCTCACCCAGTGCCTGTCCGGAGACAAACTCACCGCACTTCAGGGCATGTAAAATGGCCAGTTTGTTGCCATCTGGTGCTTTAACCATAGTGCGCTTCCTGTATTGTAATTTCACCCTGTGGGCCTATCAGCCTGACTTCATGCTCCAACACAATGCCAAACTTGTTGAATATCGTCTGTTGAATATGGCCGATCACCGCTCTGAGATCCTCACCTTCGCTATGCCCATCATTAACCAGTACCAATGCCTGGCGCTCAAAGACCCGAACGCCGCCCTGTTGATAGCCTTTTAACCCGGCGTGTTCAATCAGCCAGCCAGCGGCCAGTTTGCATTGCTTTGCATCTACCGGATAAAGTGGTAAGTCAGGGTAGCTCTGCGCCAGGGTCTGAGCTTGCGTTTTGTCGACCACCGGGTTTTTAAAAAAGCTCCCGGCGTTTGCCAGCGCCTGCGGGTCGGGCAATTTACTGCGCCGAATTGCCATCACTTGCTTTGCCACTATCTCAGGCGTCACCGTCTCATTGCGTAATGCTTGTAACGGCCCATAGTGCAACACAGGTTGCCATGGCTTGGGTAAATGCAAAGTCACTTCGGTGACTATAAAACGATCTTTCAGGGCGTGTTTAAAGACAGAGTCACGATAGCCAAGCTGACATGCTGCTTTATCCAGTGTTTTTAAAGTCCGACTGGCAATATCAAATCCGCGTACCTGATATAATATATCAGCCAGTTCCACCCCATAAGCACCAATATTCTGGATCGGTGCTGCTCCCACGGTACCCGGGATCAGCGCTAAGTTCTCCAGTCCACCAATATTGCGTGCCAGTAAATGCATCACCAGTGCATGCCAGGATTCGCCAGCGGCCGCACGCACAACATAGTGTTCAGCCTGCTCGACAATCTCCACACCCAAATTTGCCATCTGGATCACGGTGCCTTCATAATCAGCAAGAAACACGCTGTTGCTGCCCTCACCCAAAATATAAAACGGTGCACTAAAATCATGGTCGTAAAGCTGCGCCGGATTGGTGATACGCAGCAATGTGCGGCAAGATGCCGGTAATGAAAATGTGTGTAATGACTGCAAAGACGGCACGCCCGACCTCAGTAACAAATGCAAAATTGCCGCTAGTGTAGCCTATCCGAAGCTCCGACGCATCAAGGTGTCATTTTGGCACTTAAGTGGTATAACAACGGCTCTACTCACATCATGAGCAAGGATAATAATGAAACTTTCTGCCCTAACCTTTGGCCTTGCCTTAGCAGGCCTGTCACATACAGCACTGAGCGCTCAGACGGTTGATCAGCATACTTATGCCAACCTCAACGACGTAGTCAGTACACACCTTCACCTCGATCTGGATGTCGATTTTACTGACAAACAACTGGAAGGTTTTGTTGAACACACACTGGCATGGCAAAACAAGCAAGCCAGAACCCTGGTGCTGGACACGCGTGACCTTGAAATTGATAAAGTGATGTATCAGGGCAGCAACGGCAAATGGTACCCAGCCTCTTTCACGCTTGCGAAGCGCGATGATGTGAAAGGATCTAAGCTGACCATTCGCTTCAAACAGCAAGCAAAAAAAGCCCGTATTTACTATAACAGCCTACCGCAGGCATCCGGTTTACAGTGGCTGACACCAGAGCAAACCGCCAGCAAGTCCCACCCTTTTATGTACAGCCAGTCTCAGGCTATTCATGCACGTAGCTGGATCCCCGTCCAGGATACACCGGCGATGCGCGTTACCTATTCTGCCCGTGTTAACACCCCTGAAGACGTTCGTGCGGTTATGAGTGCCGACAACAGCGGTGCGTTAATTAAAGACGGTGACTATTGGTTTGATATGCCACAAGCCATTCCACCTTATCTGATAGCGATTGGCGCTGGTAACCTTGAATACAAAGAGATGTCGCACCAAACCGCTATCTTCGCCGAGCCGCAGATCCTCTATGCATCCGTCGCTGAATTTAACGATACCCAGGCCATGATCGACAAAACCAACGTCATGTATGGGGAATATGCCTGGGGGCGCTATGACTTATTGATGCTTCCACCCAGTTTTCCGTTTGGTGGCATGGAAAACCCACGTTTATCCTTTATTACCCCGACCGTCGTCGCTGGTGATAAAAGCCTGGTTAATCTCATCGCCCATGAATTGGCGCACTCCTGGTCAGGCAACCTGGTTACTAACGCCACCTGGGAAGATTTATGGCTGAATGAGGGTTTTACCTCTTATGTCGAAAACCGCATTATGGAAGAAGTCTTTGGTCGCGAGCGTGCCGTCATGGAGCAGGCATTGGATTCCGCCCGGTTGCGCGCTGTCGTTAAAGAATTATCGGCACCTGACACTCGCCTAAATCTGCGCCTCAATGGTCGCGATCCGGACGACGCATTCAGCTCTATTCCGTACACCAAAGGGCAGCTCTTCCTTATCTATTTAGAAGAAAAGTTTGGCCGTAAAGTGTTCGATGCCTTTGTGAAAGGGTATTTTGATGCGTATGCGTTCAAATCGCTGACCACAGCCGAGTTTGTTCAATATATAGAGAAACACCTCATCAACAAACACCCAGGCATTGTCAGCATGGATAAGGTCAATGAGTGGATCCACGCGCCAGGCCTACCCGCAGATGCACCTAACCCCACTTCTGATGCGTTTGACAAAGTCGATGCTGCTACTGCTGCCTGGTTGGCGGGCAACCGTACATTAGACAGCATACCCACCGCGAGCTGGACAGTGCATGAGTGGCTGCACTTTATCAATAATCTGCCACGCGATCTGGCCGAGGATAAAATGGTCGCGCTGGACCAGGCGTTTGGGTTAACAGACTCAACCAACGCAGAATTGGCATTTGCCTGGTTCATGCTGGCTGTTGGCAACGGCTATGAGGCCATCTACCCGGCGCTCGACAAGCACCTCAGCGGTATTGGCCGTCGCAAGCTGATTGTTCGTCTATACAAGTCACTCGTTGCCAATGGTAAGCGTGACTGGGCCTATCAGGTGTATCAGAAAGCCCGCCCGGGTTACCACCCATTAGCCCAGGGCACCATCGATGCTATCTTTGCGAACTAATTCATACCAAGATTGGTATCGCAACCAGTAAAAGTGCAGCCTCATCGGGGCTGTACTTTTTCTAAAAACGCCGCACGCTGCGCCGGGCTGGCCTGTTGCCACCAAAAGTCCAGCATTGCTGCAGCATCAGGCTTTCCAGCCTGAGGGGCCACGGGCGGCTCTACCGGCAAGGAGTCTGAGAATTGCGGTTTCACTGGTGGCGCCTCTGGCATAGGTTCAGTGGGTGGTACGGCCCGCACCCGAAGTTGATGTGCAAGCGCCTTTATCGGTGTACGGGTACCATCAGGGGCCTTCAACCAGAGTCTGGGCTGCTTTGCAAACTGCTTAGCTGCTTTTAGTGTGTCGGCCCGATCAAACCCAACCTGATAGCCGCCCTGAGCCGCGACCTCAACACTCACCCAAAATGGCTTTGATTCAATCACTTCATGATCGTCATACCCAATCTCGTACAAGTCCGTATACTTGACCTTCACCTGGTGCGTGCCCGCGGCGAGCGTCAGATCCCGCACTTTATTAAAGAAGGAATGCTCAATTTCCTGTTGCCCCACCTGAAGTGGTAATAGCTCTTCCGGAAAAGATAATTGCGCTGCCACTGCTCGACCACTCAGCAGGCTGAGTAGCAGAAAGTAAAAAATGCGTTTTTTCTTCATAATTCCTCTTTATTTTGTTGTTAATGTGGCTGACACTTAGCTTTGAACCCAAAATAGCCACAAAGAATTCAAGCGCTCAGTTGAGGCCAACATACCCGTTCCACTGGTATGGGTATTCGGTTTTCAGGTGACCAAACTCTGAACAACATTTTTCGCTTGTATCTTACTCTTTGCACGCTATGCTGATCAGCTAAACTATCGTCTACAAGGAAAAATAATGAGCCAAGAAACAATTTTTACCAAGATAATTAATCGGGAAATTCCCGCCGATATCCTGTTTGAAGATGATCTGGCCCTGGCATTTAAGGACATTAACCCACAAGCGCCCTTTCATGTACTGGTGATCCCAAAAACCCCCATCGCCACCATGAATGACATTAATGAAGAAAATGCACACCTGGTTGGGCACTTATATCTGGTAGCAGCTAAACTTGCTAAAGAGCATGGTTTTGCAGAAAACGGATATCGCGCAGTCATGAATTGCAACAACGATGGCGGTCAGACCGTTTACCACATTCATTTACACGTGCTTGCCGGGAAAGAAATGGGCTGGCCCCCATACCAGGATAAGAAAAAAGTACTAGGCTAAATTATTCTTTGTTAATGAATGTAATTTACTAACATATTAGCAATTAAAAAATTAAAATTATAAATTTCATAGCCTTAGTTATTTCACTAAGGCTTTAATTCGACAACAAGATCAGAAATGCCACAATATATAGCAGAACAATCTATTTATTGATGAGATTTCTAATACAAAAGGCCTGAATCACGTGATAGCATTGCGTAATCAGACAGAATGAGAGTGTTTTCCACATGAGCAGTACTGCATTTTTATTGCTAGACAAAGAGCCTATTAACACCATAGGCGTCAATGTATTACAACCATTGCTGAAAACTCAGGGGTTGGACGTAATCACTGGGACCGATATTTCAGATGTACCAGAGAACACTCGTTTGCTCTTCATCGAAACAGCCGTCAACGACGCCTGGGGTCAATTGAAAGAACAGCTGGTCAACCTGAAAGTCAGTTGTGACATTGTCCTTTTTAACCTGGATGAGAACCCTGAGCTGGCCAATCGCGCATTGCTCAGCGGTATCCGTGGTGTCTTCTACACCACAGATAATGCGGATGTCCTGATGAAAGGTATTCGCCTGCTGATGGAAGATCAGCTCTGGTATCGTCGCGAAATTATGTGTAATGCATTAAACCGTATGTTGCAGTTTAATAAAGATGCGCTACACAAACTGACTGAAGGGGATATTGAGCCGGTTAAACTCACAAAACGTGAAAAAGCCATTATTACCCTGATGAGTAAAGGGTCAAAGAACAAAGAGATTGCCGAAGATCTGAACATCAGCCCACATACGGTGAAGACGCATTTGTATAGTGCATTCAGAAAAACGAAATGCCGGAATCGAATTGAATTATTGTCCTGGGCGCAACAAAATATCCCGGACGAGATCCGCTAACCGCCTTCTCTACTGTAACAGTGTCGGGTTAACCCCGGCACTGTCTACCGCTTTACTGACATCACACTTCCTTTTATGCTAGCACAGTCGATTGATTGCTAGGGCACACCATGCTGGATCCCAAAACTCTGTATGTCACCAGCGTCGTCATGACGGCGATGATGACCCTTCTAAATTATCTAACATGGCGGGCCAATAAAGACACCCCCGGCACTGTGTTATACATTTTTTACCCTATGGTACTGTTTGCCGGCATTATCGGCTTTGCGCTGCACAGCCACTTCCAGCAGTGGCAGACCATAGGCATTGCAAACGGCTTGTTATTTGCAGCATCCGTGCTGCATTGCTGGGCGATCAGCCAGTTTCTCGGGGTCCGCGACAAAGCCTTTCAGTTCTATCTGATAGTCACAGGGGTTTTATTCTGTGCCCTGGTCTATTTCAGTGCAGTAGCACCGGGCCTCAGACAGCGTATTCTCATCTCCGATCTTCAGCATATCGCCGAAGCCCTGTTGTTGCTGTACTATTTTATCCGCCATGCCCATCCTCTGTATCCCAACGGCAGTATTGTTTACCTCATCGTGCTGAGCTTTATTTTGTGTGTGTTTACCGGGCGCACCTTACTCATGGGGGAAATCCACCATGGCAACCTGCTGGACAGTCCCTGGTTCACCATTACACTCTTTTTCAACGGTGTATTGGCACCCATTTTCTATGCCACAGGCATGGCCATTTTATGTAATGAGCGACGCGAGCATAACCTCAACCGGTTGACCGAAAAAGCACAGCAGGACCTTGAGATCCGGGGTCTGTTTTTGTCCACCGTTAGCCATGAGATCCGTACCCCACTCAACGGCATACTGGGCAGTGCGCAACTGGTACTGAACCGCATTGGGGATCAGGCCAGCAAAGCCTATTGCGAAGCCATTATTAACTCCGCAGAATCACTCAACCTGCTGATCGATAAAGTGCTCGACTATGCCAGTCTGGAACAAAGTGACGAAGTGCTGGCCGCCGAGGACATTGAATTCAAGAGCTGGCTGAACAACCTATGCCTGCTGATGACACCCATGGCTGAGCAACGCGGGCTGACCTTTACCCTGGTGTACGACATGCCCGAGCAGGTTTGCTACTACTGTGACCAGCAAAAGCTGCGTCAGATCCTGCTGAACCTGGTTGGCAACGCCATTAAATTTACCGATCAAGGCGAGGTAAAGATCTGTGTCGAGCTGATCAAAGAGGGCAATATGGAACACCGGGTACGTTTCAGCGTGATAGACACCGGTCCAGGCATTGAAGAAGAGGACATCGAAAAACTGACCGAGCCCTATGTCCAGAGCAGCGCCGGTAAAACCAAAGGCGGCACCGGACTTGGATTAGCTATCACAGCACGCCTGCTGGATAAAATGGGCAGTCAGCTCGAGATCATCAGTGAACTGGATAAGGGCAGTTCTTTCAGCTTTGATCTCACCTTAACCGTCGGCGAGCTCAGTCTGGTTGAAAAGCGTCATCACAATGTCGACTATGCGACCGGCCTGGATGTTCTCTTGGTGGAAGATCTCGACCTGAACCGCAAAATAGCCATCGAATTTATGGCCATTGATGAGCACCGAATTAAGCTGGCCAACGATGGCCAAAGTGCCATAGAACAACTTACGGAGCATGCCTTTGATGTTGTTCTGCTGGATATGAACTTGCCAGACTTAACGGGTCAGGAGGTGCTCAAACGGCTTAAGAACATTGAGCATAAAAATCGCCGCACCCCATTTTTAGCCTTTACCGCCAGCCTGAGCCCCGAGGAGGTTAAAGAGTACCTGGCACTGGGGATCCGTGACGTTGTGGGCAAACCGATTAAACAAGATAAACTGCGTCAGGCCATTAGCAACTCGCAAAAGGCGCAAACCCCTGACATCAGCGTCGAGCTCAGCGACACCCTGTACGACGAAAGTGCGGTGGGCTCCCTGAGCGGCTTCAGTGAAGACGAAGTGTCTTCCATTTACAATGAATTTGTTTTGTCCGCCCGCACGAAACTGCGCCACATTCAGCAATTACTGGATGAGGACGATCAACAATGCATTAAACTCCTGCACCGTCAGGCCAGCACAGCACTGCAACTGGGTTTTAATCGCTATGGGCTGACACTCAAGAAAATTGAACGCAGGCTGCTGGATAAAAAGCGCTGTGACGAGGAACTGGCCGATGCCATGGTCTTATGGCAACAGAGCCTGGAAGCCTATTTACAGTACGTTCGGCATCAAACGCTCAGCTGAGGTGAAGCGCCGAAAGCCAAACGCACAAAGCGGTACTTTTATCGCCGCAATGTCGACTTTATTGGAAAATTTAGTCATCCTAACTGACACAGGGCAGCTAACTGCCCAGATAACAAGAAATCTGAAGGAAATTTTTAAATGACACTACATAAATCATCGCTGGCCATTGCCATCGGTGCGGCCATGATTGGCCTTAGTACGCCCAGCGTGGCGGCCACCACAGATCAGGCACAAGCGGCGAGCAGTAAAGAGTGGAATGTGCTTAATCCACCGGGTGACAAGCAAACCATTACCATAGACACCAATGAAACCACCTGGAGTAACCTGGACGTCAGCCCCGATGGTAAATCCATTATCTTTGATATGCTAGGTGACATTTATGTCATGCCTATTAATGGCGGTAAAGCAACGGCCATTACCAGCGACAGAGCCTGGAACTTCCAGCCTAAGTTCTCTCCGGACGGCAGCAAAATCGCCTTTATTTCGGACCGCGAGGGCGCTGAAAACCTGTGGGTGATGGACGTCAACGGCGACAACATGCGTAAAGTCTCTGATGAGTCTCATAATTTGCTGCATAACCCAGCCTGGTCGCCTGACGGTCAGTACATTGCTGTCAAACAAGGCCAGGTGACCGGTCGTACGATCCCGGGCGGTTCGATCCGCATGTACCACATTTCAGGCGGTAAAGGCGTTATCGTACGAGATCGTTTGCATGGCGCAAAATCACAAAAGAATATCGCCGAGCCCGCTTTCTCAACCGATGGCAAGAAGCTCTATTACTCCCTTGATGCCACACCTGGCGTAACCTGGCAATATAACAAAAATGCTCTGGGCTCCGTGTTCGAGATCCGCTCCTGGGATCTGGCCACCGGTGAAGAAGAAACCGTGATCCGTGGCTCCGGCGGTGCAATTCGTCCAACACCAAGCCCAGATGGTAAATCTCTGGCGTTCGTGAAACGTATTGAGAATGGCGAGGTGATGCAAAGCGCCTTGTATATCAAAGACCTGAAATCAGGTATCGAAACAGAGATCTTCTCAGGACTGGATCGTGACCTGCAAGAAGCCAATGGTGCTCAGGGTAACACCCCGGCATTCGCTTACACGCCAGATGGCAAAGCACTGGTTTTCTGGGCCGCTGGCGTCTTCCATAAAGTGGATATTGCAAGCAAACAAGCCAATGTGATCCCGACCCGAGTGGTTGCTGAAAAAGAGATTACCCCGGCACTGAAATTTGCCGTTGATGTGGCACCGGATGCATTCAAGGTCAAGCTGGCACGTTGGTCACAAATTTCACCAGACGGTAAAACCGCGCTGTTCCAGGCGCTGGGCCACCTGTACACCAAAGACATCGCTTCAGGTAAGGTACGTCGCGTTACCAAACAGAACGATCATTTTGAATTCTATCCAAGCTTCTCACGCGATGGTAAGTACATCGTATACACCAGCTGGGACGATCAGGACTTAGGCGCCGTACGTATTGTGTCAGCCAGTGGCGGTAAAGGCCGGGTGATCACTCAGGATCCAGGTCACTACATTAACCCAAGTTTCTCGCCAGACGGTAAACACGTACTGTATCGCAAAGTGACCGGGGGCTACCTGCTCAGCGGAGATTGGTCAATGGAACCGGGTATTTACCTGACCAGCACCAAAGGTGGTGAAGCCAAGCGCATCATTAAGCGTGGTGACAACCCACACTTCGGTGCAGAAAAAGACCGCATCTATTTCAGTGTGATGAGTGATGAAACCCATCGCGAACTGAAATCAGTCGACCTCAGCGGTGAAAAAGAGCGTTCACACTTCAAAGGCGACTACATTTTTGATTATCGCGTCTCTCCGGACGGCAACTATGTTGCTTTCATCGAGAACTTCAACACCTTCGTTGCGCCCTTTACCAGCACAGGTAAAACCCTGTCTATCAACAAGGGCACTAAATCATTCCCGGTACAACAGGTCTCTAAATACTCTGGCGACTTCCTGAACTGGAAAGCAGACAGCAGCGCACTGACCTGGGCCTTTGGTCCAACCCTGTACCAGCGTAAACTGACCGACACCTTTGCGTTTTTGAAAGGGGCCGTAGCCGAGGCTGCACCTTTAACTGCCGAAGGCATCGACCTGAGCTTTGAGAAAAAGGCCGACAAGCCTGAAGGTATCCTGGCCCTCGTTGGCGGTAAAGTCGTCACGATGCGCAACGCGGATGAACAGCAAGAGATCATCGAAGACGGGGTGGTACTGATTGAAGAAAATCGCATTATCGCAGTGGGTACCCGTGCTGACATCGAGATCCCAAGCAAAGCCAAAGTGATGGACATCACGGGCAAAACGGTGATCCCGGGTCTGGTCGATGCGCACGCTCACGGCAGCTATGGCAGCTACAATCTGCAACCGGAACAAAACTGGAACCAGCTGTCTAATGTCAGCTTTGGTGTTACGACCATTCACGATCCATCGAATGACTCCAACGAAGTCTTCTCTATGGCTGAATTACAACGTGCCGGCCTGACTGTTGCACCGCGTATTTACTCGGTCG
Source organism: Pseudoalteromonas ardens (assembly GCF_030125445.1). Classification (NCBI taxonomy): domain Bacteria; kingdom Pseudomonadati; phylum Pseudomonadota; class Gammaproteobacteria; order Alteromonadales; family Pseudoalteromonadaceae; genus Pseudoalteromonas; species Pseudoalteromonas ardens. The sequence continues at coordinate 13,023 of NZ_JASJUV010000009.1, forward strand.
GCCGGATCCTCTATGCCGGTAATGCGCCAGGCTATAAAACCCCTATCAGCAATCTCGAAGACGCTCAGTTCCACGTTAAACGTCTGAAAGACGCTGGTGCGATCACGGTCAAGAGCTACAACCACCCGCGTCGTGATACCCGCCAGCAAGTACTGGAAGCTGCAAAGCAGATGGAGATCATGGTGGTGCCAGAAGGCGGTTCTAAATTCCAGCAGAACATGAATATGATCATTGATGGACACACTGGCCTGGAACACGCCCTGCCAATCCCGAACATTTATTCAGACGTCACTCAAATGTGGAGTCAGACTGAAGCAGGCTTTACACCTACCTTTAACGTCGCCTACGGCGGTATCAAAGGGGAAGACTATTTCTATGACACCACAGATGTGTGGAAGAATGAACGTTTGGCAAGCTTTGTTCCGGACTACATCCTGAATCCACGCTCTGTACGTCGTGAAAAAGCGCCTGAGCACCACTACAACCACATCAATGCCGCAAAATCTGCCAAGCAATTGCGCGACAAAGGCGTAACCGTGCACATTGGCGCACACGGCCAGCGTGAAGGTCTGGGTGCACACTGGGAGCTGTGGTCAATGGCACAGGGTGGCTTTACACCTTGGGAAGCGCTACGCAGTGGTACCATCGACGGTGCGAAATACCTGGCAATGGACCATGATATCGGCACCATTGAAAAAGGTAAGCTTGCCGACTTAGTGATCATCGACGGTGACGTCCTGAATGACATTCGTGAATCAGAAAAAGTTGCCTATACAGTACTGAATGGTCGTATCTATGATGCCGCGACCATGAATGAAACCGGCAACTATAATGTGCAGCGCCAGCCGCTGTTCTTCGAAAATGGCACCAAGACGCCAATGCATCCGGCGACGGAAGCCTATATGGAAGAGAAAGCACATAAATATCACTGGAAACACTAATACCTGGTCATTTCATTCATAAAGCAGCCGAAAGGCTGCTTTTTTTTCATTAAATGCCTAATTTGAGCATTTATCTTCTGGCAACAAGGCCTTACATACGCCCATTTGTCCCGAACCGCTTGCTGGATATTGTCGAGAACTGTTCTAAACTGTGTCACTGAATAGGATACTCTGTCGTCAGGCTCATGCTATGATGACTGCTTAACGAGGCCGTCATCCTAAGTTTTTTCGATCAGCCTCACGGGTATATCAGCGAATACAAGGAGCAGGGAGCATGTCTGATCTCAGCCACTTTTTTAAGTCACTTAACCTGACGCAAAAATTGATCTCGGCCTTTCTACTGGTCGCCCTGATCCCCACCGCCATCATTATCGCCATGGCGCTGATACAATCATCCGATGCAATGAGCCGGCAAGTCTATGCCCAACTGGGCGCGGTAGGCGAAATTAAAGAAAGCGCCATTGAGCGCCATTTCAATGGCGTCCAGGACAAGCTGGTATCGCTGGCTGTCAATCCCTATGTCCAACAGGCGGCTACAGATTTTATGGGCGCCTATGGCGAAGTTGAGGATGCAGTTGCCACCCCCACCAGCCTGACACGCTTCTACCGTGAGCAGTTTGCGGCCCAATTTAAATCACTCAACGAGCAGGCTGCGCCCCCCGCAATATTGCTCTCGGAATTATCACCTCAGGGGATCACTTTACAGACTCGCTACCTGGCCGAGAACCCTCACCCTCTGGGCGAAAAAGTCAACCTGACCAGCAGCGGTGTTGATGATGCGTATGATGAAATACATAGCCAGTACCACGCATTTTTCACAAAAATTGCCGATGTTTACGAGTTCTACGATATTTTTATCGTCGATAACCTGAATGGCAATGTGATCTATTCGGTTTACAAAGAGAGCGATTTTGCCACTTCGTTACTGTACGGCCCCTATGCACAAAGTAACCTTGCCAAGGCATTTCTGGCAGCCCGCGCGCTCACCAAAGAAGGAGAAATGGCCTTTGTTGATTACGAGCAATACCTGCCTTCTTACAATGCCCCGGCCAGTTTTGTTGCCGCGCCTTTGGTCATCGATGGTCAGGTATCAGCCACACTAATCTTTCAACTCTCCATTGACGCCCTGAATACCATCATGACTGAACGTCAGGGGTTGGGTGAGAGCGGCGAGACCTACCTGGTTGGCCCGGAAGGCCTGATGCGCTCAGATTCTTATCTGGACCCGGTTCATCACTCTGTGACCGCCTCATTCCGTCACCCTGAAAAAGGCACAGTGAATACCGAAGCATTTAAGCTGGCCATGCAGGGGCAACAAGGGCAAAAAGTGGTGCTGGACTACAATGGCAATCCTGTGTTGTCAGCATACACATCTGTAGACGTATTTAATGTACGCTGGGCCTTGCTGGCTGAAATTGATGAGGCCGAGGCCTTCGCCCCCATTAATACTTTGCGTACTCAGCTGCTTATCGTGCTGGCGGCCTGTGTGCTGATGATCATTCTGGCCGCATTCTGGTTTGCCCGAACCTTGACCCGTCCGGTTCATGCGCTGGTCAATACCATGCGTCAGGTAGAAAAAGAAGGCGACTTTGCACTACGCACCAAGATTGACACCAAAGATGAAATTGGCCGCTGTGGACAAGCATTCAACTCACTACTGGACGCACTGCAATTGTCTATTTCGGAAACAAACCGAGTTATGGACCGCATGGCGGCCGGTCGCTTTGATGACCGGATCAGTGCTCCCTGTAAAGGCGAGCTGGATACCCTTAAACGCGCCACCAATGATTGTGCCCAGAGCCTGCAAAGTGCACTGAGCGACATCGGCCAGGTGATCCACGCCATGTCGGAAGGTCAGTTTGATAAACAGTTGCAGTCAGACATGTGTGGCGACCTGGCAACCCTGAAGCAGCACATCAACAGCTCAATGCATTCAATCAATACTACCATGACGGAAATTGTTTCCGTGATGTCGGACATGGAGCAAGGCCACTTTAGGGGACAAGTACAGGTAGAAGCACAAGGTAGCCTGCAGCAACTCAAAGTCAGCGTCAACAATTCCGTGAGCAGCGTCGCCAGCGCCATAGATGGACTGGCAGCGATGATGAGCGCACTGCGCCAGGGCGATTTTAGTAAGCGTCTCGAATTGCCGCTGCGTGGTCAACTGGAAGAGCTCAAAGAAGACACGAATTCCAGTGTCGAAAACCTTGCCGCCATTATCGAAGACATTGGCCATACCATGGCTGCGGTCAGCGAAGGGGACTTTAAACAGGAAGTATCAACACCAGCTCAGGGGCAGCTTGGTGATTTGAAAGAGCACATAAACGTGTCGGTCAGCAGTGTTGATGAAGCCATCAGTGAGATTTCATCTGTGATGATGGCAATCAGCCGTGGCCGCTTTGATCGCACCATCAACTCACCCATGCGGGGCCAGCTGGACACCCTCAAAGGCGATATCAACCACTCGGTCAATAACCTCAGCCGTGTTATTGAAGAACTGGCCAGCGTGATGTCAGCCATGAGCCAGGGTGATTTTACCATCCAGATAGAATCCGACTTGCAGGGTCAGTTACTGCAACTTAAAGAAGACGTGAATACCTCAACAACCACAGTCTCTGATGCCATCAATGAAGTCACCCGGGTACTCGGGGCACTGGCTAAAGGACAGTTAAACGAGCAGATCAACGGTCACTATGAAGGTGTGTTTGAAACCCTGCAGCGTGACGTGAATGCCACTATTGCCAAGTTGACTGAAGTGATTGAAGGGATCCAGTATGCGGCCGGCCAGGTCACGCAGAGTGCTGGCGAGATAGCCGCCAGTAACACCGAGATCAGCCAGCGCACTGAGGAACAAGCTGCCAACCTGGAAGAGGCCAGCGCAAGCACAGGTCATATGCTGGAAGAACTGACTCAGGTTGCACAACAATCCGGTACGGCTGTGGAGTTGGCCAGTAATGCAGAGACCATCGCCAAAGAAGGTGGCTCTTTATCGCAGGACACAGTTGATGCCATAGGAGAAGTGAATCGGGCCAGCAAAGACATCAATGAAATCGTATCGGTGATCGACGCGCTGGCATTCCAGACCAACTTGCTGGCCCTTAATGCTGCGGTGGAGGCAGCCCGCGCTGGCGAAAATGGCCGGGGTTTTGCAGTGGTTGCCAATGAAGTGCGTGAATTGGCGGGCCGCAGTGCCGCGTCTGCAAAGCAAATTAAAGAGATCATCGCTAACAGCAACGAAAAAGTGGAACAAGGCACTCAACTGGCGAATAACTCGGGCGATAAGCTGCACCAGATAGTGCAGGCCGTTGCCGATGTCAGTCAGAATATAGTGAAAATCAATCAGTCGACGACCACGCAGCAACAGTCCATCAAAGAGGTAGACATTGTGGTGCAGCGACTGACTGATTTAATTCAGGAAAACTCAGCCATTACAGAAGAGACCATGGCTGCGGCCAGGCAAATGGCGGATCAGGCGAATGCCATGCGTGAGTTGCTTGGCTATTTTTCGATTGCCTCGCAACAGCAAGCAACACTGGCTCCCCCTGAGCAGGAGCTGCTCATCCACAGCTACAACGCATCTTAGGTCGTATCGGCAGGTATGCCAGATTTAACTTAGCGCGACGAACTCATTCGTCGCGCGGTCCTTTTTCCAATGCGGGTAACACGAAGTCATCGGCATCAAGGTGGGCAGGAAACCCTTGTTTAAAGGTGTCCAATGGCGCCTTTTCCAGACTAACTACGAGTACATCGGCAGCGTCATCCGGGGCACCGGCCAATAATGCGCCTGTAAAGTCATAAGCGGCGGTGCCACCGCTGTGCGCCGTTCCATAGCCATCGTCACCAATACGATTGCAGCCCAGCACATAACACTGATTTTCAATTGCTCTGGCTTGCAATAAGGTATCCCAGATCCGACGTCGCGCAGCAGGCCAGTTAGCCACATTGATCATCACATCATAATCATTGCGGTTACGCTGGAACACCGGAAAACGCAGGTCATAGCACACCTGAGGTAAGATCCGAAATCCCTTTACCTCAACAACGACTCGCTCCTGTCCGGCATGCACATAATCCCCTTCTTTACCCAGACAGAATAAATGTCGCTTGTCATAATAGCGCACGGTGCCATCCGGCCAGCACCAGTAAAAACGGTTGGCTTTCTTTTCGCCCAGATCCACCAACACGCTGCCCGCCACGACGGCCTGCCAGCGCTGTGCCAGCTGGTGTAAAAAAGCCAGCGCTTCTCCCTGTTCAGGCGACTCTGCACACGCTTCAGCCAATGCAAAACCGGTTGCAAAGGTTTCCGGCAAAATGATCAGATCGCAACCACTGAGTTGCGCCTGCTGTGCGCCCAACTGCCTTTCCAGCTGAGCAAAATTGTTCTGCGGTGCCAGCCACTCGATGGCCTGCTGAACCAGAGCTACTGTTAAAGCTGACATAAACGCTTCGCCGCCTCCACTAAGGTGTTGTCTTCTTTGGCAAAACACAGACGGATCACTTTATCTGTACTGCCATCGGCATAAAATACGCTAAGCGGAATTGCGGCCACCCCGACTTCTTCCACCAGATAATCACAAAAGCGCACATCATCCAGAGACGAGATAGCACTGTAATCCAGTAGCAAGAAGTAGCTCCCCTCACTGGGCAAAATAGTAAATCGTCCGGGTTTAAGTGCCTCAATGAGCAGATCACGTTTGTGCTGATAAAAATCGGCCAACGCATCCACGTGTTCCGGCTCTTCGTTAAGCATATCTGCCAGTGCCAGCTGCGCCGGCGTAAAACAGGAGAAGGTCACATACTGATGGATCTTTCGAAACTCCTTGCTCAGTGCCTCCGGTGCGATGCAATACCCCAGCTTCCAGCCAGTGCAATGGAAGGTTTTCCCAAAGCTGGCCACCACCATAGCACGCGCTGCCAGCGCCGGGTCGCGCAATGCACTCAAATGTGGCTGCGCATCAAAGGTAATGTGCTCGTAAACTTCGTCGCTGATCACATACAGGTCATGTTCAATCACCAGTGCCTTAAGCGCTGCCATATCTGCTGCTTTGAGTGTTTTCGCACTCGGGTTATGTGGCGTATTAACAATAATAGCGCGAGTTTGAGGTGTGATGGCTGCCGCAACCTGCTGCCAGTCAACCTGGTAATCAGGTGCCTGCAAGGCAATGTGCACACTGGTGCCGCCTGCCAGCTCTATCGCCGGATGGTAAGAATCATAAGCCGGGTCAAACACGATCACTTCATCACCCGGGCGCACCAGAGTCTGAATGGCAACAAACAAGGCTTCTGTGGCGCCGGCAGTGACGGTGACCTGCGCCTCGGCGTGGATCTGCGCACCATATTTGCGCTCTGCCAGGGCCGCTATCTGCTGCTGTAGCACCGGTACCCCGGGTGATGGCGCGTACTGGTTCATCCCCGCTTGTACATGCTGAGTCAACCGCAGTTTAAGGCGCTCTGGCGCATCAAATTCAGGAAAACCCTGAGACAAGTTCAGTGCACCGTGCTGATTGGCCAGCGCGGTCATCTTTGAAAAAATACTAGTGCCTACATGAGGTAATTTACTTTCCACTGCCAAGTCCTCGTTTGTGTGTGGTGTAACGGCCCGAGCGATGCTATCATTGCTGCAAATAGAAGTATAGCCGTCTAAAATTATCCACGATGTTATTCGTGAGAGGTGAGCGTATGCAATCAGCACAAGCAAAACATGCCCTGATAGACGCCGGACGTTGGCTCAGTGAGCAAGGCTGGGTACCGGCAACCGGGGGCAACTTTTCCATTAAAACAGAGCAAGGCTTTGTTGTCACGGCCAGTGGTCATGACAAAGGGGCGTTGCAACCCGAGCATTTTCTTGAGTTCAATATCGAAGGCACACATACCGGCGGAACCGGTAAACCGTCAGCCGAAACCGAGCTGCACCTTGCCCTGTATGCACTCAGCGCGCGCACACACTGCATCTTGCATACCCACTCCGTTGCGGCAACAGTGCTGTCTCGGCTAACAACAGAGCACAGCCTGAACATTCAGGGGTACGAAATGCAAAAAGCCCTGCATGGTTTCACCAGTCACCTGGAAACCCTGGCCATTCCGGTCTTTGACAACGATCAAGATATTCCAGCCCTGGCACGTCGGGTGGCTGAATACCATGCCCATACGCCAGTGCGGCACGGGGTGCTGATCCGCGGCCATGGACTTTACGCAATGGGGGCAGACATCAGTGAAACGCGTCGTCATATCGAGGCACTGGAGTTTTTGTTTAACTGCGAACTGACGCGCAGACAACTGGAAAAAAACGCATGATCAAAGCAATTCTGACCGACATCGAAGGCACCATTACCCGTATCTCTTTCGTCAAAGAGATCCTGTTCCCCTATGCCGCAGACAAGCTGCCCGATTTCGTGCGTCAACATGCACACACCACGGAAGTGGCAGCACAACTGGATGCGGTACGTGCTGAACTGAACGCACCACAAGCCTCACTGGATCAGGTTATCCAGGCACTGCTCAGCTGGATCGCTGAAGATAAGAAAGTCACGCCTCTGAAACAATTACAGGGCATGATCTGGCAACACGGCTATCAAAATGGCGATTTTACGGGTCATATTTACCCAGATGCACATCAGTTTTTGTCTGCCGAGCATGCTGCGGGCACTGCACTCTACGTCTATTCGTCTGGTTCAGTACAGGCCCAGCAACTGCTGTTTGCGCATTCGGACTATGGAGATATGCGCCCACTGTTCAGTGGTTATTTTGATACCCGGGTGGGTGCCAAACAGCAACCCGAGGCCTATCAGGCCATCGCCAGTCAACTATCCTTTGCGGCGCATGAGGTGCTCTTTCTGAGCGATGTGGTGGCCGAGCTGGATGCAGCAAAAACAGCGGGCATGCAAACCCTGCAATTGTGGCGTGACGGACAGCCGCGGACGCAGGCACATCCCTTTATTGAAGATTTCAGCCAATATGATGCACAGGAGTCACGATGAGCCAATTGACCATTTACCATGATCAGCACCCGGATAACATTGAATTCCATAGTGAAACACACGACCAGATAGCCGCTCAGCTTGCTCAGGTAGGTGTCCGCTTCGAGCAATGGCAGGCTGCATATGAGATTAACCAGACGACATCACACGATGACATTCTTGAAGCATATGAGCAGGACATTGCTCGCCTGAAAGCACAGGATGGCTATCAGACTGTGGACGTGATCTCTTTGCCAAAAGGACATCCCGACGCGCCCGTTATGCGCCAGAAGTTTCTGTTTGAGCACACCCATAGCGAAGATGAAGTACGCTTTTTTGTTCAGGGCCAGGGGCTATTTTGCCTGCATATCGGAGAGCGGGTTTATCAGGTTCTGTGCCAGCAGGGCGATTTGATTTCAGTACCCGCAACGACACCTCACTGGTTTGATATGGGCAGCGATCCCCAATTTACCGCAATCCGGCTGTTCAACAATGAGCAGGGCTGGGTGGCACAAAGTACTGACAGCCCCATCGCCGGGCGCTTTCCGTTACTGGATTAAAGCGCTCGCCCGGCACGGTGTCGTCATACCGTGCCTAAAACACCCGCCGCCACGTCCTGCGGATAATACACGCCCGTATCCAGTACCCAGGCCGTGATCAGCTCAGCCGGTGTGACATCAAAAGCCGGGTTATACACCTGTGCCTGTGCGGGTGCCCACTGACAGTGACCAAAACTGCCACTCACCCCGGTAACCTCGCTCTCAGCGCGCTGTTCAATTGGGATCTCTGCGCCTGAAGCACAGCCAATGTCCAGGGTTGTAACCGGTGCAACCACATAGAAAGGGATCTGATGATAGTGGGCCAGCACAGCCAGATTATAAGTGCCCACTTTATTCGCAAAGTCACCGTTCGCAGCAATGCGATCAGCGCCGACAAAAATCTTATCAACCTTGCCCGCAGCCATCAGGCTGGCCGCCATATTATCGCAAATCAAAGTGTAAGGGATCTGCCACTGTGCCAGCTCATACGCAGTCAGCCTGCCCCCTTGCAATAATGGCCGAGTCTCATCAACCCAGATATGAATGTCCGCATGCTGCCGGGCTGCATGATGGATCACACCCAATGCGGTGCCCACCCCGGCAGTGGCCAGCGCGCCAGTATTACAATGTGTCAGAATGTTGTCTGAGGGTTCGACCAGTTGTGCCCCCAGTGTCGCCATTCTGTCGCACAGTGCACAATCTTCTTCAAACAGGCGCTCAGCTTCTGCCACCACAGCCTGCGCATAGTTTTGTTGTTGCAAGGCAGTGCGCAGTCTCGCCATGCAGTGCATCAGATTCACCGCCGTCGGGCGGGTGGCTTCCAGCTCGTCAATTGCCGTATTTAGCTGAGCTTTACTGTGGCCTTGCTCTGCCAGATAAGCGACCAGCAGGCTTGCCGCTAAACCAATTAAAGGGGCACCACGTACTTTCAGCGTCAGGATCAGCGACGTCATTTGCGCCACACTGGTGCAATGATGCCATGTTTCCTCATGTGGCAGTAAATACTGATCCAGCACCTGAACCGTCCCAGCCTGATACTTCAAACTCCGCGCAACTAACTCTTTCACCGTTGTTTACTCCGATTTGCTCCTGGCGAATACCCATTCACATCAACGAACAGGCTGCATTTTGGCACTGACCATGCCGATATGACCCTCAGTGTCATCTGTCGCCAACGAAATGACTTCATCTGAACAGTGCCTGATTGAAAAAAGACAACTCCATTCTACATCAAGATCTAAAGATGTATAGACTTCTAAACGTTTGCAGGTATAGAATGCTGATCTAATTTTATGCTATCTGGATGATCCGAATGAGTGCTTATCAGGCGTTTGACAATGACAAGGCCATTGAATACATCAATAATCTGGGGGGAATGTTCCCACCAGACGCACAGCTGAACTGTTATGAGTTTGGCGATGGCAACCTGAACCTGGTTTTTCGGGTCACTGATCAACATAACCACAGCGTGATCCTTAAGCAGGCCTTACCCTACGCGCGCTGCGTAGGAGAAAGCTGGCCCCTGACACTCGATCGGGCTCGCATCGAAGCCAGCGCCTTACGTCGTCATGGCGAGGTTTGTCCGGCCCATACCGTCAGGGTACTGCATCACAACAGTGAGCAGGCTGTGACGATACTCGAAGACCTGGGTCATCTGAATATCTTACGCAGTGAACTCAACGCCGGGCGTACTTTTGCCAACCTGGGCCGGGATGTGGCTCACTACCTGGCCACAACCAGCTTTTATCACAGCGATTTCTATCTTACGCCTGCAAACAAAAAAGCGCTGATCCAGTCTTTTACCAACCCGGAGCTGTGTGCCATCACTGAAGAGTTGTTCTTTGACGACCCCTACCAGGATAACGAGCGTAACCACTATCCGGATGCGCTGCGCAAAGAGGTTGACAAGCTGCGCCACAATACAGGGTTAAAACTGGCCATTGCCCAGCTGAAGCAGCGCTTTTTGTCTGCTCCACAAGCGTTACTCCACGGTGATGCACACAGTGGTAGCCTGTTTGTCGATGACACAACGACCAAGTTTATCGATCCAGAATTTGCCTTTTTTGGTCCCATTGGTTTCGATCTGGGCTCTTTTATTGGCAATTTGCTACTCAACTTCTGTGCTCAGCATGGCCGTATCTGTGAAGCATCAAAACGTCGTGATATACATACTTACTTGTTGCGCACCATAGATATCTGCCTGAGTGAATTTGACTATCAATGGCAGACGTTGTGCGAACAACATGGCACAGACAATACATTGCAGGCGCCAGGCTACGCCGCATTGTTTCTGCGTGACGTATTGCAAGACGCCATTGGGTATTGTGGCAGTGAGATGATCCGCCGCACCATCGGGCTTGCCCATGTCAGCGATTTGGATGAAATTGAAGATGAGCAGGCACGCCTGCGTGCGCAGCGCCTGGCACTGGAGGTCGGTGAACAACTGATCCTGAACGCCCGCAGTTGTCACAACAAAGACGCCTGCTATCAGTTGATCATCAGCGTGTTACAGTAAACGCTCCGATACGTGGATCAACTCAGGCTAAGCTCAGAGTTGATCCATTCGCTCATTACAGTGTCTGGCTGGTGTTTTGCACAGACGCAATATACTTGTCGATCTGCGTTTCCAGCACATTTAACGGTACGGAGCCATGACGTAGGATCTGATGGTGGAACTCACGAATATCAAAGGCATCCCCTAACGCCGCCTCGGTTTTCGCACGCAAACGTTTAATTGTCAACTCACCCACCTTGTATGACAGTGCCTGACCTGGCCAGGATATGTAGCGGTCGGTTTCTGTCTTCACATTGTGCAGCGACAAAGCCGTATTATCACGCATAAAGTTCATCGCCCGCTCCCGGCTCCAGCCAAACATATGCATTCCGGTGTCCACAACCAGTCTTGCTGCCCGCCACATTTCGTAAGTCAGGCGGCCAAAATTACTGTACGGATCCTGATAAAAGCCCGCTTCCAGACCCAGGTATTCAGCATATAAGCCCCAGCCCTCACCAAACGCAGAAATATAAGAATCACGACGATAATCTGGCAAGTAGTCTAACTCCTGATTCAATGAGATTTGCAGGTGGTGTCCCGGCACGGCTTCGTGCAGGGTCAGGGCCTCAAGCACATATAAAGGGCGCTTGTCTAAGGCATAGGTATTGACCCAGTAGTAACCCGCTTCTGTGTCCTTGTTTGCGCCCGCATACCGCCCAGTGGTGTATTTAGGTGCAATGGCATCCGGTACCGGCGCAACCCCATAAGGGCGGCGCGGCAGTGTATGGAACAGCTTAGGAAGCTGTGCGTCCATTTTTTTCGCAATATAAGCGGCTTCTTTCAATAACTCTTCTGCACTACTGGCATAAAATTGCGGATCAGTTCTCAAAAATTGTACAAACTCAGCAAAGCTACCTTCAAATTCAGTTTGCTTAATGATCTCCATCATCTCGCCCTTGATCCTGGCAACCTCTTTCAGGCCCAGCTCATGGATCTCTTTCGGAGTCATTTCGGTGGTGGTGAAATGCGCCGTACGGTTGCGGTAAAACTCAACGCCATTAGGTGTGCTGGAAATACCAATGTCATTACGGGCACCGGGGCGATACTGCTCGACGAAAAACGTCAGATAGTCACGATACGCCGGGATCACCTGCTCTGCCAGCACCGCTTTTGCCCGTGTCTGGATAGCTGCAAACTCAGACGCAGGCAAATTATGCTGATTCTTTGCAAAAGGCCTGAAAAACTGCGACTGCGTCACATCATCGACAATAAATGCCGTGATAGACTCTTCATAGCCTGCCAGCACTGCCTTTGGCTGGGTTAGCCCAATGGCCAAGCCTTCACGCATCCAGGCCATATTTTGCGCAAAATAACGCGGTACCTGAGCGAGTTTTTGCAGATACAGGTCATAACCCGCAGGCGTGCTCAGGTCCACACCACTGAATAGCCAGGGAAGACTGCTATGAAAACCGCTTTCCGACTTAAGCGGCATATAATGGGCTTTGAAGCGGTAGCGGTCGACCTGATCCTGGATCTGGGCACGCAAAATAGTCAGGTTAATACGATTCTCTTCACTCAATTTTGCTTTATCCAGCGCGTCTAAACGTTGTAAAAACGCTACGCGCTCTGCATTTTTCGCGGCCAAATTTTCTGCACTTAGGTCCGGTAAATGGGCTTGCATGCGCGTCTCATTGTCGCCGCGAAAGGTCATCACCTGCTGTACCACAGTAGTAAATTGTTGATCAGCACTGACTTGAGTCAGTTCGCATCCTGCCAGACCCAGGGCCAGCGTCACTGCGCACAAAGAGCGGGATAAAGTCGTTTTAAGTGAAGTGCTCACGAGGGAGTTCCTTTAACAATATTGTGAAATTTGCGCAACACATAAACACGCTCGAGATGGGCTTGCAACTTAATACGACCAGTGGCTGCTCTAGGCCATCAACGTCTCTGCAAAGCTCCTTTAAGAAGGCAAGAAAAAAGTGATTACTAATTCAACAACCCCCATAAAAAGCAATAAATTTGTCTCATTACGCGGATTTTTGCTTTTCAAAACTCAACTGAGCGATTAATGTAGCCGCAGCGAAGCCAGATATCTCATAGGGACCGTTTCGAGTATTTCTGCCAGGTATTTAACAGCAACTGATTATTGTGGTAAGTAAAATGATGTTCCATGATCCCATGGCAATAGCACAAGAAAAAATGACCAAAGTTTGTCAGTTTCTGGAGCAGAATCAGCTGCCGCCTACGCCCCTCAATTACCACATTGGCTATGTCTATATCAGCCAGACCCATCGCGAGCTCAATGAACAGCTGGATCGTGATATCCGCAACCGCACCAACATCGACAGTATTTACATTGAGCAGCTCTACTACGAACACCTGCAAAAAGAGCATCAGACCGAGGCAACGCTGATCCAACAAGTTGGCGGCATGATCGATCACCTCAGTGACTCAGCGCACCAATCTCAGCAAAGCCTGATTGGTTTTGCCAAACAGATCAGCCACTGTATCCACAACCTCGATGAACACAATGTCGTCAAAACGCGGGCGGCCTTAAGTGACTTTAGTGTCCACACAGAGCAACTGCTCAAACAGCATCAGCAGTTTAAAAACGCCCTGCGCAAAGCCCGAGAGCTACACGAAAAACAGCAACAACAGCTACTTACGCTGCGCAAACAGCGCATTTTAGACCCACAAACGGGCTTGTATAAACGCCACTACCTGGGTCATAAAACCCAACTATGGCTGACCCAGGATAAGCCCGTGTTTGCCATTTCTGTGTTAATCGAAAACCTCGATGACTTCAGCCAGGGGTTTGGCGAGCTGATCGGCGAAACCGTATTACAGCGGGTCGCAAAAAGGATCAAAAAATACGTGCTTCACAGCGGCCTGCCAGGACGTACAGGCAGACAAGAGTTTACCATTGTGCTGGCAGACTGTGACGCCGATACGGCCCAGGTCGTCGCGCAAAAAATTCGTCGTGGCGTGAGTCGCCTGAAATTTGTCAGTGCCAAAGGCGATGTCTCGTTTCCCGATATCGATTTGGCCATTGGCATTGCACAGCATCAACCTGAGCACGATTTCAACACCCTCGCCCAGCGTGCCGCCTATGCTGCCAAAAAAGCTCAGTCGCTCGGCCAGCACTACTATGTGTCTGCCGCCACTTAACCTTACCCAAGCTCAGCCGACATTCCGTATCCGTGCTGCGGCCTGTTGATTAATCGGCTTAAATTGCTGACACCGATTGCGCTCACTGAGTGCTATCAAGTACACTATTGACACCCAGATCCGGCACAAATAACACACATGAAAGAAGCAAACCGCGACACCACACACTTTGGCTATCAAACAGTAGCAACACAGGAAAAGGCCTCAATGGTGGCCGACGTTTTCCACTCCGTGGCTGCAAAATATGATGTGATGAATGACCTGATGTCATTCGGGATCCATCGCCTATGGAAACGCCAGACCATTGCGTGCTCTGGTGTCCGACAGGGCCACAAAGTTCTGGATCTGGCCGGTGGTACCGGTGATCTGACTGCCAAATTCAGTGAATTAGTCGGTGAAACAGGTCAGGTGATCCTGGGCGACATCAACGACTCAATGCTACGCGTTGGTCGCGATAAACTGCGCGACTTGGGCCGGGTCGGGAATATCGAATATGTGCAAATGAATGCCGAAGCACTACCCTTCCCGGACAATAGCCTGGATGTGATCACCATCGCCTTTGGACTGCGCAACGTCACGGACAAAGACAAGGCACTGCGTTCCATGTACCGAGTATTAAAGCCAGGTGGTCGTCTGTTGGTACTGGAGTTCTCAAAAACAGACAACGAAGCACTGTCGAAGCTATACGATTTCTACTCATTCAATATCCTGCCAACCATGGGGAAATTGGTTGCCAATGACAGCGAGTCCTATCGCTACCTGGCAGAGTCTATCCGTATGCACCCGGACCAGGAAACACTGAAGACAATGATGGAAGAAGCAGGCTTTGAACAAGCGAGCTACCAGAACCTGACGGGCGGTATTGTGGCGCTTCATCGAGGCTTTAAATTTTAATTTCGAAGAAGCAAGGAACCTGTATGTGGATCACGCTGCTCACCGCAGTTGCCGAAAGCGCATTGGATCAGCTGCTGGATAAAGAACCTGCCGTAGCAATGCGGCTGGCTCCCACACAGCACAAAACGCTGGCGATCACCTTAACGGATCTCGGCCTGTGCTGTGCCCTGCACTATGTGGGTGAACAGCAAGGTAAACCGCACTGTTTTGTCTATGGTCACTACCAGGACAAGGCCGACTGCCACATTACAACCACCTTATCGACTTTGGGTGAAATCTCAGACCCCAGCCAGCTGACGCGCCTCATCCGTGAGGAAAAACTGGATCTCGAAGGCGACTTACAATTGGCACAAAGTTACAGTAAAGCGTTTTCCGGCCTCAGGATCGACTGGGCAGAGCACCTTTCGCGTCACCTTGGCGATGCCCCGGCGCAACTGTTGGTCGAACGCTGCAAGACAGCCACACAACGCGGCGGTAGTCACCTCAAAACCCTACAACGGACCTTTACACAGTTGTGTCAGGACGAACTGAAAGTTGCCGTTCACCCACTGGAAGTCCGCCAATTTAAATCCCATACGCGACAGCTAGCTCAACAACTGGCGGCACTGGAACAACGTATCAACGCGTTAAGCGAATTATAAGGAGCTGGGTTTGTCCATCGCTCGTCTGTATCAAATCGGTAAAACTTTTCTTAATTATGGCCTGGACGACCTGCTTCCGAGGCACAAGCAACCCTGGTATGCCCGGGCGATTAGACGTAGTTTATTCTGGCTACCCAATCAACACAGCGACAAACCCGTCGGTGCGCGTCTCAGGCTGGCATTACAAACTTTGGGGCCGGTATGGGTTAAATTTGGCCAGATGCTGTCCACACGCCGCGACTTGCTGCCACCGGACATTGCCGAAGAACTCGCCCTGCTGCAGGACAAAGTTGCCCCCTTTCCTGGCGATCAGGCACAGGCACTGATCGAAAGTGCCCTGGGTCTCGACAGTATCCACGATGGTTTTGTCGAATTTGAACAAACCCCGCTGGCCTCGGCTTCCATCGCGCAGGTGCATTGCGCCAAACTGGTGGTTGGGGAAGAATTAAAAGAAGTGGTGGTCAAAGTTATCCGCCCGAATATTGAAAAACAAATCCTCGCTGACCTGTCTTTGATGGAGCGTTTTGCTCACCTGCTGGCCAGCCTTATCAGTGCCGGTCGCCGCCTGCGTCCGGTCGAAGTGGTCAGGGAATACCGAAAAACCCTACTTGATGAGCTCGACCTGATGCGTGAAGCCGCTAATGCCATTCAGCTCAGACGTAACTTTGAAGGCTCGGCTTCGCTTTATATTCCAGAAGTGTACAGCGATTATTCAAGACGCAATGTACTGGTGATGGAACGCATTTACGGTATCCCCGTCTCGGATACCGAAGCACTGCTGGCCCAGGGCACCAATATGAAAGTGCTGGCTGAGCGCGGTGTCGAAGTGTTTTTTACCCAGGTTTTCCGCGACAGCTTTTTCCATGCCGACATGCACCCGGGTAACATCTTTGTGTCACGCGAAGATCCGCATAACCCGAAATATATCGGCATTGATTGCGGTATTGTGGGCACATTAAATCGTGAAGATAAACGCTATCTGGCAGAGAACTTCATTGCCTTTTTCAACCGCGATTATCGTCAGGTTGCACAGTTGCACGTCGACTCAGGATGGGTACCGCCCGACACCTGTGTGGAGGAATTCGAGTTTGCCATTCGCACTGTGTGCGAGCCGATCTTTAACAAGCCTCTGGCCGAGATTTCGTTCGGACATGTACTGGTTAATCTGTTCAACACCGCTCGGCGATTTAATATGGAAGTGCAGCCCCAACTCGTACTGCTGCAAAAAACCCTCTTGTACGTTGAGGGTCTGGGCCGCCAGCTCTATCCACAACTGGATTTATGGAAAACAGCTAAACCCTTTTTAGAAAAGTGGGTGCAGGATCAGGTGGGGCCGCTGGCAGTGGCCAAAAAGCTCTACACCAATTTGCCTTTTTGGGCTGAAAAAATGCCTGAGTTGCCCGATCTTATCTATCAGAACCTAAAGCGTAGCCAGCGCCAAAGTGCACCCATTGTGCAACAGAGACACACAGACACTCGTGCATTGCTACTCGGCATTGCCGCGGCAGCGCTCACCATTGTGGCTGGTTTGTGCTTTGTTGACGAGCGTCAGCTCGCAAGCGGTCTTTGTGCCACACTGGCAATTGCAATATTTATTAAAGCATGGCGCAAAACAGGGTGATATTTTACACACTCGGCGTATAATCTTTCTTAATTCAATAACACATTAAATGGAGTAGACATGGGTTTTGGTGGTATCAGTATTTGGCAGTTGCTTATCATTCTGGCCATTATCGTGCTTTTGTTTGGGACGAAAAAACTACGTGGCATTGGTAGTGACTTAGGCAATGCGGTAAAAGGCTTTAAAAATGCAGTGTCTGAAGACGAAGAAGAAAAAAAGTCAGAAAAAGCGGATAGCAAAGAACAGCTGACCGATCAGGCTGCACAGGCTAAAACGACCAGCGAAAAAGAAAAAGACAAGGTGTGATCTGACATGGGGATGTGGGAACTCGTCGTGGTGCTGATCGTTGGCCTGGTTGTGCTCGGGCCAGAACGCCTGCCTGTTGCGATCAGAACGGTCAGCCGCTGGATCAACACGGTCAAATCTGTTGCCAATTCCGTCAAGGCGGAAGTAAGCGAAGAGCTGAGAGTACACGAGTTGCATAGCAACCTGAAAAAAGCCGAAGAGCAGGGCCTGGACAATATTTCCCCAGGTCTCAAACAATCGGTTGAGGAGTTGCAGCGAGCGGCAGAATCAGTGCGCCACAGCTACAGCAAGTCTCCAGATCCGTCGAAAAACGACAAAGATCCGTCCTCTCAAAACTAACCGTTTACGAGTTTTTGCATGTCAGATATGACAAACAGTGGCTTTATTGGCCACCTTATTGAGCTTAGAAACCGTCTAATTAAGGCGTTACTGAGCATCCTGATTATCTTTATTTCTTTGGTTTATTTTGCCAACGATATATATGCGTTTGTGGCAGCCCCATTGGTTGAGAGCCTGCCCGCAAACAGCACTATGATAGCCACGGATGTCACGGCCCCTTTCTTTGCGCCCTTTAAACTAACCCTGTTTGTATCGCTGTTTCTGGCAGTACCTATGATACTGCATCAAATCTGGGGGTTTCTGGCACCTGGCCTGTATCAGCATGAAAAACGCATGCTGATGCCCATTCTGCTGTCCAGTATCCTGCTGTTTTACGCCGGTATTGCATTTTGTTATTATGTCGTGATGCCCATTATTCTCGGCTTCTTTACCGCCGTGGGTCCCGACATGATGACACTCTCTCCGGATATCAGCAGCTATCTTGGCTTCATTTTAAAGCTGTTCTTTGCATTCGGCGTCGCATTTGAAATACCCGTGGCCATTATGCTGTTGTGCTGGAGTGGCGTCACAACCACGCAAAGCCTGGCACAAAAACGACCCTATATCATAGTCGGTGTATTTGTCGTCGCAATGTTTTTAACGCCCCCAGATGTGTTATCGCAAACACTACTCGCCGTACCTATGGCACTGCTGTTTGAATTAGGATTGCTGTTAGCCAGACTGTACAGCAAGAAGCCCATCGCTGAGGAAGAAAGCCATGAATAACATCACCTTGTTGCTGATTGGTGCAGTGGTATTTACCAGTGTGCTTGGCATGCAGCCAGCTCATGCTAAAGGTAAACTGCCGCATAAATTACAAAAATGCAGCCAGCTGCAATCCGACGACAAGCGCTTAGCCTGTTACGATCGACTGGCCGCAGACTATGCCAATAAGTCACATCCGGTTCGTTCTCAGCCACCCGCAACGGATACCAAGTCGTTTGGCCTGGAACACAAACAGGACAGCGAGCAGGTCATCAGCGCAACCATATTAGAACTAAGCAAATCCGCCAATGGATTACGCCGCTTTACGCTCGATAACCAGCAACGCTGGCAACAGATTGGCACACAAGCCTTCTTTGCGAAAGAAGGGGACACAGTGACCATTCGTCGTGGCTCTTTCAATTCTTTCATCATGCAAAAAGAAGGCTCTAACCGCTCAGTAAAAGTGAGAAGGGTAGATTAGATGGCGACCTTTATTGACGCTGGCGTCAACCTGACCAGTACGCAATTTGATACCGATCGCGCAGCCATCCTGACCCGTGCGGCCGACCAGGGCGTGGCGTCTATGTTGCTGATTGGATGTGACTTACTCACCAGTGAACAAAGTCTCGCACTGGCGCAAGAATACAATCAGTATGCAACTGCAGGTGTGCACCCTCATGACGCCAAAGATGTGCCGGACGATTTCATCGCCCAATTGCGCCACCTGGCTGCACAAGATCACGTGGTTGCGATTGGCGAGTGCGGACTCGACTTCAATCGTGACTACTCACCGCGTCCGGTGCAGCAACTGATCTGCGGTGTGCAACTAGAGCTGGCCCAGACACTCGACATGCCGGTGTATCTGCATGAGCGCGAGGCATTTGATACGCTCAGTGGCATGCTGGACGAATTTTCCCTACGCGGTGTACTACATTGCTTTACTGGTGATAAGCACGCTTTGCGCCATTACCTGGATTATGGCCTGATGATTGGCCTGACTGGCTGGCTGTGCGATGAGCGCCGGGGTGAAACCTTACGGGAGTTAGTGCGTTATATTCCCCAAGATCGGATCCTGCTGGAAACAGATGCGCCCTTCTTACTTCCCAGAACACTCAAACCGAAACCTAAATCCCGTCGTAATGAGCCAGCTTACCTGCCAGAGATTGCACATCATGTTGCTGCGCTCAAAGACATCCCCCTGGCACAACTGGCCCGGCAAACCACGGAAAATTTCAACACCTTGTTCCAGATATCAGGGAATAATGCCTGATGTTGTGGCGCTGGCTGCTACTTTGGCTGTGCTTATCCGGTGCTGTTCAGGCACTGGAAGTGTCTGCTGAGTTTAAGCAACACCAGGCACTGTCCTATCAGTATACTTTCAGCCAGGCCGACACCATTCAGACATTACTGGCCAGTGATCCAAACTGGCAATCAGGCCAGCGCCAGCCGTTAAAGCCGCCCGCAAATACCCAAGCCTGGATCCGCGTGTCTTTACACAACCCGGGGCCCATTGAGGTGCCGCTACTATTGAGCATAGATAACAACTTACTGGATAAAATCACCGCCTACATCCGCCACGACGATGCCTCTTTTCTGACTCTGGCATTGGGTGACGCGCTGCCACTGATGCAGCGCCCCATTAAGCATGAAGCTCAGCTCATTCCACTCGAACTGCCGGCACAGAGCCACAGTCAGGTCTATTTACAACTCAGCCATCATGGTACGTTGAATATCCCGCTGAGCCTCTGGCATCCAATAGAATACCTCAAGTACAAGAGCAAGTTTAATCTGGTCTATGGGATTCTGGCCGGGTTTATACTGGCCATGATCGCAATTAACTTTACCCTGTATAGTTTTACTCGTCGGCGTTATTTTTTACATGGCACACTTATTATCGGCCTCTTCTGGTTGCTCATAGTGCACTTATACGGGTTTGGTTACCGTTACCTGTATGGTTCAAGCGTCTGGTTGCAGCAATATGGCCAAAGCCTACTGGTAATGTTCTCCACTCTGGCCCTGATCCCCATTCAGCGCAGCAAAGCCCTGCCTAACCTGCTGCCAATAAAACATGACCGCAAACTCACGCACCTGCTGGTACTGGGCCTGATCTTAACCTTATTGAGCCAGCTCCTGCCGCTGACGCAAGCGACCTTTGCAGCCTATGGCATGGCACTCACCCTGGTTTTGGGGTACATCGTCTGCACCTTGCGTAGCCGTTACCGTCGCACGACCAAAATCACCGCCCTCCTGATCTACCTCATTTTGTTGCTCACCCTCAGCTACCAGTTTGGCTTTGAGTTGGGTCTATTTGGTGGCGCTCAGCTCGACCGCCCGGTGACTTATATCTGCTACTTGATCCTGAGCCTCTATATCAGCTTTGTACTGACCCGGCAGTTCATACTTGAACGGGAAAAGCACATCAAAACACAGCAGCACAAGCTTGCCCGCACTCAGGCGGAAGACGCCCTGCTCAAAGAAAAACTCAAACTGCAGGAGCAGGCACAAGAGGAGCTGGAAAACAGCATTGATGAACGTACCTTTGAACTTCAGGTGACGCTCAGGGAGCTGGAAGAGAAAAACCATGAGCTGGAAAAGCTCAACATGGAAGACCCCATGACCAAAGTGAAGAACCGTCGTTACTTTGATAAGCGTTTAATGATGGAAGTGCGCCGTTCACGCAGGGAACAAACAACACTGAGTCTGATCATTTTGGATATCGACTTCTTCAAGAAAGTAAACGATAACTACGGGCACCTCGCCGGGGATCACACCATTTGTGCCTTCGCACGGCTGATAGAAAAACACCTGAAAAGACCCCATGATGAAGTATTTCGCTATGGCGGCGAAGAGTTTGTGATCCTGCTGCCTAACACCTCACAGGAAGGCGCACTGGAGCTGGCCGAGCAGATCCGCCAGGCCACTGAAGCCCATGAGCTGAAAGTTGCCGGTCATCATATTAAATTTACCACCAGTGCCGGGGTTTACAGCGCCATCGCACAGAACACCAACAACCCCACACTATTTACCGATTTGGCTGATAAAGGCCTGTACATGGCCAAACAACAAGGCCGCAATCGGATCTGTATTTACCAACCCAAGCAGGAGACTTAACGTGGCTCAGTCAGGACTGGATCTTTTTCCCTATACGCGTATGCGCCGTATGCGCAAAGACGACTTTTCCCGCCGTATGATGTGTGAGAACACGCTCACGGTAAACGATCTGATCTATCCAGTGTTCGTCCTGGAAGGCAAGAACCGCAAAGAAGCTATTCCGTCTATGCCGGGCATTGAACGCCTGTCAATCGACCTCTTAGTAGAAGAAGCCAAAGAACTGGTGGCACTGGGCGTACCTGCTGTTGCCATTTTTCCGGTTACCCCTGGCGACAAAAAATCCTTGCATGCGGAAGAAGCTTACAGCCCGGAAGGACTGGCACAACGCACTGTCCGCGCACTTAAGAGCGAGTGTCCGGAGCTGGGTGTGATCACCGATGTGGCGCTGGACCCATTCACTACACATGGTCAGGACGGCATCATAGACGAAGCAGGTTACGTGATAAACGATATCACCACAGAGGTACTCGTCAAACAAGCACTGTCTCATGCAGAGGCTGGCGCTGATATTGTCGCCCCCTCAGATATGATGGATGGTCGTATTGGTGCTATCCGTGATGCTCTTGAGGAAGCCGGGCACATTCATACCCGCATTATGGCCTATTCTGCCAAGTATGCATCCAGCTATTACGGCCCGTTCCGTGATGCAGTCGGCTCAGCAGGCAACCTTAAAGGGGCTGATAAGAAGACCTATCAGATGGATCCGGCTAACTCAGATGAAGCGTTACGTGAAGTCGCATTAGACCTTCAGGAAGGCGCGGATATGGTGATGGTTAAACCAGGCATGCCATACCTGGATGTGGTACGCAGAGTGAAAGATGAATTCGGTGTGCCCACCTTTGCTTATCAGGTGAGCGGCGAATATGCGATGCACAAAGCGGCGATAGACAATGGCTGGCTGGCAGAAAAACCAACCGTTATGGAGTCATTGCTCGCTTTTAAACGTGCCGGTGCCGATGGCATATTGACCTATTTTGCAAAGCAAGCCGCTATCTGGTTGAATGATAAATAAATAATAGGTAATTATTAAAAAAGGAGCAATAAATTGCTCCTTTTTTGCATTTTTACGATTAACATTGTGTCATTTTTGTGTAACATACCCCCCGTAAGCTTATGTACCCATTTGGGTTTAAACTACACACGGGAAAAAACATGATAAAAACAAAATTCACTCCACTGGCACTCCTTGTGGCCGCAGCAACTGCCCCTGTGCAGGCTCAGGTCATCATGTCAGAGTACATTGAAGGTAGCTCATACAACAAAGCCATTGAGCTATTTAATACTTCAGACAGCCCCATTTCACTGAGCGGCTACACGCTCAGCTTCTATAACAATGGTGGTACCGATGCGTCTAACACTATTGAGTTAAATGGTGAGATCGCAGCAGGTAAAACCTACGTAATCGCATACAATCGAGCGAGTGAAACGGTCCTTGATGCAGCTCAGTTAATCGACAGCGGCAGCTGGCACAATGGCGACGACGCGATTGTATTACGCAATGGCGAGACAGTGCTGGACAGCTTTGGCCAGGTCGGTGTTGATCCGGGCAGCAACTGGGAAGGCAATGGAGTTGTCACTAAAGACAAAACACTGCGTCGCAACATCGACATTACAACCGGTCGTACAACATTTGATGCTACCTTTGATCCAAGTGCCGAGTGGACACAATTCGATAAAGATGATTTCTCAGGTCTGGGAAGCCACGGTAGTGACACCGGTGGGGATGATGGCGATGACGGTGGCGATGACACACCAGCACCGCTAGTGTGCGGAGATGCCGCCACAGCCATCAATGCGATTCAGGGTAATGCAGACGAAAGCCCGCTAAAAGATCAGGTTGTGACTATTGAAGCCGTTGTAACTGCTGACCTTCAGGAAGACAACCAACTTAAAGGTTTCTTTGTTCAGTCACTGGCCAATGACATGGACGACGACAGCATGACCTCAGAAGGTCTGTTTGTCTATTACAAAGACGTCGACGTTAACGTTGGCGATCAGGTACGTGTTCAGGGTACCGTTCAAGAATTTTACAATGCCACCCAGCTAGGCAATGTCACTCAACTGGAAATCTGTGGTAGCGCAGAGGTTCAGGCGCAGATGCTGACACTGCCCGTCTCTGAAGTCAGCGATCTGGAAGCCGTAGAAGGCATGTTGGTTAGCCTGTCACATGACATGGTTGTAGCTGACACCTATAACCTGGGCCGTTATGGTGAGGTTGGCCTGGCAACAGAACGCCTTTATCAGGGTACACAATTGGCCATGCCTGGTGATGACGCCAATGCACTGGAAGCAGAGAACAAGAAAAAATTCCTGCTGATGGATGATGGTTCAACGGTTCAGAACCCAGAAGTCATCCCTTACCCAAGTACTGGCCTGGATGCATACAAAACCATCCGTCTGGGTGACACAGTGTCTAATCTGGAAGGCGTTATTGCTTACAGCTTTGGTCAGTACCGTCTAAACCCGACGACAGCCCCGACTTTCAATAACACCAATGAGCGTGCAGAAGCACCAGAGCTTGCAGGTGAAGGTGACCTGCGTATCGCAAGCTTTAACGTTCTGAATTACTTCAATGGCGACGGCCAGGGCGCAGGATTCCCGACACCTCGTGGCGCAGACACAGCAGAAGAGCTGGTCCGTCAGGAAGCAAAACTGGTATCCGCTATCACCGCACTGGATGCCGATGTTATTGGCCTGATGGAGATAGAAAATGACGGCTTTGGTGAGCACAGTGCTATCGCTGATTTGGTGAAAGCAATCAATGCCGAGTCTGAGTACACGTATGCATACGTCGACTTCAACACCGACATGATTGGTGGCGACGATATCACAACCGGTATTATCTACCGCACCGACACAGTAGAAGAAGCCGGTACTGCCAGCTTCACAACCGCAGTGCCGTTTGATTACAGTAACCGCCCACCAACAGCACAGAGCTTCCGCAAGCTAGACAATAACGAAGAGTTTACCGTTGCCGTTGCGCACCTCAAGTCGAAAGGCTGTGGCAGCGCAGACGGTGATAATGCCGATCAGGGCGATGGTCAGGGCTGTTGGAATGTCATCCGTACTGAAGGCGCAAACGCGTTTGCAGACTGGCTGGCAACCAACCCGACCGGTAATGACGACGAAGACGTTATCCTGGTGGGTGATATGAACGCCTATGCAATGGAAGACCCAATGCGTGCCTTCGCAGATAAAGGTCTGAGCAATGTTATGACACATGTGGACGGCGACACACAGAGCTACTCATATACCTTCTCTGGACGCCTGGGCAGCCTTGACCATGCTGTGGCATCGCCTTCACTGTTAGCGAAGATCACAGATGCGACAGACTGGCACATCAATGCTGATGAGCCGCGTATGCTGGACTACAACACTGAATATAGAACGGATGCACAAATTGCAGAGCTATACGCGCCGCATGCCTACCGTGCATCTGACCACGATCCTGTGATTGTGGAGATTAAAACAGAAGCCGCGGAGCCGCCAGTTGATCCACGTCCGGTGATTGAAGCAGGTCAAAGCTTTGATGTCGCAGAAAACACAGCGATAAACACTGCGATTGGCATGCTTAAATTCTCCGATGCCGATGCAGACGAGACGCCGGTCGAACGTTTTATTGTGACTGGTACAAGCGCTATTTCAGTCAATGAAGTTGGCCAGATTGTTGTAGCCGGCGAACTGGACTATGAATTCGACAACCGTATCGAGTTCATGGTACAGGCACAAGACAGCGCAGGTAACCTGTCAGAGCAAGTACAGGTTGTTGTTAACGTTATCGATGTCAAACAAGGTGATGACAATGACGACGACGATGACTCAGGCAGCCTGGGCTGGTTAGCTCTGTTTGCTGCACCACTGGCATTGCTGCGTCGCCGTACAAAGTAAGATGCTGATGTGATGGCCTGAGCATACAAACTTGCTTAGGCTACACACGCTAAAAAGAAGATAAAAAAATGCGCCTTGCGGCGCATTTTTGTTTGCTCTCAGTTTTTAATCAATTCACTTGGTGAAGCAAAGTGAATTAATAGGTCATCAAGTTCTTACTTGATATTTTTACCTAATATCGGCACAGACAATACCTGAGCTGCTTTTTGCAATTCATCATCATCTATGGACCAATAAGGAAAAGACACTCTTCGGTTGTTATGTAGGACAACCTTTAAGCATTGCAATGGACCCAGCTTTTGTAGCTCCAGTGACGCTATTTCGTCTGCGTGCACATATCGTGTTTTCACCCATGTGCGATAACAAATTCCTGCTTTGTCGATATGTACAAAGCGCTTGTCGGTCAGTGTCATCAGCACAATTAAAGCGACACCCGACAATGATACAACCACCAGTGACGATGCTACGCCGTGAAGCGCTACCAAATTCATCATCACATAACACAGCGAAATACCACACACTGTGGCTAAAATTGCAAACCAGCTGATATCCAAATCTATGGTTCTCATGAGTACCTCCCAATTTTACTCAATCACATACAGAATCGACTGACTCTGGACCCTAATGATAAAGTTGCAAAGTCCCTAAATCAAGTCCGTTTATGTGATTTTTAGCAATAGTTAGGCGACGCTGACTGGTGAAAAAAACTGGTATGATTTTATTTATATTTTTGTTCAGCAAGATGAATGAACTACCGAATTGTGCAACACAGCAGAAAACTCAGACATTAAAAAAGGCCGCGAATGCGGCCTTTTTCAGAAATCAGTCAACTAATTACTTAGCTGCTTTTTTCTCTTTCTCAGCTGCGATTACTGCGTCAGCAACGTTTGCCGGGCAAGGTGCATAGTGAGAGAACTCCATTGAGAACTGACCACGACCAGACGTGATAGTACGCAGGTGACCAATGTATCCGAACATTTCAGATAGTGGTACTTCACCCTTGATACGTACGCCAGTTGCGCCAGCTTCTTGGTCTTTGATCATACCACGACGACGGTTAAGGTCACCGATTACGTCACCTACGTTGTCTTCTGGTGTGAACACGTCAACCTTCATCACAGGCTCAAGAAGTTGAGGACCCGCTTTAGGGATTGACTGACGGAATGCGCCTTTCGCTGCGATTTCGAAAGCGATAGCTGATGAGTCAACTGCGTGGAAACCACCGTCGAACAGTTCAACTTCAACGTCTAGTACTGGGAAGCCAGCTAGAACACCTTCGTCCATCATCATCTTGAAGCCTTTCTCAACGGCTGGCCAGAATTCCTTAGGAACGTTACCACCAACAACTGAAGATGAGAAAGTGTAGCCAGAGTTAGGCTCACCAGGCTTGATGCGGTAGTCGATCTTACCGAACTGACCAGAACCACCAGACTGTTTCTTGTGCGTGTAGCTATCTTCAACTTCTTGCGTGATAGTTTCACGGTAAGCAACCTGAGGCTGACCAACAACAAGTTCAACACCGTAAGTACGCTTAAGGATATCAACTTTGATGTCAAGGTGAAGTTCACCCATACCTTTAAGGATGGTTTCACCTGAATCTTCGTCAGTTTCAACCTGGAATGAAGGATCTTCTGCAACCATCTTACCGATCGCGATACCCATCTTCTCGTTACCACCTTTATCTTTAGGTGCTACCGCGATAGAGATTACCGGCTCAGGGAAGATCATCGCTTCAAGTGTACATTCGTGCTTAGGATCACATAGTGTGTGACCAGTCTGAACGTTCTTCATACCAACAACCGCGATGATGTCACCCGCTTGTGCTTCAGTCAGTTCGTTACGCTCGTCTGCTTGCATCTCAACCATGCGGCCGATACGCTCTGTTTTACCAGTTGCAGAGTTAAGTACTGTGTCACCTTTCTTCATGCGACCAGAGTAGATACGGATAAAGGTCAGGGCACCGAAACGGTCGTCCATGATCTTAAACGCAAGCGCTTTAAGCGGCTGCTCAGCGTCTACAGTTGCAACTTCACCAGTAGGCTCACCAGTGTCTTTGTCTGTAAGCGGCTGAGGATCAACTTCTGTTGGTGCAGGTAGGTAATCTACAACTGCATCTAGTACTAGTTGCATACCTTTGTTTTTGAATGCAGAACCACAGTAAGTTGGGAAGAACGCCAGATCACGTGTACCTTTACGGATACATGCTTTGATTTGCTCAAGAGAAGGCATTTCACCTTCCATGTACGCTTCCATCAGGTCGTCGTCTTGCTCAACCGCAGTTTCGATCAGCATTTCATGGTATTCTTCAACTTTGTCAACCATGTCTGCAGGAACGTCTTGGATCTCGTAGTTTTCAGGAAGACCTGTCTCATCCCAAACGTACGCTTTCTTCTCAAGTACGTCTACAACACCACAGAACTCGTCTTCGATACCGATAGGCAGTGTCATAACAAGTGGGTTAGCAGCAAGTACGTTTTGAACCTGATCTACTACGCGGTAGAAATCAGCACCCATACGGTCAAGCTTGTTTACGAAGATACAACGTGCAACTTCTGATTCGTTCGCGTAACGCCAGTTAGTTTCTGACTGAGGCTCAACACCGCCAGATCCACAGAATACACCGATACCACCGTCAAGTACTTTCAGTGAACGATATACTTCAACTGTGAAGTCAACGTGTCCAGGAGTGTCGATAACGTTTAAGCGGTGGCCTTTCCACTCACAAGTTACCGCAGCTGACTGGATTGTAATACCACGCTCAGCTTCCTGCTCCATGAAGTCAGTTGTAGACTCACCGTCGTGTACTTCACCGGTTTTATGAATTTTACCAGTAAGCTTTAGTATACGCTCAGTGGTGGTAGTTTTACCCGCATCAACGTGCGCGAAAATACCAATGTTTCTGTACTTTGATAAATCTGCCATTGTTTTGCTCTATTTAAAGTAGAAAAATTATTCGGCGGGAGTATATCACCTCTTTAGGCGAACATCATCCTTCAAGTCGTCTAAAATGCAATCAATTTGAGAAAAAAGTGGTTTCTACTGGAATGTATTTTGCTTAGATGGCTTTTATGCGTTCGAAAACGCCGTCAGATAAAGGCTGTCCCCATTTTATCTAGTAGCCAAAGTGTGATGAACGAGCCTAATCAGCGACCATTTTAATCGCCTAAATAACCGCTGATTGCTGCCCGGGCTTACCTAAAATAGGGGCTTTGACGATGATCTCGCCCCTGAGCATAGCGTCTGCTTTGAGGGCGCTAAAACCAGATAAACAAGCCCAGGATCAGCCCAACCCCCAACAAAGGCACCAAGACAGTCAACACCGCCAATGGCCAGTACGCATCCTGATGCTTCTCGCCACAGATCGCCCGCACTGTGGTCACGACATAGCCATTGTGCGGCAAAGTGTCGAGTGCACCTGAGCTGATCGCCACCACCCGGTGAAGCTGACTGGCATCCACGCCTAAGTCGAGATAATGAGGCGCAACCAAGGGCAAAGCAATGGCCTGTCCACCCGATGCCGACCCTGTCAGTGCGGCGATCACGCTGACCGCAATCGCGGCACCGAGCAGTTCGTTGCCGGGAATACTGGTCATCAGGGCAACGGCCTCATTGAAGGCCGGCGTGCCTTTGGCAACCGCACCGAACCCGACCACCGCAGCCGTGTTGCCGATCGCCACCAAAGCCCCTGTGGTGCCTAAGTTCACCGCCTGAGATAAATTATGAAAATGCCTGAAGTTAATCGCTAATATCGTCAGCACTCCCCCCAGTAATGCGACGATCAGCGCGTTTTGCTGGAGTGTGCTATGCAGAGTAAATGACAAAATCAACACGACCAGCAAGGGCAATAAACCCGTGATCGGGTGCGGTAAGTTGCGCTGGATCTGTTCAGGGTCATTATCCCGGGCCACAAAACATTCGCCATTGGCCACCGCCCGGCGGATCATCCAGCTCAATAACACATACCCTAATCCCGCCATAAAAATAGCCACCACCAGACTTTCCTGCCAGGCAGCATAGGGCGAAGTCCCCAGGTATTTGATTGGGATCCAGTTCTGAATTTCGGGCGACCCCGCAGAGGTCATGGTAAAGGTCACGGAACCAAATGCCAGCACCGCCGGGATAAAGCGCCGGGGCAAGTTAGCATCTTTGAACAGACTGAGCGCCATCGGGTAGACAGAAAAGGCAACAATGAACACGCTGACGCCGCCATAGGTCAGCAAAGCACAGGCCAGCACCACAGCTAACACCGCGTATTTCATGCCGATTTTGCCAATCACATAATGGGCAATGGCATCCGCGGCCCCGCTGTCTTCCATAAACTTGCCAAACAGGGAGCCCAGCAAGAACATTAAAAACCAGGCTTGCAAAAACCCGGCAAATCCGGCCATATAGAGAGACACAAAGGGTTGACCAGCGGTGGCATTAAAAATAGCAATGTCACTGGTCAGCGCCACGATTAATGCGCACAGAGGCGCAGCGATAAACAAGTTGACCCCTCGCAGGGTCAGGCCAATCAGTAACGCCAGTGCGCCGATTAAGCCAAGTAAACTCAGCATACATGTCCTGTTGATTTTTTGTTATTTAAGGTTAGTTATACGGCAATTTGGCACCGGGATCGAGCACCCAAGCAGATCCTTACTGAGGGGGTTCACCGACTATCGAACAACTATAAAGGGAACAAAACATGGCTATAAGCAACACTTCTCTGGGAACACTCTTGGCACTGGCGCTGACCACCAGTGCCTGTGCACAAGCGACAGAACGCGCAACCTGGCTGTGGAAAAAAGGCGGAGATCCGCTGGGGGCATCCGCTATGATCACCAGCCAGTCGACGCAGCAGACACTGATCGATTTGCTGCAACAACAACATATCACTGCTGTTTACGGCTCCTACGGACAATATACACAAACACAGTCTCAGGCCGTTGCACAGTGGAATCAAACACTGGCTGCGCATGGTATTCAGTCACATTACCTGATGGCGCAAAATACCTGGGTTTTCGCGCAAAATCACAGCAAAATGCTCAACAAATTACAAACCCGCCTTATTGATTATCAGCGCAATGCAGCGCCTGATGCTGAATTTACTGCACTGCATCTGGATATTGAGCCTCATGCACTGGCTGAATGGAAGCAAGGCACACCCCAGTCTCGTCAGGCGTTGTTGTGGCAGCTCATAGATACATTCAAAGCCATCAGGGCTTTGCTGGATGATCAGGGTATGGCGCAGTTAAGGTTGTACGCCGATATTCCCACCTGGTATGACAGCTCGGCAAAAATTGGCTGGGCCGATCAGGGGAAGGCCTTTTTAGCCGCACTTGAAGAAGTGCTGGATGGGATTTCAATTATGGCTTACGAGCGGGATAACAGCGCCTCCATTTTGAATGCCACCGCTGATGAACGGGCATTGGCTTCCCCCACCTTTTCGGTGAGGCTGAGCGTAGATGTCAGCAATACCTGGCAAAGCCCTGCCCATTTACACCAGGTCATTGGTGAGCTGGAAGCGGCGCAACAGCGCGTCGATATTCACGATGCCACCGACTACTATTACTGGCTGCAAGCACACTAAGCCCGCGCCTTTACTCACCCTGATGCTCGCATGTCAGTGTTACCCGCACATGCGACGCCAGGGTGTGTGCCTGCTCTTTGCAATGATAACCTTGTCTTTGAGTAAAGCGGTGGAGCTCCTGCTCATCATCGCGCTGATCCGCATCATTCCAGTTCGCCTCATAGGTTACCGAAAATGACGTTGGGCTGAGCGTGGTAAACTGAAAGTTATCGTTCACCATACAAAGACCCGGTCGCGCCTCACGAGTGCAGGCCTGTGTAGGGATCACCGAGCCGGATTCTGGGGTCATAGAAATGATTAACAAATCAAAAATGTTCAGGTCAAATGAAGTCAACTCCTGAGATGTCACATCCGTTTCCAGCAGCATACGAGTTGAATTCAAACTCGGCCAGCACCCCTCAAGCACATTTTGACAGGGCAGAACATCCGCTTTGTCTGACACGCCGATCGCCTCTCGTGGCATCGCCCATTCCAGATCACGGACCATCTGTCGTACAAAGCGCGGGTCATCGCATTGCTGACCCTTGCATTGCGCCCAAAAGCGCAGACGTATCAGTTGCCCTGAATGTGGTACAGGCGATGTCTCCAGATAAATTGTATGGCCTTGAGAGGCAAAAGAAAGTAACTGGGTGTTGATATCAAAAGAGTCCAGGGCATATGCAGGCAGGCTGAATGCGGCTACGGCTGCAACTGGCAAAAAACAAGTGGCCATTATAAATTCCTTTTAGCTATTCAAGCAAAGCCAGACTAACAGCTTACTTGTTTACAGTATAGATACACGTCATGCATAAATTCATAAAATAGATCCACAATACCACACACAGCTCACCTCAAAATATAAATGAGAATTACTTTCAAAAAGCAATTGACAGGCACAAAGATCTAATTGATAATCAATCTCAACAAAGTGACTTGACGGTTCATTTTGTTACTCTAATTGTTTCTCGACCCTGAAACGCGTGTCGCGCACGATAACAGCACTGGTTGTTAATGAGTTACATTGACGCCCCTTGGTGTAACTCAACAACCATTTTATATTTTACTTGCTACATTGCTCATATCGGTGACGGTAGATATGATCCCAAAAAGCCCTCCTCAGGGCTTTTTTCATTTCTAAATGAAGACAGGCTCCCTTTCGTATTCTCCCTGACAACTCAGTTCCAGCCACATTATCAACAACGCCTGTGTAATGCCCTGCACAACATCAACGGATACAACTGCAAGCAGGAAGAAACAAACTAAATGAGAATTATTTTCAAAAATTATTGACAGGCACAAAGATCTAATTGATAATCAATCTCAACAAAGCGAGATTGACGGCTCACTTTGTCGAAGTACGTAATTTGTTTCTCGACCCTGAAACACGTGATGCGCACGTAAACAGCGCAGGTTGCAGGTGTTAAGTATTAACGCCCCTTAATGCAGGATGCTTGCAACCAACTTACTATTTTACTTGCTACATTGCTCATATCGGTGACGGTAGATATGAACATAAAAAGCCCTGCTCAGGGCTTTTTTTATGCCTGAAATTTACTGCCTGATGATCTAATTACAAAAACGCAAATGAGAATTAATTTCAAATAGGTGTTGACATTCGCACAAATCTAATTGATAATCATTATCAACAAGGCGAGGCTGACGGCTCAATTTGTTGATGTTTTAACTTGTTTTCGACCCAGAATAAGTACGTGTTGCTCACGCAAAAAAGCTTAGGTTGCAGGTGTAAAGCACTGACGCCCCTCGGTGCAGCTCACAGGCAACCCACTATATTACTTGCTACATTGCTCATATCGGTGACGGTAGATATGAAATCGAAAAGCCCTGCTCAGGGCTTTTTTTATGCCTGAAATTTACGGCCTGATGATCAAACCACAAAACGTAAATGAGAATTAATTTCAAATAGGTGTTGACACCCGCAAAGATCTAACTGATAATCATTATCAACAAAGCGAGATTGACGGCTCACTTTGTTGTAGTACTCAGTTTGTTTCTCGACTCAGAAGTACGTGTTGCTTACGCAAAAAGCTCTGGTTGCAGGTGAAAAACATTAACGCCCCTTGATGTGGCTCACAGGCAACCAACTCACATTTTACTTGCTACATTGCTCATATCGGTGACGGTAGATATGAAATAAAAAAGCCCTGCCCCGGGCTTTTTTTATGCCTGATTTTTACTCCAACCCCACAGATTAACGGCGGTTTTTACGCGCGCGCGCGCGGCGCTGACGCTTTTCTTCTTCTTTGGCTGCTTTCTTGGCCTCTGCCGCCAGACGCAACTGAGCCACCATCTCTTCTTCCTCATCCCGCATTTGTGGTGTTTCCATGGTGATACGGCCAATGACGGCATCGCGCAGTTCGTTGATCAGGATCTCCGACATTTTGTGCGTATCGACCTGATTGCCACCGCGAATACAACCACGCTTACGTCCGGCCATTTCAATAAAGGTCCAGTCGCACTCGGGCAGCTCGTCAATTTTATAGCGTGCCTGCAACAGCTGAGGATAAGCCTGTAACAGGTACTCTGCGGTATAACTGGCCACTTCCTCATAATTGATCGCAGTATCACGAATGGCACCGGTGGCAGCCAAACGATAACCCGAGTTTTCGTTTTCTACTTTTGGCCATAACATGCCCGGCGTGTCATACAGCATAATGCCGTCTTCCAGCTTGATACGCTGTTGAGCCTTAGTGACCGCGGGTTCGTTGCCCGTTTTAGCAACAATTCGTCCGGCCAAGATGTTGATCAAGGTAGATTTACCGACGTTGGGGATCCCCATGATCATGGCCTTAAGCTGCTTATCCTGACCCACTTTTTGCGGTGCCAGCTTTTTACACAGCGCATTGATCCGCTGTACCTCGTTGCCCTTGTCATGGCCAAATGCGAGGGTTTTGACGCCATCTTCGCGCTCAAAGTAGTCCATCCAGGCCTGAGTCTGCTCAGGGTCGGCCAGGTCAGCCTTGTTCATAATTTTGATGACCGGTTTGTCGCCGCGCAACTGCGCCACCATGGGGTTTTCGCTGCTGTAGGGTATGCGGGCATCCAGCACTTCAATAATCACATCCATCTGCGGCATGATCTCTTTGATCTCATTGCGCGCCTTGTTCATATGTCCCGGAAACCACTGGATACCTGTTCTGCTCATCGTTTTCTACCTTATTAAATCTGGCTGTGTCAGACTGTAGACGCACAGAAAACATACTTTCTGCAACCCGGCCACGCGACACATGAATAACGCATAGTGTACTATAAACGTGGATATTGGGGGATCAAAGATGCAGCAACAGGTTACACAGAACAGGGAGCATGTGTTTTGAAAGGAAACTGGGACAGTGCCGCAGTAAAAAGTGTCTTTTACACCGGCCTGCTGCTATTGCTGGGTATTACGGCCTTGATGTTTGATGACTTCCCCGGTCCAATGGAAACGGTGCGCCTGTTTACCACCATCGCGCTCCTCTCAGCATTTTACCTCGCTTTCTCTGTGATAGGCTGGCTCGCCATTGGCTTGCCGGTTCACTGGCTGTGCGGTCGCTATACCAATGGCCATCTTGTTTTCTACGCAACCCTGCCCGCCATACTGCTGATACTCACACTGACTTTTAACGGGCTCTGGTTGCTGCCTGGTTGCGCACTTTTGCAGGCGTGTCTGTTCCGCTACTACCTGCATTTTGACTAACGTAGAACAGCCTGATTTTCCCCGCACAAAATGTGTATTTACCGATATAATGGCGTTTTTGCTAAATTGGACAGGCAATGGCACTCAAATCAACTATTTTAAAGGCCAACCTCTCGCTCAGCGATATGGACCGTCATGTGTATCAGGACATCAGTGTCACGCTGGCACAACATCCATCAGAGAACGCCCAACGCGTGATGGTCAGGCTACTGGCATTTGCTCTGGAATATCAGGATGGACTCAGTTTCAGTAAAGGCTTATGCGTCGAAGATGAGCCGGATATCTGGCTAAAAAACTACAGTGACGAAATCGAGCTGTGGCTCAGTGTTGGCTTACCGGAAGAAAAATGGCTGAAAAAAGCCAGCAATCGAGCCAAAAAAGTGGTACTTTATACGTATGGTGAGAACAATCAGGGCCCATGGTGGCAAAAGAACCAAAACACCCTGCGCCAGTATAGCAACCTAAAAATCATCAGCCTGCCTTATAGCGCCACCAGCGTGATGGCTGAAATGCTAACGCGTACAATGGCGTTAACCGTCACAGTGCAGGATGGCGAGATTTGGTTCAGTGATGAGCAACACAGCGTGCACCTGATCCCCGAAACACTACAAGGATAAGCTCACCCGGGTGCAAAAGAGGTAAAAACAATGGCAGTAACCAAAGTGGTCGTCTTACATGGATTGTATATGTCTGGATTTGTCATGCGCCCGCTATGCGAACGCCTGGAAAAGCTTGGCTTTGACATCCTCAATCTCAGCTATAACACGCTGACACCCGACAGACACGCTATCTTTGAACAGATCGATGCTTTTGTTGCGGGCCATGATGCCGCATTGGTCTGCCACTCAATGGGTGGCCTGGTGGCCCGGGATTACCTCACTCACAATTCAGCCGCCAGTGCGGCCATCAGCAAAGTGATCACCCTGGGGACACCACACAAAGGCAGCTATATCGCCAAACACATGCATGATCATGGCTTCGATATGCTGCTCAAAAACAGTGTGGAATACCTGCTCAGCCAACAGCAAAACTGGCCGTTTAAAGCCAAGCTCTATAGTATCGCCGGAGACTTGCCCATTGGTCTGATGCCGTTGCTGAAAAAAGGCAGCCGTTCCGATGGCACCGTGCTGCTGGACGAAACCAAATTGCAGGGCATGGCCGAGCACAAGATCTTTCGTCTCAGCCACACCACCTTAATTTATTCCCGGACGGTACTCGATTACATCGTCGACGTACTCGAACGTAATTAATGATCGCCGTTGGCTGCAATTTTGTACGCCACCAATGCGATAATCCCCACAATCAGTGGAATGGGCGCGGCGATATAACCGAACGCATCTGAGTTTGCATAGCTGGCACCTGCCAGGTGGCCAACCAGGCCCACAACAAAGGTCAACAGTGCTATCACCACGACAGCGATTTCGGATTTATGTTGAGAAGGGGTTTTACCTTGCATGATACGCTCCTTGGGTGCTGCACAGTATTTGTGCTCTGGCACACCGAAATAACAACCTAACGGGATGGCTCAGATGCGCACTTACACTACCCTGAAAAAGTTCACGCTCTGTGCCTGTTAAGTTCATTATGCGCCTCTGAATCGTGGAAATTTTGACCTAAATCAAAGCGCTGTTGTGGCGAAAAGACAACCCATTTTACGTTTGAGATAGATCAACTTAGCAGTCGTTGTTGGGGCGCAACGTGTCAAACTGGCAAACTTTAAGCATTCTTAACACCCGAGCTAAGCTGCTGCTATATCTTATTTTTTCCAACCGAGAGTTCCCTGCGTAGCCGCACTGTCTTCAATAATCTCGATACCTGCAATCGACTTTTCCCATTTGGCATCTGCCGCCTTTTTAGTCACACTAAGCATCAATCAGACGCACCATGTCGCGTCTTCTTTTTTAACCACAGTACAGGAGTAAACAATGAGCAACAGTATTGGATTAGACAGTCAGAAAAGTCAGGCACTGGTAGGCAGCCTCAATACCCTGTTAAGTAGTTACCAGATCCAGTATATGAATGCCCGCAGTGTTCACTGGAACATCAAAGGCCGTAACTTCTTCGAGTTACACGTTAAGTTTGAAGAAATTTATAACCAGTTACTGCTTCAGGTCGATGAAATCGCAGAGCGTATCCTGACCATTGAAGGCACTCCTTTGCACGCCTTCAGCGATTACCTGGAGCACAGTCAAATCAGTGAAGCGAAAGGGATCAGTGATGGTCAGGAAGCAGTAAAACGCTTACTGGATGGCTTTACTACTTTGATTAAAATGCAGCGCGATATTCTGGAGCAGGCGGGTGATGCCAGCGATGAAGGCACCGCAGCAATGATGAGTGATTACATCAAAGAGCAGGAAAAACTGGTGTGGATGCTTAAAGCGTACCTTGCATAACACTCGATGATAAGTGGAGGGCACGCCCTCCACCTCAAACCAGGCGGCTCAGCTCAGCCAGGACGTCGCATCACGATAATGCGGGTGCTGGACCAGGTAAGCATCCGCATCCAGGTAAAATAACACTTTCACCGGGTGTGTCTGCCACAGTTGTGTCAGCAACTGACGCGACAACGCGTTCACCCCGATAAAATCAATTTCCTGATAACCACGCTGGGCCACATCGGCAAAATACACCTGTAATGCAGCCAGACTGTCTGCGGTTGCCAGTTCACACTGGGTCAGGTTAATCACCACACGCTTTAGCGCACCTGCTGTATAAGGCGCGATCTCAGTCAGCGCATGCTGCTCAAACGCCCGCACTCCTTCACGATTAAATGCGCCAATCAGATTTACAAATATCACTGGCGGCACAATGTCGATTTGCCATTTTCCATGTGCTGCAAACATACCTTGCTCTCCAAACGTTTGTATCACCTGTGTCACGTTTCCCGGCAAACCGGCTGACAGATGCCAACCGGCGGTTGCACCGGTTAGTGCTCCAGCAAGCCGATAAAGAAAGCCATTTCCAGGGCTTTTTCATGCAGGCTCTTAAAGCGACCTGAAGCGCCTCCGTGTCCGGCATCCATATCGGTTTTAAACAACAGTTGATTGTTATCGGTTTTTAACTCTCGTAGCTTAGCCACCCACTTCATTGGCTCCCAATACTGCACCTGAGAATCATGCAGGCCGGTTGTTACCAGAATATTAGGATAGTCCCCTGCGCGCAGGTTGTCATAGGGTGAGTAGGCCAAAATGGTGCGATAATACGCCTCATCATTGGGGTTCCCCCACTCGTCATATTCATTGGTGGTCAGCGGGATGCTTTCATCCAGCATGGTTGTGAGCACATCCAAAAACGGCACATGACAACCGATACCACGATATAGCCCAGGCGCCTGATTCACCACGGCCCCCATCAGCAGACCACCGGCACTGCCACCAGAAGCAAACACTTTATCCGCAGCACCATAGCCTTGCTCAACCAACGCCCGGGTTACATCTTCAAAATCGTTAAAACTGTTTTGCTTATGCGCTTTTTTACCTTGCTCATACCAGTGACGACCCAGCATTTCTGAACCACGAATATGCGCAATGGCATACACAAATCCACGGTCCAGCAGGCTCAGCGTGTTACTGGAGAAGTTCGGATCTATGGTGATCCCGTAAGCACCATAGCCATATTGCAGCAAGGGATTAGTGCCATCTTTATTGAATTTGTCTTTACGGTAAACCAGTGACACCGGCACTTCGACACCATCGCGTACAGGGATATGTAATCGCTCAGACGCATAGTGCTCCGGGTTAAACTCACCCAGGACTTTCTGTTGCTTCTTCAGGGTCTTTTTGCCCCCATCCAATGCAAAGTCATAAATACTGCTTGGCGTAGTCAGGCTTGAATAATAGATCCGAACCATCTGAGCGTCGGGTTCAGGGTTATAGCCCAGGCCTGCGTAGAAACAGGCATCATCAAATTTCAGCTGATAACTGTGTCCGGCATAGTCATGCACCACAAAGCGGATCTGGCCGCGCTCACGCTCTGTGACCACATAGTGGCTATGGAACAATTCCATGCCTTCAAGCAGCACGTGTTCACGGTGTGCAATTAACTCTTCCCACTGTTCTGGTTCTGCCAGCGTATCTTTGGTGGCACGCAACAGGCGGAAGTTTTTCGCAGCCCGGTTCGACACCAGATAGTAATACTCGCCCAGCTTATCCAACCCATATTCATGACCTGGCGTGCGTGCCAGCAAAGGCTCAAACTCACCCAGCGGCTCATCAGCCGACAACGCCAGGATATCTGTGGTTTCTGTCGCCGCCAGATGAATATAGATTTCACTTTCATCACGGCTCTTACCCAGACCCATATAGAACTGACGATCCTGCTCTTCATACACCAGCTGGTCGTCACTTTGCGGCGTCCCCAAAACGTGGCGATAGACCTGATATCCCAGCAGGGTTTGCAAGTCTTTACGGACATAAAACACGGTTTTGCTGTCGTTAGCCCAGACCACTTCACCTTCGGTTTCAGTCAGTACGTCACTCAGCATCTCGCCGCTTTGCAGGTCTTTAAAGCGCACAGTATAAATACGCCGGCCGTCCGTATCTTCACTGTAGGCCAGCAAATTGTCATTAGGGCTGACGGCAATATCACCCAGTTCAAAAAACTCGTAAGCCTGCGCCAGCTGATTAACATCCAGCAGTAATTGCTTATCCGTCATGGCTTCATCGCTGCCACGATAGTGACGCGAATATTCATCGTCGCCACTGACTTCGCTCATATACCAAAAACGCCCGTCCTTAACCGGCACCGTGCTGTCATCTTTGACAATGCGACCTTTCATTTCTTCAAATAACTGGTCCTGTAGCCCTTTATGCGCCGTCATCATCGCCTCACAATAGGCATTCTCAGCATGTAAATGGTCTAATATTTCGGCGTCCTGACGTTTATCGTCACGCATCCAGTAGTAGTTGTCTGTCCTTTGGTGTTGGTGATGTGTCATGGTGTGTGGCACTTTTTTAGCCACTGGCGGGGTCAGGGTTTTGGTCACTCACTTGTTCCTAATTTGTTAAAAACCGTTGTGATCCTAACATAGCAAATAAACGCCTGAGATGTCATTTAATTCACTGTGAGCCGCAGAGATTCTATCTGCAAAAGAAAAAGGCCAGCGAATGCTGGCCTTTAAAAGTATCTTTATGACAGTCAGTTAACCTTGCTGCTGACTCACCTTGTTGCGGTTAAACAGCTGCCCGGCTTTACCAAACACACCAAACACTTTGCCAAATATCTTGCTGACATCAATTAATATGATGTACAGACACGGTACCAGCACTAAGGTGATTAAGGTCGCAAACAGCACTGCAAAGCCCAGTGATACCGCCATGGGGATCACAAACTTAGCCTGCAAGCTGGTCTCAAAGATGATGGGCATAACACCGGCAAAGGTGGTGATAGACGTCAGGGTAATTGCCCTGAAACGCGCACACCCGGCTTCAACTACGGCATCTTTCAGCTTCACGCCTTGTTTTCTGACCTGGTTCACATAATCGGTCATGACCAGCGAGTCGTTGATCACAACCCCCGCCGCCGCAATCAGACCATAAGTCGACATCATGCTCATATCCAGACCAAAGAACCAGTGGCCCCAGATGGCACCGACCAGGCTGAACGGGATCACCGACATAATGATTAACGGCTGACCATAACTCTTCAGCGGCACCGCCAGTAAGATATAGACAATAAACATACCTGCAATGAAGAACATCATTTGCTCATTGGCCTGTGCCTGATCTTCTTCGATATCACCGCCCAGTTCGGTCTTCACCTCAGGGAACTGTTCAAACAGCTTAGGCAACAGGTTATCTTTGATGTTCTCAACCACCTGATTGGGTTCAATGACTTGCTCATCAATGTTGCCGTAGATATACACAGTGCGGTAGCCATTTTCACGGCGAATATAGCTCACACCCGGGCGCTCCACGAACTCAACCACATCGCCCAGCATCACATCTTTGCCCTCAGGCGTTGTGATGACCGTATGCTTCAGTGATGAGAAGGCTTCCCTGTCCAGGCGCGGATAACGCACCATCACCTTGATTTCTTCACCATCGCGGATCACACGTTGCGCTTCCCCACCATAGAAGCTCATGCCTACCTGGTTAGCAATGTCTGACAGACTCAGGTTCAGGTCATACGCCACCTGCTTGAGCACCAACTGCACTTCTTTGCTCTCCGGGTCGATACTTGAACTCACATCAAACAGACCTTTTTCCTGTTGCAGCATAGAAATAAACTGGCGACCCGCAGCATTGAGCATATCAATATCCGGACCATACAGCAGATAGCCAAACTCGCCCTGCCCCTGGCCTTCATCGTTAACGTCATCAATTACGAGCAAAGACTTCACACCGGCAATGTCCGGCATGTTTTCACGCCAGCGACGCGACAGCTCAAAGGCATCAAACGGACGGTCATCTTCTTCTACCAATACCGCCAGCACGTTGCCTTCTGTACGACCCTCATTCCAGACCATGATGTCTTTGATCATGCGCTGTCCATATTCCTGCTCAATCTCGTCTTCCACCTTCAACATCATGTTTTCGATGGTGGTCAGCGCTTCCAGCGTTTGCGAGTCCGAGGCATTGTCGTTCAGGGTCAGTTTCACCATAGGGTAATCGTGCGGTACTTTGGGCATTGCCACAAACCTGACCTGATTCGAGGTGATCAGTGATACGCTCAGTATGAGCATACCAACAAAGCCACACAGCACCGTCCAGCGCCACTGTACACAGGTTTCAATGAGGTTGCGGTAAGGCCCATTCACAAAGGCGAAGAAACGCGTGTTGAACTTCGCACGCCAGCTGCCCTCACGCATCGGTGAAAACTTGGTATGGCCAATGTGTGCTGGCAGGATCCACTTAGACTCAATCAGACTGAAGGCCAGACACAGCATCACCACAACCGCTATCGATTTGAAGAATGCCGCTTCCGGGCCACTCGACAACACCATAGGGGCAAACACCGCCATAGTCGTCAACACCCCGAATGTGGCCGGTGTGGCGACCCGTTTCGCGCCAACCACCACGTTATTCACGCCAGGTCCTTTACGCTCAATTTCGGTATAGGCGGCTTCACCGATGACAATGGCGTCATCCACCACGATCCCCAGCACCATGATAAAGGCAAACAGAGACACAATGTTCATGCTGATGCCAAATACTGGCATCATCATAATGGCGCCCAGGAAGCACACAGGCAGACCCACCATGACCCAGAACGCGAGCTTAAAGCGTAAGAAAATGCTCAGCATAATGGCGACCAGAATCGCCCCCTGGAACATATTCTTTTTCATCATGGCCAGACGGGCTTCAAGGTAGTAAGTCATGTCCACAAAGGCCGTTAACTCAACCCCTTCCGGCAGCGTTTTATTCTTCGCTTCAATATAAGAGTGGATCGTATTGGCGATTGGTACCATGTTTTGATCATTGGTCGCTTTCACCGACAGGTAAGCTGCATTCACGCCGTTAAGTTGAAAGTAGAATTCACCTTCAATGAAAGCGTCTTTGATTTCTGCAACATCCTGCAACAGCACTTTAGCGCCGTTTTCGCCCACTTTAACCGGGATACGGCGGAACTCGTTACCACGGTATTTCTGATTTTCGACCCGTACTGAGATTAAGCCCGAATTGGTCCGGATCTGACCGGCTGAGACATTGGTTGAGTAGCGGCTGATCGCCATAGCCACTTCTTCCATCGACATGTTGTAACGGCGCAGCGCATCCGGGTCAACTTCAATGGCAATTTCATATTCCGGCATATTACGATCGACCAAAGAAATATTAGACAGCTGCAACAGCTCGTCTTCGACTTCTTTCGCTAGCGGCTTCAGTTGTGTCAGAGGCAGATCAGCCACCAGGGCCATCTGTACAACATCCTGAGTAAACTCTATTTGTTGCACACGGATCGGCTCCATCGAAGCCGGGAAGGTTGCGATACCGTCGACCCGGGATCGTACTTTGTCGGCGACGTCGGCCAGCTCTGCACTGGTGTCAATCTCCAACTGCACGCTACCGCCGTTACGGTAGGCACGATAAACCGCCTTGTCTATTTCCGTCACATCTTTCAGTGCTTCTTCTACCTTTATCAGGATACTTTCTTCAATTTCCTGTGGCGAAGCGCCCGGATAGGTCGCATTAACCGAGATGAGATTGAGCTCAATACTCGGAAACATCTGGCGCTGGATCGTAAAGTAACTGATGATCCCCATGATCAGGATAAAAAACATCATCAGATTCGCAGCGACCGAGTTATGCGCAAAGTAGGCTATCAGCCCCGTTTGCTTTGGTGTTGGTTGTTCACTCATTATCCGTCCCTGCCGTTATAGCTTTTCCAGGCCAGAGCCCTGCGCATTGGTCTCATCTGCACCGGCAACTTTCACCGCCATACCACGCTGTGGATATTCAGGTAAGGTGACAACTACCTTGTCACTGTTGTTCAGTCCGGCACCCACCAGGAAGTATTCCCCTTCCTCGCGGACCACCTGCACCTCACGAGGCTCAAGCTCAGCATTGTCATTGATCAACCAAACCGTCTGGTTATTGACCAGCTCTTGTGGCAAACGATAGATTTGTTTGAGCGTTTTACCTAAAAAGCTCACCTGTACATAAGTACCAAACTTCACTTTTGGCTTGTCACTGTTCAGACCGTATGGATCTTCGATACGCACGACCAGGTTGCTCATACGTGTTTGGGTGTCAACGGTGCCCAGGTCACGATGGATCTGCGCTTCGCGGGTAAAGCTATTCACCCCTTTGTTAAATACAGTCGCTTTGGTACCACCCACGGTTTCAGGTAAAAACACCGAATCGAAACCTGCGATGGGGATCACCACTTCGGCTTGCTCAATGTTATTAAGCTGGGCAACCACACTGCCCGTTGACACAAACTGACCCAGGCCCACGTCACGAGACACTATCAAACCATTGAAAGGTGCAACCACATCACAATTATCCAGGTCACGCTGGGCACGCATTAATGCGGC
Source organism: Pseudoalteromonas ardens (assembly GCF_030125445.1). Taxonomy (NCBI): domain Bacteria; kingdom Pseudomonadati; phylum Pseudomonadota; class Gammaproteobacteria; order Alteromonadales; family Pseudoalteromonadaceae; genus Pseudoalteromonas; species Pseudoalteromonas ardens. The sequence goes on from NZ_JASJUV010000009.1 coordinate 56,881, forward strand.
CTTGGCAGATTTAACCGCCGCTTTGGCACTCATCACCTGAGGTTTGCGCAAAAACAGGTCGGTGTGTTTTTTGTTAGGGAAACGTTTGGCTTCATCTGCTGCCACGTCTGCCTGTGCCTGCTCTTCAATCAATGCCGCTTCAGCACTGGCCAGCTGAGCTTCCGCCTGTAACACCGCCGCTTCGTAATTGTCTTTCTCTATGCTGAGCAGAATATCGCCCTTCGCAACCACGCCGCCCGCCAAAAAGCTGGGATGCCAGTAAACGACTTCGCCTGCTACCTGAACAGACAACTGGGTTGTTTCAAGCGGTGTGACTTCACCATAGCTCTGGATAAGAACTTGATGATCCTGTGCCTGAACGGATTCGACCTGTACCACAGGACGTGTATCAACGACCTGTTTATCTTCCTCACCCTTTGCGACCGCGTTGATGGCTGAAAAGCCTGCCACCCCAAGGCCCAACGCCACAACGGGAAAGATCCATTTTAGTGCTTGTGCTTTCATGACTTTACCTATTGATATTTTCCTACCGCCTATCTTACCAATATAGAGACGTTCAATAACGTGACATTTGTAAGAATCTGTTACTAATTTAGCAAAAATCTCTCAGTTGGCTTTTAGTATGGTAATAGTCCAGCAATAAAACCATTAAAAACATGAAAGTAACAGCCATCAAAAAGCTAGTTATTAGACCCATCAAAGCCGCTTTAAATACCCAGCACAGCAGAGTAAGTAACAACAATGCCACAAAAGCAACTGGTAAGACCTGACAAAACCGCCCGATCAATTGCTCTTTTAGCAACGTGCCCGCCTTGGCACCCACCTGCCACTTGATGAGCCACACCGGTGCAGACAACAGCGCCAGGTAGCCCAACATCCCATATAAGCCAGCGCCGACCAACAGCAGCATCAACAAACTCAGGGCGATCCCCGTATAGGCACTGAGCCGGGCCGATTTACTCAGCGCAGCGGCACGCGCCGTCATACTGGTTAACTGAAATACACTTTGCGTAGTATCTTGTACGCGCAGCAGGGCATTCAGATCAGATTTTGCGAGCGACTGTCCCGGCTTCAAGCGGATAATCAGATTACTGACAAAAAAGTTGTGTGGCAGATACACTATGTCCGGCGTCCCCAGGGTCGGCGAATAGATATCTTCTACAATGGCTTGCAATCTCACCGGGCGCTGATTACGAGAATATAAAGTAGTCCCGACATCTTGCAGCGTCAGGCCTAATTTACCAGCCAGGCTTTGGTTAATGATCACCACCTCTGCCGGGGCATCCAGCGTCAGTTGATCCGCACTGAACGCCTGACCTGCCAGCACGCGTTGGCCGATGGTTTCAAAGTAACCCACGCCACTCCATTGCCCAAAAGCGGTCAGTTGCCGGGCACTGTCAGGCACCGTACTGATAGGTTCAACCCACGACATTTCCAGTGGATCATTGGCAGCCAAACTGGCCGCGGCTATCTGAGGCTGAACCAGCAAGGTTGCAATATTGGCTTCACTGAGTTGACGTCGTGCCCGGGCCTTTTGTTCGCCGCGCTCAAAATCCAGCTGCTGCATCTGCACCTGGATTAAGCCCGTGTCATCAAAGCCCTGTGCTTTGCCAATCTGTGCACCGTAATGACTTAACAACCAGAGGCTAAAACACAGCACCACCATGCCTATCGTCAGCTGCGCATTGATCAGTAATTGACTTAACCAGCCTGGTAATTGCTTTGCCTGACCTTTACCAGAGCCACTGAGTTGCTGCCTGAGCCCACGCACGTCAACAAAGGTAAAGACACTACGAGCAAACCCCCAGGCCAGCAACAACGCCACGACCCACATTCCCAAATAAGCATGCCAGGACAACTGCAACCAGGTAATACTGCCCAGAATATCCTCTCCCCAGTATTGCACCAGCGCCATTAAGCCCGGTGCCAGTCCCGTTGCCACCAGGGCCGCCAGTGCAAACAGCGCAACCGCATGGCACAACACCTGACGAAACAGCCTGGATTGACGCGCCCCCAGTGCCAGATGTAATGCCAGTTGCGACTGGCGACTTTTAAAATCCAATAAATAAAGCGCAAACAAATTACACAAGGTCACCACTACCACGCCCAGTGCTGTGCCAATCAGCCATTGCCCCATGTCCTGTAGCGCCCCTTTGAGTTTAGTATCGAGCGGGCGCAGCGTCAGATGGAGGGTTGTTTCACCAAACCCATATTGCTCTGTCAATGCATTGATGCGGGCACTCAGCTGCATGGCTTCTGAATGTAGTACCTTATTAGCCTGTGGTAAGGTCCTGCCGACCAGCAGCACATTATTACGGATCGCCATATCAGCAAACGGGGTCATATCGGTCGCGGTATGACTAAAAAAAGGTAAAAAGACATCGCTATATTGTGCAGCCCGCAACAGCTCCGGCTCCCGGCTGTCCTCGGCGAGAATGCCCACCACCTGAAAACGCCGGTCATCGAGCTGGATCACCTGCCCGGTCGCCTCCTGGCCCGACAAATAACGGCGGGCAAAACGCGCACTGACAACCGCCTGCGCAGCACTTTGCGCTTGCTGCCCCTGTAAAGACGACGCAGCAAAATAGTCGCCACTTTGCAGTGACAGATTAAACAAGGAAAAATAACCCGGCTCGACCAGTGCCGCCGCAATTTTTGGCTGCTCAGGATGATCCACATACAGCATATCTGTATAGTAAAGTGGCGTGGCCAGCTCGAATAACCCGGGAGTCTGATGCAACTGCCAGGCAGCAGGTACAGACAACGATTCGCTGAGCGTCACTTCGCCTTGCTCATTGCGCAACTCGCCATCCACCCAGGCAAGCCGCTCTGGTGCGTCATAAGGCAATGGACCATGTGCCTGCCAGGCAATTACGCCGGCAACCAACAAGGCCGCCATGGCACTGGACAACAACACAACAAAAAACACCGTCATACGCCAACGGGTATGCAACGCCTTCAGTGCGTCCTGAATATCTAACCCCATGTCACAGCATTCCTTCAGACAATCGCACTGCGTGCAGTGCGATGAGTGTGACTGCCGCCGACGATTTCACCATCGAGAAGACGGATCTGCCTCGGTGCCATATCAGCATACCTGGGATCATGCGTCACCATACAAATGGTCGTCCCTTGCTGATGCAGCTGCGCGATCAGTTGCATCACCGCGTCACCACTTTTGGAGTCGAGGTTACCTGTGGGTTCATCCACCAGTAAAATGCTGGGGTGCGCAACCAGTGCCCGGGCAATAGCAACTCGCTGCTGCTGACCGCCAGAGAGCTGATCTGGCTTGTGCCCGGCACGATGCGATAACCCCACCTTGTCGAGACAGCTTTGCACACGACTGTGCACCTCCTCACGCGACAGTCGGGTCTCGCTGTAACGCAGCGGCAATGCCACATTATTAAACACCGACAACTCATCGATCAGATTAAAAGACTGAAAAATAAACCCGATGTGACGGTTTCTTAATTCTGCTCGCTGATCGGCGGTCAAAGTGCCAACCTCAACCCCCTGAATAAGGTATTGCCCACTGCTGGCTTCATCCAGCAAGCCCATAATAGACAGCAAAGTGGATTTGCCACACCCGGACGGGCCTGAAATGGAAACAAACTCGCCTTGCTCTATGGTCAGGCTCACCTGACGCAAAGCATGTGTTTGCAGTGCTTCGGTTTCGAACACTTTGCTGATGTGCTGCATTGCTATTATCTGTGTCATACTATCCCCGCTGACAAACCGACACCCCATTGTGCCATAGTTGTCCTTTAAACCTTTAATTCAGTGCAACCTGCACGCCCTGTTGCGCCAGGTTACTCAAATCAGAAATAATCCAGCGCTGGTTCTTTTCGGCGCCCTGCTCTATCACCACATAACGACCCGCCAGCGCACCAAATTGCACCGTTTTCAGCTCAGTCGCACCGTCTTCACGCACACGATACAACTGCGCTGCCTGCTGCTCACGTACATTGGCCGGACGACGAATATATAAAGCCTGGTCCAGCTCAGCCACAGTGATGCTGGCATCAATACTGAGCATAGGTCGGGCCGCTTTAGGGAGCGTCTGAGGGAGGGCGACTTCCACTTTCACGCTGTTTTCTGCCACCACAGGGTCAATCCGCCCCACGGTACCTGTGACCTGTTGATCACGGATCCTTACGGTCACTGTCTGCCCCGGCAGCACTTTTTGCACCTGAGACTGTGGCACGCGCAGCTCGGCCAGCAGCTGCGTCTGACTGCCGATCAATGCGGTTTCATCGCCCACTGTCAGGCGCTGACCCACCGCCAGGGGCATACGCTCCAAAATACCCGCAACGGGTGCCGTGATAGTCAATGCAGCTAACCTAGCACGGCTGCGCGCCAACTCCTGGCGCCGGATAGCAATGCGCTGTGATGCCAGCTGCTGCGCACTGGCATGAAGCTTTTTTAGCTGGTCCAGACGCTGTTGTGCGCTCTGCATTTGACGGACCAGATTGGCGACTCTGGACTGAGTCTGCGCAAATACCAGGTGCGAAATGATCCCTTTCTCAGCCAGCCCCTGCTCGGCCTGCAGCCGCAACCGTGCAGTTGCCAGATCGCCGGTTAATTTATCCAGTGCCGTTTGTTCACTGAGAAACTCTCGCTGCTGATTCAGTATAAGCTGCTGCAATGCCATATCACTGCTCTGCAAAGCCTGTTGTGCCTGCGCAACCGCCAGTGACAGATCCGGATTATCGAGCGTCGCAATCACCTCCCCCACAGCAACAGATGCCCCCGCTTTGAGGTAGATCTGTTTCACCACCGCATCGCTGTCGGCAGTGATTAAATGCTGCTCCGCACTGCGCAGCACGCCAAAGCTGTCCACACCAATAGACAGTGGCCCATATTCCACGGTTGCAATCAGGACGTCATGCCGCCCCAGCCGGGTGATCTGATCGCTGGGACCTATCAGCCAGACACTCACCCCAAAAACACAGACGACCAGCCCCCACATCCAGCGACGCCAGCGCTTGGTGGGTTCAGGCGGTTTAATTACATCCATTTTCAGCTCCGTAAAGATTGTCTCTGTCACGCTAGGAGCCAGTTTCGTGCCAAACTTTTATAGCTTTAAAATCATGACGTTAAATAAATCACATCCCGAATTTCGGCGAAAGCGGACACATTGTCCGGAATTGGAACGGGGAAAAAGAGGGCCATGACAGACAGTAAAATCGGTTGTTTATTTTCGCAGTCACAGTCGGACAAGAAAAAGGGGGAAGCCACCAGACTTCCCCCTTACTCGGGACGGATCCTATTACGGACCTCAAGTAATTAGAATGTGCTTTGTAAAAGCGCTGTCAGTGTTATTGCAAGTCGTACACGCTCTTACTGCGGTTGTTCAGCCAGGCTTCAAAGGTGTCTTCGTCAACCAGATCCGCAATACGACCTTTAAACTCACTGTAGCCTTTCTCATTGTAGAATTGCTTCAGTCTCAGTACTTCTTCGTGACGTGATGACATACCACTACCCGCTTTACGGACTGCGCGGTCAAAGTAGCCTGATCTATGCTTGGCACTGCTCACGTAGCCACTGATGTCACGATCATTCCACTCGTTATAGATTAAGTCGTTACCACTGCCACCGGTACCTGACGGGATCTCATCACCACGTACGAAGAGAATATCGCCACCACCGCCGCCATACAGACCAATATCTGAGTATGTCGAGATTGCCGCTAAGAAGTCTTTGCTGCCGCCGCCGCTGAGTTCACAATGGCCACGTTCACAGACCAGAATATCCTGACCACTGCCGCCCCAGGATTTGGCACGGTTGCCCCATGAGCCACCACCGGAATCGACAATGATGTCGGCACCTGAGTTTCCGGACAAACGGTCTTTATTCCCGTCATTACCAAAGATGATGTCTTCCCCGTCACCACCTGAGATGTTATCGCCATCCCGGTTGCCAAACAGCACATCGTTGCCTTTTTCACCTTTAATATCGTCTGCGCCGTCATTGTTATAGCCACTGATGCGCACGCGATGTACCACACCGTCGTGATCAGTCTCTATCTCAGAGCCACCGGCGACCCAATCGTTACCATCACCGGCACGGATCTTGTCTTTACCGTCACCGCCAAAGATCAGGTCATTACCCCGACCCGTCTGGATGGTGTCATTACCATTGAGGCCATACACTGTCATATCACGACCCACACCGGTTGCCGACAGGACATCGTTGCCATTTGATAACTGCACCTCAACTTCTTCTACAGCGTTGCTGAAGGCACAGTGCTGATAGCCCGCTGAGTAAGCAAACACATACTCATCGTGCTCTTCAACGAACAAGGTCAGATTGTTGTCGAGTGCACGCAGTTTCCACACCCCATTATTCAGCTCACTGTCAAAGCTGCCGGTCTGAATATGACAACGCTCGTATGCGGTCGTCAGGCTGGCCGGTACATCACCCACTGGCGTACAGGAGTATTGCTCAATGCCGCTGATATTGCTCTGGATACTGCCAGTTGACCCTTCGGTCAGACAGTCCATGCCCGTGCCACCATCTACTTTCTCGAAGTCGCCATAAGTGTAAATGATGTCATCGCCTTTACCGGCATACACGTAATCCACTTTATTACCGGTTAAGATGGTGTCATTACCATCACCGCCATACACCAGCTGGTGCCAGTTCAGCGCCGTACCGTCATATTCTTCACCGCTATCGGCCAGGTTTACCTGGAAGCCGTTGTGGTTGCTCACATCAAAGGTTTCACAGCTGCCAGCGTAATACACAGTGACCAGCGCATCGTCCCCTTCGGCCGTCAACTTTTCACCGCTCACATTCGGTGACACCGACAGGTAATTCATATACGGGTTCAAAGAGTTATCATCGGCAACGGCAATCTTTGTACGGTCCAGGCCTTCACAACTGGCCGGTGCATAGTTAGCACAACTGGTTGATTCCACATTTTCGAATCGGCTCTGGATCGTACCTTCATCCCCTTCTTCAACACAGTCCGCACCGGCACCACCGTCGACGCGTTCATAGTCTCTAAAAGTGTGGATCTGGTCATTACCGCCATTTCCATACACGTAATCGACTTTATTGCCGGTGAGAATGGTGTCGTTCCCCTCACCGCCATAAACCTGCTGATGAAAGTCCAGGTTCGCACCATTGTAATATTCACCACTGTCCGGCAGGTTCACGTGCAACCCGTTATAGCTACTGCCGTTAAGCACTTCACAGCGGCCACCGTAAGAAACCACAATCGAATTCTGAGTCCCCCTCACGGTCAGCGCGGTGTCAGCCAGCTTAGGGCTCAATGCCAGATAAACCATATATTGATTTTCAACATGCTCACCGATGTCTATCTGGGTCCGATCCAGGCCATTACAGTAGGCGCCTGGTGCAGCCAGCCGCGTGGCAAGCGCGTTATTGGGCAGCAAAGTCAGCGAAAGTGCCGCTGCCAGGAGTGCCTTTTGATAAACCACCATGTTAGTCTCCATGAGTTAAGTAAAGATTTGCGCAAAGAAATCTTGATCATGGAATTTATAAGCCACAATTGTGCAATCACTATGGACTCAGACTGGGTAAAAAGGATGAGTTTTTCAATCCGCAAAACTGGTCAGAGCACTGAAGTACCGGGCTTTTTACCTCAACAAGGCTGTATTGCTCTCCTCCAGGGTAAATATAGCGCAAACCAGCGTGCAAAAAATGCGTCATTTACTACCCATTTCATTTGCAAAATACGCTGTTGAAAAAACGTCATAAAATAAATCATAGCGTCCTGGGTAACACTTGTTTACATATTCACGATTACTGACGATGAATCCATTCATAAAGTGCATCAGACAAGGCGCGTACCAACCTCAATTAGAAATCCCTTACAACTCATGATTTTTACCTAAATCAATGTAAGTAAAACAAACTTTTAGAGCGTAACTTAATCAGTATTCGGGTACAAAATAACAGATTGATACTTTACATTTTTTAAACAGCTGTTAAATTACCCCGTATAATAATAAGAAACAAAATGTAACTTCACTGTTTTAATATTCATATACGGATGTACAATGAATTCACGTCAACGATTGAACTGGCTAAACAGCGCCCGAAGGGACATTCAGGCGTCATTGCGTAGTTTGCGAATACAACAAAAAATGTCGCAAGCCGAGCTGGCCAAGAAAATGTCCGTCCCGGTTGATCAGTCCACCATCTCCAATTGGGAAAGTGGTAAGACCATTATGGATCTTGAGCAATTGCTTGATATCCTGATGATCTTTGGTAAAGACTGGAAAAGCTTTTTTGGCTTTTTGGCCGATAACGCAGAAAAAAGAACAATTAAAAAGCCCCAACAGAAAGAACCACCTATGGAACCAAAAGCAGATGACAAGGGAGAAGACTGATGCATTTTATTGAAATGATGCTATCTTCTGTGGTTTTTATCGGCCTCATCCTCACTTGGAAAGACCATAACGCTAGGTGGTTGTTTTCTTTAATGATTACCTTACAACTGGTCGACACAGTAGCTAACCCAATCGCAATAACTTGGACCAGACACTATTACCTATGGTGTTTAATATTAAATATTTGTTTTCTAGTACTATTTCTCACCAGAGGTGTTCAAGCAGAAGCAGCATATAGGCTCACTAAGATAAAATTTTTCAAAAAAGCCAGAGAAGATTACGCACTCACAATCCCTGAATGCTGTATTTGCTTATTGCTATTTATTTCGGCGCTACTATGTTTCGCAGCCTGGGTTGAGATCCAACTTTATTTTTATGACATTCTAAGTTACCCCTTTATTTATCACCATATATGGTCACCGACTCAGTATACCCTTCACATTCTGGAGTCTCTTACACTCATTACATTTATAGTGCATGTTAGGCGCTCCAAAGGAGAATTAATTTATGAGAACAATTAAATATAGGTTGTTAGGCAAGATCTTAGGCGGCAGCACAGCTGGAAATCCAAAGCTACCAGAGTTGCCGCGATCTGCACCCATGGACCCCATACTCGATAAAAAGCAAAAAAAGTCATAGCTTATCTTTCAGTTAGACTTATTAATATATTCATAGTACTTAGAAATATCAGATAAGGAATCTAGCAATGAAGATTATTGAAGAAGCTTTACTTACTAAAATTGTAGGTGGAGGAATTAGTGGAGATCCCGATAGAGCAATCCTACCTAGGCGCGTCCAGATAACTCCCCGTAGTGAGAAAGACAAGAGTACTTAAAATTCATAATCAGCCTGATTTATGAATTTAATCGTTGTTAAGTTTTAAAAGAAACAAAGATAAAACTCTTTATAATACAGTGTGGCTTCTGACTCTCATTACGTTAATATTTGATGGTAGGAGCTCCAAAGGAGAAGTTAACATGAAAACTATTAGCTCTAGCTTGTTAAACAAGATTTCAGGTGGCGGCACAGGTGACCCAGACCGCCCTGTCCTACCTCAATTCGCCCCTATAGACCCTATTTTGGGAAAAAAACAAAAAACCTGATGAAGGTTGATTAAGTAGGTTTATTAATTTATTCACATACCTAACGAGGGCTTTACTAGCCAAAGGTAAATAGAAGAAAGCAAACGATGAATGTCATTGAACGTGTTTCTGTGGTCCAAATTATGGTGGAATTAGTGGAGATCCAAATAGATCCACCATACCCAGGTTCGCTTCGTTAGCTCCTCTTTTTATGAAAAAGCAACCCAGCGGCTCGTAAACCTGTCAAACTAAAAAGTCGATTCATATAAAAAGCTAATTTAGTCAGGATCAAAAAACAGTAAATACAGAAGGATATCTTAATATGAAAAGAATCAATCGAGACAATCTAGACCATATTTTTGGTGGTTTACCTGCAAATTCAAAACTACCAACACTGCCAAAAAGCGCACCAATAGATAAAACAAAGCTCTCTGAAAGTACGCAAAGCTAAGATTAGGAGTACATGCTTTTTAGGCATGTGCTCTTTCTTACATACTTCAATAGATAAGAAGAGAATGACTTGGCGGCCAGGCTGCTACTTGCATGTAGAAAGCGTGTTATAGAACATTGTTTAGATTTCCTTGCAATGAGCGATTCCAACTACAGTACACCTGCTACCCACAAACTCGTTGGCAGATCATTAGGATAGGTGTAGAGTCAAAGCGCAATAATTACAAAAACCGCGACCAAGCGGATACGCACAATGCGTGCCTTAGGAGTATGACTATGCCTGCCCGCCTGTGGCTATTAAGCCTGTTAACTGTACTGCTGAGCGCCTGTGCCAGCCCACAAAAAAGCCCCACAACACCGCCACCACGGCCGGACATGCCATTTAATCATGCCCTGTTTAACCCCGTTGCAGTGCTCGATGAGCAGTCAATTTTTGCCCTGCCGGAACTAGAGCAACAAGCCTTTCTGACCTACTATCAAGAACATATTTTAGCGGGCATGCGCGGCGATCGGATCATTTATGAATACCTGCATGACCAGCTGGAAGAGTTCCACTATCGGGGCGAAACCTACAGCGCCACAGAATCGTTACAATACGGTGGTGGCAACTGTATTTCACTCGCCGTACTGACTCAGGCCTATGCCTTTGTAGCAGGTATAGACACCCGATATCACAAAGTGGCCTCGGCCCCGGTATATCAGCAAGTCGCCGATACCATACTGATCTCGTCACACTTTAAAACCAAGTTGCTGGCACCTGAACAGCAGGAACAAGAAGACTGGATCACACTGATACGCCCGGGCACCGTCATTGACTACTTCCCGGCGCAGGATGCCATATTTGTGGCGTCAGCCCGGTACAAAGATCTGGTCGCCAAGTTTTACGCTAACCTGGCCGTGAAAGCCATGCTGGCAGATGAGTTTGACCTCAGTGCCGCCCGAATTCTGCGCGCCCGCAGTTATGCCCCTGACGACCCGGAGCTGATCAATATCGCTGCCGTACTGCACCGTCGGGCCGGCGATCTGAAAGGCGCTGAAACCATTTATCAGTATGCTGACCAGCATCGTCTGACCAGCCACAACCTGCTGTCCAATTACCTGGTCTTAGCGAAAGAGCAGCAGGCAACAGCGCTGGCTGCACGCCTTGAGCAACAGCTCGAAGATGATGCCAAAACCCCGTTCGACTTTCTGATGAATGCGCGCAGTGCGATTGCCAAAGGCCAGCTGAAAAAAGCCTCCCGCCTGCTGGTTAACGTGGTAAAGGAAACCCCTTACCTGCCTGAACCGTATTTTGAGCTGGCCAAGATCAGTTACCTGCAGGGCGACCATGATACAGCCCGTCAGCTGCTTGAGCAGGCAATAGAGAAAACCTCCGATCCGGAAAAAAGCCGGGTGTTCACCGCCAAACACAGCATGTTGCAGTCACTCACTGAGCAGTAACAACAGCTGCGAGCTGACTGCCCCCTTACGTACGCAGCCACTCAGCGACTTAGCCCGCCACGTCATGCCCAACCCTGAATGGCGGCTCTGCCCGCGCTCAATTATTACCCCGTCATTACAACCGCTTGGCCCTGCAACAATGAACATGTAAAGTCCCCGTTAACAGAAATATCAAGCATGCTAAACCCAAGCCAGTGACACGTAATCGCTTCTAAAATAAAGGAAGATCCTGGATATTTGCTGATTTCCTCTGAAAATCACACCTTTAGTCCATAAAACAGGAATAAAATACATAGCGCAAACGGCAAAAATAAAAATTTTTTACCCAAAACACGCATAAATACAGTACTTAAATGAGGAGTGATGATTTACTTTATTAATTTTTTGTTATCACTTTCTTTACAACAACTGATTTTGTGATTACCTTTGTACCTGTGCGAAATTTATTCAATAACTTTTTATTCTAAAAAATCATTCAACAACAAGTGAAAAGGAACAGCAATGAAACTAACCTATCTTGTCTCTGCGCTCGGCTTACTCTCTACCGCAGCACTGGCTCAAAACACTGCGCCACTGACAGAAGCACAAATGATGCAATACACCAGTAAGGCCAGCAAAGCCATCATTGGTGCCCGTGCCGATGCCAACATTTCGCTCGGTCAGGAGTTTGCGACACTCAGCAGCACAGGCAGCACAGTGATCACACGCACCATCACCCATCCTGATGCCAGCTACATCAAACTACACTTTAAAAATGTGAACCTGGCCAATGGCGGCAAGCTGGTTGTGCGCTCAGCAGATGGCAGCGAACGCTACGAGTACACTGAAGCGAATATGCATGCAGCAACCGTTAACAGCAAACTGGGAGACGACGGCGTAACGAGCTTCTCTGCTATGTCTATCTCTGCTGAAACGGCAATCGTTGAATATACACCGGGTAGCGCGTCTGACTCAGGACAAATTTCAACTCAGGCAATCACGCCAGCAGTGATTGATTTCTACGACCACGGCACAGAAAACACGCCGATGATGGAAGCCATGAACGCATCAACCGACGTGGGCATTGAATCAACGTGTGGTGTTAATGAGCGTCGTGACGTACAGTGCTGGGCAGGTTCAAACCCCACTGAATTTGAACGTTCACGCCCGGTTGCTCGCCTGCTGATGAACGGTAGCGGCCTGTGTACTGGCTGGCGTGTTGGCCCGGATAACCGCATGTTCACCAACGAGCACTGTGTGGGTTCTGCGTCTGAGCTGGCCAACACAGAAGTATGGTTCAACTACCAGCACACCAGCTGTAATGGCTCAAACCTTGAAACTGTGGTGAAAGTCACCGGTAAAGACTTCCTGTCTTCAGACTACACACTGGACTACACCCTGTTCACCATCAACGAGTTCAACAAAGCAGCGCCATTTGGCTACTTTGGTCTGGATGTTCGCGATGCGGCACAAGGCGAGCGCATCTATATTCCACAGCACGGTTCAGGTAATCCGAAAGAGCTGGCCATTGAGTCAGATCAGAACAGCAGCGGCAACTGTGAAGCTGACGTCGTAACAGCCAATGGCCGCGGCACGGGCACAGACATGGGCTACTACTGTGACACCATTGGTGGTTCTTCTGGCTCACCGGTTCTGGCTGCATCAAGCAACAAGGTTATTGCACTGCACCACTTCGGTGGCTGTACCAACCAGGGTGTGAAGATCAGCAAGATCTGGCCTGAAGTATCGAGCCACTTTAATGGTATTCCGGATGGCGACAACAACAGCGATCCAGTGCCAGTAGCCGACTTTACTGCCAACTGTACAGAACTGGCATGTAGCTTTGACGGCAGCGCGTCTAGCTCACCGAATGGCGCTATCTCTCAGTACGAGTGGAACTATGGTGACAACGCAACAGGCTTTGGTGCATCTGTAAGCCACACTTATGCCGCTGGCGGTAACTACACAGTGTCACTGACTGTGACTGACAGCACAGGTGCAACTGCGACAACTTCGAAGCAAGTGCCTGTTTATGGCCCAGGTGGTGAAGATCAGCTGCAAAAAGGCGTAGCAAGAACTGGCCTGTCAGCTGCACGTGGCGAGATGACTTACTTCTACTTCGACGTGCCAGCGGGCGCGACCAACATCACCTTTGATATCTCAGGTGGCAGCGGTGATGCTGACTTGTACGTACGTAAAGATGCACAACCCACTACCAGCACTTATGATTGTCGTCCGTACCGTTGGGGTAACACCGAAAACTGTACACGCAACGATGGTGCAGGTCGTTACTGGGTCGGTATTCGTGCCTACAACGCATACTCAGGTCTGAGCCTGGTTGCGGATTACCAGTAATACTGAATTAAACTTTTCTCCCTAAAAAGGCAGCACCCGCTGCCTTTTTATTTATCTGCCCCTCACAGCGCATACCACAGCCCCAGCCAGGCCCGCAGTGAATCCTCCGCCAGATCGCTTTCCACCCGGGCAACCCCCAAATCGAAATGCAGATCGGTCATCCCGGCAGGCGCAAACCAGTTTGCCCATCCGAGCACTTGCTGGCTCAGGTCAACTTGCCACTTCACCCCATAGCTTTTCGCGATCCGCTGGCCATCAAGACGGTGATGTTTAATAAAGAGCCTGGGCTGACCCAGTGACCAGCTGGATGCCAGTTCATAGCCGTAATAATGCCGGCCGGTGGCAAACTGAAAAGGCAGCTCGGGGCTGAGCACCAGATCGCTGCGGGTGCGGCCACTGAGGATATTGTTATCAAACCCGCCCAGACCCAGCAACTGAGCGTCGCGATACTGAGACTGCACACCCGCAAACCAGGGCCAGTCCCACACCTTGCCATACCCTTGCCAGTCATAACCATGTCCCTGGCTGTCACCACTCAATATGGCTGCTTTAAGGCGATAGCCCAGGGCAGAATCCTGTTGGTAGTATTGCCAGCCATGCTCCAGCCCGGTCCACTGCGTCGTCACGGCCTCATCGCCTTCATCATCATAGTGGGTAACCGCAGCAAAAGGCGCAACAGACAAAGTATCAAAACGCCACTCATAACTCACACTGGTGCTCAGTCCTGTGCCATGCAACCTGACCGGCTGTGCCTCACCATGCTGATGACGGCTGTCTAAGCGGTAGTTGCTCAGGTGGGCATCAAAACGCCAGTCTCCCCAGCGGTAGCGCAGCGCGGCAAAACTGCCATCCAGTACATTGTCGCTGCTCTGTGCCAGCCCCAGTTGCCAAGATAATTGCTGCAGCAGATCGCTGCCTTTGACGCCCACGCTCAGCAATTCACTGGCAGCAGTGCTGGCCTGCGCCGACAATGCCACGGACGCATTTTGCTTCAGCCACTGGTAATCACTGTGGGTAATAGCGTGCTCTTCAGCGTCATAAATCTGAGCTTCAGGCAATACTACGGCATCGGTTTTACCCAGCGGCACCGCGAAATCCTCACTGAGGGCAGTGACCGGCTGTTCCGTGATCTGGCTATCCAGCGCATGCAATCGCGTGCCCTGTGGCGTAGATTGAGCATATAACAGCGGCTGATCCGCCCGGGGCACCAGTTGTTCAAAAACCGCTTGTCCGGCGGTGATCAAATACAGGCTGTTTTGCCTGATATCGTAACGATACACACCCAGCTGGCCATTCAGACCCGCGATAAAGTACAGTCCTTGTCCGTCTGCTTGCCAGCTGGGTGCGGTCAGGTATTGATACCCCTGCGGCATAGGGACACCGCGCACTGTGCCGGATTGCAAGTCTTGTATATACAATTGCCAGTTGCCGTTAAGCGCGGTTTTCAGGTAGGCCAGCTGACGTTTGTCAGGCGCAAGCTGCGGGTAATCGTACACAGTGCCGAGGTTGCGCGCCGACAGTGGCGTGACTGTGTTGCTGCTGATCTCAACCCGCACCAATTCAGAAAATCCGCTACGTACTTGCTCTGCAAATAGCGTATCTGTGTCCAGCAAGGTGAAACGGCGGATCCCCAACGACTGAGTTAATCGTGTCACCTCACCGCTGGGAATATGCCAGCGATACAGATCGTTGACCCGGTTGCCCCGCGTCTCATCAACGCGCGCGCGAGCAACAAAATACAGCGTTTCCTGATCCAGCCACTGCGGATATTGTATGCCTGCAAAATCGCGCGCCGCCAGCTCAGCCACCTGCTCACGCTTAAACACGGCCGGAGGTTTATCCGCAATGTCTGTGGGGTCCGCAGCCAGAATGGCCTGCTGTGCTTTGTCGAAGGCTTGTTTGGCTTCAATATTGTCTTCGGTTTTATACACCCGGAGCCAGCGCTCTCCATCTCTGCTGCGCTCTGTCAACGCAATTTGCGAGCCATCCGGGGACAACACAGGATCGCTCGCCGCATAGTCAAACTCCTGCCATAATGGGCTGTTCAGCGTATCCAGGTCGCGCTCTTGAGTCATAGCAAGGTAGGTATATTCCGCGATAAAGCGACGATACAGCTGTGTTGCACTTTGTCCGAATGCCCCTTCAAAGGCGCTGGCAAAGCTGCGTTTGTGTACGCCATGAACGCGCGTCCAGACAGCATCCAGCGTCTCTTTACCATGCTTATCCTCGAGCCAGGCCAAAAACCTCACCCCCAGCAAATACGCCATCGCACTGGAGCGGTAACTGCCATCGCCATTGCTCAGCGCCCCGTACGACAACAAAGCCCCCTGGCGGGCAAACGCACGCAACAAGGCCTCGCTGTAATTGTCATAAAGGCGGCCACGGCCCGTCAGCCGAGATTCCAGCAAAGTGGCATATCCTTCTGCGACCCAGCGGGGTAATACCGCACTGGAAAGATCGTAAATATCAAACCAATCACGCAGATGCTGACGCCATACACTGCGGCTGGGTTGAGATAAATGGACCAGGTGAATGTATTCATGCAGGATCAATAATTGCTGCCAGCCCGGGCTATTGGCAATCACAGAGTCTGACTGTGGCGGCGTAGTAAACAGCGCCATTAGCGGGGTGCCGGTACTGGGTAATGCAAAGCCATTTGCGCCATTGATGGGATCAAACACCACCACATCGGCAATACTATCCAGGGCCCGACCCTGTTGCTGTAACACCAGATCTCTGACCAGCTCCAGCTCAACGGCTGCGGATCGCGCCCAGGCCTGCTGGGTCGGTGTATAATGTACTCTGAAGTGCTCGGTATGAAGGGTCTGCCAGTCATTGGCGCGAGCCTGAGTGCTCACAATAAGTAGCAGGCATGCAGCGCACACCGCTGCAAAAGAAGTTCTCATCAATTGCACAACCATGCTCATCCTCGATGATGTGATCCAAAGTTGCGCTTAGTATGGCAAAAAATGTGCTTAAGAATCAGTAGGTATTTATCTTTTGAAACACTTTAATCCAGCGCAGCTCAGGCATCGCTGTGCTGGTCAAGTGAACTGACCATATGCAAAATGCCACCGGCGACGATAAACACCGCAAAGGCAGCAGAAAAGCTTAGCCCAGCGTACACTTTTGCCAGTGCCAGAATGCCTGCACTACTCCAAGCAAGCAACCCTCTGAGCCTGGCCGTCATTAAACGCGCTAACCTGAGTTGGCTGACGCACGCAGCCGCGACAATAAATACGATTAAAGGGGTTAAAACCAACATAGACCACTCCCGGATCAGGGTTTGCTGGCATGATAATACGACGGCAGCATAGGTTAAGATCAGTATGAGGGTTATTATACGCAAATGATAATTATTATCAACTAGGGAGTGTCATCTTAATGACCGCACCCACTCGCTCACCTCGCTGCTCGTTGGCCACATCAAACTGGCCCTCATGACATTCAATTACGTGCTGGCTGAAGGTCAACCCAATGCCCTGCCCCTCTGTCTTAGTGGAATAAAACGGCGTCAGAACATTGTCGAGATTGGCAAATCCGCCCCCCTCATCTGCCACTTCTATCACTACCGCCGGGCTGAGGTAATAGCTACGTATCAGCACCTGGTGGCCAGCTGGTGTGGCAGTCTGGTTGGCTTCGATGGCATTTTTAACCAGGTTGATCAGGACCTGCTCAAGTAACTGCGGATCGCAATGACACTGATGTGCCTGGCAATCCAGAACTATACGTTGTGTCGGGTGCTGTGATGCAAATAAGTCCTGTACTGACGCAAACAACGGGTGGAGCTGAACTTGCTGAAGCTGGGGCTCAATGACTTTACTGATCTCACCATAACGGGCCACAAAGTGCTGCAAATGCTGACAACGCTGCTCAATGACCGACAGTGCCTGCTGCTCTCTGGCTGAGGTTGCACGCTCCGCCAGGCTTTGCGCCAATGAACTCACCGGGGTCAGCGAGTTACGTATTTCATGGCTGATCACCCGGATCAATTGCTGCCAGGCAGCCAGCTCTTTTTGCCTCAGCGCTTTGGTAATATCCAGCGCAACCAGTAAACTGTGACGCTTGCCTTGCTCATAAAAATAGCTGCTGTGCAGCTGCCAGCGAGCCCCCTGGGTGTGACTGACAAACTGCCAGCCCTGCTGTGCCTCTTCCAGCCCCAGAGACAAGGCGGTTGCCCCTTTATAATGCTGCCAGGGTTGTCTATACAAGGATTCAAAGGCCTGATTTGCATAGCTTAACCGTGACTCTTCGGTAAAAACCAGGATCGGGGTATTGAGCTTGTCGATCAGCTGATAAATGACAAAGATCTGTGAATTATAACGCGACTTTTGATGGTGTAACTGCTCGCCCAGCGCTATCAACTGCTGTTCAAATGCCGCCACCTGACCGGAATGAAAATGGGGCCGGATCTGCTGACTGAAATCCGCCTGTTGCATGGCCTCAAGCTGCCAGTGTGCGCGCGAAAAAATACTCTCCAGCTGTGTCAGACGCAATGTATGCAGACGCCACAACACCCCGCCCACGCCACCGGCTATGAGTACAACCTGCCACCATGGCAACGCCTGCTGCCATAATAAGTATGACAACAGAGCCACCACGACGAGTCCCAGTAAAGCCAGATGCGCATGCAGAGCGCGCTCGAAGTTAGCTTTCACTGCGCAACCCGTATTTATCCAGTCGGCGATATAAAGAGGACTTGGTAAGCCCAAGCGCCTGGGCAGCTTTACTGACCTGCCCCTGATGCATTGCCAGAGTCTGTTCTATCAGGGTTTTCTCGACCTCCGCCAGCGTCCTGCCCGGCGATTGTGCCACCTCAGTACGCAGGGGCTCAGGTTCAGGACTGGACAAGCGCAGCTGACAGTCCACAGCCCCGATCTGCGCCCCTTCACTAAGTAGTAAGGCCCGCTCCATCACATGGCTGAGCTCACGAATATTACCGGGCCAGCGGTAGGCCAGTAATGCAGCCTGTGCCTCGTTATCCAGTGCTTTAGTGTCGAGGTTGTAACGTGCCGCATGGCGCGCAAGCAGGTAATTGGCCAGTGGTATTATGTCATCCAGCCGTGCACGCAGCGGCGGAAGCTCAAAGGTAAAGGTATTGATGCGATACAACAGATCGCTGCGAAAATGCCCGGCTGTCACGTCTTTTTCAAGATCGCTATTGGTGGCACAGATTAAACGAATGTCGGCACGCTCTGTGCGACTGCTACCGACTCGCTCATATTCACCACTTTCCAGCACGCGAAGCAACTTGGCTTGTTGAGTCAGCGGAATGGTCGCAACCTCATCAAGGAACAGGGTCCCGCCATCAGCCAGTTCAAAACGCCCGCTACGCTGTGATTTAGCATCAGTGAATGCCCCTTTGGTGTGCCCGAACATTTCACTTTCAAACAAACTCTCGGGAATGGCGCCCATATTCACACTGATCAAAGGACCACCACGGCGTGCCGACTGACTGTGCAGCGCGTCAACCAGGTAACTTTTACCACACCCACTTTCACCACACAGTAATACGCTGGCATCAGTGGCTGCGATCCGCTCCAGTTTCCTGGATAAGGTTTTCATGGCCTCTGAGCGCCACGTATAAGCCGGTAATGTCACCTCAGTATCTGCGACCACATTTTGCTGTGTTTGTAGCGCGCTGAGCTTACTTTGCTTACGGATGGCATCCAGCAATTGCAGGTTTTGCCAGGGCTTTTCGATAAAGTCTGCGGCGCCCAGACGCATCGCCTCCACGGCCAGTGTCACACTGCCCCAGCCGGTCAAACAGATCACCGCCGGTGCACCATCTAACGACTTTAACCAGCGCAAAAATGCCAGTCCTTCCTGCCCGGATGTGGTGTCACGGGTAAAATTCATATCGAGCAGGATCAGCTCTATTTGCTTACAACTCAAAAACTGCTTGGCCACTTCTGGATGTTCTGCTTCAAACACCTCAAAACCATGATCTTCAAGCAAAAATGCCGCGCTTAAGCGCACCTCCGGATTATCATCCACAATGAGTACTGCCATCGTATTCCCTGTCCGATTATTACTACGTTCAGAATACGGGAAATTGACTGAGACGAAAAGCGTCCGACAGGCGGTTGTTTCCGTGCCGCTGGCACAGCGCTATGAGAAATGACCTGCTCATTGGCTAAGTAGTTCCCCGTGTCGAGCACGGGATAGCGGGGTGTCGAACACAGGGTGGCGGGGTGTCAAACGCTGAACAGCGCAGTCCTCTATCGCGTGCCCAAGCAGGCATAACTTGGCGTATAGCTACGAGTGGGCACACGTCAATGTCGAGGGCTTCGATTCGGCCATCTCGATAATTGCTCCTGCATTATGCTACTTCCCCACATCCATGTGGGTCCACGGCCTCACGCTCGCAACTAAGCTTGCTGCGCGCTTGCAAGGTTTGCGACGCTGCTCACCCTTGCGCAAAGGGCGCGCTAAAGCACGACTTTGCACGATAGCTGCGAAGCGTTGCTTCGGTCTTACTCAATCCAACTGATTTTGGTGGTGAGGGTGTGGGATTCGCCCGGGGCCAGTGTCACTGCGTCGTCCATTACGTTAGCTGCTTCCAGACACAGCATAGTGTGATATTCATCGTCGCGGAAGTTGCTCAGACGTTTGGACTTTTCTATCCAGGGGTTCCATAACACACAAGAGCTTGAGTGTTCTCGGCCTACTGCAATTTTACCCTCTGGCGTGTCGATGATCTGTACTTCAGGTGCCTGGGTGTAAACCATGTCAGTTTCACGGGCAAACGTGACCACTTCGTTCTGAACAAAAGGCCCTTCGCCAAACTCAATAAAGTTTGCCCCTTGTAACCCATCCACACGGGTTTGTGCTATTGCAGGCGTTGGGAAATAGGTATGCAGCGCCTGAGTCAGGGTAAACGTTTCACTGCCAGTGTTGGTGTTGCAGAGTCTGACTTCGAGTTGCTCACTGAGTACAAACTCAACGGTCAAACTGGACTCATAAGGCCAGAAAGTACGGTCAACAGAAGCCATTGGTAAAGACAACACAATACGAATTGCAGTATCGTCTTCTTCTACACGCTCTGCACGCCAGACCTGCTTACGCGCAAACCCATGTGCCGGCCAGTCTGGTTCGGCATGTACACCAAACCAAGGCCAGCAAATAGGAATACCACCACGGATAGACTGGCCTTCCAGGTAAGTTTCATCCTGGGATACCCACAACAAGTTTTTCTGACCTGCTGGAATGAACTCGGTGATCTGTGCACCTTGCAGATAAATTTTAGCCTGACACTGTGGCCCGTTAACGTCAAAATACTCCAGGCCGGACTCGGTACGTGCCAATTTTACTGAGGCAGAAAGTTCCATATAACACCTATTTTTAAACTAAACTGGCACTACCTTACCTAAAATGCCCGAGCGGTGTAAGAGGTACCTATCGAATATGAGTGATCTTCATCACATCCCGTGTTCATCATACCTTAAACTGGCCAACCAGCCGGGTCAGCTGTTCAGATAGTCGCTGCATTTTATCGCCATTTTCGCTGGTGTTATTGGCTACATCGCTGACACTATCCGCCGCATTTTTTATTTCAATTACATTGCGGTTAATGTCTTCTGCAACGTGTTGCTGCTCCTCAGCTGCGGTGGCAATTTGCGTATTCAGGTCACTGATAGTTTGAATAGACTGAGTGATTTCGCTGAACTGGCTTTGCGCAGAGTCGGTCAGCTCAACCGTTTTATCTGTGCGGGTCAAACTGCTGCGCATATCCAGCGACACCCCTTCTGTCATTTTTCTCAACTTGTCGAGCTGTGAGGCGATTTCTTCGGTTGACTCTGACGTACGCTGAGACAAGGCTCGGACTTCGTCTGCAACCACTGCAAACCCCCGCCCATGTTCCCCAGCCCGGGCAGCCTCAATGGCAGCATTCAGTGCCAGCAAATTCGTTTGCTCAGCGATCCCACGGATCACACTGAGAATGGACATGATATTTTCACTTTCACTGTCCAGCTGATTGATGTCTGACGTTGCCCGCTTGATCACGTCTGACAAGGCGACCACACTGTCTACCGCTTCTGACATCACCGACTGACCCAGCTCTGAGGCCTGCTGAGTTTGGGTGGCCAGCTCTGCGGCATTTGCACAGCTGGATGCCACCTCGTTGGCCGTCGCCGCCATCTGATTAATGGCCGTTGCTGCCATTTCCAGAGCTTGCTGTTGCTGCGCAGTTGAACTGGTTAATTCCTCCGACTCCGTGGCCGTAGCGCCGGCCGTTTGATTGAGCTGCTGAGCACAGGTATTTATGTCTGTCACCAGCTGCGCTATCAGATTAAGAAAGCTGTTGAAGCTATCCGCCAATTTGCCGGTTTCATCTTTGCTGTCGACCTCTAAACGCTGAGTCAGATCGCCACCTCCCTGGGAGATGATAGTCAGACCATCACTGACCTCCACAATCGGGCCAGACAACACATTCGCGATATAGTTAGCCAGTACCACAAACAAAGCCACCAGCACCACACTCAGGATCACCAGTGTCCAGGTCATGGCATTGGCCGCCGCCATCACTTCACTTTGTTCCACAAAGGCAATGAACTTCCAGCCCAGCTTCTTCGACGTGTAGATACTGGCGAAGTAGTCAGTCCCATCAATCTGAATTTCATACAGCCCGGACTGATTGCTGGCAAGGGTTTTGTACAGACCGTTTTCGACCTGTTTAACATCTTTAAACCGATAATCGCTGTGTTTGGCATCGACCAGAATTTTATCCGTGTCTTCCACCAGCATCAGATAGCCCGTTTCACCCAGTTTGACTTCCCGAATGATCTTAGTCAGGCCCTGTAACGAGACATCCATGCCCGTGACACCTATCTCCCGACCATTGGATCTGACGGAACGCACAGTTGAAACAATCGCCATGTCATCCGGTGCCCAATAGTAGGCATCGGTCATTGCGGTTTGACCATTGGCCGCTTGTCCGCTGCGATACCAGGGCCTGGGGCGAGGGTCATAGTTTGCACTCACTTCACCCTGAGGCCATTGAATATAACCACCTTCAGTATTACCAAAGTAGATGTAGGCAATCCCCGGGTGGGTATCTCCAAAGCGTTCAAACAGATCATAGACGGCTTGCTCAATCTCGCTGCCAGCACGCGAGTTAAGCGCAGTCGCGGTACTATTACCGGTATAAACCTGCACGTCGCTTTGTGCCCGGGTGAGCTTAGGATTGGTCGCCAGGAACTCAACATTCTTCGCTATTTCATCGAAGAACATACCAATTCCGTTATCGACCTGAAGGGCTTCCCGACCACTCATCTCCACAAATTTATCGAGCGCCAGTTGCCGTGTCTGGGACACAATCAGCACAGCGATAATTAAAATAGGCGAGACGATGGCAACGATAAAAGCCAGTCTGAGCTTTTGCGAAATAGTCATAGAGTGGATTCCTCACGGGATGAGCTGGCAGTACCAACACACTAAAACGCACATACCATAGCGTTGCTGATCACATTCACGTTACTGCTCAAAAATATAGTTTATAGTTGCGCAACTATCCAAAGGATCAGGGAAAATTCCTGCCGTTCAGAGCGGATTTCTTGGAACATAAGAGTGAATGGTCTAGGCTATTGAGAGATATTTTATTCTCACTAACTCAACCATACGGGTATTCTCCCATGCTAAAACGCTCTCGACTCATGACCGCTCTGTGCGGCGCTATGATGTTGTCTTCTGGTCCCGCCATTGCCAGCGAAGATGAACTGGCACAGCTAAAGAAGCAACTTGAACTGCTTCAGCAAAAAGTACATAAAATGGAACGCGAACAAGCACGCGAAAAAGCCCAGGCCAAAGCCGATAAAAAAGCGCGCCAGGCCGACCCCGCCAAGCCCAGTATCAAAGTGGGCGGTGCTGTACGGACTAACCTCAGTCACACGTCGTATGATGACGACAACAAAAATCGCGGCGGCGATTTTGACTTCGATATTTTTCGGCTTAACTTTTCCGGCAATGTGGGCGGTTTTGGCCTCAATGCCGAGATCCGCTTTTTCGACTACATGACCGCCGTTAAGTATGCCTATTTGCATTATGACTTTGCCAAAGACTGGCAGGCACAACTGGGCATGACCAAAGTGCCCTTTGGTAACTGGCCTTACAACTCACATAATTACTTTTTTAACACCACTTACTACGTGGGGTTAGAAGACGATCACGATATGGGCGTGTTGTTTAAACGCAAAATTGCCGACAACTGGCAGCTGGATCTGGGCTTTTTCAAAAATGATGAGCTGGGCGGTGTCGATGGTTATGTAGAAGACCGCAGCGATCGCTACTCGTACGACATTGTTGGCTTTCGCAAAACCGGCGATGGCATCTATGATGACCCAACCCAGCCGCTGGGCGAATACAACACCTTTGCCGGCCGCTATGCCTATCACTTCAAGCATAAAGGCGGTACCACCGAGCTGGGCGTATCTGGTTTGAGTGGCGGCCTGCACGACGGGACCGAAAGCGCCGGTGACTACATGGCCTGGGCTATCCACTTCAACGGCAACTATGGCCCCTGGAACCTGCAATTACAGCACGGTGAATACGAATACGATGTCGATACACCTGCCACACGTATGGCCGTCGGCGCGTATGCATTTTTTGATTCCATTGCTGCCGAGGCGACGATGAGCAATGCCAATATCGCATACAGCTTACCGGTACAATTTGGCCCAATCACAGGGCTGCAATTCTACAATGACTACGGCATTATCTACGATAAATCGGACGACAGCGAAGACACCTGGATGAACGTCACCGGTGTTTCTCTCTCTGCGGGTGCGTTCTTTAGCTACATAGATTATGTGCTCGCCAAAAACCAGCCATTCGTGGGCGGATCCGTTGCGGGTAACAGCGACGAGACTGAGCGCCGCTTTAATATTAACATTGGCTACTACTTCTAAGCGCCACCAGCAGCGGCGTTTTGCCGCTGCTTAACGCTTCATAGTGCATAGGTATCACGCACCAACTCATCACCAACTTGGGTAAATATTACACACAGCGCGAAAATATTACAGCGACTATTCGTCTGTTTGTTTTTAGCTATAATGTAAGTCACACCGATGAACAACACACGGGATAATACCGGGAAGGACTGCGATGAAAAAACACGCACAAAAACTTTTTAACCGTTGCTTCTGGTTACACCTTGCCGGGATCTTATGTGTGGCACTGGGTTTTATTGGTATGGCGCTGCCCGTAATGCCAACCACGATTTTTTTTATTCTGGCACTGGCTTGCTTTACCCGCTCTAACCCCAAATTAGCCAACTGGCTGCTGACTCATCCCAAATTTGGTCCCACGCTGGCTGCCTGGCAATCCCATCAAGTTGTGCCAGTCAAAGGCAAATGGGGCGCGGGTTTAGGGATGTTATTTGGCTTTGTTATCTTGTGTATGACCACCGCGCCCTGGTTTGTACTGGTCGGCGTCGCGTTAACCGAGCTGATGGTCATGGCCTATTTACTCAGCAAACCCTCCGAGCTGCCTGCCAGCTAAATTAAACGACTGCTGGCAGCATCACTTTTACTCAGGTTTTCTGCACGGCAACGTTTTGATTGTGTGTCGTACAGAGTATCAACATCACCGCACCGCACATAATCGCCACGTCAGCAATATTAAACACCCCCGTTCGCAGCTCACCGATCCCCAAATTGAGGAAATCGATTACGGCACCATTGTTTAGCACCCGATCAATCAGGTTACTCACGCCACCAGATAACACCAAAGACAAGCCAATGATCTGGTTGCGATTTAAGTCCTCACTTTTCAATGTGTATAGCAATATCGCCACCAACAGCAAACCAATCACCCCAATGAACAACACACTGCGTAGTGGCGCTGGTAGTTCGCTGCCTAAACTCAAAAACACACCGCTGTTTTCCCGGTAACCAAGGCGCACCAGGTCATGCCAATAGCTGGCCATCTGCCAGCCATTTAAGTAGTAACTTGCAAACCACTTACTGAGCTGATCCAGACACAAACCTACACCCGCTATCACAGATATCCAGTATACACGTTGTTTAGTTGTCATACGTTGTTGTCTTTATTTGTTGGCAGTATGCCACTATAAAACGCGTATTGTGACACCGGCATGACAGGTTGGATGAAATATACATTGTTTAGCATATACCAAACAGAAGATTACAATTACCCCACAGCATTCGCTCCATGCTGCCAATCGAGGCGATTTAAACTACACTCAAAACAGTGAGAAAATAAGGGGGCTGGTGTGCGCAATTTCGTGCTGATGGCGTTTGTCTGGTGCCTGACATGTGCTTTTCCTTTGCTAGCGAAACCCATACTGCTAGGCAGTCATAGCGTGTGGCCACCTTACGTACAGGACGATGATCGCGGCCTCAGCTATGATATTGTTGCCGCAGCCTTTGCCCGCAGCGGCGAAACTTTTGCGCTTGAAGTCGCGCCATTTAGTCGGGCAATGCGCCTGGCACAAAACGGAGAGGTCGATGTGATCCCGGCACTGTGGCATACACAAGCACGTGCACAGCAGTTCTTCTTTAGCACCGCCTATTTGCACAATGAGCTCATTTTTATTTCCCTCTCTGCAAACGCCTTGTCTTTTTCTGGATTAAGCTCTCTGAACGGCAAACGCGTATGCATGATCCGGGGTTTTGCTTATCAAAACCTGGTGAGTGGATATCCCAATATCAGCGTCATCAACCAACTACATTTGAGCGAATGCCTGCGACAGCTGGCACGGGGCCGGGTCGATGGCGTAGTGGCAGATCGGTTTGCCGCGGCCTTTGCAATCACCCATCATTTTCAGCGTGACATATTCACCTTACACGCTCAGGTCATCGCATCATGGCCACTCCATATTGGTATCAGCAAAACACACCCCAGGTCTCGCAAGCTTATCGCCCTGTTCAATCAGGGCCTCAGCGACATCATCCAGGATGGCACCTATCAGCATTTGCTCTCGCAATATCCTCAGATCGACCCGGACCAGGGCATCAATCCCATTCCCTAATGACCCGCTTCATGAATCAAACATGCCTTGTACCCGTAACTTAGAGTGAATTATTGAAAGCACTGTCTATAATTTAATCACGCTCTCTTGGTCCGTTGACTTAAAACTGATAGAGATTAACCTGTTAGGTCACTATCAGTGACACCCTGACGTGTTGGCGATGTGTGCATCAGTTCGCCGTTTAATGCGCACCGGCACACCATGCCTGGGTATGAAATAATGCTTACAAACAAAGTTGACTGGCAGTACCAGAGAATAATCGAACCTTGGGTGATCTGTTATGCAGCTATTACTTCATCGCGCGTTTATTCCGGTTGTTTTGCTGGTTGGACTGCACACGAGTGCAGCGCTGGCCGCAACCACACCGCTCAAAAAACTCCAATCAACACTCGAGCAGGGACAATATGAACAGGCTTATGCATTAGCGCAAGCACAGTTCGACACTGCCGCAGGCGAGCCCGCCTTTGATTTTCTCTACGCCAGGGCCGCACTCGAAACAGGTCATTACAACGAGGCTGTGTTTGCCCTTGAACGTGTGCTTGCGGCCAAACCCAACCACCAGCCCAGCCTGTACCTGCTTGGCCTGACTTACAACAAGCAAAAGAACTACTCGCAAGCCGCCACGACTCTCAATTCGCTCCTGAACACGCCCCTCAGTGATGAGTTCAGACAACGGGTAACGCGCGCGCTGGAGGCCATTGAAGGCAATCTCGCCAGCCTGAAACAGGAGCTGAAACACCGGGTTTCATTGGCGCTGGGCCACGACAGCAACGTGAACAGTGGCACCACAGATGACCGCATAGTAATTGGCGGTCTGCCCATTTTGCTCGATGAAACTAGCCGCGAAGCGTCGGATTCTTTCGCCCGCGCCAGTTATCGCTTTGATGGCCGCTGGCAACAAACCCAACACCAGGCATGGCGAGCCAATCTGCAGATATCTGATCAACGCCATCAGGACAGTGATGAATTTGACCGAACTCAGCTCAGCGCTAACCTCAGCTACATTCAGGACATTGCGGCCTTTCAGCTTCACCTGGGCACCCAGCTGGGCGTAATGTCACTGGACTCTGCAACCTATCAACAAGATGCCGGCGTCTTTAGTGCGCTGAGATACGCTATCAATGAGCACTGGGCAGCGACCGTTAACATGAGCGCGTTTAATCTGAATAATGTCCGGGACAGCGCACTCGACAGCCGCTTGTATACCTCCGGGCTGGCCCTCAGCCGGGCAAACCGCAACTGGCTGTTGCGCCTGAGCGCAGGGTATACCTGGCAACCAGCAAGAAGCCCTGAAGGCGAGCATTTTGCGCGCGACTATAGCCATTTTAGCGCCTCTGTGGTGTATCGACTCAATGACGCCCACCGCCTTAATGCCAAAGTGCAATACCGGGATATTGAACACCGTGCAGCACACCCTTTCTTTTTGCAAGTACGGGACGAAACACTCCACATCGCACACCTGGGCTGGCACTACCAGATAACCCCGGCCTGGAGCCTGGAAACCAAGCTGGCTTACTACGACAAAGACAGCTCACTGCAACTGTACAGTTATGATCGTACTGAATGGTCCTTAGGAGTACATTATGATTTCTAATTCTCGCATCCGCTGGCAGCCACTCAGACACAGCACTCATCTGACCCTCTTATTATCCGGGTTACTCTTTGTTCCCATTAGCCAGGCTGCGCCAGCTGGCAAAACCCTGATGTCTCGTGGCCAGGTCGTGGCGACAGCCAGTGACAGCGCCGAGCAACGCACACTGAAACGTCGCAGTCCGGTCTTTGATGTAGACGTGGTGAATACCGGACAACAAAGCAATGCTCAGCTGCGTATGCAGGATGGGGCTTTAATCGCCTTAAAGGAAAACACCCAACTGATCATCAATGAATATAGCGGGTCTTCTGAAGAAGACGGCTCCGTTGTGATGGAATTAGTAACTGGCGGGCTGCGCACCATTACGGGCAAAATCAAAGGCAACAAAGACAATTATCAGCTCCGCACCCCGGTAGGCAGTATCGGGATCCGGGGTACGCACTACGAAGTTGAATGGCAAGGAGATACACTGCTGCTGGCCGTGTGGGACGGCACCATTGAGGTCAGTGTCAACGAGGAGCCGCTGCTGCTTGGGCAGGAAGGTAACTTTTCCTTTGCCAGTGTCAGTCAAAGTGGTGAAGTAACCCCCCTACTCGCCCCACCGCAACAACTTACCCGGCTCACACCAACCAGCCAGGGCGCTGCCAGCGGTACCAACCCAGATGAGCAAAGCGATGACGGCAACACTGAGGATACCAGTGCGCAACTAGATAACTCTCCAGCTGAGGCGACAACACTGACCATAGCACAAGCCCCGGTCGCCACCCCGCCTGCGGCTCAGGAAGCTTTTGAAGCCGCCTTGCCAGATGTTGGTCGGGACATCTCAGAAAACAGCTTTATTACCGAAGAGAACCTCGACACAGTGGGGATCGATCCCCTTGAAGATTTACTTGCTGAGCGCACCGGGACAGCGCTTTACACTGCGCTAGAGCGCGCCGAGTTTAGCTCGACTGGCGGCGCAATCAGCAACATCCAAATGCAGATCAGCGTCGATTTCGACAGCGGCACAGTGCCGCAAGGCGTCTTGTCGTTTAACGATCAGCAGGGTGAATGGTTTGCCGCCTTTAATGGCCTGATCGACGCCAGTGGCATGACGCTGGGCGTCAATTTCGCCTCGCACGGGCAAAACCTGGCTGAAGGCACTATCGAGACCCAATTCAGCGATGAGCTGAACAAGCTACGTGGCAATTTTAATTTGAACGAAATTGATGAGCCGAGTGTCACCGCTTCTGGCTTGTTTATTTTGAGTCAACCTTAAGGGGGATGGGGGATGAAGCGCTCGCAATTACACCAACTGGGCATTCTGACACTGTTTTGCACCGGGCTTTTAACGGGTTGCTCAGGCGATAGTGACGACACCACAAGCACAACACCTAAGCAAAATACGACCACTGAACCACCAGCCCAGGATAACAGCGCCGATCAGCCAGATGCACCATCAGGCCAGGCCAGTTTGATCCCTTTTGACTATCAGCCCAGATTCGCGAACCGTAACCTCGCCGCGCGTCAGGTGGTCAATACACAATTCGTAAACGGAACGGGTAACGTCCTGTTCCCCGTTACACAACGTACCTACCGGGGTAATCTCACCGTTTCTCTGGATGCCATCACCGATCCGGAAGGCGTAAGCCGTGTGCTGCTGGGCTTTGACAATGCAGAGCAAGCACAGGTTTTATGCGATGGTAATTGCAGCGACCCATTCGCGTTTACCGAAACAGGCATTAACCCGGCTAATTTTGCGCAGCAGCCCGGTAGCCTGCAATTACAAGTCTGGGTAGAAGACAATGGTGGCAACCTGACCACAGTAGCCACCCAACAAATTAGCTGGTTGCCACGCAGTATCGCGTTTAACAGCACGCCACGCAGTGAAGGAAGCGCGGCACTGGACTGGCAACCGCTGCCCAGTTTCTTGCGTTATAACGCGTATCTGGCCGAATCACCCATTGATGATGTGCGCAACATTACTACCTTACCAGGTGGCCAGCGGGTCATTGCCTTAACTGACTCAACACACACCTTCAGCGGCTTAGATCCACAAAAACACTATTACACCCGCATCACCGGCATTGATGGCAGCGGAGAAAGTGCCTTCAGCGAATCGCGTATGCTGGCGGCCTCCAACCTGATCACACCCGTCGCCGTTGCGGACAGCTTTAGTGGCGTTCAGTTTGAGTCACTCTCGGGTAACTTGCTAAACAACGACAATGCCAATGGCCTCGAACCACTGACCTTGGTCACTACAGCAGTACGCGATCCACAAAACGGGACACTGACTCTATTTGCCGATGGCCGTTTTACTTATGAACCCCGGGAAAGCTTTTTTGGCACCGATGGTTTCCGCTATCGTATCGTCAATAGTCAGGGCGTCACCGCCGAGGCCGAAGTCACTTTGGTCATTGAGCGCGTTAATCAGGACCCGATCGCCTTTGACAATCACTACGCGCTGGCACAAAACAGCGAACTCACCGTCAGTGGCGCCGGGTTGCTCGTAAATGACATAGATTTCGATGGCGATGCGCTCACGGTGAACACCACGCCTGTCACCGATGTACAAAATGGTACCCTGACACTCAATGCCGATGGCAGTTTTAACTACCAACCCAATTCCGACTTTATCGGCACAGACAGCTTTGAATACCGGGTAGAAGATGGCAATGGGGGCTCAAACACGGCCACTATCACACTGCTTATAGAGACTGAAGTCAGCAATTTCCCGCCCGTCGCAGTCAATGACAGTTATCAGACAAACGAGGATGAACAGCTGTTTGTCGACCTTCCTGGAGTACTTGAAAATGACAGCGATGCAGATGAAGATACACTGACATTATCGATCATTGAGCAACCCCTGATGGGCACACTGGAGCTCAGTGACACAGGGAGTTTCCGCTATACCCCGCAACAAAACAGTTATGGGCAAGACTATTTCGTCTATCAGATTGATGATGGTGCAGCCAGTGTGCAGGCTTTTGTGCTGATTGAAGTCAGCGAAGTCAATGACGCGCCTTTGGCCAACGACGACAGTGCTGAAGTCGCACAAGGGCAACCAGTCAGCATTTTTGTGGCAGCCAATGACCAGGATATTGATGGCAGTCTGAATCCAACCAGCCTGATGCTGCTCGAAGGGCCCAGTCATGGCGAGGTGAGCCTGAGCAATGACCGCACCCATTTCGTTTATCAGAGCGAACCGGACTACCGGGGTAGCGACAGCTTTACCTACCAAATTCAAGACGACAGGGGGGCAACGTCCAATGTAGCCAGTGTCTTTATTGAGATCACAGGAGACAACCTGCCACCGGTTGCAGTGAATGACAGCGCCACAACGACCCAGGAGGTGCCGGTTGCCATAGACGTACTGGCCAATGACAGCGACAGTGACGGCAGCCTGAACTACAACAGCCTCACCGTGGTCACCGCCCCAACCAACGGCAGCGTGACACTGGATACCGTAGAGCTGAGCGGATTTATCTATACGCCGCAAAGTGGCTTCTCAGGCAGTGATTCTTTTACTTATCAGGTACAAGATAATGAAAGCGGTCTTTCTAACACCGCGACGGTTACCATTACGGTAGAACCACTTAATCAACCACCGGTTGCCGTGAATGACAGCGCCACAACGACCCAGGAGGTGCCGGTTGCCATAGACGTACTGGCCAATGACAGCGACAGTGACGGCAGCCTGAACTACAACAGCCTCACCGTGGTCAGCGCCCCCACTAACGGCAACGTGGCATTGGATACTGCGGAACTAAGCGGATTTATCTATACCCCGCAAAGCGGTTTTTCGGGCAGTGATTCCTTTACTTATCAGGTACAAGATAATGAAGGTAGTCTTTCCAACACCGCGACCGTCACCATTACGGTTGAACCACTTAATCAGCCGCCGGTTGCCGTGAATGACAGCGCCACAACGACCCAGGAGGTAGCGGTTACCATAGACGTACTGGCCAATGACAGCGACAGTGACGGCAGCCTGAATTACAACAGCCTCACCGTGGTCAGCGCTCCGGCTAACGGCAGCGTGACGTTGGATACCGTGGAACTAAGCGGCTTTATCTATACGCCGCAAAGCGGCTTCTCAGGCAGTGATTCATTTACGTATCAGGTACAAGACAATGAAGGCAGTCTTTCCAATACTGCAACCGTCACCATTACAGTTGAACCACTGAATCAGCCACCAGTTGCGGTGAATGACAGCGCCTCTATCGAAGTCGCCCAGTCTGTCACTATCACAGTGTTGGAGAATGACAGTGATGCCGACGGCACCCTGCAAGCCGGCACCGTCGAGATAGTACAAAGTGCGCAAATGGGCACCACACAAGTCAGCAGCAGCGGGGAGATCAGCTATTTTCATACCGGCACCTCGGAGGGAGAAGACAGCTTCACCTATCGAGTGCAAGACAACCTGGGAGCAGCCTCCAATACTGCCACCGTGACCGTTACTATCACAGCGCCGGATACCACCCCGGTGGCCGTCAATGACAGTGCACAAACCGATAAAAATGAGAGTGTGGGCATCGCCATCCTGAACAATGATCAGGCCAAAGGACGCGATCTGCTGATCAATAGCATTATGGTTGTTACTGAACCGTCCCATGGCAGTGTCTCAATAGATTCAGCCAATGGCACAGCCCTGTACGTCCCCCAGTTTAACTTCGTCGGCAGTGATAGTTTTGGTTACGTGGTGAGCAACGACCTGGCCGAAACGTCCAACGTTGCGACGGTCACCATCACCGTAAACGACAAAAACTACACGCCAACTGTAGAGCCCGGTTCAACAGAGATAGAGACGGATATCAGCAATGGAACGCTTGTGTTGCAGATCAGTGCCTCCGACCCAGATGGCGACTCTCTCAGCTATCAGCTGACGGGCAACAATGCAGCGCTTTTCTCGGTCGATACGGATGGTAAAGTCACCGTTGCCGACGCCGAACAGCTGGCCAGCAATGGAGAACAAACCTATACTCTGACCGTTACGGTCTGTGACTCTGGAGAACCTCAGCTTTGTGCACAAAGCGAGATAACTATCTCCGTCACGCAAGCAGTGCCGAGCTATATTGCCACTAAGCGAAGTACATTTGGTAATGACGGTAGCTTAACGGCGGCGCTGAATGCCAGTCTGGAATTCCACAGCCCCGGCCAAACCATTCTGCTTAGCGATGGCAAACTGATCAGCGTCGGCGCTGTTGGTCATTTCAATGACGCCGCCAGCCGCAATATCCACCGTGCTTATGTCAGCAAGCAACTCAGTGATGGCCGCTCCGATAACAGTTTTGCTGAGGCAGGCAACTTCCAAAGTAGCTTCGGCATCGAAATTGAAAGCATTCCACAAGATGTCTGGGCAAAAATAGCAGCAGTTGATGAACAGGGGCGTATTTATGTGGCAGGTTACGTCAATTTCTTAAGCTCACAACAGCTACTCGTCTTCCGTCTGCTCAGCGATGGGTCATTGGATACCAGCTATGCCAATGACAATGGCTATATGATCTTACCTTTGGGCAGCAATGTTTTTGTTACCCCCGTTGCTATTGCGCTAGAAGACAATGAAACCCTCACTGTTGTGAGTAATATCAGAGCCACCAGCACCGCAACAACAGGCACGGTGACGCTGTCCAGGATCACAGCTCAGGGCGAGGTCACCACCACCCAATCGCTGGCAGAAACGCCCACCAAGAATGCACGAGGCATGGTCACTTTGCCTTCAGGGGACTATCTGCTGTACGGCGAAATCACGTCGACTGAAACGGGTGAGGATGTGATGTTAATGCGCCTCACACAAAGCACGCTGGCTCCGGATAGCAGCTTCCAGAACAACGGTCTGCTACAAATCAATATCACTACAGTGCCCGAAGGCGCAGACGGCACCGAGTTCAATGACACTGCCCGTCATGTGCAGATTAAAGACAGTAACACCCTGTTGGTTACCGGGCTGACAACACTGGACGAATTTGGCGAAGAACGTTCTGCGTACTTACTGCAATTGAGTATGGATGGCGTGCTGGACACGGCCTTTGCTGGCACAGGTAAACGCGTCTATCAGCTCAGTGAGCTCCCCACAGACGCAGACAATGATATCTCTGGTTATG
Source organism: Pseudoalteromonas ardens (assembly GCF_030125445.1). NCBI lineage: Bacteria > Pseudomonadati > Pseudomonadota > Gammaproteobacteria > Alteromonadales > Pseudoalteromonadaceae > Pseudoalteromonas > Pseudoalteromonas ardens. The sequence goes on from NZ_JASJUV010000009.1 coordinate 91,212, forward strand.
ATGCAACCGGCATAGGGATCGCAGCGGATAGTGATACTTACTATCTGGCCATTCAGCGCAGTTTCTTTAGTAATGATCAGGCAGTTCAGGTAATCAAGGTTGGCCTCAATGGTGATGTAGATACCAACTGGCTCCCTGGCAGTAATGGCTACAGCCTGTATCATGGTGCCGGGCTCAAGATATTTGATTTCCTGGAAACCCAGGGTGGGTTGTTGTTCAGTGGTCAGAAATTCAATAATCTGGGTAACAACTCCCTATCAGAGCTCTGGCTTGGTGAAATAACCACAGCAGCCGAACTGAACCCGAACTTTGGCTCTTTTGGTCAACGCACTGTCAGTGTCGGCCGTCGAGACGAGACCTTTGTCGCCGGACAAGTATCGACCTTTAGCGCCTCCTTAGGACATCTATTACTCGGAGGCCAGGCAGCAACTTGGCAAACTACACCACAAACCGTGCCGTACGTACTGAAACTCGATAGTGTGGGCCAACGGACGAATACCTTTGCCAATCTGGGATTGGTATCCACTGTGCCCGATACAACTTTAGGACCGATGTCCAGCGCTACCGTGGGTGCCATTAAGGAAAACAGCGCAGGCGAAGTTTTACTTAGTGCCTCTGGCAACGTATCGGTATCAGCGGGGGATGAGCAAGCCATGGCAACACTGAATAAGTTCAGTAACTTAGGAGCTCTGGATAGCGGCTTTGCCAACAACGGTGTGCTGAGCTTGCTCGCCAGCGAGTATCAAGCAGAGTCTACCGCATTAGAGCTAACTCAGTTAACAACGCTGCCGAGTGGGAATATTCTGGCCCTGGGTCAGGCAACAGCCAGTTGTTATGTGCACAGTATAGCCTTTGTCATCCCCAGCTCTGGAAGCTTACCTGCTCACTTTGATTACCCCATTCCGAGTGGTTACAGTTGCAGCCCCAATGCACATAAAGTGTCTATGATCCATACTGTAGGAAGTAGCCTGGTCGGCGTTGGCCAAAGTCAACCGGGGCCGACGGCACCTCAACTGCTGCTGGCCAAAGCCAATGAAGCAGGCGTCCCCGATACCAGCTTCGGCACAGACGGCCTGGCGTTACTCGATATCGGCCTGAGTGTGGGTGACGACATCACCATGAAGGGCTCAGTGGTGGATGCCAGCCAGGGCTTTATTGTCTTTGGCCATGCAGGCACTAAGAACTTTATCGTTCGGGTGACCAGTGCAGGCGCACTGGATACCAGCTTTGCGGATGGTGGCGTACTGATGTTTGAACAAATATCCGGTGAAGCCGTGCTGATCAACCAGGCCTGGATCGAAAGCAACGGTAAATTATTGTTGTTCGCCCAGGCAAGCAGCTCTAAATCCCTGTATGTCGGTCAGCTATTGCTGAGTGAATCACCGGGAAGCTGGGATACCAGTTTCGATGAAGATGGCACACAGCTATTCAGTAGCGCAATCAGCGGTGAGCTGAAAACCGTCATACAGCACAACAGCAGTACAGAGTTTACCTTTGTGTTGCAACAGTCCTCGCCCGCCAGGGTGAGTTTACAAGCCGGCCAGGTCGTTCAACAGTGACGAAGTAAGTAAGCAGTCACCAAAGGGTTAGGTATGAAAATAAAGTTTTATGGTGTGCGGGGGTCCACCCCCACACCGGGGCCAACAACCGTCCATTATGGCGGTAACACTGTGTGTGTAACCCTTGAAAGCGATGCTGGTAAACGTATGATCCTGGATGCGGGGACCGGGCTCAGGATACTGGGCCAGGAGTTGATGCATACCCGTCAGCCTTTTTACATCTTACTGAGCCACAACCATTGGGATCATATTCAGGGCTTTCCGTTTTTCATTCCCGCATACATTGCCAAACGCCAGATTACCATTGTTCCTGGTGTCACAGAAGAGCATGCCCCTGACGCCATTTTAAAGCAAATGCAGGGGAGTTATTTTCCTGTACCACACAACACCTTAGCGGCTGATATTCAGGTAACCCCACAAGTACAGGACCAGTGGCAATATGAGGACTTCGACATTCGCCGCTGCGCGATGAACCATCCAGGTGGTGGCAGTGCCTACCGCATTGCGGCTGACGGTATCGACGTGGTATACGCGACCGACAATGAGCTGAACCCGCCAGGCCTGCCCGTCACGTCATTTCAGCAGTGGGTTGATTTTGTTAAAGACGCAGACTATTTGATCCACGATGGCCAGTTTGTACCGGATGATTACCCGCTCAAACACGGCTGGGGGCATTCACTGATCAAAGATGCGCTGCTTCTTGCCGAACAAGGGGCCGTAAAGCATCTTGTGCTGATCAGCCATGATCCGGACCGCAGCGATGCAGCACTGGATCAGATAGCCGCTGACATTCAGCGCCAGAACCGGCCTTTCAAAACCATTCTGGCTCGCGAGGGATTAACACTGCCATGAGCCTTCCGCGATTATGGCGTAAATATTATCAGCAATGGCTATGCGGCCTCTTTCTTATCGCTCTGTTTATCGCCTTGCAATTGCTCACATTATCCCCGGCCTCGCCCTATGGCGACGCTTTGAAACGCCTGGAGGGCCTGGGCTACGACTTGCGTTTGAAGTCGACTCTGTCTCTGCAATCGCGCTCTTTTTTACCCATTGTGATTGTCGATATCGATGAGCCCAGCCTCAAACAAGTCGGCCGCTTCCCCTGGAGCCGCCATGTGATGGCACGTTTACAATCCCAGCTGGCAGATGCGGGCGTAGCCGTCATTGCCTACGACATCTTATTTTCAGAACCGGAACTGAACCCAGCCCGGCAAGTGCTCAGCCATCTTGATACGCAAACCTCAGCCAATGTCTCCCACACGTTACACGCTCTGGCCCCAACCATAGATGCTGACAAAGCATTTGCCAGCCGCTTACAAGAAACAGACACTGTACTTGGTCTGCTGTTCGAACATCAGCCTGACATTCTCGTCGGCACGTTACCTGAGACCATTTTTTTCAGTGCCATTCCCGCCACCGCGTTGCCCGTCCCTGCCTTTGCCGGACATGTTGCCAATGTCTCAGCATTACAACAAAACAGCCCCGGCAGTGGCTTTATTAACAGCGCCCCGGACAGCGATGGTTTCATTCGTAACTCGATGCTATTGGCCAAGCATCAGGGGCAGCTTTATCCTGCACTGGCACTGGAAGCAGCGCGACTCTATACCATGGCTGACCAAGTCGAGGTGGTCACTAAACCCTTTGGCACCGGGCACAGCGTTGAGGGAATACGCCTGGGTACAGCGCTTATTCCAACGGATGACTACGGCCGCGTCAACGTCCCTTACCGGGGCCCAGCCTTCAGCTTTCCCTATGTCTCTGCAGCTGATGTTCTGAACGGCCAGATAGACCCGGAGCTGTTTGATCAGGCCATTATCTTTGTCGGTACGTCCGCAGTTGGTCATGCCGATCTACGAACGACGCCTGTGGGTGTCCAATATCCCGGTGTTGAGGTGCACGCTAACGTGCTAGAGGGTCTGGTTTTTCCAGAGTTGTTGCCGAGCAGACCCAACTGGATGGATGGGGCTGTGATTATGTTATTGCTGTTACTGGGCCTCTTGTGCGTATTTATTTTACCGCGCCTCGAAGTATTGGGCATTGCAGTCTTTACCCTCTGTGTGAGCGGATTGTTTATCACACTGAGTGCGTATTTATGGGTCAAGCTCAGGCTGGATTTACCTCAAGTTGCGGTACTGGCCATGTTAATTAGCCAGGCCATGATCCTGGGTAGTCTGGGGTTTGTCAGAGAGCACAAAGAGCGACTCCAGATAAAATCGATTTTCGATCAATATGTCCCGCCTGCCCATATTCAGGCGATGTTAGACAACCCGGACAGTGTGTCTATGGAAGGGGAGAAACGTGACATCACCGTGCTGTTTGCTGATATTCGCTCCTTTACCACTATCTCAGAGTCCCTGGATGCAGGTCGGCTCAAGTCTTATCTCAATCAGTATTTCTCACCCATTACACGGATCATCTTCGAGCATCAGGGCACCATAGACAAATATGTGGGCGACATGGTGATGGCTTTTTGGAATGCCCCCCTGCCAGTTCAGAAGCACCCCGAACTGGCAGTACGCTGTGCCATGGCAATGCAAGAGCAGGTAGATGCACTGCAAGAACCCATGCGCCAGCAATCATTACCACCGTTTAAAATTGGTATTGGGCTCAATACCGGTGATATGAATGTGGGAGACATGGGGTCTGAATATCGACGCGCCTACACCGTACTCGGCGACGCCGTGAATTTGGGCTCCCGGCTTGAAGGTCTGACTAAATACTACGGGGTGGGCATTCTCATCAATGAAACGACGCATGCGCAATGCCCGGGCCTGGTATGTCGCCCCATTGACAAGGTCAAGGTCAAAGGCAAAAACCAGGCCGTCACGGTATATGAACCGATTTGCAGTCACGAGGCATTAACCCCAGATATACGTGAAGAACTGGACGCCCATGAACAAGCCTGGTCACTTTATTTATCACAACAATGGCAGCAGGCTCAGGCAGCTTTTACTAAACTTAAAGAACGCTCACCAGAGCGAAAAATCTATGCGCTACTTAGTGAGCGGATCTTGGTCTTACAGGCTAACCCGCCCGGTGAGCAGTGGGATGGCAGCTACACCCATACATCGAAATAGCAGGTGAGATATGGAACAGCATATTCGAAACATCGCAAATAAGTTTGAGCAGGCAGGCTCACAGGTCGCGCTGCAACACCTGCTCAAATTGGCCATTGAGCTGGCATCAGAGCACGATACAAGTCGACTTCTGGAAAACATCCTGCTTTCAGCGATGGAGCTTAGCGCAACCGACGGGGGGACCATCTATTCCGTCACTGAGGACATGCAGCTGCAGTTTGCCACACTGATAAATGGGCCGTTGGATCTGCATATGGGTGGCACCTCCAATCAGCCAATCCCTTTTCCTCCGATCCCTATCTACCTGGACAATGGACAATGCAACGAAAGCGCTTTAGTCGCGCTGGCTGCGGCAAAGCGGGAAATGATCAAGATAGACGACGTATACGAATGTGAAGAATACGACCTGTCCGCTGCACGAGCGATGGATGCTAAAACGGGTTATCACACGCAGTCCGTGCTTACCATTCCTTTACTCAATCATGAACAAGAGCTCAATGGGGTGCTACAACTGATCAACCCACACAGTAAGGGCGAAATAGTCCCTTTTTCCAGACAGCAAACCGATATGATTTGCTCCATTGGCGCCCTGGCCGCTGTGGCACTGACGAACCGACAGCTTATCGATGGTATGGAGACCCTCTTTCAGGCCTTTACCCGTCTGATTGCAAAGGCCATTGACGAAAAATCGCCTTATACCGGGGGTCACTGTAGACGCGTGCCTGAACTCACCATGATGATTGCCGAAGCGGTACATGACGCCACGTCAGGCCCTATGGCTGACTTCTCCATGACGGAAGCCGATCGGGCCGAGCTGTCATTAGCGGGCTGGCTGCATGATTGCGGGAAAATCGCCATTCCTGAATATGTTATGGATAAGGCCACCAAACTTGAATCGGTAAACGACAGAATCGCGTTAGTCGATGCCAAAATTGAACTGGCAAAGCGCGACCTTGAGCTCGACTATACGAAACGTATTTTTCGTTTTGAACGGGATGGTGACCAAGCCCAGGTCAATCATCTTAGAGTTGAATTGGAGGAAAAACTCACTCAACTAGAGCAAGATCGACAATTTTTACGACATGCTAATATCGGCGGCGAATTCATGCGCGACGAAGACCAGCAACGCGTTAAACACATCGCCGAACAAACATCCGTGCGGATCGGCACTGAGGTACAACCCTTATTAACTGAAAACGAAGTCTATAATCTGAATATTGCGCGCGGCACGTTAACTGCCGAGGAGCGCAGGATCATCAATCGCCATATGGATATCACACTGGAAATGCTCGAAGCACTGCCCTTCCCCAAACATTTGCGTCGCGTACCCGAATTTGCAGGCGGTCATCATGAAAAGATGGACGGCACGGGATACCCAAGAGGGTTAACACGTGAGCAAATGTCTATCCCCGCCAGGATTATGGCCATTGCCGATATTTTCGAAGCGCTCACAGCAGCAGATCGTCCCTATAAAGATGCGAAAAAGCTGAGCGAATGCTTGTTCATTATGGGGAAAATGAAACTAGGCGACCACATTGACCCTGACTTGTTTGACGTCTTTGTCGATTCGAAAGTGTATTTGAAATATGCACACCAATTCCTCAAGCCTGAGCAAATTGATGAAGTGGCGCACGAGCAGATCCCGGGCTTTGAGAAAAAACAGGGCTGAAAAACAAAGGCCAATATTGGTGGGTATTGACCACTAGCTGTGACGACTTGTTGTTTAACAGCCCCATATTTAATGGTGACATTATTATTGTTGTTATTATTTAATTTGGAATACGATCTTCCTTTTACAGCAAGCAACACCTGTTAATGCTATTGATGAATCTAACCAGCGATACAGCGGCAGTAGGTCCGCTGCATCGCCGGCAATCATTCCTTGATTCTCATCGACCTATCCTTGTAACAATCCAGAACACTGACAATGCGAGTGGCAGGCTGTCACTCTGTGCTTCCAACACTATTCCTGTTGCTCTCCCTGTGTTGGTCCGGATCTCTGTTATTATTATTATTATTTCACCTGCTTGTTGCATAAGGCGCAACATATACACTCAGAAAGACTACATAACAATCTGAGGTACATCCTGAGCTAACACCAAACCCTATACGTTCATTCCTTCAGAGTCCGGCACTGACTTCTTCCTTTCCTTGCAAGAAGTGCGTTGTCTGCATGTCACTTGCCTTCCTTGATAGTGCTGGCAAACCACACCAGGTTGCAGACTAAGTTACAACCTTTCATCAGTCCCTGTCCGGTTGTTGCTAACTCGGAGCAAACTATAGAAATTTATCTCAATTTTCTAAACAACTGTTACATCTCTTTTTTATAACCAAAAAAAAATAAGCCATTTTTTCAATGGCTTATTTTAAATTTATTGCTGGATTAATTGAATTTTGAGTTAACGCAAAATTTTGTCATGCGGTTTTTCGCAGTCTAAAATTCCACAAACCCAGATAGGGTTTCGTGGGCCAGTTTCGCTTGCGTACGTAGAAAATGACCCTGCAACAGAGAAAAGAGAGATAATGGTGATACTGATTATTTTTTTCACACTAATGATCCTTTTGTTTTTTATTAAGTAGAGCGAGCAAGGAGAATAGAGCTAGGGTGGGCGACCCAAACACTCGGCCCCCTTTCAGGTATAATCTTAGTGATCTATTTTAATTGTTGCAATAGAGGTGTCATTTAATTGCACCGACAGTGAAAGGACTTTATCTCCACCTATATTTGTCGCTATGGTAGGGTAAAGAGCAAAAAAGCGCTCTTCATAAACGAGATGCAAGTCCGTCTGCCAGTTTAGTTTGTGCAGATAAGTGTTACGTTCATCAAACGCCGTCCAGATAATATGCTCACCGCGGACGTACCAACGGCTAATATATCTAAAGTCAATTGGATGATTCAATGCTCTTGCCGGGCCGGTAAGAGTAGGTAGATAGAAAAGCTGTGCATCAATTGGCTCAGCGGCGATAAAACCAGTGCCTGCCGGGCGGATAGAGCGATACCCGGATAACAGCAGACTACTGATTTTAGAAGCTATATTATAGCTTTGTATTTCCCACTCACCCGCAACATTTACCCCGTAGTAGATAGCGCTGCCGTCTGTACTAAACGCAGCATCGCTGCTGGTCTCCATAGATGAGGTAATATAACTAACCTGACTGTGTTCAAACGAGTAAAATGCCAGCTTGGGACCTTCCTTAAACAAAATCCCACCGGCCTGATACGATACATCCAGTAATTCAACATTCTCATCAGAGCTGTAATAAGAATCAATCTCTCTGTTGCTCATCGCCATCCTGCCAATGGTTGTGATCCCATTTCTTAAGTGCATCACCCATCGATGCTCAGCTGACAGTTCATCATATAGCATAGCGACAACCTGAGGTGCGGTATTGATAATCTGCTGAACTTCTAATTGCGGGACGAGTTGATGTTCTATATACAGACGCTTCGCCCGGCTGAACTCTTTTTGCAGCAACACAATATCTGCGCCATCATGGGTATCAAAGCTGCGCAGCAACATATCGCCATCTTCGATCAATCTGATTTGATCCCCTGTCAGACTGTCAACCTGGAAAAGCGCGCCTGTGGCCATAACCAGCAAAGACGTATTGTTTTTCCATTCAACGCCGTACAACTTGTGTTTAGTGCTGTGAATCAAAGTTTCTTCTTTTGTTTTTAAATCAAACAACAAGATGTGGAACTGACCTTTGATCTTTTTTATCAATGCCAGTTTCTGTTTATCCGGTGACAAGCTAACATCAAACAATATTTCACTCGCGTCGCTGGGGGCCAGCATGCGCAAATATTCTCGTGTATGCAGATCAAGCGCGTACAGTGTCATTTCACTTTCCAGATCCACTAACATAGGTAATAGCAGCTCTGATGCATGGCGACCACGGGAAGGATCCCCTACCGCAACCACACCTTCTATCAGGGTAATCCTCCCTGACTCAGGTTCAGACAAGGTCAATGGCAACAACTGAACAGACGTTTTTCCACCACTTAAATCGCTGTATATTATAACTTTATCATTCTGGGCAAACTGCACAAGCGCAGCATTATTGGCATGATAGGTAAGTTGTCTGATCTTGTTATTTTGCCTGTCAAGCAAATATACCTGTCGGTCTTCCTCAATAGACGTACGGCCAGAAAAGGCGATATATCGACCATCCAAAGACACCGATAAGTCATATTTTTCACCATTAAACCCCGTCAGTTGGTCAAGATCGCTAACATTAGCCAACTGACTATCTAAAACATACTTCACAATGGTGTCATACTTAGTCCAGCCAATCGTCGCAGAAAGAAATATAACCATTACTATCAAAAGCTTATAAGTGAGGCTCGATGATTTATCTGGGGTAGCGGGCTGGCCTTCAGCAGGGTTTACAGGCGCTTCAGATACACTGTTTGATGCCTCCACGGGCCCACTGTCAACCTCCTCAGCAGGCGATTTAGCAACCTTCATTTCTTTTACAGAAGTGGGCGGGGTCTCTAACGCGTCAACAGGCTCAATATCGCAAACTAACTTGTAACCGCGCTTTGATACTGATTTCACATAACGCGCATTCGCAATATCAGTGTCATCAAGGATCAATCTGAGCTTTTTAACGGCGCTGCGTACTGCTGTATCCGAAACCACGCGATCAGACCATACTTGCTGGTGCAACTCTTCAATGTTCACATACCTGTCTTTGTTTTCATACAGATATAGCAACAACGCCATTACCTTAGGTTCAATAGCAACCTCGTTGGCATCGCGATATAAAACCTGATCGCTCAGATCCAGAACAAACGCTCCGAGTTTTGTCAGTTTAATATCCAGTATCGAAGACATGGCATCCAATCAAAGTGGTCAAAATTTCCAGTTCTTGATGGACGATTAGACAGCCGAATCCGGCGCACAAGTACTACGCTCAGGCGCTCTCGGATACCTCAGGCAAGGTATTATCCCAATAAATGAGAGTATTCTAAATTTTCAAATCGTCACAACGCATTAGACTAACAGGGAAAAGAAATGAAGTTCAACTAAAACCTGACGATCTCATGGCAACCAAGGTTAAAACTTATTACAAATATGACCAATCATTTCCATTTTCGCAATTCAATACACGAAAGACCATTTACTCGCATAAATGATTCACACTTGTGCCTCTTCCATGATCACACCACTTTGCTTTCAATAGACCTGTTCTCACTGACTAAAATGCGGATGCGGCTCACTGGCCGCATACATTCGCATAGATATGGATCACGTCACTCCTGGCAAAACTGATTGCTACCTTGTCTTGAGAGATAAACGCCGCAGAGGTAGGTGCCTGGGCGCCACCTACATCAAGTTGTGACAAGTACTGCCAATGAGTATCACTTTTACGTTTAAAAATATAAACCTGATCTGTAGACTCAGACAACGCCAGCATGCAATGTCCTGCAGGGCCAAAAGCCAAACGTGACACAGCGGTCAGCTTTTGGTTATCTGACACCTTCAGCTCTGTAGAGGATATATAATTGCCCTGTGGATCAGGAGAATAGATAAATACACTGCGCTTATCCACCACGAACAAGCGCTCGGTTCCGGGCGCAAAAGTCACAAATACAGGCTCAATCAACGCTTCTTGGTGCCCAACAGGCAAGGTTTGTTGCAACTTAAGTGGCTGTGTATCTGAGACCTCAAACAGCGCAATTTGATTTGCCTGCATGCCCGCCACGGCGACTTTCAGGCCGCTATCAGATTGCGCGACCGACACAGCGCCACCCAGCGCATTGACCTGCTCAACCCGAATTGTCTGGCGTGTGCTCAGCTGTCCCTGTGTGGACGTCAATTGCACCAATGCCTGCGACACATTTGCCGCCACATAACTGGTGCCAGCAGCATCACCAACAATGGCATACGGCCCCAACAAGGCCAGCTTATCCTCTTGTGTTGACATGGGCTTACCCTGTTTGAACACGCGCTGGATATCAATTCGGTCAGATAAATCAGACTGCAAAATCAATGTATCATTGCGATCCAACCGAAACTGAGCAACCGCACCACTGTAAAAGCTAACGACCTGAATATCCCTGTCAGCCCCCGAAAACGTCATATCCGATGCACCAACAAGCGTACCGCGAGCGCGCTCACCTGACATCATATCCAGCATAGTCAAAGTGTTATCATCGGCAACACGATATGCAGTCAATGCATCATCATCCGCACTGACCGCATACAATATCCTGTCTGTGTCATCAAATAACAGTCGCCGAACATTATCCAGCCCATCGATGCCATTTTGATTATCGACATAACGATGCAGCAAAGCAGCGTCGTCAACTGGGTCATCTGACATTGCGCATCCAGCTATCAAGCCGCTCAAACCAAATGCGACAAAGAGCCCCACCAGACAGGGCTCTCGTTTTCTATTTGCCAATAACATAGTACTCCTTTGGGATAGGTATTTAAGTGGCTGTATTAAAATAAAAATGTCAGGCTATGCGCTGAGCATAGCCTGACGCAGGTATTAAGACGCTTTAAATCGCTCCCTGTCTTTCACTATCTGCTTAACCAGTTTACCAAACGACTTCTCTTTGGCGCGTCTTTGCGCCAGGGTGGAAGTATTAAAAGCATTCTCTCGGTTCAACTTAAGGTAGTTATTCAACCGCCTTTGACTCAGCTCGCCGGATTCAATCGCGCGATGTACGGCACATCCGGGCTCTTGATCGTGCTGACAATCATTAAACCGGCATTGCTCACTAAGCAGTTCTATATCAGCAAATGCCGAGCTGATCCCCGTATCGCACCCACCCAGTTGTAACTCCCGCATCCCTGGTGTATCGAGCAACAAAGCACCTGATGGCAAGGTAACCAACTCCCGGTGCGTGGTTGTGTGCCGTCCTTTTCCGTCGTCCTCACGGATACTGCCAGTTTGCTGATGGTGTGCGCTCATCAGCGTATTGGTCAACGTTGACTTGCCAACGCCTGATGACCCCAGCAATACGATCGTCTGGCCTCTGGCAAGCCAGGGAGACAAACGTTCTGCACAGTCGGACGCTTGCGTGTTCAGTGCCAGCACATCCAGGCTGGCGTCCAGCTCGCGCACCATAGTGAGTGCCTGCTCCGTATGGTCAACCTGATCGGCCTTAGTCAGCAGAATGACGGTTTGTACGCGCGAACTGTGCACCAGTGTCAGGTAGCGCTCCAGTCGGTTCAGATTAAAATCTTCATTCAGTGAACACAAAATAAAGGCAGTATCGACATTTGCCGAGATTAACTGCCACTCCCTCTGTGTCCCTGGCGCCTTCCGTCTGAAACAACTGTGCCGCTCCAGCAAGCGGATATATCGTTGCTGACTGTCCAGCAGTACCCAGTCGCCTACGGCGAGTGTATCCATGGCTGGTGTTACTGGCAGGGAAAAGCTCCCAGTGTCGCTTTGTACTGAAATACAGCTTCGATGTACCGAGGCTACGCGCACAGGACAGGCGTTGCTCCACTCTTCAAGTGAAAGCTGTTGTTGAAAAAAGGGTGTCCAGCCTAAGCTGGCGAGTATCTGAAAATTGGTCATGACGACCCCTTAACAATGATGTTAATACTTGAGAAAGGGGCTGAGTGCCCCGGTAGATACCGGGCGAAAAGAAGTGCTGGCTAGACTAAATTTAGTTAATTGAGCCAGTCTGCCCGGTCGGTTTGGTTACTATCATCATTGTCCTCCTGGGTGTTTTTCCGTCAATTCCGATTACATCATATCGGATCGACGCACAGAGTCAATGTATCCTTGAGAGGTATAGAAAGAGCATCATACTCCAACAATCAACATCTTACCTTGTGCCATCCCCTCTCGCTCACAGCTTAAATCAATTCGACTGTCGAGTGGGTACTGGTATAAGCGCTCCAGTTTGGGATGGGTTTTAGTGAGGAAAGAGCAGCTTCTGACAAACAAACTCATTTTGCTTTGTTTATCGACGAATGCATACGCCGTTTTGGCCAGTGCCTCTTTGCAGGCAGCCATAATTTGTGGATTCACCTGATTTAAATGAATGGCTTTGTGTGCCTCTTCTTGTGGGATCACTTGCAGGCTGCTGGCCAACACACACGCCGCATAGATATCTAACACCCCAATCACCCGAGGTTTCTGACTGCCCCGCTCAGCATAGACCACCATCATACACGGCACTTTGCTTTCATCCAGTTGCTGCGCTTTGATGGGTTTTAACACAAGTGAGTTACTGATGTTTTTTTGCATCAACCGCTCAAGTAAATCGGTTTTCGGCAAAGCCAGCTCCTCTCTGAGGGGAACAGCTTCATCCTCCACAATCACTTCATTGGCTTCCTGCTCCAACACCAGAGGCATAATGGCGCTACGCAGGGCATCATCACTGAAAGGTTTTGACAGGAAAAAAGCACAGCCTAACGAGGTCGCATAGTCAATTTGCGCTGTATCATCAACCGTGGAGATCATCGCCACGGGGAGATCAGGGTGGCTGACACGCACTAGCTCAAGCAACTCTATGCCGGTTTTATCCGGCATGTGCCAGTCAGTCAATATGATTTGGGGCTGCCAGCTGGTTATCTGTGCCAATGCATCATCAACGCGACTGGCACACTGCAAAAGCAGCTTGCGGTACTCAAACTGTTGCAAGGCCCGGCGGATGATCTCACAGGTCGCATGGCTGTCGTCAACGATCAGAACTTTCACTCTTTACCCTAACGCAATTATTCTTCTTCAGTATAGGCAGAATTTTGAACGAAAACTAAACTTATCTTATTGATAAACAAAAGCGGCGTATCTCAGCTCATGGTTCCTCTCGAAGTTTACCAATACGTAGCACTGAATGTGGGGCTTTTGATCCTGGCGGCTTGGTTCTATATTTTGTTATTGATTTTAAGAGAGTTTCGTCATTTTGCCGGAACTTTTTTGAACCACAAGCAGGATACACCAGCCAATGATGAACTACTTGCACAGTGCCGTGAAGCCGTGGCCCGTGCCAGCCAGTTTTCTCAGCAACATAGCCAGACCATCTCTGAACTTTTGCAGGTGCAAATGACACTGGAAAATCAGTTGTCACAGATCCGCGCATCCACCGCTGATCACATCACCAAAGAAGAGCAAGGCTCCATCAATGAGTTAAATAAAAAGCTGATCCGCTCTCACAAGCTCATTAAACGCCTCAAAGGCGAGCTCGACAACAGTGACAAAAAGCTCCAGCACGTCAGCTCCAAACTGGAGCATCAGTTCCAGTCTACCGATACCTTGCGCCAGGCAAATACGCAATTACAAGAGGAGCTGGAACAACTGAAGCAAACCAAAGCCAGTACCTCCGCCAATACCATGAGCGATCAGCAAACTCAGACATTGCTCAACCAGTACAAACGTCAGATCGAGGAGCAGAATCAGTTGATAGATCAACTCTCCGTAGAACACGAAGGCGACGGCAGTAGTGCAGAAGTGGCCGCCCTGAAAACCGAGCTTGAGCAAACCCGGCAAAAACTGAAGCACCTGAGTAAAGAGAAAAATTTTGTGGAAAGTCGTTACCTTGAAGCCATTAAACAGACTAAACCAGAGTAACTGCGCGCCAGCCATGCCTGGTCATCTATACTGGTTATGGACGTATTGGTATCACCTCAACGCACTGATACCGGAGGGTTGGCAGTGACTACATTAAGGCGTGTATGGCATGCAATTCTGATTACTTTATTGTCATGTACTTACCTGATCTCCAATCAGGGTTTGGCCGCCGTTCCAGTCTCTCAGACGAACATAGCGCAGACGCAAGCAACCGGGGTAAACACACCGTTTTTCGACACCGGTGAACTGATTTTTCAGACCATAGGTGACAATGAGCAAATCCCCAAAGGGGTGGTCACCGCGCTGGCTCAGGACCGGGATGGATTTATCTGGATCGGCACCCAGTTTGGCCTTATCCGTCACGATGGCTACCGGTTTGTGCCTTTTCAACATGACCCGCGAGACCAGACGAGTCTGTCTGGCAATTTTGTACGTACGTTATGGACCGGCCAAGACGGACGGATCTGGGTCGGCACCTTCTCTGATGGCGTGTCTGTTTATGATCCCAAAAGTGGCCAATTCAGTCGCTTTGCACATCATCGCTCAGCAACAGATAGCCTGCCTCACAACACAGTGCGTTCACTGACTGGCGACAATCAGGGTAATTTGTATGTTGCCACAGACAACGGACTTGCGCATATCCAGACACAAACAGGCCAGGTAACGCGGCTGCGTGTTGAGGGCTGTGATATACCACTGCAACAACCCAGGCTCCGCTCAATCTTGCTGACAGACACCGATACCTTGTGGCTGGGCAGCAAAAGTGGTTTGTGTCACATCACCTTACCTGCTTTACGGGCAACTCAGAATGTGAACTGGCAGCAACCACTGGCTGGCAAAACGCTGCCAGCCTTTAATCATCAGAACGTATTTAGACTGTTCCAGGCGATTGATCGCTCCATCTGGATTGGCACCACAGATCATGGCGCGGCCTTTTTCATGCCCGGCTCTGATCAGGTCAGGCGGATCACGCATCGCCCGGATGATCCCTCCAGCCTGAGTTATCACTGGGTCAACGGCATTGCGCAACCCAATCACCAGGAGATCTGGCTGAGCACGTCCGGCGGCGGTATCACCGTGGTGGATGCCACAACCGGCGCGGTAAAGCGCCATATTCGTCATGATCCCCTCAACCCCTACAGTATTAACCTTGACTCTATGGGTGCCCTGCTCGTTGACGCGTCCGGGCTTATCTGGGCAGGCACCTGGGGCAATGGACTTAATCGCCACAATCCACACAATGGCGCGTTCAGAACCTTTGTCCGACGACTCACCTACCCACATTCGCTAAGCCATGTCGATGTCCGCAGTTTTGCCGAGCTCAGTAATGGCATGATATGGGTTGGCAATGCGCAAACGGGGATCGACATCATAGATCCACAGATCGGCGTGGTGGCCGGCCACCGCCCCGATCCATCAGATCCAACCAAACTCGCCGATGGCTATGCCCGGACGATCCGCCAAACCTTTGATGGCAATATCTGGGTCGGCTCGGCAAACACCGGGTTATACCATTTTGATCCCGATACCCAGCATTTTACGCGCTTCAGCAAAGCAGATGGCCTGCCCGGTTATCAGGTTGTCACCTTGCAAGAAACACCTGGCGGCCAATTATGGGTCGGCACTGGCGAAGGACTGGCCCTCATGGACATTAATACGCGCCAGATCCAAACCTTAGATCACTTTACTGATCACACCATTTTACTTGGAAAATCAGTGCTGAGTATGACCTACTCGGCACCCAGTTACCTATGGGTAGGGACTCGCAATGGCCTGTTTGTGCTCGACTTAGCAGCGCACAGTGTCAAGGAGATCAGTGCCCAGGCTGGTACCACTGAGACCTTGTCAGACAATTATATTAATAGCCTGCTGATTGATAGTCAGGGACACCTGTTGGTCGCCACGCCCCATGGACTCGACAAGCTGGTCCACTTTGACGGCCACCACGCCCGGTTCGAATCGCTGGATCAATTAGTTGGCAGACCAACTGGCACTGCAGGTAACCTGCTGGAAGATGATCAGGGGCGTCTCTGGAACGGCTATGGCTGGCTAGATCCCGTGAATCGCCGTTTTGCAGACTTGAGCGTCGCCGATGACTGGGATACCGGAACCATGTGGACCGGCTCTTATACTAAGCTGCGTAACGGCACTTTGCTGTTTGGCGGTACGAAAGGGATCCTCTTGTTACGCCCTGAACTGTGGACCTCCTGGGACTATCATCCTCCTTTGGTGATCAGTGAACTGGCGGTCAATAACCACCCCGTAACCAACACAAATCAGCTTACCCTGCAACCCAATACCCGCAGCTTTTCCGTCGAGTTTGCGGCACTAGACTATACGGCCCCACACAGCAATCGCTATGCCTATCAGCTCATAGGTTATGATGACGACTGGATCCAGGTGGATGCCAGCAAGCGCCATATCACCTATTCGCAATTACCACCTGGCGACTACCAACTCAGGGTTAAGGGGAGCAATCGCAAAGGTCAATGGAGCCAGCATCAGCTCACGCTGGCGATTACTCAGTTACCGGCCTGGTATGAGACTTGGTGGTTTCGCCTGGGGCTGGGGCTGCTGATCACCACTTTATTATACCGGGCGTATCTGTGGCGGATAAAAGAGCTTAAGC
This sequence comes from Pseudoalteromonas ardens, assembly GCF_030125445.1. Taxonomy (NCBI): domain Bacteria; kingdom Pseudomonadati; phylum Pseudomonadota; class Gammaproteobacteria; order Alteromonadales; family Pseudoalteromonadaceae; genus Pseudoalteromonas; species Pseudoalteromonas ardens. The sequence continues at coordinate 108,020 of NZ_JASJUV010000009.1, forward strand.
AGCAACAAGTTGTGCTGGATAATCTGGTTCAGTCCCGCACTGAAAATATCACCATGCTGGGCACCATAGGCAAAGACATCACCTCCACTTTAGATCTCTCATCGGTGCTGGAACGTGTCTATAAACACGTCAACGAGTTGATGGGCGCAGACGTCTTTGTGGTCGGGATCCTGGATACCGAAAATCAGCGCATATCCTGTCGACTGGCGATTGAAAAAGGCCAAAAACTACCCGAATTTGAATATGCTTTGTCCGACACCCAGCGCCCCGCTGTCTGGTGCGTCACTCACCAAAAAGAGCTCAGGGTCAATCAGATCAGCGAACTGACGCAGTTTGTTAACCACATTGCAGCGCCGGTCAGCGGCGCCGAGAGTGAGTCGCTGGTTTACCTGCCACTGATTATTGATACCCGGACCATTGGCTGCCTGACCGTGCAGAGCTTTCAGCCACATGCTTTCAGCGACAACGATGTGCAAATGTTACGTACAATTGCCAACTACACCGCCATTGCCCTGGCAAACGCCGACGCTGTGGCCCAGCTTGAGAGCACCTTCAACCAGTTACAAACGGCCCACGAAGAACTCAAAGTTACTCAGCAACAACTGGTACAACAGGAAAAAATGGCGGGACTGGGTCGCTTGGTATCCGGCGTTGCCCATGAAATTAATACGCCGCTTGGGATTGGCATTACGGCCGGCTCTTATGCCAGTAAAGCACTGGCAGAATGCGAGCAAAAACTGGCTGACGCACGACTCAGCAAAGATAATCTTGAGCAGTTTCTTGCCACACTGAAAGAAAGCCTGCAATTGCTGGAATCGAATCTGAATCGTGCAGCACAGCTGGTGAAAAACTTTAAGCAGGTGGCTGTCGACCAGTCCATAGAAGAGCTCAGTACCATCAATCTGCCGGACTATCTCAACGATGTGCTGACCAGTTTGCACCCCAAATGGAAGCACACCCAGGTCACGGTAAAAACCGATTTTCCGCCAGAGGCCCGCTTATCCACTTACCCGGGTGCCATTGCCCAGATCCTTACAAATTTGGTCGATAATGCCATTAAACATGGATTCGAAGATGGAAAACAACCCGGTACCATATGCATTGCGATTAACTCCCAATCGCAGCAGCTTACCTGGACAGTATCTGATGATGGCGCTGGCATGAGCGAAGAAACGCGGGATAAAGTCTTTGAACCATTTTACACCACCCGACGCAGCAGCGGCGGGACCGGGCTGGGGATGCACATTGTCTTTAATATCGTGACTCAAAAACTCAAAGGCACAATCGAGTGCCAAAGCGAAGCCGGGCAGGGGTGCCGCTACACCATAGTGCTCCCAAGTCAGTCGGCTGACACCAGTACAGACTAACATCAGATATTCGCAAGTTTTTCCGGGGGCACGCTGTCTGCATTGTCAGTACGTCCGCACATGTGCTCAAACGGTGCCGTCAAATGCTGTTCAACACCTGATTAAAGATTGACTTTTGCTTATTGCCCGAGGGTTCTGTTCAAGGTACATTCGTACACTAAAAGAACAATAATCATCAGCCTTCGCAGGTTGCCATACCATTCACAGGTCAGGTAAATATAATGAGTTCGGAGCAAACACAGCCAGTCAGATCCATTAAACTGGCCGCATTTTTTGACATTCTTCCCCTGTCTATTGCCGTGATCCCCTGGGGGATTTTGTGTGGCTCATTGGCCATTCAGGTCGGGCTGAGCCCGTTGCAATCACAACTGATGTCGCTGCTGGTCTTTGCCGGTGCTGCGCAACTTTCTGCCCTGACTCTGGTGGGCGCCGGTGGCGGGATCGCCACCATTTTGGGCAGTACTGCTGTGATCAGCTCACGCCACTTGCTCTACTCTGCAACTTTTCGCAGTCATGCAATGGGTTTACCCTTGCATCACAAAATGCTGATGGCCTTTTTGCTCACCGATGAAATGTTTGCGGTCACGGAAAATAAGCGCAAAGAGCTCGGTTATTTCCCGTTAGATTATGCCTTGATCTCAGGTGCCACATTTTATGTCATCTGGAACCTGTCCACACTGGCTGGCATTGTGGCCGGCACCAGTATTCCGGATCTTGAAAGCCTTGGACTCGAATTTGCCATAGCCGCCACCTTTATTGCCATGGTGGTGCCCAATATTAACTCATCGCCGGTGCTCGTGGCGGTGCTGGTATCCGCCTGTTGTGCTGTGCTGTTTCACAAATTCGAGGTGCCAAACGGCCTGTTGCTGTCTGCGCTGCTCGGCATGGTGGTGGGCTATCGTTTAGACAAAGAAACCAGCTAGGAGGCAAGCCATGAGTTACGATCTGATTTTATTAATGGCGCTGATCACCTTCTTTATGCGCTACGCTTTTTTTATGGAAAAGCTGCCCGTCAAACTCGACCTGAGAGTGCAACGGTTTTTAAGTTACACTGCGCCCTGTATTTTGACCGCGATGGCGGCACCAATCGTATTTGGCGAAGTGACATTCAATACGCATGCTCTTACCAACCCCTTTTTGTTGGGGGGAATACTGACCATCATATTAAGCCTGCTGGTGAAAAACACCCTGTTCGTTGTAGTGGCGAGTATGGGCATCTTCTTCGCACTAAAAGCCCTGTTATGAATACATATAATAGCTGACCTAACTACAGTGGATAGCGAATTTGGCGATTAATGCAAGCTTCGATAGAGCATCATCCAAAAACAAATTAGCAACATATTTGCATCAAGTGTTGAATTTAATTAATGCATACAGAATAATATTGTTTTTATAAAAGGACCAAACAAATCATGAAGCTCATTTCCATTCTCACATTATCTTTATTGCTACCGCTCGCACCAGCAGCTTTCGCAGCAAAAGGCGTCGGTCAAGTTGAACGTATCTATCCAAGTGGCGGTAAAGTATTCTTCCGTCTCAAAGGCGATGAGTGTAAGCAAAGTGCCAATGCCGGCAATACCTACTGGTATTTTGAACTCGCAGACGCCACTGCAGGGGTGAACGTATCTATGTTACTGGCTGCCGCAAACACATCTAAAACGATAAAGATCGGCTACCCTTCCTGTGACCCGACAAAAAACCAAAAGATAAACTACCTCTATCAAGACTTTTAATTCACCAAGGTATAGCACCATCTAAAAAATGAAAAACAGATGGTTTATCCCATTGCCTTTTTATTGTGCTATGCCTTTCATGCCAATTGGCCCCCATAAAGAGCTATGCTACAAGTAATTGGCTCATCTCGGTCGATCGAACTATAAAAATAAAACACGCATATGAAAGTTATAACACACTTACTCTTGTGGCTTACACTCGCTGCCAGTTTTCAATCGCTTGCTATCAGCAGCCCAAGCTTTAGCCTCAGTACATATAGTATGTACCGGGGGAACACAGTAACGCTATCCTGGAGTCGTCCCAGCGGCACACAGTATTTCAATCTATGGGTACTCAAGCCTGGCGATACCTGGTTGAAATTCAGAGGGGGTTACACCAGCACCTCCTTTAACCGTTATATCAATAAAAACGGCACCCATACTTTTTACGTCGAGGCATGTGATACCAGCGGATGCAGCGCATCAGGATCGGCATCCGTCACCGTCAGTGAACCTCCTCCTCCTGGGCCGAGTGCTGTGCGGGGGTTCTCTTTATCCACCTCACAAATATACACTGGCGGCAGCGTGATGCTGCAGTGGCAACCGCCGAGCAGCTATTCAGGTTCACTTTATTATCGCTTACGCACTAAAAAGCCAGGCGGAAACTGGTTTGTATTTCGAGATGTTTCGGCCCCAAATTTCCTCCGCTCAGGGATCAATCTGGCAGGTACTCATTATTTCCAGGTCCAAGCCTGTGATTCATGGAACCAGTGCAGCTACTCCTCCGTACATAGCCTCTCGGTGCTATCACCGCCCCCGGTACCAGATGCGGTTGCGGGACTGTCTGTCAGCAAGACGCAACTAAATTATGGCGACTCCGTTAAGATCAGTTGGCGTAAACCCGGCAACATCAGTGATACGACTTACTACGATGTCTATATCACTAAGCCAGGCGCACAACCCGGGCTGCCAGATGAGCATTTTCTATGGCATGATAATTTCAGAGCAACTGAACTGACACGTAATGAGATATACCGTCGGGGTGCAACCAAAGTGGGTATCGTGCCGTGCAACGTGCTCAATCAATGTGGTCCATTGCGTGAAGTCAGTTTTACGGTAGGTGGCACACTACCCCAACCCACATTTACCCGAAATAAGTCTGTCATTCGTCAGGGAGAACAAGTCACTTTCAACTGGTCGCTCCACCCCTATTACAAAGACACGGTCGGTTATACGCTCTACCAGCATTCGCAAGGAACGACGCGTAAAATAGCAGGCCCACTGGCGGCTACCGTACAAAGCTTTACTCATACACTCAATGAAGTTGGCAGCAGTACTTTTTACCTTGAAATGTGCAACACCTATGGTGAATGTAACAATAAATCACTCACTGCGTTGACTGTGCGGGCGACACCTGTGATCACCCATGCCGCGGTAACGCAGTTGGCGGTCAATAAATCTGATATCACTTACGGTGAGCATGTCGCACTATCATGGCAACGCCCGGCAGGCTACGATGAAAACAGTGGGCTGGTATTTGATGTCTATGTGACTAAGCCCAGTCCGAACCCGGATGAAGCAGATATCCGCTTCCTGTGGCGTGATAACCACCCGTCTCTTACATTGACACGGGGCCCCAATTATCGTCGTGGCACCATTAAAGTAGAAGTCGTGCCATGCCAGGCAGAACAATGCGGTTTGAGCCGTTCCGTGTCTTATACCCTCAGCGGTAACACGCTGCCTGCAGCGACACAGTTTACCGTTAAACAAAATACCGTGTTTGCCGGAAATGGGTTTGACTTTAACTGGCAGTTCCCTGAGTTTTTTCAAGAAGCCGTGACCACTCAATTATGGGTCAAAGCACCAGAACAAACTGCGCTGCAAGAATACCAAGTCAACGCGCCTTTGCATGCTCCGGGTCAGTATACTTTTTATCTTCAGTACTGTGATCAGAAGGCGCCCACAATATGTAATGACTATCTCAGTCACCCAGTCACAGCAACGGTCAAACCGATCAAAGTCACGAACCTGAGGGTTGATAAAGCCAACATCAATTACGGTGATTCTGTCACGATCTCTTGGAACAAGCCCAATGGCTATACAGGTGCCCTTACCTATGATGTATATATTACCAAGCCCAGCTCGGAGCCTGGCCAACCAGATCAGCGTTTTTTGTGGCAGCGTGCCCTCACTGATACTCAAGTAGTACGAGGCCCGAATTACCGCCGTGGTCAGATTGGTGTGGAAATACATCCTTGCCTGCCAGATGGCAGCTGTGGTGAAGTCACGACAACACAGTACACACTTGATGGAACCATCCTGCCTGACGCAATACAATTTACCAGTGAAAAGCCCGAGTATTATCTGAACGAGTCGGTGTCTTTCAACTGGCAAATGCCAGAGTTTTTTAAAGAGCCCATCACTACCCAACTGTGGATGACTTCTCCCGGCAGCCAAACCATCAGTCTGTACACCCCAGGCACCGGTCTGACGCAAAAAGGCACCTATACCTTTTATCTGCAAACCTGCCTGACCAACTACAGCACCGTGTGCAGTAAACAGCGCAGCACTGCCACCTCAGTCGTGGTCAGTGACAATGCCGCCTTGCTCAAAGTAGAGGATCTAACGGTGTCCGCCAACGACATCGTTTATGGAGAATCTGTCACCCTATCCTGGAAAAAGCCATCCGTTTATCAGCAAGATATGGTCTATGATGTTTACATCACCAAACCCAGTCAGTATGCCGGGGAGCCCGAACAGCGTTTCCTGTGGCAGGATAACTATACCGACACGTCACTTGAACGGGGACCTAACTTTCGACGCGGTACCATCAAAGTCGAAGTGCAACCTTGTACCTTGTCAGGGCAATGTGGCCAATTGACTGAAGTCGCTTTTCAGCTCACAGATAGCCACCTGCCCACAGTCACCTTTGAACCACTGCCGGAACGCGTCTTTACGCACCAAACGGTCACACTGCAATGGCAGATCCATGAGTTTTTCCAGGAACATGTCAGTTACACGCTGTATGTCAAATCACCAGGTCAGCAACAGCTAACCATGCTGGGGGAATTCGACTCACGCACCGAACAATCGCGTTTCCAGTATCAGTTCACCGACGCTGGCGAGTACACTTTCTCTGTTCAGGCATGCGATAAAAAAACCAATGGGACTATCTGTAGCATACTTGAAAGTTCAGAACTGGTGGCAAACGCAGAGCCTCTGAGGCTCACATTGAGTGTGGAAAATGGCAATCTGCAATGGACAGATGTTGCACAGATCAGCCACTACTTGCTGGAAGTCGCTGACTGCACACAAGGCTGCACCAGTGGCGAAGTACTGAACTGGCAAAACATCCCACTGTCAGGAGCACAGTCTCACTATGACGCAAGCAAGGTGACCGGGCTGAGCGCATACAGGGTTAAAGCATGTTTTAGCGATACCATTTGTAGTGGCTGGAGCAATCAAGTACTGCACGACCCGAATGCAAGACTCCTGACGGGCAAAATCGCAGAGTTCAATATCATCTCTTCTCTGGTTCGGATACGCATTAAAGGCGATACCTGTAAACGTACAGAAAACGGTCAGTTCTGGACACTGGACCTCCTGACTCCGGCAGGGAGCGTTACGTACAACCTACTCAAAACTGCCCATTCCCAAGACCGCGCTTTGGTTTTCTCTCTGCCGACCTGCCAGACAGATAGAGATCAGCCAATTATTGAGCTATATCAGGATTACTGATAGACCGATGCAAAACGACCCATAGTCAAAAAACGGGCCCATCAAAAGGGCCCGTTTTTTTCAAGGCTAACCAGCCCTATCTACACCGCCAACCAAACCGGAGAATCGAATCGTCAGCTCTGCGTTGCCTTCAAGCTTAAAAGGCAATGTATAACGCACGATATCAAAGCGATCCGGGCCACCACGGGTAACGCAATTCGTTTGTCGCGATAACGCAGCTCAATCTGACTCAGTATCAAGTCAAGAGAATCATAAGCAATATAATCAATAAGTTGAGATAAGCTATAAGCAAGTGTGGTTTCACCGCTAAAGGTGCATTCACCCGGCGATATCATCAGCTTGATGTGCTGCTGCCCAACCGATATCCCTTTTGCATTTCGGTAATCCGTTGCCAGTACGGGCTGTGAAAAAAGGTCATTAAAAATAAAAGAGCGACCGCACCTAATCTATAAGCCATTGTTATTATTACTTCCTGTAGATCCGTTCCCTTCTTACTACGCAAAACCAGGTGCCCAGAAAAGCACCACAGCATGAGTGAGTTTTCGAATTATTCATCATTTTTACGTATTTGTGTAATTTGCATTAACAATGGGTTGCAAATAAAAACTTCAAGGGGTAGTTTGATCCTCAATGGGGTACAAAATAGACAATAATCCAGACCTCATTGCATTGGATGCAGCAAACATAATAAATAGCAACAACAAGAATCAGTAGGAAGCAACATGAACAAAACATTTAGACTTACCTCGTTAGCCATTGCCTTATCCGCACTGTCATCAACCGCCGTCAACGCACAGGAAACCAAACAATACATTCTTAAGCAAAGTGATTTAGCCATTTTTGCACCGCAAACCACTCGCTTTGCCCGCGCCGCCATTGCTCAGGATTTCGCCGCTGAACCAGCTGCAGAAGTACTGTCAGATGATGAGCAAGGCACAGTCGTCACCATGGAGCTGACTGCTGAGCAAGTTGCACAACTTAAAGCGTCTGGCCAGTACGCCTATATCGAAGAAGATTATGAATATGTGCCTTTCTCATCGACCACCAGCGCGGAAGTCTCACCGTATGGCCTGGCCGAAGTACAGGCACCTTTGCTACAAGACACCAACGCCGACTTATTTAAAGTCTGTGTGATTGACTCTGGTTACGATCTGGGCCACCCGGATCTGCCACAAAATGCCACTGGTTTTACCGACTTGCCTGGCGGCCTGACCTGGGACCAGGATGGCTCAGGTCATGGTACCCACGTTGCCGGTACCATAGTCGCGCTGAAAAATGGCCAGGGCGTCGTCGGTGTGTTACCGAATGATAAAATTGGCGTGCACAACGTGCGTGTTTTCGACAACGATGGTAAGCAAGGTTTGACCTCTCGGATTGCGCGAGCGGTTGATAACTGTGTCGAAAATGGCGCGAAAGTCATCAATATGAGTTTAGGTGGTGGCAGCCCAAGCCAGTACTTCCAGGATCGTCTACAAGCCGCCTATGACAAAGGCGTGCTTATCATTGCCGCAGCTGGTAACAACGGGGATAGCACAGTCAGTTACCCTGCCAGTTACGAAACCGTGATGTCAGTGGCGAATATTGACGAAAACCGTGTGAAAAACGCCACGTCACAATATAACGCTTATGTAGAAATTGCAGCACCAGGTACCAACATCCTGTCAACTGTACCACGTGGCACCGGTGTTGCCGCTGGCGTGACAACCAATGGGGTATTTGTTAAAGCCGGTGGCATGACCAACTCGGCAGAAGGTAACGTCAGTGCCGAACTCGTCGACTGTGGCCAGGGTCTGAGTGCCTGTGCCGCGACACGCAGTATCTGTTTAATTGAGCGCGGCGGTGCTTCTTTCAAAGACAAAGCAGCCAACTGTGAAGCCGGCGGCGGTGTTGCAGCCATCATCTACAACAATGCAGCAGGCTCGTTCAGCGGGACGCTGGGAGACGGCGTGCATGGGGTGACCATTCCGGTCATTTCCTTGTCTCAGGAAGAGGGCACAGCACTAAAATCCTCTGTGGGTACCACAGTACAAGTTCAGCTTGAAGCCATTCTGGATTACGATGAAAAGTCGGGTACCTCTATGGCGAGCCCGCACGTGGCCGGTGTTGCCGCCCTGGTTTGGAGCCAGCACCCAAGCTGTACCAACGTAGACATTCGTAACGCCCTGAATGCCACGGCAATCGATTTAGGCTCAGTCGGTCGTGACAATGAATACGGTCACGGTTTAGTACAAGCCAAAGCCGCGTCTGACTATATTGCTGCCAACGGTTGTAGCGGCACACTAGAAAACCAACTGCCAGTTGCCAGCTTCACAGCCAGCTGTACCGACCTGGGTTGTAGCTTTGACGCCAGTGCCAGCCGCGACCCGGATGGTCAAGTCGTGGCTTATGACTGGAATATCAACGGATTTGCTACCACCGGTGTCACTGTCACACACGCATTTGCCAATGCAGGCAGCTATCAGGTATCACTGACGGTAACGGATGATGCAGGTGCGACGCACACTGTCACTCAGTCAGTCTCTGTCACAGATGGCAACAACAATACCGGCTGTAACGGCCTGGAAACCTGGTCTGCCAGCAAAATTTACCGTTCAGGTAATGAAGTTGCCTACAACGGTCGCAAATACCACAGCAACTGGTGGCACCGTGGCAAAAACCCGGCGCAAAACTCAAACGTGGGGAATGCCTGGAAAGTCTGGACTGATTTAGGTGCCTGTAACTAAGCGCTCCACGATTTACAATTGAGAGCTAGCAGTCAGGCGACACTTAGGTGTCGCCTTTTTTATGGGCCACATGCTGTTGCCGCTGTCCCCATTCACATAGCATATCCAGAATGGGCCTGAGCTCATCTGACAATCCGGTACTGGTGTATTCCACCCTGGGCGGCACTTCTGCATACACCTCGCGAGAGACTAACCCGTCGGCTTCAAGCTCTCTTAACTGTTGAGTCAGCATCTTTTGTGTGATCTTTGGAATGCGCTTTTTCAGCGCCCCAAAACGCAGCGTATTGTCCCGCAGGTGGAACAAGATGATCACCTTCCACTTGCCGCCGATCACATTCATGACTGAGGTCATCGGGCAGCCTGCCAAATTATTTTCAAGTTCTTCTGTTTGTAACGCGTTGTTTTCCGCCATTGGTTACCCCAGCCATACTAGCTTACAAATTGGTGCTTACTTGATCTGAGTATATCTGAACTCTATAGTTTCTAAAAGATACCAAGGGCATTTTTGATACTTTTATGTATTTAAAGCGTATACAGCGTGCGCTGATAACCCCTTGTCGATGTAATACACAATCAGGAAACACCCATGAACACACCAAGATATGCTTTATTCGGCGCACTGGCGATGCTGTCAACCTTCACCACTCAGGCTGGTGACTTTATCTACCAACCCGCTTCTGCCACGCACATCGCGGCGCCCAATCAAAAAGTCGCGGGCAGCCACCGAGAGCGCTTTGTGAAACCTTATGAAGTGCAACGCCTGAGCCAGAACGTCTACTGGATATCGGTTGCCAACTACAACGTCACCGCGGTAGTTGGTCAGCGCAGTGTATTGCTGATCGACGCCCCTCATGGCACAGGCAAACAACTGCTGGCAGCCATCAAGTCTTTCACCAGCAAACCGCTGCATGGCATCGTCTATTCTCATGCCCATGCTGATCACGTGGGCGACTCACGGCTGATCCAAAAAGCACTGCCGGATACTCCCATTGAAATTTATGCCACCGCAGAGGTGCGTGATGCATTGCACTCGCACAAAGTCACGGTGCCCGCGCCAGTCACTCAGGTCATTGGTGATACATTTAACTTTGAAGGCCACACGTTCACCACATTTAGCGACTTTAATGGCCACACTCAGGACAATACGGCGTTGCTCATCACAGATCAGGGACGTACCATCATTCACGCCATTGATCTGGTTCACCCGGATCAACTGGAGTTTCGCAGTTTCTCGAACGTTGAAGACGCCATCGCCTACAAAAACGACATAGAGACACTGATGGCGCTGGACTGGGACGTGATGGTCACCGGCCACAGTAATCTGGGCTATAAAGCCGATGTCCAGTTTGTGCAGGACTATATCCGCGATGTACAAGCCTTTATCCATGCAGGGCTGACCAAAGCCCAGTTTGCCGAGCACTTAAAAGGCGAATCGCCATTCAGCTGGTACGCGGGCTACACCAATGAAATCATCGACTTTGCTCACGCCAAAATGGCAGAAAAATACCGTAAAGGCAGAGAAGAAGAGTTTGATATTGTAGCCAAATCGCACGTCCGGGTGATGTTCTGGGCGATGTTTGCCCGGGCACTTTAAGCTGTGCTCAGAGAGCGTTCAGCGCAAAACGACGCACACAATTGCGCTAAACGCTACCTGCTCACGCTAATCCGTTATTTTTCGGGCTTCCCGCTCCAGCCAATTTTGCCGGGCATGTTGCGGGACGGTAGCCAGAATATCCCGGCTCCCCTGCTCCGCTTTGCGGATGAGCCTGATGGACGAAATTTGCCAGTGCTGTTCTGCTTTGATCAGGCCAAATTCATAGTCCCCGGACACCGACCAGAATCCCGTTTCTCCCAGCCAGTGACGCGCGATAAACTCAGCCCTGGCGCGAGCCTTGTCACCCGTGACGGTCACAACCAGATTGCTGAGTTCATGCAAGGTTGCATCGAAGCCGGGCAGAAACCCGGCCCACTGCTGAAGTAATGCCCGCCGCTCTATCCGTTGTACCTCTGTGCCGAATAAATCACTGTAATCGACCGTCAGCTGCGGGGCAAACACTCTGCCAAGGTAGTCGAATGCTCCCTGATCGGCAAAGACTGAAAAACTGTGTATCTGACTGCGAATTTTTGCTTCGTCCACCGTCATCGAGCGTGCATTGGCATTCATCGTCATGACTCCTAATAATAGTATTAACCAGTACCCTAACTGCATGCTGCCCCTCATAAGGTTGCCGCAAAATGTGTCACAACGGCATCCACCGCCTGACTGACCGCCTCGGGCTGATCGTAAAAATCAAACTGACTGATCCCCTCAAGCCACACGGCACGCACATTGCTACCCGCGCTATCAAGATACTGGCGGGCACCCGCTGGCAAAGCCATGGCATCGGACGCCACCATCAGCACCGGTTTATCCTGAGCCGCGGCACCGGCCTGCGCATCGTAATTTAACCAGCCCGACCAGGACGCAACATTAAACTGATTATCGTACTGTGGTATCAATCCCCGATCGGTTTGCGTGTAATAAGGGACCTGATACATCAATGACTGTACATTGCTGTTGCTGGCCGCTTCGATATAAACAGGCTGCGCAGCCTTAGTCGCTTGTTCAGCCGCTGCGAGTAACGTCTGGACTTGCGCTTCGCCACCGTAAATGTCTGTCGCCATGGCTTTGTCATGCAACCACGGAGCGACCACGGCAGCGCTTTTTACTTTGCCATGACCTGTTATAGCATCGAGCATGTACCCGGCCGATGCACAGATCCCAAGACCTGCAATACGTGTGGTATCGACCCCCTGCAACTGGTCGAGCGCATCGAGCACGGCACGAATATCCGCCGTTTTACGCGCCGGATCTTCGAGATAATGCACCGAGTCAGCACTTTCACCCCAACCACGGAAGTCAAAGGTCAGCGCAGCGAACCCTTGCTCTGCCAGTGCTAGGGCATAGACCGCGCTCATTTGCTCTTTCACCGTTGTCCAGGCACCCGTGACAATAACCAGCGGTGCATTGGGGTGAGCCTCTGGCAAATACAGATTGGCAGCAAGCGGGCCTACCTGAGTACTTAATTCAATCTTTTGCATAGTGATCTCCTGTGACGATAATTGATGCTGATGTGTGGTTGCAGACACAGTGTGTGGTAATACTGCGATGGTCAGACTCCCTAACAGGAGTAATAGTGATTGCTTAAACATGGCACCCTCTGTGTTGTATGTGAGCCGTTTGGCTAACCTGGGCATAGATTAGCGCCGAGGGGCCCTGCAAGATTGAAGATTCCTGCCCGGGTTTTGGTATTTTATTGCCCACAGGCTGAGTTGACGGCGGACAGTAGGGTGGGCTAGATTCACTCTAAGAGTCATCAATGAACACCCCGCAATGCAATCAAAACTGAGGTTTTATAACTTTGAAACCAACACCTTATCGGATTGTGGTGCGGTGCTGGAGATTACCTTTTCAAATCATGATCTGGCATGGCCTGGCATATTGGTTGAACAGGGCACGTCTCCCCATTTTTACCCCACCCATGTCTACACGCCTTACTTTTACTTTGCACTGGCGCTGGAAAGTGACTTGCACTGGCAGGCCAAACAAAACGGGCACCTGGCCGACTTACACACCAGCCCAGGCAATATCTGGATCAACCCGCCAGGCACGCCCTTTACCCACGCGATTTCAGAGCCTTGCCATTTCGTGATCCTGGCCATCGAATCACAGCATTTTCTGGGCCGCTGCCCACTCAGCCTGGATGGCATTGAGTTGCAGTTTCTCAACAATTACAACGTGGTAGATGCCACCATCAAAGGCATCATTGACTTGTTTATGCTTGAGACAAAAAACAAGGGCCGCAATGGCACGGCCTATTTAGACAGCCTCGTTGGGTTGCTGGCCACCCATTACATTCAGAACTACTCCAATTATCGGGATCAGAAAACGGCGCAGGTGGCGACCTCTAAGTTTGATCAACAGCAAATTGCTAAAATTGATGAATATATTCAGGCACATATTGGTCAAAGTATCACGGTGGACGAGCTGGCGGAGTTACTGGGATGCAGCAAATTTTACTTTCTGAGGGAATTTAAAAAACACCTGGGGATCACCCCCTATCAGTACATTCTGGAGAGGCGCCTGGCACAGGCCAAAGTGGCATTGTTATCCGGGCGTGCCAATATCGCCGCGACCGCTTTGGCGCTAGGCTTTAACGACCAGTCCCACTTTACCCGGGCATTTAAAAATCACTTTGGCATCACACCCGGGCAGTTTATTAAACAACGCGACTAACCGGCGTTACCGATCACACACTCGGAGGTAAAAACAACCTCGGTTGCCAGCCCAATTCCCGCATGGCCTTTTCACTTGAGAATACCTGCTGCAGTGCATAGCCTTCTGTCCAGCTACCATATTGCTCTGCCCACAACGCCGCCTGCCCACATTCAATCGGCTGCTCAGACAGCTGCCGTAATAAGCTTGCCAGCGGAGCACGGTGCTCCGCAGAGCCAATGTATTCTTCCCCCGATTTACCTCGTTCGAGTACCAGCCGATATAACTCTGCCAGGTTTTTACGCTCAACCAGCGACCAGGTTTGCGCTTCGCCCTGAGGTAGCACAGGATGGCCACAGCGTTGTAATTCCCAACTCAGGATCGGCGGTAAATAGTGCTCTTCCTCACGTACCACATTGGCAGGGCTGACAACACGTAAGTCGATGTTTTCTTTGTCCCGCAACCAGGCCTGGTTATCCAGCATCCACCGAAAATCAGCCACTGAATACTTTGGCGTAGTTTCAGTGATCACCGCATCATGGCTGCCATAGGTCCAGCACCCCGCGGTATAAATCACAATCAGCGGGGTGCTGCGTGTCATCGCTTGATCTGCAATCGCCCGCATAAGTGCCGCATCGGTTTCGCCCATTTGAGCATCAAAGGTACACGCGGTATGAATAATGGCCCGACAGTCTGCCAGTGTACTGAGCCAGGACTGCGGTTCGCATAGTGAGCCCATCACAGCGGTTGCCCCCAGTTGCGTGGCTTTGTGGGCACTTTGCGCCGTTTTGCACAACCCCTTTACCTGATAGCTGTGCGCTATCAACTCCTGCACTATCGCACTGCCGATATTACCCGTGCCGCCCGTCACAAATACGGAATGACTGATACTCATGATTTACTCCATTAAGATTAAAAGCGTGTCAGCAGCCTACCCTGATTGATATCCAACTCGCTACCGCGTGGCTAAGATGAAGGATTTTATGTCGATAAAGCGCCATTTTTTGTCGATTTTCGACGTCAATTTGATTGGATGACCTGATGGGTTTTGCGAAATTGCCGTGGCGTCATATGATGAAACTGGCGGAAATTGCGGATCAACACGTCTGCCGACTGAAACCCCACTGCGGCGGCAATGGATTTTAGGGGCAGGTTGCCCGAGACCAGCAAAGTGGCCGCCACCTGACAGCGCCACTGGCGCACAAAACTAAGCGGAGACAGTCCGGTCACTTGCTTAAAGCGTGCAGAAAAGGCAGATTTAGACATCGCGGCAAGCCGCGCCAGCTCATCAATACACCAGTCTTTTTTCGCCTGTGCCTGAATGGCCAGTATGACCGGAGCCAGTGCCCGATCGTGCAACGCTTGTAACCAGCCCGGAAAAATCTCTGCGGTATCTAAGTGCCTCAGCACTTCCAGCAGCAGTAACTCCAGCAGCCCTTTTTGCGCCAGGTGCTGTCCCGCCGCAGGCGTGGCGTTTTCCTCATAAATCCAGCTTAACAGGGTGGCCAGTTTGCTCTGTTCGGGGGCCTGCAGCACAATCAGCTCGGGCAATGCATTACTCAGCCCGTCGCCGCCCCAGTACTGAATGGGCGCAAACACAAAACAACCACACATCATCTCACAGGACGCGCCTGCACCACCCAACACCGGGTGTTGCGCCAAACCTGATAAGTGCGATGAAAACAATATCTGACTACTGACACAATGCACGCCGGAGGCACTCATGAGCTTATGCGCAGTGCCATAGGGCAGGAGCAACAGCTGCCCGGCGCGCAGCGATACTGATTGACCAGAGTCCAGTTCCACCACACAGTATCCGGCTTTGACATAACTGAAGCAGCACACATCCTGCTTTTGCTCTGCAATGCCCCATGGCGCGCTGAGCTGAATATGGGAAAACACCTCACACCGGGGGCTCAGATGTGAAATAAACAGACTGAGCGGATCGACCTGCTGCATCACTGACTCTCCATTGCAACTGGCTGGGATGCCGGATTAAAAAGCTTTAAAAACCATTTGTTTACCCGACTATTAATAGCAAATACACAGCATAAAGGAAAGCCGCAGCACCTGCTATGCACGCCAGTGCAACGAAGCTCAGGTCGCGACATTAGGTGCGTCACACGCCGCCTTATCGGTCTGCCCTTTGAGTGTGATACCGGCCGTTAAAAATGCTGCGCCAAGTAAGCCGTTGGTATAAAAGTCCAGCGCTAACCCAACTTCTGGCCCGAATATCACGCCAACCACTATCATCAGGCCCCAGCAAGCCACCGGGACCAACAACGCCACGCCCAGGGTGCGTGATGCAGAGTCCCGCAGACAGGCAAGCGCATTGCAAATAAAGGCACCTACCATCGCAACCATAAACAGACCTATCAGCGCCTGCATGCCAACGCCTCTGGTGGCATCGCCCAGCACTGCGCTGGCAATGACCCAGCAGGCCCCAATACTCAGTGCCAGCAAAGCCGCCAGTGCAAACCCCGCGCCCCACTTTGCCAGTTTCGGCGCTCTCGACACAATTCGAGGGTGCAGTTTATACAACCCCAGGACACTGGATGCGAGCCCGATAATCGCCGGGATCGCGGGCCACAAAATGGACAGCTGATATCCGGAAAAATGACGCGCCCATAAACACAGGGTGTTGATTAACATAAAACCACCGGCAATCAGAAAAAATCGGGCATCCCAGGATGTAGGTGTGTGCTGAACGTTTTGCATTGTCTTCCTCGCATTGAATGTTATTAACCGTAAACAGGTGAGGTCATACAATGCAAAGAAAGAGTCGGTAAGTCGTTTGAATGGGCCCGTTCGAACTTTTTCTTTCAAATATTTTCAGTAAGTTAGTAAATAGTCTTGGCAACATAAGCGCTTAAAACCTCGATACCCTGCTACTTTTTCAGTTTATCGAGGTGCTATCCTCCCCCAGATAATTAACGCGCAATCCGAACCAACACACACAAAACATCAATAACGAGACGCTCTGTTGCTATACCTGTGAAGGTGCCTGCACCTAAATTGTGAGGGTGCAGTGACTAAACATACGAATCTGATATCCGGAACAAGCAAAGCTTTACCAGACAGAGCGAATATCAGTGGCGTACACTGTAAGCAAAATCACTAAACACTCACACAGACAGCCCGGCTGTAACACCCCGAATGACGATGCCATCTAATGAACACGTTGTGCACCAGCCCAAAGTCACGCCATGAACAAAATATCAGGACATGGGTTACCAAAAAGTGCCCTGGTAAGCAATTTGTGCCTTCTTGCAAAGGTGGTTACTATTAATTACCATGGTTACCAGATGAGACTTGAGCCCTAAATTACAACTGAGGAGCACCCCATGTTGAAAACCCTAAGCGCAGCATTACTTTTACTGATCAGCACCGTCACTTTGGCCGCTGGCAAAGACGCCCCTAAAATCCAGTTTGATCAGTTAAAAAAACCAAACTGGAGCGAGCAGGAATTAAGCAATGCCCGTCTGGTCACCGACTTTGTACAAAACCTGATGAACGACCACAACTTTGACTATGTACTGGCACACTACAACGACAGTGCCTACGTGCAGCACAACCGCAACTTACCGGATAAAATCCCCGGTCTGGTCGGCTTCTTACAGGAATTTGTTGAGAGCTACCCGGACTACAGCTACGACGTAAAACACATCTACACAGACGGCGACTTCGTGATTTTTCACTCTCATGCCACACTGGATAAAGATCACCGTGGCAATGACCAGAAAGGCATGAACATCATCGACACCTGGCGCATCGAAGACGGCCGCATTGTAGAACACTGGGACTCAATCCAGGCCCTGGATCTGTCCATGCGTATATACTCACTTTTCAGCGGTGGCGATATTCAAAATGATAATGGCGTGTTTTGATGGAGAGTTTTGATGGGGTGAGTGTGAAGTAAGCACAGACGTTTTATGCCAGCTTTAACGTTCAGAGTGAAATGACGTAACCCGACACAAGACACTGACTCATAGATACAAAAAACCGCTCACAATAGCTTTTCAGCCTGAGCGGCTTTCTTGCGCGTAAAACTCGGAAATCCAGCAGCGAAAATCACGCAAAGCGACGGTTTATATATACTGCCGCAGCCCCTCACCTACTTTGTCTTTAGAGCAAAACCCGCGTTCGGTATAAATAGTCAGAGACTTGAAGGTGGCAATCGTTCGTTAAGTGACAAAAGAAAATCTACAGTCTTGGGTGTTAGAAGTCTTAGTTAAGGGAAATCCTTGTCATATCTGCGAGTCGATTTCGGCGAGAAATATGGCTATATTCAGAGGGGATATTCGCAATTTGGGTACGATGCACATAGACCGTGTAGATTACATACGTGGCAAGTGTTTTCAAGCTAGCTTTGATGATCAATTCAGGCCAGAAATTATCTTTGACTGTGATCATTAACGAAGCATGCTTTCCCCTAGTTCAGCTCCTATTGTAGAGTTTTAAACCACTTTGCTAAAGTGACAAGTAATGCTTTTCAGTTGTAACTATTTACTATTACCATCAACTATTTTCTTTAACTCCACTGCATATTGTATAAGCTGTGAATTTAGCACTGACAGATCACTCACTAACTCACTAAACTCAGGATATTGCTTTTGTAACTCTTGGGGCGTTAGATTCTTAAGCTTCTCTGACTCTGTCGAATACCAATTTCTAAAACGGGCTTGCCACTTAGTCAAGTGCGGCCGGAGTCCTTCATTAAGAGTTGCGGTGGATATCCTTACTAACTCTTTGGTGCTAGCTTCATTTCTCAGTAAGTCTGAAGGAATATCAGCGATAAGCTCCCTCACTTTTGTAAACAAGTTATACCAAGAGTCATACACCTCTATTATAACATCATTGTCAGGATCAATTGGAATCGCAGCCTTTCTTGTCACTAGCTCAGTCCATATCCGATGCGCAATTTGAATATCTCGATCATTTGGAGCAAATTCAGCTTTACCTATTTTACCCAATGGAATATTTAGTTTGACCAACTTATAGCGTTTCAGCCGACAGCTGACCAGCCACATAATTAAGCCAATAACAGCAAAAATAGGTAAAATCCACAGTGATACATCAACACTAAATATGCAGGTATCCAGATCAATCCCTATGTTTATCAACTCATACGTATTCCCTGAAGATTTTTGCATCAACTGATACTCCTCACTATCGGTAACTCAGAATTATGTAAATAGATGTTGTATAAAATCTTTGAAACTTCCTAGCCCGTCAAACTTATTGATAAAAGTAAAATCGGCAAACTTTGCGTTTTCTTTAATAAACCTGTCAATTTCATAGTCTTGATAAACTTTTTTACTCGGCTCAATATATACTACTTTGAACCCATGGTCTTTACACCACCTAAACTCCTCGCCCGATCGCACGTCTGAAATCAACACCCTTTCATGAAAGTGGCTGTTGCTCGCGCCAAAGGACTGCTGTTTTAAATAATTATCTATTTCATCACCGAGCATACGAATAAAAATCAAATTTTCGATATCCCTCAGCATATTTAAATGAAGCCAAACTTTCCTTGGTGTTGTTTTTATCTCTTCACCTGTGTTTAGCACCAATTTTAAGGGCACCTCCTTTTTAATGGGAGGGTAATCTGTTTCGAGCCACGGATAGATTAAGTTAGCCAGTTTTTTAAGCTGATCACTAAAAGAAAACCTTTTAAAGCAATATGAATTTATTAGATGCTTTGCCAAATAATCCTTACCTGAACCAGAAACACCCATCAGCGCCAGCTTATTATATCCTTCTTTCATGGTTATGAATACCTCCCAGAATCCTGATCGACTCGACTTTCAAATAAATTAAAGTGACACGGGTCCCCCAATACAAAGTTAACATAATCTTTATTACTAAAGATCTTATGAATTAAATCTTTCGCATATATATTATCATTCAAATCCACTACCTTATAATCCCTTATCCTTCCATAATCTAACCTATCTAAATCGATCTGCAGAGCCTTGCTACCGTAATAAATAAAACACTCAGAAATCAAAACATCTTCGGTTCGTCCAGTATCTCTTTGCAGATTCCCCAGATGCATACTTCCATCAACGTTACTGTGATGAGAGTCTTCTTGAACCCATTTTCCACTTCTATTTCTATGGTATATATTGTCTCCGAGTACCTGAACTTTACTACCATTCCTTACTGGCTTCTTCAATTCAAATCTAGGATCCTCCCAATACTCTTGAAAAGTTACTTTCTCGGTTATTTTCATGATAAATATACATTTATGTTTAAGTCCCTTGATACTTGCGCCTGCCAAGCCAATTACCCAATCGTTAACCTTAGCTCTCTTGCGAATATTAGGCTTACAAGTTGCTAATGTACAAATTCCATGAAATGGATTGGGAGCAAACCCTAAATCCCTTGATGCCGGATATATAAATAGCTTAGAATTCTGCTCAATTAGCATACAATATTCCCTCCTGCTATTCTCTCGGAGGGGCTTCCATCTGGGTTCTCAAATTGACTTTTCCCTTCAATAGCTTTAATAATTGAATCGCTCCTCCAAGGAACAACGGACGTACCGTAATTTTGTAACTGTTCAGGAAGGGGCACCTTACCCGTAAGACCTGACTCGTAAACACCAATAATAGGCTTTCCCATTTTATGCGCCAGCTCAATCTCCCAGTTAACCCACTCTCGTTGATAAGTTTCTTTACCAACCACAACTATTAATTGGCTCGCCCACCTCATTTTCATACGTAGCAGCCTTTTAATCGTTTCGTCACTAACCCGTTTCTTAGTCAATCTTTCTTGATTTTCTGGCTTAGCCCTAATTGAGCTATTTCGAATGTTAAACTGCTTACCAGCTAAAATTCTCGCAATGCCGTCCACACTTGCATCATCCTTGTGGTGATGGCTCACAAAAACATTTCGGATTTTCTTCGTCATATAATTCCTTCAATTAATTACTTAAGTAAAACCAAGTGAACTTATCTATTGCATGCAGTAAAGCTCATATCCCTAGCGTCTAAATCACAAAATACAGTCCCAACTCTATGCTCCCTAAGCTCCCTCCAGACCTTAAAACCTAATAAGATTGATTCTTCCCACTGCTTATACGTTCGGACTTTTACTTCTAAATGCCCAGTTAAATCCTTAATCAGCTTCAGGATAGAAAATTCGACAGTCTCTACATTTTCATAAAAGCCGTGCTTTTTTGCATGTTCGAATACCAATGCAGATATTGCTTCATCAATAACCCATGCCCGGCCTCCATCTTCTACTTCATCAATGACTTGATCAGTAACCCTTTTGCACTTTAATAGCTTTCTTACAACAGGCGACCAACCTAAAACTACAGCGTATGCAAAATGGAAAACATCATGGTATCTGTAATAGTCTTCGCCATAAGAGTTATCTCTTAATGGGTTCCCAAACGCCTCTCCATCCAGCTTCACATTTATAAATGACTTTCCAGTCTCATCATTCTTTGATTCAAAAAACTCCAAATGAAATTGCCGTGGCAGTTTTTCGCCATCAGGTCTACAAAAATCAAAGCTCAAAGAGTCTGGAGTAGACTTTCTAAGAGAGGTTTCTTCCCATCTTTCTCGGACTTTATCCAAATTAATGGCAGCTATTTCATTTAAAGAAGTCTTCTCTATTGAAGAAATTACAGCTAAATACCAAAGGATATCTCCAAGTTCTTCAGTCACTTTATTTCGGTAAAAATGGTACCCATCCCCATCGCGAAGCTTTTTCTTAAACTCTGTAGTTAATTCCCCAACCTCGCCCGAAAGCCCAAGTAAGCAAATAGTCCTAGCTTGCTCAGTAGTAATATCGAATTGAGCTGTGCTAAGTGCAAACTCCTGATATTTGTCTAGATCCATATATACTCTCCATGTTGATTCCCCATTTGGGAGGAAATGTAAATTGAATTTGCTCTCGAGTCGGGCGGTATTTTTGTTTAATTTTTTGTCTACCTGACACACCACTTAGCTCAGGGTGTGCAACTCGACAATATTTATCTGTTTCACAAAATAGATTTTGTGTATCAATATATTGGAGTTTCCTTCCCCCTAAGTTATAAAATTCTAACCCCAGTCTTTCGAACTCATATTCTTGCCTCTCAGCCATAATTTTAATAATGTCTGAGTCGGTGTAATTGCCAGTCGATATGAAGCATTTTTTAATCCCATCTTTAGCTCCAGGCCCAGGGACCGTAAACTCACTTTCAGAAAAGTCCGTAATTTCACTGTAATTTAGATCAGTTACATACTGATACGCTAAAAATTTGCCAATCATTGGGTAAGCTAACAATAACTTGTAGGCTTCTTCCATTGATTCAGAGTTATGCACCTTCATAGGTAGGTGTTCATTTAACATCTTTTTGACTAATAAGAGGTGTGCTTGATGCTTCCTAGTAACGTTAAATTCTTTACATCCGGAAGCCATCATATAAGCATTAGAATAAATCTTAATTCCTTTATGCATTTGTTCATCAAGGAAACAAGCAAAAGCTTTGGCGTCAAATGTGTCAACACTTATCACGCCAAACTTAGACTCAAGCAACTTCCATGTTTCTACTTTATTGAAAAGCTTAAATAAAATAACTCTTAAGAACGTATCTTCGTGAGTAAAAGTATCAGAATATATAACATCTCGAATCAAAAATTGGCTCACGCGATCACATGCACGATAAGGGTTTGTGAATTTATACTGTTTTAATATTTCGTCGTTTGTGAGGCTAGAATTACAACCTTTCAGCTTTTCCCAAAAAACTTTTTGTCTTTCGCAGGCAAACTTCCAATACGTATCGTATCCAATGGAAGGCTCGACCCCTCCCCATTTACTTATGCTTATCATCAATAACATTCCACTCACATCGAAGCTCCAAATGAATGTATAACAATTAAAAGTGAAAGTCTCAAATCCAAACATGTTTGTGTCACGGTATTGATTCATACGCTACCTACCAGCCTTCACAACTTGTTTACTCACCGCTTCTAACTGTGGCGATCTTCATCGCCTTCATCTATCAGAAGAATATTTATTGATTTTAAAGAGTTAGACTAAACTTCATTGTCAGGAGGGCTTGCTCATCACTTTCTAGTCAACTTTACTCTAGGTTTTTCAAATGCAAAGAGCCTCACTAGTACATTTATAAAGATTTTGGTTTTCCTTCGACTAAACGCACTACGACCACCTCCCCTCTCGAAAACTCGTTCTAACCCCAGTAGCAGCATAACTACGACAAACTTTACTTCTAGAAAAGCAACATAAAAAATAATGGGAAAAAACAGGAAAATCATTGCAAGCTCTTCCCAAGAAACATTGTCGTAAAATTTGAAAACTGTGTTTATATCTGCACCACTCCTAATTGAAAGAGTTATTACACTAGCAAAGCTCATAAGAAGCATAGCTAAAACCCTTGGTTTAGACTCATTAGAGAAAATAAGCTCTAAGAAATCTTTGCCACTTAAGCTTCCAGCACATTTATATTTTTCGCGTAAATATATCGATTTATCTATCTGCTCAGCTAACGCGAGGTATTCCGATTGCTTGTAAGGTAGGTACTTTTCCAGCCAAAGTTTTTCCAACTTCCAAAGCGTGCTCTCCTCTGTATCGATCACTGAGTGCGCGCGCTGACGGACCAAGTCATCTTTTCGGAATGAAACCTTTAACCAACTGAAAAGTGTAATTAATGCCAAACTTAAGGCTACTGCTTTCTGCATCCCATCGCCTACGTTGCAATACCCAAAGTAACTTTCAAGCTTGAACACACCTACAAGCCAAAAGATAGAAATACAAAATGAGGACATAGACACTACAACAAACCAAGTCAACCATGACTTATACGAAAATACCCCTTTGTATGACCCGAAAATTCTGTAATAGTCATTAGTAGTAGTTTGGACGATTCTCATTAAAATCTCTTACCTAACAAACACTTAATTAATACAGTTGAAGCAAAGTAGTGGCCTGCTTTCCATCGTTTAAATACTAACTAGCTTGCTCTTTTTATTAATAAAGCTTTAGGGCCATACCGCTTAACAGCGTCAACTCCTGTCTCCATAGCTTGAACTGAAGAGTACACCTGACTCACACCTATAACTTTTTGATTCCCAGTTTTAAGAACAAAATATGGCTGATTTATTCTAGATGATAGCCGCTGGTAGTTGCTTTCAAAGGAGTTATTTATGCGACAAGATGCTATACCTTTATCTGCTCCTTGAGAGCTAACATACCCTTCACTCTCAAGTATGATTTCATTAGTTGGGCTACCAGTCGAAAGTAATACTGATTATTACTTCCAATGAATATTTCATATCTAGATGTCATAACTAATCTCCAATGAGATCAAAGGGGTTGATAGAACCTGACTGCATCATCAAAACCCAAACTCCTA
Source organism: Pseudoalteromonas ardens (assembly GCF_030125445.1). Lineage (NCBI taxonomy): Bacteria > Pseudomonadati > Pseudomonadota > Gammaproteobacteria > Alteromonadales > Pseudoalteromonadaceae > Pseudoalteromonas > Pseudoalteromonas ardens. The sequence goes on from NZ_JASJUV010000009.1 coordinate 132,190, forward strand.
CCTTAGGTTTTCGACAATCCATTCGAGTACCTAATTAGACCTTCAACAGACCAAAGGACCAGCTTAGAACAAAATATATACTGATCATTATGATCATGTCAACACAAATGATCACATTGATTTATATTCTCATATGCTTTATTTTGATTACTATGTAATAAAACAGAGTCGTGCACAGAAAATGAACAAACACCTAGAAGAGATAGCTCCACAAGTAAAAGAGAGGCTCTCATTCATTGACTTTCATGTGTTTCTTTTAGGAAGAATAGGCCGGAAAGATCTAAGCGATAGATTCGGAATTAGCGCTCCTGCGGCAACACGTGATTTCAGGCTTTATAATGAAATAGCACCACATAACCTTATCTATAAACCGAGTGAAAGAGCTTATTTAAAAGCTGATAGCTTCTCACTGTTGACAACTCCTTCTGTTGACAAGTGTTTATCAACTCTTAGTTTTGGGTTTGGTGATTTTGAAGCTGTTGATTCGCCTCTAGGTATCTGTGAATCATCTATACTGGGCTCTCCAAACCTAGATACGCTCGCATCCATAACTAGAGCAATACATAACAAACAGCCAATAGGAATTCAGTATTATTCGACAACGACAGGAAAAAGTTCAAAATGCATAATTCCTCACACACTTGTTAATACAGGAATGAGATGGCATTGCAGAGCTTGGGATCGAGAAAAGCAAAGGTTTAGTGACTTTGTAATAAATCGAATCATTGATATTACAAATAGCGACTTTAGCAAAGCCCAAACTCATGAGCTAAAAGCTGAAGACGAAGCATGGAACACAAAAGTGACGCTTATTTTAACACCTCACCCTAGGCTTGCCGAAAAAACGAAACCAATAGAATTGGACTACAACATGTCTAGTGGACAAATAAAAATTGAGTCCAGGTTGGCAACCGCTTCATATCTCTTAATTGGATGGGATATTGACTATACCGAGCATCTAAGTGAAAAGAGAGAGGAATATAGGCTTGCGTTGAAAAATAGACATGAAATCCATGAGAAATTTGGGTCTCAATTGTTTCTTTGATAACAACCAGTGGGATACTTTATTGCATGAGGTGAAACTTTGTTGTACACACACTAAAAAAGGCGCTTTCGCGCCTTTTTTCGTTCAATCAACCTAACCCAACTTACTCTACGGTCACTGACTTAGCCAGGTTACGTGGCTGGTCGACGTCGGTGCCTTTGATCACGGCAACGTAGTACGAAAGCAGCTGTAACGGGATTGTATAGACAACTGGTGCAATGATGTCTTCTACGTGGTTTACGTTCATTACACGCATGGTGTCGTCTGATGCGAAGTTGGAGTCTTTGTCTGCGAAGACGTAGATGATGCCGCCGCGGGCACGGACTTCTTCGACGTTTGACTTCAGCTTTTCAAGCAGCTCGTTGTTTGGCGCGACGACGATGATCGGCATGTCGGCGTCGATCAGAGCCAGTGGGCCGTGCTTCAGCTCGCCTGCGGCGTAAGCTTCAGCGTGAATGTACGAGATTTCTTTAAGCTTAAGCGCGCCTTCCATTGCGATTGGGTACTGTGAACCACGACCCAGGAACAGTGAATGATGCTTGTCGGCGAATTCTTCTGCCAGTGCTTCGATGCCTTCAGCCATGTTCAGTGACTCTTCCAGCTTGTTTGGCAGGGTCTTGATGGCGTTCACGATCACGCTCTGGTCACGGCCTTTTTCCTGTGCGATTGACGCAGTTAGCATCAATAAACCCACTAATTGCGTGGTAAACGCTTTAGTTGACGCAACACCAATCTCGGCACCGGCTTTGGTCATAAAGGCCAGATCGGATTCGCGTACCAGTGACGAGCCCGGGACGTTACAAATGGTCATAGAGGCCATGTAACCCTGCTCTTTTGCCAGGCGCAGTGCCGCCAGGGTATCGGCCGTTTCACCAGACTGAGAAATGGTCACAAGTAGGCTGTTTTCGTGCACGAACGACTCACGATAGCGGAATTCAGAGGCGATTTCGACATTACAGCTTACGCCTGCGTATTGCTCAAGCCAGTAACGCGCCACCATGCCTGAGTGGTAAGAGGTACCACAGGCAATGATCTGAACGTGCTTAACGTCTTTGAAGATCTGGTTTGCCTGATCGCCAAATGCGTCTACTGAGACTTTGTCGCCGTCTAAACGCCCTTCCAGCGTATTACGCACGGCCATTGGCTGCTCGTAGATTTCTTTGAGCATGTAGTGGCGGTATTCGCCTTTGCCCGACACGTCCTGAGAAATGTTGGATTCAACCACTTCGCGCTCAACCGGTTCGCCGTTGATGTCGTAAATTTCGACTGTTTCGCGAGTGATGCGTGCCACATCGCCTTCTTCTAAGAAGATAAAGTTGCGTGTAACCGCAAGCAGGGCCAGCTGATCAGAAGCGATGAAGTTTTCACCCAGACCCAGACCGATCACCAGTGGGCTGCCTGAACGGGCAACGATGATTTCGTTGTCGTTGGCTTTGTCGAATACCACAGTGCCGTAGGCACCTTCCAGCTGCTTTACTGCCGCTTTAACTGAGTCCAATAAAGAGGTGTGCTGCTGACGCAGTTGGTGGATCAGGTGCACCATGACTTCGGTATCTGTGTCAGACACAAACGTATAGCCGTCGTCTTTTAATACTGAACGCAGTGACTCGTGGTTTTCGATGATGCCGTTGTGTACCAGTGCGATCTCTTCATTAGAGATATGTGGGTGAGCGTTTACTTCAGTTACACCACCATGTGTTGCCCAGCGTGTGTGCGCAATACCCGTATGACCGCTAACACCAGCTTCTGCTAAAGCCGCTTCCAGGTTCGCCACTTTGCCTACTGCCTTAACCGTATTCAGGGTACCTGCATTGCTTAATGCTACACCCGCTGAATCGTATCCACGGTATTCAAGACGCTTTAGACCTTCGATCAAAATACGGTTAACAGGACGTTCTGCTACCGCACCAACTATTCCACACATAAATTCTCCATTATTTGCACTTTGTGTGTTGTCACTCTACCTCTGCACAGATCAACTGCACGCCACGGGCCTCGATCGCCTGGCGCAAATCAGCAGCCAGGTTGTTGTCGGTGATCAAGGTCGTGACCTGATCCCAGGGCAATTCTAAATTCGGTATTCTGCGGCCTATCTTTTCAGATTCGACCAGCACAACCACGTCACGGGCCGCTTCAGCCATGACCTGGCTAAGCCCCACCAGCTCGTTAAACGTGGTGGTCCCCCTTGCCACATCAATGCCATCGGCACCGATGAACAAGGTATCAAAATCATAGGAGCGCAAAACTTGCTCGGCAACCTGCCCCTGAAAAGACTCCGAATGCGGGTCCCAGGTGCCACCGGTCATCAATAAGGTTGGCTCGTTTTCCAGTGCCAACAAGCGGTTGGCAATATTAATGGCATTGGTCATCACCACCAGCCCGCGCTTTTGCGCCAGCTCCGGGATCATCGCCGCCGTTGTGCGACCACTGTCGATGATGATGCGGTGATGATCTTTAATCAATGTAGCTGCCGCTCTGGCAATTGCCACTTTACGTAGCGTATCGCGCTCATCATCGCCTTTGGCGACTATCTCTTGTGGCAGCGCCACCGCACCACCGTAGCGACGCAGCAACAGGCCGCTTTTTTCCAAAGCGGTTAAATCCTTTCGAATCGTAACTTCTGATGTGGCAAATTCACTGGCTAACGCCTCTACGCTGACTTCGCCCTGAGAATTCACCATGGCAAGGATTGTATGTCTGCGTTGTTGTGTATTGCGTTTGGTCATCGTGGTTTTATATTAGTTATAAGTTTCGTTTCGAACGTTGTGAGATTATAGTCGTAACTTACGATTCGAAACAAGTTAAATTTTAATCATGGTTTTAAAGTTTGGGGTTGAGTATGAATTGGGCATAAAAAAACCGACCTGCTGTGCAGGCTGTGAGTGGTTCCCGGCTCTTTGGCCGGGATAACGTTAGAGGCTCTTTGGCCGGGGTGACGGTGGTGGTTGTTTGGGTGGGATGACAGAAGACTGTTGTGTGTTGAGCATAAAGAAACCGACCTGCTGTACAGGCTGTGAGTGGTTCCCGGCTCTTTGGCCGGGATGACAGAAGACTGTTGTGTGTTGGGCATAAAGAAACCGACTTGCAGTATAGGCTGTGGGTAGTTCCCGGCTCTTTGGCCGGGATAACAGCAGCCGTGGTCAATGGAGCGCGCTGCGATTTTATTAAGCTTGAATGATAGCCGGTTTGTTTGACTTCACATCCGTTAGCAGGATGCTAAAATACGCGGGTGTATCAAATATGGGAAAATGTGGTGTCGGCTCGGATCAGACAAGAATGGCTACTTTCGCTGTGCGGCTGGACACTGGTGATTGGCTTTCTGACCTTTATAGACTTGCTGCACGACTGGTCGGTCCCAGAAGACGAGCGCCTCAATAACCCGCTGTGGTGGGCGGTGCAGGAATGGGGGCTTTGGTACCTGTTGTCTCCGTTGGTTTTTCGCGCGCTGGCGCAGCTTGAGCCCGCTCCCCGGGTAAACACCCGGCTATTTTTAAAAATCATGGCGGGCGCCTACCTCATGGCCATGCTGTTACAAGCCCTGTTTGATCTGGTAGCGCTGGACGACCCCATCGCCTATACCCTCTATTACTTTGCGCCGGCGCATCTGCTGGTCCTGTTTGTTCTCACCATTTTGTGGCACACCCAATTTCGCACCATTGCAGAGCAAAATCAGGCGCATCCTGTGCTGTGGGCAGATCAGGGCAAAGACAAAGCGCCGGTCGCGTTTGATGACATTACCCATGTCACGGCGGCCAGTAACTATATGGAGATCCACACGCGCACACAGCAGTACCTAAAACGTGGCACACTCAAAGAGCTGATGGCACAGCTGCCGCCTCAGTTTATTCGCACCCACCGCTCTCATGTGGTCAACCTGTACGCCATAGACAGGATCCAGAACAAGCCGTCTGGTAGTGCCATTATTCAGCTCAGCGGTGGTGCTCAGGTCGCGCTAAGTAAAGGCTATAAGCAGGATGTGAAAGCACGGTTTGAACAACAAGCCTGAAATGCACCCTGTCCATTCGTCCCACATCCGCCGGGATTAGCAAACGTCCCACATCCATTCATCCCTGCCAGCCACAACTGGCCCCTAAGCTTTTGTTTCTCTTGGTTTGAATCCCTTAAAATAGGACAAACTTTCAAGGAGCGTTATATGAATCCAATTAAATCAGCTCTGCTGCCCTCGCTACTGATGTGCACCCTGTTCACACCGGTCTATGCTCAGCAGCAGGCCGACAAAGTGTTTGATCAGGCTGCGCTGGCCCAGTTTAATGCCCAGCATGCCCTGGATCTGCTCAACCAGCTGCCCACTTTCGTGCTGAGCGAAGGCAACAACGAGCGCGGCCTCAGCGGTGCCAGCAGTAATGTGTTGATCGACGGCACCGTGCCCTTGTCCAAATCCGATTCCATTGAGACCCTGCTGCGCCAGCTGCCAATCAGTCAGATAGCCAGCCTGGCACTCTATACTGGCCAACATCCGTTCAGCCAGCTCAGTGAATACACTCAGGTGGTGAACATTACGACCCAAGATCAGGGGGCCACCATCGACTGGCGCGCCAGGTTGCAGTCGCAGCACAGCTACCATGAGCTGAGCGAAGCCATGCTGAGTATGCAAACCCGTCTTGCTCAGTGGCAGCACACAATGAGCGTGAAATGGGTGAATAACCATGCTTATTCGTCTGGTGAACTGGCCCTGTTTTCCGATCCACAGCAACAGCAGGCCTCTGATGTGCAGCAGGAGCACTTTGCTGAGCGGCAACAGGGGGCTCAGTTCGCTCTGATCAGTCGTAAACAGCTCGAACACGGCACTTTGCAGCTGAATGCCTCGGCACAACACACCGACTGGCTGACCCGCTATCGCTGGACACCGGCGGTGCCTGAGCCCATGAATGGCACTATCGACGACGAAACTGAGAAGGAATATGAGCTGGGTTTTGACTGGTTGAAAGAGACTGACTCAGAGTGGCAGCTTCAGCTCACAGGCCTTGCCAGACGTGAGTTATCGGACTTGTCTATACAAGAATGGCAAAGTCTGGAACCGGCATTAACCACCTTTGAGCAGCGTGAGCATGCGCGCGAGCAGGTACTCAGGCTGGCTTATGGCAACCCGACCCATGCACTGCAACCCAGTATCGGTATCGAAGGCAGCTACAACTCGGTCACCGCCAACACTCAGGACGATGGCGACCCGCTCAGCAGCAAGGTTACCGAAACACGGTTTGAGCCTTTTCTGGCCGCCAGCTGGCAAATTGCACCGCAATGGCAAGTGTCGGGCAAACTCGCGCTGGAGCAAGCGACCCTGAAATCCGGCATTCACGCTGAGCAGACGCTGAAACATCGGCTGTTAAAGCCTCAGCTTAAACTGGGCTACGATCTCAATGAAGCCTCACAATTGACTTTCAGCGCCCAGCACCGGGTTGAGCAGCTGGACTTTGGACTGTTCCAGACTTCCCAGAGCAGTGGCTTTGTACGTACGCAAAATGGCAGCGAGCAGCTCAAACCCATGCAGTACACCGAGCTGATGCTCACCTGGCAATATGCCCGGGCCGATCTGTTTGAGTTTACGCTCAGTCCACTTTATCAGTGGCAACAGGATATCCACGAATATCAGCTGCAAGCCAATGGTAATGGTGCCATCGCCAACGCCGGGCGCGCCCGCTACTTTGGCCTGGACAGCGAGTGGAGCTTTAATACCAGCCGTCTGCTCAGTGCCAGCCGCATTGAACTGAGCTACACCTGGCGCGATGCGCGTTATGAAGACCCATTGAGTGGCACGCGACCCATTACAGACCTGACCCCGCACGAATTAATCATCGGGTTCCGTCGCGATCAAACCCGGTTATCCTGGGGCGTTGAAGCGTTTTTGCCTACCCGTCTGCGAGAATACTTCCATGATGAAGTCTTTACAGAGCGCGCCAGTACTGAGCTCAGTGCATTTGTACAGACCCAGGTTGGACAGGGATTGTCACTCAGGGCCGAGATGAACACGCTGAATAAGGCCAAATATCAATATGTCAGAGCACTTTACGCGTCCGACCGCAGCCAGCCACTGGACAGCAAAGAAGTGCTGGATGAAAATATCCAGCCGCAATTCAGCCTGACACTCAGTGGCCGCCTGTAATTTGGGCGGCATACTCGCAGTTGAGAGAAAGTTCAGCGATAATGTACCGCATCAAGCAATATAAGGACCCTCTTAACATGATAAGGCTCATCGGCTGTTTGTTCATTACTTTTGTATCGGCATGCGTGCAGGCCAGTATCACCCCCTGGATCTCATTTGAACTGGACAATGGCCACATAAAAGTCCCGGTGACAGTGGCTGGTAAACAAAGCATGGCGATCCTGGACACTGGTGCCCAGCTCAACGCCATCAATCAGAATTTTATCGACTTCCACCAACTGAACCTGGCGCACCATGGCAATGTCCAGATCGAGGGGGCGCATGATACAGAACGCAGAAAGCAATATAGTAATGTCGATGTGGAAGTGTTTGGGATCAAAACCAAACTGAACCAGCTGGCAGCAGTAAACATGGGCAATCCGCAGAATAGTCTGCTGATTGGCGCGGGTTTTTTCAGCCAGTTTGTGGTTCAGATTGACTATCCCAACAGCCGCATTCGTATGGTGACCCGAGATGTGATAAACGTCGCCAAGCACGAAAACATCAAAACGCAGCCGCACAAAGGCTCTGGTCTGCCGATTGTTCAGGTTGAGATGGCTGGCAAAAAAGTCTGGCTGTTACTCGATACCGGCAGCAACAGCGGCGTGTTGATTAATCGCCGCCTTGCCAAGGGGCTGGACTTGATCAGGCCGGAAGACCACCAAGTAGTGTCGCGGGGTGCCAACGCGCAAAGTACGCTGCGAACCACCCAACTGGAAGAACTCACATTTGGTCCATTTGTGTTGTCAAACGTGCAACTTGCTTACCCGGAAAAAGGCCATAAGCTCTCTCCCCTTAAGCAATATGCGCACACTTCAAGCATGATTAAAGGCAAAAGAGTTAAAGGCATACTTGGCTATGATGTACTTAAGCATTTTCTGGTTACACTGGACTATGCACGTGGCAACATGCACCTGAGCGTACCAGAAAAGCTCTGAGCGGATATTTTCTGCTTAACCGGGCCTGCTCGTCTATACTTAATGACCACAGTAAGTAAACACGAGGAGGTCCCATGACTCATCGTATCAGTGCCTACTTAGACACACACCTCATCCCTTATCGCGTCATCGAACACGTCGAAAGTCAGTCGTCATTTGGTTCTGCTTACCTGAGCCAGATCCCGTTACCCCAACTGGCCAAAGCGGTGATGCTGGAAGACCACGAAAGCAAACGTCTGATGGCCGTGCTGCCAGCCAATTACAAAATCAGCCTGAGCAGCCTCAGTGACGCTCTGAAACGGCGCTTTCACCTGATGAAAGAACGCCAGGTATATCGGTTGTTTTCGGACTGCAGCCCGGGGGCGGTTCCCCCCATCGCCGACGCATATCATCTGGATACGGTCTACGACGATCTACTGCTAAATCAGCCCCATGTATACATAGAATCAGGCGACCATCGTCACCTGTTAAAGCTTGCGCAGGCCGATTTTCGCCAGCTGATGGAAAACGCCAAACATCTGCGCTTTAGCCACGAAACGATGCATTAACGTGCGCCTGCGCTTTGCAACGCAGGCGTTTCGCTAAAGTGTTTCTTTATTTAGAGGCATCACAAATCGGCAATGGCCGTCGCTGACATTGCCGATCATTTCATCGTAGGCCGTTTCCATATCAAACGTTGCCTGCGTGGCACCTAATTCCGCCAGCACCAGCTCAGCTTCGCGCAGGGAGTTGTAGGTCATGGTCTTGCCCTGACGATCAGTCAGTAAATGATAATTGCCCAGCGCATCCAGTCCACCGGCAAGATAATGATTAGAGTCGGCATAGCTGAGGATCACGGCATCCATATGGTTCTGATCAAGCTCGTTTTTTAATTCGGAACGTAACATAAAGGCCCCCTGACGGTACGGAGTTTAGATGCAGGGCTGAGCCCTGATCACAAAGGTAAGTTTAGCTCAATTTACGTACAGTTCAGGCAGAACGATCAGCCAGGCCTAACAAGAGTGGCAAAAATTCCCAACTTATATACAATCAAAACAAACAATAATAACGCCGAATCGCCGATGCCAGTCAGAATTTTTCTCCTGCTGTTAACCCTGATATTACTCAGCGGTTGTCAATCAACCCACTCAGAGCACACCCCGGATGAGCACCTGAATGGTCACAGCACACCCGTCGCCCATTTTGAACCGGATCAACCTTTGCCTGCATTGCCAACGCCCTATACCAGTGATGACGTCTGGCAGCGTATTCGCATGCAACTCAGCTTTGCCAGCTCAACTCACCCCAGAGTGCTGAAGCGCGTTAACTGGTATCTGCAACACCCCAAGTATATGCACACCATCAGCGATCGCGCCCGGCCATACTTGTATTATTTGGTGAATGAAGTTGAACGCCGCGGCCTGCCCATTGAACTGGCCCTGATGCCGCTGATAGAGAGCGACTTTAACGCCCAGGCCTACTCAGAAAAACACGCCTCCGGGCTATGGCAATTGACACCTTTGATTGCAAAACATTATGGCGTGACCATTAATCCCTGGTTTGACGGACGGCAAGATCTGCTCCAGTCGACCCAGGCGGCACTCGATTTTCTGGTGTACCTGCACAAACGCTTTGACGGAGATTGGTATCATGCCATTGCGGCCTACAATACCGGTGAAGGACGGGTCGCCACCGCCATCGCCCGCAATCGCAAAGCAGGTAAACCCACGGACTTTTTCTCACTGAGCCTGCCAAAGCAAACCCGACACTATGTGCCTAAACTACTGGCGGCGGCCGCCTTGCTGAAACAACAGCGCATGCACTTTCCGGCCATAGACAATCAACCCGCCTTTACCCAACTGGCTCTGGACAAAGCCGTGATCTTGCCTGACCAACATGACTGGGCAGAGTTAGAAGTTCTCAACCCTGGCTTTCGACGCTTTCCGGTGCTGCTTAACGGACCAGGTCATGTGCTGGTGCCGACGGCTCGGACACAAGAGTGGCAACTGGCCGCTAATGAGTTTCAGGCACTGCCAGATTCGCGCTGGCAGCAAGTGGTGGTGCGTCGGGGCGACAGCCTGAGCCGGATTGCCGGGCAACATAATGTGTCCGTCAGTGAGCTGCGCCAGTTTAATCAGCTCAATAGCGATATGATCCGCATTGGTCAGACGTTACTGTTGCCATCACGTGAAGAAAAACTAGACTACGTGGTCAAGCGCGGTGACAGTTTGTGGCGCATTGCAAAGCAGTTTGGCGTAACGGTCAAGGACCTGAAGCGCTGGAACCAGCGTGACAATAACCGCCTGCAGCTTGGTGAAACACTGGCCATTCATCTCTCCGCGCCCTAATTAAACTGTGAAAAGGACATGTCGCATGACACAACAGGAAACCGCCTCAGTAACTCAGAATGACGACCAAAACGTGACCATTTTGCCAGATCCTGACCAGCCGGACGAGATGCATCACGATACACCCAAGCGATTTTTTCAGGGCAAGCAACTGCGACTGTCTCGCTCCAAAATGAATACGGTGCTGGCCTTGTGCGCCATGTTGATCTCAGCCGCCTCTTTCTATGCCACCTATATGCAAGCGAAAGCCGCACAGGAACAGGTCGCCGCGGCAGAGCGGCAACTGGAAGCCGAAACCTGGCCCTGGCTACAATTCAACTACAGTAACTTTGATCTTGAATCCGAGCGGCCGAGGATCACCATAGGTATCCTCAACTCGGGTACTGGCCCGGCCCTGATCAAGTGGGTGCAATACCAATACCGGGGCCAGACCTACGACTCGATCATTGCTCTGTTCGATGCCTGTTGTAACATCAGTGCCTATCGTGACGCACTCGACAGCGCACAGCAGGACGACAGTGACGTCAACGTGCTGGCCAAATTTGGCTGGTACATTACCAGCCGGGCCGAGCACTCGCTGCTGGCGGATGGTGCATCTCTGCCTCTGTTCACCATGCAAAAAAGCAATTTTAACAATCGCTTATGGGATAAAATCGACAGCATGTCTGAGCAAGTAGAGGTCTATACCTGTTATTGCTCACTGCTGGAGCAATGCTATATTTCTACCGTCAACTCGCATGTCTCCCCGGTTTCCGATTGCACCGCAGGCAAGCTGACACTCGCACAACGGGATAATTCATCCACAACGGAGCATTAACGGGTTTGCTAAAACGTCTTTTATCTAAACATCGCACGTCGTCACCTGCCGTGAAGCACATTTGCCACTTTGAAGGCGTGATCGACCACTTGTATTTAGATACCCGGGGCAATCCCACCATAGGTGCAGGCTTTCATGTCGCCAGCCAGGATGCCTTTACCCGGCTTAGCTTACGGGACAAACGCACCAACAAGCCCGCCAGCAGGGCGCAAAAACAGCAGGAGTACGATACATTAAAGCGCCTGCCCGCCGGGAAAACAGCCCGCTGGTATGCGCAACATTGTACCTTGCACCTGCCGCACAGTGAGAGTATGCGTCTGCTTGAGCAACAGCTCAGTACTTTTGAGCAAGAATTGACACGCCTGTTCAACCCCAAAAATGGCTATACCCGCTCTTACCAGCAACTCCCGGACAGTGTTCGGCTTGCTTTACTGGACCTGGCATATAATCTGGGCACACCCAACCTCAGCAGCCGCTGGCCCAAACTCTTAGCCGCCTTGAAACGAGAAGACTGGCGACTGGCAGCGGATGAATGCGCGCGTAAACACGTGAGTAAAGCGCGTAACCAGGCCACCCGGCAGTTGTTTATACAAGCTGCCAGCAACGATAACCTGATAGCCAGGCTGTTCCGCCGGCTGTGGAGCAAGCTGTGCCGCTCGTGACGCTGGCCGATCTGTTTTTTCGTTTTAATTCCATCGGATTGCTGCTCGCCCTGATGCTGTTTAACTGGCCCAGATTGAACCAGACTGAGCGCTACCTCAGCGCCGCACTGGCGCTCTGCCTGAGCCTGTTTTTGCTCCTCACTCAGCCACTGCCCGAGTGGCGGTTTAATCCGCTGCGCAACCTGTTTCTGGCGGGGACCGAGCTACTGCCACTGATGCTCTGCGCATCAGCCTGGTACCTGATCAACCAACGCGTACCCAACTGGCTAAACAGACCCAGTGGGCGCTGGCTGCTTGGCGGATCCCTGCTGGCCAGTAGTTGCGTATTTCTGCTTTACGGCAGCGATACCCATTGGCATACGGTGATGCACCTGCTCAGTGCGCTGGCGATGTGTGCCACTTTGTATTACTGCCTGGCCAATTTTAATGATGACCTGGTCAATCACCGCCGTCACCTGAGGCTGATTTTAGCGACCTTTGCCCTGTTACATTGCTTGTTGCTGGTCGGGTTTGAGCTCAGCGCCAGCCTGATCCGGCGCGACCCGCTCTTCCTGCTGGCGAATGCGGTGCTGGTGTTTTGTTTATTGCTGCTGGTGACCTGTTTGTCACGTGCGTCACGTGTGCCTCGCCAGGAAAGCGCACAAGCTGACACCCAGCCTGTCCCGGTAAAATGGCAAAGTACCTATCAGGCGCTGAACACCTTACTTGAACAAGGCATCTATCGTGAGCCAGAGCTGACCATAGGGACGCTTGCCGAGCGTCTGGCTATCCCACCTCACCAGTTACGTGTGCTTATCAATCAACAGCTTGGCTTCAATAACTTCTCACAGTTTGTTAATCAGCATCGTCTGGCGTATGCTGCAGAACAGCTGAGAGATGTGGCACAGGCTCGCACAGCCATCCTGAGCATCGCCTATGAAGCAGGGTTTAATTCAATTGGCCCGTTTAATCGCGCCTTTAAGCAGGTTTATCAGCTCACCCCGGGAGAATACCGCAAGCAAGCCCTTAATCAGCTACAGATAAGCGAAAAGTCTCTATAGGCTGATAGGTAAGCCCCTGAGTATCACAACGATACGAATGATAAAGATGAAACTGAGTGACCGACAGTGTAAACGGGGTCATTGGCGCATCTACTCTGGGCTCAGGTTTGTGTCCACGAAACAAGGTGATGTGCGGTGAGAAAGGCAAGCGATCGCGATGCAGCCCCAGCTCAGAACCTAAAGCCCGTAACGGCTCAGCCAGTGCACGCAACTGTGATGGTATCGGCTCGGGGCGTAAATAGAAGATCCCCTTACCCGGCCAGTAGCCCGTATGGGCAAAGGTGAGGGTAAACTCAGGAACCTGCAATTGACGGGCAAACGACACCAACTCGGCGTCGTGTTGCGCCTCAACCTGACCTAAAAAGGCCAGGGTCAGGTGCCAGTTTTCCGGCTTTGTCGGGGCCTTGCTGGCACTCACCTGTGTGCGCAGCCAGGCAGCGATCTGCGCCTGACTGGGCTTATCGACTTCAATGCCAAAAAACAGGCGTTTTGTCATAGATTACTCCCGGTGGTTAGCCTGAGTATCGCTCAAAACCGGGGTTTTCCCAAGCTCATGTGTCGCTGGCCATTTACTGAGCCCGGGCATACCGGCGCTCAATAAACAGACCAAGCAGACCGGCGACAAACAACACCATGCCGATGAACTGCATCCAGGCATTGCCCGCACGCGGTACACTGCGTCCCTGCTCTGCCTTCAGTTCAAAGTAGCGACGCCCATTGTCGAGCGGTTGCACAAAAGCACTGCCACGATACTCAAAACTGAAAAACAATTCAGGTGCACGACGTTTTTGGTACATCAGTCGTAATGCGTCAAAGTCCTCCCGGCTTGCCGTTTCAGCTTCACTGACATAGCGCGACCAGCGAGTATAAAGATCCAACGGCTCACCCTCGCGCAATTCACCATAAGAAAAGTACTCATACTGATGCTCCGGCAGAAAAATCGTCCGATAGCCGCTGTAAAACAGCGCACAGCCCAGTGAAATACATATCAGCGCCATCATCAGCCAGCTGCGTCTGCGTGCCAGCCGGTGTTTATCCAAATTCTGATACCAGGCCTCAATATCCGGGATCTGCGTGAGATGCTGCCTGTCTCCGTGCTCCGTCAGCCCTGCCATAAAGCTGTCCAGATCCAGTTGCAGTGCTGCCAGCAGTTTTCTGAACACGTCATTCGACGGTATAGAGTGGTCGTTCTCCAGTTTCGATAAATAGCTCTGCTCGACCGTCATTTGTGTTGCCAGTTGCGGCTGACTCAATGCCTGTTGTTGTCTTAATTGTTTGATGTATTGTCCGAGTGTCATGACCAGGTCCTTATGTTGTTAGAATTGTGGCCAGTCTTGGTAAGTCATGGATAAATAACAAGATGAATATCCAAGCATACGCAGGAATACCGCACCATACCAGCCTCAGACGACACAGCGGCTAGGGAAAATCCGCGAAAACCGCCGAAAAAGTCGCCTGACAGAGCACACAACATCACATCATTGACCCGTCATTTTTACTTTCGGCCAGCATTTTTCATTTTAAGTAAGATTTAAAAGGATATTTATCAGATAGTTAAATGAATTCACCGTGTTAAGGAAAGAAAATGAAATCCCTCATTAGTGTGCTGATCTTAGTGATCACAACGGTCCTGCTCTATTTCGGCTGGCCCGTTTATCAGTTTTTTGCTTTTAATCTGCAAAAGGTGCCGGTGCTGGCCCCAGCCACACCACTGCCCGCTGGACCGCTGCCCTATCAGGCAGATCATGCGCCCGGGCATGCAACATTTGCCACCAGGGCCGAAGCCATACTCAACACTGTCCGGGCAAAAAGCAATGCGCCCGGGATCTCAGCAGCCGTGGCCCATCAGGGGCAAATTGTCTGGCAGGGCGCTTTGGGCTATGCCGATATTGCGACACACACAGCACTGACGCCAGAGCATCAGTTTCGCATTGGCAGTACCTCCAAAGCGGTGACCGCCACATTGATGGCAAAACTCATGCAAACTCAGGGCTTTCAGCTGGATACTCCCCTCAGCGACAGCCTGACGCCGCTCCCGAATCCGGCCTGGCGAGATATTACGGCGCGCCACCTAGCATCGCACAGTGCCGGGTTACCCCATTACAAAGGCAACGAAGACCTGCTGGGGTTTTATCATTCACTCAGCCTGAGCGAGCAATTTGATCGTGTACAGGATGCCGTGGCCTTGTTTGATGAAGGCCCGCTGCGCTCAGCGCCGGGCGACGCCTTTTATTACTCCAGTTATGGCACAGTGCTGCTGAGTGCAGTCCTGGCGCAGCATGCGCAACGCCCTTACCTGGATTTATTGCAGCACCATATATTCAAGCCGCTGGGCATGACACGCAGCGGGGCTGAGTCAGTCGCTGACAAGCTGGCCACCTTTTACTTTAACCGCCGGGGACAAGATGCACAGTATATTCCGTGGCGCGCCGTGAATCTCAGCCATCGTCTGGCTGGGGGTGGTTTGATCAGCACACCGGGCGATCTGGTACGACTGGGCAGTGGTTATCTGGATCCCAGCTATTTACACACCGATGTACGTGCACAGATCTGGACGCCACAGCGCCTTAATCACGGCGAGGTGAATCCGCAAAACTATGCGCTGGGATGGCGTCGTCATGAGTACCAGCCTGACAACACCCCCTTATTTACCTACTACAACCACGGTGGTGTATCAAGGGGCTCGCAAAGTATGTTGATTGTGGTGCCTGAGCACCAGCTCAGTGTAGCGGTCAATATCAACAGTAAAACCAAGCCGTTCAAGACCTTTGGTCAGGCATCACTGTTACTGGCTGATGCTTATGTGCGGCTGACAACACAGGCTCAGCGTGATGTACCCGACAACCCGATCAGCACAACCTCCAGTAATGCGTCTTTACCGGCACAGTAAATCAGCCTGTTAGGCCGCGTACCCTAGGATTCGCCGATCACAACAACGCGGGTCATGCTCCTCATTAGCAGGTCATGGCCCGTCGGAAAAGCCGGGGTAATGAAGCACTTAGCCAACGAATAGCCTGGACTTTCAAGCACGTTGGCAACACAGAACAAGACCTGAAAGACTAAGCGGAGTAAGCCTGTCTTACGCTTTATTATTGTTATGATTTACTTCACAGTTATTTAAACTGCACTGTCTCGTTGCTGCGCACATAGGTGCGCTGCTCAGGCTCAGTCCAGGTGCCCTGCTTAAGATACTGGGTGGATACCGTAAAACGACCCTCTTTAAACCGGCTGATGGATTTTACCTGGGTAATGCCGTCTTTGCTGCCAGTCACATCCTCAACGGCCGCGAACTCGGTAGGACTGAGTACCTCTATCGTGCCCTGGGTATAGAACCCGGCAGTGGTGAAGTAATAGAAAATCAGAGCATTTTTGCTCTTATCCCAGAAGATCAGAGATTCTCCGCCATACATACCCGCATTAATAGAATGCAAAGTGCGCACAGCCGTGCCATTCAGCGCACGTTCCCAGCGACTGATATCGCGCATCGGCGGCTGGCCTGCTGGAACCGCGAAATCAGCCTGCCAGGTCCCAAGGAAAGGCTGAAAGACCGCCAGCTCCTGAGCGAGCTGCCTGGGGGGATTGTCTGCTGCCAGTCCGGATAGGCTGCACATGCCCAGCGCCAGGGTGCAGATCCAGTACTTGATGATACGCGTCATGAGGTTGTCCTGTGTTGTGTTTTTACTAAAAAGTAGCCAATGGACCCTGAAAACACAAAAAGCGCCCCTGAAGTAGCCTTCAGGGTGCGCTTTTGTCTCTTAATTGCTTAATCGGCTTTTTTATCGGCCGAAAAATACTTACGACGCAGCATATCGTGGATCACCAGCTCCTGCTCACGACCATAGGCCTTGAACATCCGGTTATTGTGCATATGCAGTAGCGAGCCGAGTAAAGTATCTTTGCTGCAATTGAGCTTGCCTTCATCGATCATACGATTAAGCACCGTCACCACTGGCTCAGCTGCCAGTGCCCATTGCGACAGGATAGTAAACAACGCCTGTTGAGCTTCATCCGCTTGTGCCTGTGGCTGCTGAGTCAGCACCGCAAAATCTTTATCCAGTTGTGCTTCATAATCACGATATCGATTCCCCAGCTGCTTACGCAGTACACTGGTTTCATTAAACTCTCTGCCAAAGCCATCGCGTAACTGGCTGATCAGCGCAAAGCGACCGGCTTCATCGTATTCAAACAAATCCAGTAGTTTATGGGTGTGTGCCAGCGCCATACGCCAGCGTACATCCTCACCGTATTCATCAATCAAGGCACAGGTTTTAGCGATCAGCGCGCTGTCGTACATAAACAGCGACTCTACCAAAGCCATAGATTCGGGCCCGCCGTAACGTTCTACTTCACGCTCATAAGTCATCAGTTCGACTTTGTGTAGCTCGCCGCTCTCCACTTTGGGATCCAGCAGGGCATTCAGTTTAGGCAGCAACTGGCCGCATAACAGTCCGGGATCACCATGAAAACGCAAGCGCAGATGCCAGTCCGGATCGCCATAGCGGATAAAGAACCACTTGTCGTACAGGTCGCCACTTTGCTCTATCATGGGTAACAACTCTTCCGTCAGCAATTGTTCAACCAGTGAATTGCCCGAGTATATCTTCAGGCTTAACCACTCGGATCCCGCACTAAAGCGGCGCTTCAATGGGGCAGCGGTGATGTTGCCCAGAGGATCATCGCTGAAGTGACGATGCGGTGGCGCATGCTCATTGGTAAAAGGAATAATGACCTCATTGCTGTAGTGATTGCCTTGTGCATCGACCACTCTGGATGGAAAATGCTGGCTGATCACTTCTTTAAGTTCAACCCGACGATGACCTTTTGTCTCGGCCAGTAAAATTGCAAACATGTCCGGGTTACGTAAGTCCAGCTGTAACACATTGTCAGACATCGCAAAGCTGACCTGTGGATCGAGCTGATAGGTTGCCAGTAAGGCATCCAGCTTAGCACGATCGAACTGACCTTTTTTGCTGATGGCTTCCAGTTCAGTTCTGTCGATCCGCCAGGTTTTTTCGCTCAGGATCAGATTATCCAGCATCAGACGTGGCACAAATGACGCCCGCTCCAGACTGGCTGGCAACTTAAACTGCGGCGGCCTGCCATCCTGATGCTGCAACATACACAGGAACTTGTATGCACTCAGGCTGCGAGCTGAGTAGTTATGGGCGCTCGACAAACGCGGTACCACTTGTTTATTGAGCCGCTTACTCCAGAGCTTCACGCGCTGGCCTTCGACCCAGACATACAGGTCACTTAATGGGATTTGATACTCATCATCCAGGGCGCTGTCGGCCAGGAACACAATTTCATACTGGCGCAGGTGTGGACGCGCGATGACATTACCCGGGCGCCCTTCCGGCATGTGCACCACCTCGGCAAAAATCACTTCGTCACTGTGCGCCTGTTCGGCGGCCAGATGGGCCACCACATTGTCTTTAAGACCGTCATCCAGATGACAAAAACGACCCAGCAAATTGGCCGCGGAAGGACCATAACAGCCATTAAATTTGTGAACCGGGTTACCACGTTCATCCTGATACAGGCTTACCATGATAGCGAATGAATACGGGAACTTAGTAACGGCATCTTTATTGGTGATTTTTTGCTTCAGCTCTTTGCCACGTAATACCACACAGTCTTTACCGCGATTTTGAGGCTGGCTCAGGGCATCTTCAACAATGCCATCCAGCACGCTGACTTCCGGCATCGTCTGCTGAGCAGAGCCTCCACGGGCCAGATTCAACCCCGCTACCAGAGGCGCCTCATACCCGGTTTCGGTGGAGATACCTATCCCGGACTCGTCGTCAAGGATTTTATCCAGCGGGACAAACTGACCTTCAAAGCGGGCATTAAACTTCGTCATAAACTGACTCAGCGAGTTACCCTGCTCAGAGACACTCAAACCCGCGATCAGCTCCAGTTGTTTTTGCAGACGTAAGACGTCCTGCTCAGCCAACTGGCAGTCATTAAAATCACGATAAATATCACTCTGGAAGAGCTTATTTTCCTGCACCTTCACTGGCAGGGTTTGCAGGTGAGCCAGCAATTGTTTATAGGGGGCAATGTCCCCGGTTTTTTGTGCATCCAGTGTATCAATCTGCGCCAGTGCCGTAGCCAGCTTATCAGCCGTGTCGAGCTCTTTAATTTCGGTGATGGATTTTAATAAGGCGCGATCCGGTGATTCTCCGGTCAGCGGCAAGGGAATATCCGCCAGTAGCACGCCCTCATCAATCAGGTCCTGAACGTAGGCTTCGACTTCTTCCTGGTCAGCCTCATCATACTCGGCACAAAACTGTGCCACCAGGGCATTGAAACTTTTACCATCGCGTGCAGCATCCAGCACAAAACGGAAGTACTCGTCACTTTCAACCGCGCTCAGACGATACTGCATGGTCTCTTCAGACAGGTAAGTTTCTATGTAGCGACATTGCTCAGCAATAAAATAGTGAGAAGAATTAGGCTTATAGGTCAGTGTATCTGAGCGTGAGGCATGCTTGATAAAGTGATCTTTCAGCGCATTGAGATAAAACATATCGAGCCGGGTTTTACGGCTATCCTGCGTTAACTCGGCAACATTCAGCGCTGTGTGTGGCGCGATACTGCCCTGATGGATCCCAGAAAACAGGCCGAATGGCGTGGGTCGGGAACACATCCGGACCATGTATTTTATCAGCGCATGCGCCACCTTTTTCCCCTGCTTAGAGTCAGGTTTGGTGCGCCACTGATCAATCCGCTCAAGCAAAGACGGGCTGGCCAGATAAATGGCTTCTTCGACCCCAGGCGTGGCCAGCCAGGCAGCCAACAACACATTGGTGTCGGCATCGTCCTGCCCGAACTGTGCCAGTTGCTCCAGTCCCAGCCGAGGCGTACGAATTACAAAAAAATTATCATTTTTTAGTTGTTTAGACATCACTCACTCCCTATGCCATTAACAAACAATCAACCCAACCTGTGTCGTCATCAAATAAAGAGGTTAAAGCCAGGCCTATGCCGGCATATCCCATGAGAAACCCGAAATCTTCGTTGTATGCTTTGTCTAAGCCGTTATACGAGTACAGAGATTCAACACCCCGCTCGGTGTATTGCCGAAGAGAATAATCAACCCAGTATTGCATTGCCTGAACGAAGCGAGGGTGCGGCATGAGTTGATTCAGGATCTGATAAATCACCGCCATACCATAGAAACCATGACAAAGGCCGGCATCGGTAATATGGCCAGACTGCTCATCGCGCCCGGCAGCGTGCAAGCCGATTTCAAGTGCCCGCTCAACATAACTCGGACGGTCCAGCTGCTGGCCGACCCGTGCCAGAGTCATGGCAATGGTCAGATCACCATAACACCAGCCCAGGCGTGAGTGGTGCTCGCCCCCTGCGCTGGAACCAAAACACGAATGCGAAGTGCAGTCCGTACTTTGCTGCTCTAACAGCCAGTCACAGGCGCCCAGCAACAGGGTTGTCACCCGCTCTTTCAACGCCGGGATCTGCACTGCGGGTAACAACGCCGCAATGATCCCCGGCACACCATGTGCCAGGCCGAGGTTATACTCAGGCTCAGTGGGTTCATCTTTGTTAAAGCGATACACTGACTCTTGTGGTTGTGACCAGGTGATATGGCCATTGTCAAACCGGGTGGCAGTGCTTTCCAGGCCATTGACAATCACGCCATACAGGGCCGTTTGATCAGACTGCTTAGCACGACGGGAGGCATAAGGTGCAAACCCGGACAACCCCAGTACCATTTCGATTTCACCCTGCCACGGTTGATGGTCCAGAGACTCGCGGAATAACTCGTCGATTTCTTCCAGTAGCTCCGGGTCGTAATTTTCAGGATCGGCCTGATTCAGGTACTCCAGCAGCCAGGCTTGTCCCGCCAGACCATTACTCATCTCAAAACTCTGCTGATCCAATCCTTCCTGGAGGGCGTCCAGCTTCTCGGTAAACAGCGCTTCGTCAACCAGACTCGCATCATACTCATAAGCTTTATATAAAAACAGCAGCTGACCTGCTAACCCGCTCAGCAAGCCATGGGGTAAATCGGCGTCTCGTACGCTGGTACTGACTTTGTCTGTAATAATTGCAAGGAGGGTATTGATGGTGTCGCGTTGCTGTGTCGACAATGAAAATTGTTCTGCCATGTTCATCCTTAATCTATTCGTCTTTCGTTATTGTTATCGTGTCGGCGCCGGTAAGCACGCACCCATAATGCATGCTTCCCCGTTTGTACCTATGTAGCCTTGTTTGACGTTAACCTAAAATATCCGCCTGCTCAACCGTAACCACTCATAATTTTTACATATTAAAAACAATACAACGTGGCCTTATTCACACACGGACTCTTCCTCTTGTGCATAAGGGTCCGGTAAGTCTGCCTTCTTCAGTCTGACTTCCCGATCTGCGGACGCGATGGTTTCTTTACGGTGTGCAATAATCACCCGGGTAATATCCAGGCGCGACACCGCTTCATTGATGTCTGACTCCAGGTTGGTATCTAAATGGCTGGTTGCTTCGTCCATAAACAGAATTTTAGGTTGTTTATACAAGGCACGTGCCAGAATGATACGCTGCTTCTGACCTCCAGACAGACTCGAGCCCATGTCCCCAATCAGACTGTCGTAGTTCATCGGCATCTGGCTGATATCATCATGGATCGCGGCAAGTTGGGCGCAATAAACCACCCGCTCCATATCAATCGGTGTATCAAAAAAGGCGATGTTATCCGCCACGGAGCCGGACAGGAGCTCATCGTCCTGCATCACGGCAGCAATTTGCTGACGATACTGACGTGCACCAATCTGCTCCATAGGTACGCCGTCAATCAGTATCTCACCGCTTTTTGGCAAGTTCAGGCCTAACATAATTTTCAGCAAGGTCGATTTACCACAACCAGAAGGGCCAGTGATCGCCACTGACTCGCCTGCTTCGATGGTCAGGTTGAGATCATTCAGTACATTCGGGGTCGCATCGGAATACGCAAAGCTGATATTACGTAACTCTATCTGACCCTTTACCTGGTGTTGTTTGACCTGATCAGGTTGGAGGATCTCCTTGTCGGTTAATGCGATATCCGCGATACGGTCAAAGTGCAGCCCGACCATTTTAAATTCAATAAGCTTCTCAATCAGGTTGGCTGTTTTGTCCATAAATTGGCGTTTATACGACATAAACGCAAACAACATCCCGGTACTGAAGCCACCATCCAGCACTAAGTGCGCCGCCAGATACACCACCAGGATGTTTTCAATGCCAAACAACGCCCGATTGATGGCGTCGTAGCCAATCTGAAAGTTACCCAAGCGAATACTCTGATTAATGGCATTGGCATAGCGGTTTTGCCACTGACCTTCGCGTTTTACTTCAGAGCCAAACAGTTTGATTGTCTGAATGCCTCGCACGGTTTCCATGAAGTTGGAGTTTTCTTCCGCGCGCGCCATGATCTCTTGCTCGCTGATATTGCGAAACGGTCGGTACATGGCAATGCGCACAATGGCATAGGCTATTACTGCCGCTAAGACCACCGCTGATAAAGTGGGACTATAAAAGAAGATCATGGCCAGTGTGATGACGGCCATCAGTCCGTCAATGATGGCCTCGATCACCCCGGTGGTGAGAATTTGCTTTACCTGCTGCAATGAACCAAAACGGGACACAACGTCACCCATATGACGTTTTTCAAAATACGAAATCGGCAGCCGTACCAGATGGTGGAAGAGGTTTGCACCGAGCTGAATATTCATCTGGTTGCCAAAGTGCAGCAAGGTAAAGCCCCGCAATGCATTGGTGGCAATTTCAAATACCAGCACCAGGAAAAAGCCGGTGGCCAGTACAGTTAATAAGTTAGTATCCCCGGTTAAAACCACATCATCGATCACCAGCTGAATATAATATGGTGCAGCTAGGGTGAACACTTGCAGTAAAATAGACAATAAGAAGATCAGCGTCAGTGACCGTTTCAGGCCGGTGATACGACTCCAGAAATCCGAAAACTGCAAACTCGGTTTCTTTTCTTTCTTTTCAAAGCTCTTGGTCGGGGTCAGCTCAAGTGCCACCCCGGTGAAGTGCTTGGACGCCTCCGCCATGGTATACGTTTTTTCGCCCGACGCTGGGTCATGGATCACGATGCGTTTTTCGTTGGCCTTTTTCAGCACCACAAAGTGATTCATATCCCAGTGCAGGATACAGGGAGTTTGCAGTGCATCGAGATCTTCGAGTTCAATGCGCAAAGGCCGTGAACTCATTTCCAGCTTCTCAGCAAAATGCATAATATCCAGCAGGGTTGCCCCTTCGATGGAAATACTGAACTTTTGCCTTAATGAGGTAAGATCGCTGTGATAGCCATGATACGCGGCCACCATGGCGAGACTGGCAAGGCCACATTCGGCGGCCTCAGATTGCAAAATGACAGGCAGTGACTTCCTTGACCAGAACTGTAACTGCTGTACCGGTGATTCGTCTTCAACGTGCATAAAAAGCCTTTTTATTCTTGTAGTTGCAGCCTACAGCTGTCCTTTAATACTAAACACGGGATCAAATAACCAACGCAATAAAGAGCGTTCTTCGACAATGATATCGGCATCGAGCATCATTCCGGCCCGCAGTGGTGTCGCCTTGCCATAAGCGGTGATCTGCTGCGCTTCCAGCGACACCACAACCCGATAAGCGGGCTGCTGTATCACACCCGGCGTGCTGGTTTCATCTGGCAGTATCACACTGTTACTGACCTGCTCAATGGTGCCGTTGTAGATACCAAACTTCTCGTATGGAAAGGCGTGGTAACGCAGTTTGGTTTCCTGACCGAGGTTGATAAAGCCAAATGACGACGTCGGCACATAAATGATCGCCTGCATCTGGCTGCCTTGCGGCAAAATACTCAGCAGATTTTGTCCTGCATTGACACTCTTACCCACTTTACCGAGCAATCCTGTGACCACACCAGCTTTCGGTGCACGCAATTCCCCAAGGCGTTGTTGTTCAACCGATGATAACTGGATCTGTAGATCTGCCTGCTGGGATTCCAGCTGACTGAGACGCTCATTATGCTGTAATGGCAGTTTTTCCAGGTCGGTTTCGTATTGTTGAATTTGCGATGTCAATGTCAGCCGTTCCGACTGGATGCTAGAAGCCTGCTGCTGTAACGACAGCAAAGTGTCTTTTTGTCGCTGTAATTCCAGCTCAGAAATATAACCGGTGCCTTTGAGGGTACTGATCTGACCCACCATCTGCTGATTCAACTGAAGCCGTTTTTCGAACGTACTCGCCTGACTATCCAGCTCTTTTAAACGCGCTTCTGCGGTGGCTTTTTGTTGCCTGAGCTCCGTTAGTTCAAGTGCTTGTTGACGTTTTTGCTGCGTGATCTGCTGCTGCAAGTTACGCAACTGAAAATTATACTGATTGAGCAATGCCTGATTGAGCTCCAGTGACTGAGTACTGTGCTTCGCTGACGCAACCCGTAACAGGGGCTGATCCGCTTCCACATAGTCCCCTTCAGACACCAATACTTCAGCAATTATCCCGGTTTGTGGGGCAACCAGCTTGAGAATGCCGGTATTGGGCTCTATGACACCAGAGACACGCTCTTTGCGCGCATAACTGCCACTGGCAAGAAAAATAATGCTTATAACAACGACGATCAGGATAAGTAAAGCCAGTGTCTTGAACACGGGTGGTTGAACTAAACTTACAGCTCCTTCTAGCCGGTGTCTTTTACTCTCTAATACTTCTTTTCTAAAGAGATTTTCCATAATTAACTAACACCCGATTGTTTGAGTTTTTTATTGTTAAATTTTAATTAACTCTCCGTAATGTACCACTTTGACCTGCAGAAAGGAACTAACGATAGTGTGTCTGAAAAATACACGACCCCAGAATCAAAAACGGGAGCTTAAGCCCCCGTTTACATCAGCCTTTTTTAACCGGTCTTTGCCAGTTACCAATGTTACGCTGCTTACTTCTGGCAATCGCCAGTTCTTCATCGGCCACTTTGGTGGTGATCACAGAGCCGGCGCCGATTGTTGCTGTCTTGCCAATCTCAACGGGTGCCACCAACGAAGAGTTTGAGCCAATAAACGCACCGTCACCAATGATGGTCTTTGATTTATTGACGCCATCATAATTACAGGTGATAGTGCCGGCACCAATGTTGACCTTTTCACCAATCTCAGCATCGCCCAGATAGGTTAAGTGGTTTGCTTTGGACCCTTTACCCAAACGCGATTTTTTCATCTCAACAAAGTTACCAACGTGCGAGTCTGTTTCCATCACGGCACCTGGGCGCAATCGCGCAAATGGGCCAAGCGTGCACGCGTCACCTACCGTTGCATCTTCAATCAGCGTATTAGCTTTAATGACCACGCCGTTACCAATCTGACAGTTTTTCAATACACAGTTTGGCCCGATGACCACATCATCACCCAGTTCAACTTGTCCTTCGAACACCACGTTCACATCAATTTGAACGTCCTGACCAGTTTTCACCTCACCACGCACATCAATGCGGTTTGGATCCGCCAGGCTGGCACCATTTAACATCAGGGTCTCTGCTTGCCACCCCTGGTAAGCCCGCTCCAAAGCAGCAAGCTGTACACGGTTATTCGCACCTTCCACTTCCATCGCATCATCGGGTTGCGCAGAGGTAATTTCAACACCATCCTGATGAGCCATCGCCACGATGTCAGTGAGGTAATATTCGCCTTGTGCATTGTTGTTTGACAACTTACCCAGCCAGGTTTTCAGTAATCCACCATTGGCAGCCATGATACCGGTGTTGATCTCTTGAATTGCCAGTTGCTCTGGGGTGGCATCTTTTTGCTCAACAATGCCTACCAACTTGCCATTCTCCCGCAACATACGGCCATAACCCATCGGGTTATCAAGGTTTACCGTAAGCACGGCCAACCCTTTTGCCGGTGTCACATCCAGCAAGCGCTGCAATGTAGACAGACGCGTTAGCGGTACGTCTCCATATAAAATCAGCACTGTGTCATCGTCAGCAATATGCTCTTTGGCCACTGCAACCGCATGGCCAGTACCCAATTGTTCAGCTTGATGTACCCAGTTTACCTCATTGTGGCTCAACGCCTGTTGTAACTGCTGTGCACCATGGCCATACACCAGATTAGTCGTGCTCGCGCCCAATGAGATTGCATTATCAATTACGTGCTGTACCATCGGCCGACCTGCGACAGGATGAAGTACTTTGGGTAACTTTGAACGCATGCGAGTGCCTTTGCCCGCGGCTAATATTACTGTTGTCAGTGCCATTGAACAGAATCCTTAATTATTTTTTACCACTAATCCGCCCGTGGGTACGGAGTTATGCAATCGAGACTTTCTACTGGGCGCAATTGTAACCACCTTTTTGCTGTATTATAAGAACCAAACCACAATAACTGATAAATTACGCGTGATTCACTTCTTTCCCGTCAAAACGTCACAAAGCAACCACAACCCAGGCAGAGCATGGCACAACTCACCCCAGGTTATTCAGTGCTTTTTCACCCATTCAAAGCACTACAGTGCGTTATATATGGACTCCTGAAATTGCATCAAAAAAGCCGCACAGCAACCTCTGCGGCTTGAGTCACAGCCACTGATGGCTGCTCATTTCACACAGGGCTGGGGGCTATTTCAGACCATGCGGCGGGAACAAGATGCAACCGCCTTCATCAATACCACCAGCAACCAGTGTAAGTAATGCTTTATTTTCAATGACTTTCATTTTATTTTCCTTTTTGGTTAGTTAAAGATCACACTCAATTTTTGAAAAGTCTTTCTTTTCAGTATTGGTGCCACCCATTACATAAAGCGCTTGTTCACGCGTTAAATCCATATTTCACCTCATTCAAGTAACGGCATGCCAGGCCATACAACATAGGGTTTTCACCTGCCAGCTGTGTCCGGACTTGTCGTAACCATCTCAGCTTAGAATTTTAGTTTTGCAGATCTTGCGCGAAACTATCGTTAGACTGACAGCCACGAAATGCACTGGGCTGGAAATCATGACCACCGGCCACATTTTTGGTCAACCCGGTATGACACTCCTTACCCACCAAGCTTTTCATTACTTTCTTTTTAAACTTGAGCATTGCCTGCCTCCTGTTATTGATATTTGCTTGTAAAGCCCCCTCAAACTACGTAATCACACACAGTGAGTCAAACAATTGAAAAACGAAAAATAAACCAAAATTTCAAACACTTAAACCAACAACATAAAGCACCATAATGTTTAAATATGGCCTTCATAAACAGCCTGGTGAAGGTCTTCATCCGGCATGGAGAATATCGCTTAAATGCGCGGTTGAATGCATAAGGCAATGACGCACAGTGCGCTGCCAGCGGGGTCATTTGCTCGATGCGTTGACGGCCAGGTCTCGGGAAAAAACAACAGCGACTTGTGATCTCCATTCGGCCGTGCATCCCGGGAGCATTGCATCAAGTCGTACTGGGGTGTCATAACAACGGTCAGTTCACAATGTAAATCAAGACAGCACTTTACGTTGTTACACGACAGCTAATCGAGGGACTTCACATGCTCTGACTTTGGCTAATTATCAGATGAGGCAGAAAGGCTGACACGACAATGGATAGTGGAAACAGGCCCAGCTAAGTGACGCGATGACAATCACATCTGGAAGGGCCATCCGCCAGAGCGATCTCAGTATTGAATAGTATGGCGTGCGAACCACCTGCCGTAAGGGCCGCCAGATACATCAGCGATTGATCACGGTTATTTTCCAGCACCAAGGCTGACATCTCGCTGTTTGCGACACTGGGCAGGACTGGTATACAGCGTCGCGTTTTTCTCATTTTTGAATAACTCACTGACCTCTATGACGTATTCATTCATATGCAAGGTAACAAACACTTTGCCACGACTTTCATAACTCACTCTCACTTCGAACTCGCTACCAGCGTGACAAAACCACAGCGCTCGCGCGGTCACGGCAGCGCCATGCTCAGGCTCAAATATACCTAATAGCTTGGGTGTCAGTAACTTAGCAAGAAGCTCACCTTTGGCAACCCAGGTGCTCGAATTCAGTTCCGTGACCACTCCTTGTGAGCCAGCCAGAATGAGCCTGACACCCTCCTTGGTGGATCCTACTTCCTGGTAGCGCAGCAAAGGCTCACCCTTTGAGACAATCTGGTCGAGTTTAACCAGATGATCCAAAGCTTTTCCACTTGAAGTAGCAAAATGATACTGATGTCTGGGCGCGCCCACCGTCAGCTTGCCAACAAAGCTTTGCGGCCACGCCTCAGTTGAGATAAGTACCAGTCCACCAATTATGCATACTAAGAACTTCATCCATGCCCTTTCTTATGAGTCTTGCAGTGGCAATTAATCTTGAAATGTAAAATGACTGGTATTAGTAATTGGATCAGGTGCCTTATCCTGAGCACCACCTCCAATCAGACGTGTGTGTTGAGCATTCAGTGATTTTTTTTCGTTCAGGTTTTTGAGCTCTTTTTTCTGCACTTTAAATTTCATCGTATTTTCCTCACACTTATTAAAATCAAAAATGGCGTCGTTGACTCACAACTTCTTATTTGTTTTATGCCGCCATACCTGTGCAATTAACAGCGTACTTTGCTGTGATGACGATTAAAACAGTACCCGAAGAGCTGCAATTTAAGAAGTTATCAAAGCTTATAAAGCGGCCATAACGTTCAAGCTCAAGATTATGATTTATATATTTTTTTCAATTTAATATCAAACCATAATATCTGAAGCAGCTTCATTTCGCGGTGTTATCCCACAAAATTACAAGCCAGACGAGCACGAAACCGCATGCCCGACTCTTTCTTGGGTCGAACGAACCCCGCCACTTAATCCGGCAAGTGCCAACATCCCCAGGGTTTTCAGGGCAAGCTCTCTATCCCACATGGTGACACCTTGAGTATCGAACAGCGCAAATTTAGCACCGTGTTTTTGATACCCGGAGGGGATATCTTGGCGTGGTTTTGGCGGGTGTGCAGATACGTATTAGTGGGATAAGTGAAAGCGCGTCGTTCTTTTTCGACGTGACTTGTAGCATGGCATGCTACAAGTCACACAATAGCGTTAAATTGATGGGGGCTGCGTAGTCGCAGCTTCGAGCTTGATTAAATGATTATTCGCCCCTTCCAGCGTCGTCAGAATCAACGCATTGCGCTCCGTCGAGTAATGCATAGAAAACACCGTTTTATCCACCAGGTCAAAGAGCAACTGCCATTCACCCTCTTTCATGTGATAGACCTGCTTGCCATTTGAATAGTAAATCTCCCCGGTGCCGTCCGTCACTAACCGGGTGTTACTGCTTTGTGGTAGGGCAATCTCATCGCTGATGAGGCCCGTCGACAAATCAAAGTAATGCAATGTATTTTTCTGCGACAAATAGATCAGTTGCGTCTCATTAAGGTGGGCAAACCAGACCGCCCCTTTTATTGGTAGCCTTTTTGACACCTTGCTCTGCTGTGAATAGATATAAAATTGGTTATTTTTCTGGTCTTCGTCAATAACGATATAACCGATATCACCACCAGGTAAAATATCCGCAGCCAGGATTGAGCGTTGCGCCTCTATCGAGAACTGCGTCTCAAAGTGCTCATCAAACACCATGAGTTGCTCTCCAAAACCTAACAGGGTTTGCCCAGAGCGGATATCAAAATTCACTAACGGGAAACTATCCAGCGGGCTACCAATGGTATAGACAATACTGGATAACCCTGTATCCGCGCTCTTTCTCAGAAGCCATGTTTCATGTTCCAGTGCGAAATAATGCGCCTGTTCATCTTTCATAAACCCGGAAAACTTTATCTCATCGTTCACCAACAGCGGTGAAAGCGTCGCCGAAGCCAGATTAAGCTCATAAATATCATGCTTATACGGATACTTGACCGCAATCACTTGTTCTTTAGACAATGGATAAGCATTGGCATAGTTGCTCTCATTGGTCAGCTGAGTCTTACTTTTCAGTGCATAGGTGTCCATGGAAAACTCAAACATGCGATTTGTTGCGTTGCAAAACCACATGAGTGTATTGGCATCGCTTTTATAGCTCAGCTCCCAAATTGGCGTTTTAGATTCATAGAGCTTGGTTTGCTTTCTCCCTTCCATGTCTGTCATGTAGAGCTCATAGGAATCGTACTGGCGACGTGTAAAAAAGACGCTGTCGAGCGAAGCTTCATACAATAAAAACATATCGCCAAACGAGTTTAAGTTGGGAGAGGTGAGCTGAAATTCCTCGCCGGTGGCGAAATCGTAATTCATCAACACAGACAGTTGCTCGCGTCCACGATAGTTGGATTTGGAATAAACAAACGCATCACCGCCGACGCCTGCGCCACGCTCTATCGGCTCATCGCATTTAAACAAAAAGCGGCTATTATCCGTCAGGTTTCGCTCTGCCTGCCAAATCTCACAGTCTGCCCCTTCACCCATACGATAAAACAACTTACTCGAATCAGCAGACCAACCCAGAGGATAAAAATTGATACCCAGTTCACTGATTTTTTTCTCCAGCCCGGTTCTCAGTTCCTTAATGATCAGGCTGTGAGACTGGGTACCCTCGGGCAAAAAAGAAAACGCGACATAATCATTATTTGGCGATACTTTGGCGCGCATATAACGACCCGGTATCCAGGACAGTAACTGCTCGGTGTACTCTGTCTCCTCAACGACAACAGACGGTTCAGATGAGGAATACGACAACCCCAGCATGCTGCCGCCCACCAGTAATACCGCCGCTGTAAGAACGGCCACCCACTGCGTAAATCTGCGTAACGGGGTTTTTGCTGTCGATACTGGCGCACTAACCTGACTGTCAGTCGGTTGTTTTGTAACGGGTGCGATACTCGCCTGAGGAATAATGTCCTGATAGACCACTTCTGGTTCAAGGAAGAAACTATACCCTTTACGATAGTGTGTTTTTACCACCAGGCCTTTTTGTCGATCAGACTTGAGCACTTTGCGCAGCTCTGACATCGCCCGATTAATTGCGTTATTATCAACATACTTTTGACACCAAACATCATTAACCAGGTCATCTCGGGTAATGATCTGGTCATTATTCAAAATTAAGTAGCAGAGAACTTTAAATAATAGAGGCTCGAGTTCACGGGTTACCTCGCCATCGGTGATGCTCTGTCGTTTTGGGTCCAAAGTCCAGGCACCAAACCTCACCTCTTTCACAGTCCTTGAAAAATTAGCTTCATTCATATCATAACTGCTGTTTTATCAGACCTTTATTTTATTTTTATCTTCCTATGTCGCAGCCTGAACTGAGACTGGGTAATGAGAGAATCTCAGAGTCATTCCTGCAACTTTGCGATATCAGGGCAAGCGTCTTTATTCAGGTAGCTAACTCGTGTCATGCGCACTGCAACTCCGGGGCCTGCATAGGTTGGTTTAGCTCACCCCAGCCTAACTAAGTCACGATTTGCAATATTAAAGCAAATTTCTAACGCATTAAACACTCTGTTTCATCATAGTTAACCTGATCTCCGCTCCTCTGAGGTAAGCTCACTGTGTTCCAATCGTACTAATACCTCAAGGCGGATCATTCGATTCTAAAAGTAAGGTGAAGAAAAAAAACAGAAAAGTCAAAGAGTAAAAAGTGCCAAAGGGGTGGTCAAAGCTGACTTGTCACCAATCAGTGACGCAGTACTCAAGCCACAGGGGATAAGCGCAACTGCATGAGTTAACGGTACAAAGCACCTGCCTTGTACCGTATTACAAACTATTTGGAAGGAGGTGTTGGGGTGACTGGTTGTGGCCCTCCGTGACCCCGAGAAACGGTGACATGCCGCTCTTTTACAACCCGACCATCAACAGTGTGCTCAGTTTCATTGACAGTGATCTCACTGCCATCACCTTCAATCACAGTCACTTCTTCTTGAGGTGTTTCCGGCGTTTTGCGGCTCTTTATAAAGTCAAACATACCTGCTCCTGTTATTTATGCTGCTTGCCCATGGCATTTTTTTTCTGTTAACTCTTGTGCCTGCCCCTGATCAAACTTGATATGGCGATCGGCAAGGTGGAAGTACTTGTCATCATGCGTAACGGCAATGACCGTTTTACCTTGCGACTTCAGCCAGGGTAATAGCTCCTGATAAAATAAAGCTCTGAAGTGAGGGTCCTGATCCGCTGCCCATTCATCTAAGACATAGATATCCTTATCTTCCAAAATCGACGCAATCAGAGCCAGACGCTTTCGTTGCCCCTGGGAAAACTGTGTTGCTGAAAACCCTTCTTTGTCGACGTTTAGCTTGTGATCCAGCTGGAACTGGGCCAGCAAAGTACGGGCCTTTTCTTCGTTCGCAGGCGATCCGTTTGCATCCAACAGCTCACGATACAAATAGAAATCGGGCAGAACCATAGTTATTTTTGCACGATACTCATCAAGCTGTGCCGCACTGACCGGCATATCATCAACCTGGATCGCACCTTTAGACGGTGTGTATAGCCCCAATAACAGATGTAAGAAGGTCGACTTACCACTGCCATTTCCGCCTGTAATAAAGATGATTTCACCTCGATTGAACGTCAGGTTTAACTTTGGCAAAGAAAATGCGGTATCTTCTCCTTGAGATTCATAGGCAAAAGACACATCTTTAAACGCAATCTTATGCCAGTCCTCGCTGAGTGGCTGGTGAGTTTGCTCAGCACCATTCTCCTGCTCACTGCCTAACTGCAAAGACTCTATTTTTTGTAATGATACTCGCGCTCTGGCAATGTTTTGCCACAGATTCATCACATACCCAAACGGTGCTGAGATGTACGTCACAATCAGGATATAGCTCATCACTAATTCAGTGCGCTGCAAATAATGGCTGACTGCCACTATGGTGCCCAAGGTAATGAAGATAACCACCTGACTAATATTGCGGTTAATATCCCAGGCAAATCCATACTCACGCTCACTGCTGCGCAGTTCAGTCATGACCGGCTTCAGACGCTTTTCGAAAAAGTACTGACGTCTGTCCTTATTAACCGTAAGCTGTTTGGCACCATCTAATATCCCTTTGTAGCCTTCAAATACGTGGTCCTGATGTTCTCGCATTTGATTCGCTGCACGTGTGATCTTCGCCATCACAACCTTGGTAATGAGAAATGACACGAAAGCAGCCAACACCAATATGCCAAACATCACTTCAGATAACACAAACAAATAACCAAAACAGGCCAGCAATAAAAAGCTGTTGTAAATGAACGCTGGCATTTCGGCCAGGGCCCCTGAAATGGCATTCACGTCGTTAGTCAGGACATTGTAGAGCCTGGCTCTGCCTGCTTTTTCCAGTTTGTCATAATCGGTGCCCAGGATCCGGCTGACCAGGTTCTGACGTACACTGTTGATCGTCCCCGCACTGTACTGAGACAAGAAATAGCTCGTTGTCATCGACGCCATCAGTAAAAAAGCAACTAAAACGGCAAACACCACCACTTCAAGCGGTTGAAAACCCGTCTCACCACTTTCCCCAATCATATGAAACAAAGCTATCGATGTTGCTGCTGTGAACAAGCTAGCGAGCCCCGATAAAAACATGATTTTTTTAAATTTTTTAATATAGTAAAGCAACATAATAAACCTGCTATTTTTGGGGCTCGCATGACCGAGCCTCATGACTCACTTATAGTTCCACTGGCTCACCCATTGAAACTACAACCCGACGCTCGCCTTTAAATGGGTCACGGCCATGCGAAACCAGCATGTTGTCCATCAGTAACACGTCACCTTTTTCCCACAGGAAAGTCACTGTGGCCTTCTTGTACGCTTCATTAATGTGTTCAATGACGTCATCAGGAATAATAGAACCATCGCCATACATGGTGTTGTACGTGAGCGCTTCTTCGCCAAACTGAGAAACCAGTTCTTTTCTGATCACCGGGCACAGGCTTGACGGATGCCAGAAAGCAGCGTGGTTGAACCAGACTTTCTCACCTGTATGAATGTGTTCACGGATTGCTGGACGAACCTGACGCGTACGGATCTGGTCGGCACTGATAATCTCCAGTTCAACATCCGCCTGCTGACAGTAAGCCTTTACTTCTTCTATATCATCGGTATTGAATGCTTTTTGCCAGGTTGGGCCCAAGCCATTGCCATAGTTACGAACCAGCATCCAGCCATGCGCTTCAAACTTAGCTTTGATGTCGGCATCAATAAAATCATGCACCTTCCTGACATCAGCAATCGGTGTCGCACCGCGCTCTTCAGCTGGGATCATGCAGCTAAATGCGATTTTCATCGGCCACTGCTTGATGTACGACAGCTCATTGTGCTGCGCGATGCTCAGCTCATTCGGGAATTCAGTCGACGTATACGCCCCTTTACCCAGGTTAGTACGCGGTGTAGCCCCTTCCATATATTTCGCCAATGTTGGGATGAACTCGTTAGCGACTTCACGGAAGTCATCTTCATTTTGTACGTTAAAACCACGCAACAAAATGGCACCATATTGCTTGAGCTGTTGATCAATTTGCGCAGCATTGTCGGCAACCCACTGCGCAGCATTATGTGCCCCAGAGGTGTCTTCAATAACCAAAGGAAAATCAGGACCTTCCGGTAAAAAACCTTCCTTCAGTGCCGATGTTGCTGTTTGACCATTGTACTGCTCGTTGAAAATAACTGTATCTTTTAACATGGTAATTTCCTTAATTATTTTTAATTTAAATACTTATTAATCAGTGTTTTAAGTTCATTTCTGCGGATAATGTCATGATGATCCGTATCCGCAATGGGGTGAAATTCGCAATGTGCCAAACGCGTTTCCCACCCCTCTGAGGCAGAGAAATCATTGGCATAAATGAGTCGTGCATGACCACCTGACGGTGTACAACTATGGGCCGCGAACAGCGCCTGGTTATGGCTCAGGATCTGCCACTGGACTTGCAGGTCCGCAAGCGAAAAGTCTTCAGACACAACCTGTTGTGCTACACATAACTGATGCAATAGTGCCAAACGTTGCTCACTGCTTAGCGGCTGGACATCAGCCATCGCAATGCCTTCCAGTGACACACCTAACTCCGCAGCGAAAGTACCCAGCCGCGCCAACTCATTGTGTTCGAGGTTTTGTAGTTCCGGGACATAGGCGTCAATCATCGTCAGGCTTAGCACCTGTTCCTCGGCCAGGCTTTGCATGGCATGACCGATCACGCCTCCCATTGACCAGCCAACCAGGTGATAAGCACGTTGCCCCAGACCCTGGTGAAGCACAGACCAATAATGCGCGGCCAGTGCAACAATGGACTCGCCCTGCTCAGTGATGGACTGCAAGCCGTAAATCGGTGCCTCAGTGTGCAGCTGCGCCACTAACTCGGCATAACACGTCAGCTGACCGCCCACAGGGTGAATGAAGACAATGGGAGACAACTGGCTATCACCTTCGCGCAAACACACCAGCTCCATCTTGTCACCGCACTGACCACCACAGGCATCCACCAGGGCGGCTAATGCTGCCAGGGTTTGCTGCTGGAACACATCCAGTGCGCTGATGTGTATGCTGAAGGCCTTTTTAATTGCCCGTACCAGTGCGACCGCTTGCAAAGAGTTGCCACCCACGCTGAAAAAGCTCGAGTCTTTATAGAACGCCTGATCTTCCGGTAGTCTCAATACGGTGCGCCAGACAGATGCCAGCTTCAACTCTGTGGCCGTGTTCAGCCGCTCACCAGCACAGGATGACTCAACCTGAGGCAGTGCCTTGATATCGAGCTTGCCATTTCGCGTGACTGGCCAGTCTGAGACAGCGATCACGTGCTGTGGCACCATATAGCCAGGTAATTTAGCGCGTAGCGCCTCGCTCAATTCCGCATGCTTAAACTGCTCAGAACGGGGCTGAACATACGCCACCAACGCCGGAGTGTGATTGTGTGCTGTAACAATCATCACATGTGCGCGCACCACCTCAGGGTCCGCCAGCAACTGCTGCTCGATCTCGGCCAGCTCAATGCGATAGCCGTTGAGTTTCACCTGGTTGTCAGTCCGACCGAGGTACTGCAACAAACCATCCGCATAGCGCACCACATCGCCGGTTTTGTATAGCTGGTGATGACCCGGCTGACCATCGCTAAACGGTGAGTCGATAAAGCACTGAGCAGTCAGTTCAGGCTTACCCAGGTAGCCCTTCGAGACCCCCTCACCACTGATATACAGCTCACCACTCATGCCTTCAGCAACGGGCCGCAAATAAGTATCCAGCACATACACTCGGTTGTAAGGCAATGGCAGCCCCAGGTGTGGGCAGGCGCCCGTGATGGGAGCGACTGTTGCATTGACTGTGCACTCAGTTGGTCCGTACACATTCAAAGCACTGCGTGCAAACTCTTGTTGCCAGACGACTAAGCGTTGCCACAAGGACTCAGAGATGGCTTCACCACCGATAATCAGATCGGGAAGCTGAGCCCCCAGGCCCTCATCCAGCCACATTTCCACCAGGCTCGGTGTACAATCCAGTACCGAAACAGAGGTTGCACTGAGGTATTGAGCAAACTGCTGTGGTTGCAGCTTCAGCGCTTCTGGGATGGGCGTGAGTGTCATGCCAGCAATCAATTGCAGCAAACCCTGCAGTGAGGCATCAAACACGTAGTTTGCATTCCATCCCCAGTTCTTGTTGTCCTGACAAACGGACCATTGCTGCATCTGTGCCATCAATGCCAGCGCATTATGATGAGACACCATGACCCCTTTTGGTTGTCCGGTTGTCCCCGACGTGTAAATCACATAGGCTAGGTCTTGAGCAGACGCCTTATCCAGTGCCACATCGTGCTTAACCGTCACGTCTTGCAGCGTTTCAAGACTGATCACAGGGCAGGTCTGAGCGCTGTGCTGGGCCTGATAACCCGGCTGTGTGATCAATAAGCATGCATTTGCATCCGACAGCACATACTCGGCACGTGATTGCGGCGCATTGGGGTCCAGCGGCAGATAAGCTGCGCCGCTACGTAAGATGGCAAGTAACGCAACCACCATGTCATCACTTTTGTCCATTTGGACCGCAACAACCTGACCTCTGCCCACGCCATAGTGACTCACCAAAGCCTGTGCACACTGTGTCACACGCTGTGCCAGCGCATCAAAAGTCCATGTCTCGTCGTGCCAGATCAGGGCAACGTCTTTAGCGCGTTGCGCTACGGTATGTGACCAACATTCTGCCAGGCTGGCTGCATCGACTGAATGCACCGGAGCCTCGGGCTGCAAGCGCTCAAGCAGCGCCGCCACTTGCGTCTCACTGCATACAGTGAGCGAAGGCAAAGACAGCGATAAGATATCTTGCTGCTCCACGCACTGTAACAATACCTGCTCCACTTGCTGCGCAACCCGCTCGATGGTATCAGCTGTGAATAAACTGGTGTCATATACCCAGTGCATCGTCAGCTGCTGTGCTGACAAATCAAAATGAATGTCGAGATCAAACTTGGTCGTTACCGCGCTGCCAGATACAGCTTGAAATGAAACACCATTGAGCGAATCACCCGCAGATGCCTGACCCAGCCTAAAGTTCTCCTCACTGTCGGTCGTCAGCATGATCTGAAACACAGGAGAGAGTGCGGCTGAGC
Source organism: Pseudoalteromonas ardens (assembly GCF_030125445.1). Classification (NCBI taxonomy): domain Bacteria; kingdom Pseudomonadati; phylum Pseudomonadota; class Gammaproteobacteria; order Alteromonadales; family Pseudoalteromonadaceae; genus Pseudoalteromonas; species Pseudoalteromonas ardens. The sequence goes on from NZ_JASJUV010000009.1 coordinate 169,705, forward strand.
GCGTCACCTTGAGTGCATCCACCACGGTGTCGAATGGCACCAGGTTATGTGACTGCGCAGCAACATTAATCTCTCGAATGTGCGCAAGATACTCGCCCAACGTGGCGAAATCTGTTCGCGCAGTCAGGGCCACGGTATTGACAAATAACCCAACTAAGCTGGCCAACTGCTGATCATGCCTGCCCGCTACGGGCGTACCGATCACACACTGGGTATCAAGACCATGCTGAGTCACCACCAGCGCCAAAGCCGCATGTGCCAGCATAAACGGCGTCAGATTATGTTCACCGATAAACTGCGTGAGCGCCTGTGCCTGTGCCTGGGGTAGCCTGCGAGTTACTACAGCACCGCATTGCTGTTTGGTCTGCGGTCGCGGGAAATCCAGGGCGATACCATGCTGTGCCGGTGCATCCTGTAGTTGCGCGCACCAATAGTCTAACGAGGTCTGACAGGCAGCGCTGGACAGGTAACTCTGCTGCCAAACGGCATAATCAGTATAAGCCAGCGGATTGTCCGGTAATGCCACCGACTGATCTGCTAACTCACTCTGGTAGCAGGTGACAAACTCAGTGAAAAACACATTCATTGACCAACCATCAGTGGCGATATGATGCAAGCTCAATAGCAGTGTGCCCGTCTCGTGCTGCGCCCCCTCAATGTAGGCAGCTCGCAGTAATGGCGCTTTTTTCAGATCAAAGGCGGCATTAATTTGCGCCACAGCCTGAGCCAGTACGTCTGTATACTGTTGTGGTGTGGGGCGATAATGTGCCAGCTTAAACTCTGTCAGCGGCTGCACCACCTGTACTTCACCTGCTTCAGTTTCATGGTAAGTGGTTCTCAGTATTGCATGTCGGTCTAACATCAAAAGCAGTGCCCGCTGGGCCGCTTCAACGTCAAACTCGCCCTGCACCTCAAACTGGTAAGTCAGATTGTATTGCGTGCTCGAGCCCCCTAGCTGATCAATAAACCACATTCTGCGCTGAGCCGCTGACAGGGGATAACCATGCTGCGACTCTGGGGCTTTTGTCACACTCAACTCGCTAACAGTATGCTGATACTTTGCAACTAACTCAGTGAATGCAGCCAGCACAGGGGTTTCGAATAGGCACTGTACAGGCACCTCAGAGTGCAAGGTTTGGTGAATTTTGTGTATCAGGTTCATCGCCAGCAATGAGTGTCCACCCAACTCGAAGAAATTGCTCTGCATCCCAACCTGTTGTGGCTCAAGTTGCAATCCAGCGGCCCAAATCTCTGCAACAGATCTGGCCAATGCCGTGGTTGGTGGGGTCAATTGCGCCGTATCTGTAGTCTGCTGACGAACCAGACGGGCACGATCTATCTTGCCGTTGGCAGTGAATGGCATGGTGTCCAGCTGAACAATCTGCGCGGGTATCATGTGTAATGGCAGACTTGGCTTTAAGGCCTGCTTTAATGCCTCGACACTCTGCACCTGATGACAGGTCACGTAGGCTATCAGACACTTTTGCCCACCCTCGTTTTCAACCTGAACAACCGCTTCTTTGATTTCTGACAGGCACATCAGCGCATGCTCGATTTCCCCTATCTCAATCCTGAACCCACGGATCTTGACCTGGCTATCGGCTCTGCCGACAAAACACACATTGCCATGCTCATCCCATTTAACCAGATCACCGGTGCGATAAAGCCGCTCATTGGTTATCGACTTCGCCTCGATAAACCGCTGCGCCGTCATATCAGGTTTATTCAGATAACCCCGCGCGAGTCCTGTTCCACTCAGGTAGAGCTCTCCGACAACCCCGATGGCACAGCGCTTTAGCTCGGGATCCAGAATGTAGCAGCCCGTCCCCGAAATGGCCTGACCAATTGGATAGGCACCTTCGTCGATGGCATTGATCTCGTAATAAGTGCTGAATGTGGTGTTTTCAGTCGGCCCATAAATATTGTACAAATGCGTGGGCTTACCATGAGACAGCGCCTGATCAATACTATGCTTGTCAAGCTTGTCACCGCCAACCATGACAGTAGAGAGTGAACCGAATGCATCAGGCCTGATGGCGACAATCTGGTTAAACAAGGCGACCGTAACGAAGGCAACGCTGATCTCCAGTCGGCGCACTGCTTCGGCAAACCGATTGGCGTCCAACAAGCACGCTTTGTCCAGCCCGTATAACGTAGCCCCATTTGCCAGCGCGCCCCAAATCTCAAAGGTCGCCGCATCAAATGCCGTGTTAGAAATGAACAAGATATTGTCAGCCGGGCTCAATGACACATAGTTAGGCGCGATCACCAGGCGTTCGATACCCGCGTGCTCAACCATCACCCCTTTTGGTTGACCTGTTGAGCCTGAGGTGTAGATGACATACGCCAGGTCCTGAGCCGTGGTATCCACATTCAGGTTACCGCGATGCTGGGCCTGGATAGCGTCGGCAATTTTGTCTGCATCAATGGCCACGACATCAGACACATAGGCTTCAAACAATGACGCCAGTGCCGTGTTGGTCAGAACATGTGTCAGTGCCGTGTCCTCAACCATGTATTGCAGTCGGGCAGCCGGGTAACCCGGATCCAACGGGACATACACCGCACCGGCCTTAACGATGGCCAACATGGCGATCACCAGCTCAGCAGAGCGTTCAAATGCCACACCGATGTAATCCCCGGGCACGACGCCCTGGGCCTGCAAGTAAGCAGCCAACTGGTTGGCACGGGTATTCAGTTCATCATAATTGACGCAGGTGTCAGCCACACAGATCGCCTGTCTGGTTGGCGCTTTTGCAGCCCAGCGCTCTACGTACCTGTGTATCGGCAACTGTCGGGATTGATATTCGACCTGGTGTTCCCAGGTTTTAAGCTGCGCCACTTCCTGTTTGTCACTGAGTACCAATTCGCCTACAGGCCGATCCGGGTTATCAGCAATTTGCAGACAAATGGCCTGTAGCTGCCGTGTCATTCTCGTTATTGTTTCGGCTTTAAACAGATTGGTGTCGAACGAAAAGCTAACTCGAATACCATCCAGGGTTTCAACCAGGTTAATTTGAATATCGTATTTTGCACTCAGTTCCGCCGCGTCAAATGATTCCAAAGACACGTCTCCGGCCATCGGTATGTCGGCTTCGTCGGTGACATCCAGGTTATTTTGTACTAACGCAATCTGAAACAGCGGGTGATAACTGTTGCTACGTTCTGGTTGTAATGCTTCCACTAGGTACTCGAACGGAATGTCCTGATGTTCCAGCGCCGCTTCGTTTACCTGCTTGGCGCTGCCTAACAGCGCCGCAAATGACTGTTGAGCATCCGTGTGCAGACGCAAAACCAGGTTGTTAATAAAACAGCCAAACGTTCTTTCTAGTTCTTTTTGTTTTCGCCCAGCAACAGGTGTACCGACGACCACGTCATCGCTGCCAGCGTAGCGGCTAAGCAGCACAGAGACCGCCGCGTGGAATAACACAAACAAAGAGGTGTTCTGACTCACCGCCAGTGCCTTTAATTGGTCGCTCAGCGCACCGGGGAGTTGCACTGCGCAAAAGTCACTTTTCCCGCCTGTCGATGCCGGCCTGGGGAAATCCAACCCGATATCATGAACTGTTGGTAAATCCTGCAACTGTGTCAACCAGTAGGATTTAGATGCCGCGATCTGGTCGCCGTTCAGAAGTTCATACTGCCAATTTGCATAGTCTGCATACTGCACAGGTACCGCCGGCAGTTCTGGCGTCTGACCGGTAAACAGCGCGTTATAAAAGTGCTTAAAGTCGTCAAGCAATAGTGCCATTGACCAGCCATCAGCAGCGATATGATGGACATTGAAAAATAGGGTGCCATGTTCGGCTGACTGCCTGATAAAGCCACCACGAAACATCAGATCTCGCTGCAGATCGAAAGGTTTCTGGGCATCTTTATGTACATATTCCAGAGCCAGTGCTTCACTTTGCTCTGCGCTCAGATGACTATAATCTTCAATGACAAAGTCGACATCACCCGCTTCACGGATGACCTGGACTAATTGCTCGCCCTCATAACGCACCACTGTGCGCAACACTTCATGACGAGCAATGATCATTTGGATAGCCTGACGAGCGAGTTGCTCGTCAAACTGTCCCTCTACACGCACGCTATTTGGCATATTGTACACAGCAGCAGAATCTGACAGCTGCTGTGATAACCAAATGCGTCGTTGTGCAGAAGAAACGGGCAGTTGCCCATTTCTGTCTACTGGCGCGATATGATAACGCTGCCGTTCACTTTCTAGCGCAGCAAACTGCTGTATATGGGCAATCAGAGCCGGTTTGTTCTCCTTTAGCATCGCTATGAGTTCAGGGATCAGGTTACTTTTTTCGCCAGTGATATTCAGGTTCTGGCCGTCCGTAGACAGCCCGATACCTAAAGAAGAGCACTGTTCTATGATGTGCTCTACACTCATATCACCATCCTTTCAGCGTCATCGCTCACTGCTGCACCAGACATAACCAGCTTCTGTTTCTCATACATTTCACACTGCTCTGCCAGGGCTTCAATGCTTGGATTTTCCATCAGTACCTTAAGCGGGATCTCGATGCTAAGCTGCTCCCGACAAGCACTCGCTACACGGATACCCAGTAGTGAGTGACCACCAATGGAGAAGAAGTTGTCATCCATGCTGATCTGCTCTTTACCCAGCAGCTCCTGCCAGATAACCTGCAAACGCGCTTCCATCTCTGTTCTGGGGGCAATGTAATCATCGACCACTTCTTCCAGTTCAATGCTTAACAACGCCTTACGGTCTTGCTTACCATTTTTAGTCAGTGGCATTTCATCCATTTCGATAATGACAGCCGCCACCATGTAAGCAGGGAGTTTGGTCTCCATCAGCTGTGTCAGGCGGTTCTGATCCACATCCGCACCAACAACGAAGGCCACCAGCTGCTCATCTTTCACCAGAACCGCCGCGTCGGTTACGCCAGCGTCTTCCAGCAGCACAGATTCAATCTCGCTTAGTTCAATACGGTAGCCACGCAGCTTGACCTGGAAATCACTACGACCAAGGTATTCGACTGTGCCATCTGCCAGCCAGCGACCCAGATCTCCGGTTTTGTAGATGCGACCAAATTCAGCCGACTCAACAAAACGCTCTTGGGTCAGTGCGTCGTTATTGAAGTAACCACGGGCAACCCCCTCACCGCCGATGTAAATTTCACCTTTCGCGCCCGGCGCCAATGGCGTCAGGGTATCGTTAAGAATGAAGGTCTGACAGTTAGGCAATGGGTTACCAATGTTGGGCACTGAGTCGGCTTTAATGTCAGAGAAGGTCGCGTTAACAGTACATTCTGTCGGACCATATACGTTCAGTGCGAAGCGCTGATGTGCTTCACTGTGCGCCGCCACTTTTTGCCATAATTCGGAGCTGATAGCTTCACCACCAATCAACAGATTTGGCAGCGCCAGGCCTTTCTCGTCCGCTTCACGCAATACCAGGTCTACCAGGGCCGGAGTGGTATCCAACACATCAATCTTGTTGTCTGTTAGGTAGCTCAATAGCTGGCTGGGGTCTTTACGCAACTCGTCTTTCAGCAAGTTCAGTTCCACACCGAATGCCAGCTGAGTCAGTGCCTGCACTGATGCATCAAAGATCATCGGCGCATTCCAGGCCCAGCGATACTGACCAGACACACCACGTTCAGCCAGTAACAGTTGCATGCTGTTTGCCAGGTTGACCAGATTGCCATGCTGCACAGCAACCCCTTTAGGCTTGCCTGTTGAGCCTGACGTGTAAAGGATATACGCCAGTTGCTCAGCATTGAGCTCAATGGCGTCAGCGTTTACTTCCCCATCACCCGCTATCTGAGTGTGGTCAATCGCAACGGTCTGACAATCGATATCAGCGAACTTATTGGTGTACTGAGGCTGTGCCACAACAATGTTGAGTCCAGTATCTGCGATAATGTACTCAATACGATCTTTTGGTGCACCCGCGTCTAACGGCACATAGGCGCCGCCTGCATGCATGATGGCCAGCTGAGCAACCAGCTGCTCAATACTACGGTCAACACAAATACCGACCGGCGATTCTTTTGCCACGCCCGCAGCCGTCAACTGCTGTGAAAACGCACTGACCTTAGCTGCCAGCTCGCCGTAGCTGATTGCATCATCTTCAACACGCAGTGCAATCGCATTCGGGTTAGACTGGGCAAATTCAAATACTGACTTGATCAGGCTCTGAGTATTTTCAAAAGAATGTTCGTTATTGGTCTTCCAGGGCTGTACAGCGCCTTCTTTCACACCGGAAATCTTCGAGACTTTTTCTTCGCCATGGGTAATGGCATTTTCCAGTAATGCTTCGAATGATTCGGCGAAGCTTTCAATGGTATTGGTATCAAATAAGTCTGTTTTGTACTGCCAGACAAATACCAGCTGACCTTCTTCCACCATGGCACTGAGCGAAATGTCGAAATTCACAACATCGATACCCGCTAAGATCTCTTCCGGATTAGACATCTCCAAACCTGGCAACTGGAACGTGCCGCTTTCGTGGTTTTGTAGCACAAACCACAACTGGAACATCGGCTGATGGCTGCTGCTACGCTCTGGGTTGAGATCTTCTACTAATGCGTCAAACGGCAAGTGCTGGTGTTCAAAGGCTTCAAGTAACGTCGTTTTGTTGCTGCGGATCAGCTCGTTGAAGCTTGGGTCGCCAGATAAATCTGTACGCAGAACCAAGTTGTTAAGGAAAAAGCCAATCAAAGGCTCAACGTTCTGGTGCACTCGTCCTGCAACAGGCGTTCCCATCACCACATCTTCTTCCGCACTCCACTGACCAACCAGCAGTGCATAAATCGTCTGCAGTGCCATAAACTGGGTTACCCCTTGTTCGCGGCAATAGGCATCCAGCTTATCTGTCAGCGTTTGCGTCAACTCGCGACGAATAGAATTCCCCAGGAAACCCTGTTGTGCCGGACGAGCTCGGTCCAGCGGTAAACTGTGCGTGGCAGGTAAGTCCTGAAGCTGATCGCGCCAGTAACCAATTTCGCTCTCCAGCACGTCACCTTGTAACCACTCGCGCTGCCAGTGCGCATAATCTTTGTATTGTACTTCCAGCTCTGCCAGCGGGTTAGGTTTACCCTGACTGTAAGCCGTGTAAATTTCTAAGAACTCTTTAACCAGGACGCCAATGGACCAGCCATCAGAAGCGATATGGTGCATATTGAACAAAACATAATGCTCTGAATCAGAGGCCTTAATTAACTGCACGCGCAGCATAGTATCGTTTTGCAGGTCGAACGGCTTAAGTGCATCCTGCTCGGCAAGTGTACGAATTTCATCATACAAGTCATTACCTTGAAGGTGAGTGAAATCGATGATGCTCACGGCACTGGCAACCTCTTCACGGATCACCTGTTCACATTTATCGTTGGTTTCTTTATACACGGTACGCAGGATTTCGTGACGTGCAACAACCGCATCTATGGTTGCGATGAACGCGTCCTGGTTGAGAACACCCTCCAGTTTAAATGCGGCCGACATGTTGTATTGTGCCGTACCTTGTTCAATGCGGTCGATGATCCACAAACGCTGCTGAGCAAATGACAATGGAATTGGACCATCGATTGTAGCTGGTTTAAGCTTCTGTTTTTCAACAGCTTCTTTCTGTGCGGAGAATTGGTTGATGAACTCAATCAGCTGTGCTTTGTTCTCTCGCAAAATGGCAATCATTTCATTGCTCAGTCCGCCTTTGGGTGCGTCGATTTGCAAGTTGCCGTTCTCAACAGAGAGGCGAACTCCTTGCTCAAGACATTGATTTATTATTGTTTGTGTGTTCATTGTTATTTCCTTAATGTTTGCGCTGAAGTAGTAGCTGTGATGGTTGTACCGGCTACACTTTGATTTATAAAAATGGTTGAAATCAGTTCTGCCAGCTGGCTGACAGAGGGACCACTGGCGAGTGCAGATACACTCAGTCCCGCTTTAAAATGTTGCTCACAAGATGAACATAAACCCTTGACCTGTAATGGATTACCCCCTAATTCATAAAAACCAGTATCAACATTGACTCGGTCTTTCTTCAGCACAGCCGCATAGATGTCGTGTAACACCTCCATAATGCGACCACGTAACTGGGCACCCCATGTTTGGGTCAGGCCCACGCTGCCGACTTGCTGTGCCTTAGCCGATGACTGGTTAAGTTTGACCAAGCGGAATTCTTCAAACAGTGTGTTTACTGCTATCACCTTTGCGTCGGATGTCGCTTGATATTGGGCTAAAATTTCAGTCAAACGCGCGTTTACCTCAGTGCCATTGATGAGGAGATCTGTCCTGTGACTAAACGTCAGTCCGGTTTGACTGTGCATAAGATTTAAATACCCTGGCGTAAGCTCAATGAGATTGACTCGCTGCGACGTCAGGTATTCATTCAGTTGTGTAATTGAATAACGCGTTTTCGTATCGACGACGTGTAACTCGAACCCAAGGCTCATCAGACACAAGCCCATCAAAGAGCAGTCAAACGATACCGACGCATTCCAGATAAATTTGTTCACCCAGCCCTGTTGCGGCCCGAGTTCGGCGGCCAGCTTGTCAGACAGCAGCAGTAAGTCCTGTTGGGTCAGCACCACTTCGTTGTCCGATGCTGGGTTAAGGATACAAACGGGTTGCGTATGTAATCGGGTTTCAGGCTCACAAACTCTTGCAGGTGCTTTGAAAGCCAACGCCTCGCTGGTGTCTATTACTTGCACTGAGGTATCCGCCAAAAAGGAGCCCAAATGGCGTTGTGTAATCGCAAAATCGAGATTAAAACGTGCGATCACCTCATCCGTTGTTTGCATATCGCTGTCCGGGTCCAGCCCCACAAAAGTAGTCCCACTGAACAAGCAAGCCATTTGTGTGACGAGCAGTGCTAAACCGTGATCCAGACACACACCGACCGCCTGTCCGGGCTTGACCCCTTGGGTATTCAGATACGCTCTCATTCGTCTAACTTTGGCGAATATCGCCTGCTGAGAGAGTACCTGTTCCTCGTCAACCACGACGGTTGCCTGTGGGAACGCTGCACCATTTGCAGCGACTCGCGCGGCAAATACCCCCTGCTCCACAGCGGGCAAATCGATGTCTGGTTTGGCGGTGCGCATCGGTGGGTGGGCCGTGTCAGATTCGTTCAGCAACCATTGTAAAATGCCTTTAAAGCGCACAGCGTACTGAGCAATCGTATCGGCCTTGAACAACTCGGGACGATACTCCCAATCCAACGTCAGGCTGGTGTCCTGCTCATAGACCGACAAAGATAAATCAAACTTCACACTCGGACTGTGAGGCTCCACCAAATCAACCTGCAAGCTGTCGAGCGTCAGTGGGTTAAACTGTTGGCTGTGGTACACAAACCACAGTTGAAAGATCGGGTTGTAGCTTGAATTCCGCTCCGGATTCAGGCGCTCTACCAGCAGCTCAAATGGCACATCCTGGTTGTCAAATGCGGACATCACAGCCTGCTTGGAGTCTGTCAGCAGTGCATCCAATGGGCGATTCAGATCAATCTGATTGCGCAGTACCAGGGAGTTGGTGAAACACCCTATCAGCCCCTCAATATCGGGGTGGTTTCTGCCCGCTACGGGTGTCCCTATCAGAATGTCTGTTTCGCCGCTTTGCTCCGCAACCAACAGGGCATACACCAGTTGCAAAACCATAAAGGGCGTCATATCTTTGCGCTGACAGAACGTTTGCAATTGTGAGCGTAACTGGCTGTCAATATTCAGTTTATAGCTGCGGCCTTCAAATGAGGGCTGGACCGGGCGCGGAAAGTCCAGGGGCAAACCGTGTACCTGAGGGTGCTCCGCAAGGAATGACAACCAATGTTCCAGCTGCCCATCCAGTGATCCATCCTGAATATTCTGGTGCTGCCAGTGCGCATAGTCCTTGTACTGAATATCCAGTGTCGGCAGCTCAGCGGCTTCGTTTCTCAACACCCCACGGTACAGGGCTTCCAGCTCTTCAGTCAAAATGTTAATTGACCAGCCATCTGCCGCGATATGGTGTAAGGTCAGCAGCAGGAAGTGGTGCTCAGGCGCAGTTTTAATGATCTTGGCACGTATTTTCAGGCCCACGTCGAGCTGAAATGGCATATTGGCTTCCGCTTCAACAAAATGCTCAACACAGGACATGACATCTTGCTTGCCCGATACATCAATGACAGGCACATCAAAGCTGTAGTCCTCCAGCACGTACTGTTTGGCGGTTACTGCATCATCAATCAGAACCGTGCGTAAAACCTCATGGCGCTTGACCAATTGTGCCAGCGCGGTTTGTAACGCAGAGACCTGCAAAGCCCCCGTGATAGAAAACACCCCAGGCATATTATATTGCGCAGTACCGTAGCTGAGCTTATCAATCAGCCACATAGACAGCTGAGAACGCGACAGTGGATGGCCACTTTCAAGGTCCGACTTAACCAGTGGTCGTACGCGACTTTGCTGCGATTGCTCCGTACGCATCACCTCAATTTTGTCTGCCAGCTGACGAATGGTCGGCTGCTCAAAAATACTGGCCAGTGGTAAATCGACTTGCATACTTTGGCGTATCTGGCCAAACATCTTCATTGCCAGCAGCGAATGACCGCCGAGCTCAAAGAAGTTGTGGGTGACACTGAGCACATCACGCTCAAATAACGACTGCCAGATAGTGCAAAGCTGTGCTTCAGTGTCCGTTTCCGCGGCGACAAACTCCACTTCGCGATGACTGGGCTCTGGCAATGCCTTGCGATCCACTTTACCGCTGGAGGTCAATGGAAATGCATCCATTTCCGTATAAAAGTGCGGCAACATAAAGTTCGGTAATTCTGTCGCCAGCTCAGTGCGGGCAGCCTCAACGTCAAAACCAATGCCGGGCTCCATGATGACATACGCAGCCAGCTTCACATCACAGCCTCGCTCACCCACCGTGGTCACCACAGCCAGCTTAACGCCATTCAGTTGTGCCAGTTTCTCTTCTATTTCGCCCAGTTCAATTCGGTAGCCGCGGATCTTGACCTGATGATCTATGCGTCCCTGGTATTCGATTTCTCCCTCACTATTTAGGGTCACCAAATCGCCCGTCCGATACAGACGTTCGCTCGCCACCGCCGGTAAGTGTACAAATTGTGCCTCAGTGACATCGGGTCGGCCGATATACTCCAGTGCCAGCCCGTCGCCTGCGATGCAAAGCTCGCCACTGACGCCAACGGGGGCAAGTTGATCTCGACTATCCACCACGAAATGACGATAATTTGGTAGCGAGCGGGCCAGACGGCAGCTGGGTGTGCCATCGACATCCCGACGTACTTCATCAACCAGTGAATACACGGTCGCTTCAGTCGGCCCGTAAGCATTAATAACACGCTGAGAGCGGACCAGCATCTGATCAGCCAGCGCAGGATAGAGTGGCTCTCCGACCGTTATTAAAGTTGCCCCCTGATTGCCCTGCCAGCCCGCTTCTACCAGGGCCTGCCACATTGTCGGAGTGCACTGAAATAAGGTGTAATCACGCGCATCGGCGTATGGTGCCAGCTTAAGGGCATCTTTACCTATCTGATGGCTGACCAGGGTTATTTTGCCGCCCACGGTCAGAGGGCCATAGATTTCCAGCGTCGAAATATCAAATCCAATGGTCGTCGTAGCAAGACAGTGACAAGATTGATCCAATCCCAAACGTCGGGCTGTGCCACAGATCAAATTGTCCAGGCTGTGCTGTGCTATCAAGGTGCCTTTGGGACGCCCGGTCGACCCGGAGGTGTACAGAATGTAAGCTTCCAGCGTCTCTCGCTCTGCCTGCACGGTCAACGTCCGCTCAGCAGGTGCGCTAGCGCCTGAGAGTAGCTTATCAATGAGCAAGGTGCGCTGTGCGCCTAGTGGCACTTGCGTGGCAAGCCGGGAATCTGTCACCAGCATCACTGCTTGACTGTCCGTAAACATAAAGGTCAGACGCTCCAGCGGATAGGCCGGGTCAAGGGGAACATAGGTCACACCCAAAGACAGGCAGGCCAGTAATGTGGCAACCATATCTTCATTGCGATCCAGACACAGTCCAAGTCTGTCACCACGCTTGATCCCGTGTGACTGGAATACCTCAGCAACCTGTGCTGCTCTATTACTTAACGCTCGATAGGTCAGTGTTGACTCACCTACTTCCAATGCAACATGGTCAGGGTGCTCTGCGACATGGTGATTGAAACACTGCACAATACTCGTTACGTCGCTCGACTCGGTGTGGCTGTTGAGCGTTTGATATACCCGGTAATCTTGTTCATTAAAGAAGTTAAAACCGGCGATCCGCTGTTGTGGGTTATGACGCATACCATCCATGATGGTGAACAGGCGCTCGAACAACCGGGCAACATCGGATTCATCAAAGAAAGCGCGGTTCGCCTCAACCTGTAAAATGACGTCCTGATGATCACCATACTCACACAAGTTAAACAGCAGTGGTGTGGTCTCGGTTCCAGGTGGAATAAACTCAGACTCCGCATTGATGCGTCCATCCGCATACTTGTAATCCAATTTCTGGTAGTTGAACTGCACATCAAACAGGCGTTCAAGATCGGGCTTCAGCTGACGCGCATGCTCAACGATCTTGCCAACCGGATATTTCTTAAACTTGGACACATCCCGCATCTGTGTGCGGATCTCGGCAGCCAAATCGACCATGCTCCACTGCTGATCAATGCTAAAGCGCATTGGCAGAACAGACACAATGCCACCAATGGCTCGCGCCGTTACCTTATCGCGGTTGTGAAATGGCAATGCCAAAACGATGTCGGAGGTCTGATACTGCAGGTTCAGATAGCAGGCGATTGCAGACATAAACAGGTGGTGCACACGCACGCCCATGCTCTTTGCCAGCGCACAAAGCCCGGCATAGTCAGACTGTGCAATCGCATGCTGACTCAAAAAGCTGTCATGCTTGTGCGGGTTATTCAGCTGCTTAGGCACAAACATTCTGTCAGGAAGCTGACGACTGAACTTTTGCTGCCAGTATTGCGTGGTTTGTTCACTGGTATCGAGCTGTTCATTCATGTACTCAATAACCTGGTCATACTGGGTAAGTGGGATCGATAATGCGTCTCCATTGCCCTGCGCAATGGCGAGGTAGTACCTGAATAACGTGTCAAACCAGTTACTGTAACCAAAGCCGTCAGTGATCAGGTGATGTGCGACTGGTACATACCAATATTCTTCATCCGCCAGCTTCAGTAAAAATGCGCGATATAAGCCGGGCTCTGATAAATCAAATGGCGTCAGCAACTGCTGATTGACAAAGTGTTTCGCCTGCTCCGACGCCTGAGTAAAGGTACTGAAATCGAGGAATTCAAATTTACATGGCACCTGTGCACGACACTGTTTGGGCTCTCCCGCTACTTCACTGAAGTAAAGATGAAACACGTCATTCTCTGCCACCAGCTGCGCCATCGCCTGTTGGAATGACGATTCACAAATCGTCTCTGTGATTCTGATCACTCCACCGATGTTGTAGTTTGGAGAGCTGGGGTATCGCTTTTGGTCCAGATAAATATCGAGTTGTGCAGATGTCAGCATCATACCCTTATCCTCTGTGAGTTTATTATTGTTGTTCATGGCTTATTCCTTATGCTCAGCAGGGATCAGCTTGAGCGAGTACTCGGTTTCCTGTGGCAGGAATGACGAGAACACGCCCTCTTGCCAATCTTTGTGCCCAGCCAGCCAATAGGGCGACATCGGATTAGATGCCTGCCCTACGGGCATGTGGAAAAATCCACTCTGTTCTTCGCCGGGTGTCACACCCATGCGCATGGATGCACCAAAGTTCTGCTCCTGTACCAGAGGCATATTGATGTCACCGTCCGCACCATATTCAGGGATATTGAAGAACTTCCCGATCAGTGGCAGTGCCCCTGCCACAGGATGAGAAATGGCCACTTTGTTGTAGTCACCCCACTTGGCATTGGCGATGGTGCCGTGGGTGTTATTAAAGTGGTTATTCAGGAACGACAACGCATCAGCATATAGCCCCTGCCAGGAGTCGTAACGGGTATTCAGTAAGTGTGCAGGCTGCTCATTCACCAGCTGCCAAAGCGGACCTTCCCACTGACTGGTTAAACTGAAGTAGTCAAAGACATTGGAGTCTGGGTTTCGTTCATGCACATCATTCAAAATGCCACCAAATACCCGCCGGGCAACTTGCGTTCTGAATGCTCTGACTAACAGATAACCCGTTGATTCTTTGGTCGCTTTGCCATTCCAGTTATTGACAATTTCGCGGTACTCGGTCAGCTCAGGGTGCTCAGCCAGGAACTCCTCATCGAGTATAGAAAGCAGTAAGTACTGCCAGCGCTGTAGAAATATCGCACGACTATCTAACTGAGTGCGTAGCATCTGCGCTTCACTCGGTTCATGCATGACTCTCAAACCATTGTGGATCTGATTTGCCCTGGCACCCAATGCATAGTTCTCACGACCAATCACATCGAGCTCATCTCCGGATACAACCCGGGCATTGGCCGTAAACAGAAACCCTGATTCTGGGTTCATACGCTTAGGGTACTGTGCTGAATCCAAAAACCCGGACCAGGCGTACTTATCATTGTCATAGGCAACCGGTGCCCACACTGAATGCGCTCGCTCAGGCAAAGCCCCTAACATGGTCCAGCCGATATTGCCCTGTTCGTCACCTACCACGACATTGAGGTGTGTCATATGTGCATCGTTGAATAAAGGAAGGGAGGCATCGACACTCGTTGCCAGCTCAACATCAAAGAGCCCCAGGTTGACTGCCATCGGGGAGTGAGCCACCCAACGTAACACCAGCAAGTCACCATTTTCTTCGCGCTCGACAACCGGGCCGTATGGCGTCATATCAACGACAAACTCAATCGGTGCCGCGTCTTTTACATCGATGGTCTGCGTCACAGGCGTCACCAACGCCTGGCTTTTCTCAGCAGGGATCCGCAGTAAATCAGACCAATCGCCCATTGAGTTGGTAAAGCCCCAGGCAATGTGCTGATTGCTGCCCGCTATCATCAACGGTAAACCAGGTAAAGAGATGCCTGACAGCTGGTGTTCTTTAGTTGCCTCTTGCCAGGTATACTCAACCCGATACCAGATGTTCGGCACTGTTAAATTCAAGTGCATATCATTGGCAACGAGGGCTTTACCGGACAGCGTATTGTCACCAGACACTGCCCAGTTATTACTACCAGCCACAGACGGTGTGTCTTTCAGTGTCAATGCATACAGTGATTGCTGATGCTCTGTCAGCGCCAGGTTGTGCTGCCCACTCTCTTCAGATTCGGCCAGCGAGTAAACGTCAGCACCTGGCATCGGAGCTGTTGCTATTTGCTGTGCATCCAGTGGTTGATCCCAGCTTGTGCCTAATGGCACCAGAAAGTCGACCAGCGCCTGGGGTAGCGTTTGCTGCAATTTGTTTAGATAGAGTGCATTGTGGTAATCACGTCCCTGCATTTCCATAAACATGGCAAAGGAGACCAGAAACGAATCTTCAGGCTGCCAGGTTGCTGGCGTCGCTTTGAGCACGGCATATTCAAATGGTGCGCTCTTAAGCTTATCCAGCCCGCTATTAACCCCTTCGACATACGCGTCTAATAGCGCCTTATGCTGTTCGTCGAGGTTGTTGTAGGCCTGACGTGCACTGTGCTTAAACTGATGAAGCCTGGCTTCCTTATCAGCATTGATAAAAGACTCACCAAACAGTGCGCTCAGTTCACCGGCCGCTTTGCGGCGCAAAAAGTCCATCTGGAAGAAACGTTCCTGAGCATGAAGAAAGCCCATGGCCCGAGCGGCATCTGTTCTTGTGTGGGCAACAATAGAAGGCAAACCATTGCGGTCTCTGTCGATCACCACTTCATGTTCAACATGAGGGATCGCCACCTCACCATTTAATAAAGGCAATGCAGAGTTTAGTCGTGCCCACAACCAATAGCTTGTGCAGCTAGCGACTACCATGGTTGATAAGCCACTAAGTAATAGTGCCTTTTTTACTTTGCTGTATTTTCTCTTTGTGCTCATCTTCAAATTCCAATTCCGGTTCCTGTTCCTTGTGCACGACACACGGTGAACAAAACTAAACTGGTGAAGATAATTGGATAATCCGCTCAGAAAGACAAAACACTTCCCATTATATTGTGTTACATTGGCTGGTAACAAAAAAACACAATAAAAAAACCCAATACGATCATGAACGGTAACAGTGTTAACAGGGAAATATGGCTCGAAGACAATCAGGTCACTGTAGGTCAATTTAAGATCGACTTTAAAAAGACCCGTCTTTACAACACGGAGATTGCTGAAGAGCAGGAAAACCATGTAATCAAGCTAGAACCTTTGACAATGGAGCTACTGTGCTACCTGGTCAAACGCAGAGGCGACTACGTTAGCCAAAAAGAACTGCTAGATCATGTCTGGGATGGCCGGGTTGTGTCTGATAATGCCATCCGCAGAGTGGTTAAAAAACTCAGGGACGCACTCGGCGATGACGTCAAATCCCCCACCTACATCAAAACAGTGCCCAGTAAAGGTTACCTACTCATAGCTGAGGTCAATATTGAAGCAGTCACACAAGGTAACGAACCTGATCACACCGCCGAACTTTCTCAGGCCTCAGACTATGAATATATACATAAGAAATCAAACACTAAAATTAAGTCTCTGTATTTTATGCTTATATTTGCTTTTTCTTGTGCCGCAGGCTATGCCTATTATGCGTTGCCGAGCCAGGTGGCCGTAAATCAGGTAAAAACGGTCACAAGCATGTCCGGTGAGGAAGGATGGGCGGATTATCACAAGGAAACCGATATGGTGATTTATTCTCACCGCAAAGATGTATCGGGGTTTTTTGGTCTATATATCAAATCGCTTTCTACCAATGTAACAAAAAGGCTCAGCGCGGAAGACGCAAACTATTACTCTGCCAAGTTTTCCAAAACAGGTAAGCAAATTGCGCTGCAGAGACAAAAAGGCAGTCAGGCCGAATTAGTCATACTGACGCTCAACGACACTATGGATGTCTCTAATGAAGAAGTCATTTATCGCTATGATACTTTACAGCCCAATTTATCCTGGTCGCCAGATGACAGTGCGCTGTATTTCTCTTTGAAAAAAGAACCGGACTACCCCAACACTATTTTCAGAATTGATATCGATAGCAAGCGCTTAACTCAAGTCACTTACCCTGATTTTAACCCGCATGGCGATTATTTTTCCGCCCTGTCACCAGATGGGCTGCACCTGGGCGTGCTGAGATATTCAAACTATCAACGCACGCATTTAATTATCTTAGAGCTCGCTTCCGGAAAAGTGCAAAGCAATACTGTGTTAGATTTTATTCCACCTAATATTGTATGGGATGACGACAGCTCAGGAGTTTATCTGGCCAATAGTAATGAAATCCATTTCTTTGATACCCGAACAAATGAACTGAACGCCCATGTTCAAACCACCTTTGGATTATCTTCAATTTACAGCACATGCGGCGATAATTGTCTGCTGGTGGGTAAAGAAGATAAGAATGTGCGGGACATTGCAGAGGTCAAAAATCCATTTCTGCAGGAGAATATCTACAACCTGTTTGAATTTTCCCTTTCTGGCAAAGAAGGTCACCCTGATTACCTGGCTGATTCTGACAAAATCATCTTTCGATATGAATTTGACAACATACCGCAGATCGTCACTTACTCGACAACAGGTGAGATGGAATTATTAACCGAATTTACAGAACATCACGGTATCAGTAATCTGGATTATCATCACGCGAGTCGCTCTGTACTGGGCATTCTGGATCACCAACTTTTTGTTCTGGATATCAAGAGCAAACAGGTCCGCTATCTCACTACGCAACTGGAAAACATTCAAAACCCCAGTTGGAGTAATGATGGTCGTTCTATTTACTTCTCACGAAAGGAAGGGAACCGATTCTGGCTGGTGCGCCACAATGTTGATGATGGTAAATCTGAGCAGATAGTACCCGATGTATTAAGTGCACGTGAAGGAACCAAAGACCAATATCTATTTTATCATCAAGCTGATGGCCAGCTGCTCAAAGCCCCACTTGCCAGCCCGCAACAAGGCTCCTTGATAGCCACTATCAAACCAGCCTCAAATACATCCTGGCATCTGACCGATCAATACGTCTATTACTCTGTGTCTGACGGGTATCAATTCGATCTGGTCCGTACGGATCTGAACACGGGAGAATCTGAGCGCACCTTGTTACTGAAGCATGCTTTCTATGCAAAGTTCCAAATTCACCCAAGTGAAGAGAAGCTCTTACTTCTGCAAAGGGCGGCACCGAGCTCAGATCTATACAATGTGTACTTTTAGAGAGAAAAATGTCTTCAGCGTCACGGACTCATGTTGCTGAAGACATCGCACTAGAAAAAACAGCTGTATCGACAATCGGTATTTCGCGCGCTCAGGTTACCGACAAGGCGCTTTTTACCCACTGTTGATGAAATGTTCAATTGGACTATTTAGGGTCTTTCCATGGCCAGCAGTGTGGGAAACTCTCACAACTCGGGGTAATCAGAAATTCGATAGGTATAGCATCAGCGCTGCCTGAATTGGGCGCTTCCGAGGCCTGAGCCGACGTTCCGGCAATAGACAAAGTGACGGTAAACAAAAGGGCTTTTATCGCTGTTAAGGTGTTTGTAGAGAACATGCTATATCCTTTGTTATTTCTGTTTATTGTTTATTGTTTATTGTTTCTGTCTTTTAAATTGTTTTGCACTACCTAACTATCAGTCGCCACTGGTTTCTACTTCTGGCCAGCATTGCGGAAAGCTTGCACAACCAGGGACAATAACAATATCACTGAGTTGTGAATAGACCTGTTCATCGTGTAACTCCGCAGCATGTACTGTATGACTGCTGGCCAGTAAGGCTGCTGCAATTGTTGATGCCATTAATACCGTTGATTTAATTGTTGTTTTCATAATTAGCCCCTGATTTATTGTGTTTTGATCTGATGCAGTGTTTTTTCTTATTGATGTTTTATTATTCACCTGTGTGCGTTGGCCAACATTGTGGAAAGCTCGCACATGTAGGGAAAACATCAACACTTTCAGAAACTGAAGTCTGCTGTGTATTGTTTGTATTTTGTTCAGCAGCGTTTACTGAAACAGCAGTAAGGGTAAGTAAAGTAGCCAGTGTTAGTGTTTTTAAAGTAGATAGCATTTTAGTGTCCTTATTATTTAAGTTTTATATTTTTTAAGGTGCGCTTTCGATGTTTATCGTTGTGCCCCGAGTTGATGAAATCTACTTTAAGCCCAATTGTTTCATTTACCACGCCACCATTCATGACTACACATTATTTCGCTGTACCACCTCAGGAATAAAAAAATAAAATATTAAAATTCAAATATATAGATAAGAAAGTTATATCGCGTTGAATGATTTTTTGAAGAGCATAGGAAGCTTTTGCTCGTTTGATACCAAATAGTCACAGGCTTTTTTTTAATCACCTCCCGGAAATTAGACTGAGGCTTTAAAAATCCCAATCTGATCACTCAGATTTTTCCACTGCTTGCTAAAATCGTTTAATAAACCAGCAACCATATCCTTGCTCATTACGCCTGAGTGCGTTTATTTTTTGACCACTCCGAGATCAACAAAAAAGGCCACCGGGATCAGGTGGCCTTGACGGGTTCAACAACAACATATGAAGAATTAAGTGGCGTCGACAGGCTGAGTCGCCTCATACTCAGATTCATTCCGAGTAAAAATGGGTAAGCTTAGCAACGCAGCCATCACTGATAGCGAGAACACAGCACTAAAGGTCATGCCACCCACAATCACAATCGCCAGGCCACGATAAATTTCCGACCCTACACCAGGTATCAAAGCTAATGGCAACATGCCAAAAATACTGGTCAAGGTACTCATATAAATGGGCCTTGCTCGCGACTTGATAGCTGACTGGATTTTTTCACTGACAGAAAAGCGATTGCTATCTAGTTCATTGAAATGCCCAACAAATAAAATGGCATTGTTAATCACCAGACCAATGAGAATAATGAAACCCATCATAGAGATCACATCCAACGGTTGGTAACTCACCAGATTAACCACATTCAGTGCCAGCATGCCACCAATCAGTGCAATGGGCAGCGACAACATAATCGCCAACCCGTTTCTGAATGATTTAAACCATCCGGATACCAGCAGAAACAGTATCAGCATGGCAAAACTAAACTGTTGCAACATATCTGAAATAAGAGCATTCAATTTACTTGCGCTGCCGCGATACGACACCGATACGGATGCAGGCATATGCGCGTCAATAATCGGTGTCACCTGCACCTTCAAGTCCTCAATAAAGGATGACAAGGGCATACTTGGCGGCGGGGTGACATTGATAGACAGGGTACGAAACCCGTTAAGCCGATACAATGAGCTCGGGCCTACATCCAGCTCATAATCAACCAAAGTACGCAGCAGAGTAACCTCATTTTCCAATGGAAAGTAAAGCGGTGTATCCATCACATGATTAATGGCCCGCCAGTCTTCCCCCTTGATATAGATAGGCAAGTTCTTTGTGCCGTTGGAATATTCACCAATGTACACCCCATCAGTTAATGCCCGGAGCTTTTGCGACAGATTGTATTGAGATTCACCAAGTTCCAGCAGCTGATTGTCTTTGGGTGTGAAGATAATCTGCGGATCATCATTGTATAAAGGGGTATTACTCCAGGGATTAGCATATCCCATATGGGTATTAAGATGCTCGTAAACCTCACGACCAATGATTTGTAAATCATCCAATGAGGTCCCGGTAAAGTCGATGGTTACCCGTCGATTGGTCGACAAACCAAATCCAAGTAACGAGTTAAAATTCGCATACACATTGGCATGTACAAATTCGCTCTGCAATGTCTCTCTAGCCCATGTTTTCAACTCCTCGGCACGTGCGGGATCGGTGGGATAAAGTACCAACTGAATCGATGAACTGCCTGAGACAAAAGACAGGAATTTATCTATCTGCGGGCCGTCATTCTGCTCCTGGCTTGCCTCGATTAGCCGATTAACAGGCATCAATAACTCTCGCGTCAGCGCGTCATTATTCATGCTCTGATTCACACTGACAGACACGTTTACCCGTGTGCCTTCAACCTGTGGCAGAATGTTTAACTTTGGCGCCAGTAAGACTAACCCGATCAAAGGAAGCAACACTAACACAACTAACATCACCACCCGGTTGCGTGTGCTGACCACCAGATTGGCCAGATAAGCTGACACACGTTCAACAAATCCACCCGTTGTATTCTGCACTTTAACGATGGGCAATAAATAGCGCAATAACAGAGGTAATAAGAGTAGTGCGACAAACAAAGAGGCACCCAA
The DNA here is from genome assembly GCF_030125445.1 of Pseudoalteromonas ardens. Lineage (NCBI taxonomy): Bacteria > Pseudomonadati > Pseudomonadota > Gammaproteobacteria > Alteromonadales > Pseudoalteromonadaceae > Pseudoalteromonas > Pseudoalteromonas ardens. The sequence continues at coordinate 191,007 of NZ_JASJUV010000009.1, forward strand.
CGCAGAAGAAATGGTGATCGCCAGATCATGGAATAGTTTGCCTTCTGCACTTTGCATTAACAGGATCGGTGCAAACACGATGATACTCGATACAACCGAGTTCACCAGCGCCCCCGAGACTTCTGCCATGGTTTTTCGCACCGCATCGAGTGTTTTCTCACCCTGCTCACGATACCGAACCGCCGTTTCAACCACCACAATTGCAGCATCCAGGATCATCCCGGTGGACAGCGCAATACCAGCCAGTGAAATGACGTTGAAGGTTCGTCCCAACATTTGCATGGCCAAAAATGTTGCCAATATAGAAATCGGCAGACTGACAAAAATCATGGCTATCACGGGCAGTTTTCTAACAAACAAGAACAGGATTAAGGTTGACAGAATCACCCCAAGGATCAGGTTATTTTGCACCATCGCCACCGCACTCTTAATGGTTTTTGAATCATCCTTGGTCAGTTCGACTTGCACACCCAACTCTGGCAATACGGTTGTATTCAATTCTGTGATCACCTGCTTCAGTTGTGCCAGTGACGCCAGGGCGTTCGAGCCATTGGCAGCGTTGACACTGACATAAAAAGCCTGCTGACGCTTCCAATATACAGGGGAAGAATCTGTGACGAATGCGTTCTCAATGTACGCCACATCGCCCAGGGTCACGACCTTTTGTTCATTTTTGGCAATGACCAGGCCATTTAGCTCAGCAATGTTTCGTCGCCCTTCAAATCGCACCGCAAAATTACGTGTCCCCTGCTCAACAATGCCCACGCTTTGATCCAGCGAGTTGCGTAGCAGGTTGAGCATCTGATCTATTGTCAGCGCATATTTGGCCAACTTTTCAGGGTCAAAAATAATATCAATGCGTTGTTCGGTTGATGCCAAAGGTGACAGGTTACTGATCCCAGGGATAGCCAGGATCCGCGGCCTGACAAACTTTTCAAATACATCTGTGTATAAGCTTCTATCTGCTGTGACACCGGCCCCATTGGGAAATAACACCAAGCCAGCAATACTGCCTTTATTGTCTTTGGATTTATTCTGAATGATCGGCTCAAGTGCGGTATTGGGGCGTGTATTGAATTGGTTCATCTTGTCGATGACTTCGATGTAAGCCTCCTGCATATCTGTACCTGGCTGGAAGGTCATATTCACCCAGGCAAAGCCTGTTCCGGTATCCGTTTCATACCGCAACACACCAGGCACCTTGCTGAGTAGTTCTTCAACAGGCTCGACAATTTGCCGCTCCATTTCCATAGGAGAGGCACCAGGCCAGAAGTTCCCCACCACTATCCGATCCTCACCAATATCAGGAAGCAACTGAACCGGTAACTTGGGTATGGCCGTAATACCCAGAATAATAATGACGAGGAAAAAGCTCACCACATAGTGAGGGCTTTTTAATATTGCGTGATTCATAACTGAGCCACCCTTTCATCCACCTTAACAATATCCCCAGGCTTGAGACCCAATCCACCGCGGGTAACCACCACTTCGCCAGGAGACAGCGCCCCGGTCACGACATAGTTGCCATTTACCCCAGCCAGCACTTTCACAGCAGCCTTTTCAACCGAGCTATCTGCCTTCAATTTATAAACGAAACTGTCTTCGCCTCTGGGGATCAGTGCATCTCCTGGGATCACCAGGCTATCTGGAATGCTAATTTTGAGTGTGATGGTGAGGTTAGAACCCAGTACTAAGTGCTTTTTCAAGGCCTGCTCAGGTTCAACAAATAAGGTCACAGCGCCTGTACCGACACTCACCTCAGGCACAACCCTGGCCAGTTTTGCAATTCCTATGCGTTTAGGTCTTTGTAGTTCGCTCTCGATGATCAGCTCAGCATGCTCATCTATATGATCCAACAGCTCGATAGGCAACTGGCTGGACAGTTCAATATCATCAAAACTGTTCACTCTGGCGATTGCATCACCTTGCTGAACATACTCACCCCTACGGACAAAAGTCTCGGCAACAAATCCACTGTCCGTTGCCCGGATTGTACTCAGTGCAATATGTCGTTGGATTTCGGTTAAGCTGATTTCCAGCTCGGCCAACTTGGTTTTTGCCGTCGCCAATTCATAGGTTATTTGGTCCAGCTCAGAGCGATTAACACTTTGTGTTTGCGATAAGGTTTCCAGCCGTTTAAGTTCAACACTCAGATACCCGACCTGGACCTCTGTCTGGCGGATCTCATAGCGTTTTCGTTGCTCCGATAAGACCAGAAACTGCGTGTCCAGCTGAGCGATTGTGTCACCCGCATTGACGCGCTCACCAGCCTTTTTTATCTTCACTACATGTGCGCTGGTGTAGCTTGAAAGGACCGTTGTGTCAGAATCGACGACCTCAGCCACTAATTCACTGGTTATCCCTCGGTGATTCTCGATAACCCTGGCAGTCGTGACTATCCGCTCAGCCAGAGCATGGTGAGATGCCAGTAGTAATAGAATCAGCCCGACCCGGTGCGTTAAGTTTTTCATCATTGTTGATCCCCATAATTCGCATTTCTTCTTACGTATTTGCGTGAGTCTAGAGAACCTGAAGGAGATCTGAAAAGTGAAGTGTTGTTACCTCATGCAACGACGTGTGACCAAGCAATCATTAGCATAATAAACATAGAGTTAAAAATAACACGGTAAGCGAGTCTGTCGCTCTGACAACAACTGAACGAGTACACGAAACAGTGCATTGAGGTATTTTCTACCAATCAACTTAAGTAAGCTGCAGATTATCAGCGCCCAAAAGTCAGCATTCGCATGATAAAAATACGCTGATTGATGCCATAAATAACCGTGCCAGATCAGAACTTGGGGCACAATATATGACAGGCCCATATACTGAAATCAAAGTTGGATACAGAGGCGGGGCGATTGAGCAGACATAAAAAAACCCACGCAATGCGTGGGTTTTTTAAACCAGATAGGTGGCTGCTTATTTGCGCAGCTGGCGTAGAAGACGTAGCTGAGCAAGAGCTTCTTCAAGCTGCATGGCAGCTTGCTGGTAATCCAGCTCGCCCGCAGTGCCTGAAGCCAATTGCGCTTCCGCTTCACGTTTAGCTTCTTCAGCAGCTTGCTCGTCAATTTCTTCCGCACGGATCGCAACGTCAGCAAGGACAGTTACGGTCTTAGGTTGAACTTCCAGCGTACCACCTGCAACATAGATAAACTCTTCAGTTTTATCTTCTGTTACTAAACGTACCATACCAGGTTTTAGGCCAGTCAGTAGTGGTGCGTGACCCGGGTGAATACCCAGCTCACCTTCACTACCTGTCACTTGGATCGCAGTCACGTCACCAGAGTACAAACTCTTTTCAGCGCTCACTACGTCAAGGCGTACTGTCATTGCCATAACAACCCCCTAATTACATGTTTTTGGCTTTTTCGATCGCTTCGTCGATTGAGCCAACCATGTAGAAAGCCTGCTCTGGCATGTCATCGTATTCACCGTTTAAGATGCCTTTGAAGCCAGAAATAGTGTCTTTCAGTGAAACGTATTTACCAGGTGCACCTGTGAATACCTCAGCAACGAAGAACGGCTGAGACAGGAAACGCTGGATTTTACGTGCACGAGATACAACTTGCTTATCTTCGTCAGATAGCTCGTCCATACCTAGGATCGCGATGATGTCTTTCAGCTCTTTATAACGCTGAAGTACAGTCTGAACGCCACGTGCAGTCTCGTAGTGCTCGTTACCGATTACTAGCGGGTCAAGCTGACGAGATGTTGAATCTAGTGGGTCTACCGCAGGGTAGATACCTAGAGACGCGATATCACGTGAAAGTACAACGGTTGCATCAAGGTGCGCGAACGTCGTTGCTGGTGACGGGTCAGTCAAGTCATCCGCAGGTACGTATACGGCCTGGATTGACGTGATTGAACCAGTCTTAGTAGACGCGATACGCTCCTGTAGTACACCCATCTCTTCTGCAAGAGTTGGCTGATAACCTACCGCTGAAGGCATACGACCTAGTAGTGCAGATACCTCAGTACCCGCCAGCGTGTAACGGTAGATGTTATCTACGAAGAACAGTACGTCACGACCTTCGTCACGGAACTTCTCTGCCATAGTCAGACCAGTCAGAGCAACACGCAGACGGTTACCCGGTGGCTCGTTCATCTGACCGTATACTAGCGATACTTTGTCTAGTACGTTTGAGTCGTTCATCTCATGGTAGAAGTCATTACCCTCACGAGTACGCTCACCAACACCAGCGAATACAGAGTAACCGCTGTGCTCGATTGCGATGTTACGGATAAGTTCCATCATGTTTACGGTTTTACCTACACCAGCACCACCGAACAGACCAACTTTACCACCCTTCGCGAACGGACATACAAGGTCGATTACCTTGATACCTGTTTCAAGTAGCTCAACTGAGCTGCTTTGCTCTTCGTATGAAGGTGCAGCGCGGTGGATTGACCAACGCTCTTCTTCACCGATTGGGCCGGCTTCATCAATTGCGTCACCCAGTACGTTCATGATACGACCAAGTGTTGCTGTACCAACTGGAACCTTGATTGGCTCAGCTGTACCTTCTACTGAAGTACCACGGCGCAGACCGTCAGTACTACCTAGTGCGATACCACGTACCACACCGCCACCTAGCTGCTGTTGCACTTCTAGTGTCAAACCAGCCAGGTCGCCTTCTGTAACTTTTAGTGCGTCATATACGGCTGGCACGTTGTCTTGTGGGAACTCGATGTCCACAACGGCGCCGATAATTTGGACGACCTTACCTAAACTCATGTCTATTCCTCTCGTTAAACTTTGCCGAAGCGTTACACGGCAGCTGAACCAGATACAATCTCACTGATCTCTTGTGTGATTGCAGCCTGACGCGCCTTGTTGTATACCAGCTGTAACTCATCAATCAGGCCACCTGCGTTATCTGTTGCGGCTTTCATCGCAACCATACGGGCAGCTTGCTCAGAGGCAGCATTCTCAACTACACCTTGGTAAACCTGAGACTCAATAAAGCGCACTAGTAGTGTCTCTAGAATCGCCTCTGGGTTTGGCTCATATAAGTAATCCCAAGCGTGAGCTGATACTTCTTCTTCAGCTTTTGGCAAAGGTAATAACTGATCGATAACAGGCTCTTGCTTCATTGTGTTCACAAAGTTGTTGTACACAACGAATAAGCGATCAATTTTGCCTTCTTCGTATGCTTTTAGCATCACTTTAACAGGACCAATTACGTCCTGAACGGAAGGCGCATCTCCTAACCCGGCTTTTTTGGCTTCTAGCTCACCGCCAAAACGTTTAAAGAAACCGGCAGCTTTGCCGCCCAGGGTGGCAAATGTTGCATCAACACCCTTTTCTTTCCACGCTTTCACGTCTTTCGCTACATACTTAAACTCGTTTGAGTTCAAGCCGCCACAAAGACCACGGTCAGTAGAGATAACGATGTAACCTACTCGCTTCACCTCACGTTCAACTAAGAACGGGTGTTGGAAGTCAAGGTTAGCCTGAGCAATACGACCGATCACTTTGCGTAAGTTTTCAGCGTATGGGCGGCTGGACGCGACGCGTTCCTGTGCCTTCTTCATTTTAGAAGCGGCAACCATCTCCATTGCGCTGGTGATCTTCTGAGTATTCTTGATACTCCCGATCTTGCTTTTTATCTCTTTTCCGCTGGCCATGACTCTTTCTCCGAATCTGGGTGAGTAGTTAACTACTCACCTTCATAACACATTACCAAGTTTGCGTAGACTTGAACTTCTCTAGAAGTTCTTTCAGCTGCGCTTCGATCTCGGCGTTGTAGTTACCAGTTTCATTGATTTGAGTCATTAGCGCTGCGTATTCGCTTTTCGCGAATGCGATTAGGCTTGCTTCAAAATCAAGTACTTTGTTGATTTCGATGTCTTGCAGGTAGCCTTTCTCTACAGCGAATAGAGACAGAGACATGTCAGCAACAGACATTGGTGCGTACTGTTTCTGCTTCATTAGCTCTGTTACGCGCTCACCGTGCTCAAGCTGGGCACGCGTTGCATCGTCAAGGTCAGAAGCGAACTGAGAGAACGCCGCTAGTTCACGGTACTGAGCTAGCGCTAGACGGATACCACCACCTAGTTTCTTAACGATTTTAGTTTGCGCTGCACCACCTACACGAGATACCGAGATACCAGCGTTAACTGCTGGACGGATACCTGCGTTGAACAAGTCAGTTTCTAAGAAGATCTGACCGTCGGTGATTGAGATAACGTTGGTAGGTACGAATGCAGAAACGTCACCACCTTGAGTTTCAATGATTGGCAATGCCGTCAATGAACCTGTTTGACCTTTCACTTCACCGTTGGTGAACTTCTCAACGTAATCAGCGTTAACACGTGATGCACGCTCTAGAAGACGTGAGTGAAGGTAGAATACGTCACCTGGGTATGCTTCACGGCCCGGTGGACGCTTAAGTAGTAGTGAGATCTGACGGTAAGCAACAGCTTGCTTAGACAGGTCATCATATACGATTAGCGCGTCTTCACCACGGTCACGGAAGTATTCACCCATAGTACAACCAGAGAACGGAGCCAGGAATTGTAGTGCAGCAGACTCAGATGCAGATGCAACAACAACAATGGTGTTCTCAAGAGCGCCGTGCTCTTCTAGTTTACGTACTACGTTAGCAATGGTCGAAGCTTTCTGACCAACCGCAACGTACACACACTTAACGCCTGTGTCTTTTTGGTTGATGATAGCATCGATAGCCAGTGCTGTTTTACCAGTCTGACGGTCACCGATAACTAGCTCACGCTGACCACGACCAACTGGGATCATAGAGTCGATAGACTTATAACCAGTTTGTACTGGCTCGTCTACTGATTGACGCTCGATTACGCCCGGTGCGATTTTTTCAACTGGCTCAAAACCATCGTTGTCTACCGCGCCTTTACCGTCAATCGGCTCACCTAGTGTGTTTACAACACGACCTAGCAGACCACGGCCTACTGGTACTTCAAGGATACGACCTGTTGATTTAACTTTTACGCCTTCTTTAAGGTCTGCGTATGGACCCATTACTACCGCACCTACTGAGTCGCGCTCAAGGTTCAATGCGATAGCATAACGGTTGCCAGGAAGCTCGATCATCTCACCCTGCATACAGTCAGCAAGACCGTGGATGCGGATGATACCGTCGGTAACAGATACGATAGTACCTTCGTTACGCGCTTCACTTACAACTTCAAACTGCTCAATGCGTTGCTTGATCAGTGCAGAAATTTCTGTGGAATTAAGTTGCATGCTCTTTTTCCCAATTACGATTGTAGCGTCGTCACAAGACGATCTAACTTGCCGCGAATAGAGCCGTCAATGACGGTATCGCCAGCTTTAATGACCAGACCACTTACGATGGTTTCGTCGATGCTACAATTCAGCTTAACTTTGCGTGCGAAACGTTTCTCAAGTGCCGCGACCAATTTTGCTTGCTCTTCTTCGGCAAGCGCTGCTGCTGAAACGACGTTAACGTCGATTTCTTTGTCATAGTCTGCTTTTAGTTCAGCAAACAAATCTGCAACAGCTGGAATGGCGGCTAAACGCTCATTTTCGGCCATCAGCTTGATAAGATTTTGGCCTTGTTCGTCGAGTTGCTCAGCGCATAGCTTGATGAATACATCAGACTGCTCTGCTTCGGTAGCAATGCCACCCAGTAGCAGCTGAACCTGTTCATCGCGGGCCACCTGGCCTGCGAAGAACAGCATTTCATTCCAAGCTTCAACTGTGCCTTTCTCAACGGCAAGTTCAAAAGCCGCTTTAGCGTATGGGCGAGCGATAGTAGTCAATTCAGACATGCTCATACCCTCTACTTAAAGCTCAGCGACAAGTTTTTCAACGATGTCACTGTGTGCGGCTTGATCGATTTCACGCTCTAAAATCTTCTCTGCACCAACCACAGCCAGAGTCGCTACTTGTTGACGTAGCTCTTCTTTCACGCGGTTGCGCTCAGATTCGATCTCAGAGTGTCCCTGAGCAATGATTTTCTCACGCTCTTGCTGACCACGAGTTGTCTCTTCGTCAACAATCAGCGTTGCACGCTTTTTAGCTTGTTCGATGATTTCGCTAGCTTGAGTTTTCGCTTCTTTCAGTTCTTCAGCAGCTTTTTCGCGCGCTTGCTCAAGATCTTTTTCAGCTTTGTCAGAGGCAGCTAATCCATCTTCGATTTTCTTCTGGCGAGCTTCAATCGCACCATTTAGTGGTGGCCATACGAACTTCATACAGAACCATACGAAGACCACAAATGCGATTAATTCACCTATTAGAGTGGCGTTTAAGTTCACGACCGCTCCTCCTTACTTGACAGTTGTTCGTTTCAGGTATTTTGCAATATTAAAGAGCGAACAACATGTACATAGCGATACCTACACCGATCATTGCAACGGCATCGATAAGACCAGCTAGGATGAACATTTTAACTTGTAGTTGAGGCGCAAGCTCAGGCTGACGAGCACATGCTTCTAGGAACTTACCACCCATGTTACCGAAGCCTAGTGCAGTACCGATTGCACCAAAACCGATTAGTAGAGCAACAGCGATAAGTTTAATAGCAACTGCGATTTCCATTTTTATCTCCAAAGTTTCAATAGTAAATTAAAGTTAAAGTTTAAAAAATTCTTTTATTTCAGCTAATTAGTGGCTTTTTGTACTAGCCATGCTGAGGTAAACGATGGTCAGCATCATAAATACGAATGCTTGCAGTACGATTACCATGATGTGGAACACAGCCCATACAAAGTGCAGTGGAAGCTGCATCAGGCCGATTGCACCGATCAGGATGAAGATCATCTCACCCGCATACAAGTTACCGAACAAACGCAGTGCCAGCGAGAAAGGCTTAGCAACCAATGCGATTGTTTCAAGTAGCAAGTTACATGGGATAAGAATTGCCATCACTAATTTGTTCTTAGAGCTGAACGGGTGAAGCGTAAGCTCAGCAATGAAGCCGCCCAGGCCTTTGATACGAATTGAATACCCGATCATCAGAATAAATACGCCCAGTGCCAGTGCAGCGGTCATATTCACGTCTGTGGTCGGTACAATTTTCATGTAAACATCGTGAGAGTCCATACCAAATGCTTGTTCACCAACAAAGCCGGCGAAAGCAGGTAGGAAATCAACAGGAACCAAATCCATCAAGTTCATTAAGAACACCCAGACAAAGATAGTCAGGGCCAAAGGCGCGATCAGCTTGCTGTTGCCATGGTAAGTGTCTCGCACGTTATCACCAACGAGCTCAACAACCATTTCAATAAAGCACTGGAATTTACCAGGAACACCTGTGGTGGATTTTTTAGCGGCACTTCGGAAGATCCATAAGAATATAAGACCTAAACCGATGGACCATGCGAGGGTATCTATATGCCATGTCCAGAAACCACTGTCCGCACATGCTTTATTGAAGGCCAGACCGGCATCGGTCGAACACATCTTGGCATTGGTCAAGTGGTGCTGAATATGGCTCGATAGAGTCACTTCTTCTGCAGCCATTGTTTTATCCTAAAAGTTAATGATTAAAAAAAATCAGAACCAACCATTGTGTCAGCATCACCAGCATGTAAGTGCCGAAAAACGGCAGCATGACGACTGAAAAGTGCTTAAAAATGAGCGCAAAAAGCACAACAGTTAGCAAAAATTTTAATCCGTTTCCTCGTTTCAATGAGGAATACACTTGATTTGCCTTACTCGCACCCATAAATCGGAATGCATAAGCGGCAAATACAAAATTAGGGAGTACCAGCACCGCACCGCCAGCCAACGCCGACAAGCCTGCTTCCACTCCCCAACCAATAAAAACTATTACTGCAGCAATGATAGCTACGAGACCCTGATATAAAACACCTTTTAATGCGGCACGCCGATATGGGCTTGCTAACGAATGAGTCACTTATAATTAACCTTAATGACGCTAAATTTTATCAGGGCTAGAAAACTGGCGAAATTATACTTATTTCTGCTCAATTTGCAACTTGACGAGACGAAATGTAACGCTTTTCGAGCGCCCATTTCGCCTTAAAAGGTAAGATTACGAGGGTTGTTGAAAATCGGGCTGGATACGCCCCAAAATTCCGTCTAATTCATCTAAATTTGCATAAGAAATCACCAACTTACCTTTGCCTTTTTGGTTATAATTTATCTCCACTTTGGCCCCCAGGTTCTCTGCCAGTTGTTGCTCAAGCAGTTTAACGTCCGGATCTTTCTCTTTTGCTGGTTTTTTCTCCACTGGCTCTAGCATAGCACGCACCAGCTTCTCGGTTTCACGGACCGTTAATCCTTTAGCGACCGCGGTTCTGGCCGCTTCCGATTGCTGCTCACCGGTCAATGCCAGTAAACAACGGGCATGACCCATTTCAATATCACCATGTTCCAACAAGATTTTTACATCATCGTTGAGGTTATTGAGACGAAGTAAATTGGTCACTGTGGTACGTGACTTGCCTACGGCATCAGCAACTTGCTGATGGGTCAGTTCAAACTCGTTCAGTAACCTATCTAGTGCTACCGCTTCTTCCATGGCGTTTAGATCTTCACGCTGAATGTTCTCAATCAGCGCAATGGCCACTGCGGCTTCATCCGCAACATCTTTGATGATACAAGGCACCACATCCAGCTCAGCAAGCTGCGCAGCGCGCCAGCGTCGTTCACCGGCAATGATTTCGAATTGGTTTTCAGCGAGCGGGCGCACCACTATCGGTTGCAATACACCTTGTGCCCGGATCGAACTGGCAAGCTCTTCAAGCGCCTGCTCAGACATGTCTTTGCGCGGCTGATACTTACCACGTTGCAAATACTCGATGGGCAACCGTTGTAATTCCTGATCGGTCACCTCATGACTTTGCGTCGTCTGCTCGGGTTCAACGGCACGCTCGGTGCCCTGGGTTTGTGCGACTTCAGGCTGAGCAGGTTGAGGCGCAGCAGGTTTTGCTGAACTCAACAAGGCATCCAGACCTCGACCCAAACCGCGTTTTTTCACCGACATTATTTTTTCTTCCTCTTAGGCAACAGCTGCTGCTTGTTTTTCCTGACGGCGGAGCATTTCTCCGGCCAATGCCAGATAGGCTTTGGCACCACTGGATGCTCTGTCATAGTACATCGCTGGCGCACCAAAACTCGGCGCTTCCGCCAGGCGCACATTGCGTGGGATCACCGTGCGGTATACTTTTTCGCCAAAGTGCTGTTTCAGCTGCTCAGATACATCATTCGCCAGGCGGTTACGTGGATCGTACATAGTACGCAAGATCCCCTCGATCTGTAAATGTGGATTGACCAGCTTAGAAAGCTGCGTGATGGTATCCATCAGCGCGGTTAGCCCTTCCAGTGCATAATATTCACACTGCATAGGCACCAAAACAGAATCAGCCGCCGCCATTGCGTTGACCGTCAACATATTCAATGAAGGCGGACAATCAATAAAAATAAAATCGTATTGGTCCAGCACCGATTCCAGCGCATTACGCAAACGCACTTCGCGGGCGAACAATTCCATCAACTTAACCTCTGCCGCGGTCACATCACCGTTGGCAGCGATTAAGTGGTATTCGCCGGACGTTTCTTTACTGATCACGTCCTGAATGGGGGTCTCTTCGATCAAAAGATCGTAAATGGTTGCTACTTCGCCATATTTGTCAACACCGCTGCCCATGGTCGCATTGCCTTGTGGATCCAGGTCAATCAGCAGGACCTTGCGTTTGGTCGCAGCCATGGAAGCTGCTAGGTTAACTGCAGTGGTGGTTTTTCCCACACCGCCTTTTTGGTTTGCGATCGCAATGACTCTAGCCACTATGTCCTCGAATACTAGTCTTTTTTCAGAATGATTAAATGACGTTCACCATCCAGCTCGGGGACCTGTAAACTGATATCACGTTCCAGAGTCACACCGGCAGGCAGGCTATCCAGTTCCTGCTGCGGAAACTGACCTTTTAATGCCAGAAAGCGGCTTTCGTCATCGACCAGATGTCCACACCACTGAACCATGTCCTGCAATGAGGCAAATGCACGGCTCAGTACACCGTCTAATTTAACACTTGGCTGATATTCTTCAACACGAGACTGAACTGGTGTGACGTTTTCCAGTCCAAGCGCATGTTTTACCTGGGTTAAAAAACGTACACGCTTACCAAGGCTGTCGAGCAACACAAACTGTGTATCGGGCAGGGCAATAGCCAGTACGATCCCGGGTAACCCCGGTCCGGTGCCCACGTCGATGTAATTTTTGCCGCTCAGGTGAGGCGCAACGACTAGCGAGTCCATGATGTGTTTAATCATCATTTCTTGCGGATCGCGCACTGAGGTTAGGTTGTAGGCTTTGTTCCATTTATCGAGCAGCCCGACATAATCGACGAGCTGCTGCTTCTGTTGTTCAGTTAGCGTGATGTCCGTACGGGCTAACAGGGCTGTAAGTTGTTCTAATAACACAGTCTTCCGTTTGTTGTTACGCTGACTTGCGTAACAACCCTTGCTTCTTCAGATACACTAATAATAGCGAAATAGCAGCAGGGGTGATACCAGAAATACGAGACGCCTGGCCGATTGTTTGTGGTCTGGCTTCTGACAGCTTAGCCACTACCTCGTTAGACAGACCGCTGACCTGAGCGTAATCGAACTCAGCCGGTAACAGCGTTTCTTCATGACGCAGTTGTTTGTTGATCTCATCCTGTTGACGCGCAATATAACCGGCGTACTTAGTCTGGATCTCAACTTGCTCCAGCGCCTGGGTATTGTCCTGTTCGCTGGCCAATCCTTCGATCTGCATCAGTGTGTTATAACTGACTTCCGGACGACGGATCAGATCTTCTAAACTGGCTTCACGGGTCAATGGCGACTTCAGCAATTCATTCACCTGCGCCAGAGCAGGGTGATCTTTGTGGATCCAGGTATTACGCAGTCGCTGCGTTTCCTGCTCCATCACTTCTAATTTGTTGTTGTAAGCTGCCCAGCGCTCATCGTCGACCAGGCCCAGTTCACGGCCTTGCTCGGTCAGACGCAGATCGGCGTTGTCTTCACGCAACAACAAACGGTATTCAGCACGGCTGGTAAACATGCGATACGGTTCTTTGGTTCCTAAGGTTGCCAAATCGTCAATCAAGACACCGGTATATGCCTGATCGCGACGTGGTGTCCAGGCATCCTCACCCTTAACCTGTAAGGCTGCGTTCATACCGGCGATTAAGCCTTGTGCTCCGGCTTCTTCGTATCCGGTGGTGCCATTTATCTGGCCCGCAAAGAACAAACCATTAATGAATTTGGTTTCCAGAGATTGCTTCAGATCTCGGGGATCAAAGAAGTCATATTCGATGGCATAACCCGGACGACAGATATGTGCATTTTCAAATCCCTGAATTGAACGCACGATCTCCAGCTGAATATCAAACGGCAGGCTGGTGGAGATGCCATTAGGATACAGTTCATATGAGGTTAACCCTTCCGGTTCAACAAAGATCTGATGTTTCTCTTTATCAGCAAAGCGGACAATTTTATCTTCAATAGACGGACAATAACGGGGTCCGATCCCTTCGATCACACCGGCATACATAGGTGAACGATGCAGGTTTTCACGGATCACATCATGGGTTTTCTCATTGGTATACGTGATATAGCAAGGGATCTGTTGTGGGTGATCCGACGCTTTACCCATAAATGAGAACACTGGCGTTGGTGTATCACCAGGTTGTGCCTGCATCACAGAAAAATCAACTGTGCGTGCATCGATACGAGGTGGTGTGCCCGTTTTCAGCCGATCAACTCGGAAGGGCAGTTCACGTAAACGCTGTGCCAATGCAATTGACGGCGGATCGCCTGCACGGCCACCTTTAAAGTTTTCCAGACCAATGTGGATCTGACCACCTAGGAAAGTACCGACAGTTAATACTACCGTTTCAGCACTGAAGCGCAGTCCCATTTGGGTAACAACGCCTTTCACCTGATCCTGTTCAACGATCAGATCATCACATGATTGCTGAAAGATCTTCAGGTTTTCCTGATTTTGCAAGATATCCTGGATCGCCGCTTTATACAGTGCACGATCCGCCTGAGCCCGAGTTGCTCGTACAGCCGGGCCTTTAGATGAGTTCAAAGTGCGGAACTGGATCCCGCCTTTGTCGATCGCTTTGGCCATTGCTCCGCCCAAAGCATCGATCTCTTTTACCAGATGACCTTTTCCGATCCCGCCGATCGCTGGGTTACAGGACATCTGTCCCAGGGTGTCCATATTGTGTGTTAACAATAAGGTATTCATGCCCATACGTGCTGCAGCTAATGCCGCCTCAGTACCTGCATGACCACCACCTACAACGATAACGTCAAAATGCTCGTGATAAATCATTTACGGGATCCTACTTAAAAACAACCAGCAAATTTCGAAAGGGTGCGTATTCTACCCAGAAAAACGCAGAAGTGAAACGTTTAAATTTTAATCAGGGCTAAAAGGATCACTTAAATATATATAAGGATCTTTTTAAAGATCTTTATTAGATCTTACTATTAGATCAGCCCGGATCTGTGAATAACGATGTATTCCTTATTTGATCCAAAGAGTTAGTTCAGATCATATGATGTGAATTAGATCGGATCATCACGATGAAAAGCTTTGATCAAAGTGGCTATTTATTCACAGGCCTAGATCCGATGAAAACTATCCAATGGATAAGTATGCTTAGATCCGCAGTTAGATCAAAGGTTATCCACAATGCGATCTAAGAAAGAGTCATTTTGTGAATAACTTCTGTGTAAAAGATCTCATCACTGATCCGGATATCGGATTAACACGCCTGATCCAGTTGCTGTTTTAGTGTGGGCAACCAGGCGATGGCAGCATCTTCCGGCAGCGCTTCATCTTGTACATCGATCTTTAATACCGGTAAAAGCTGCTGTGCGCCTTTATCTGACAGTAGCTGCGCACAGTTACTGGCGGCCAGATTAAAGGTGTCATAACTTGAGTCGCCAATACCCACTACGGCAAATTGCACATGGCTCAGATCTTCATGATCAGACAGTTGCTCTATAAAAGGCAGCAGGTTATCCGGATAGTCGCCAGCCCCATAAGTGGATGTGACCACCAGCCACAGAGAATGCTGACAGGCGCTCAAGTCCGGTTGTTCATGCAGTTGTGTGTTGAATTCACTGGCATCAAGCTGCTCGGCAAGCTGTTCTGCAACGTACTCTGCGGAGCCCATTTGGCTACCTATGATGATCTCAATATTGCGCATGAGGCGTTAGATCCTGATTACTGACTCTGGGCGTATTCGCGACATCTTAATGACCTTCGCAGAGAAGTAAAGCCTTGATCTAAGTTTGGGATAAAAAAATCTAGCGCAATTAGTAGCCAAAACGCGTTATTTCATAATAATCGACTATTAATCAATTGCTTAATAAAATATTCCAAATACTAATCCGGTGTGCTTGTTGTGGATAAACCGAGAATATCCTGATGTTTTTTAGGGTTATCAGGCCTTACAGAAATGGCTGTAAAGGGTCATAATCAGGACGATTTTTAGCTTGTGGATAGATTCTGGTGCATAAGACGATCTGATCGTCTTTCCATGATAAGAAAGAGGATCTATAAAGTTTGATCTATATAATGAAATAATCTAAAAAATGGCGATCTTTTTCACATAGCTGACAGGATTGGGTGCGTGGCATAGCTGTTTATGCTGTACGGCCACCTTCAGATGATGATGTGATGTGATGTGAGTAAGTTTGCTCGCCAGAGCACGGGTTGTCACACCAATGTTCCTTTATGAAATACATATGTTGACAGATATGTGCAGTTTTTCATCAATTTCTCACAGTTTGCAGTGTGATCTGAGCATAACCTAGGCGCAGTTTTCAAAGGAGCAAACGGATGAAATCACTCAACTTGGGCGCTGCGCTGATCTGTATTGGTGTGCTGAGCGCATGTGTTAGCCGCAATGAACGACCGACTATTACAATTGAACAACCTGAATTGACGGCCATTGCGATGACTCAGGTGACACTGGCAGCCAGGGTCACAGATAAGGATGATAACCTGAAATCAATCGCGTGGCGTCAGGTCTCCGGGCCGGATGATGCTGTGCTGCATGTCTCGGGCAATCAGGCACAAAGTATCGATGTCCACCTTCCCACTGCCGCTGGCGACTATACCTTTGAGATCACTGCCACGGATGATCTTGATGTCTCGCAGAGTAAACGTTTCACTGTGGTCGCAAAGTCGCTGCAAGAAACCGTCTTTGTGCAACTTGATGATTTGTTATTGCAGATTTACGAAGCGGATAAAGCCTTGATCCCAGGCATCCAGGCCCTTATAGATTTCAATCAGGATGGAGTCGTCTGGCGAGGCGCTGCTGGCTATCGGGATGCGCAGCAGACTCAGGTATTAGAGACGGATACACCGTTTCGCATTGCCAGTATTTCTAAGTTATTAAGCGCGGCAGTGACCTTTTCTATGATTGACGAAGGGCAATTCACGCTGGATACGCCGATCACTGCGTTGATCTCGCCAGAGGATATGCCACCGGGTTATAGCATCGAGGATTTGCATGTTGCTGAGGGCGTTAAACGCGGGGGATCACTTACAATCCGGCAGCTATTAGATCAAAGTACCGGGATCCGCGATTTTATTTCCTATTTGCATGACCCGTTAGCGCCTGACACGCGTTCATTTATTGCGGCACTGCAAGGTGGTGAAGACGATATTCCAGCGCTTTGGCACTCGGATCTGCTCATTGCCGATCTGCTTGGTCGTGGATTAACACAAAACTTGGAGACTATGCCGGGAGAAAAACACCTGTATGGCAACAGCAATACCGACTTACTCGCCTGGGCACTGGAAAAACACACCAAAAAGCGCTTTGAGCAGTTGTTATATGAGCGTGTGTTGCAGCCGCTCGGTATGGACAACACTTATATGGACAGGCATGAACCGATGCGTGGATCTGAGCAGATAGCGCATCACTACTTTTATATTCCTGAGCATGAGGAGATCCCCCCTGAATTGAGCGGCAATCACAATGTGGTTGCACGGCAGGTGAATACCTCTTTTGCCTGGGCTGGCGGCGGTATGGTCTCCACGCTGGATGATCTTAATGTGTTCATGACGGCTCTTCATCAGGGGCAGTTGGTTGAAGATCCTCAGTTACAAATGGAAATTGCCGAGCATTGGCTGAGCGAAGTGCCTGAAGAGGGGGTTCAGGAGCATTATGGTCTGGCGCAGGAGCGGTTTGATTTTGAGGGTTATTCCACAACCGGACATTCCGGGTTCTGGGGCACTAACGCAACATTTGTTGAGCCTCTGGCGATCCGCATGGTTACAGCCAGTCATCAGGTGTCTACGGATAGTTTTTATGAATTCGAGCAAGCTGCCATTGCGTTATTTCACGAACTGGGCTTAAAAGGGGTGGCGCCGCTCACTAAAGAGACTCAGTGACGGAAGAGTGAGACGCACCTGAGCGGTGCGTCTCAGTACTGTATTACTTGCCGATACAGAAAGAGCTGAAGATCTTACCCAGCAGGTCATCGGAGGTAAATTCACCCGTGATTTCATTCAGGTATTGTTGCGTGAGTCGCAGTTCTTCAGCCAGGATCTCGCCGGCAATGTGCATTTCCAGCTGAGTCTGGCCAATCTCCAGGTGCTCTGCGGCACGCTCCAGCGCGTCGAGGTGACGGCGACGCGCCATAAAGCCACCTTCTGTTGCGCCGGTAAAGCCGATACAGGCCTTAAGGTGTTCACGCAATAGATCAATCCCAGTGCTGTCTTTGGCACTGAGGCGGATCAGGGCATGACCATGATCGTGACTGGTACCGGTCTGTTCACCACTGAGGTCAACTTTATTGCGGATCACTGTGATGTCCATGCCCGCAGGCAGTTGCTCAATGAACTCCGGCCAGATCCGGGCTGGATCGGTTTCATTGGTTTCGGTGCCGTCAACCATAAATAGCACGTGATCGGCGGCGCGGATCTCATCCCAGGCACGCTCAATTCCGATTTGTTCCACTTTGTCCGGACTGTCGCGCAGGCCGGCGGTGTCAATGATGTGCAGCGGCATGCCATCAATATGGATATGTTCTCTTAGTACGTCCCGGGTGGTACCAGCGATATCGGTGACAATAGCAGCTTCACGGCCTGCCAGCGCATTAAGCAATGAGGATTTACCTGCATTCGGGCGACCCGCGATCACCACTTTCATGCCTTCACGCATGATGCTGCCTTGCTTTGCCTGTTGGCGTACCACACTGAGTTGCGTGATGATGGCGTTCAGGTCACCAGCCACTTTGCCATCGGAAAGAAAGTCGATTTCTTCATCTGGAAAGTCGATTGCTGCCTCAACATACATGCGTAAATGGATCACTTGTTCCACCAGCGCATTGATGTGTTTGGAAAAATCACCTTGCAGTGAGTGCAGGGCACTTTTCGCTGCTTGCTCGCTGGTTGCATTGATTAGATCGGCAATGGCTTCGGCCTGAGTCAGATCCAGCTTATCATTCATAAACGCGCGTTCAGAGAATTCACCGGGTTTGGCGAGTCGCACGCCGTCGACCTGGCTGATCTCTTTAAGCAGCATGTCTAGCACCACCGGACCACCATGGCCCTGAAGCTCAAGCACATCTTCGCCGGTAAAGGAGTTCGGGCCTTTAAAGAACAGCGCAATGCCCTGATCCAGCTGCTCTCCCTGAAGCGTCTGGAATGGCAGGTATTCCGCATAGCGGGTTTTTGGGCATTTTCCGAGTATTTTGTGTGCGACCTGCTCAGCCAGAGTCCCTGAAATTCGAATTATGCCGACGCCGCCCCGACCCGGTGCGGTTGCCTGTGCTGCGATGGTGTCTTGTGCGATCATTATGACCCTTGAAAGCAAACTCTAATTATCGCTAAGTGTACAGCAAACGCGCGCTGTGAGGTATAGTAGAGGCGGTTCAGATATAAGGATATCCACTGTGGTTGCTTTCGCTCAGTTTCACTTTGATGCAGATAAACAGATATTAAGTCGCGCGCAACAAGTTGTGCCATTACGGCCTAAAGTTGCTCAATTACTGCAGTTTTTATTGGCCCGGCCACAACAAGTGATCGCGCGTGAAACGTTACTGGATGCTTTGTGGCAACATGGTGAGTATCGTGATGCTGCATTGACGCAAAGTATGGCTGAGCTGCGCCAGGCGCTGGGGGATAACGCACAACAGCCGAGGTTTATCCGCACCGTACCGCAGCAGGGCTATCAGTGGATCTGCCCACTTACTCAAGTGAACCGCAACAAGCGCTGCATGATATGGGCGACTTTTTTGAGTATCGCGCTGTTGATTACCGGGGGGACCATTGGATATGTTAGTCAGTCAGCGCCCAAGCCTGTTATGGCGCAGGAGGTGCGACCTGCTTTGACCATTTTGCCGCTGAACAATGATACCGAGGTGGCCGCCAATGCCTGGTGGGGGTATGCATTGCATGCAGCACTGACGGCACGCTTGCAATCTGACTATCAGCTTGTCCCGCCGGCTCAGCAGACAGAGGCGAATAATAATAGACAGATAGCGCTCACCTTGTCCCGTCAGCAACAGCGCTATGTACTAACCATCCGCACCGCACGGCAACAGCATAAGATAGTGGTTGAGCAGCTGGATATGGCGTTTGACAGCGTGGCGGATCAGGTTATTGCTGCACTGAACTTATTACCTGATGGGCACGCCAGCCAGACCCGTCGGAGTGAGACTGCATCCCAAGACTATTACCGTGGCTTGCAGGCCCTGGACGAACAAGGCAGCAGACTGGCAAAGTCTTATTTTGAGGCTGCCCTGACCCAGCACCCGCAGCACCAGGCGGCGCAGCTTGAATTGGCCCGTATCACCTGGCAACAGGGAGAGCTGGCACAGGCTAGGGCAGTGTTTAGCGGTATGGACCTGAGTAAAGCAGCGCCTGCAATTAAGGTGCGTTATTATCTGTATCAGGCAGAGTTCAGCAAGGCACTGGGTCATTATGCTCAGGCACTGGCAGATGTGCAGCTGGGACTGGACCTTGCACAGCGTCATCAACTGTTGGAGCAGCTGGCCACGGCGTATCAGTTGCAGGCCGATCTGCTGTGGTTAGATCAACAGTGGGATGCACACAGCAAGGCGCTGAACTCGGCATATGCCCTGATTGGCAGCCGCGCACTGGCTTATCAGGATGCTCAGCGCGCATTTTACCTGGCTAACCCGCCTGTTGCCGGGCCTGAAGAAAAGCGCTTATTGGATCTTCAAAGCAGCCGACAGGTGTTACACAATACAATTACCTATTATCGCCAGTCGCCGCAACGTGTGCTGCTGGCACGTGCTTTGTTTGCTTATGGCCAGAACTATTTGGTGCCAGTCGCTGAAAGTGAGCCCAGCTTATTGGAAGCGCTGGAGATTGCATCCAGCCTGGGTGAAGACTATCTAAGAAAGCAAATACTCACTTACCTTGGGTTCTACTATATTCAGCTTCACCGAGGGGATGAGGCCCTTACATATCTG
Organism: Pseudoalteromonas ardens; assembly: GCF_030125445.1. Taxonomy (NCBI): domain Bacteria; kingdom Pseudomonadati; phylum Pseudomonadota; class Gammaproteobacteria; order Alteromonadales; family Pseudoalteromonadaceae; genus Pseudoalteromonas; species Pseudoalteromonas ardens. The sequence continues at coordinate 211,435 of NZ_JASJUV010000009.1, forward strand.
GCGCAGGTTGAGCCTGAACCACAGTGGCTTCCTCAGTATGAATCACACTGGTTACTGCGTGGCATGGCGATCATGGATGGTGCGCTCACTCATAGTGACGCGCCGGGGCTGGCTAGTGCCATTGAGACATTTGAGCAACTGCTGGCCTGGGATAAAGTCTCTGTAATGACCGCAGCACATGCTCAGTTGATGCTGGGCTGGAGTTTGATAAGGCAAGGTGATCTGGTTCAGGCTGAAGCACATGTCATGCAGGCACAGACAGTGTATCAGCGGCTGAATCTGGCAGATACGCTGAGTTATACCCGTTATACCCAGATGTATATCCGCTTATTGCGCGGTGATGCTGAGGCTGCACTGGCCGTGATAGCCGATCCGCAGAATGCAAGTCACCTGGAGCTGTTGTATGGCGCGGCGGCGGCCTGGTTCGTTCAGGACAACACCTTGTCATATCAATTGAGCGAGTTGCTTGCTGCACGTGAGCACAGCGATGCCCTGATCGATCAACTGAGTCAGATCAGGGCTGGATCAGAGCATACTTTCCAGTTAGTCAGTACAATCCTGGATAAGCCCTATAGCGTTTATTGTCAGAGCAGTTGGGCGCTATAAGGGAAAAGACGGTACCCGGCTAGCCCGGTAAATCACTTTACCTTGTTTGTTTTGCACCACCCAGTAGGGCAACTCGGTCACCGCAAAGTAGCGAAACAGCTGATTGTGGCTGTCGAAGAGTATTTCATGATTCACTTTGAAGCGCTGTTGGTAGGCGCTGACCTGAGCTTGATCGACATAAAACGGCTTGATCACGCTCACTACCGGGTAGTTAATCTGCTCTGACAGGTGGTTATTTTGTGCGATCCTGCGCTCACAATCCGGTATATGCTGAAATGGACACAGGCTGTCACTGAAGAACAATACCCGAAAATCAGCACCGGGCTTGGTGGGATCAAAGTGTTGTCCGGATAAGGTATGAAGTGGTCCTTGCTGCGGGGATGTGTCAATGAGGGCCGTTGCTGGCAGTGTACCCAGTGCTTCCCGTTGTTGCACTTGATGCTGTTCAACCACCAGCCGATAAGGGGTCTGTCTGACGCCATAGCGGATCGCCAGTTGATTGTGGGTGTCGATTTGCAGCTTGGCATAGGCCGGAAACAGGGCGGTAAACTGCTCCACACTGGCTTGATCTATGTTGATGTCCGGGTGAATAAAGCGGCGCTCGATATCGGGCTGTTGAGGAGGTAAGGCGGTTTGCTGCACGTACTCATCCCAGATGGTAATAAAAATATATTCGATGGGTGAAGCGACAGTCCGCTGACTGAGTATGAGCAGGGTCAGGCCCAGCAATAGGGTGATCGGGTTTAGCAATTTCATGGCTGTACTCCAGAGTGTGTTGCCAGATGTTGTTTAAGTTCATCGGTCAGCAGGGCGCTGCGATAAATCTCTGTGCCATTGGCATCGAGTAAAATGTGCTGAGGCGTACCAGTGACCTGATACTGACGTGTCATATCGCCAGTGGCATCAAACACCACTGGAAACGAGTAGTCATGGCGATTTATATAGGTCTTGATACCCCGAATGCTCTGGTTAAAGCCCACATTCACGGCAATGACCTGATAGCGGCCCTGACTTTGTTCATGGGCTTGTTGAAGATGGGGCATTTCTTCAATGCAGTAAGCGCACCAGGTAGCCCAGAATTTCAGATAAGTCATCTTCCCTTTACTTGATATCGTCTGGCCCTGCAATGTATCAGCCTGTAAAGGGGGATAGGATTTGGCGGTGGCCGTGACTGAGAGTGCCAGTAGCAAGATGCCTGTGAGGGGTGTCTTCATGATGGTCTCCATAATGGTTTCCTTGCGTTATAGCCAGCTCTTGCCAGCCAGAATAAGAAAATACTGCGCCATGAGCAGCAGAAGCAGTGCGCTGGCAGTGGGGACATGCGTGAGCCAGGTTCCTGCGCGGGGCAAACGAGCCAGAAACTGACTGCTCAAGCCGGCCAGCAGCAGCAGGCTGCTCATGCCCAGGGCGAAACTAAATAGCAGCAGGGCGCCAAAAAACAGATGCCCGCTGGTGGCGACAAACAGCAATAAGCCTCCGAGTACCGGAGAGGTGCACGGTGCTGCGACCAGCGCACTGGTCATGCCCATCAGCCATGGACCCTGCGTGCCCTGAAATCTGAGGCCGGGTATGTGCGGTAAAGTCAGCCATCCTTTATTCACCAGTGCCAGATAAATGAGCACATTGGCAAAGCCAACCTGTACCCAGGGGTTGGACGCCACCACACCAAACAAGCTGCCACTCCAGGCTGCGATGGCTCCCAGTAGTGCATAGATTGCTGCAAAGCCGAGACAATATTGGAGCGGTGCCAGTGTTTGGGTGCGATATCGGGTAAGGGTGGCCAGCGTAATGGGCAATAGAGGATAGACACAGGGTGAAAAGCTGGTCAGTACGCCACTGAACAAAGCCAGAGGCAGCAGCCACCAGCTGAGGTGTGCAGTGTTTAATGCGTCTAACAGGGGGAGGTCAAACATAGTGTGCTCGTTAAGTTGTAAAGTGTGTGCACAGCATGCAATGCAAGCGTCGAACTCCCTATCAAAGTGACCTAAAATTATCCTCAAAATTTATCAACATCTTGATTCTAATGATTAAGCTGAGAGCGCTTAGTTGTGGGACTGTGAGACTGTGAGACTGTGAGACTGTGCTGGCATTATCATAGGCATAAAAAACGGCCCGTGGTGGACCGTTTTTATCGTATGTGTATTTGGTAATTAACCGCGGACCTTCATGCCCTTTTTCTCCATGCCACGATAGATATACAGCATCTGGGCAATTGAGATCAGGTTAGAGACCAGCCAGTACAGTACCAGACCAGACGGGAACCAGATAAAGAACACTGAGAAGATAACCGGCATCCAGGTCATCATCTTTTGTTGCATCGGGTCCGTGACCGTCATAGGTTGCAGCTTCTGAGTGAGGAACATACTGGCACCAAACAGGATAGGCAGCACATAGTATGGGTCTTTTGAAGACAGGTCAGTCAGCCACAGCATAAATTCGGCATGACGCAGTTCTGTTGATTCCAGGAATACATAAAACAGCGCCAGGAAGATAGGCATTTGCAGCAACAGCGGGAAGCAACCACCCATAGGGTTTACTTTTTCCTTGCGGTACATCTCCATCATTGCCTGACCAAATTTCTGACGGTCATCGCCATAACGCTCTTTCAGTGCCTGCATTTTTGGTTGCAGCATACGCATTTTAGCCATTGAGGTATATTGCGCTTTGGTAAGTGGGTAAAGTAAAGTCTTGACGATTAGGGTAATCGCTATGATGGCCAGACCCCAGTTACCGATAATGCTATACAAGAACTTCAAAAGGTTTAGTAGTGGCTGTGAGATAAACCATAACCAGCCATAGTCGACAGTGAGATCCAGATCTTCATGTATCGCTTCTAACGCATCCATGTCTTTTGGACCCATGTAGTAAGTCGCGGTGAGCTGCGCTGTACCATTGCCCTGAATGTTTGTCGCTTCGCCTTTCACACCTATGATGCTGTTGTTATTGCGCAGCGAGCTGTAAATGGTGTTGTTGTTTTCCTGACCTGGCACCCAGGCACTGACAAAGTAGTGCTGGATAAAGGCAATGTAGCCGCCCTGAGTGTTCTTATTCAGGTTCGCATCGGCCATATCAGAAAACGAGTATTTCTCGTAAGGTTCATCACTGGTGCCGTAGGCTGCGCCGAGATAAGTCTGGTCAACCATACTGCCTTTTTCCTGCACTGTGCGCTTGATTTGTGTATACAATTGCACCTGAACCGGATCGGCAGTGGTGTTGGTCACATCGTATTCCAATGTTACATCATATTGACCTGGTTTAAATACAAAGGTCTTGTTGAACTGTACACCTTTGCTGTCAACAAACGTCAGCGGCACACGCAGTTCATCACCGTTTAGTGTGTAGCTGGTTTGTTCGCTTTGGTAGACCGGGCGACCCTGACTTGATGCATCCGGACCATTCAGGCCGATCAGACCGCTTTGTGCGAAGTATTCTTTACCTTCGAACTCACCCAATAGCAGGTAAGGTTGGTCGCTGCCATGGGTTTCGGCGTGCTGTAGTAATTTCGCCTCGACGATGTCACCACCACGGGTGTCAATTTTTACTGCCAGTACATCGGTGGTTACCGAAATGACTGAGCGAGTAGCCACAGTGGCCTGCATTGGCACATCAGCCTGACTGGAAGCCGGTACGTCGGCCTGGTCATTGTTTGCGGGGCCGGCCACTTGTTGTGTGACGGCACTGGTATCAGCATTGGCTGCGGTTTGTTCCTTTGACCACTCAGTAAAGAGTAAAAAGGAAACCAGCAGCAAGCCGATAAATAAAAACGTGCGTTGCGATTCCATAACAGCTCTTATTTCTCGTGTTGTTTATCTTGCGTTGATTTAGCAGGCACGGGATCAGCCCCACCTGCACTTAAAGGGTGACATTTTAATATGCGTTTAAGCGCTAACCAACTCCCTTTTGCAATTCCATGTAAATTAATTGCCTGGATTGCATAATGAGAGCAGGTAGGAGTATAACGACAGTGTGGTCCCAATAGCGGACTGATAAAGCGCTGATAAAAAAGGATCACACCCAATAGCAGTGTTTTGATCAGCGTCTGGCATACTCTGAATGGCCACCGGATCCACGCTTTACATTGCTGCACGATGCGCGATGAGGCTGTGGGGGAGGTGTGATTCATGATGATGCCGTCAGACTGATAACCAATCCCGAAAAAGCAGCAGGAAATTGGCGATTAAAAGGTGAGCTAACTTTACCTTATCAGGGTCAAAATAGCCATTGAGCCCAATGCGATTTTAGCGAATTCACAGTAAGTTGAACTCGATTAATGACTGGTTGCATTGGCTAATAATGAAAACGAATGGCTGTTATTGTGCAAATTGCGTGAGCAGAGCAATCGAGTAAAAACGCAATGGACAGGTATGTGAAGACAGAATAATCCAGTCAGTGTCTATTTATCGTTCTGTTTAGAGTGTTTAGGATTGTGCTGCTTAGATGCTGGGCGCTTTTTACCTGGACGTTTACGAGGTGGCGGCTTAGGTGCACCGGGTTTACAGCGCTCATTTACTTTACGCCATAATTTTGCCAGCTGTTTACTGAGCTCTTCATTTGACTGATCGTCAACGCCAGTTTTTACCATCAGAACAATATCAATATTGTCCAGCTTATGGCGGTTTAAGCGAAAGCTTTCACGGGCAAGACGTTTAATGCGATTGCGTTGGCAAGCTTTTTTACAGCGCTTTTTAGCAACAGTGAGCCCCAAACGTGGGTGTCCGGCATCATTGGGTTTTGCTAAGAGTGTAAAATAAGGGGTTGCTGCGCGAGCGGGGTCGTTAAATACTCGGGAGTAATGCGAGGGAGTTAACAGACGTAACTCCCTGCTGAAGCTAAAGTCTTCCACTTATATATTAAGCAGAAAGTACTTTACGGCCTCTAGCACGACGACGCGCTAGTACTTTACGGCCATTCTTCGTTGCCATACGTGCACGGAAACCGTGAGTACGCTTGCGTTTTAGAACGCTAGGTTGAAAAGTTCTTTTCATAACTAATCCATCCGATCGGTTAAAGTTTAAAACATCCTATGCAGGTCGCGATCCTGGCACAGGTGCCATTGCGAGCGCGAGATATTAATGCCGCGGCGTAGGAAAGTCAATCATAATCGCACCATCAAGCATAGATTTTAGCCATAAATAACAAAAAACGGTCATTCTGGCGGTTGTCCCCTGAGGTAAACACGGCGCATTATACCTTTATACTATATAGAGTGGGATCAAAATCCGCAGATTTAACGATCCATTTGGTTCGTTCAGATCGGATCCGATCTGTGCATGCAGGTGTGATCAACTTAGATCGGATCAAAATGAGGTTTTCCACACAACCTGGGTGAAAAGTGGCAACATCCTCTGGAAAACTTAAAATGATCGTGTTTTTTAGATGAGATCTTGGCGTATTTTTGCTAAGATCAGTAAACAGGGTGAAAAATAAAATCCCAACAAAAACAATCGGATGCATTTGTTTCTAGGAAAGATCCTGATTTTTAAAAAAGTCAATATTGATGTTGTGGATAAGATCCCTTCATAATACCCGGCTTCCACCTATGTATTTATGATAACAAACAAGCATTTCCGTCGATCCTTTGGATTAGCTGTGTATAACCTTGTTGGTAAATCTGGCAATATCCTTGGTTTTTATGTACGGGAATATTAACTATTTCGGAGTGCGACGTGTATCTGTCGGTTTGGCAAAGTTGTTTATATGTTTTGCAGGATGAGCTGCCTTCTCAGCAGTTCAATATGTGGGTGCGACCACTACAAGCAGAAAGTACCGAAGATACCTTGACCATCTATGCGCCAAATCGATTTGTTTTGGACTGGGTGAGAGAAAAGTATTTAAATCGCATCAGTGAGCTACTGACAGAGATCTGTGGCGATGAAGCGCCTGAGCTGCGATTTGATGTAGGTAGTAAACCCATTGGCGCAGTAAACAGTGCACCAGCCTCTAGCGAGAGTAGCCAGAGTGTGCAAACTGGTACTGTGACTAAGCCGGCTGCCTCATCGGCGGGCGCGCCCAGCTCGGCTAAAGTAGAACCGGCCCCTAAGTCTGGGGTGAAGTCCAATATTAAAGAAAACTATACCTTTGATAACTTTGTTGAAGGTAAGTCGAATCAGCTTGCGAAGGCAGCTGCAACTCAGGTTGCCGATAATCCAGGTTCTGCGTTTAACCCGGTGTTTATTTATGGTGGAACAGGTTTAGGTAAAACCCACCTGTTACATGCGGTGGGCAATGGCATTATTGATAAAAAACCAGATGCCAAGATTGTCTACATGCATTCTGAACGTTTCGTTCAGGACATGGTTAAGGCATTGCAGAACAATGCGATTGAAGAGTTTAAGCGTTATTATCGCAGTGTTGATGCGCTGATGATCGATGATATTCAGTTTTTTGCCAATAAAGAACGCTCACAGGAAGAGTTCTTTCATACCTTCAATGCATTGCTGGAAGGCAATCAGCAGATCATTTTGACGTCGGACAGATACCCAAAAGAAATCGAGGGCGTTGAAGATCGTCTTAAGTCTCGATTTGGCTGGGGCCTGACGATTGCTATCGAGCCACCTGAATTGGAAACACGGGTTGCGATCCTGATGAAAAAAGCGCAGCAGAGTAATATCAATTTGCCTCACGAAGTGGCATTTTTCATTGCTAAGAAATTGCGCTCTAACGTCCGTGAATTAGAAGGGGCTTTAAACCGGGTGATTGCCAATGCCAACTTCACAGGCCGGCCGATTTCTATCGAGTTTGTAAAAGAAGCACTCCGTGACCTGCTGGCATTACAAGATAAGCTGGTGACCATCGACAATATTCAGCGTACCGTTGCCGAGTATTATCGTATTCGTGTTTCAGATTTACTATCAAAACGCCGTAGCCGTTCGGTTGCTCGACCCCGACAAGTTGCTATGGCGTTGTCTAAAGAACTGACTAACCACAGTTTACCGGAGATTGGTGATGCTTTTGGCGGGCGTGATCACACCACTGTGTTGCATGCGTGTCGTAAAGTAAAAGCACTGCGTGACGAGAGTCACGAAGTAAAAGAAGATTATCAAAACCTGATCCGAACATTGTCGTCTTAAGGGCCTAGTATGCAAATTACGATTTCAAGAGAACAGTTTTTAAAACCCTTGATGCAGGTCTCGGGTGCCATTGAGCGAAAACACACACTGCCGATTTTGTCTAATGTTCTGGTCGAAGTGAAAAACGGCGTGTTATCGATGACGGGCACAGACTTAGAGATTGAACTGGTCGCGAATGTGACACTGGAAGAGCAAGTTGCAGATGCCAGTATCACGTTGCCAGCAAAAAAGTTACTCGATATATGCAAGAGTCTCCCGGATGGATCTTTGTTGCAACTGAGTAGTCAGGAGCATCAGTTATTGCTGACCAGTGGCCAAAGTCGCTTTTCTTTGACGACCCTGGCAGCCGAAGATTTTCCAAACCTTGAGCAGTGGGATGGCGAAGTTGAGTTTCAAATTACCCGTCAGGAATTACGTCAGTTATTAGAAGCGACTCACTTTTCGATGGCCAACCAGGACGTGCGTTATTATCTCAATGGGATGTCCTTTGAGGTGGATAATAGTGAGATTAAAACGGTTGCAACCGACGGGCACAGGCTTGCGATTGCTCAGCATCAGCTTGGTGCGTCATTAAATACACAACGTCAGTTGATCATTCCGCGTAAAGGTGTGCAGGAGATCATGCGTTTGTTGCCAGCAGACGATGAGCCACTGACTATTCAGTTTGGTAGTAACCATATTCGTATTTTGGATCCTGAGTTCACTTTGACGAGTAAGCTGGTGGATGGGCGCTTCCCGGATTATCGCCGAGTGTTACCACGTGGTGGTGATAAGTTGGTGAATGCGAACCGAGAGTGGTTGCGTAGTGCATTCCAGCGCGTCTCTATTCTGTCCAATGAAAAGTTCCGTGGTGTACGTCTTAACCTCTCGAATGGTATGTTGAAGATCAGCGCGAATAACCCGGAGCAGGAGCAGGCAGAGGAAACCGTTGAGGTTGAATATCAGGGCGATGACCTGGAGATTGGCTTTAACGTCTCCTATTTGTTGGATGTACTCAACACATTAAAAACAGAAGATGTGCAGTTTACATTAGCAGATACCAATAGCAGTGCCCTGATCGAAGGGGCGAGCGACGACACTGCAATGTATGTCGTTATGCCTATGCGCCTGTAGAAAGAAGTGTGCACTCTTAAATGAGTTTAAATCAAATTAGCCTCAATAATTTTCGCAATATTGAGGCCCTTTCTTTTTCACCAAGCGAACAAATCAATATCATTTTAGGCGAGAACGGCAGCGGAAAAACCAGTCTGCTTGAAGCCATTTACTTCCTTTCTAATGGGCGTTCATTTAGAACGAACAAACATAAATTGATGATCCGTCATGAGCAGGATAAGTGTATTGTTCATGGTAAAAAGCAACTTCATAGTTTGTCTATCCCCATAGGTATAAGCAAAAATTTGCAGGGTGAAACACAGCTCAGGATCCAAGGTCAATCGAGTCGCAAAATCGCTGAATTGGCGCAGATCCTGCCCACCCAGGTGATCACACCAGAGAGCTACGAGCTGTTTTTTGGGGGACCAAAAGAGCGGCGAAAGTTTCTCGACCTTGGTGTGTTCCACGTGGAACATCAGTTTTATAGTGTCTGGAAAGACTTCAACAAAGTACTTAAACAACGAAATGCGTTGCTAAAAACTAAACCTGCTCAGTACCAGCTTCAGATACGTACATGGGACCGAGAATTTGTTCGTTTGGCTGAGCAAATAAATATGTTCAGAATGGCGTATATAAGTAGGTTTGAGCGCCATTTTTTTGATAAGATAGGGGAGATAAGCCCCATCTTTAAAGGCCTTGAAATGCGCTATGACGCAGGCTGGAAAGGGGAACTGGCTGAGGTGCTAAACGCCCAACTGGAGCGGGATAGCAAGCTTGGCTATACAACTAAAGGGCCACATAAAGCCGATTTTAACTTTTATGCTAATGGCCATGGCGTTGAAAATATACTGTCTCGGGGTCAGTTAAAGTTAACCCTCTATGCGCTAAAAATCGCACAGAATAACTTAATTGAGGCCGAGACCGAGAAGCAATCCATATTGCTGATCGACGATTTACCTTCGGAGTTGAGCCAGGAGACGATGCTGAGCATCGCGCATTTACTTGCAGAATGTCAGTCGCAGCTATTTATCACTGCGATAAACTCCGAAAGTATCCAGGCCATTGTGGAACCCATGAAACGAAATGTTGAGATGTTCCACGTGGAACATGGCCGCTTAATAACAAAATAATTGGAATACACCATGTCTGATAATTACGATTCATCGAGTATTAAAGTACTGAAGGGATTGGATGCAGTAAGGAAGCGTCCGGGAATGTATATCGGGGACACTGATGATGGTACTGGACTACATCACATGGTCTTCGAAGTCGTCGACAACTCTATTGATGAGGCGTTGGCAGGACACTGTGACGATATCTTCGTTACTATCCATACTGATGGCTCTGTGTCAGTTCGAGACAATGGCCGAGGTATCCCAACGGAACTGCACCCTGAAGAAGGGGTGTCAGCGGCAGAAGTCATCATGACCGTGCTACATGCTGGTGGTAAATTCGATGACAACTCATATAAAGTATCAGGTGGCCTACACGGCGTAGGTGTTTCTGTTGTAAATGCACTATCAGAAAAACTACAACTAACAATTCGCCGTGATGGCAAAGTGCATCAGCAGAAATACACTATGGGTGTACCAGATGCGCCACTGGGTGTAATTGGTGAAGCTGAGAGCACGGGAACTGAGCTGAGATTTTGGCCGAGTGCAGAGACTTTCTCTGATACCAACTTCCATTATGATATTTTGGCAAAGCGACTACGCGAACTGTCTTTCCTGAACTCAGGGGTAAGTATCATCCTGAGTGATGAGCGTGAAGAGAACAAGCAAGATCATTTTAAGTATGAAGGTGGTATTCAGGCATTCGTTGAATACCTGAACCGTAAAAAAACGCCTGTTCACCAAAATGTATTCAACTTCACTTCAGAACGCGAAGACGGCATTAGTGTTGAAGTATCCATGCAGTGGAATGATGGATTCCAGGAAAATATTTACTGCTTTACAAACAACATCCCTCAGCGAGATGGCGGTACACACTTAGCGGGTTTCCGTAGTGCCCTGACTCGTACGCTAAACAACTACATGGAAAAAGAAGGCTTTAACAAGAAAGCTAAAACAGCAAGCAACGCGACTGGTGATGACGCGCGTGAAGGCTTAACGGCTGTCGTGAGTGTTAAAGTGCCTGATCCAAAATTTTCGTCTCAGACTAAAGACAAGCTTGTTTCAAGTGAGGTGAAGGGTGCGGTTGAACAAGCAATGGCTGAGAAGCTAACAGAGTATCTACTGGAAAATCCGGGTGATGCTAAAACAGTTGTAAGCAAAATCATTGATGCAGCACGTGCCCGTGAAGCCGCACGTAAAGCGCGTGAAATGACTCGTCGTAAAGGCGCTATGGATTTAGCTGGCCTACCTGGCAAGCTTGCTGACTGTCAGGAACGTGATCCGGCAGAATCTGAACTCTACATCGTGGAGGGTGATTCAGCAGGTGGATCGGCCAAGCAGGGCCGTAACCGTAAGAACCAGGCTATTTTGCCACTGAAAGGTAAAATTCTGAATGTCGAAAAGGCACGTTTCGATAAGATGCTGTCTTCGCAGGAAGTTGCCACACTGATCACTGCACTGGGTTGTGGTATTGGCCGTGACGAATACGATCCGGAAAAACTGCGTTATCACCGCATTATTATCATGACCGATGCGGACGTCGACGGCTCGCACATTCGTACACTGCTGTTGACCTTCTTCTATCGTCAAATGCCAGAGATCATCGAGCGTGGTTATGTTTATATTGCTCAGCCGCCACTGTATAAAGTGAAAAAAGGCAAACAAGAGCGCTATATTAAAGACGATCACGGTCTGACAGACTACCTGACAACGTTAGCCTTGGATGGTGCCAGTATCTACTCGAGCGAGGGCGCAGAGGCCGTTTCCGGTAATCGTCTTGAAAATATGGTTCATGATTATCAGAAAACCATTGACGTGATTGAACGTCTGACACGTAAGTACCCGCGTGCCATGATGTCTCGTCTGTTATATCAGAATGAGCTTAGTGAAGCAGACCTGAGTGATGAAGCGAAAGTTAAAAGCTGGGTTCAAGCATTCGTTACTGATCTGGACAAACATGATGAAGACGCCACTATATACAATGCGGAAGTAAGCTATGATGACGAACGTCACATGTACTACCCAGTTGTTAATATTCGCCAGCACGGTGTTGATAAAGCTTATACACTGAACTACGACTTCATTACCTCGAAAGACTATGTTCGCATTGTGAATACAGGTAAGTCGGTTGCACACTTGATTGGTGAAACGGGTTATGTACAGCGCGGTGAAAAAACACAGCCTGTTGATACATTTGCTGAATCACTGGATTGGCTGATCTCAGAGTCCAAGCGTGGCTTGTATACACAACGTTATAAAGGACTGGGTGAGATGAACCCAGACCAACTTTGGGAAACCACAATGGATCCGGCAGCGCGTCGCATGTTACGTGTGACCATTGAAGATGCCATTGCAGCTGACCAGTTGTTTGCAACCCTGATGGGTGATCAGGTGGAACCACGCCGCGATTTCATCGAGCAAAACGCATTGCGCGTTGTGAACCTGGATGTATAAACAAGTTACCGCTTGTCGATAAATTCCAAAAAGCCACTCCACAGCGAGTGGCTTTTTCCGTTTCATACGCGCACTTTGACTTTTTGTTTGATATTTGAAGCCTAACCTGAGCCAGCAAACAGAGGGTGGGAAGCGCGGTTTTTTACGTGCTTTTTTAGTGATAACGCTTAAAACGGCGTGACGCTCGCGGTATACTGAGCATAATTTTCAGACATTATTAGCCCAGACTGGCCACTGTTTTGAGTACGCCACACTGGGTTCCATGTACCATACAAAAATAAGCCAACTATGCAAAAATACGATATCAAAACCTTCCAAGGGTTGATCCTGGCTTTACAGGACTATTGGGCACAGCAAGGCTGTGTTATTGCGCAACCACTGGATATGGAAGTGGGTGCGGGCACGTTTCATCCGCTGACTTTCCTTAAGTCGATTGGCCCGGAGCCAATGTCGAGCGCATATGTACAACCTTGTCGTCGTCCGACTGACGGTCGTTACGGTGAAAACCCAAACCGCCTGCAGCATTATTATCAATTTCAGGTGGTCTTGAAGCCGTCGCCTGAAAATATTCAGGAGCTATATCTGGGCTCGCTGGAAGCACTTGGTATCGATACCCTGACCCATGAAGTGCGTTTCGTAGAAGATAACTGGGAATCACCGACGCTGGGTGCCTGGGGTCTGGGTTGGGAAGTCTGGCTCAATGGTATGGAAGTGACTCAGTTCACTTACTTCCAACAGGTGGGAGGCCTTGAATGTGCGCCAGTTACTGGTGAAATCACCTACGGTTTGGAACGTCTGGCAATGTATATACAAGGTGTGGACAGCATTTATGATCTGGTCTGGACCGATGGTCCTATGGGCCGTGTGACTTATGGCGATGTGTTCCATCAGAACGAAGTTGAACAGTCGACTTACAACTTTGAACATGCGGATGTTGACGCCTTGTTCAAGCAGTTCGATCAGTGTGAACTGGAAAGCCAGAAGCTGATCGAAGCGGGACTGCCTTTACCAGCCTATGAGCAGGTAATGAAGGCATCGCATGCATTCAATCTGTTGGATGCCCGTCATGCGATTTCTGTGACAGAACGTCAGCGTTATATTTTACGCGTGCGTGCGCTGTCTAAAGCCTGTGCTCAGGCTTATTATGAGGCCCGTGAGGCACTCGGATTCCCGCTTTGTAAGGATTAATCATGACCACAGAAAATCTACTTATTGAAATTGGTACTGAAGAGTTACCACCAAAAGCCTTACGTAAGCTGGCAGAATCCTTTGCTGACAATATGCAGGCTGAACTGACCGGCCTTGAGCTGGCATTTGAAGATATTAGCTGGTATGCGTCACCGCGTCGTCTGGGTTTAAAAATCGCGAACTTGCAAACCCAGCAACAGGACAAAGTGGTTGAAAAGCGTGGCCCGGCAACCAAAGCCGCTTTCGATGCCGACGGTAATCCGACCAAAGCCGCTATGGGCTGGGCACGTGGCTGTGGTATTGAAGTATCAGAAGCCGAAACAATGGAAACCGACAAAGGTGCCTGGTTGTTGCACCGTGCTACCGTTGCAGGTCAGCAGGCCAGCGCGCTGTTATCTGATGCTATTGCCAAGTCACTGGCTAAGTTGCCGATCCCAAAACCAATGCGTTGGGGTGCCAATAAGACGCAGTTTATCCGTCCGGTTCACACTGTTGCTGCCTTACTGGGCGGTGAAATTGTGCAGGGTGAAGTCCTGGGTAAAGCCATTTCAAATCAGCTACAGGGCCACCGTTTTCACCACCCTGAACGTGTGAGCATCAATCATGCCGATGAGGCATTTGATACGCTGAAAGGGGCCTATGTCATCGCTGACTATGAAGCACGTAAAACGCTTATCCGTGAACAGATCAATGCTGAAGCGGACAAGCTGGGTGCGGTTGTTGCGATGGATGAAGATCTGCTGGAAGAAGTAACTGCCCTGGTAGAGTGGCCGGTTACTTTGGTGGCCTCATTCGAGGAAGAGTTCCTGTCAGTCCCTGCTGAAGCGTTGATATACACCATGAAAGACGACCAGAAATACTTTCCGCTACTGGATAAGTCAGGTCAGCTTATCAACAAGTTCCTGTTTGTATCAAACATTGAAAGTAAAGATCCAAGTGTGGTCATCTCTGGTAATGAGAAAGTGGTTCGTCCTCGTCTGGCGGATGCACAGTTCTTCTTTGAAACGGATAAGAAGAAAACACTGGAAAGCCGTCTGGAATCATTAGGCACTGTGTTGTTCCAGAAACAGCTAGGCACATTGAAAGACAAGTCAGAGCGCATTGCCGCGTTGGCTGGTTTTATTGCCGAGCAATTGGGCTCAGATAAAGCGTTAGCAGAACGCGCTGGCCTGTTAAGTAAAACAGATCTGATGACCGAAATGGTCATGGAGTTCACCGATGTGCAGGGTGTAATGGGTATGCATTACGCACGTATTGACGGTGAAGCCGAAGAGGTGGCGGTGGCGCAGAATGAGCAGTATATGCCGCGCTTTGCTGGCGATGCTTTGCCTTCAAACCCGATCAGCTGCGCAGTCGCACTGGCTGATAAGTTTGATACCCTGGTGGGGATCTTTGGTATTGGTCAGACGCCAAAAGGTGACAAAGACCCGTTTGCCCTGCGTCGTGCTGCCATTGGTGCATTACGCATCATGGTTGAGAAAGAGCTGGAGCTGGACATTCATGCGCTGGTTGAAAAGTCTCGTGCTTTGTTCGGCGACAAGCTGACCAACGACAATGTTGGTGAAGAGGTCTTTGAGTTCATGCTGGGCCGCTTCCGTGCCTGGTATCAGGATGAAGGCATTGCGGTCGATGTGATCCAGGCGGTATTGGCACGTCGTCCTTCTCAGCCGGTTGACTTTGACCGTCGCGTTAAAGCAGTGAGCCACTTCAGAACACTGGAGCAGGCAGAAGCACTGGCCGCAGCCAACAAACGCGTTAACAATATTTTGGCGAAGAATAATGTCACCAGCGACGCTGAGGTGAATTCTGCGTTGTTGTCTGAAGCGGCAGAGCAGCAGCTGGCCCAGGAAGTCGCTGCGCTGACTGCCGAACTGGCACCGGTTTATGCGCAAGGGGATTATCAGCAAGCACTGACCCGACTGGCAAGCCTGCGCGAAGCGGTCGATAACTTCTTTGATAATGTCATGGTCATGGCTGACGACGAAGCGGTTAAGCAAAACCGTCTGGCGTTACTCAGCCAGCTGAGCCGTTTGTTCCTCAATACGGCGGACATCTCTGTCTTGCAGAACTAAGACAGACACGCTTAAAACAAGCCAGCCTTCGTGCTGGCTTTTATTTTTGTGATCGGGATTAACAATGAAACAGCACATCATTGCCTTGATAATGGCATTGGGGTTGAGTGCCTGTACGACGGCACCTCATCAGTCAACGAATAATTCAAGTGAGCAACAAGTCACAAGCAATGCGTCTCCAGCCATGGACAGACCTATGTATTTGCGCGGCGACTTTACTTTGTGGGATGCCGACGAAGTTTACCGGTTGACGCAGACCCAGACGGGGCTGTACAGCGTACGGGTTCGCTTTATGAGCCCGGGAAAAGTGTATGAATTTAAAATTGCGGATGCGAAATGGACGCCAGGTTATAACTGCGGCTTTCGCTATAATGGCAAAGTGAACCTGGGCAAACCGGTTGTTGCGGACTGTGACACTGTGTACAACTACTTTGCTTTTATGCCAGATAGAAAAGGCTGGTACCGTATTTCACTGGACTCAAGAGGCGCAGTGCCAAAAGTCATAGTCCAGCGCGATTAAGCCGGGACTGCACAAAACGAAGTGTGCAGTTTTTTCGCTTGAATATTGTACTTTCTTAATTGTTTTGATATTGTGAACCTTGAGTTAAATAAAATAAACAAGGAAAAACAATGAAAATAAAACTAAATAAAAAAGCAGTTAAAAATCTATCTGATAAGCAAGTTATTGGGCAGCAGGCGACTCCTGCGATCAATGGGGGTGGCGGTCCACAGCAAGAATTAGCGACCTGGCACCGTGGTTGGATATCTTGTATCGAATGTCCAATTCTCGTGTAGTACACGCATTGATATAGCTGGTGGGGCTCCTCACCAGCTCAAAAATCATTTCCCTTTCTTTAGCAGGTAGCGGTAAGGAAGGTCATCCACTTCTTTGGCTACCAAAGTGTGATCCATAAACTCACAAAAGCTGGGAATATCCCGGGTCGTTGACGGGTCATCGGCCAGAATCAACAGGGTTTCACCGTCCTGCATTTTTCTTACTTTACCACGGATCATCATCACGGGTTCAGGACAACGCAAGCCAATCGCATCAAGAGTGTGGTCAGTGTTGTCAAAGTTCATGGCTGTGTCCCCGATAAATAAAACGCCTATTCTAGCGCGCCTTGTATAACAAATAAATACTCGTGTGAACGGGTCGCTGTCTGGATATAAAAAAGGCAAGCTACGGTATGCAGCTTGCCTTGGTCACCAAGTTAAAATGGTTAGGGAATCGCGAATTGGTTAGTCGTCAACGCGTTCAAACACGGTGGCGATACCCTGGCCCAGACCAATACACATGGTCGCCAGCCCATATTTCGCACCTTTGTCTTCCATAATATGGATTAAGGATGTGCTGATCCGTGAGCCCGAACAGCCCAGAGGGTGGCCCAGTGCAATCGCGCCACCATTGAGGTTTACTTTCTCGTCGGCAACATCCAGTAAGCCAAGGTCTTTCAGAACCGGCAATGACTGTGCAGCAAACGCTTCATTCAGCTCTGCTACATCGATATCTTCAATGCTCAGACCTGCCTGCTTCAGCGCTTTCTGACTGGCAGGAACCGGGCCATAACCCATGATGGATGGATCGCAGCCTGCAACTGCCATTGACTTGATGCGTGCACGGATCGGCAGGCCCAGTTCTTTGGCTTTTGACTCACTCATAACCAGCATGGCTGAAGCACCATCTGACAGAGCAGATGACGTACCTGCTGTGACTGTGCCAGAAGCCGGATTGAATACCGGACGTAACTGGCTCAGGCCTTCCATGGTGGTTTCCGGGCGGATCACTTCGTCGTGTTCAACCAGCACCGGTGCACCATCGGTATCGTGACCTTCCATCGGTAAAATTTCACGAGCGAAACGGCCTTCGACAGTGGCTGCGTGAGCGCGCTGATGTGAGCGAACCGCAAAGGCATCTTGCTGCTCACGGTTAATACCGTGCAGGGTAGCCAGGTATTCCGCAGTCAGACCCATGACACCCGCAGCTTGTGCAACCGAAGTCGACAAACCCGGGTGGAAGTCATTACCGTGCGTCATCGGGACATGGCCCATGTGCTCCACACCACCGATCAGGTAAGTATCGCCAGCGCCAGTCATGATCGCGCGTGCGGCATCATGCAGTGCCTGCATGGAAGAACCACACAAGCGGTTTACCGTGACCGCAGGTACTGTATGTGGAATGCCAGCCAGCAGGGCGGCATTACGGCCCACGTTGAAGCCTTGCTCCAGGGTTTGTTGTACACAACCCCAGTAAATGTCATCGATAGAATCCGGTGCCACAGCCGGGTTGCGATCCAGCAGCCCTTTCATCAAGTGGGCACTCAGATCTTCAGCTCGTTTGTGTTTGAACACGCCAGCTTTGGAGCGGCCCATTGGCGTACGAATACAATCTACGATTACAGCCTGTTCCATGTTACTGACCCTCCACTTTGTAGAATACTTTACCGGCAGCTGCCCACTCACGGGTTTGTTCCGACACCTGATAGATTTCGCCTAAATGTGCGTACTTGTCGGCGATTTTCACGAACTCCGCCAGACCTAGTTGATCCAGATAACGGAATGCGCCACCACGGAACGGCGGGAAACCAATACCGTAGATCAGTGCCATATCGGCTTCTTGTGGTGAGGCAACGATGCCTTCTTGCAGACACAGCAGGACTTCGTTGATCATCGGTACCATACAGCGCTCGATGATGGTTTGTTTGTCAAATTGTGCCGGTGCATCACAAATTTCGCTCAGCAGGGCAACGGCGTCGGCATCTTTGCTCTTCTTCAGGCGACCTTTGCGATCTGGTGCATACTGGTAGAAACCTTTCTGGTTTTTCTGTCCAAAGCGATTTGCGTTGGCCAGGTGGGCAACTGGGTCTTTGTCCTGACGTGCCATGCGGGTTGGGAAACCATCCGCCATCACGCCGGTACAGTGATTGGCTGTGTCGATCCCAACAACGTCCAGCAGGTAAGCCGGTCCCATTGGCCAGCCAAAGACATTTTCCATGACTTTGTCGACTTGCGTGAAGTCAGCACCCTCTACGACCAGCTGGCTGAAGCCAGCAAAGTAAGGGAACAAGACACGGTTAACAAAGAAGCCCGGACAGTCATTCACAACGATTGGCGACTTGCCCAGCTTCAGTGCGTAGTCGACAACAGCTGCAACGGTGTCATCTGAGGTTTTTGCACCGCGAATGATCTCAACCAACGGCATTTTAGGCACCGGGTTAAAGAAGTGCATACCACAGAAGTGTTCAGGACGCGCCAGTCCTTCTGCCAGTTCATCGATGCGAATGGTTGAAGTGTTCGAGGTCAGGATAGTGCCAGCGGGTAGTTGCTGCTCAAGGCCCGCTAGTACGGTTTTCTTGATCTGTGGGTTTTCGACAACCGCTTCAACGATGATGTCACTGCCTTCCAGGTCACGGTCATTCAGCGTCGGCTTGATCTGTGCCAGCGTGCCAACCATTTTGTCCAGCTTCATGTGACCACGCTCGACTTTTTTGCCCAGCAACTTAGCCGCTTCGCCCATACCTAAGTCCAGCGCACCCTGACTGATGTCTTTCATGACAATCGGTGTGCCTTTATACGCCGACTGGTAAGCGATACCGCCACCCATGATGCCAGCACCCAGAACGGCAGCTTGCTTGATGTCTGTCTGACTTTGTTTCGCCTGTTTCTTGGCAACGCCTTTGATGTACTGATCGGCCAGGAAGATCCCGGTTTGTGCCGCTGCTTCTGCGGTTTTAGCCAGTTTGGCGAAGCTTGCGTTTTCGACTGCCATCGCTTCATCGCGACCCATATTGGCAGCAGCTTTGATGGTTTTAACTGCCATCACAGGTGCCGGGTAGTGGCCTTTGGTTTTGGCCATGACCATACCTTCGGCCATCGCAAAGCTCATGCCTTGCTCAACGCGGTTCATTTTCAGCGGGTCGAGCTTGATTTGGCGCTTAGCGCGCCAGTCCAGCTTACCGGCAACGGCTTGCTCCATGGTACGCAGTGCGGCGTCCATCAGCTTGTCCTGGGCGACGACGGCATCCACTGCGCCGACTTTTAGCGCGTCAGCTGCGCGGTTTTCTTTACCTGTGGTGATCCAGGTCATCGCGTTGTCCGCACCAATAAGGCGTGGCAGACGTACGGTACCACCAAAGCCTGGCATAATGCCCAGCTTCACTTCTGGCAGGCCAATTTTAGCGCTGTCAGAGGCAACACGATAATCGGTAGCAAGTACCCACTCACAACCACCGCCCAGTGCCAGACCATTGACCGCAGACAAGGTTGGGAAAGGTAAATCTTCCAGGGCATCAAATACGTCGGTGGCTGCTTTGATCCATTCAACCAGCTCGGCTTCCGGGCGGTCAAAGGTGGGCAGGAATTCGAAAATGTCGGCACCAACAATAAAGTGGTCTTTGTCGGAGCTAAAAATCAGGCCGTCGATGTCATCACGTTGTGCCAGCTCTTTGAGCGCCGCATGACAATCTTGCAGGGTTTGCTGAGATAATTTATTGACCGAGCCTGGCAAACAAAACTTAAACTCAGCGATTTTGCCTTTGTAGAAATCCACAACAAAGGACTCGCGTTTCATTAACATACATGTTCTCCCGTGTTTTTACACTGGTACGATGAGTTGTCATTTCATTCAGTGTGGCGTCTTTAAAAGAAAATTGCAATGAAAAATTTACCGCAGGTTTACTGCAAAGGGTTAGGCACAATGCTAAGGTGGTTTGGCTGATTATTTTCCGGATGACAAGGTTTGTCCGGACGTTAAGCCTTGGGCAAGTTGTCACACAATAGTCTGGTGTTTAACACACGACTGTTTGGGGTACACAGTGCGCCCGGGCAGGGAACTCACAGAAAGGAAGGTGTTTTGGTGTGGGCCTTATCTAGTTGCATTTTTGACACGCCAGAACATTAACTGACAATCAAGAGAATGAAAGTTAAGCACTATGAAATTATGGTCTAGTCGTTTTGCTGTCACGTGCCTAGCAGTGTGCAGCGGGGCCTGGAGTCACCTGGGACAGGCTGCGGATCCGCATCAGGCGTTTAAAGACGCAGAGCGCGTAGCGTGGAGTGGCAATTATCAGGCTTTTAAAAAGTCGCTGGCTGAGCTCGATCATCCCCTCAAGCCTTATGTTGAGGCAACCTTCTATAAACGCCACCCAAAGCTCAAATATCAGGACGAAATAGGGCGGTTTTTGTCGATTTACGATCATACGCCATTGGATTGGATGGTACGAAAGAGTTGGTTGAATTATCTCAAGCGTCGCAACAAGAAAGCCCTTTTTATAGAACATTATCAGGACACCACCAATGCGGATCTGAAATGTACCTACTTACAGTTCCAGCTCGACCTGGGCGCGCCACAGAAAGCCATTTTGGATCAGGTAGAGCCATTGTGGGTTGTCGGTAAGTCTCAACCCAAAGCTTGCGATAAATTGTTTAGCCGCTGGCAAAAAGCCGGGTATCGGACACAAGCGCTGGTGTGGCAAAGGATCACGCACGCCGCACAGGGCGGTCAGGCATCGTTACTGAAGTATTTAAAAACCTTGCTGCCTCGCAATGAAGCCTATTTGGCAGATCTGTATCTTAGCGTACGGCGCGACCCCAGTGCATCAGCTGGTCTTTACCGATATAAGCAGCGCTCTGCCAAAGAAGCGGAGATAGCCGTTTATGGTGTCCGGCGTTTGATCTGGCGTGATCCTAAACTGGCATTGCGCGCCTGGGATAAATTGCAGGGCATGTTTACCTTTACTCAGGCACAGCAGGACAGTGTGGCATATCGGTTTGCCCTGGCACTGGCTTCAAAAGGGCATGAGCAGGCAAAGTTCTGGCTAAATAAGGTGCCCCCGGAATTACAAGATAAGAAACTGCGTCAGTGGCTGATGAGTAACATGCTTAAAGAGCAGGATTGGGAAGGGATCGCCGTGCTGTTTACGGGCATGGAAAATCTCAGTCATGGTCAGACATACTGGCTGGGCTATAGCTATGCCAAACGTAATCAGACGGAAAAGGCGCAAGCTCTGTGGCGACAGATTGCATCGAAGCGTGATTACTATGGCTTTCTTGCTGCTGCGCGCCTTGATCTGCCTGCGCAACTCAATGCTGAGCCGCTGAATGTGCCGCCGAGCATTGTGGCCAAGGTCTCGGAAGCGCCTGGCTTTAAAAGGGCAAAAGCGCTTTATGAACTGGAGCGCTTTACCGCAGCGCGTCGAGAGTGGAATTATTTGACCAATACCTCCAGTACCGCGGAAAAACTGGCGGCGTCGTTACTGGCCGCTGAACTCGATTGGTATGACAGCACCATTTATACGCTGGCTCAGATCAAAGCCTGGAACTATGTAGACTTACGTTTTCCAATGGCATTTGACGATTTGTTTGTTCGCTACAGCGAACGCAATAAAGTTGATTTGGCGTGGAGCTTTGCGATTGCCCGCAGAGAAAGTTCATTCGCGCCCGATGCGCGCTCTCATGCCGATGCATATGGTTTGATGCAGCTGCTGCCCAGCACCGCGAAGTATGTGGCTAAGTCACGGGTATCGACACGTCAATTAATGAAACCGGCGACCAATATTCGTCTGGGTACCGATTATCTTGATTACCTGAAAGGGAAGAATAAAGGCAATGAGATCCTGGCCACGGCCTCTTACAATGCCGGTTTTCATCGGGTGAAGCGCTGGATCCCACAAGAGGCTATGCCTGCGGAGTTATGGATCGAATTGATCCCGTACCGGGAAACTCGGGACTATGTTAAAAATGTCATGGCGTATCGTCAGGTTTATCACGCCAAGTTAGGCCGTGAGGGCAACATTCTGGCCGGCATTCTTGATATGCAGATCGGTGGTAAGTAAAGCGCGCAACCTGCCCAGTTGTCGGTTTGTCTCGCGATAGCGAGGCTGGCCGCGGCCCGCTTTACTTCTTTAAACCTGTGGCGCTATGTTAGACTCAGTGACAAGCGAATTAAATAAAATGGGTACACCAATGGAACAATTAGCAAATTTGTATGCCGAGCATATCGCAACGCTGCAACAGCGTACGAAGACCATAATTGAACGTGAGAATCTGGACGGGCTCGTGATCCACTCCGGGCAGGCCAAGCGCCAGTTTCTGGATGACATGTATTATCCGTTCAAGGTGAACCCGCAATTCAAGGCGTGGTTACCGGTCATCGATAATCCACACTGTTGGCTGGTCGTGAATGGCACTGATAAACCTAAATTGATTTTCTATCGTCCTGTGGATTTCTGGCACAAAGTACCGGACGAGCCGAGTGACTATTGGGCTGATTATTTTGACATTCAATTGCTGCTTCAGCCCGATCAGGTTGAACAATACTTACCGTACGATAAAGCTAACCTGGCTTATATTGGTGAGTATCTTGAAGTGGCACAAGCACTCGGATTTACGCAGGTGAACCCGGAGCCGGTGATGAACTATTTGCATTTCCACCGCGCCTACAAGACCCACTATGAACTTACCTGTTTACGCGAAGCAAATCGCCTTGCAGTGCTGGGCCACAAAGCCGCACGCGATGCCTTTTATGCCAAAGAGTCTGAGTACGGTATTCAGCAGGCCTATTTGCAAGCCACTGAGCACATGGAAAATGACACGCCGTACGGCAACATTGTGGCGTTAAACGAGAATTGTGCGATCTTGCATTACACACATTTTGAGCGTCGTGCGCCGCAGCAGCACTTATCTTTCCTGATTGATGCAGGGGCTAACTTCAATGGTTACGC
The DNA here is from genome assembly GCF_030125445.1 of Pseudoalteromonas ardens. Classification (NCBI taxonomy): domain Bacteria; kingdom Pseudomonadati; phylum Pseudomonadota; class Gammaproteobacteria; order Alteromonadales; family Pseudoalteromonadaceae; genus Pseudoalteromonas; species Pseudoalteromonas ardens. The sequence goes on from NZ_JASJUV010000009.1 coordinate 234,747, forward strand.
ATCTGACATTACGCGTACTTATGATTTTGCGCGTCAGGGAGAGTTTTCTGATCTTATCCAGGTGATGAATACCCATCAGATTGAGTTAGGTCAGGGATTACAACCGGGTAAGCTATATGGCGAGTTGCACCTGGACTGCCACAAGCGCATAGCTCAGGTGCTGGTGGATTTTGATCTGGTGCGTGGCCTGAGCGTTGACGGGATCCTAGCGCAGGGCATTACATCGACGTTCTTCCCGCATGGTCTGGGTCACCACCTGGGCTTGCAGGTTCATGACATGGGCGGTTTTATGGCGGATGAACTGGGGACGCATCAGGCACCACCAGAAGGGCACCCGTTCTTGCGCTGTACACGTAAGATTGAAGCTGATCAGGTATTTACCATTGAACCTGGTTTGTATTTTATTGACTCTCTTTTGGGTGATCTGGCGCAAACTGACAACAAACAGTACGTTAACTGGGATAAAGTCGACGCGTTCAAGCCATACGGCGGGATCCGCATCGAAGATAATATCATTGTCCATGATGACCGCCTGGAGAATATGACCCGGGATCTGACGCTGGATTAAGACAGCGTCGGAGTTAACTGTGTTAAACTGGGAGCCTTGTGCTCCCCGTGTTGTTTTGTTGAATTCTCATGTCTGAATACGCCATTCCAAGCAGTACCATTTCACATCACGAAGAAATTAAGAAAAGCACGTTTATCGTGCACATTGCCCATACGCCCACCTTAGAGGATGCTAAGGCATTTATCCGTGCTATTAACGAGCAATATCCGGATGCCCGGCATAATTGCTGGGCCCATATTGCCGGTGCGCCGGGTGGCAGCCATGTGTTGGGCTTTTCAGATGATGGGGAACCCAATGGCACGGCCGGTAAACCGATGCTAAATGTGTTGCTGGGCTCCGGACTGGGAGAGATCACCGCCGTGACCACACGTTATTTCGGGGGCATCAAGCTTGGCACAGGGGGGTTGGTGCGCGCTTATGGCGGGACACTTAACAATGCGCTGGACACACTGCCGACGCAAATTAAGATCCCCGCCACTACCTTAGTGGGTGAATCTGACTATGGCCTGCAGGGGAGTATAGAGCAGCACCTTACTAGCCAATACACCGTGCTTAATATAGATAAGCAGTATGGTGCGTCTATCTCCTGGGAGATTGAACTGGATAGTCGTGAAGCAAAAACAGCGATTGCGTCGGTGCATGATCTGACGCATGGTGCTGTGTCATTCAGGCTCAAAGCGTCCTGAGGCGGGTTTCGCGGTTTACTAACTGAGTGATGTATTAGACAATCAGGTGTAATTACAATAACTCGCGAATCGCGCCATGCAATTTCGTACCATTATAAAGATACTCGGACAGCTTGTAGCGCTCTTTAGTCTGACTATGGTGCCACCGGCTCTGGTGTCTTTGATCTATAAGGACGGCGGTGGTGTGCCGTTTGTCCTGGCATTTATCTTTAGCGTGCTGATTGGCCTGATGGCCTATTACCCAAACCGCAAAGAGCAGGGCGATCTGAAAGCCAGAGAGGGCTTCCTGATCGTGGTCTTGTTTTGGCTGGTACTGGGGGCTTTTGCGGCTGTGCCGCTGATCTTTTTGAGTGAACCCAATCTGTCGTTTGCCGATGCGGTTTTTGAGGCGTTTTCTGGCCTGACAACCACGGGCGCAACGGTATTAACGGGTATTGAATACTTACCTAAATCAGTTCTTTTTTATCGCCAGCAATTGCAATGGCTCGGTGGTATGGGGATCATTGTTTTGGCCGTTGCGGTATTGCCAATGCTAGGCGTTGGTGGCATGCAGCTATACCGGGCGGAGACACCCGGCCCGGTTAAGGACTCGAAAATGACCCCCCGGATAGCCGATACCGCCAAGCATTTATGGTATATCTATGTGACACTGACTCTGGCCTGTACGCTGGCTTATGCCTGGGCCGGAATGAGCTGGTTCGATGCCATCTGCCATGCGTTTGCGACGATTGCCATTGGTGGGTTCTCGACCTATGACGCCTCAATAGGCCACTTTGACAGCCCGATGATCAATGCCATTTGTGTGTTCTTCCTGCTCATTGCCGCCGCCAACTTTTCACTGCATTATGCCGCCGTGGCGGGTCGCAACATTAAAGTTTACTTCAGAGACCCTGAGCTCAAGGTTTTTCTGTTTATTCAGCTTGCGCTGGTGGTGTTATGTTTTGCGGTGCTGTCGTCTAAGCAGGTATATAGCAATGGTGACGAAACGCTGGATCATGCACTGTTTCAGGCGGTCTCTATCAGTACCACCGCGGGCTTTGCCACAGACAGCTTTGCGGCCTGGCCTTTATTCCTGCCTATTTTGCTGATCTTTTCCAGTTTCATTGGGGGTTGTGCCGGTTCTACGGGCGGCGGCATGAAAGTGGTGCGAGTTTTCTTGCTTTACTTACAGGGGATCCGAGAGCTGAATCGTCTGGTTCACCCTCGTGCCATATATTCCATTAAACTGGGGCGTAAAGCGCTTCCCGATAAAGTAGTCGAAGCTGTATGGGGATTTTTCTCGGCCTACGCCTTGGTCTTTGTGATCATCATGATTGCTTTGCTGGGCACCGGGCTGGACAATATCACAGCGTTTTCAGCAACCGCGGCATGTTTAAATAACCTTGGCCCGGGTTTGGGTGATGTCGCGGCACATTATGGGGATATCCCCGACTCAGCGAAATGGATTTTAACCTTGGCCATGGTATTCGGCCGTCTCGAAATTTTCACCCTGTTAGTACTGTTCACCCCCACGTTCTGGCGTGGGTGAGGCACGGTCGCTATGCGACGACGAGTGACTTAATGTCACTCGGAGAGTGCCGAACGCGAGGCCGTGGATGGCCGAGCCGGAATACACCGCCATGGATGGCTTTCTGCACCAATCTAAACTGGCTAGCCGAGCTGTGGAAGGTTGATCTATCCCTGTCGTAAGCACTGCCAATCGAACGAGGGGCCCGAAGTATCGACGGGTTAGCTTGTTTCATCACTTATCCAAAAGGCCGGTCCGACTCTTTCGTTGCTGCCACAGCGTAAGACTAGTCTGTTGTTCAGCATGCTTCCCAAGCAAATCTTAATGACCTAATAAAGGTATGTTTGTAAATTTTTTAATATTTATTTTTCTGACTTTTACATTTCAAAATAATTACAATTCCATTTAAATCATAGATATACGTTGTTTTATATAAGGTTGTGTATTAGCTCGATTAACGCTGGTTAAAAAAATATATCAAAAAACGCAAAAAATGCATTTTTTCATTAGCGGCGATGTCATATTTGTATCGTCAGGGTTAACTCCCTACTTTTTTTAAGTTACCCACACCGGACAGTGGGTGTTGCCAGAAAACAAAACTATGAGGAATGGCCGAGATGTTTGCCATGTCACATCAAAATAAACATAAAGCAATTCAAGCAGGGATGATCAGCCGGGTAAACCTGTCTGACGGCGCCAGTGACTTAACTGAATGTGTGGCTCAGCTTAACCAGTATATGAGTGGAACCGGGTGCTTACAGTATGATAGTTGCCTGCCATCTGCTCACGGAAGTGTCCCACTACAGCGTGACGATGGCGTCGAAGCCGGTGAGTGTGTGATAGGTATTATTTCAGAAAATGCATTGTGGCAAACACGTACTTTGCCTCCTCTGGTGCTCAAAGAACACACTGGACGGCTAACACACACTGATCATGAGCACATGCTGGGTATTACCTTTATTACAAAACGTAATGGTGAACCTATGCTGTTCTTTACCGAGCATTATGAACAACACCTGGCTCTGAGTACGCTCGAAGTACAAAGCCGTATGATGACGCTCAGAGATGCAGCAATTTTGCTGAAAGGATATTTACAACAAGGGTAACCCTGTTCCTGTAATGGGTTTTTTACCATTATAATAATTGTATTTTGCTGCTACACTATCAGCAGAGTAGTTAGCAGGGTTACAAGATGTTGAAGCGTAAAACGCAACGGAGCAGGAAGCACTTAACGCAGATCCCCGCAGGCAGTTTGATTGATATTGAAATCGTCATGCCAGCCAGCCGGAAACGCGTCCGTACTGAGTTTATCGGGGTGCTTGAAGATCAGTATATTATTTTAAATTATCCCAACCCTAAGCGACTCGGCGCGGCGGCTGATTATGTGAAGACGGGGACGGAGATCATTGTCCGGGCCCTGCCTGAAGATAGCAATGGGCAGATCATTGCTTTCAAAGAGACCATTAAAGCCATTAGTAATCACCCCGCGCGGCTTATTTTTCTTTACTATCCCCATGAAGTACAAACCTATCAGCTACGCGCTCAAACTCGCGTACCAGCGTTAATCCCTGCTATTTTGCAGTTGCCCGACTACAATGAAGTGGGCGTGATCAAAGACATTTCGCTGTCGGGTATGATGTTTGATATTCAAAAAGAACACCTGCCTGACGATCTGGAATCAGAAAACTGTGAAGTATTGATTGAAGGTAAAGACGACAATGCGTCTGCTATCAAAGGTAAAGTGTGCCGTATTATTGAAAGTGCAGAGGGCAATGTGTCGTTGGGGATCCAGGTCGTGGGCCCGGATACGACGATCAAAGCGGTGTTAAAAGACTACCTGATAGACTTGTCTATCCTGTCTGAAGAAGACGAGCACTAGCTGACCAAACCAGTTGGTCAGCCAGGGCCTGAGCATTACACAAACAGTGCACTGACCTGGAAGAGCTTTTCAACCACGCCAATCTGTTTTTTGTCGATCAGGAACATGATTACATGATCTCCTGAGAGGATGATGGTGTCATCGTGGGCTATCAGTACTTCGTCGTCACGAACTATGGCGCCAATGGTGGTGCCTGCTGGTAACTTGATGTCCCGAATGGCGCGGCCAACTACTTTTGAGGTGTTCTCGTCGCCGTGTGCAACGGCTTCAATGGCTTCAGCAGCGCCCTTACGAAGTGAGTAAACGTTTACTATATCACCACGCCTAACGTGGGTAAGCAGAGCTGAAATGGTCGCTTGTTGAGGTGAAATCGCAATGTCGATTTCCCCTCCCTGTACCAGGTCAACGTACGCGCCTCGCTGGATGAGCACCATGGTTTTCTGCGCGCCCATGCGTTTGGCGAGCATGGCAGCCATGATGTTGGCTTCGTCGTCGTTGGTGACCGCAATGAACACATCAACCTGTTCAATATGCTCTTCGGATAACAGTTCCTGATCAGACGCATCACCACAAAAGACCACAGTGTTGTCGAGCATTTCTGACAAGGATGATGCCCGGTCATGATTACGCTCGATAAGCTTAACACTGTGATTTTTTTCTAATGATCTGGCCAGACCGGCACCGATATTACCGCCACCGGCGATCATAATTTTACGATAAGACCGTTCGAGTTTTTGCAGCTCGTTCATGACCGCACGGATATGTTTAGTCGCCGCAATGAAGAACACTTCGTCGTCGGCTTCTATGACCGTGGTACCCAGTGGTTTAATGGCTTTACCTTGACGGTAAATGGCCGCGACTCGGGTATCCACATTGGGGATATGTTCCTTCAGTGCTGACAGCGCATAGCCAACCAGCAGACCACCATAGTAAGCTTTAACGGCCACCAGAGATAACATACCCTCGGCAAATTGCAGCACCTGCAATGCGCCAGGGTAATCGATCAGGCGGCGAATATAACGGGTAACCAGTTGCTCCGGCGCAATATAGTGATCGACCGGCAAGTCATCGTTATGAAATAGCTTTTCCCGATACTTTAGGTATTGCTCAGAGCGGATCCGGGCGATTTTAGTGGGCGTATTAAAAATACTATATGCCACCTGACAGGCGATCATATTCACTTCATCCGAACTGGTCACCGCAATGACCATATCGGCATCTTCGGCACCGGCTTGTCTGAGCACATCCGGGTGGGCACTGTGTCCAGTTACGCCTTGCAGATCATACTTGTCCTGCAATTCCCTTAATCGTTCTCCGTCAATGTCGACAACGGTAATTTCATTCTGTTCGCCGACCAGGTTTTCGGCCAGTGTACCGCCGACTTGTCCGGCACCTAAGATGATGATTTTCATAAGTTAGTTAAGCGCTATTATTGTTTTTTCAGCCGTGCGTAATAAAAGCCATCAGTATGACCTGGTAGCAGTTGCAAACCAGGTGCGTCCGGCGTGTCCCGTTCATGCAATGGCGTGAGTTGAGCATCCGCTGTGCGTGATAAAAACGCGGCTACTTGCTCTGTGTTTTCCTGAGGCAAAACGGAGCACGTGGCATACACTAAGGTACCGCCGGGCTTAAGTAATGGCCAGATTGCATCCAGAATACGGGCTTGTAAAGTTGCCAGCTCATCAATGTCGGTGGCACGACGCAGCCATTTGATGTCCGGGTGTCGACGGATCACGCCGGTTGCCGAACAGGGCACATCTAATAAAATGCGATCGAATTGTTCACCTTGCCACCAGGTATCTGGGGTGGCCGCATTGGCTTCAAGGCACTGTGCACTGAGGTGCAGGCGCTGCAGGTTCTCGTCAACGCGTTTCAGACGCTCACCATCCGCATCCAAAGCAATCACATTGGCATCGGCTAATTCGAGAATATGACAGGTTTTGCCACCTGGTGCGGCACAGGCATCCAGAATATGCTCACCGTCTTGTGGCGCGAGCAAGCGGGCGGCCATTTGTGCTGCTGCATCTTGTACTGAGCTGGCACCCTGAGCAAACGCTGGCAATTGTTGAACATCAACCGGCTTGGTTAGCAAAATGCCATTTGCAAAGGTCGCATCCAGGGTATAGGCAATGCCTTCGGCATCAAGGCGTTCTGCATAATCTGCTGTGGTTGATTGACGCTGGTTAACGCGTAGCCACATCGGTGCTTGTTGCTGATTGGCCGTTAAAATTTCTTCCCACTGCTGTGGGTAAGCGGCTTGCAGCTTTTTAATGAACCAGCCAGGGTGGTTGTACTTGCAGACAGGGATTGCATTGGCACTGGCTTCTAAAGTCTCCTGAGCACGCTGAAAGTTACGTAATACCGCGTTGATCAGTCCTTTCAAGCCAGGCGCTTGCAGCTTGTTAGCTGCATTGACGGTTTCAGCCACTGCGGCGTGAGCAGGCACGCGCATATGTTGCAGCTGATAAATACCCACATATAACAAAAACTGAAATACCCGGTTTTTGCCCTTGAGCGGTTGCTCGAGCAATTGCTGACAATAGTGCTCCAGACTGGGCAGGTGGCGTAAAACGCCATAGCAGATCTGTTGCAACAGGGCGCGATCTTTCACTGGTAGCTGACGGCTTGCATAAGGCAGTTGGGTTGTCAGGGACTGGCCTTTATCAACGACCTGAAACAGAGTTTGCGCGGCGAGCGCGCGTACATTGGCCATCAGGCACCCACCTGGCTACCGGGAGCGACCCAGTCGCTGCGGCCATTCAGGAAGTCTTGTGCCGACATGGGCTTTTTACCTTGGGGCTGGAGTTGAGTGATAGTCAGCGCTCGCTCACCACAGGCGATAGTGATCCCGCACTTGTCGGCGCTGAGTACTTGTCCGGGTGTGCCTTGCTGAGAGACAACCTTGGCTTGCCAAATTTTAACTGTCTGGCCCTGCATTTGGGTGTAGCATACTGGCCAGGGGTTAAAGGCGCGAATGTTACGCTCTATTTGCAATGCGTCTAGTTGCCAGTCAATATTGGCTTCTTCTTTAGAGAGCTTTTTGGCGTAGTTGGCCTGGGCGTCATCCTGTGGCTCGGCGTTAAGCGTGCCAGCAGCCAATTTATCCAATGTGGCAACCAGCGCGTCCGGTCCGAGTGCGGCCAGTTTGTTATACAGGCTGGCACTGGTTTCGTCTTCATCAATCGGGCAGGTAGCAATGTGCAGCATGTCGCCGGTATCCAGACCTTCATCCATTTGCATAATGGTCACGCCAGTTTCTTTATCGCCTGCCCAGATAGCACGTTGGATTGGGGCTGCACCGCGCCAGCGTGGCAGAATTGAACCATGGACATTCAGACAACCCAGTCGGGGAGTGTCCAGAATGGCTTTAGGTAACAGCAGACCATACGCCACCACCACCATTACGTCTGCATTCAGTGCAGCAAGTTCAGCCTGTGCGTCATCAGATTTGAGTGAGTGGGGTTGGTAGACAGGCAGATCGTGTTCTAATGCCAGAGTTTTCACTTCGCTGGCTTTGAGTTTTTTACCGCGCCCAGCAGGGCGGTCTGGTTGGCTGTATACAGCGACAACGTCATGATGTGATGCGATCAGCGCCGCCAAATGCTTGGCAGCAAAATCCGGGGTGCCCGCAAAGACAATACGCAGAGATTTGCTCACTTGAGGTTCCAGTTAGGTAGTATATTGATAGTCGGTAACGACACGCTTATGCGCGTGCCGCTAGTTTGGCTTCTTTTTCGATTTTTTTACGGATCCGCTGACGCTTCAACGGCGACAAGTAATCGATGAACAACTTGCCCTGCAGGTGGTCTAGTTCGTGTTGCACACACACGGCCAGTAAGCCATCGGCGTCAAACTCATAGCTTTCGCCATGCTCGTTAAGTGCTTTAACCGTCACCGTTTCTGCGCGATCCACTTTGGCATAGGAGTAAGGCACTGATAAGCAGCCTTCTTCACTGATGGTTGAGCCATCTTTTGCGATGATTTCCGGGTTGATCAACACACGCGGTTCGTCGCGTTCTTCTGAAACATCGATCACCACAATACGCTGGTGAATGTCTACCTGCGTAGCAGCAAGGCCAATACCATTTTCTTCATACATAGTTTCCAGCATGTCTGCGACGATCTGACGGATCTTGTCATTGACTTCGGCAACCGGTTTTGCAACCGTGCGCAAACGTTCATCTGGAAAACTCAGTACTGCTAACTTAGCCATAGATACCTTTTACACTTGAATTAAATGGGGTAATGTATGCTCTTATTTTAGCCATTCACGTTCCCCTTTAACAGGTTTTGGTGGATAATATCGAAAAATAACTCAAGGAAGCCTGCATGAAATCTCATATTGCCGCCCTTTTGCTGGCAACGAGTGCTGTTTTTCCTGCCCTAGCACAAACGCTGGCGGTAAAAACCAGTGCGCCCGAGCGTTATGTTGTTAAGAAAGGGGATACCCTTTGGGATATTTCTAGCCTGTATCTGAACAGTCCCTGGAAGTGGCCTGCATTGTGGCAGTGGAACCCACAGGTCAAGAACCCGCATCTGATTTACCCGGGAGACGTGTTATCGCTACATTACGACAGCGAGGGTAACCCACGTCTGAGTCTGGCCAAAGGGGTACGTCGATTATCACCTCAAGTCCGTGTTGTGAGCGATAAAAATCAGGCTATACCTACCTTGCCATTGGCGGTAATGGAACCGTTTATGCGCTTTGAACAAGCAATGGCTGAGGGCGATTTTGCCCAATTGCCTATGGTGCTGGGCTCAAACTTTAATTATAAAATGAACATCGAGGGTCACCTTTTGTATGTAAAAGGGGATCTGCCGCGGGGAGGGAACTACGGTATTTATCGCAAAGGAGATGCTTACCGGGACCCGGATAACGGCGCGATACTAGCCTATGAATCGGTGCTGGTCGGAACGGGCCGGGTGATAAGGACTGGTAACATTGAGGCAGGTCAGCCAAGCACACTAAAAATAGAATCAGTGCGCCGGGAAGTGAAACCCAGTGATGTGTTGATGCCGATCTCCAGCGGGCAAAGTTATTCTGCTAACTTTAAAATGACTCAGCCTGTTCAGGCCATTTCTGGCAACATCATTGCCAGCAGTAATAAACTGCGAGAGTTCAGCACCATGGCGGTGGTGGTTATCGACTTAGGTCGTAAAGACGACCTGCAAGAGGGGAATGTACTTGCAATTCATCGTCAGTCTCCTACAGTGATTGAAAGTGAAGCGGGCCCAAGTTATGTTGAGGATGCCAGCAGCCTGGATAAGGTGATCACCGAAGTCAGCGAATGGTTTGGCGAAGAGAATGACGAAGACAGCGTCGTCTGGCACATGCCAAAGGAAAAGGTGGGTGAACTGATGCTGTTTAAAGTATATGACAACATTAGTTATGCCATGGTCACTAAGACCCGTCAGCCCGTTAGAGTGGGAGACTCCGTTAGCAGTCGTTAACCTCCCGCGTCACAATAAAGCGGATAGAATGAAGCACAGTAGCTGGACAGGCTCAGGGAGGGAGCATGACAACACTGGATTTGCGGCACAGTTTGGCACTGAGACTATGCCCGGGGTTGGGGAGTCGCACATTGCAGCGCGCGACCCAACACATCTCACCAGCCGAACTCTTTAACGCCACAGCCACCACATTGCGCGAGTTTGGATTATCTCAGGATGCTATCCATTATCTGCAAGCGCCAGACTGGCATACGATAGATACGCTCATCCAACACTGTATTGCGCAGCATATTCAACTAGTTGGTTATTTTGATACTGCGTATCCCCCGTTATTAAAACAGATCAGTAGTGCCCCTTTGATGTTATTTTGCAAAGGGCGACTGTCTTTGCTGTCTCAACCGCAAATTGCCATCGTAGGCAGTCGTAACGCAACAGCCACCGGTTTAGATATTGCCAGGGAATTTGGTCGTTCGCTCAGTAATGTGGGCATGGCGGTGACCTCTGGGCTGGCAAGAGGTATAGATGGCGCGGCCCACCAAGGGGCGTTGAGCCAGGGTGGGGCGACTTTGGCTGTGCTTGGCACCGGAGTCGATGTGATTTATCCACGGCGACATCACAGTTTATATCAGCAGGTGGCAGAGCAGGGTCTGTTGATCAGCGAGTTTTTGCCTGGTAGCCAGCCCAGAGCCGAGCACTTTCCACGTCGTAATCGCATTATTTCCGGGCTGTCGTTGGGGGTGCTAGTCGTTGAGGCTGAAATAAAAAGTGGTTCTTTGATCACTGCGCGTTATGCACTGGAGCAGAACAAAGAGGTGTTTGCTGTGCCCGGGTCGATCAGAAATCCCTTATCTCAGGGGTGTCATTATCTGTTGAAAGAGGGCGCAAAACTCACCGAGCGAGTTGAGGATATTCTCGAAGAGGTAAGATTTTTCTCCGAAAACGGTCTATATATAGTAGAAAGTGACAAAAAACAGGAGCACTGCCCCGTATTGCAACATCTCGGCTTTGAGGTAACCAGTGTAGATACCTTATCGCAGAGGACCCAGTGGCCAGTAGAAAGGGTACTTGCCAGACTGCTGGACCTTGAGCTTGAAGACAAAGTAGAACGCGTACTAGACGGCTACATCAAATTAGCGAGGGGTTAATTATGTTTGATATCCTAATGTATTTATTCGAAAACTATATTCACAGCGAAGCGGATATCTTCGTCGAACAAAACGAACTCACAGATGAACTGGTCGGGGCCGGTTTTAATCAAGACGAGATTTACAAAGCACTGGACTGGCTTGAACAACTGGCCGATTTACAACAATCTGATGAAATTCCCTATTTAAACGCCCGCCCGGATAGCGCGATCCGGATCTACACTGAGCAAGAATGTGCCATGCTGGACATAGAATGTCGGGGCTTTCTGATGTTTGTTGAGCAGATCGGGGTGATAGACAGCACCACACGTGAAATGGTCATTGACCGTTTATGCGCTTTGGATAAGAAGGCCATCTGCCTGGACGATCTGAAGTGGGTGATCCTAATGGTACTGTTTAATGTCCCCGGTAAAGAGCATGCCTATGCGCAGATGGAAGATCTGATCTTTGAAGAGCCAACCGGCCCGCTGCACTAAGTCCCTCCGATTCTATCCCGGGACGCGACTTCGTTAGGTCAGGCAGATTGCCTGACTGACGTAACTGTGTTCCTTATATTACTTTCCCTTGATACTATTATGGGCGCAAACCATAGGGGTGAAGTGGACGGGGACTTGTTATGAGTAAAATAGATCATTCATTGTTTAATGCAGACCAGCACGCCCTGGAGCGGGAATATGAAGTGTGCCCCAAATGCGGTTCCGAATTGGTGATCAAACACAGCAAGTCAGGTCCTTTTCTTGGCTGCGCCAGCTATCCCGCGTGCGACTATATTCGCGCCATCGCCCATCATGATAACCATGACATCAAGGTGCTCGAAGACAGTGCCTGTCCTTTATGTAGCGAACCTTTAGTGGTGCGCAATGGTCGTTATGGGATGTTTATTGGTTGTACCGGCTATCCTCAGTGCCATTATATTGCCCATGATGAAGAGCCGGAAGAAGCGCCCGGCCCGCCTTGTCCTAAATGTCATAAAGGCACATTACACAAACGCAAGAATAAGTACGGCAAGTTTTTCTATGCCTGCGATACCTATCCACAATGCAAGTACAGTGTTAACCATCCACCAATAGCGCACGCTTGTGAGGCCTGCGGCTGGCCGGTCATGGTGCAAAAACACCGGGGTGGAAAAGCTGTGCTACAATGCCCGCAGAAAGTTTGTCAGCATACAATTGAGGAGCCTCAGTGAGCGAACAAGACACGCAACGCCAGTTACCCCAAAATGCCGTCGAAGCATTACAGCAAGGGGGGCTGATCTGTTACCCGACCGAAGCGATATTTGGCCTGGGCTGTGATCCCGATAACGAACAAGCCGTCCATGCGCTGCTGGCACTGAAAGACCGTCCGGTAGAAAAAGGACTGATCCTGATCGCCGACAATTTTGCTCAGTGCCTGCCGTACGTTGATGACAGTAAAATTCCGCAGGATAAACGTGCAGAAATATTTTCCTCCTGGCCGGGCCCTGTGACCTGGTTGTTGCCAGTCAAGACGACTGCTCCAGAGTGGGTGACCGGCGGCAACCCAAGTATTGCGATTAGAGTGACCGATCACCCTGTTGTTAAACAACTGTGCCAGACATTTGGTAAACCGATTGTTTCTACCAGTGCGAATTTTAGCGGTGAAGAGCCTGCTAAGACGTTGGCTGAGGCTGAGACGGCTTTTGGTGATCGAGTGGCATTTTATCAGGCGGGCGAATTGGGTAAGCAAACCAGCCCAAGCCAGATCCGTGATGCCCTGAGTGGCAAAATCATAAGGAGTTAATGCCTTGAGTCAGGTGAACTTAGAGTCCGTTAAAGCGTTCTTACTCGCTCTGCAGGATGAAATATGCCAGGGCCTGGAGCAGGCGGATGGCAGTGGCAAGTTTATAGAAGATGCGTGGCAGCGCGAAGAAGGTGGCGGTGGTCGTACTCGTGTGATGCGTGACGGCGCGGTAATCGAGCAGGGGGGAGTCAACTTCTCTCACGTTTATGGCGCGTCAATGCCTGCATCTGCAACCGCACATCGGCCTGAACTGGCGGGACGCAGTTTCCATGCCTGTGGTGTGTCTTTGGTGATCCACCCGAAAAACCCCCACATCCCAACCAGTCACGCGAATGTGCGTTTCTTCATTGCAGAAAAAGAAGGTGAAGAGCCTATCTGGTGGTTTGGCGGTGGGTTTGACCTGACGCCTTTCTATCCTGTACTGGAAGATGTGAAGCACTGGCACAGTGTGGCTAAATCGCTGTGTGAGCCGTTTGGTGAGCAGGTCTATGATGACCATAAAAAGTGGTGTGATGATTATTTCTATCTTAAACATCGCAAAGAAACCCGGGGTGTGGGTGGCTTGTTCTTTGATGACCTTAACCAATGGGGTTTTGATACCAGCTTTGAATATATGCAGGCAGTTGGCAAAGGCTTCCTGGAAGCGTATGTGCCAATCATGGAGAAACGCAAAGCAACGCCATTCAGTGAAGCGCAACGTCAGTTCCAGTTATATCGTCGTGGTCGCTATGTGGAGTTTAACCTGGTCTGGGACCGGGGTACGTTGTTTGGTCTGCAAACGGGTGGGCGAACAGAGTCAATCCTGATGTCCATGCCACCGTTAGCACGCTGGGAATATGACTTTACGCCGGCCGATGATGCGCCAGAGGCGGTGTTGTATAAGCATTTCCTGCGTCCGCGGGACTGGCTGGCAATAACCTCGTTAGAAGACTAAGCTCAATGATTCAATAAAAAAGGCGCCGATGGCGCCTTTTTTATTTCAGGGCAGGGTTATTCAAGACGGAAGCTGCGTACTTGCTCATCCAAAGAGCGGGCCAGTTCAAGCAGGTTTTCACTGATCTGCTTGCTACCATGGGCATCAATTAAAGACTGCTCAGCATTGTCTCGGATGGCCACCACACTTTGATTAATTTCCTCTGCTGCCAGGTTCTGTTGTTCCGTCGCATCGGCAATTTGCACATTCAGTGCGTTAATCTCATGCATCTGATTAGATATATCCTTGAGTGCCTGTGCTACCTGTTTCACCTGCATGGCGCGATCATCGGCTTCCTCACAAGACGCGCTCATGGCACTCACGGTTTGTGCCGCTTCGTTTTGCAGCTTGTCGATGGTGCGTTTGATTTCGTCTGTAGAATCATGGGTGCGGGTCGCCAAGGTACGGACTTCGTCGGCAACCACAGCAAATCCGCGGCCTGCTTCCCCGGCACGCGCTGCTTCGATTGCTGCATTTAAAGCCAGCAAGTTGGTTTGTTCGGCAATACTGCTGATCACTTCCAGGACTTTGCCCACCTCCAAGGTCTGAGTCTGAAGCTGGCTGACCTGATCGGCTGCCTGGCGTACATCACGCGCCAACTGATTGATGCTCTGCTCCGTGTGTTCCGCAACGGCCATGCTTTGCTCAGCCAGGTGATTACTGCTATCGGACTTTTCAGAAGCAAAGTGGGTGGTATTCTTTACCTCGCTGGAAGAGCTTTCCAGTTCATTGATAGCGGCAGCGACTGAGTCCGTGCCCTGCTTCTGTTCCTGAATGGCCTGCTCTGTGGTGTCAGCAGCGTTGTAGATTTGCTCAGCCGATTGGATCAGGACATGGGATGAGGCTGATACCTGGGCAATGTTATCTTTAAATGAGGCCATCATCTTATTAAAGTTAATCGCCAGCCGCCCCAGTTCATCATCTATGGTATCGTCGATACGTAATGACAGGTCCTTATTCTGGGTGGCCAGGCGCATCGTACGACCCAGCGTTTTCAGCCGGACAATAAAGAGCTTGCGGAAGATGATACCCAGAATGACAAAGGTGGTGGCAAAGATGCCGGTCAGCAAGCCTGTGCTGATCCAGGTATTATTATGTACGGTATCGTCAATGTCTTCGAGTGAGTAACTAATTCGCACCGCACCTAGTACGTCACCTTCTTGTGCCTGATGACACCCTAAGCAGTTAGTCCCTTTATAGTTTTCTCTGGCCACCATTGGCTTAAGATAGGTCATGATACGCTTGCCATCACGCTGTTCAATGACCAGGGTTTCTTCACCTTGTAAAGCTGCCCGTTCCACGTCGCTGGTGGGTTGCTGATTGGGGTTACCCATGCCATATAGTTTGTTGATTTTATCGCCCCGAATGATATGCGCATCTTCAATATTATCGTGATTGCGCATCTTATCGCTGAGGATCTCTCGGTTTGCCATGGTGCCCGTGAGCATCATGGTGTTGATAGAATCGAAATAATTGTCTGCCAATAAGCGAATATTGGTTTCGACGGTTTCTTCGGCCAGTTGTTTTTGTTGGCTGGAGTTACTTAATATACTGGCGATGAGCACCAGCACGCCTGTAATGGCAAGTAACGCATAAATTTTATGTTGAATGGATTTCACACGCATCGCACCTTAAAAAAGCTGAGCCGCTATTATGCGTGTTTAGTAACCAGACCAGTTTGACTTAGCGCAAAAAATTATTGCGCTAATTTAATATAAAATTAATACTTTAGTCGTGATTTATCATGTGAGTGGCTAATTGAGCCAGCGATTTTCGCAACCCTTCTCGTAACAAAGGGTTGTCCACTTCCTGATCCAGGGCCTTGTCCATGCAATACATCCACTGATCGCGCAAGTCTTTATTTATCGTAAACGGCATATGGCGCATTCTAAGTCTGGGGTGGCCATATTGCTCCGCAAACAAGTCTGGGCCACCCAGCCAGCCGGATAGGAACTCAAAAAACACCTGACGGATGCGATCCAGTGGTAAAGGGTGCATGTCGTATAAAGGCTTTGCGTAAGGGTCACTTTCCATAATGTCATAGAAACGGTTAGCCAGTGCTCGGGTTCCAGATTCACCGCCGATGATTTCGTAAGGCGTTTTCTCGGGCGTTGGCGCCTGGTGTGTTGTACCTGAGGATTGATTGTCACTTGCATCTTGGTTAAAGATGCGTTTAATTAACTGCTTCATATAACATCACTATATAGTTAGGCTGTTCAATGGATAAATACGCGGTTTTTGGAAACCCGATTAAGCATTCTAAATCTCCTGCCATTCATACGCAATTTGCTGGTCAGTTTAATTCAGTCATTGAGTACCGGGCCATACTGGCCGAGCTCCCTGAGTTTGAAGCGACCGTTACGACTTTTTTTGCCGAAGGTGGTTTGGGTGCTAACGTCACGCTGCCTTTTAAAGAGCGAGCATATCAATTGGCCGGACAGTTGACGGAGCGGGCTCGATTAGCAGGGGCGGTCAATACTTTGATGCCGCAACCAGATGGGTCATTACTGGGTGATAATACAGATGGTGCAGGACTCGTTGCTGACTTATTGCGCCACACAGCGTCCTTATCTGGTACAAGTATACTGCTGATAGGTGCGGGTGGTGCTGCTCGCGGTTGTGTGTATCCGCTTTTGCAGGCCGGGGCGGCGAGTGTTGTGATTGCCAATCGCACCGCAGAAAAAGCGCAGCAACTTGCGCAGTTGTTTTCTGACTATGGCAATGTTCAGGGGGTGGCACTGAATGAGGTGCCTGTGCAGAGCTATGATCTGGTGATTAATTCAACGTCGTCGAGTGTGACAGGGCAGGTGCCTGATATCGACCCTCAGCATGTGAGTACCTGTACACTGGCATACGACATGTTCTACAGCGATCAGCAAACCGCCTTCTTAGCCTGGGTTGCTACTCATAATGCAGCAGCTCAGTGTGTAGATGGTATGGGGATGCTGGTAGGGCAGGCGGCTGAAGCGTTTGCCTTGTGGCGAGGGCAAACGCCAGAGGTAGCGCCTGTGCTTAATGCAATGAAAGAGGGTAGCCTGTGAATCAGCAAATCTTAATCAATGATGATATTCACTACGACGAGACGCGCCAATGTCTGATCTTTACGGCCATGGTGTCGGGGATGCTGGTTTCTTGTGTGATTGCGACCTCCTTAACTAAAGAACAGGCCATCACGCACTTTAAAGCACATCAGTTTGATTATGAAATGCAGGCCGAGCAGCTAATAGAAGAAGAGACTTACTCGGCACAAGGAGAAATCGAGTTAGTCCAGCTCTGAGAGGTAGTCATCCTTTAGCTCGACATAGTTCTGCGCTGACGTCTTTAGAAAGGCAATCTCCTGCTCGTTGAGTGGACGAGCTTGTTTAACCGGGCTGCCTACATACAGGTAGCCCGACTCTAGACGTTTATTAGGAGGGACTAAAGCGCCGCCCCCGATGATCACATCGTCCTCTACCACAACATTGTCCATGACTATTGCGCCCATACCGACCAGGATGCGATTACCCAGCTGGCAGCCATGTAACATCACCTTGTGACCAACGGTAACATCATCTCCAATGATCAAAGGATAACCATCCGGGTTTCCAGCGCTTGAGCGCGTAAGGTGCAATACACTGCCATCCTGAATATTAGTGCGCTGACCAATCCTGATATAATTGACATCGCCTCGTGCAGCGACTAAAGGCCAGATACTGCTGTGTTCACCCACTTCGATATCGCCAACCAGAACGGCGCTTTCATCCACATACACGCCGGTGGCTAGTTTTGGGGTTTTGCCTTTATAACTTCTGCCTTTGTACTTGTTTGTCATTTTAGTATCCCTTTTTTACCTGCTATTACCGATAGTCTCAGTGATTAGTTCCAGTGTAGAGCTTTGCATTGTAGAACTCCAGCCTCAAAAAAGTGCAATATTGCATGTTTTACATTCACTTTTATGAGGTTTGGTGTGATTTTTGTCCGAACGCGCTGTTTTTCTCACTTTTCTTCAAAAAAGGGGTTGCGCTGGGTTTCGATTTCCCTATAATGCGCATCCACCGACACGGGGCACAACGCTGAAAAGCAACGAGCCAGCGAGTTGGGAGTCAAAT